>NZ_CP017706.1:0-1200000 GCF_002706375.1 Lactobacillus amylovorus DSM 20531
ACGAATTGCGATGTATTTTAGTATTGCGCTTTAACTTTTCTGGCAAATCAGAATTTCTCATACCCATTAAGCATTGATCTACATAGTTGTACAAGGTTCTAGTGCAAACTACCTGATCACGAGAAAATTCTCCTAAAGCTAAGCAGCGATTGGCACATACATCAAGAGACCAGCCATCTTCGCAGAAATGCTTATTAACGTATTTGATAAAGTCAGATTTCTTTAAGAAATCTGATTTACGACCGCAATTCTTACGATGTATTTGGTAAGCTTTATCACCTTGTTGTGCCTTATAGCGTTTTTGCTTACCATGATAAAGCAAAACAGTACCACGTTTAACCTCATAACTGATAGTAGAAGGAGAGCAATCAAGCTCACGAGCAATAGCCCTAAGAGAGAAACCGTCTTTAATACGGGTTTGAATAACAACCCGTTGCTCAAATTAAATGCTTTCTCTTTTGGTGCTTAGGCATGATAGAATGTAAAGAGTCCATTTGTGACCTCCAATAGATGTTTTGTGATTATTAACATTCTATCAAACAGGTCCAAATGGACTTTTTATTTTTCTAAAGTGTTCAATTTGATTTTACAATCAGCGACATAATTTTAATTTAATTATGTCCATTTTTATATAAGGAGGTGAACTGGGTGAATAAAACTAAAAAAATTTATTCGATCAAGACGAATTTCTGCCATTCTTCCTTGGATAGGAATGTTGGGTATGTTGTATTTGGTCTTTTCGCTGATTATGCATGGATTATTAGCATTATATTAAATTTGGGATTTATAGCAAATTTTATTACATAATTGATGAGTATAATTGGTTGATCGAAAGAATATCATTTGATTCTCAAAGGCTGATAGCAAATAAAAGAATGGGTATTAATCGTTTAGTTATGATAGTAAGTATAGTGATAGCTGTACTTAATACAATTATTTTAATATTGTTAAAGAGACAAGATTTTATTAGTTTTTGTGTTGGGCTCTGCTTTATTAGTGAAATTTACTTCGTAAGTCGTTTAATTGAAAACTTTCAAGTAATATTGCATATTGCATTTGATAGTTGGAAGAAATTTTATATTTTGGTTGTAATAGGTACTGCAGTTTCATCCAGTGTATATCTACTTTTATTGTGTTTTAGTATAATAGCTTATTTTATATATTTGCAATTATTGGCATCATGTACGTGATAACATATTATATTTTAATAGAAATTCATGATAGGGTCGAAAATGATCTAGGTGGGCATAAATACTTTATAGATTTACCTGACAATCGATTTGGAAAAAGGTTTTAGTTCGTGAGATTTACAATTTTACGAACTAAAAAAGATATTAATCATAATACGCGTGGTGCTAGTTAAATCGTTTTAGTTAATAAAAAAGTCCAATCGGACTAGACTCAAGTTGTAGTATCAAAAATAAAAGAGTCTGATCTGATTGAACTGCCTTAAGCTTAAGCGTTTTAGCCACCATTTACAAGTTAGTTTTAAAGATTTAGTGATAATTTGTCGGCACTGGTATCGTTTGTATGCACCGGCTGAGTTTACTCATCGGCGAAATATTGATCAAATTAAAACTACGGACAGTCTGATTTTGGCTTTACTTATCTGGCAAGCTAAGACAGGAATTGAATCACAAAGAAGATTCTGTGAATGTTTCAATTGTTTATCACACTCACGTTTTAATCGGCGTTCACGTCAGCTATTGCAATTGATTTATCAGATACGGCAAGAAATGAATAAAAAGGTTGACCTGAATGGACAGTTCTTGATCATTGACAGCTTTCCGGTACCTGTTTGCCAACCAATTCGCAACTATCGTGCTAAAATTTTTCGCGGTTATGCCAACATTGGTTATAAGGACACCAAGAAAATTTACTTCTATGGTTTCAAAGTTCATGCCATTGTTAGCGATGACGGTTACATTCTTGATTATGTCGTAACAAAGGCATCAGTTCATGATGCCAGGGAGACAGTTGAACTGATGGAAAATACCCATCCATCTAATTACTATCTTCTTGGCGACGAAGGCTATTTAGGCAAAGAACTGCATCAACAGCTAAAACAAATGGGTTACGAACTTTGGACACCATATCGTAAAAATATGACAGGAGCTAAAAAGCACAATGATCATCAATTGATGGCTATTCGCAGAACAATTGAAAGCGACTTTTCGCTTCTGACCTATTACAATGCCGAGAACAATCGAGCACGTAGTCTGATAGGCTTTCAAAGCCGGTTGGAAATTGCAATTTTAGCTTATAATTTGGCTTATTGTCTAGAACGATTTAACTAGCACCACGCGTTTCAATATAGAAAATACGCGATTTTACAGCGATGGTAACAGGGGCTTTTTTATGACAAAAGATAGAGAAGGAATGATTTTGACGGCGACTCATGATGGTTATGGTCTTACTAAGGAAAATCGTTCTTAGAATGAAACGGGTGGTACCGGTCCAATCTTCATCTTAGTTGACCCGTACGAACATAAAAAGGGTGATCCTTTAATTAACGACAAGCCAACGTTTGAGATACCAAAACCAGAAAAGAAGCCTGACGACAAACCAAAGACACCAGACAAGCCAAAGGTACCAGATAAGATAACTGTTCCTGATATCCCTGACATTCCTGAACCAAATCCGGCTGTTGTAACTACAGATGAGCCTAAAGAACCAAAGGGCGAAAATGTAGATGAAACTTTAACCACTGGTGTGAAAGGCCAAGATGTAACCAAGACTAAGCAGAATAATCCAGTCAAACCAATGGCTCAAGACATAAAGCAGCCTAAGCAGCCAGTCGTTCAAAAAGTTTCCCTAAACAATCCAAAAGCCACTTTGCCTCAAACAGGTGAACGTAGCTCAATTTTGTTGAGCGTGGCTCGGCGGATTAGTTGCATTAACTGGTTTGCTTTATCTTGATAAGGACAGAAAGAATAAGAAAGCTTAATAAACAAAAAGACGAGAAATACTAAAAGAAATCTCGTCTTTTTTGATGCTCTTAAAATTTTTATTACTTAACGTTCAAAATATCTTCCTTAGCATGAATCAAACGCGTGATGAAAGCACAGTATGGAGTGGCAACACTATGCTTCAAGCCCTTGCGCCAAACGGCACCGTCAATATAGTCGATCTCAGTTGGACGATTGTTTTGAACCAAATCCTGATGCATTGAAGGATAGTGTGGCGTATCAAACAAACTTTCAACGTGTTCAATAACTTCCTTGCGATCCAAGTTGACGCCCTCGTATTGAGCAACATCCGCAAATTCTTGTACGATATTTCTAGTCAACTCGTCAGCTTCCTTAGTGTGACCAAATTGCTTGCAGTCAGCATCAAGCAAAGCACAAAGAGCATTAACCACGCCGTTAACACAAGCTTTACGCCAGATAGAATACATGACGTTTTCACTGTAACTAGCATTCAAACCAGCATCAGTCAAAATCTTAACGATCTTTTGCGTCTCGTCTTTACCTTTTGGATCAAGGCATTGGATTTCGACGTTACCATTGTCATTGGCGAAAGTAATGTGGCCAGGAGCCGTCATCATTGATGCCCACATCGTGACACCCCATAATGATGTGATCGCGAGTGACAAATCTCTCTAGCACATCTTCGTGACCTAAGCCATTAAGCAGCAGAGCACATAAGTATCTTTGCTAATGATTGGCTTCAGACTGTTTAACATATTTTCTAACTGCATTGACTTGGTAAAGACGATTAACAGATCAACGCTTTCATGTTGCTCATCGATTTCTTCAGGACTGTAAATTGGCATCTTTTCCGCAATTTCTTCGTCCTTAACTCTAGCGACCACGCCATTTTCACGGATGGCGGCAATGTTTCTGTCCCAAGTATCGATTAAAGTAACGTCATTTCCAGCCTTCTTTAAATGCCAGCCGAATTTTGAACCCATTGCGCCAGCACCGGCAATTGCAATTCTCATATTTTAAGCCTCCTGTATAATTAGTAATCGTTTTCAGCATAAGATAAAATAGATAAATTAGCAATTGAAAAGAATGCTATAAATAAGTTATTATTAAAGCGTATAAACGGTATCATATTTTTGTAGGCTTATTATGGTTATTATTAATAATGATTTTCATGATGTTTTAACTGGAAGACATTCTGTACGTAGATTTGATCCTTCAGTAAAAATTAGTCGTGAAGAAATGACCAAAATGCTTAAAGAAACCATCACGGCACCATCTGCATGCAACTTACAGGCTTGGAGATTTGTGGTTGTTGATACAGGTAAAGGAAGAGAAAAACTGCATAAATATCTTATGAAGTTTAACTTCCCACAGATCGATAAAAGTTCGGCAATTGTTCTATTCTTTGGCAATACCTTAGCTTTTAAAAAGTATAGTAAATTATGGCATAGCATGTATGAAGCCAAAAGGTAACTAAAGAAGCTATGAATGCTGCTTTAAATACTTTCATGCCTTTATATGAAAAAGCACCAAAGGAAATGTTAGTTGCTGATTCAATGGTTGATACTTCACTTGCTGCAATGCAGTTTTATGTTGAATAGCTCGTGAGCATGGCTATGATACTAATGCAATGGCCGGTTATGATTCACTCAAGCTGCAGCCACAATGGGACTTGACCCTAAGCAGTATGTTCCGGTGATGGCAATTGCGGTTGGTAAGCATGATCCCAAGGCTGAACCTGAGATTGCTACGACTAGATATCAAATTTCAGATTTAGTTGATTTTGAATAATTGCTTATATAGAAACTTTTTTTATGATGAAAGGACTAATAGTAGGAGGGACTTGTTATGAGAAAGAGATATTTGTTCCTAATGTCATTGTGCATTCGTTAGTATTTTCTTTGTAGGGATGCAAAGTCAAAATGTTTATGCAGCTAGTCAATATGGCATTGCTCGTAAATATACAACACCTAAGGCAACTCGGGGAACTTGGTACTATCGTGAAACTGACAAGTTCAGCAGTGATAAAAAGACCATTCATACTTTGAAAATTACTGCTCACACTGCTAATAAAGATAAGTTGTATGTACCTTCACAAAAATTCTTTAAGAAGAATGTATATAATGTTTCTTCAAAGAAGCGTAATGCTTTTATCAAGAAGGTTATGAAGAAGAATATTTATGCAGCTTATAACTTTAAGAAGGGCTTTAACGTTAATAATTGGGTTAACTTGGCTGGTGATGGTGTTTATTACATCCCTGTAACCAGAACTGTTAAAGGTAAAAAGGTGAAGGCTTTGAAGATTGCTACTGGTGCAGATCAACATGCCAGCGCTTATGCATTCAAGACCAAGGCTTTAGCTAAGGCTGCTAAGTAATAGAAATCTTATTTTAATGAATATTTTAAAAAGACATAGTTAGAGTAAATCTGACTATGCCTTTTTGAATGCTTGATAAGTGGTAAAATATCGTTGAATTGGAAAGTTGAGGATGAAATGAAAAAGATTGGGAAAATATCAGTAATTGTGTTAGCAGGTTTAGCTTTAGCCGGCTGCAGTCAAAAGCCGAAGCAAAAAATGCATCATCTAAAGGCAGTGCAACTATCAAAGTAACTAAGAACAAGAAACAGCCCACAAAGATGGGACATTTGTCTGATCAAGATCTAAGTCCACAAAAAACAGTAGCGGTTATAGTGGCATATGCTGGTGATCGTTATTCTGGTAGTTGGACCAAGGCTTTGCTTGATGGTAAGCAAAACGGTATTGAAGTCGATTTAAAGAATCAGTCAAATTATTCATATATGAATGAGGGTAGCGGCGTAGCTTATATGGTATCGGCAGATGCTGGATATACTCTTAAGCAAGTGAATGGAGAGAATATTTATTATCTCTTTTCAAATGGTAAAAAATTAGGATCTGTGACCATGAAGCAAATGGTTGATTATTTGAATAAACGTGACTCAGATAGTTTGGTAAATAGTTTAGCTCAAAATGCCAAGGTGAACGATGAGCGTTCGGATTCAGGCGATGATTCTTCAGATTCTGCTGGTAAAAAATCAAACTTACCAGGAGACGACGGATTGTTTAATGTGCCAACTGAATTTCAAGGTACTTGGTATACTTATAATGATGATAAAATGTCTATTATTAAAATAAGTCAAAACAAAATCAACGTTGATAATTACGTACAAGAATTGCATAAAGTAAAAGCTGGTTTTCTTGATAAATATACTTATGGTGATATGTCTGCATCATATCATAAAGCAACCAAAAATTGGGGAATGGCTGGTATGGGAAGTCAACGTGTTCATGGAATAAATTATATGAATGTCCGTGGTTGGATGCAGGAAGCAGGGGATGGAGACTTCTATGGTCTACATACTGAGAACGGTCAATCTGTTTTAGTACTTGCTCAAGGAGCCGGTCCATGGGTAAGTAGCGTTGCCTGGAAGACGCCACAACTTGCTCAACAATATAAGCATAAGAAATTTAAGGATTTGTATTACCAAGATGACCAATAATATGAAAAGGATACCGTTAATCTTAATGTTGGGGCCACAAGCTTCAGGTAAATCTAGTTTCATTAAGATGAACGATTTACAAAACTATACTATCTCAGCTGATGAGATAAGAATTCGTTTAAATGGAATTAATTCAAATAATGGGCATCCCCAAATAAACTTTGTTGGTCAAACTGAGAAAATTGTTTGGCAGATTTTTAATCAAATACTACAAACACGGTTACAAAATGGCCTACCAACTATTGTCGATAATACAAATTTAGGCGGGCATGGATTTAATCCAATTAATGATATCTTGAAAAGAGTACCAGATAATTATCAAGTGTATGTGATCGATTGTTTTAAACCACTACTGGATGCCAATGATCCACTAAGTGAGGAATCATTAACTCATGCGTTAAAAATTCTCGACCAACGCAATCGTGATCGAGAATATTCAGTGAATATGGATATTATTCAACGTTTTGTTGATTATTATGCTCACTTCGAAATACCAAATAAGGTAAAAGTGATTAGCTCTGCTGATCTGCAGAAAGCACAGGATTTGATTGATCTAATTCTAAATTTTAATAGGTAAAAAATTTAACTTAAATTAAAGAGTCAGCATACTATGGAATGCTATAGTGTGCTGGCTTTTTGTTATAATAAATATAAGAAATACGTTAACAAGGAAGATAAAATGAAAACATTAACTTTACAGTATACAATTAGTCAAAAAGGTTGGACGGATTTAAGACAGAACGGCAAGATCAGCATTGATGAGCAATCATATTTACTTAATGCGATTCGTGCACAAGATCAATATTTCAAGAATATCTATCTTGAACAATATCTGTTGCAAAAGATTATTAAAGATACGTTGCCAGAAGCAAAAAAGCCAATTTTGGCTAAAAAGATACCGATCTCTTGTACACCATTTCCAGAGCATGTAACCGAAATGCCGGATGCCGGTGAAATTTTGTTGGAACTTGAAGTTCCAGAGAATGAGGTTGTAACAGTTGATTATCGTACTTGGCTTTATTTAGCTAGCGAAGTAAACAAGACAGTTGAAAAGTACAATAGCATGAAAGATATGAATACAATCTTGAAGTTGCCTGAAAAGAAATTAAAGATTGATAAGATGATGCGAGTTCAATTGCTTGATGTGTTAAATCCAGCTAAGACAATGAATTTTATCCCTGAACTCAAGTTAGATCAAGTCAAGAAGGCTTATCAGTCGGCTGATGGTCAACTTGAAGAACTTGAGGATTATTAAGCAGAAGAAGGTTAAAACTATGAAGAGGAGAGGCTATTTAATTGGTGCAGTAGCTGCTGGTGCATTGCTATTTAGTTTGAATACTAACGTTCAAGCTGCAACAGTACCAATTTCTGATAATGCAACCAGCTATGTGAGAAAAGGCAATCAATACCGTTTCTATTTCAAAGCACCAACCAGATTAACTGTTGCCACTAAGGCAAAATATAAGATCCTTAATACTTCAAATTGGGAATGCATCCCTTATAAGGGTAAAAACAAGAATACCAAAGTCTTCTATTTGCGTTCTGGTCATTACAATTTGACTACTAAATCTGGTAAAAATGTAAAGATTAAGACTAGCGCTACACGGATTACCAAGATCAGAAATAAGCTGGAGACTTTCTCTCATAAAACTTATCCGTTAGAAACGCGTTTTACCTCAGCTATCCCAATAAAAATAGGACAGACGGTTACTGGTATGACTGATATGTATCATACTGAAAAGCTGAATACGATGAATAGATATAAATTTACGCTGGATAAAGATCAAAAAGTAACGATGAATATGTCTGTTCAACCTGTGTATGAGAACAGTCGGTCTAATATTTTTAACAATAATGACATTCAAATTGTGCAGGACACAGATTATGGTTATGCGTTAAATCCATGGAAAACTAAAGGAACCTTAAAAAATGGAAAATATTCCTGGAATTTAGAGAAAGGGACTTATTATCTAGAAAAAGGTTCTGCTCGTGGTCGTTTCAGCTTTAAGTTGACTAGCGAAGATACGAATGCTCTTCCAAGTACGCCTAAGTTGACTAAGGTTAGCTCAACTGAAGATGGAATCAAGGTTGATTATACTAAAGCTGATAATGCGACTGGTTATGGAATTTATGGTTCTTCTCTAAGACGGTATAGATCAAATGATCCTTTGCTTGATGCCGCATCAATGATTGGACATAGTAATTTCACCCCTGACGGCAATTATCCTGATGTTTTAACTCAGACAATTTCAAAGAATAGACTGATTAACGGTGAAACTTACGATATTGCTGTTCGTGCGGTGAATGATGAAGAAGGTAGAAGCTTTAGCCCAGTTTCAGCAAATCAAAAGTTTACTTACTATATTCCTTTAAAGGGCAGTCATGAGAAACCAAAGACGCCAACGCTTAAGGTTAGCTATTATAATGACCATGGTTCAGATGAACCATATATCAACATTGAATGGGACGTTAACCCAGAAGCTGATAGCTATGAGATTCAGTATAGATTGAAAGGTAGCAGTAAGTGGGCAACCTTCTTTAGCAAAACTAGAAGCGGCGATATAGTAGATGATCCAACGAATGATTTTGGACAAGACTTTAAGAAGGGCCAAGTTTACGAAGTTCGCGTTCGTGCACTTCACAGTAATTTGATCAGTGACTGGTCCGAGGTTAAAACAGCACGCGTTGATGTTACGCCGAATAGGTAGAAAATAGTTAAAAATGTCTTTTAATTGGGTTATTTTGACTTAGTCAAGAGACTTTTTTATAGCATTCCAGAGAGGGATGCTTTTTATTTTTCAGTAATCGTAATTACAGTAATTATAATTATTGTAAGTACGATTACTGTAATTTAAATTACTGAAAAAGAAGATTCGAGACCGTAAAATAGTTTGTGTAAGGATGAATGATTCCTTAAATTAATTTCTTAAAACATTAGAAAAAGGAGTTCCTTTCTCGTATGATTGGTTTGAACAAAAAACACATACAGAAAGAAGAACTCCTTCATGAATGATTTTACCAAAAATATGGCACAAGCTCTATTCAATCAAGACAAAATAAACGATTTATTGCGCAAAGAACTCCAGCAAGCAGTTAATGACCTATTAGAGGCTGAACTGACTGCGTTTTTAGGCTATGATCCTTATGCCAGAGCTGGCTGGAATACAGGCAAATCACGCAATGGTGCTTACTTTCGCAAGGTTGATACGCAATTTGGCGAGATTGAAATTCAGATGCCTAGGGATCGCAACGGCATGTTTCATCAGCACACGCTCCCTGACTACAAGCAGCACTCCGATGTTTTGGAAAGCATGATTATCAAGCTATATTCCAAAGGCGTAACCACCAGAGAAATAGCCGACTTGATTGAAAAGATGTATGGCAGTCATTACAGCCCAGCTCAGGTATCTAACATCTCCAAGCAGATGATTCTAAAAGTCGAGGCCTATCATCAGCGCAAACTCAGTGACAAGTTCTTCTGCGTTTATTTGGACGCTACCTACATTCCTTTGCGTCGCATAACCTTTGATCGTGAAGCAGTTTATATTGCCATTGGCATCAAGCCTAATGGCCACAAGGAAATCATCGATTACCGCATTGCTCCCAGCGAAAACGTCGAGAATTGGACGGAAATGCTTCAAGACATGAAGTCTCGCGGTCTAGAACAGGTTGAGCTCTTTCTTTCAGATGGCGTTGTGGGCATGAAGACAGTGCTGGAGCAGACTTATCCGAAAGCTCATTTTCAACGCTGTCTAGTTCATGTCATGCGCAATATTTGCGCTAAAGTACGCGTAGATGATCGCGAAACGATCATGAATGAATTCAAGCAAATTCATCAACAGCAAAATAAAGAAGCTGCGATCAAAGTCTTGCACGCCTTCTATGACAAGTGGAACAGAGCGTACAACCATGTCATCAGAAATCTCAAAGATATTGAACCTGATCTGCTGGTCTTTTACAGCTATCCTAAGCAGATCAGAGCTTCAATTTACTCTACCAACATGATTGAATCTTTTAACAACGTCATTAAGCGCAAGGCTAAGCCTAAAGCAGAGTTTCCGACTGAACAGTCGCTTGATACTTTTATTGGCATCCAAGCAATGAGTTACAATGACCGCTACTTCAACCGAATTCACAAAGGCTTTGGTCAGGTTAAGGACACCTTAGAATCTTACTTTGACTAAATAAAGAATAAAAAATCAATCTATGAGAAAGATCTATTTACACAAAAGATTTGACAGTTTCGATCTGAAGGATAAGATTAAAGATAAAGAATAATTTGTTAGTTTTAAAGCACTTAGTTTTTAATATTAAGTGCTTTTTTCTTGATGGTCGTCAATTTCTGCTAACAACATTTCTCCTAAACTAAAACATGAAAAACAAAGGAGGAATATAAATGGTAAAAATTCAACAATTTTTTGTTAAACATCAAAAAATAATTTTGTCACTTAATACTGTGCTGATTTTGCTTGCGGAAGCAGCTAAATGGTTATTCCATATCAATGCTGCTTATCAAACACCCTAAAGTATAAAGGTAGATAGAAACATGACGATGTTTTTATCTACCTTTTTTCTTATACTTAGATTGAGGTTGAGGTCGACAACAGAATGGAATATTAAATTCGACTGTCAAACGGGCCCATAAATGTTTATTTTCAATCAAACTAGATTAAGGGTGTGGATCTCAGAGATCGTATAATCAAGAAATGGAGCTGAAAATAAATATTTGCCTCAATTGATTTAAAACGGGGTGATTAGGTGAATATTATTGGTATTGATGTTAGTCAAGGTGAAAGTCATGCCACTTTGATAACAAAAGAAGCGGAAGAAATAGCTTTTAAATTTAAGCATAATAAGAGCGGTTTCCAAATATTAAATTCTTATATTAAACCCGGTACAATAATAATATTTGAAACTACAGGTGTTTATTCGGCTCAGCTTACTACTTATTTAAAAAATAAAAAGGTCAAATTTTATGAGCTAAATCCCCTAGAAGCAAAATTAAGAATGGCTTCTTTGAGAAGAAATAAAACTGACAAGAATGATTCATTTAAATTAGCTTTATTGGGTAAAACTCAATTAGCGGAAATAAAGAATCACTGTAATAAACAATCTAATTCGTTGTATGAATCTTTACGGATTTTATCTTTGAGATATAAGCAGTTAATTAAATGTAGAACCAGAATACTTAATTTCCTTCGTTCTAGCTTAGAGCTTACTTTCCCAGAACTAAATCAGATTTTTAAAAATGCTTATGCAGTTTTAGCTCTTCAAGTATTTAGAATGTATTGTCATCCTGACTTTTTGGTAGGATTAACTCTTAAAGAAATGACCACTAGAGTTTACCAATCTGTTAGCAGGCGAATACATAAAGATGTAATTCAAAGTTATTGTGCTCAAGTTTGGTTAGCAGCTAAAGACTCTTATCCTGCTGTCCCAGCAGATTCTTTAGAAATTGAAATTATTTCAGAATACTGCGACGAAATAGAAAGTTACAATAAAGAAATAGCCTATATTCAGAGCAAATTAATTAAGACAGCTGTTGGATTAGATGATTTCAAAGTTATTTCCAGTATTCCTGGAGCAGGTCAATTAAATAGCGCTTTATTACTGGGCTTTACTGGTGATATTGCTCGCTTTGATAATTATAAACAACTCAATGCTTTCCTAGGTTTGGATTTAAACAGATATCAGTCTGGTAAATACGGTAAGGGTGATACTATTAACCGCAGAGGCAGTAGTCAGGGCAGAGCTGTTGAAACAGATATGATTCGAAGCATGTTAAGAAATCAGGGTAAAATTCAAAATCATTTAGTTGACTACTATTACAAATTAAAAAAGCCACCTTTCAATAAGCATGACAAGGTAGCTTTAATAGCGTGTGCCAATCATTTGAATCGCACTATTATAAATTTGGTCCACACACATCAACTTTATAATTATTCTAAGGCAATTCATTAATAAATGCTTAGCACGCAATAAGTGAAAAACTGCCAAAAGACTAGTCTTTTGGGGTTATGTTTAGTATACTCTTTTTTCTCTATAATAATGATTGACATTCTATAAGAAGTTCTGATGCTAGTAGTAGGAGTTATTGGTTTAATTCCAATATTGTTAACAGCTATTTCATCATTGAAAGTAAAATTAGTTTCCATTGATGTTTTGGTATCATTGGCAGTAATTGGCGCTATTATTATTGGCGAATTTAATGAAGCAGCAATTGTTACCTGGCTTTTTGCATTGGGTGATGTTCTGGAAGAACTTACTCTTAAAAAGACGCGTAAAGCTGTATCTGATTTAACTAAAATGGCGCCACGAACCGCGTTAGTCTTGCAAGATGACGGGACAACGGAAGAAGAGGATGTAGATTTTATTGATCCTGGTGAAAAGATTTTGATTAAAACCGGAGATCAAGTCCCAGTTGATGGAAAAATTGTCTCGGGTTCAGGTTATCTAAATGAAGCTAATGTTAATGGTGAGTCGAAACCAGCCGATAAAAAACAAGGTGATCAAGTCTATGCCGGTACAATTCTAGAAGATGGCACCTTGACAGTAGAGACTACAGCAGCCGGAGATGATACTACCTTTGGCAAGATTATCGAAATGGTAGAGGAAGCTCAGGATTCCAAATCTCATACTGAGAAGTTGATCAATCGTTTTTCTAAATACTACACTCCTGCGGTATTAGTGATTGCGATTATTGTAGGCTTAATTACAAGAGACTTCAAATTGGCAATTACAGTAATGGTTCTAGGTTGTCCAGGTGCTTTGGTTATTGGAGTTCCCGTTTCAACTGTTGCCGGTATTGGTAACGGAGCTAAAAATGGCGTGATGTTTAAGGGCTCTCAAGTAATGGATGCAGCTCGTAAAATCGATGAAATCGCCTTTGATAAAACTGGTACTTTAACAGTTGGTCACCCAGAGGTAAATAAAATTGAAGTTCTGAGTGGTAATAAGGACGAAGTTGTTAACCTGGCTGCTAACATTGAGTCTCAAAGCAATCACCCGTTAGCTAAAGCAATGGCTAAGCTTAGTGGGCAAAAGATTGATCAAATCGAGACTAAGACAGTTAAGGGCAAAGGTATGATAGCTGACTTAGATCGAGAACGGTATTATTTAGGTAATTTAGCTTTAATTGAATAAAATACTTTTGCTAATCCCAAATTAACTCAAGTAGTTAATAAACTAAGTAACTTAGGAAACTCTGTTGTAGTCTTGGCTAATAGTGATCAAAGTAAATTGGCTATTTTTGGCATTAAAGATCGTCTTCGCTCAGAAGCAGAAATCGCATTGATGCAATTAAAGCAACTAGGCATCAAGAAGTTAGTTATGCTTTCAGGTGATAATCAAGAAACAGCTCAACAAATTGCGGCTGATTTGCCAATTGATGAAGTTCATGGACAAATGCTTCCAGCTGATAAGGCACAATTTGTTAAGCAGGAACAAGAAAATGGTCATCACGTTGCCTTTATCGGTGATGGGGTTAATGACAGTCCTGCATTGGCTAATGCCGATGTGGCTATTGCAATCGGTAGCGGTACAGATGTTGCAGTCGATGTTTCAGATATTGTCTTAGTCAAAAATGACTTGCGTAAAATTGCCTATGCTTTATCAATTTCTAAGCGGACCGTTTTAAATATGAATGAAAATATTGTAATTGCATTGTTAACCGTGTTGTTACTATTCATTGGGTTATTTGCAGGTTATGTCGAAATGGCTAGCGGTATGTTTATTCATGAATTTAGCATCTTAGTCGTAATTTTAAATGGTATGCGCTTAATTAGAAATCGTCGAAAAGTTGATAACCATCAATTTCCTGATAAAGAAAAAGATTTAGCATTAAACATGTAAGGAATAAGAAAGGAAGATTTTTATGCAAAAAGTAATGATGAAGTTAGGTGGGATGACTTGCCCATCTTGTTTAACCAAGATTGAAAAAGCTGTTGAAGATGTCGATGGTACAGATCAAATTAAGGTATTATTTAATGCCGGTAAGTTAAAGTTCATGATGAATGCTGATAAGGCTGATGTTGATGATGTTAAAACAGCAATCGAAAAGATGGGCTATGAAGTTAAGGGTGTAAAGGCAAAGGAGTTAAACTAATGAAGGCTGAAGAAGCATATAAGGCAGAGTTAAAGCGAAGTGACATTGATCATCATAAGCCTACAGCTGGTGCAATGGTTGGTCACATTATTGCCAATTTACTGATTCACACTTTAAAAATTAATCAAGCTAAGTTCTTCGCTAAGGGTCAAGCTAGTTTGTTTTTAGAGCAGCATGCTGATGAGTGGATCAGATATGAACAGAATGAGTTTAACAGGCTAAATCAGATTTTAGTTAATAATGGCGAAAGCATACCTACTATTACTGATCAATTTAAAGAATATACTATGCTTGAGGAAGACGGAGCAAGCAAGTACAAAGATGGCCAAGACCAACTTTTTGCTTTAGTAAAAGACTTTGATACACAAATCTTATTTATTACTAAGGCAATTGCTTTAGCTCAAAAAGAAGCTTGGCCAGAATTGAGTGCCAATTTAATTGAACTTCTAACATGGATTAAGGAACAAATTCGTCAATCACAAAACTTCTTGGGCCATGAATTACGTGAAGGATTATATACTGAAGAAGATGATGATGACGATGATTTTTAAGTAAAGGAAGTTTTTTGAATGGCAGAGTTGTGTGTACACTTAGTTCCATTATTTAATGCATTACCGACAAATGATCAAATGCAAATAGAAGAGCTAGTTCACCATCAGAATTATCAAAAAAGTGAATTAGTAATGGATCCTACATCAAGTAATAATTTAGTAATTGTTGCTCATGGTGGTGCTCGCCTTTATACTTTAGACGAAAATGGTCGCGAGAATGTTACCCAGATTTTAAAAACGGGTGATTATGCTGGTGAAAACTGGTTATTTGGTGAAGCAAATATCAATACTTATGTTGAAGCTACAGAAAATAGTGAGATTTGTTTGCTTAATCGAAATGAATTTTTAGCGCTAATGAAAAAGAAACCAGAATTAAGTATTCAACTCTTAGAGCAAAATATTATTAAAGTACGTGCTATGCATAGGCAAATTCAATTACTTAGTTTGCCTAAGGTGGAAGATAGACTATTGAGTTATTTGCAGACTTATGCAAAACAAGTGAATAAGAACTCATTTACTTTGCCACTAAAAATGAAAGATTTAGCCTTGTATTTAGGTACTACTCCCGAAACTTTATCGCGTAAATTCGTACTCTTAGAAAAGCAAGGAACCTTAAAACGAAAACTACGTCACATTGATTTATTCTAATTATTATTAAAGATCTACGAGCCAATGGTTCGTGGATTTTTTCATTAAGAATTATCGCATGGTAGTTTTTAAATTAGCGAAAAAACAACCCCTTTGATAAAATTTTATTTAAATGAAGGGACACTATGTCACCAATTTATATTCGTCAAGCTACCAAAAATGACCTTGAACAAATTATGCCGATCATTGATGAGGCTAAGAAATTTCTAAAGGAAGAGGGGAACCCGCAATGGCAAAGTGGTTATCCCGATGTTGAAACAATTACTGCAGATATTGATGACGGTGTAGCCTGGGTCTTAATCGTTGATCAAAAAATCGCTGGCTACACTGCAATTACTGATGGACCTGATCCAAATTACAAAAAGATTGATGGCAAATGGGAGAATGATCTAGATCCTTATGTAGCCATTCACCGTGTAGCGATTTCTGATGAGTATCGCGGGATGCATATTTATGACGATTCAGTGAATATCTTAACCAACTTTTCAGTTTTCCCAGCACAAATTGAAAAGTTGGCTGATTTTGCGGCTGTCTCACCAGCACAACCTAAGAATACAATTGTTCCTAATGTTGATTTGAATATGTTTTGAATATGTATAGTAGAGGTCTAGGGACACGTCATTTACTTGGCGGAATGGATTCTAGCTTACGCTTTGTTAAGGTAGCGTTTACTTTGGCACATGCACCTAAGAGTGATGACGAAACTGAAAGTGTAACGAATTTCTTCAATATCTTGCATTCAGTCGAACAAGCAAAGAGATTGGACGAAATTGAACCTGGTAAATTTGAATATACAATGTATTCAGACTGTATGAATTTAGATAAAGGAATTCTGTACTTTACTACTTATGATAACAATCAAATTGACGCGGTTGACATGAATAGCTAAGTGTATAATTTTTTGCGGTAAGTTGAATAAATAATTAAAAAAGCTCAAGTCCTTTGAATTTGGACTTGAGCTAAAACAAAAGGACCAGTAGTCTGATGTTAAGAACAAAAAACACATTAGAAGCTGGTCTTTATGGAATCTATTATAACTGATATCGTAAAAATTATTAAGTTTGAAAATAATGTTATTGCTCGTGAAAAGGAATTAATGTGCTACTTCTTTGATTTGATTAGAGAATTAATGAAATTAGCACTAGAAGAGGTTGATGCCGGCTTAGTTGAAAAAACTAAAAATTGGGGAAGAGCTAGCTTTTGGAAGGCACATGGCATTAAATATTTGAATGTCATGGGATGGATGCAAGGCGCTGGTGATGGTACTTTCTACGGCCCTCATACTGAAAATGGTCAACCTGTATTAGTGATTGGTGAAGGTGCTGGTCTTTGGACTAACTGCGTTGCTTGGAAGAATCCGCAACTTGCACAGCAATATAAGCAT
Source organism: Lactobacillus amylovorus DSM 20531 (assembly GCF_002706375.1). Taxonomy (NCBI): domain Bacteria; kingdom Bacillati; phylum Bacillota; class Bacilli; order Lactobacillales; family Lactobacillaceae; genus Lactobacillus; species Lactobacillus amylovorus. Next base: position 17,137 of record NZ_CP017706.1, read on the forward strand.
AAGAATTTTAACGATTTGTATTATCAGGATGATGAATAGATAGTTATTTATAAAATGAAGCATTCCAGAAAGGGCTGCTTTTTTATTTTTGCTAAAATTTGTAAGCGAGATTATAATAATTGTAATTACGATAATTATAATTACAGTAATCGTAATTACTGTAATCTAAGTTACTGAAAGGCATAAACGATGAATGAATTTATCGGACGTGAAATTGAATTAAAAAATTTAAACAACATGTATAACAGCGACAAATTTGAAATGGCTGTTATTTATGGACGAAGACGTGTAGGAAAAACCTCGCTGATTAAACAATTCATATCAAATAAACCTGCAATTTACGTTCAGGGGGTAGAGGCTACAGCTGAAACTAATTTGCGTTTCTTGTCTAATGCAATTTTAGATTTTGAAGAACCGGGACGAGTTAATAAACATAAAACCTTTTATGATTTTGCGGAAGCATTTGAAGAAGTTCAAGATATTGCCAATAATCAAAACGAAAAAATGATTTTTGTAATGGATGAATATCCATACTTTGCAGAAGCATCAGCCGAAATTAGTTCAATCTTACAGTACACAATTGATCATATTTACAAAGAAAAAAATAATATTATGTTAATCTTGTGTGGATCATCAATGTCCTTTATGGAGCATCAGGTTCTTGGTTATAAGAGTCCTTTATATGGTAGAAAAACTGGCCAATTTAAGATTAGACCTTTTGATATCTTTAATACTAAGAAGATGTTACCTCAAGTTAACAATGAAGATTTACTAGCTTATTACGGAATAACTGATGGAATTCCACAATACTTAAGTTTTATCGATCAAACAAAATCCGTAGAAGAAAATATTCAAGAGATGTTTTTAAATCAAAATGCCCCGTTACAAAATGAGCCTAACGTTCTTCTACAGGAAGAATTGAGAAAGCCAGCCACTTATTTTTCTATTTTAAATGCCTTGGCACATGGTAAGAGTAAAAGTACACAGATTAGTCAAGCAATCGGTATGAGTAATGGTAGTAGTATAAGTGCTTATCTTAACAATTTAATTGATCTTGAAATTATTGAACGTAAGCAACCTATCTTTGAAAATAGCCCTAGAAAAGCTATTTATGCTTTTAAAGATAATATGTTTAAATTTTGGTTCAAGTTTATTGCTGAAGCTCAAGATCAAATTGCTCTTGAAAGAACCAAAGGAATTCTAATAGGTATTATGGATGAATTGCCTCGCTTCTTGGGTCCTGTGTTTGAGCAAGCTTCACGTGATTGGTTATGGCAGCAAGATGATCTGCTATTTTATCCTAAGAAAATTTCTAGTTGGTGGGGAAACAATCCAATTAAACATCGTCAAGAAGAAATTGATGTTGTAGCAAGCAATCACGATGACTCTGAGGCTATAATAGGTGAGTGTAAGTGGAGAAATGCAGACAAGTTAAATCATGAGATGATTGATACATTGATTACTAGAGCTGCATTACTTCCTAAGGTAAGAAAAACGTATTTGTACTTTTTCGTTAAGGAATCTACGGATAATTTTGAGAAGTATGCTAGAGAGCATAATGTTAGAGTTGTGAAATATGAGGAGTTTTTTAAATAGAAAGCAGATTGAATACTTGTTCTCTTTTATTTAGAATTATTGATATATAAATGTTAGTGGATGTAAGGAGATTTAAATGGCAACTAAATCAAAAGAACTTAATTTTGAAGATAAGTTATGGAAAGCGGCAGATGCGTTAAGGGGAAGTATGGATGCATCTGAATATCGTAATGTTGTATTAGGTCTAATTTTCTTAAAATATGTTTCTGATGCATTCGAAGAAAAACATGATGAATTATTAAAATCAGATTATCCAGAAGATGCTGAAGATAAAGATGTATATGTTGGAGATAATATTTTTTGGGTACCTAAAGAAGCGCGTTGGGAAAATATAGAGAAAGCTGCTAAAACGCCTCAAATTGGTGAAGTTATTGATAAAGCAATGGATGCGATTGAAAAAGAAAACGATACTTTAAGAGGCATTCTGAGTAAAAACTATGAATCTCAAGATTTGGACAAAGAACGGCTAGGTGAAGTAGTTGATTTAATATCAGATATAGACGTTGGATCTAAAGATTCACGTGACAAAGATATATTGGGGCGTGTTTATGAATACTTCTTACAGCAATTTGCTAGTGCAGAAGGTAAGCATGGCGGTGAATTTTATACTCCAAGATCAATTGTTAGAACATTGGTTGAAATGATTGAACCATATAAAGGCCGAGTATATGACCCTTGTTGCGGATCTGGTGGTATGTTTGTTCAGTCCGAAGAATTTGTAAAAGAACATGCTGGAGATATTAAAGACTTAGCCGTCTATGGTCAAGAATCTAATCCAACTACTTGGAAATTAGCAAAAATGAACTTAGCTATTCGAGGTATTGATAGTGATTTGGGGAAACATCAAGGGGACACATTTACTAATGATCTCCATAAAGGTATGAGATTTAATTTTATTTTAGCTAACCCACCATTTAATGTTAAGAATTGGAATGGAAACAAATTAAGGGATGATGCTCGCTGGAAATACGGTGTACCTCCTGTAGGTAACGCAAACTACGCCTGGATGGAACATATCATTAGTAAATTAACTCCAGATGGTAAAGCAGGTTTCGTTTTAGCAAATGGTGCCCTTTCTACGTCAAATAAAGCTGAACATGCTATTAGAAAAGCTATTTTGGAAGATGATAAGATTGATGCAATTGTTGCACTCCCAGATAAGATGTTTTATTCTACCGGTATTCCTGTTTCTCTTTGGTTCATTGACATGAATAAAAATTCTGAACATGAAAATGACAGAAGAGGTAAGACTTTATTTATTGATGCTCGTAATATGGGTGAAATGGTTGATCGTACTCATCGCGAATTTAATAAAGAAGATATTAAAAAAATTGCAGATACTTATCATGCTTTCCGTGGTACAAATGATCAAAAATATGAAGATGTAGCAGGGTATTGTAAGGTAGCTTCATTGGATGAAATTGCTAAAAATGATTATGTTCTGACACCAGGTAGATATGTTGGGCTTCCTCCACAAAAAGATGATGGCATTCCTTATGAAATAAAGATGAAAAAACTGACAGGTGAATTAAAGAAACAATTTGAAGAGAGTGATAAGTTAGAAGCAAAGATTAAGGATGTATTGAAGGAACTAGGATATGAAATATAAATCTGTTCAACTTAAAGAAATAGCAGACATAATAATGGGGCAATCTCCTAAATCAATTTTTTATAATAATTCTGGAATCGGACTTCCATTTTTGCAAGGTGTGAGAACATTTGGCGAGGATTATCCGAAAATTGATACTTATACCACTAGATTTAAAACAATAGCAAATCAAGGCGATATTTTATTTAGTGTTCGAGCACCAGTTGGTAAAATAAATTGGGCCAATCAAGAAATTTCGCTCGGTCGCGGTCTAGCTTGTATAAGAGTTAAGCCAGGCTATTCAAAAGAATATTTATATTATTATTTAAAAAAGATAGGAACATCTATAAATTCATTAGCTAATGGAACTGTATTTACTTCTATTAACAAAAAAGAATTAGAAGAGATAGAAATAAAAATTCCAATAAATTTAAATGATCAAAGGAATATTGCAAATCCACTTAAAACGCTAGATTCAAAATTAATGATAAATAATCAAATAAATGATAATTTACTTGAGTTAGCTAATGTAATTTTTACAAAGCAAATTAATAAAGATACTACTAAACTACGCGTGGTGCTAGTTAAATCGTTCTAGACAATAAGCCAAATTATAAGCTAAAATTGCAATTTCCAACCGGCTTTGAAAGCCTATCAGACTACGTGCTCGATTGTTCTCGGCATTGTAATAGGTCAGAAGCGAAAAGTCGCTTTCAATTGTTCTGCGAATAGCCATCAATTGATGATCATTGTGCTTTTTAGCTCCTGTCATATTTTTACGATATGGTGTCCAAAGTTCATAACCCATTTGTTTTAGCTGTTGATGCAGTTCTTTGCCTAAATAGCCTTCGTCGCCAAGAAGATAGTAATTAGATGGATGGGTATTTTCTATCAGTTCAACTGTCTCCCTGGCATCATGAACTGATGCCTTTGTTACGACATAATCAAGAATGTAACCGTCATCGCTAACAATAGCATGAACTTTGAAACCATAGAAGTAAATTTTCTTGGTGGCCTTATAACCAATGTTGGCATAACCGCGAAAAATTTTAGCACGATAGTTGCGAATTGGTTGGCAAACAGGTACCGGAAAGCTGTCAATGATCAAGAACTGTCCATTCAGGTCAACCTTTTTATTCATTTCTTGCCGTATCTGATAAATCAATTGCAATAGCTGACGTGAACGCCGATTAAAACGTGAGTGTGATAAACAATTGAAACATTCACAGAATCTTCTTTGTGATTCAATTCCTGTCTTAGCTTGCCAGATAAGTAAAGCCAAAATCAGACTGTCCGTAGTTTTAATTTGATCAATATTTCGCCGATGAGTAAACTCAGCCGGTGCATACAAACGATACCAGTGCCGACAAATTATCACTAAATCTTTAAAACTAACTTGTAAATGGTGGCTAAAACGCTTAAGCTTAAGGCAGTTCAATCAGATCAGACTCTTTTCTTTTTGATACTACAACTTGAGTCTAGTCCGATTGGACTTTTTTATTAACTAAAACGATTTAACTAGCACCACGCGTACTAAACTATCAAATATAGCTACAATTCAGAATGGATATGCATTTAAAAGCAAAGAATATGTTGCACAAAAGCAGCTCTTGATCTTACGAACTAAAAATATTGGCAGCAACCATTTATTTAATAAATTTGATGTAGTATATATTGATCAAGACAACTTTAATGAGTATAAAAAATTTGCTTTTAAAAAATTTGATACAGTTTTAGTAATGGTCGGAGCTAGCATTGGTAAAACAGGCTTTATAACGTCCAATGTCTTACCGTCCTTACAAAATCAAAATATGTGGAGGTTTAGAGTTAAAAATTCCCGTATGCCAGGACTACTTCTTTATGAATATGTAAATTATATCAATAAAAGAGTTAAAGGTTCTGCTTCAGGAAGTGCACGTAGTTTTTACAGAAAGGAACTATTTAATGATTTTGAAGTTCCGATTATTGATAATAATATCTTTACTGTGTTTGAAAGAATACAACTTCAAATTAACAATATTCAAGTGGAAAATAATGTACTTAGCAAGTTAAGGCAAGAACTATTAAATAAATATTTTTAAGCCGCTAAATTATCATTTATTCTTCTTAGCTATCATATTAGTGTATGATTTTATCAAAAACGAGGAGATAAAATCATGCAACAAAGTGAAGTTCAATGTGTAATAACTGATATGTTGCCTTATTTGAACAATAGTCAGTTAATCAAGTTGAAACAGTCGATGAAGAAGTTAGTGGTAAGAAAGGAACCTGATGAACTAAAGAATGAGGTATTGCTTAAGCGATATTTCTCATCTAAAAGAGCTGAAGGATGTTCAGAAAAGTCTCTAAAATACTATAAGGCAACTTTGATTCAAGCTTTAGATACGCTTGGTAAAAATGCTAGAGAAGTAATAACTGATGAGTTAAGAAACTACTTAATGAACTATCAATTACAACATAGTTCCAGTAAAATAACCATTGATAATATTAGACGTATACTTTCTAGCTTCTTCAATTGGTTAGAAGATGAAGATTACATCATTAAGAGCCCAGTTCGAAGAATCCATAAAGTGAAAATCGCAACTACTGTTAAAGAAACCTATACAGATGAAGAATTGGAAAAATTACGAGATGGTTGCGGTAACATTCGTGATCTTGCAATAATTGATTTTTTGGCTTCAACTGGGATGCGTGTTGGAGAATTAGTTCTGCTGAATAAAGATGATATTAATTTTAATGAAAGAGAATGTATTGTATTTGGCAAGGGAAATAAGGAAAGAATTGCTTATTTTGATGCTAGAGCTAAATTACATCTGAAGAAATACATTGAAGAAAGGATTGATAGTGAAGAAGCTTTATTTGTATCAATTAGGAGACCAAATAAGAGATTAACTATAGGTGGAATTGAGTCCAGATTAAAAAGTCTTGGCAATAAGGTTGGTATATCACATGTTTATCCACATAAATTTAGAAGGACTTTAGCAACAACCGCAATAGATAAAGGAATGCCAATTGAACAGTTGCAAAGATTATTAGGACACAAGCGTATAGATACAACATTGCATTATGCAATGGTTAAGCAACAGAATGTGAAAATAGCGCATAGGAAGTACATAGGATGAAAGTGAAAATTTCAGAAATTGGTGAAGTAATAGGTGGAGGAACACCATCTACAAAGAAAGCAGAATATTATAAAAAAAGGGGGATTAGTTGGATTACACCCAAAGATTTAAGTGGATATACAAAAATGTATATTTCGCATGGAGCTAGAGATATCAGTGAATCAGGCTTTAAAAATTCTAGTACCAGAATATTACCTAAAGATACAGTTTTAATTAGTTCGAGAGCTCCAATAGGATATTGTGCTATTGCTGCAAATGACTTAACTACTAATCAAGGTTTCAAGAGCATCATTCCAAATAAAAATAAGGTTTTGCCTAAGTATCTTTATTATCTAATGTTGAGTAACAAAGATAATCTTGAACAAATAGCATCAGGTTCAACGTTTAAAGAAGTATCAGGCAATGCAATGAAGAATTTCGTTGTTGAGATTCCTAATTTAGAAAAACAGAGAGAAGTAGTAAATATTATTGATCCTATTTCAAAAAAAATAGAGTTAAATAATCAAATAAATGATAATTTAGTCGAATTTGATTTTTAAAATAATTTAAGCATAAGTTCTTGTTTTATATTCTGTAGTAGTTGCTTCTCGTATAGGTTGTATATTATTTCTTGATAAATAGGTGCAAAAGTTTTATCAAATTTTTTACATGACTTAATATCAATATTCACAATTAATTTATTAATTGTGGTTGGACTGATATTGGGTTGAGCTGACCCATGTCCTAAACTAATTATTCTATTCATAATATCTTTTTGGAGAAGTATACCCAGTACACTTACCTCAGATAATTTTGGAAAAATTAGTCCCACTCGTTGGTTAACATAACCTTTAAAGTTATACGGAACTATTCCAAATTTCCCTAATGTAGCCCCGGTTAAGGCAATTACAATTTCACCACCTGTAATATAATATTTCTCTGCTCTTTTTAACTTATCTAAATTGTTCACCTTAGATAAGTTTTCTAAATTAATTGTCATGTTATTTATATCTTTTATTTTTATTATCGGTTTTCCATCATCAGCCCAATCGTTTTTATTAAATGCAAAGCCAGAATAAACTCTAAATATTTTACTAATCGTTTCCTTTTTACTTTTATCAATAACTATTTTATTAAAACTAGCTTTTATTAATTCAAGTAAATTATCATTTAATCCATTAACCATGGTCAAAGCCTTCATTATTAGCTAAAATGAAATTATAAGTTTAGTAATAGGAGATCTTAGACTATGAAAAAGAGTGCATATTTATCAGAAGAGGACTTAGAAGATTTAGCACTCGATAGACTCAAAGAAATTGGCTATCAAGTTCTTAAGAGTGAAAGTTATACAAAAGCAAATTCTGAAATAGACGCTGAGCGAGGAAAAGATCCAGAAAATTCGATCTTAAAACCTCGCCTTTTGGCGTCCTTAAAAAAATTAAACCCAGGATATAGTGATAAAGTTTATAAATCTGCATATAAGCAATTTGTTAAGCTTGCTGACAATCCTGATTTAATGATTAATAACCACCAGTTACATAAGTTAATTATTGGTGGAGCTAAAGTAAAAATGTCAGAAAAGGGACAGCAACGAACTGTAACTTTGTATCCAATTGATTTTAAAAATATTGATAATAATGATTTATTAGTTACTGATCAATTTACATCAAAATACGGTGACAATAGTCGTCGAATAGATGTTTCTATTTTTATCAATGGACTGCCTTTAGTTACTTTTGAGCTCAAGAATATGAGTAATGAAAAGACCACCATAGAAGATGCATATAACCAACTCCAAACTTATAAAGCGGAAATCCCAAATTATATGCAATATAACGAGATTTTGATTATATCTGATGGAGTAAATGCTCAGGCGGGTACTTTGACTTCTGGATTTGATAGGTTTATGCGTTGGCGCGCACCTAAACAAGTAAGTGATCTTTCAGATCTTCAACTTGAAACAATGATTAGGTATATGTTAAATCCAAAAGACCTGCTTAATCTTATTCAAAATTTCATTATTTTTGAAACTAATGGTGATAAAACTATAAAAATTGTAGCTGCTTATCATCAGTATTATATGGTGAATAAAGCTGTTCTTGCGGCAAAAAGGACCTTAGCTAATCCTAATGATAAAAGAATAGGCGTGGTTTGGCATACAACTGGTTCAGGTAAATCACTATCAATGGTATTTTTCTCAGGTATTGTTTCAAGAAAGCTAGGTAACCCAGCAATTTTGGTGCTTAATGATCGAAACGATTTAGATGATCAACTTTTTGAGACTTTTGATAAAGCTCATGAATATCTTCAGCAAAATCCAGATCATGCTGAAAATAGTGAAGAAGTACGAGATTACATGTCACGAAATTCTGGTGGTATCGTCTTTAGTACAATTCAAAAATTCTCACCTGATTTTGAAAAAGGTGAAACTAAAATGCCAGTATTGACGAAACGATCTGATGTTATTGTTATAGCTGATGAGGCACATAGAACGCAATATGGCTTAGAAGCTAAAATAACTAAAAATGGACTTCGGTATGGATATGCAAAATACTTGAGAGATGCTTTGCCTAATGCTTCATTTATTGGATTTACTGGTACTCCGATTAACTTAGCTGATAAGTCAACTACTGCAGTATTTGGTAAGTATATTGATATTTATGATATAACCCAAGCTGTTAATGACCATGCGACTGTGCGTATTTATTATGAAAGTCATGTTATTCCGCTCAAGTTAAAAAAAGGATCGGAAGAAGAATACAAACGTTTAATTAAAGATGTTGGATTGAATGATAATCCGGATGAACCGGATAATATTCGAAGAAATAAAGAATTTACACGATTAGAGGTTTTAGCAGGTTCTAAGCCTAGACTTGAGAAAATTGCTAGACATTTTATTAAACATTTTGCAGCTCGTAGAAAAGAAGAATTTGGCAAAGCAATGATTGTTGAATTATCTCGTCAAAATGCTGTTCGTTTATATAATGAAATAATAAAATTAAAACCTAATTGGGCTAGTGATGATATTAATAAGGGAAAGATAAAAATTATAATGACGACATCAGCCTCTGATGGACCTGAATTAGCTAAATTTAAGACTTCCAAACATGATCGAGCTATTCTAGAAAAACGAATGAAGGATAATAATGATGAGCTTTCTGTAGTCATTGTCGTTGATATGTGGTTAACGGGATTTGATTCACCAAGTCTTAATACGATGTATATTGACAAACCAATGCATGGGCATAATTTGATCCAGGCTATTGCTCGCGTTAACCGAGTATTTAAAGATAAGGATAGTGGATTAATCGTTGATTATATTGGAATAGCTGATCAATTAAAATCAGCTTTAAGTTTCTACTCTAAAACAGATCAAAATCAAGTAGGTATTGATGTTAATAAAGCATTGAATTTATTAAAAGAAAAATTTGAAATTATCAAGAATGATTTTCTTTACGGTATTGATTATTCCGAATTTGATTCTAATAATTCGGCTGAGCGGATACAAACTGTTACTAAAGTTGCCAATGAAATCCTAGCTGAAGATAAAGAAACACAACAGAAGTTTTTAGATACTGTGTTAGAGGCACAAAAAGCTTTTGCTTTGGTATCGACTTTTGATGAAGCACAAAAAATGGCGCCAGAAATTGCATTTTTTGTCACGGTTAAAGCTTTTATTAATAAATTAAATAATGCTGGATCTGTTTCAGGTGGCAGTAAACAAACAAATGATTCTAAAATTGTAAAATATCGTATTAGACAATATTTAGATCAGTCTATAATTTCAGAACCATATGTAGATATATATAAAGATATGGGGCTTGAAAAGCCTAATTTAGATGTCATTTCGGATGAATTCTTAAAAAAGATTCAAAAGATGCCAGAACAAAATATTGCTATTATTGTTCTACAAAAATTACTTGAGGGTAAAATAAAATCTTATCAAAGAAAGAATCTAGTTCAAGGTAAGAAATTTAATGACATGCTTAAGGATGCAATTGAAAAATATAATGTAAGAGGGATTACAAGCGAGATTGTCATTCGTGAATTAATTGAAATGGCAAAAAAGATGAATGCAGAGCAAGAAAAAGGAAAAGATCTGGGTTTATCTGATGAAGAAATTGCTTTTTACGATGCTCTAGCAAATCATGAAAAGGCAGTTCAAGTTCTTGGAGAAGAAAAACTTCATATAATTGCAGCTGAATTAGTAAAAATTGTGAAAAAAGAATCAGGAGTTGATTGGCAACGACGTAGAAATGTTCAAGCTAAAATGAGAGTTGCAGTAAAACATCTTCTTAGAAAATACGGATATCCACCTGATATTGCTCCTAAAGCTGTTGATACTGTTGTTAGTCAAGCTGAAAGATTGGCTTCGAATGAATCTGAAGATTAATTTATAAGAAAGTGCATCTATGTCAAATACAAACAAAAGTTATAGTGTAGACCACACTAATGTAGGAACATTACTTCATTGGATTGAAGAAGACAAAATAGGTCTCCCAGAAATGCAACGACCTTTTGTATGGAAGTCAGTACAGGTTAGGGATTTAATTGACTCATTATATCGAGGATATCCTATTGGTTTTATTGTCACTTGGCAAAATCCTGATGCTGCATTAAAGAATGGTAGTAAAGGTCAAAATAAAGAAATTATTATTGACGGCCAACAGAGAATCACAGCTTTAAAGGCAGCATTAGAAGGGCATAAAATAGTTGATGATAAGTATTTGTCTAAACGAATTTATATTGCATTTAATCCAACTACTGAGGAATTTGCTACTAGAAGTGCTGCTATTGCAAAAGATCCTAAATGGATTCCAGATATATCAATTTTTAATCAACCTAGTTTTGATGAATTTGAATACGTTATTAATAATAGTCAAAGTTTAGGATTACCTGGTAATAAACTTAATGCAATTATTCAAAAGTTAAAAGCAATTTCTGAGTCTGAAATTGGAGTTATTAATTTAGATAGTAAATTACCAATTGATCAAGTAACTGATATTTTTAATAGAATTAATCAAAAAGGGACAAGACTATCATCGGCTGATTTTGCTATATCAAGATTATCTTCTGATGTGACACATCATGGTAATGATTTGAGAAAAGAAATTGAATACTTCATTCAAATTTATAATGATGCTGCATTAGCCGATAATATTAAGCAAATGGATCCAGATTTTGCAGATTCAGAGTACTATCAGCATATTGCTTGGGCTAAAAATGAGAATACTACGATTTTTGATCCAGATTTTGGTGACTTATTACATATTTGTTTAGGAATTGGCTTTCTTCGTGGTCGATTATCACAATTAATAAGTTTAATTTCAGGACGTGATTTTGAAACTAAAACTTATACAGAGGAGGCAATGGCAAAGTCATATCAAAAATTAAATGAAACAATTCAATATGTATTAAACGAGAGCAATTTTAAACGCTATATTTTATTGTTAAAGAGTTTAGGTATAGTGGATAAAAGTTATGCTAAGTTGCCTGATTCTTACACTAATTTTGGCTACATTCTTTATTTGTATTTGAAAAAGTATACCAGTTTTAATAATGATGAGATAGAAAAATATACTAAACAGTGGATCTTAATGTCAGCCTTAACTAAACGCTATGGTTCAAGTCCGGAGACAGGATTTGATAAAGACTTACGTTTATTAGTTGAAAATAATTCTAATAATCAATTGGTTGAATTTTTTAACAATGTAATTACAGATAATTTAACTGATGAATTTTGGAATTTGACTTTACCTAATAATCTTGTGGCACAAACTACTCAACTGACAAATTGGCGAATTTTTCAAATGTCACAAATACATGCTAAAAGTCATGCTTGGTTAGAAAAAGATAAATTTACAGCAGATACTATTAACGAACAAGGAAATATTCATCATATTTTTCCAAAAGCATATTTACGTAAAAATGGTTTTAAACAAAGTGAATATAATCAGGTAGCAAATTATGTTTGGATAACGCAGCCACGAAATCTTGAGATAGGCGATAGAGCACCTAAAGACTATATGACAGATATGGAAACTACCAAGTATCATTCTGGTGAAAATGATCAGGCTAATGCAATTCCAGCAGATTTAAATGAATTGGATTATCACCAATACAATCATTTCTTAAATGAACGTCGTAAATTAATGTCACAGAATATTAGGAAATTCTTTAATAGTTTATAAGTCAACTGCACTAATAAAAAATGATATCAATGCAGCATGCAAAGATATCATTTTTCTTTTATCTCAAATTCTCATCTTTAAAATCAATTACATTACCGATAACAAAAACTGCTCAGCTGTGGATCTTCTTAATACTCTTCTAATATCTACAGCAATAGAAAAAAGGCCGCTTTTCTTTGTATATCACTAGTACTATGAAACTGTCAAATTTTTTGTGTAAATAGATTTTTCTCGTAGATCGATTTTTTAATCTTTTATTTAATCAAAGTAGGATTCTAAGGTATCCTGAACCTGACCAAAGCCTTTGTGGATTCGATTGAAATAGCGTTCGTTGTAGCTCATTGCCTGAATGCCAATAAAAGTATTAAGCGACTGTTCAGTTGGAAACTCTGCTTTAGGCTTAGCTTTACGCTTACTTTAAAATTCATCATTAAATTAAAAAATCGACTTACCTTAAAAGTGAGTCGATTTTTTTATTTGGTTAAAAAGTCAATTATGTGAATGACAGGGATGCCATCAATATTACCAACGTCGTCCCAATTGTTAGTAATGATTATCTTTTGATAACCAGTAGGTAAGTGCAAGAAATTATCAGATTCACGAGTACTATTTTCGGGAATCTGATCTGTCACTTGAATGTATTTTACATCCGTATCCTTTTGAGCTACAAAGTCAATTTCTTTATCATTATATTTACCGACAAAGACTTCATAACTACGACTAAGTAATTCAAGATAAACTAGGTTTTCAATCTTAGAACCGCGATTAATATTTTTTCGTTGTAATTGTGATCTAATGAAGCCTAGATCGACAACATAATATTTACCTTGACCTCGTAAATATTTTTTTCCGCGAATATCAAAACGAGGAACTTTATAAAACAGAAAAGCATTATGCAATAGTTCAAGATAATTTTCAATCGTATTGTTGCTTACTTTAAGACCTGAAGACCGCAGAGTATTGGCAATTTTGTTAATGCTGATCAATTGACCAGTATTGCTTAAAAGGTATAATGCAATTCTTTCCAAAACTTCAGTGTTCTTAATAGTAGCTCGACCAGCGACGTCTCTTAACAAAATACTATTATAAATTCCTGATAAAACGTCACGTTTTAATTGAGAATTTGTTTGTAAAACTACGGAAGGAAAACCACCGTATTCGAGATATTCGCTTAAATGCCGTGCGGGATCGGTATTCTCTAGTTTCTTGAAATACAAGAATTCTTTGAAGGTTAATGGTAGCATTTTTATTTCAACATATGGACCAGTTAAGTAAGTGGCCATCTTTCCAGAGAAGTGATGCATTAGAACCAGTAACATAGATGTCGGAATCAAATGCAATTCTATGCCCATTAATTAATTTTTGCCATTCTGAAACTTCTTGAATTTCATCGAATAATAAATATACTTTTTTATTTGCAACTACCTTATCTTTTAGATATTTATACAAATCTTTGTAAGATAATAAATCGAAAAACTCAGGATTTTCAAAATTAATATAAATAATCTGATCTTCGTCTACGCCCATGCTTAAGAGTTTATCTTTAATCATCAATAATAAATAACTTTTTCCAGATCGACGTACACCAGTAATAATTTTGATAAATTCAGTATTTATCATAGGTTCAATCCGTTTTAGATATAAAGGTCTGTCAATAGGTTTCATTTGATTTTCTCCATACTGAAAATTAGAGTACTAAAAAAGACTTACTTTTGAAGTAAGCCTTATTCTTTTTATTCAAATTAATAACTCAATGCACGGTGACCATCGAGTGCCCAGTGACGTTGGAACGTTGCTACACTCATTGAACGCTTAGTACCAGTCCACGGATCATTGTAGTACAAAGTGTTACCGTGGTAACCGGTGAGGGCAATGGCATGGTTAGAAAAACCATCGAACCAGCCAACCCAAGCCACAACTAGGTGAGAACGAATCAGCTTTTTCTTAATTGCTGCAATGCTGCAGCCAGTCATATTGGTGGCAGTGCCAAGGTAGTGCTTAACCACAGGCTTAACGCCATTTGGTGCGACCCAGAAGCCCAACGGAAACTTCTTATAAGGTGAACCGATGAAGCCTTTGTTAGGGTTGAGGCTGCGTGGCATGATTTTTGCTGCTTGATCTTTAGTAATGTTCTTACCAGCAAAGTTGATCATCATTGTTACAGCGGTGATTTCACAACCAGTAGGCATTTCAGGACGCTGGCAAATTACCTTAGCATAATTCTTAATACCTGTGATATTGCCGGATTTGTTGATCCAGTAGTAGGCGCGACTAGTCTTGGTATTCTTGAACTTGCGCTTGCCATCCTGACCAAAGTAACCGTAATTGCTTTGCTTGGGAATCTTACGGACTTTGGTGAGCATAGCACCATTTTTGTCGAACAAGTACCAATCCTTGTCGATCTTCTTCAAACCCTTGGTTGGCTTGTTGTTGACCACATAGTAGCGCTTGCCGTTTTGACTAACCCAACGAGCTTTGGGCTTAGGTTGAGTTTTAGCCTCAAGTTGCTTATTAGTAGTAGATTCGTTTTTTTCAGGTTCCTTGTTTTCAGTCTGATTCTGGTTTTCATTCTTGTTTTGACTAGAGTCAGTATAACTTGAACTATTTGGATCCTTCGTATTTAAATTATTGTTTGAGTTATTAGTATTTGAATTTGAACTATTATTAGCGGTAGTTTGGTTTGCGCTTGTTGTAGTATCGGCTAAAGCAGTCTGACTAGTAGTGAGCATTAAACCGGCGCTAAATAAAGTTGCTAAAAGGATTAATTTTTGATGTTTCATTTTTCCTTACTAAATAAACGGTCTCTTGATGCCGGCAATAACGTTGCGTTGACCGTTAACGATCGGTTGGACCATGACACGTGGTGGCCAGCTTTCGATCACGCGGTTATTGCCAAGATAGATTGCAACGTGCCAGATAGTGTGAGTACCTGGTTGGTAGTAAAAGACAAGATCGCCACGTTGACGTTCAGAATATGGAACGCGCTTCAGGTGCTTGTCGGCCCAAAGGTTACGTGAATTCCATTCATTGCCGGGATGGGCATGACCAATTGAACTAGTTGGAGTTGGGCTAATCCCACCAGCGTAGAGACTTTGCATTACAAGACCAGAACAGTCAACGCCGTATGCTGGACTTGAAGAACAACCTGCAAGCCATGGTTTACCCATATATTGGTAGGCTTGGTGAATCATTGCCTCAATATGAGCAGAACGGCCTTGCCAAGCTTGCGCTCTAAGCGGTGCGATGTAGTTATCTATATCATACCATGAAGCATTTGAAAAAAACTAACTTTTGCCAAGTCTTAATTCCTTCATAGCCGCGGTACAAATTGTAGCCGACCGTACCATAAGGCTTAACTTGAGTGTAGTGAACTTGATGGTAGCCCTTTGGATTTTGGTAACCCTTGACTGCAGCAAGCAAACTTGTTTTTGCTGGTAAATACAAGCCAGTTGTGGTTCTGACTACTGGAGCCTTGCAATTTGGTGTAATTAGACTTTGAACTAAAAAGTGTTCACCACTTCTAGCGGTGCGAACTGAGTTGGTCAATGCTGCATCGGAATAGGCAGGAGTGGAATGCTTAACACGGATAATCTTTGGACTACGTGAAAAGTAATCAGCCTTGCTGTAGCTGGTAGTTGTTGCACTAGTTGATTGATTTGTTGAGACGTCGCTAGTTGTGTCTGCGGCTTGCACGCTAGTGGTGCAGGCAACGATTCCAATTAAGGCAGAGACAATGGCAATCGTCCACTTATTTTGTTTTTTCATATCATAAAACCCCTTCAAATTTTAAATAATAAAATTTGAAAATTGAATAGGTTAGTTTTTTGAAAATGTAAATATAGTATGCGCTTACATTTTCGAAATATGTATAGTCCGAATAATTGAATTTAGTTTTTATAAGCCTAGACTAAGGGTGTAATGAAAGTGAGTTAAATTCAGAAAGTGATTTATTAGTTGCAGCTAATATTAATAATGTTCACTATTCAGCTACTATTTACGCTCCAGATGGAACAGCACAAACTATCACTTTAACCAAGAATGATCTTCAATTTGTAGATGCTGATGGCAATGCAATTACTCCAACTAATGCTGGTACTTACACAGTTGCATTATCACCATCTGTCGAAACCAGATTGAAGAACTTAACTGGCAACAACGATAACTACACGTGGACATTTAAGACTACTGTAACTTACAATATTGCTTCAACTACTGCTTCTGCAGGATTATCTGGATCTAACCGAAAGGTATTTGATGGATCTGGTGTAACAACTGCACAAATCAATCATGGCGGCAGCATTGAAGTTACATTCACATACCCAGGTAGCACCGATAGTAGTATGTACAAACTTCAAGATGGTGACTATACTTGGAATACATCAGATCATAATGCTCCTAAGAACGTTGGTATCTACACTATCACTTTGACTGATAGTGGATCAGCCACATTTGAAATCATTGCTAAGCCAATTAGCGGTGTAACTATTTCTGATAATGATCAAAGTAAGACTTACGATGGTCAAGCTGCTGGATTGGATCTCGATGCTTTGAGCATTAGCGGTACTGATACTGTAAGTGGTACTGCATTGTCAGATACAGGAATTCAGGCTAGCAGCTTTGATTGGTACTATGCAAGTGGTAATAAGCTTGATGAAGTTCCAAATAATGTGGGCACTTACGAAGCTCGTTTGACAGACAGAGCTTTGGCAGCATTGCAAAATGCAAATCCAAACTACAGCTTCAGTGAAGTCAACGGTACGATTAAGTACATGATTAATCCAAAAGTTGCTACAGATAAATTAGGAAACAGTGGTACGAAGACTTACAACGGTCAAGGTACCTCAGTCAGCGATATTATTAACTCAGTAACTTGGAATCCAGGTGGTCTAGTAACTGGTGATGACTATGAATGGATGACTAAGAATACTGACGGTACTTACAGTGTTATGACAGGTCTTCCAACTAACGTTGGCCCTTACTACTTGAAGCTTAAGGATAGCGGAATTACTAAGATCAAGAACGCTAATACTAATTACAGTTTTGCAGATGGTCCAATTAGTCCAACTTCTGACGAACAAGCTATTAGTCCTAAGAGCGCAATCTTCAACCATACAACTAATAACAAGAATGAGAATGCCAAGAAGAATGAGTTGCCACAAACTGGTTCAGCGCATAAAGGTCCACTTGCATGGCTTAGTTCATTGTTCGCAGGCTTGAGTCTATTCGGCTTAGCCGCTGACAGAAAGCGCAAGAAGAAGGACGATAATTAATCAAAGAGAAGTCATGGATATATTCCATGGCTTTTTCTTTATGAAAAAATAAAAGCAAATATTAAAAATATGTTGACAATATGAGAGCCAAATTATAATATAAGATCAAATCAAATAAGAGCGACAAAGAAAAGATAAGTAATTAGCGGTTACCGCCAAAGAGAGCTGCGGATGGTGAAATGCAGTGCGGGAGTACCTAACGAAAATGGTCTTGGAGTCCATTGAAGAGCAAGCGCAAGTAAGCTGTTCACGGGGGATGCCCGATATAGCGTCCGAGTATAACTTCTATTTTTAGAAGCGTACTTAGTGAGGGTATCAGTGTAAGCTGATACTGAATAAGGGTGGTAACACGCTAGTAGCGTCCCTAGACAAGCAATTGTCTAGAGGCGCTTTTTTTGTCCTGTTTTTTTAATAAAGGAGAAGAGAATTATGAGTAGAAATTTAGTACATTATGATATCGTTGGTAGTTTTTTAAGACCTGCAGAATTAAAGCAAGCAAGAGCAGATTTTGCCGCAAAGAAGATTTCTAAGGATGACTTAAAGAAAGTTGAAGACGAAGAAATTAAGAAATTAGTTGCCAAAGAAGAAAAGGCTGGTTTAAAGATCGTCACTGATGGTGAGTTTAGACGAAGCTACTGGCACCTTGATACCTTCTGGGGCTTCGGAGGAATCAAGCATACTAAGCAAGAACACGGTTACTTCTTCCACGATGAAGAAACCCGTAACGATTCGGCCCAAGTTGAAGGTAAGATTGAATTTACTGGTGATCATCCTGATCTCGAAGCCTTTAAGTATTTAAAGAGTATCACTGATAGCAGTGACGTCACTCCTCGTCAAAGCATCCCTTCACCCGCACAATTCTACGCCGAACTCGTTCGTGGTCCAGAAAACGTGACAGCCGTAAAGAAGTTTTACTCCAGTGAATACGAATTACTCGACGATATTTCAAAGGCCTACCGCAATTTAATCCTCGCCCTCTATGATGCAGGTTGCCGCGACGTCAAACTTGATGACTGTACTTGGGGCATGGTTGTTGATGACGACTTCTGGGCAACAATGGTTAAGCAAGGTTTCGACCGTGACGACTTGGAAAAGAAATACCTCCGTGTTAACAACGGTGCTTTAGTCGACTTGCCAGACGACTTACGTGTTTCAACTCACATCTGCCGCGGCAATTACCACTCAACTTGGGCAGCAAAAGGCGGCTACGGTCCAGTTGCCAAATATGTTTTCGCTAAAGAAAACGTCGATGCCTTTTATCTAGAATTCGATAATAAAAGATCTGGTAGCTTCGATCCAATCAAGGAAGTACCAGCAGGAAAAGAAGTTGTTCTTGGCCTTGTAACCAGCAAGAAGCCAGAACTTGAAAAGCCTGACGACCTGATCACTAGAGTTAAAGAAGCCGCTCAATTCCACGACTTGCAAGACTTAGCTCTTAGCACCCAATGTGGTTTTGCCTCAACCGAGGAAGGCAACCAATTAACCGAAGAAGAACAATGGAAGAAGATTGCTTTAGTAATCGATACTGCTAAGCAAATCTGGGCATAATTAATGAAAGAGGGGACAAAGCAATGAAGAAAAAACTATGGATTATAGCACAGGTAGTATGGGGATTACTGATTTGCTTTGGCCTCTATGTCTTCGCAAATTTATAATTCTCAATCTGAGCATATTAAACAGGAATTTAGTTAAAAGCTAATATAATTATTTAAAAAGGAGAAAAATACTATGGCAAAAGTCGAGAGTTTCACCCTGGATCACACTAAAGTTAAGGCACCTTACGTTCGTTTAATTACTGTTGAAGAAGGACCAAAAGGCGACAAGATTTCTAACTACGATTTGCGTTTAGTCCAACCTAACAAGAACGCCATTCCAACGGGTGGTTTGCACACCATCGAACACCTGCTTGCAAGTTTACTCCGCGATCGTCTTGACGGCGTTATCGATTGTTCGCCATTCGGCTGTCGGACTGGTTTTCACTTGATCGTTTGGGGCGAGCATTCAACTACTGAAGTTGCAAAAGCTCTTAAGTCCTCCCTTGAAGAAATTCGCGATACCATCACTTGGGAAGACGTTCCAGGAACCACGATTAAGACCTGTGGTAACTATCGCGATCACTCACTCTTTACTGCAAAGGAATGGTGCCGCGACATCCTTGAAGAAGGCATCAGTGACGATCCATTTGAACGTCATGTCATTTAATTAAGTATAAATATTAAGAATAAGCTAGGTTTTTGTACCTAGCTTTTTTTAGTGTGCATATTTTGTTATACTGAAAACGTATTCAATTTAGAAAGACGTGAGTTTTTTATGTATAAACTAATTGCCTGTGATCTTGATGAAACTCTGATTGATGATGATGCGCATGTCTGTCAGCGTAATATCGATGCGATTAAAGCAGCGACAAAGCTGGGCGTGAAGTTTGTCCCAGCAACTGGACGCGGCTATCGAGCAATTGAGAAGACGCTGGCAGAGATCGGTCTGAAGGATAAGGCAAATGAGTATGTGATTTCTTTTAACGGGGGATGCATTACCGAGAACAAGGATAATCGAATTATGAAGTTTCAAGGCTTGGACTTTGCTAAAGCCGACGAACTTTATCGTCTTGGTTTAAAATGCGATGTCTGCATCCACGTATATACTAAGGATATGGTTTATGTCTATAACGCAGATGAAGATGAAATCAAGTATCTGAAACTACGTCACGTTTACAAGATTATTGATGAACCAAATCTTGACTTCTTAAAGGGACAAGACATCGCCAAAGTTTTATACGGTAGTACTGATATGCCATATTTAGAAAAGATAGCTAGTGAAATTAGCAATACTACCAAGGATCTCGACGTGTCATATTCTTCCAACCGTTATCTTGAATTCAACCATCAAGGCGTCAACAAGGGTGAAGGCTTGCTCTGGCTTGCTGATAAGCTTGGCATCAAGCCTGAAGAGACGATGGCCTTAGGCGATAACTTTAACGATCTTTCTATGATTGAAGCAGCCGGATTGGGTGTTGGCGTGGCTAATGTTAACCCTAAGATGAAAGACGACTGCGACTATATTACCAAAGCCGATAACAATCAAGGCGGCGTTGGTGAGGCAATTGAAAAATTTGTTTTAGAAAAGTGATGAGGTAAAGATAGATGAAATTTAACAAGAAAATCCTAATGATTTCTGCTGCAACTTTGATGTTGGCTAGTCCTGTAGCAAGTTTGGCTAATGCAAATACTATTTCTGCAGCAAGCGTAAAGAAGGTTTCATACGCAAAGCAGACCACTGTGACGGTTAAGAAAAAGACGCCACAATTGTTCATGGCAACTGGCGGCCGTGCTTTAACCACTGGTAAGTACTACAAGAAAGGTCAAAAATTGACTGTTGATCAATTAGGCGGCATGAATATTTTAGCTAATAGTTCTCCAGATGCTTACCACATTAAGGGTACCGATTATTATGTTTGGGCTAAGGACGTTAAAGCAAAGCGTGCCTTACAAGATATCGATTATACAAGTCGTGGTTTGACTACAGTGCGGACCAATAAGTCTAAGGCACCACTTTACTCATTTTACGCTGAAAAGTCTACTCCAGCTGGCTATGCCTTTATGAAGGGGACTGATTTTAAAGTTAATGGTGCAATGTACTTGTACAATGCTAAAACTGACAAGAGCGAATTGTACTACCATTTGACTAATCATTATCACACCATGGCTAATTTGAAGACTTCACCGGATTTCCCTAACAGATTTAATACGGAGCTAGTTGATACTGGGGATGCCTTTGTGAAGGCTAGCGATGTTAATTTCTTTTCTGGCAAGAAGTTGAAGCCAATTAACACAGCTGCTTCCGCAAAAGATGGTAGCAAGATTGCTATTTTAGAAAATCAGGAAGCTGACTTGAAGGATTTACTTGGCAAAGTAGATAGTGTCAAGAATTCAGTTAAATACAAGTTGTCTAGTTCTCTCAAGCGTGACAATTACGATCTAGCTGTGAGGGATGCACAAACTCAGGTTAACTCAAGAAAGTTAATGTCAACTGCTGAAGCACAATACTTGATCTGGAGCCTTAAGACTTATGAAAGTGAGCTTGATGGTGCCAAGGTGAAGGTTGGCAACATGAATAAGTTGACTTCAAATGAGAAGCTCGCAATTGGTTTGTTGGTGATTTCTGTTTATGGTAAAAACACTGACAAGGAAAGCTTATATGGCTATGCCAAGTTTAATAAGGGCAATGACAAGACCTTTACTTTAACTATTGAAGATATGCATAATCAGAATAAGGTTGTTTCAACCAAGACAATGAAAACTAGTGATTTTGCACAAAAGAGATAAGACGATAAAAAGAGGGATGTATCGATTTGATGCATCCCTTTTAGTTTGTTTATTTTGTTTTTATTTAATCGTTATTGCTTAATTCTTTAAGGCCTGGCAAACTCATCATAACAATGAAACTAATGATGTAGAGGGCTGAAAGAAAGCCCATGACAACCGTTAAATTGTAGTGATCCATCAAGATACCGATGACAACTGATGAGAAACCACCGATTGCACGGCCAATGTTAACGATGATGTTGTTAGCTGAAGAACGAATCTCAGTTGGGTAGAGGCGACTGATTACTGCACCGTAACCACCAAACATCCCATTTGAGAAGAAGCCCATGACTGCACCGATGATGAGTAAAGTAGCCATGTTTTGTGCAAGTGATAAAACATAAACCATGACAGCTGAACCGATCAAGAAGATGGCGAAGGCTCTACGTGGACCGAAGTGGTCGAAGATGTTACCAAAGGTTATCATACCGATGCTCATGCCGACGATAGTTGAGATCATCCAAATACTTGAGCTAGATACGTTTAAGTTCAATTGCTTTTGCACGATGGTTGGTAACCAGTTCATTAAGCCAAAGTAACCAGCGATTTGGACGGTCATCATGACCATCAAGCCTAAGCTTTGAAAAGCAAGACGTGGGGTTGAAAACATTTTTTTAATGACATCACGTAATAATGAACCTTTTTCATCTTTTTTAGCTTGGAGGAATTGATCGCTTTCATGCAAATGTCTTCTAATAAAGACTGTTAAAATTACTGGGACAATTCCGACCAAGAATAGTGCGTGCCAGCCAGCTGTTGGAATAATCCAAGCCGAAATTAATGCCGCAAAGATCGCACCGATTTGACCACCGACTGCCGCAATTGAGGTCATCTTACCAATTCTGTCGCTTTCAAAGTTTTCGGCGATTAAGGCAATGCCTACGCCATATTCACCGCCGGCACCAATACCAGCGAGAAAACGTAAGGCGTAGATCTCATAGATGTTGTTGGCAAAAGCCATTAAACCCGGTGGCAATGGCGAAGATCAAAACCGTGTGTGAGAAAGTTTTAACACGGCCAATCTTGTCACCCAAGATGCCGAAACAAATACCACCAACTAACATTCCTAAGTTAGTGATTGAGGAGATCAATCCAGCGGCTCCACCTGATAGATGTAAGTCCGCAATCATTGAACTCATCGCAAACGATAAAAAAAGCACATCCATGTTTTCAAGCGCAAAACCTGATGAAGTAGAGGCGATGACCCACTTTTGGTTTTTACTTAGTCCCTGACTGTGCTGCGTAATATATTTCATATTTAATTCCTCCAAAACGAATGCTCTCTGTCATCCAATTATTTCTTCGTCTGTATATGATACGCTTTTTGAATAAATAAACAAGGGTTGTTATGAAAAAAAGATCATCCTATCGTGCTGAAAGAATGATCTGAAAACTTTGTTTCAAATCTAATATACTAACAATCCGACGCCTAATGCGACTAGACACAAGACAAATTCGATGACCAGTAATTTCCAACACCACTTGAACCATTTGTTAAAGTCAATATTAACCATCATCAAACTCATCAAGATTAATCCGGTTGGGGCAACCAAGGAAATAAAGCCAAGGCCCCAGTTGTAGGCATCAATTACACTAGCACGGTCGATTCCAACCACATTGGCAAGTGGTGCCATGATTGGCATGGAAAGTACGGCCAAACCAGATGATGATTGAATGAAGAATCCCAGAATGATGTAGACGATGAACAGGAACCAAATGAAGATTAATGGACTCATGCCAGAAATCTGTTGGCTGAAGAAGTGCATGATGGTGTCACTGGTGTGACTGTCGTCCATAACAATGGAAACGGCTCTCGCCAACCCGATTGTCAAAGCAACACCAAGCAAATCGCTAGCACCATCAACGAAGGCTTGCACAACTTTGTGCTCGGAAAGTCCCGAGAAGATAGCCATCAAGTAGCCGGCAGTTAAGAAGACTACCGAAATTTCGGTGAAGTACCAGCCTTTTTGTTGTACACCCCAGATCATGACGATAAAGGCAATGCCGAAGATGATCAATGATAATTTTTGTTGCCAAGTAAAGTTGGCTGGTTTGTTAAAGTCGGCATCGTTTAAGTACTTTTCACGATCTTCTTCGTATTGGTCGTAAACAACAGATTTAGTAGGATCTTTACGTACCTTTTCAGCGTAGCGAATGACATAGATCATACCAACTACCGTACAGATGACCCACATGGTAATTCTGAGTGGTAAAGCTCTGGCGAAGTTAACACCGGCAGTGTTAGAAGCGATGATCGTTGAGAATGGGTTAATGGTTGAAATCATGGTCCCAATACTCGTTCCCAGGAAGATCGTTCCTAGAACTGTCATCGTATCATACCCGGCTAGCAGGAAGACTGGAATTAGGATTGGGTACATGGCCATCGTTTCTTCGGCAAGACCAAAGGTTGTACCACCAAGAGAAATTAGCCCCATCACAAGGATAATCAACAGAATTTGCTTACCTTTGATTTGCTTAGATAAAGCCTGCATCCCCGAGTTGATCGCGCCGTTTGCGTGAACGACACCAATACATCCACCTAGGATCAAAACGAAGGCGATGATGTCGACACTTTGAGCGATACCTTGTACCTGTGAGGTGAAGAACTGATTGATCGCCTGCCACAGGTTAGGCTTCTTTAAATTGATTATCTCGTAAGAATTTGGAATAGCAACTGGCTTGTAGATTGTGCCATCCTTAAATTTCTTGACTGCAATGTTGACCTTGTACTTCTTTAAAGTGGCCTGAGTAGCAGGTTATTTGTACTTTTTACCACTTGGTCTGGTAACTACGAAATCTTTATTGCTGGTATCATAAGCAATCGTCGCATAGTTACCGGCAGGAATAACAAAAGTCAATAGTTGAACAAGCAAAAGCACAATTATGATGACGGTATGGGCCGTCGGAAATTGGTGCTTTTTCTTCTTTTTAGTAGCCATAATAAAACCTCCTTACTTGTATAACTATTGATTTATAGTTTTATTATACAGTTAAGGAGGTATCTTTTGACAGCGATTTCATATAAATATAATAAAAAAGCCGAGCTTGACTCGACCTTCTTGTTATTCAGCGTGTTTACCGCGATTTCTGTGCCAGAACTTGCGTGGAATATAGATTGCGGCAATTACTATAATCACCAATGGAGTAACCACGAATTTCAAGATGTTGTTGTTACGTTCAGCTTGTACATTAGCATGATTTTTGGCAGTAGCAGGTTTGTTCTTCTTACTTGTTGCCCTTTTCTTATTAGGCTTACTGCTGGTAGCTGCCTTACTTGGACTAGCATTTTGCTTTTTGTTTAAATTAGAAGTAGCAGAATTTGGCATCTTGTGTTGGTGACGCCATTTGTCTGTTTTCTTGATTGCTGAATGGCTGTTGTGATTATCCTTTGTTACATTCTGTGAATGTTGTTGATTATGGGTAGTGGTTGTGCTACTACTATCCTTCTTATTTGGCAAATAGTAGGCACAATCGATGTAGGTGACACCACTTGGATTGTTAGGATCAACTTCAAGGGCACGTCCATCATAAGGGGGATTACCAGCTATCTCAAAGTCACCAATTCTCTCTGGTAATTGCCCCATGTTAAAGAATTGCCGCTCAGGGACACCGTTAACCACTTTTACCGTATCGGCATACATGACTTGTAAGGTTTGACCAGTATATTGATTTATGCAACGCCAATATAATGATTGGTAGGTTACATTTTGTTTATTTGTTTCAGATGTTTGTGGTTGATTAGTTTGATCATTTTCATCAGCTAAAACTGGAGTAGTCGTTAAAAGCAGGGCAGCTGGTAACGCTGCACACAGTTTGATGAGGAATTTTCTTTTGTTTAACATTTTTCTCACCTCTAAATAATAACGCTTACTTTCTACTTAAATTTTAGCGATAACTTTCGATGAATACAAGTTAAGAATAAGCAAAGATTATATTAAAATAACTAATGAAAGCGATTTTACAAAGGAGAGACAAATTATGAGTTTGACTGTAAATCTTTATTACAATGGCAAAAATGGTGATGCCAGAAAGTTCGCACAAGAAATGGAAGACAAGGGTATTGCAGGTCGTATTCGTGCCGAAGAAGGCAATGAAAAATATGATTACTTTATCCCAATGGACGATCCTGAGACGGTTTTATTAATCGATAGTTGGCATGATCAAAAGGCGCTTGAGGCTCACCATGCTTCACCTATGATGAAGGAATTGGCTGACTTGCGTGAAAAGTATGACTTTCATATGTGCGTTGAACGCTACATCTCAGATGACAGCGGCGTGCCTGCAAGTGATCAAAAGTTTATTCGGAAATAAATATGATTAGAAAATATCAAAAGAGCGATTTAGATGCGTTGATGCAGATTTGGCTTAAGGGCAACCTTGATGCACACGATTTTATTGATCCAAGTTATTGGCATGATAACTATGAATTGGTGAAAAAAGAGTTGCCGAATGTTCAGCTGTATGTAGATGAAGAAGAGGGCGAGATAGCTGGTTTTGTAGGGATGCAAGGCAACTATATTGCCGGTATCTTTGTTAAAAGAGATTATCGGGGCCGCGGTATTGGTGGAAAGCTGATTGACTTTTTGAAGCTAAAGCATGATAAATTGCAGCTGTCGGTGTGTGAAAAGAATGAAGCGGCTCTTAGTTTTTATCAAAATCGTGGTTTTAAGTTAGTGAAAAAAGAGATTGATCAAGAGACTGGTGCAGCCGACTGTTTAATGGAGTGGGATGCATAAAAGTTATGCCTAGGAATTTATAATAAGTATTTTTTCATAATGGACTAGCGGTATTAAGCTTAAAGTAATGAAAGTCAGGAAAAGCATGGTGTTGAGATGTCAGAAATTGCTTTAGCTTGGGAATGGGCTAAGGGTATCACTGCTCCAATTGTTGGTTCAACGAAGATCAAACACCTTGAATCAGCTGTGAATTCGATGGGCGTAGAGCTCACACTAGATGAAGTAAACTATTTTGATGAATTGTATGTGCCACACCCATTATCGGTGCAATTAATCAAAATTCACCTGAGGGCACAGTGGTTTTAGATAGGAAATAGAGTAAAGAAACTATTAAGTGTAAAATCTTAATAGTTTTTTATTTACTCTCACTAGAACACGAACGATAATATATAAAAATTATGATTAATTAATAAATAAGCTAATAATTTTAGCAAAATACTGTGAAACTCAAAAAATATATGTTAAAATCTTATCGTTAACTAATTTGAGAGGGAAATAATCAACATGAATAACGACATCGAAAAAGTATTATTTGATCAAGATCAACTTAACAAGCGCATGGATGAAATGGCAGCTCGCCTTAACAAGAAATATGAAGGGCAAGAACCAATCGTCATTCCAGTTTTGAATGGCGCAATGATCTTTGCCAGCGATATGATCAAAAGATTAACTTTCGAATTAACAATTGAGCCAATTAAGGCCTCCAGTTATGAAGGTACCAGCTCTACTGGTAAGGTTAAGATTACCCAAGACGTGAAGTCAGACGTTAAGAACCGCCCAGTAATCTTCATGGAAGATATCATTGACACAGGTAGAACTTTAAAGGCACTTAGCGACTTGATGAAGGAACGCGGTGCCAAGAGTGTTGAAGTTATTTCTATGTTAGATAAACCTGAGACACGTGTAGTTGACTTCTACCCAGATGATTATGGCTTCAAGGCTCCTAATGAATTCTTAGTAGGTTACGGCTTGGACTACAACGGTCTTTACCGCAACTTGCCATATGTCGGTATTCTTAAGAAAAGAGTTTACGCTTAGATTTAATATAGATAATGTAAAAAAAGACATAGCTTATCTCATTTAACCCAGACACTTTGGTACGTGATCTTAAGCTCTTTAAGCAAAATGGTTATGAAACTAAGGCAATCACACCGATTGATGTTGCACCTCAAACACCAGATATGATGTGCATTTGCAGACTAGATAAGGAAAATTAATTTAAAATAAGAAGCCCGTAAATTGCAATAATAAATTGAACATTTATACTGCTTGATAGATATGATCTAATTCTTTCTCAAAGATTTCATCTGGAGTATGATATGCCAAGATCTTTCTTGGTAGCGAATTGCACCAGGTTTCAATATTAATGATATCTTGAAGAGAATAGTTATTGATGTAATCACCTTTGGGAATAAATCTGCGAATAAGGCCATTGTGTCTTTCAACAGTGCCTTTATCGCAATAAGTATATGGATGGGCGTAATAGACTAAGGTATTAGATACTTCCTCTAGATTGGAAAGATCCGCAAACTCTGAACCATTGTCAGTTGTAATTGTCTTGAAGATTTCATTCCAGTGCTCACTATACTGCTTATGTAGAGTTTGAAAAGCGCTCATCACACTGGCAGCTGTCTTGTCTGGAATACGCAAGATTAGAAATTCACGGCTCATTCGCTCAGACAAAGTTAGCAGTACTTGATCATTAATCTCTTTAGGGCGTTCTTCAATGCTTCGACCTAATTTCTTCTTGTTCTTATGAACACGATGAATTTTAGTATTACGCTTTAACTTCTCAGGCAAATCAGAGTTTCTGATAGCCAACAAGCCTTGATCTACATAGTTATATAGAGTTCTAGTGCAGACTATCTGGTCGCTGCTAAATTCACCCACAGCCAAGCAGCGATTGGCACATACATCAAGTGACCAATTGTCTTCAAAGAAATGCTTATTGACATACTTGATAAAGTCAGATTTCTTCAAGAAGTCTGATTTGCGACCACAGTGGCGTCGGTTAGTCTGATAAACACTTTGACCATGATCAGCCTTGTAACGCTTCTGTTTGCCACGATAAAGAGTAGCAGTGCCTCGTCTAACTTCGTAACTGATTGTAGAAGGCGAACAGCACAACTCACGAGCGATAGCTCTGATAGAGCAGCCATCCTTCAAGCGAGTTTGAATAACAACCCGTTGTTCAAATGATAAATGCTTTCCCTTTTGATGCTCAGGCATGATAGAATGTAAAGAGTCCATTTGTGACCTCGTTTCTGAATGTTTTGTGGTAATTACATTTTATCAAACTGAACTGAGACCTAAAAATTAGACAGTTTAAAATACAGGATTAATAGAGGCTTGATTCCGATATTCTTTCGGAGTTAAGCCTTTTAATCTGCTCTTTATCCTTTCTTCGTTATAGTATTCGATATATTCTTCGATTGCTTGAGCTAATTCTTGAAGACTATGGTACTTGTATTCTTGATCATAGAACATCTCTGTTTTGAGCAAGCCAAAGAAGTTTTCCATTAGCCCATCATCCATGGAATTACCTTTTCTAGACATGCTTTGAGTAATACCATGAAGCTTTAAAGCACGCTGATATCTTGGACTTTGGTATTGACAGCCCTGATCAGTATGAAAGATGCAATTATTAAGAGCCGTTTCCTTGGCAAAAGCCCTATCAAGCATTGTCATTACTAACTCCATGTCTGGATGTTTGGAAATAGTGTAAGAGACTATATCGCCTCCACAACCATCCAAAATAGGTGATAGATAAAGCTTTTCACCATTGAGGTGAAATTCAGTAATGTCAGTGTACCATTTCATGTTGGGCATTGGTGCAAAGAAATCACGACGAATTAAATTAGGGGCTATCTTGCCAATAGTTCCCTTGTAGCTTGAATACTTACGCTTGTTGCGTCTGATACCCTTAAGACCCAATTTATGCATCCAGTAACGGACTGTTTTCTCAGTAATATTCCAGCCTTCTTTTATTAACTGGAGTGCCACTCGACGATAGCCATAGCGTCCTTTGTGACGATTAAATATTTCCTTGATCCTTGCAATAAGTTTGGAACGCTTGGGCTTCTTAGGCTTTCGTTTAATTATTTTATAGTAAGAACTTCTGGCAATCGTAGGCAGCTCTGGATGCTCTGAAATTGCATCTAAGACATAGTTCAAGCTAACCTTAAATTCATGCCTTAGATCAGTAATTGCCTTAGCTATTTCTTTCGATCTTTGTCTTGATCCAAGGCCTTCAGTTTTTTTACGTATTCGTTCACAATACGCAATCGCAAGTTTTCTTCTTTCAGCTTTTGGATCTCTTTCTCCAATTCCTTGCGTGATTTTTGAGTCTCTTTGATCACGGGCAGGGCGTCCTTTCTGTTTGATAATGACATTATACCCGTTTTCCTTATATTCTCTAAGCCAAATACTAAGTGTGCCAATACTCTTAAGCCCCAGTTCTAGTGATACTTGTACATATGACTTGGTACTGAAAACAGCTTGCTCAATTGCTTGTTCTTTAAATTCCTTAGAATAAACCTGATAAGGCCTATCTAAAACATTGATTCCATACATATCAATTAATCTAAGCATGTAATCCAAATTAGCTACATTCGTTTTATATGTTTTAGACAACTGACTTATTGAAATCTTTTCATCTTTCCATTTACGATAAATTTCTATTTTCTGTTCTTTATTAAATTTAGACATAGTAAAGACCTAAAAGTGTCTCACTTTTAGGTCTCACTTCAAACAGGTCCAAATGGACTTTTTATTTTTCTAAAGTGTTCAATTTGATTTTACAATCGGCGAAAATAAGAAGCCTAACATAATTAGGTAAAAATGTTATAATGATTGTGTTGAAGTTTATTTATAAGAAAAGAGATAAAAGCGAATGAACACAATTGCATTTAACCAACAATTATCAGACAAATTGAATGAAGCTCTAAATCCTGATTTGTACTCAACACCAGGTAAAGGTGAAATTACTGTAGTCGCAAATGAAAAGAAAGGTTTGCGTGAATACCGCATCATCACCAAAGACAACAAGGTTGTTGATTTAGTTGATGCTTATGACTCTGAGCACGATGCCGACTACCAAAAGTTAGTCGACTTCCTCAAGGACTACCGTTAATTAAGAATACAATTAAGACCCAGAGCCATATCAGCTCTGGGCTTTTTTATTCGCTTGGCTTAATAATTTTCTAATAAACAAGTAAAACAAACATAATAGAGTTAGATATAATGAAAACACAACTAAGATTTAAAGAGGGCCAAGATTATCCTGAACAACAAAATGGTTTGCCAAAGGCATTCTTCCATAACCCAAAATATAGGGATATGAGTGTCAATGCTCGTTATCTTTACATAATTTTTACTCTACGGATGACAGAGTCACAAAATAAGGGTTGGATAGATGACGACGGCAACATGTACATCATTTATTCAGATGAAGATTTGATGAAAGAAATGCACTGCAAATCTTGTACAGTAGATAAATTGAAAAACGAACTAGTTGAATTTGACTTACTATCAATGGAGAGACATTCCAACCATTTGTATCCCTTACATATAAGCAATTCGTATAGTCATTAGGGTGAAAAAGGTACATAAAATTGTGCCTTTTTTGTTATTAATTTTTTCAAAATTAGGCCGTAAAATTTAGATCATAATCAAAAGTTAATATATAATTAAGATAGAGTAAAAGTATAATATTAAAGTAATTGCATTAATAGGTGAAAATAATAAATGAAGAAAACTTTATTTGGTTTAATTTATATGTCTTCCTATAAAATTCAACTTAACATAGTAGATCTAAAGGATCTAACTGTCATTGAAAAACTGGATTCGCCTTCGTTTTTACAAGCTGATAGTAAAAGCCAGGTTTTTGAACAAGATATGGACAAAATCTGTGATGCAATTGAAGGCTTTAAAGAGAAGCTAGCAGAATATCAGATTAAGGATTTCAAGTTTTACGGCAATGAACAATTAATTGATGAAATGTCTGCCAGTTTTATTGCAGATCAGATCAAGGTTAGAACTGGTTGGAAGATCGAATGGCTTAATGGTGGTCAAATCGTCTACGCCAAGGTTTTAAGCGGGATGAAGAGTCAAGCAGAAGTAAATGACGATGACGAGGACCACGCCACTTATTTGCTTAGTCTTGGTTCTGCAATGATCAACCTTTCTTTGTTTAAAAACAATAAGTTCGAATCAAGCTGGAGCCTGGCTTTAGGTCCACGAGAGATCCAAGAGATCAATGAAATCACTAATGAAACGCCTAATGATCCGATCTATGTTATCAATGATTACTTAGGTGCGAAGATCGGTCACTTGGCTCGTCAGATCAAGGATAATTCGCGTGCCGCTGTAATTATCCAACACGCTGATGCCTTGAATAATACTTATTTGAAGAAAGAAAACTCAGCTAACCAAATTACGCACGAAGAATTTCAACACTTCTATGATCAACTGATCCAAATGTCGCTTAACGATATCATGCAAAACTATGACTTGGAACCAGCTGTAGCTGACCACGCTATTCCTAATGCCATTTCAATCAAGCAATTCCTTTCTCTTTTAAATATTGGCACGATTTACATTACAGACATGTCTGTTGTCACCGGCCTTTTGATGCTAGAGAAGAGAGGCAAAGATACTGATATCATGATGACTTCAGCTCAAAATATGGCTCGACGCTATTTGGTTGATTTACACCATGCTACTGCAGTGCGCAAGTTTGCTTTGCATATCTTTGACCGTCTGCGCAAGGTACATCTTTTGCCTAAATCTGACAGAGAATTATTGAGTTGGGCTGCCATAGTTGATGATATTGGTAGTTTTGTTAACCAAGCAAGACGCTATGAGCAATCAGCCGAATTCTTGGATGATAATGAATTGATCGGCTTGTCTGATCGTGAAAACGAAATTGTTAGTGAAATTTGTCGTTATCAGACTATGAACGAAGATGGTTCTGCACCTGACATTGGTGGCCATCATTACCGTCACCTAGATCCAGAAATTCAGTTAACGGTTGCCAAGCTTTCCGCTATTTTACGAATAGCTACTGCGTTAGATGCTTCACACAAGCAAAAGATTAAGCAAATCGTTATTTCGCTGAAGAAAAATAATGAATTAATCGTCAGAGCTAAAACAAATGCGGATATTACATTGGAACGCTGGTCCTTTAATAAACGCGTGAAATTATTTGAAGACGTATTTGGTATCAAAGTTGTTTTAAAACAAGAGGGTATGAATAGACAATGAGTAGTACATTTT
Source organism: Lactobacillus amylovorus DSM 20531 (assembly GCF_002706375.1). NCBI lineage: Bacteria > Bacillati > Bacillota > Bacilli > Lactobacillales > Lactobacillaceae > Lactobacillus > Lactobacillus amylovorus. The sequence goes on from NZ_CP017706.1 coordinate 50,256, forward strand.
TAGGAAATGAAAAAGAAGAAATAAAACCGTTTTTGAAACCGGAATATTTCAATAATCGTGAATTAAGTTGGATGGATTTTAACGATCGAGTACTAGAAGAAGCTCGTAATAGGGACAATCCATTGCTTGAAAGAATCAACTTCTTAGGTATCACTCAAAGCAATGTTGATGAATTCTTCATGGTTCGTGTCGCTTCTTTGCACAAGTTGATTGCGGCCGGTATCAAGACTACTGATTCATCTGGTATGACTCCAGAAAAACAACTTGACGCGATTAACAAAAAGGAACACAAAGCAGTAGAAAAGAGATACTCAACTTACTGGCGTTCACTTTTGCCTCAACTTGAAAAGAAGAACATCTTTATTAAAGAAGTTAAAGATCTGAGCGCACAACAATACGAATTTTTAAGACGTTACTTTAGTGATGAATTGTATCCAGTCATTACTCCAATGGCTGACGACACTAACCGTCCATTCCCATTTATTGCTAACGATTCTTTGAATATCGCTGTTCATTTAAAGGACAAAGAAGATGGCAAGCATCACTATGCTACACTTAGAGTTCCTAATAACTTTAAACGTTTAGTTAAGTTACCAAAAGCAGACAACAGTTTTGTTTTACTAGAAGATATCATCAAAGAATTTGTCAGCAGCTTTTTCGACGGCTACGAAGTAAAAGAAGCCGCAATTTTCCGTGTTACTCGTGACATGGACTTGGACGTGGCTGAACGTGATACTTCAGACTTTTTACGTAGTGTCCAAAAACAATTGAAGGACCGTGAACATGGTAAAGCTGTTCGCCTTGAAATCGAAAAGTCAATGGGTGACAAATTGCGTTCACGCTTGTTTGACAAGTTAAACGTTAAAAAGAGCGAAATCTATGAAATTTCAGGTCCAATTGATTTAACTTTCCTTAAGAAGTTAGCTGGCGCCGTTAAGGGACATGAAAAATTGCGCTATGCTCCAATTAAGGGTTACGTTGATCCAGACTTGGCTTTTTCTAGTGATATTTTTGCCAATATTAGAGAAAGAGATTATCTTGTACAACACCCATATGATTCATTTGATGCTGTATTGAACTTCATCCGTAAAGCTGCACATGATGACAAAGTTTTAGCCATTAAGATGACTTTTTACCGTGTTTCTGGTAATTCACCAATCATTAAATATTTGGGTCAAGCTGCCCAAGCAGGTAAGCAAGTTACTGTTTTGGTTGAAGTTAAAGCTCGTTTTGATGAAGAGAACAACGTTCATTGGGCAAAGACCTTGGAACAAATGGGTTGTCACGTTATTTACGGTTTGAAAGGACTTAAGACTCACACCAAGATTACTTTGGTAATTCGTCGTGACGAAGATGGTATTCGCAGATACATTCACTTGGGTACCGGTAACTACAACGACGTAACTGCTCACTTCTACACTGATATGGGCTTATTCACTTCACGCCGCGACCTTGGTGTTGATGCCACTAATTTATTTAACATGCTATCTGGTTATTCTCGTCCACCATACTTCAGACAATTAAGAATTTCACCAAATCATATCCGTGAGTTCATTAATCAAAAGATTGATAATGAAATCGAAATCGCCAAAACTGGCCGTAAAGCCGAAATTCACATGAAGATGAATTCACTCTCTGATCCTGAAATCATTGGTAAACTTTATGAAGCTTCTCACGCTGGCGTAAAAATTCACTTAATTGTGCGCGGAATTTGTTGCTTAAGAACCGATATTCCTGGAATTAGTGATAATATTGAAGTACATTCAATTGTCGGAAGATTACTCGAACACAGTCGAATCTATTACTTCTATAATAATGGTAATCAAGATGTCTACCTTTCAAGTGCGGACATGATGAAGCGTAACTTGAACAGAAGAGTTGAAACCTTATTCCCAATCTTGCAGCCAGATTTGAAGGAACGTGTACTTCATATCTACGATATTATGTGGAATGACAACGTTAAGACACGTGTTCTTCATAATGATGTATATTCAATGTTTGATCGTCGTGGTAAGAAGGCCCTTAACTCTCAAGAGCACTTTATTCATCAAGCCCAAGAAAAAGAACGCGAATTAAAGCAAAAAGAAGATGAAGATAGAGATCCTGATGTCTTTGAAGTAATGCGTAAAGAAGACAATGATTTAACCCTTGAAGAAAAGAAGGATACGGATGAGTAAGGATTTTTTACGCAAAAGATTCAATATTGATAAGCTGCGATTAAAAGCTAGCAAAGATGAATTGATTGAGGCCGGCAAGAAGCAGGCTAAAAAGGTGCCAGTTAGTGAACTGAGTGCTTTTAAACCGGTTGAACGGGATGCCGTTGAGATGATCAAGACACAGGAAGATACAATGATTCCTGAGCTATTGCCTTTGCGTCATCAGCGCATGATTGCTAATGCCTTTAGCTTCTTGCGTGGTACTGCTGGTGTCATGGAATATGACTTGTTGCACAGCACGCAAAGCAAAATCTGGGTGATGATTTGTGGAGATGCCCACTTAAACAACTTCGGCTTTTTCGCTTCACCTGAAAGACAATTGCTTTTCGGACTTAATGACTTTGATGAAACCAGAGTTGGCAATTGGGAGAGCGATTTGAAGCGTCTGATGGTCAGTGCCCAATTAATCGGTGAGATCAACGGCTATAATCCAGATAATCTTTATAAGATATTGAAGAATACTGCCAAGGCTTATGAAGACGGAATTAATGATGCGGCTGGTCAAAAGCTGCTCGACCGTTTTTACACCTCATACAGCATCAATGATTTCTTTAATACAACCAGTGATGATAAGCAATTAGTCAAGATTTTGAAGAAAATTGCGGATAAGGCACCAAAGAATAATTCGGATAAGGTAGTTAAAAAGTTTACGACTGAAGAAAATGGTAAGCTGGTCTTTAAAGAAAATCCACCACGTGCTAGACGGATTTCTGATCAAACTTATCAGGAATTAGTTAGTGCGATGGAAGAGTACCAAAAGAAGCTTTCACCTGATGTAAAGGTGCTGTTGAGCAGTTTTAAACTGACTGACATTATTCGTTACAGCGTAGGTGTTGGTAGCTTTGGTACACGCTGCTATCTGGTTTTACTGACAGGTAGAGACGGTAGTAACTTGGTTTTGCAAATCAAAGAAGCAATGCCATCTAAGTATGATTTATCTAATTTGTCTGTGGCAGAAGCTAAACAGCAAGGTTATGAAGAAGGGCGCCGTGTAATCACCGGTCAAAGCATCTTGCAAACCTTCTATGATCCATTCTTGGGTTATACTGAAGCAGGAGGCCGCAGCTATTATGTGCGTCAATTCAGAGATATGAAGGACTCAATTGATACCACTAAGCTGGATGAAGAAAGCTTTGAAGCTTATGCGACGCTTTGTGCCTTCATCTTGGCCCGAGCTCATTGTCAAAGTCCAACGGCAGCAATGATCTATGGCTACTTGCAAGAAAGTAAGCAATTTGATAAGTGTATGGCTGATTGGGCTGTCGCTTATAGTAGGCAAGTAGAACAAGATTACGAAGCTTTTATGAAGTATCTGCGCGGTGAATATGACAGTAGACTGAGGAGGAAGAGAAAATGACTAGTACTAATTTAGTAGTAATTGACTTGGGTTCCAACTCGGTCAGAATGCAGATTTCACAAATAGACGATTATGGTGGCTATACAGTCATGGGTTACTTTAGAGAGTATGTCCGTTTGTCTGAAAATATGGGCAAAGAAATGACACTTAAAGAAGAACCAATGAACAGAACGATTCAAGCTTTGAAAGACTTTAAAACCAGATATACGCAATATGATAATGTGGTCGTCAAAGCGGTAGCAACGGCTGCAGTTCGCGGAGCAAAGAACCAAGCGGAATTCTTAAAACGAGTAAAAGATGAAGTTGGACTGGACTTGCAGGTGATCTCAGGTAGTACCGAAGCATACTTGGACTACGTTGGCGTAGTTAATACCTTGCCAGTCAGAAACGGCATTATCATGGATTGTGGTGGTGCTTCAACGGAGCTGATTTGGGTTCAAAATGGTGCCTGCAAAGAACGGGTAAGTATTCCAATCGGTTCAGTCGTTTTGTCGCAGAACTATAACTTAGCTGATACCATTTCAGCTAGTGATTTGTATAGCGCAATGAATGCAGCAGGGCAGAAAATTTCAACGGTGCGCTGGCTAGGACAAGTGCATAATTTGCCATTAATTGCACTTGGCGGTAGCAACCGGACAATCGCGAAGATTCACCGACGAGAGGTTACTGATGAAGTTGATGAGTTGCCTGACATTCACGGGATGCACTTGCCACCACACTATATCTTTAACTTGATTAGTAAATTGATCGCCATGAATAAAGATGAACGGATGAAGATTCCTGGTTTAGCCAAGTACCGAGCAGACGTGATCGTCGGTGGTTTGATCCCGATTAGCTTAGTATTGCGTAACTTGCAGGTTAGTGAAGTGATCTTTTCTAACTGCGGTTTACGTGACGGCGTCTTATTTGAATATTTACGTAAAAATAGCAAAGAATAAACTAAGTAAAATCCAAGACCTCGTGTCTTGGATTTTTTCTACGTAAAGTCAAGTTGTTTAGCTTTCAAATAAATAGGTCAATTTATTGAGAAATTAATTCAAGACAAATAAGCCTATTAAAATGTTTTTTAATAAGCTAGAAGCGTATAATGAATTTGGTTCAATTGTCGATATTGCAGCTAATAGCTATTTGACTAGTTTTTATTCTGGTAATGTCAATGAACAAAAGATTAACCATATGCTTGATTATGTTAAAAAGTATGATGTAGATGCAAAGCCAGAGCGTGTCTTTGATTTAGAACATGTAGCTGATGCTCATCGCTATTTAGAAAATTCAAAGAGTTTTGGCAAGATAGTTGTAGTGGAAGATTAACTTATGAAAATAGCAGTAACGGGTGCAACTGGTCACTTGGGTAAGTCGTGTTGTTGCACATTTGAAAAAGAAAATAGATTCTGCAGATATTCTTGCTTTGGTACACAATAAGAATCATGCGACTACTTTAATTAATGAAGGTCTCGAAATTAGAGAAATCGATTTTCAAAAGCGTGAAAGTCTAGAAAAAGCTTTTGTAGGAATTGATACGTTAGTCTATGTAGCAAGTAAAACTTATTCTGTTTTTGATCGAGTAGGTGAACTTGAAAATGTTCTTGCGGCAGTGAAGAAAAATGAAATTAAAAATCTGGTGGCAATGAGCTTTATTGCCGATCAAGAAGACAATCCATTTGTCATCTCACCATTTTATGGTTATTTACCAAGACGTCTTGCCGAAACTGATCTTAATTATGCCATTGCCAAGAACAGTTTGTATGCTGATCCATTGGTACCATATTTACCAGAATTGATTGAAAGAAAAGGTTTGATTTACCCAGTCGGCAAACAAGCGATGAGCTTCATTACTTTAGAAGATTCTGCAGAAGCTATGGCTACCATGGCACTTAATGAAGATGTTTTAAAGAGTAGAAGAACTTACTTGTTAACTCAAAGTCGTTCTTACACAATGCCGGAATTAGGTAAAATTATGACCAAGGTGACAGGTCATGAAATTGGTTATCACCCAGTTAGCGTTGAAGAATTTGGCAAGATTTATGCAGCTGAAGGTGATGGCGCTGAACTTGCTTCAATGTACAAGGGTGGCGCAATGGGTTACTTGCATGGCCTTAGCGATGACTTTGCTCATTTAACCGGTCATGAACCAGAAGCTATGGAACACTTCTTGACTAGAAGTTATCACGAATAAAGATAGAAGACGCTTTGTTAATACAGAGCGCCTTTTTATTTATAGAAAAAATCTATTGAACTTTTAAAACAAATTTATTTCTTTAATCATAGATTATAGCTATAATGAAAGAGATTTAATTAATGCGGCTAAAGGAGAAACAAAATGAGTAAAGAAACTATTAAGGCTAAAGCAGACGGCCGTAATGGACAAATAGATTTTGATATTGACCTTGATGGCAATCATATTGATGACGTCAAAGTAACTAAGAGTGCAGAAACCCCTGCAATCTTTAACCAAGTTTTTGATAAATTAAAGAATAGCGTAATTGATAATCAAAGCTTCGATGTTGATGCTGTGTCTGGCGCTTCATTAATGACACAAGCAATGCTCGATTCAGGTAAAAAAGCATTAGAAGATAAAGATATTGAATTAGCTAAGCCTGAGCCTAAGGAACACAGGGAAATTAATTTAAACGTAGACGTAGCAGTTATTGGTTCCGGTATGGCAGGCCTGATGGCAGCATGTCGTGCTTTATCAATGGGCAAACGCGTAGTTGTTTTAGAAAAGAATGGTTACTTGGGCGGTGCTACTATTTTAAATGGTTCTAACGTAGTTGGCACAGGTTCAAAAGTATCAGCTAAACTCTTTGGCAAAACTGCTAAGGAAGATTCACCAGTTTTGTTAGTTAAAGATATTACTAGAGAATGTAAGGGTACCAATTACCCAATGCTGTCTAACTTATTGGCTAATAATATTGGTCGTGCAGTTGACTTTATTACAGAATTTGCCAATTTGAAATACCAAAAAGCCGAAACTCAAACAGTTGAACACTCAGTAAATAGACAGATTGAAATGTCTTCAGAAAGTTCATATGAACTAATTACTAAAGTAGCCAAGGCTTTTGAAGAAAAAGGCGGCAAGATTATTCTTGATGCTCGCGTTGAGAAGTTAAACAAGAATGACACAGGCGTTCTCACTTCATTAGTAGCCGAAGGTAAGAATCAAACTGTTAACGTAAAATTCAAGTCTTTAGTTTTAGCTGCTGGTGGTTTTGGTGCCAAAGACTATAAGGAACATACCACTGATATTCCATACTATGGTCCAATGACATCAACTGGTGACTACTTCAATTTTGCTAAGAATATGAATCTGGTTTCTCGCAACCTCAACTGGTGCAAGATCTATCCTCATGGTTTGGAAGTTGAACCGGGAATTGCTAAATTGACCACTTATTCAACTAAAGAAGTGGGTGATATGGGTGCGATTTTCGTTAATAAATCGGGTAAGCGAATTGTTGATGAATCTGCACCATATACGCATTTTAGGGATGCAATTGCAGAGCAAAAAGATAAAGTTGCCTATGTGGTAATGGATCAAAAGATGTGGGATCGCTTCTATGAATTGATGCTTAAGTACGGCTTCAATAAAGATGAAGTTCAAGGCTACTTTGACTTAAATGGTAAAAAGAGTCCTGTCTTAGTTAAGGGTGATTTGAAGACTGCCGCTGAAAAAGCTGGTATCGATTATGCTACATTGAAGGAATCGCTTGATAACTATGAACAAGATGTAAGGGCAAAATATGATCCAGAGTTTGGCCGTGATCCTAAATTCTTGCATGCTTATGAAGGCGATACTTACTACATCATTGAACAAAAACTCAGCTTCTGTACAACCTTAGGCGGCTATGAAACTAATGACCAAATGCAGCTACTTGATACAGCAATGGCACCTGTAGCTAACTTCTATGCATCTGGTGAAATTATTGGTGGAGCAAATGGTCGTGATTCAATGCCAAGTATGATGAATTCCTGGTCATACGCTTCAGGCTTTGTCGCAGGTACTTCAGCGGCAGATAATGCCAACTACAATCATAGCGGCGATGAAAAACCAATTGATGTAACTTCTGGTGCATCAGAATAAAAGTAAAAGAAAGTGTCTGGGAAAAAACTAGTTCCGGCACATCAAAAAAGAACGATGATTTTCATTTCGAATCTCATCGTTCTTTTTCTGTACTTTAATAGTCTTCCTTGATATTATTGAATCACCACAAAACAAAAATGAAAGAAGGCTTATTAATGTATCAAAATTATATCACAGGTCAAACAGCTTTAACACTCAATTTAGATTTTACTATTCTTAATAATCATCTGCCTACTGTTATTAGCTGGTTCGTGGATTCTATTCCAGAAGAAGTACTGCTAGATGATACCGCTCAAACTGGACGCCCAGCTTATCACCCAGCCATGATGCTTAAAATTCTGCTTTTTGCTTATTCTAGAAGGGTATTTTCAGGTAGAAAAATTGTGGAAGAAAATTTGCCCATGATGGTGCTGGCAGAGCATCATAAAATCTCCTACCATACCATCAATAACTTTAGATCTAGCGATCATGCCAATCAGCTTATCAAGAAAAGCTTCCTTTACTTCACTAACCTATTAGAGCAATAAGGACTTATCAATGAAGGGGCTATCTTTATCGATGGTACCAAGATTGAAGCTGATGCCAACCGCTATACATTTGTCTGGCGCAAATCTGTTGAAAAGTTTCATGATAAGTTAAAGGATCAGGCAGTTGAGCTTTATGATGAATTGATTGCCAAAGAAGTAGTCAAAGTAATGGCAAAAGAAAAAGTACAAACCAGCCAAGGACTAACAGAATTAGCTTAAGAAACCAAAATCGAGCAACTGACTAAAGAAATTGAGTAAGAGCCCAAAGCTATTCCAGGTGGTTCGCCTAGAAAAGCAAGACGACGCAGCCTTAAAAAGTATCTTCATCGCTTAGAAAAGGACTACCTGCCTAGAATAAAAAAATACGAACAAGCTCAAGCGCTCTTTGCCGGACGCAACAGCTATTCCAAGACAGATCATGAGGCGACTTTTATGCACATGAAAGAAGATCATATGAAAAATGGACAGCTTAAGCCAGGCTATAATATTCAAACAGCTACGACTAATCAATATGTAGTGGATTTTGCCTTGTATCCTAATCCAACTGACTTTAAAACGCTGGAGTCTTTTTTAAAGCAGTTGCCAACATTGGACAAGTTCGATAAGATCATCGACGATGCAGGCTATGGTAGCGAATATAATTATTCAATGCTGGAAGATAAGTATTCGGATAAAGAGTACTTTATTCCCTACACCATGTATGAAAAGGAACAAAGCAGAAAATATAGAAAAGATCCAACAAAGCTTACTAACTGGTTCTACGATGAAAAAGATGATTACTATCTAGATCAAAACGGGGTTAGATTTAATTTCAAATATTACAGTAGGCGTAAAGAAAGATCGACTGGTCAGGTTCGTGATTTTAAGGTCTATGAAGCAGATGAATTCCAAGCAACGCCGGAATTAGAGCAATTAGCTAAGACCAAAAGTGGTCGTCAAAGACAAGTACGATATAATCCTAACTGGCAATATTTAAAGGAAAAAGCAAAAGAAGTTCTTCAAAGTCCTACAGGCAGACACATCTACGGTATGAGAAAGTATGATGTCGAGCCGGTATTCGGACATTTGAAGAACGTCTTTGGTATGCGCCGAACACATTTAAGAGGTAAAAATAAAGTAGAAACAGATGTTGGAATAGCCTTTATGATGATGAACTTAAGCAAATATTGGGCCAGAAGATGGTCGAAGGACCAATATGCATTATTGACAAATAAAAACAGAAAGAAAAAGACGGTCAAGCGACTCAAATTAAGAGTTAGCTTGATCGTCTTTTTATATCTGAGAGTTAGTTTTTTCCCAGACACTTTTGTTAGATAAGCTTGTCTTTGCTAACATAATTTTGGTAGCAATATTTTTGTACGAATTCATTAAAGCGATTAACTGCTGGTGGCAAGAAGTGATCGCTCTTTGTGATGATGTAAATTGGGTGCATGCCAATTTTATCTTTCAAGTGAAGCAATTTTACTTCATTTGGATTTAGTTGAGGTAAATTTGGAACGACTGCAACACCATAATTCCAATGAACAAAACCGATAATGGTATGATCTTCTACTGCTTCAATTAAAATCTTTGGTTTGATATTAGCCTTGTTAAACATTTGATCCAGTTGCGGACGCAAGCCGCTTTTTTCAGAATAGTAAATAAAAAGATATTGGACGAGCTCTTTTAAAGAGACGTCCTTTTGTTTAGCCAAAGGATTTTCAAAAGGCACAGCGGCTAAGATTTCTTGATCAACTAAGTGGAAGGTATTAATTTTATCCTTAATGTCCTGTCTTTGCGGCATTGAAGCTAAAACAATATCGAGTTCATCGTTTAAAAGGGCATCAATTAGATGAGCGGCGTTCTTGAGCTTGATGAAGAAGGCTACTTGAATTTACTTAACACCATCATCGTGAATAGATTAGGGGATGCCGTTGATATTGAACTATTCCACGATGAAGACCGTGTTAAGGAATTAGTTGCTGAAGCACATAATTATAATGTAGTCATAATTATGAGTAATCATGACTTTGAAAAAGTACCTGCTAAAGATGTGATTGAATTTCGTTTGAAGAAGATGGCAGCTTTAGGTGCTGATGTACCTAAGCTTGCATGTATGCCTCATAACGCAAAAGACGTTTTGACCTTATTAAGTGCAACTAATGAGGTAAATGAAGCAATTGATAATCCATTAATCACTATGGCAATGGGGGATATTGGCAAGGTAACTAGAATTGCAGGACAAGTATTTGGTTCTAGCTTATCATTCGGTGTAGTGGGAAAGACATCGGCCCCAGGTCAATTATCAATTGATGATTTAAGAAATGCAGAAAATTACTTAGAAATTAAGTAAGAAAAATAATTTTTGGATCTCGACGAAAGTCGGGATCTTTTTTTATAGTTAATGTTTCTAAAGCAAGTTGTTACTAAATATTTTTAATAAAAACCAACTATCTAGGCATCACACCAAATCAAAGAACGCCAATCTACAAAAACAAAAGTAGATAAACGTCTAAATCTATTAAATGAAAATTCTTGATGACTTACAAAAAATAAGCTATATTATATTTGAATTGAAATTTAACGAATATATTGTATTAATTTGAGGAGGATAGATTATGCGAATTTTTGTAGCTGGTGGTTCAGGTCGTGTCGCAACTGAATTAATTAAAGACTTAATTGCCGACGGTAATACCGTTGTAGCTGGCGCACGCCATGAAGACCATATTATTAAGCTAAATAATGTAAAGCCGGTTCACATGGATCTCCATGCTAGTGTGGATGATCTTGCTAAATTGATGAAAGGCAGCGATGCCGTTTACTTTACTGCAGGTTCTCGTGGTAAAGATTTACTTCAGACAGATGCATTCGGCGCTGTAAAGACAATGCAAGCAGCAAAGAAGCTTGGCATTGAAAGATACATTATGCTTAGTTCGATCTTTGCTCTTCAACCAGACATGTGGCATATTGATGGCTTAGATCAAATTATGGATTATAACGTTGCTAAGTATTTTGCAGATAACTACTTAGTAAATCAAAGCGGCCTTAAATATACTATTTTGCAACCGACTAATTTAACTGAGGAAGAGGGCACAGGCAAGATAAGTCTAGATGTAACTAGAGTAACTTCTAACCCAATTCCTGATGTAGCAAAGACCTTGGCTGAAATTCTTAAGCACGATAATACAATTGGCAAGGTAATCATGATGAAGACTGGTGATACACCAATCGATGAGGCTTTAGCTAGTGTTAAGTAGAATAACAAAAAAGCATCCCTAACTTGGGATGCTTTTTCATGCAATCATTTTTATTACATCATCTTATTCAAAGAGATCATTTCTAGCAAACTCTGAGCAGTAGAACTGCCTTCATTACCCGCCTTCAATCCGGCTCTTTGCAATGCTTGTTCAATATCATCAGTTGTCAAAATTCCAAATGTAACAGGAATCTCAGCTTCTAAATTAATTTGCATAATCGCATTAGTAACATTTTGAATAATCATGCTGTAGTGATCAGTTTCACCCTTGATCACAGCACCAAGCGTCATAATACCGTCGTATTTGCCACTAAGCATAATCTTTTTGGCAGTAAAGCCAATTTCAAAAGCACCGGGTACCCAGTAAACATCTATGTTATTTTCATTAATACCGAATTGCTTAAGAGTAGCTAATGCACCATCAACTAAGTGATGAGTAACAATTTCATTAAACTTAGAAGCTACAATAGCAATCTTTACGTCATTGTTTTCAAAATTACCTTCGTATACAGACATTTCTTTTTCTCCTATAAAGCTAATATGTGGTGGAATTTGTCGCGTTTAGTTTCAAGATAAGCATAATCAACATCATTGGCAGGTATTTCCAATGGGATTCGTTTGTTGATCTTGATACCGTAATCTTCTAATTGACCAATCTTATCAGGATTGTTGGTTAATAAATCAATTTGATGAATTCCCATATCCTTTAAGATCTTAGCCGCAGTTTTATAATCTCTTTCATCAGGCTTGAAACCCAAAACCTTATTGGCATCGTAAGTGTCATATCCTTGATCTTGTAAAGCGTAGGCCTTCAACTTATTAGCTAAACCAATGCCACGACCTTCTTGACGTAGATAAAGGATCATGCCGCTACCGTTTTTCTCAATTTGTTTCATTGCATTATGCAATTGATCGCCACAATCACAACGCATTGAACCGAAAGTATCACCAGTCATACATTCAGAGTGAAGACGAACTAACATTGGCTTATTTGGATCAATTTTGCCTTTTAAAATTACGAGATTATTGTCATCCAAAGCTTTAATCTTAAAATCGCCATATTTAGTAGGGAAGTTTACAAAGTCTGACGGTTTACTCACTGCACTTTTAACGTATTCTTGCAATTCAGCAATTGTCAGAAATGGCATATGATGTTCTTTAGCAATTTCACGTAATTGTGGTCTTCTTGCCATGTGGCCATCAGCCTTCATAACTTCACAAATATAGGCAACAGGTTGTTCACCAGCTAATTTTGCCAAGGTAACTGAAGCTTCGGTGTGGCCGTTTCTTTCTAGAACAAGGCCATCTTTAGCAACCAATGGGAAACAGTGACCTGGACGGAAGAAGTCTTCAGGTTTAGTAGTGGGATCTGCGATTGCTTTAATTGTAGCAGCACGATCATATGCTGAAATTCCTGTAGTAGTTGTCTTATAATCAACACTAATCGTAAATGCAGTACCATAAGGATCGGTGTTATTAGATTCCATTTGTGGCAGCTTTAATCTTTCGGCAACTTCACGACCGACACTGGTGCAAAGCAAACCACGTGCATATTTGGTCATAAAATTAACATTCTCTGGGGTAACTTTCGAGCCAATACCAATCATGTCACCTTCGGATTCACGATCTTCATCGTCAGCAACAATTACCAAGCCACCATTTTTCATCCATTGAATTGCATTTTGAATCTTCTTAACATCCATTTTTAATTCTCCCTACTTAAATTTTTTTGCACATACTTACCAAGAATATCTGTTTCAAGATTTACTACATCGCCAGCTTTTAGGCTGGATAAATTAGTTTCATCTTGAGTATGTGGAATTAGACCAACAGAAAATTTATTATCTTTTACATCCATCACAGTTAGACTAACGCCATTTAAGGCGACGCTACCTTGTGGCACGATTTGCTTATCAAGGTGATTAGGAATTGAAAACCATAGTTCAATTGCATTTTCGTTAATATGACTATCAGTTACATGAATGACATCGTCAACATGACCAGTAACGATATGTCCTTCAAAGCTAGAGTCAGCTTTCATAGCTTGCTCAACATTGACATCATCGTTAACCTTTAAATCTTTAAAAGTAGTCTTTTCAAAAGTCTGTGGCATCATAGTAACCTGAAATTCATTAGGTTCAACTTTTTCAGCAGTTAAACATGTTCCATTAACTGCAATCGAATCACCAATTTTAATATCGGATAATAGGCCGGTAGGATAAGTGACGGTCATTGTGATAGTTTCATCTTTTTTATTAATTTCTGCAATTTTGGCTTTGCCTGCAACTACACCACTAAACATTTTTATTCCTTTCATCAATTCTTACATTATTACCCAATTGCTTAATGTCTACTTCATCAAAGTGATGTGATGAAGTAGGTACAGTACCAGAAACTCCGTTTGCACCGATAAGGTCTGGTGAAATGTAGGTAATCATTTCATTTATAAAAAAGTTATCTAAGAATGATTTCTCCAAAGTAGGACCACCTTCAACATAAATTGATTGAATTTCCTTTTTACTCAATTCAGCAATCAGATCAGATAAATCATTATTTTTAGTTAGGAAGCATTGTATATTTTGATTCAAATTGTGATTTGCTAAAGATTTATTTTGAGTAAAAATCCAAGTTGGATTGTCATCATTGAGAAGAGTTAAATCTAAATGCTCTAACAAACGTCCTCGTCGATCAAGAACTATCCTGATTGGCGGATAGTCAGTTGAAGCCGTAGTTAATAAACTAGGATTATCAATAATCGCAGTAGAACTACCAATTACAATTGCCTGGTAATCTGCTCGTTCGCGGTGAACTTGCTCATAAACTTCGTGATTGGTAATTGCAGTTCGCTGATTCAAACCGGCACTTACTTTATAGTCAAGTGAGGTAGCTTGCTTTAAAGTAATCCAAGGACGGTCATTTTTGTAAAAATAGTTATAATGCTCGTTTAACTTTTTTCCTTCAGCGTTTAACACGCCAGTTGTGACCTCAATGCCATTTTCTTTTAAAGTGGCAATTCCTTTACCAGTTACTAATTTATGAGGATCAACTTCCGCAATCACAACACGTTTGATATGACTATCGACAATCAATTGTGAACAGGGTGGCTGTTTTCCAAAGTGGTTGCAAGGTTCTAAAGTTACGTAAAGAGTTGAATTGAATAATTGTTCTGGGGTTAGTTTGGAAATAGCATCTCGTTCAGCATGTGGCTTACCATAATGATGGTGATATCCGGTAGCGAGAACTTGATCATTTTTAACAATCACAGCACCAACTAATGGATTCTTCCATGTTTGGTGTCTGCCTTTTTGTGCCTCATGCAGGGCAAGCTGCATGAAGTGTTCATCTTTTTCCATGTATTTCACTCCCTTTTCAGAACAAAAAAAGAGTCTCGAATTTCTTCGAGACTCTCGTCATTATTATCATAAGCAAAATAAGTGCAACGCAAAAAAGCGCAGACTCATTCTTCTTCTACCATCTAGACTATAACTATCGGTACCCATTGGGATTCAACCGCTTAATGCGGGTTGCGGACTTTACCGCCGGTCGGGAATTTCACCCTGCCTCGAAGAACATTTATTCAATTCGCTTTTATAATATATTTCTTATTACGCGTTGTCAATTGAAATTTTAAGTTTAGAATCTATCAGCCTTTGACCAAACATCCTGAATATCTTGAATTAACGGTATTACACGGTCTTTGTTTAAAAATAAAAAATTTTTTATACTCTACGTAAACCGCATACTACCATACTGTATTTTGAATTTTAAATTACTACATTTACGATTAAGATAATAACTGTAAGTTGAAACAAGTTAAAGAATTCTATTCAGGGGAGATAAGAAATATGACAGACATTCCAAAGATTAAGTTAAATGATGGCAATGAAATTCCGCAATCGGTTTTTGGTGTATTCCAAATTCCTAACCATGATGATGCAGTAAAGGCAGTAGAATCTGCAATTAGCAACGGCTATCGTTTGATTGATACTGCCGAAGCTTACAACAACCAAACTGCTGTTGGTGAAGCAATCAAGAACAGCGACGTTAACCGTGACGACATTTCCTTAACGACCAAGTTGCGGTATTTTTAATCACTTTCTTTATAGTTGCCGACTTTTGGTATGACCTGCATTTGTCGTTCTCATATTATATTTTTAGACCGACAAAAACAGTGGCGATTATGGACTTTCTGCTGTTAGCGGATCTATCTCTTTTTCCGGTAATGACCAAATGGATCATGGCTGAGACCTCAACTTTTGCAGTAGTTAATTTTGGTGTTGTCTTTTTAATTGCAAAAGTAGTTGAAATTCTGACTCAATATTTTGTGGCAAAAGAGACGGTGAAGGATTCACAAATAATGCGAATTGTTATGAATAAATCATTTGTAATACGAAGCGTATTTGATCTAGTTATTAATATTATTTTGATAATCATGTCTCTTTATATTCCAAGAGTAGCAATGATTTTGTATCTGATTATTCCAGTGATTTCATTTATTTTCCCTAATCGAATTAGATTAACCAATAAAGATTAATATTCAAGGCACTTTTTAAGAAGTGTCTTTTTGTTTTGGGTCGAATTATTAGTACTTGTAAGAAAAAGATGCTACAATTAAAGAAAGCGGTTTAAAGGAGGCTTTATATGAAATATACCAAAACAAAAGAAATTTTAAATCAAGCAGTTGCTGATTTAACTCAACTTATCATGATTACTCGTCAACAGCATTGGTACATGAGAGGCCCAAACTTTTTGAAACTTCACCCATACCTCGACGATGTTATGGACGAGCTTGATGAACAAAGAGATTTAATTTCGGAAAGATTAATTACCATTGATGGGTCACCTTATTCAAGTTTATCTGAAGTATTGAAACATACTAAACTAGAAGACAAGCCTGGGGAATGGGACATTTCGACTAAAGATAGATTCAAGACCATTATTGCTGGCTACCGCTATTTAGATAAGCTTTATGAAGAAGGAATTAAAGCTAGTGATGAAGAAGGGGACTACGGTAGCAACGATATTTTGACTAGCTGTCATACGGATATCGAAAAGAGAATCTGGATGATGCAAGCTGAGATTAATGAAGCTCCTGAAATCGATAAGTAACTAATGAAACTTTCTAGGTCGCTTTTTAGCGCTTACAAAGCTTTTTAGTTTATACTTAATGTAATTACTTATAAATATATAATTTAGGAGAAAACATGAAATTTAATTCTTTACAAGATACATACACACTTAATAACGGTGTGAAGATTCCAATTATTGGTTTTGGTACTTGGCAAACTCCAGATGGTGAAGTTGCTGAAAAATCTGTTTTGACAGCTTTGAATGCTGGCTATCGTCATATCGATACTGCTAAGGCATATGGTAACGAAGATAGTGTTGGAGCAGCTATTCAAAAGAGTGGTATTAACCGTCATGAATTGTTTGTTACTACCAAGTTATGGAACTCAGATCATGGCTATGAAAAGACTAAGAAGGCCATCGATCAAAGTTTACTTGACTTAAAGCTTGATTATCTTGATATGTACTTGATTCACTGGCCAAACCCAGCTAACATGCGTGATCATTGGGCTGAACTTAATTCTGAGAGTTGGAGAGCTATGGAAGAAGCTGTTCAAGCAGGTAAGATTCGTGCGATTGGTGTATCTAACTTTAGAAAACGTCACCTTGATGCATTAATGGAAAATGCTGAGATTAGGCCTGTAGTAAATCAAATTTTCTTAAACCCAAGTGATTTACAACCTGAAGTTGTTGCTGAGAATAAGAAGCTTGATTTACTTAGTGAAGCATACAGTCCACTTGGAACTGGTGGTTTGTTAGGTAATGATGTAGTAAAAGAAGTTGCTGCAAATTATGGCAAGTCTCCAGCACAAGTATTGATTAGATGGTCATTACAACATGGTTTCTTGCCACTTCCAAAGTCAGTTCACCCAGAATATATTAAGGCTAATGCAGATGTATTTGATTTTGAAATTAGTCCTGAAGATATGACCAAACTTGATGGTCTTCATGGTGCAGCTGGCGTAGCAAACGATCCAGATAAGGTTAACTTTTAATAGATAAAATAATAAACGTTCGATTTCTGTCAAAATGCAGAAGTTGAGCGTTTTTTGTAGTTAAAGTCTCTTTTGTAAATAAATCATATCTACAAGTTGTTTTCCAACTTCGAAGATTGGATGGTCGTAATTATCAACGAAGAAATTTCGTTTGCGACCACTAACTTTGAAATCAATTTTTTCATAAAAAGGCAAGGTGAGAGGACTATCACCAGTGCCAACTTGAAGAATATCGAACTGACCACGATATTTTTGTTCAATGAATTCAACGAGTTTTTGTGCATAGCCCTGATGTTGGAAGTCTGGATTAGTGGCTAAATTCTTTATTTCTAAAATTTTGTTACCTTCATCAGTGACAACACATTCTGAGATAGCTGTATCATCTTGAAACAAGACATACATCTTACCCCGGTCAAGGTATTTATCTACCATGCTTTCTTGCTCATCAGCCAGAAGGAGTAGAGAAAGATATTGTTTTTTGTTAGTTATAATTTTTTTGATCTTCATAGCTACTAAGATACCACCATAATAAAAAATCTCATAATTATTAGACATTAATCTAGTAATTGTGAGATCTTTTGGTTTAAGCTTTTACAATTTTACCTGCAGCAATAGGTAAAGTAGTGTGAGCATCGTAACTCATTACATCGCCTTTAACAGAATCAGGCAACTTTAAATCGGCTGGCACACCGTGGACATAAACAACACGTTTATCTAATTGAAGGTCAGTTGAACCGAAGGCTTCTTTAAACTTAGCTTGAAGCTTATCTAAAGGAACATCAACTTCATATTCGTAGTGGCCATTTTCATCAGCAACTGGATAACCATCGTGAGGGATTTTCATGTCTTCTGGAGCACTATCTAATGGCACCATTGTTGTACCTGAAACTGGCTCTGTTTCTGGTAAGTCAATATAACCATCATAGTTAACATCTTGCGCCATGGTTGGAACTTGTGCATCCCTGCCATCAGGGAAACCATGGAAGTGTTCCCAGTGTTCGATGTTCTTAGGATTATCGAACATCTCAACCTTAATATGAAGCTTATCGCCATTTTCGGTAAATTCGGCAGTTCCATGTGGATTAACACCAATCTTGTCAGTATTTAAAGCAGTAATCTTAGCAATGTATTTAGTCATAATGATTCTTCCTTTCGTTTAGTTTTCTTACTTGTTGACTACAGTATAGGATCGATAATTTAAATAAAAATTGATCTAGATCAAGAAAACTTAAAATGATAAAAAATATTCCCATAGCTTTAGCTATCGAAAAGCAATCTAAATAGGTATTTCACATTATGAGTTCTTTTAAGTAAGATTTATTTATAAATAAATCTTAGAAAGAGGATTTGAATGAAGAAAAAGCATATTGGATAAGTGCGATTATCGTCATCATTTTGATAATCGCCGGCGTTTTTGCATTTAATAAGCATCAACAACAAGAAAATGATGTGCAGTCTATTATAAAAACCAAAGTCACTAGTAAAAATATCCCTACGTTCTTCTTCCATGGCTGGGGAAGCAGCTATCATGCTGAAGAAGATATGACAGTCGCCATTAAAAACGCTGGTGTATCTAACACAATAGTTCGAGTAAACGTCAATAAAAATGGTCAAGCAAAGATAATTGGAAAAATTACTAAAAATGCGAAGAACCCACTTGTAGAAGTTAACTTTGCCGACAATAAGTTGACTAATGCTCATGGTTCATATACCAAGTACCAAGGCATATTATTCAATAGGTGCAAGATATGTCAAATGTAGTTAATGATTAATACGGTTACCACCAGATTAACGTTGTATCTCACTCAATGGGTAATCTAGAATTTGCTAACTACATTCGTCGTTACCACGCGCAAAAAGATTTTCCTGGTGTTGAACACTGGGTATCCATGGCTAGACATTATGATGGTATCGTCGGCATCAACGACGAACCTACCAAAACGAAGATTGATGCTAAAACGGGTAAGCCTAGCCGAATGGAACCGGAATATCGCGCACTATTAAGTCTTAGAAATATTTTTCCTCGTGAAACCAATGTGTTAAACATTTTTGGTAATCTAGAAAATGGCACAAATTCTGATGGTGATGTGACCAATGCATCGGCTAAATCATTGAAATATTTAATCAATGGTCGTGCCAAATCATATCAAGAATTAATGATCCGCGGTCGAGGCGGTCAACATAGTGCACTGCACAATAACAGCCAAGTTACCAAGGCATTGATTAGATTCATTTGGTAAAAAATGAAGATTATTAATAAAAGCATCCCTAGTAATGGGGATATTTTTGTAGTGTATACTTAAAGAAAAAATAAGGGGGTTTATATGTCACAAATCGTTATTCGTGAAATTGATGCAGCTCATAATAAAGATGCTAGAATTCCTAACCAACCATTTGAAATTTGGGGACGCATGATTCCTAGCATAGATCATGGAAAATGGAGCTATGAAGTTGAAAAAAATGAAAAGCCGACACAAGATTGTTTTCCTGATGAACGATATAATGTCGCAGAAGATGACGCAACATTTTTAGGTGCGTATGATGGTGATACTTGTGTAGGTCTTGCCGTTTTACGTAAAGATATGTTCAGATATCTCTATCTAGATGATTTAAAAGTAAATCGTGACTATCGTGGTCAAGGCGTAGGCGGCAAATTAATTGAGGCTTGCATGCATAAGGCGGAAAAGCTAGGGATGCAAGGTGTTTATACGATTGGCCAAGATACTAATGCCTCAGCTTGCTTGTTTTACTTAAAGCACGGTTTTGACATTGGTGGCTTTGATAATCGTAGCTACCGTGGCACGGCTCAAGAAGATTCTGCCAACATTTTCTTCTATAGAGATTTGAAAAATGATTAGTATAGAAGGTCTAAATGGTGTCTCTCAACTAAAAAAGCAATGTGATCTAGGCAAGGTGCTTTTAGACACAATGAATAGTCAAAAGTTTGATTTAAAAGATGGCGATATTTTATGTATCTCTTCCAAAATGTGTTCTATTGCTAGTGGAAATATTGTCGATCTTAAAAAAGTAGAGCCATCTGAGCTAGCTAAAGAAATTCATGAGAAAATTCCCAGAAAAAGTACGGAGCCAATTCAAGTAATTCTTAATCAAACTTAAGATGCAACTGGAAACAGGATTATAATTGCTGACAACTATATTGGTGGTTGGCTTCCTACTGGTCTCTTTTTGATAAGTGCAGGAGTAGACAGACAAGGTACAGATAAGGCAGTCGTTCTTCCTAAAAACTGTGACTTAATTGCCAAAGAGATTGGAGAAAAACTTATCGGGGCTTTACAAGTTCAAATTGCCATCGTTACTACTGATAGTGATGGTAGAGTGGATAAAAAAGGTGCTAATCAAGTTGCCGTGGGATTATATGGAATAGATGGCTTAAGAAAAACACAGTATGAAGATAAAACTTATGTAGAAACGCTATGCAATATGCTTGCAAATTCAGTTGGATTGGTAATGGGACAAAGAGGAGTAAACATTCCTGTTGTTAAGATTCAAGGACTAGAATACGAATTTAATGAATCAGCTACGATTGAAGATGCATTAAATTAACGACGTAAATAGTCTTTAACTTATATATTGATTTAACAAATGAAAGAAAGAGGACTACCATTATACATGGCTGGACAAACATCCTTCCTTGTGAAGTGATTGTATAACCTATTTTCTTCATTATAAATCTCGCTAAAGTCGCAGTAATGCTATGTTACTGCGACTTTTTTGTTAGTAATTATAAAAGAAGGTATAGTAAATAATATAAAAAATCGCTCTTTGTACAGGGAGATGAATTAATGACTAAATCAGACGAAGACTTTGAAGATGTAGCTAAATGGCGTATGGATTTTTGTCGTGAATTTGGAATAAAAATTGACGATGAGCAATTTTTTATTGATAAGATTAAAACTTATGGCTACCGTGAAATTATTTATCAGTATCTTGACCATTTTATTGAAGATGATAGCGAGAAGGTTAGACCAAATACAACTTTTGAAGAAATATATGCTTTTTATCAACTAGATCAGAGATTAAAAAATGAAGTATTAATTGACTTGCAACTATTTGAACAAACATTTAAAGCTACACTAATCGATGTAATAAGTTGTACGTAGCGCAACTAAAAGCTAAAAAGTTCAACGTATATCAAGAGTCCAGATTAAAACTTGAGGATCTTTTAAAGGAAAAATATATCATGCAATCTGGACGAGTAGTTAGACGAGGTGATCTAAGAAGTAGAGTACGACGTATTAAGGAACATTATCTTGAACCGTTCGATGGATATAATTACTTGTACAGTAATGAAATTACCACATGGGTTCTAATAAAAGAAATGTTATTTGGCGTTGCTTGCAACTTTTTCTTTTTGTTGCACCATAAACAGCAAGCAATAATTTTAAAGCGAGTTTTTAAGAATGACTTGTCACTTGCTGATTTAGAAAAGGTCATCGAGTCCATGCGATATTTCAGGAATCGTGCCGCACACAATTATTCACTGCTGATAATAAAGAATAGTGATGATGAATTTTTATACAATACAGTGTACAAATCACTTTTACGTTTAAAAAATCAAGAACCGGCAAGACGTATGAAGGAAACTGTCAAATAGTTTGTGTAAGGATGAATGATTCCTTAAATTAATTTCTGAAAACATTAGAAAAAGGAGTTCCTTTCTCGTATGATTGGATTGAACAAAAAAACAACATACAGAAAGAAGAACTCCTTCATGAATGATTTTACCAAAAATATGGCTCAAGCACTCCAATAATCAAGACAAAGTTAATGATTTTTTGCGCAAGGAAATTCAAACTGCAGTTAATCAATTGCTTGAAGCTGAATTGACTGCCTTTTTAGGCTATGATCCTTATGCAAAAAGCGGATGGAACTCTGGCAATTCCAGAAACGGCATCTATTATCGCAAGGTTGATACGCAGTTTGGCCAGATCGAAATTCAGGTTCCCAGAGACAGAAACGGCGAATTTCATCAGCACACTCTGCCTGACTACAAGCAGCACTCGGACGTCCTGGAAAGCATGATTATCAAGCTTTATGCCAAAGGCGTCACTACCAGAGAAATAGCCGATCTGATTGAAAAGATGTACGGCAGCCATTACAGTCCGGCTCAGGTATCAAATATTTCCAAGCAAATGATTCCAAAGGTTGAAGCCTATCACAAACGCAAGCTTAGCGACAGTTTCTTTTGCGTTTATCTTGACGCAACGTATCTTCCGCTGTGCCGAGAAACGTTTGAGCGTGAAGCCGTCTATATTGCCATCGGCATCAGGCCCAATGGCCATAAAGAAGTAATCGACTACTGCATAGCACCCAGCGAAAACGTCGAAGTTTGGACTGAAATGCTTCAAAACATGAGATCGCGGGGTTTGAAGCAAGTCGAGCTTGTCTTGTCTGACGGTGTTGTCGGCATGAAAACAGCTCTGGCAAAGACTTATCCCAAAGCACATTTTCAGCGCTGCCTGGTTCATGTCATGCGCAATATTTGCAATAAAGTGCGTGTTGACGATCGTGAGACAATCATGAACGATTTCAAGCAGATTCATAGGCAGCCTAACAAGACAGCCGCTGTACAAACTCTTAATGCATTCTATGACAAATGGAACAAGGCATACAATCATGTCATTAGGAATCTAAAAGACATTGAGCCTGATCTATTGGTCTTTTACAACTATCCCAAACAGATCAGACCCTCAATCTATTCCACCAACATGATTGAATCCTTTAACAATGTCGTTAAACGCAAGGCAAAGCCCAAAGCAGAGTTTCCAAGCGAGCAGTCACTTGATACTTTCATTGGCATTCAGGCAATAAGCTACAATGATCGCTACTTCAACCGAATCCATAAAGGCTTCGGCCAAGTGCAGGATACATTGGAATCCTACTTTGACTAAGAAAAAATTAAAAAATCAATTTACGAGAAAGATCTATTTACACAAACTATTTGACAGTTTCGTTATTGTCGCAAATGAAAACTAATTTTAGAAAGGGAGAGATTATGGCGTTACCAACAAAAATTGAAGTACGTGGTGCAAGAGTTCACAACTTAAAAAACATTGATGTCGATATTCCATTGCACAAATTTGTCGCAATTTCTGGATTATCTGGCTCAGGTAAGTCATCACTAGCCATGGGTATTCTTTACGAAGAAGGTTCACGTCGCTATTTAGATGCTTTATCAACTTTTATGCGTCGTCGAATTAAACAGGGCACACAAGCAGACGTAACAAGTGTAAAACATATTCCATCAGCTTTAGCCCTGCGTCAACGTCCAAGTGTTCCAAATGAACGAGCCACTGTCGGAACTACAACTGAAACTTTCAATGTTCTTCGTTTAATTTTTTCAAGATTAGGTTCACCAGTTTGTCCTAATGGTCACAGGGTTGCTCCAAGTTTAGAAATCGCAGAAGCAGCAGCGAAATCTGGTGCCGAAATGGGTATGATTACTTGTCCAACCTGTGGTGTTAAGTTTCGCATGTTCAGTGCCGAGGATTTTGCCTTTAATTCAGATGGTGCCTGCAAAAACTGTGGCGGTACTGGTAAAGTTCGCCAACTTGATGAAAATAAATTAATCGCCGATGAGAATCTTTCTATTGAGGACGGAGCAGTAGCTTCATGGAATCTGCCAGGTAGAAATTTCATGCCAAATGTGGCACAACACGCTGGCGTCAGAATTGATATTTCCTTTAAAGATCTAACCGATAAGGAAAAAGATTTCGTCTTAAATGGTCCAGAGAAGAAATACAAGATGGACTTAATATCCAGTAATGGTCGTGTTTTCCATAATTTTAATGCCCTTTATGAAAATGCTACTCAAGCAGTTTTACGATCTGCTAAAAGTAGTAAGAGCGAACGTGCACAGAAACGGATCGCTGAATTCTTTACTTATTCAACTTGTCCAGTTTGTCATGGTACACGCCTTCGTCCTGAGCTTTTAAAACAACTGGTTAATGGCAAAAACATTTATCAAGTAGAGCAAATGCAGCTAGGTGATTTACCTAAATGGAGTAAAGAAGTATTAGCTCAATTGCCAGACGATATGCAGAAGATGGCCAGTTCTTTGATCAATGAATTTACAAATAATTTGCAACCATTGCTAGATCTAGGTCTTGATTATTTGACTATGGCTAGAGCAGGTAATACTTTGTCAACGGGTGAATTGCAAAGAATTCAATTAGCTAGAACTCTCAGAACTGAAACTACTGGTGTACTTTATGTTTTAGATGAGCCATCAATTGGTTTACACCCAGCCAACGTTGATGGTTTGATTAAAGTTTTGCGTAAATTAGTCGATCAAGGAAACTCATTAGTCGTAGTGGACCACAATGTCGACATCATTAGTGCTGCTGATGAAATTATCGAAATTGGTCCAGGATCTGGTGAGCAAGGTGGGGAAATTTTGGATCAAGGCAGTCCTGTCGAGATTAAAAATGATCCGCAATCATTAATTGCACCATATTTGAATGGTAAAGCTAAATTAATGGCTAGAAAAACAAGTGAGAAAGTTAATACTGAAAAAATTACTTTTGAAGTAGATCACTACTTTAACTTGCATGACATTAAAGCTGGCATCCCTCTTAATCAAATCACTGCAGTCACCGGTTTTTCTGGTGCCGGTAAAACTAGTCTAGTCCTCGATTCACTTGTTCCAGCAATTCAAAACCAAAGTAAAGACGAAAAATTACCCAAGCAGATTAAAAAATTTAATTCACCAGTCCATAACGTGGTCAGCGTTGATGCGTCGCCAATCGGAAAAAGTACGCATTCAACCGTCGCTACTTATACATCGATCATGGACAATTTGCGTAAACTCTTTGCCCGTCAACCAATGGCAAAAGAAAAGCATTACACGCCTAGTTACTTCTCTTACAACAATAAAGAAGGAGCTTGCCCAACTTGTGGCGGTACTGGAATTGTTACCCTAGACATTCAATTTTTGCCTGACATGCAACAGACTTGTCCAACCTGTCATGGTGAACGTTACAATCCTAAGATTCAACAAGTTAAATGGCATAATCTGTCAATCGTCGATGTTTTAAACTTAGACATTAATGAGGCCTTACCTGTCTTTAAACGCGTGCCAAAGATCGAACGTGAATTGGAATTGCTTAAAGAAGTTGGCCTAGACTACTTACACTTAGGTGAAAGTACGCCAACTTTATCCGGTGGAGAAGCTCAGAGATTAAAGCTTGTAACTCACTTAAGTCATAAGCAAGACGACACTTTATTTGTTTTTGATGAACCAACTATTGGGCTTCACCCACTGGATGTAAAAGTTTTAGTTCAAGTAATGCAAAAGCTGCTCGATCAAGGTGCAACGATTATTACGATTACTCACGATTTGAATCTAATTGTTAATGCAGATTACATGTTAGATCTTGGCCCACGTGGTGGTGAAAATGGTGGTCAGGTAGTCGCCGAAGGTAAGCCAACTGATTTAATTAAGAAGCCAGAAAGCTTAACAGTTAAGTATTTAGCAGACTATTGGAAACAATTTAAATAAAAAATATTGAAAAAGTGTTGACTTTCATGACAATCTAATTAAAATAATGATTAACAATTTAATCAATCTGAAAGCAAAAGAAAGAAGAGTAATTTAATTCTTGATTAACAGCGAG
Organism: Lactobacillus amylovorus DSM 20531; assembly: GCF_002706375.1. Lineage (NCBI taxonomy): Bacteria > Bacillati > Bacillota > Bacilli > Lactobacillales > Lactobacillaceae > Lactobacillus > Lactobacillus amylovorus. The sequence goes on from NZ_CP017706.1 coordinate 76,367, forward strand.
TCTCGTCAGGTGCAAGGAGATAAATCTAAGATTAAATGAAAATCCCTTTCTAGTTCTGTTTCTTAATCAATAGTAAGAAACAGTGGGAGCGCCCATTATAGTGCCAACGTATCGCCATATTTTTTATGGCCGCACGTGAAAGGTATTGTTAGAAATAGCAATATGAATAAAGGGTGGTACCACGCTAGAGCGTCCCTCAGTCAAAGATATTTTGGCTGGGGGACTTTTTTTGTGATCAGACTTATTTTTTCAGGAGGAGAAGACATGAAAGATCTCGAATCTCAAAAGTTGACCTGGAAGCAATATTTAGTCGTTGCTTCTCTATTATTTGGATTATTCTTTGGGGCAGGAAACCTAATTTTCCCACTTCATTTAGGCCAATTGGCTGGTTCCAACTGGGGTACAGCCACTGTTGGTTTTCTGATCACCGGTGTATTGTTGCCATTACTTTCTGTATTGGCAGTCGCAATCACTCGTTCAGAAGGTGTTTATGACATTGGTAAACCGCTTGGTGCAGGATTTGCCGTAGTCTTTATGGTATTGATCCACGCAACAATCGGACCATTGTTTGGTACACCAAGAACTGCAACTGTTTCATTTACAGTAGGTGTAGCACCATTCATCCCCAAGAATATGCAGACTCCAGCTTTATTAATATTCTCTGCCTTATTCTTTGTTGCCGCATTTGCCTTTTCATATCATGAAAACAACATCTTATCTAACGTTGGTAAAGTTTTAAACCCTTTATTCTTGGCCTTGCTTTTCTTAGTATTCGTTGTCGCATTTGTAAACCCATTAGGTAATCCACAAACTGCAGCTGTAACAGGAGCTTACAAGCACTCAGCTTTAGTTAATGGATTCTTAGAAGGTTACAACACAATGGATGCCTTGGCTGGTTTGGCCTTCGGCGTAACTGTAGTAACGGCTGTACGTGGAATGGGACAAAAAGACGCAAAAAGCGTATCAAAAGTTGTTGCTAAATCAGGGGTGGTAGCTGTAGCTGCCATCGGCTTAATCTACTTATTGCTCATCTTGATGGGTGAAATGTCACTTGGTAAGTTTAATGTTTCTGACAACGGTGGTGTTGCTTTTAACCAAATCGTTAACTACTATGGTGGTATGTTTGGTCAAGCGTTGCTTGCATTCTTGTTAACTATTACTTGCTTGACTACAGCTGTAGGTTTGGTTGCCGCATTTGCTCAAGATTTCCATAAGCATTTTCCAAAGGTAAGCTACCATGCATGGCTTGCACTTAGCTGCTTGGCATCATTCTTAACTGCTAACTTCGGTTTGGATCAAATCATCGCTTGGTCAACCCCAATGCTTATGTTCCTATATCCTTTATCAATGGTATTGATCATCCTTTCAGTTTTCTCACCATTATTTAAGAAAGATGGCGTTGTTTACTTCTTTGTAATCTTGTTCACTGTTGTTCCTGCATTAGGTGATATGGTAGTGGCTTTTCCAAGCGTAGTTAGCCAAAGTAGTTTTGGTTTGACAGTAGCTTCATGGAGAAACGCATTGCCACTTGCAAACATGGAATTGTCATGGCTTGTTCCAGCTTTGGTTGGTGCGGTAATCGGTTTGGCAGTTCACTTTGTAAGAGGACAAAAAGTTGCTCAAGTTGAAGACGAATTAGAATAAGTAATAAATCCTTTTCTCTATGGGGAGTTGGAGAGAAGGATTTTTTATTTTTGTCTTAAAATAGATGTGAAAGTTCAGGTGACAAAAATTGCAAAACAGATGGGATCATCGCAGTAATATTTTCATCAGTAAAAAGATGTCCCATTGTTTACGACATAATCCAGGCAAATATGGTTTAAAGTTAGACAAATACGGCTTTGTCGATCTACAAGACTTCCTAGATGCAATGAATAGAATGCACCATTTTCAGCCGAAATTAAGAAGCCTACAGATGCTATTATTAGAATTCTTCGTGCTTGTGTTTGTGGTTCTGACTTATGGTGGTACCGTGGTATTGCAAAACGTGAATCAGGCACTACAGTAGGTCACGAAGCAATCGGTATCGTTGAAGAAGTCGGTAGCGATGTTGTTGCTGTTCATCCAGGTGACTTTGTCATCGCCCCATTTACTCATGGTTGTGGTAAATGTGCGGCATGTCGCGCCGGATTTGATGGTTCATGCTTAGAACCAACCGAAGGACCAAACGGTGGTTACCAAGGTGAATACCTTAGATTTGAACATGCTAACTGGGCATTAGTTAAGATCCCTGGCAAGCCAGAAGATTACACTGACGCACAACTTAATAACTTCTTGACCTTGGCTGATGTTATGGCCACTGGTTATCACTCAGCTGCTAGTGCTGAAGTTAATGAAGGTGACACTGTAGCAGTTATCGGTGACGGTGCTGTAGGTCTTTGTGGTGTTATCGGTGCAAGACTTCGTGGCGCTAAGAGAATTATCTTGATGAGTCACCATGAAGACCGTGCAAAGTTAGGTCGTGAATTTGGTGCAACTGACATTGTTTCTGAGCGTGGCGATGACGCTATCAAGAAGGTTATGGAATTAACTAACAGCGTTGGCGTTGACGCAGTTCAAGAATGTGTTGGTGCAGTTAGTGCTATTGAACAAGCTGGTAAGATCGCTCGTCCAGATGCCGTAATTGGTCGTGTTGGTGTTCCTCAAACTGAACCATCATCAAAAACTTTATTCTGGAAGAACATTGGTCTTCGTGGTGGTATTGCTAATGTTACTACCTACGACAAGAACATCTTATTAAAGGCTGTTCTTGATGGTGAAATCAACCCAGGTAAGGTATTTACTAAGCGTTTTGACTTAGATCACATTCAAGAAGCCTATGAAGCAATGGATAAGCGTGAAACTATCAAGTCACTTGTTATTGTTGCTGACAAATAAAGCTTATAATCATTAATATATAAAAGGGTAGAAGAGCTGTAACTCCTCTGCCTTTTTTATTCCTTATTATTTTGCTATACATTCTATGCATAGCCCCCATACTTAATAAGTAATTTTTTATATTCAGATTCTTCTATACTATTAAATGTAGATGAGATGTAAAAAGAACAGAAAGGAAGAATACCAATGACAAAAAACGTAGCAATTATTGGTGCTAATGGTCAAATCGCTCGCTTAGTTGAAAATGATATTTTAAATAATGATAAAGATGTACATTTAACCTTATTCCTTAGAAATGCCAGCCGTTTGGACAGCTTAAAAGATAATCCTCAAGTAACTATTATTGATGGGGGATGCTAATGACCCAGAAGATTTACGCAAAGCAATCAAGGGCCAAGACATCGTCTTTGTAGCATTTGTTGACCATGGTGCCGGTGCTAAGGTTACTCAAGATGTTATCAAGATCATGGATGAAGAAGGTGTAAAGCGTCTTATTTCTTCAAACATCTTGGGTATTTATGATGAAGTTCCTGGCAAATTCGGTGACTACAACCGTAGCGTCTGCTTTGGCGGTAAGGTAGAACCTGATAACTCAATGGTTCTTTCAGACAAATATGCTGAAGATTCAGATTTGGATTACACTGTTATGCGTTTAGCATGGCTTAACGATCGTGACGACACTAACTACACCGTTACCCAAAAGGGTGAAGAATATGTTGGTGTTTCTGTTTCAAGAAAGAGTGTTGCCGACGTAGTTAAAAACATCATTGAAGATCCTACTAAATACAGCAAGGAAAGTATTGGTTTTGCTGACCCTGCAACTCAAGGCTCAGACAAGCCAGTATATTAATTACTCTATTACCTCTATCCCTATTGAAAATTAGATATACTTATACTTAATATTTATATTCTTATAGCTGGTCGGAAAGACTAGCTTTTTTTGTCTATTATTATACTATCAGAAGCTTCTTGGCCTAAAATAAGAATTGTAAAGATAAATAATGGGAGGATTATAGAATCGGGGCTTATCGTGGAAAATTCAGATAAGAAACCTAAGAAATTGTCCTTCATTTCTATTTATTTCTTAGGGATTAACGCAGTAATTGGGTCAAGTACTTTCTTACTGCCAGCCAAGATTTATCATGAGATGAATCTAATGGCAATCGTGGTATTATTATTGACCGCCGTCGTTGTATCAATGATCGCTCTATGCTACGCAGACTTATCAAGCAGATTTAAAGGGTCTGGAGCAGCGTGGCTATATGCTTATCATGCTTTTGGCCGATTCACTGGATACGAATTAGGTGTTTTTACTTGGTTTTTAGGTTGTTGTACATTAGGGGCTGAAATTGTCGCATTACTAACTACGCTGAAGAGCTTTTGGCCAGTCTTAAATAATCAAACTATCTATTATTTACTAGCATTTGGGTTAATTATTTTATTCGCCATCATAAACTTCTTTGGTCGTTCATTAGTCAAACTAGTAAACAATATTTCAGCAGCCGCAAAAATGATTACATTGCTTATCTTTATCATTGTAGGGGCATTCTTCATTCATCAAGGTAACTTCTCACCAATTATTCCAGTAGCGGCTACGAAAGGGGCTGGACCATTTTTGCAACACTTTGGTGCAGCATTTACTCCAATATTCTATTTGTTTACCGGCTTTTCATTTATTCCAATTGCGGCTCGTCAAATGAATAATCCTGAAAAGAATATTCCACTGGTTCTAATAGCCGTAATGGTTAGTGTCACTATTTTAGACTGCTTAATGATGTTTGTAGCTATTGGCCTTGTTGGTAGTAAATTAAGCACTTATTCAACACCATTAGCAAGTGCACTAGGAAATGGCATTGGTAAGTGGGGCTACTCATTCATTATCGTAGGTATGCTTATCCCAATCTTTGGTGTTGCATTTTCTGCATCATTTAACGCTCCATCTTTGATTGCATCCCTCCCAAATGAACAAGAACTTTTACCTGCATGGGTTGGCAAAAATAATAAACACGATGCACCATGGGTCGGCATCATTGTGACAGCTATTTTAACTGGTGTATTTGTAACTCAATCATACTTATTCCTAGTATCATGTACCGTATTGGCTTCATTTATTCAGTATGTTCCATCAATCTTAGCTGTAATTAAATTCAAACACAGTAATGAATTTCCTAACCACGGATTTAAGTTACCTGGTAAGTATACTATTCCAATTATTGCTTTGATTGTCTCATGCTATATGGTTACTAACTTCACACCTGTAACTCTTTTAGTGGGAGTAGTTGTAGCAGCTATCGGTGCTGTATTATATATCTTCATGGACCAAGATCCTGCCATGGAAGAAATGGAAAAGCTGCACAAAGAGTTTTTGGATAAATTGAGACATAATAAGATCAAGTTTTAACTTATTACAAAACTGTCAATAGATTTCGGCAGTTTTTTGTTTATTTTAAATCTAATTTACTAGCATCCATATGGCTTGAATTACATGAAAATATCAAAGAGGCATACAATATTGGAAGATATTAAATAAGAAAAGGGTAGATCAACAATGAAGAAAAAACGATATCTTATTCTAATAGCTTTTCTAGCTACTATATTCTTAACTGCTTGCTCTAATTCAACTTCTAATCAAGGTACAAGTAGTCAAAATACTAGAACAACTAAAAAGGCATTAAATCACATCAACTCCAACATTATTTTTCCATGGTGGCAGTTCATCTTATCATGCAGAGGAACATATGGTAGGGGCCGGTGTTACTAAATCTGTAATTAGAGCCGAAGTGGACGGTAACGGTAGAGTCACTTTAATTGGTTCATGGCCAAAAGGAGCTAAGAATCCAATTTGTGAAGTTAACTATGAAAATAATCGCCAATTAGATTTTAATAAGCATGGTGTTTATGCCACTAATGTTGTTAAAGCTTTACAAAAACAATACGGCATTAAAAAGATCAATATGGTTGGACATTCTTTAGGCAACATTTCAATTATTTACTACATGCTTCAAAATGGCAAAAAGATGCCACAGCTGCAAAAAGAAGTTAACATTGCTGGTCACTTTGCTGGTTTGACCTTTGATGGTTTACCAAGTGCTATTAAACAGCCGGCAGGGATGAAACTCGATAAAAACGGCAAGCCTAATAAGATGAATGCCACTTATAAGCAAATGACACAGGCAAGAACAGCCTATCCTAAAAATCAAGTTCAAGTATTAAATATCATTGGTGATATTGGTAATAATAGTGATGGTAGAGTAGAAAATGTCTCATCCCTATCCTTGAAATACTTGGTTGCTGACTGTGCAAAATCTTATCAAGTAGTAAAAATCAAAGGTAAGAATGCACAACACTCTAAGTTGCACAATAACTCGCAAGTAGATAAAGTATTAATCAAATTCTTGTGGAATAAGTAAATTGAACAATAGAAATAGAGGTCATCTGGCCTCTATTTTTTATATAACTTAATTAGTTTTTATTAGCCTTATTTACAGCATCAATGACCGCGTATCTAAAACTATTCTGCTCTAAACTGGCTACTCCCTGAATCGTCGTGCCACCGGGTGAGCAAACTTGATCACGCAGAATAGCTGGCGCAGTTTTACTTTCATAAGCTAGACTAGCTGAACCTTTTACCATGCTTGCTGCTAAAGTATTGGCTAAATCTCGTGGCAAGCCATTCAGTACACCTGCATCCCCAAGTGCGTCAAGAAAAACATCTACAAAAGCAGGACCGCAACCACCAATTGTGCCCACAATACTTAATTGATCTTCCTTGACTGGAATAACATCACCCAATTGGCTCAAAAAATCTACAATGAATTGACGTTTATGTTGATCAACTGTTTCAGGTATAAATAAGCCAATAGTTCCAGCATTGATTACGACAGGAATATTTGGAATAATTCTAGCAACTGTGTGATTAGGTAAAATATCCTTTATCTTTTTGTATTCAATGCCAGCAGCGGCTGAGAGGATGATCGTATCATTATCAAGATTCATCAGCTCTGGAACCAGATCAAGAGTAATATTCGCTGGCGTTGTCAAAATGACAATTTCTGGATTTTTTTCAACTAAATCAGCTAGAGTATTAACTAATTCAAATTCTAGTTCTTTAGCTAATTTTGATACTCGTAGGTTAACTGGATTTTCAGCAATAATATGATTTTTAGGATTGTGTTTAAGTCCTTTAATAATGGCACTTCCCATATGTCCTACACCAACTACAGCAACTTTAGTCATAATTTTTCTCCTTTATACAATAATTTCAAATATATATTAGCAATACTTCTTTATTTTAGTATTAAATGCTTTTAGTTCATCTGTCATAAATTTACGCGCAGATTTATTAATACAAGTCCTGTTCATTTGTTTTAAATTGTGTCGTAAATTTACCAATGTTCTTTCGTAGTGCTTATCGTCAAGCTTTTTACTTAAAGTTGCAGCAAAAGCATGAGGCTTAAGTCGTGCGCGTTTAACCAAATCATCCAATTGCGTATTTAAATTGCAACAGAGTGCGATGATTTTCTTACGCTTTCTTTTATTATTGACCGTCTTTAGTTTACGAAGTAAATCCATCACTTCTAGAAAAGGATCTTTTTCAACGTATAAACTATCATCTTTTCTTTTAAAAAGATTCCTCAGAAATGTAATAGGATGACAGCTCTTTTCGATAAGCTCCTGCAAACATATCAGCTACTTGGATACCATAGCTTTCTTTGCTATCGACGGTTTGATAGTTAATTACTACACAATTGTCCGAATCGCTTACTTCTTGAGCTAATCTATCCAACAATTGTTTATTTAAACTCAAACAAGGATCAATACAATTCTGCGAAGTTCTATCAATAACAACATCTACTATAATTTCAGCAGTTTTTGCACAATTTTTTAGTTGCAAAAAAATATTTTTAATGGGCTGAATATATGACAAGAGCTCCAAGCTTAAATACATATTCTTTTTCCAAGCACCAAACTGACTATAATCAATTGCTGAACGCTCTAGCACAGTCGCGTTTACTAAGTAATTCTGTGCTATCTCAAGAGCTTGCCTGTTAGTCTTATCTGATACCTGATTACTTTTCTTTTCATGTGTTGCTTTATTAGCATAAATGGTTTGTTTATAAGCACAATTTAGCCTTTCAATATCCTTAGCCTTAATAGTATAAAAGGCAACAATGAAGCATCTGGCAATCATCATTTCTTCTTGTTGTTCATAAAGAATACTCTCATCAATATAGACCTTAAAATGCTCTACATTAGCTTCAGTAGTCTTTTCCATTAACTTAAAAGGCGGATATAGTCTAAGTTTTAGGTGATAAATTAAGTTTCTCATAGTTTACTCCCAATTAGAAACATTTGTTTGCATAAAGAATATACCAAACATATGATCAAAATAAAAGAGACTTTTATAAAAATGTGAACATTTGTTTTAATTAAGTCAATTATTTTGCATTAAAGTTGGTTAAAAGCTTATATTAATAAGTGTTTAATTCAGAAAGAAAAGAAGGGAAGATATTGCTTTTCAATCAACCTTTGGCTGATCAAATGAGACCTAACAACCTAAAAGAAATCGTGGGACAACAAGAGTTACTGGGAAAAGGGAAGCCTCTTCGTCAAATTATTGAGCAAAAAGTACCAATCTCACTACTTTTATGGGGACCTCCTGGAACAGGAAAATCTAGTTTAGCTCGAATCATTGCTCGCACTAATGAGTATGCTTTTGCTTCATTTAACGCTTCTATTGATAATAAAGCTAAGTTGCTTAATATCATTGATACATATCCTCATCAAACTTTTGTCTTACTTATCGACGAAATTCATCGGATGACCAAAACTTTGCAAGATTTTTTGCTGCCATATTTAGAAAACGGTCACGTTATATTGATTGGTGCAACTACTGAGAATCCTATCATGTCAATTGTTCCGGCGGTGCGGTCACGTTGCCAGATCTTTGAATTTAAGGCATTAACTGATAAAGATATTCAAACGGTATTAAATAGAGCAATCCAAAAAATCTATCATTTAAAAGATGATCAGTTTGATGAGGAAGCAATCAAGTTAATAGCCACCTCTGCTGACGGAGATTTACGTGTTGCATTGAATATTTTGGAAGTAATTCATGCAACTAATCCAGATAAGTTATCTACTTCAGCGGTTAAGCAATTTGTAAAAGAACAGCATTTTGCATATGACAAAAAAGCAACCAAGCATTATGATTACTTGGCTGCTTACTCTGACTCAATGGCCGGTTCAGATACCGACGCGGCACTTTATTATTTAGCTGTTTTGTTAAAAAATGGCGATCTGCCTTCAGTGGTTAGAAGACTCAGAGAAATACCTTATACCTATATTGGTTTGGCTAATCCCGAGCAGGTGACTCAAATTGTCATTGCAGCTAATCAAGCCGAAAAGGTAGGGATGCCCAAAGCAAAATATCCGTTAATGTTTGCAACGATGCTAATGTGTTTATCTCCAAAATCTGGAAGTTTTGATGAAATATGGGATAAACTTGATGAAGATACAGAATATCCTAGTCAGCATCCCATGCCGCGTGGTTTACGGGACATGCACTACAAGCATTCTGAAGAAATAACGGGTGGGGGATTGATTGAATCTCCCTTTGAGCAGCCACATCAAATTGCTAAACAAAATTACATGCCTAAAGGATTGGAAAACAAACAATATTATCACCCTAAAGACAATGCAAATGAACAAAAGCTTTTTGATCTTTATCTTAGGCTGCATCGCTATATTTATAACAAAGACTATGATGATTAAGTTAATCGACTTTAGCCCATTGATCTTGCAAACTACTGATCAGGGGCATGAGTCGATTTTTATTTTGTTTTAAAAAGACGGCATAGAATTTTTGATGAGCACTTTCATCTTTAATAGGGATATTCACACGATTGCCAGGCAAATTGAGTCCCCAATTATCGTCCATCACAGTCACGTTAGTAGTGAAATATGGCAAAATCGAATAATTCAATATTTCGCTATATTCATGAGATTTAGTTTGATAGATAAATTGGCCATCCGGAATTTCATGTTCATAAATCTGACGCCAAAGGCCAATATTATAGGAACTGATAATAGTTTTTCCTTAAAAGTAAAATTCTCCCACAATCAATCTAATAAGGAATAATTAATTCATATTTCGCCAAAAATGAATTATCAAACTGTTGTGGCAACTTATATTCCTGATTAAAAGTATCTATCATCGCATGAAAATTCTGATAATTACGTAAAGTGAAATTATCTAGATTCTTCTCAATCAAAACTTTTGCTTTTTCATATGGCGGCACATTTTTCCAACCCAAACAGGTAAATAAACGGCGAGAATATGTATCAACCACAAATTCACCTTTGCGAAGGCCATACATCAAAATAACGTCTGCAGTTTCAGGGCCAATACCATGAATAGATAAAATTTCTTGGCGTAATTTACGTTTATTTTGTTCCTGAGCTAATTCTAAATCGCAATCAAAGTTGTCATTAAAATAGGTGGCAACATTCTTGATAGTTTGTGTTTTGCGAGTATAAAAACCAGCAGAAACAATCATTTTGCTCAGTTCTTCATTTGTCATATTTAAAATATTTTGAGGTAAAAAGTCAGTAGCATAATAAAGAGAGGTGAGTGCTTTAGCTACATTTTTCCAGTTGGTATTTTGAATTAAAATTGTCGACCAGATCACTTCCCAATCACTGCGTCCAGGCCACCAGCCAGTGGGATCCATATGATCATACATGATGTCGTAAAGTTGATTTAGGGTTATTTTCTCCATACTTATCACTCATTTTCTTATAAAGAATCTATATATTTAGTCTTACAAATCCAATTATAGTATTTCTTAAGAAATTATAAAAAAGAGACACTGTGTCACTTTTATACTGATATTGTGATATTATGAGCAATGTAATGAAACAAAGTTCGGGTACTTTGTAAAACAACTTTATATATTTGGAGATCCTTTTATTGGAAATTATCAAAACTAAATCATTTAGGCTAGCAGCCATCATGACTTTGACTTGTTCTCTTGCTGGTATTCTTTTAGCCAAACTACCATACGCTAACTTAATTGGAGCTTTGGTATTAGCACTTTTATTAGGTATTCTTATGCAGTTTCTACCAGAGAGTACACGTCAAGAAGCTTCAGGTGGTATGGGCTTTATTTCAAATAAGTTCCTAAGATTAGGAATGATTTTGCTCGGCTTTAGACTTGATTTAGAAAAATTGGCAGCAGCAGGTATCAAAACCATCTTAGTTGCTGCACTTGCAGTTGCAGGTACTATTTCATTAACTTATTGGCTCAGCCGTAAATTCGGTGCAGAAGATGAATTAGCATTTCTCTCAGCATGCGGTTGTGGTGTCTGTGGTGCGGCAGCCGTAATGGGTGTGTCCCCACAAATTACAGCTGCTAGTGAAGAACGAAAAAGAGAAAACGAAGTTTTAGCTGTAGCAGTTGTATGCGTAATGGGTACAGTCTTTACTTTATTAGAAATTGGACTTAAACCAATCTTAGGTTTGACTGATTCTCAATTTGGTATTGTTGCTGGCGGTTCTTTACACGAAATTGCTCATGCAGTTGCTTCAGGTGGTGCATTTGGTAACATCAGTTTAGACAGTGCTTTAATTATGAAATTATCTCGTGTAATTCTTTTAGCACCTGTAGCATTAATTATCGGTTACTTATACCAACGTCGTTCAGCTAAAACAAATACAGGCAATGTTGAAAAAGCTCAAAAGAACGGTAAGTTACCAAATCCTTGGTTCTTAGGCGGTTTCATTTTAACTAGTATTTTGGGCACTTACTTGCCATTCTCAGCTAGTTCATTAGACGCTTTAGTACAAGTAGCTTACATCTTCTTAGGAATGGCTATGGCTGCATTGGGTGTTTCTGTTAACTTTAAAGTTATCTTCAAACGTGGTGGTTCAGTATTTGGAGCAGCAGCAATCAGTTCAACCTGTTTATTGGTATTCATGATCATCATGAGTAAATTATTCTTCTAAAAGCACAAAAAAGAGATGACCCCTCTAGTCATTTCTTTTTTAACATCTCATATCTTTTAATTTACTCTCAACTCAACTTTTGTGTTAACACAAACTGCATCATCATCTCCCCAAAAAATACAGTAATTATCACTTTCCAACAAAATATTGTACCAAAACAACTAACGATATAGAATACTTTTTCAATCGGAAATATTCGAATCCGCATTTACATCTTTTTCATTATCATCAAAGAAACTTACCAAGCTATCGTAGTCGGGGTAGGGTTCTGGATAAACTTCTAGATAGTCTTTGATATTACGACAGTATTCACGATTTTCTTCCTTCACGCTACGGTGATAGATTTCCTCTGAAGTTTCTTAGTAATGCCTGAAAACAGTTCTCTGTAGCAATCCAAATCTTCAGCAGTTAGTCTTCCAAATTGCTGAGTCAATTTAATTACCCCTATCTGTTCGTATTTTATTTACACTATCATATGATTCTATAAGCAAACATGTTAATACTGCACTCCTTACAACCATATTATAATGTGAACTTGACATTTGTTAATACTAAAATGCTCGCAATTTTTAATAAAATTTATCATAAAAAAAAGCACCCCTAAAACGAGGTGCATCCCTTATTTAGCCAATTTATATGCTACTTTCTTAGCCAAAATAACAGATTTATTTTTCACAGTATTTAAGTTTTTATCCAATTGAATTTTTTTATCTTTTTTATGATCAACTTTTATTCCATTTAAGTCTTGCATTAATTCCACTTTGGTATGATCGTCCATATAATTAGCACTTAAGACCTTTTTGACATCATTTTTATGTTTTTGTGAACTAATCGTTTTACCCACAACTAAACCAATGCCACAATAGAAGGCTGCTTTAACGATTTTTCTTACTAGCATAATAAACACCTCGTTCTTTGTTTATCTTATTTTTCTTTACTTTAATTATATTTCTTTCTACTGGCTTTTACTATTTAATATGTAGTATTGTAGTTTAAAGTTATACCAAATTAAGGAGTTGTTCAGATGGCACAATGGCCTAAATTATTTCCTCAACGAATTTTAGATCGAGGGGAAATTTATTTTGAAAATCAAATGGTACAAAACATTCAGTTAGCCACTGATCGAGAGCACTTCACAGCTCAAGTTCAAGGTGGCATAGGTCGATACTATAATGTTTCTGGACGTTTACGCCCAGACGGTCGAGCATCTGAATTAAAGTGTAATTGTCCTTGGGCTATGAAAGGCCATCGCTGCAAACACCAAGTAGCCGCATTAATGGCAGCAGAAGAAAAGCAAAATAATACAGACACACAAGCAGTTATGGATGGCGCTCAAGTCGACTTTAAGGATTTAACCTCTGATCAGATTAAACAAGCAATCATTCAAGCCAATTCTGCTATCGATCCTTTTGAAATTATCGGTCAAAGAACATTTAGTCAAGAATCTTATGATCATGCATTGCGGTTAATTGATACCTTACAGGAAATTAATTTCCGCAAAATCGACGACAAAATGCGTGCTTACGAATATATCTGGAATTTTGAAAACGAAAAGGGTAATTGGCAAAATTTATATATTAAATTCACACGCTGGCAAATTCTAACTATCGACTTTGAGAATAGAACAGATATTAAAGATCAAGATACGATTACTATTTTTGCCTTACTTAAATTTTTAAAAGAATATATTAAAGATGATCCTTTTGATGTAACCAATCAAGCCGCCAATCAGTTGTTAGATTTATATTCAGACAATGCTGCTAAAGTTAAAAGTCCTACTATTTTAAGATCGCAAATTGACAATTATGGTAGAATGCTTCGATTAACCTTTAAGTTAGGAATAGAGAAACACTTATACCAAATTAATGATCTAAATGCATTAATAGATGCAGTGCATAAACAAACGCCAGTAAAATTAGGGAAGTTCTTTAATGAACCAATTGATCCCAATCAAATGACTCAAGACAGTAAGAAATGGCTTGATTTCATTGCAAGGATTATCGATGCACGCAATTTAAGTGTTTATTACAGTGGAAGCAGCCATTTTGATTCAATTGAAATTGAAAATTCAATTGCTGATGAAGTAAATGATCTAATTTACAACGGTACTAAGCTTTATTCAGGTACTCATTTAGTAGGATATACTTCTGATCAGTTAGACTTAAATATCAACATTACTGCTGATAAAGGTGGAGCGATTGTCACAATTGAGGATTTTCCGGCTAGAACTATAATCGCTGGTAGAAATAGTTATTACGGCTATTACAAAGGTGTTTGGATCAAGTATATGGGTCTGACGCCACAATATTTACAGAAGCTAAAACTTCATCCGGGAGATGAGCTACGTTTCAGTAAAAAGACGGTCTTACAGTTTGCACGCAATATTTTGTCTACATTAGAACAAGCTGAGCATGTATCCGTAACAGGTGCACAAGAGTTAAAAGATAAGCTGCCGCCTGAAGCTAGGTTTATTTTCAAATTAGACTATCTAGGTGGTAAGATTCGCTGCACAGCTATGACTGTATATGGGGATGCAGAATATCCATTAAATCGTGACTATGTTGCAAACGAAAAACGAGAATCTGATCTTGAAGAATCTGTTCAAAATAAGCTTAAGCAGTACTTTACTGATTTTGATAAAGAACAATATATTCTTCCAAATGAAGATGCGGATGCTGTTGCGGATTTTTTGGATAATGGACTTGAAAAGCTAAAAGAACTCGGTGAAGTGCAAATTACCGCTAATTTTAGATCATTGCTAAAAGGAATTAAGATTAATACGCAAATTGGCGTAAGTGTTAACTTAACAAATGAGTTGCTTAATGTAGATCTGACTAGTCAGGAGCATAGTCTAGAAGATATTCAAGCTGCATTAAAAGCCTATCAAGAAAAGAAACGTTATTTTGTTTTAAAGAATGGCATATTGCAAAAGACTGAACAGCCTACAATAGAGCAACTTGCGCAAACAATGCATGATTTGAACATCAAATTTACTGATTTCATTCATGGCAAATTACAAATACCTGCGTACAGAGCCTTTTATTTTGCCAAGCAAATGAAAAGTATGAGCGCTCTGCATTTTTCAACTAATGATACCTTTAATAGATTAATCGCTGATTTGTCTAACAACCGTATACGCAGGGATGCAATTCCGCAAACTCTTCAAAATACGCTGAGACCATATCAAAAAGCAGGATTTAACTGGATTAGTACAATCATTAATTATAATTTTGGCGGTCTATTAGCAGATGAAATGGGACTAGGCAAGACTTTACAAGTTATTGCTGTGCTTTTAGCCAGAAAACAGCAACATAAGAGTAATCTACCAAGTTTAGTTATTGCACCAGCTTCCGTAATCTATAATTGGCAAGCTGAGATAAATAAGTTTGCACCTGAGTTATCTGTTGGAGTATTGGGCGGCAGCAATGATGAACGACGCAATATGTTAGTACATCAAAACAAATATGATGTACTAATTACCTCATATCAATCGCTTAATCACGATCTAGAAGCTTATCACAACTTATCTTTTGATTTACAAATCTTAGACGAGGCACAAAATATTAAGAATCACCAGTCGATCACGGCTCAATCCGTTAAAGTTATTAAGGCACAACACAGATTAGCTCTAACAGGAACGCCAATTGAAAATAAGCTAAGTGAATTATGGAGTATTTTTGACTACCTAATGCCTGGCTTCTTGGGCTCTTACGTGGACTTCAAAAAGAAGTTTGAAGTACCTATCGTTAAAAAAGAAGATAAGGACCTAGAATCTGCATTAAGTGAGACAGTAGCTCCATTTATCTTGCGGCGACTTAAGAAAGATGTTTTAAAGGATTTGCCTGCTAAAGACGAAGAGGTTATTCCTATCAAGATGAACCAAAAACAGGCTAGTCTATATCATCTGCAGATGAATAAAATTATTGCCCAATTAAATGGACAAGACGATGATGATTTTAAAAAGTCTCGTTTTCAGATTTTGGCACAAATTACTAAATTACGAGAGATCTGCTGTGATCCGCATCTTTTATATGATAATTACCATGGCAAATCCGATAAATTAAAAGCGACTATTGATTTAATAAAGAGCAATCTAGAAAACGGACATAAGATTTTACTGTTCTCCCAATTCACTTCTATGCTAGATATTTTGCAAGAGAAACTGGCGAAATTAAAGGTGCCTACTTTTATGCTTACTGGATCTACGCCAAAAGAGAAGAGGCAGGAAGATATTCAACACTTTAATTCATTAAAGCAGCCTGGTGTCTTTTTGATCTCTCTTAAGGCTGGGGGAACTGGTATTAATTTAACTAGTGCTGATGTAGTTATTCATTATGATCCATGGTGGAATATAGCAGCAGAGAATCAAGCAACAGATCGAGCACACAGAATAGGGCAAAAGAATTCTGTTAAAATTTATAAGATGGTCACGCAGGATACAATAGAAGAACGGATCATCAAGTTGCAGCAAAAGAAAGCAGAACTTGCACAAGCAATACTAAACAATAAAGATATGGCTAATGCTACAATGAATAGAGAAGATCTACTTAAACTGCTAAAATAAAAGAATAGCTTATAGTTATATCTTTCTTAATTTATGCTTTTTATTCTTGCGAACGATTGTTTGCATGAGTATAATAATTTATGTAACAAAAAGCCAACAAGTTAAACACTTGCTGGTTTTATATTTTGCTTATTAGTTTATTTAGCATGTTTCTTTTTGTACCAGTAATATAAACCAAACGGTACCATGTTTTCTTGGTGGTGTTCGATTCGGCTAATATTGCTTCTATGGCTCCAGTAGATTAAGACTACAAGCAATCCACTGATAATGCTTAAGGCAATGTCGTGGAAAAAGAACGAAGCGATAAAGATTAGGACCACTGAGATTAAGCTGGTTAATGAGACCATACTTGTGATAAACAAGACAGGGAAGAATATTGCTGCACAAATCAAGAAGAAATGTACATTGTATCCTAATAGAAAACCTGCTGAAGTTGCAACAGCCTTGCCTCCCTTGAATTTCAAGAATACAGGGAAAGCATGACCTAAGATTGCAGCTAAACCAAAAATAAGGCAAAGATAATGTGGACCTAAGTTAAAAATGACAGGAATCAATGTAGCTAGCGTTCCTTTAAAGAAATCAACTAAGAACACGATGATGCCTGCTACAGGACCTAGAACTCTAAATGTATTTGTAGTCCCGATATTTCCTGAACCGTATTTTCTAATGTCTTTATGGAAAAAGGTTTTTCCAACTAATATACCTGTCGGAAACGATCCGAGCAAATATGCTAAAATAAACAACGATGCAAATTTTAATGCAAACATATTTAACAACTCCTATTAATCTATCGCTATTTTAGCAAAGATTATCTTTTAAATATATGGTAGTTGCTGAATTTATGAACAAGCGGAGGAATTTTAGTGGCAAAAGCTAATACTTATGATGATTCTTCAATTCAAATCTTACATGGACTAGAAGCAGTCCGTAAAAGACCTGGTATGTATATTGGTTCAACTGATATACACGGTCTTAATCAACTAGTTTATGAAATTGTCGATAACTCAGTCGACGAAGCGATGGCTGGTTTTGGTAAAGAAATTGATGTAACGATCCATAAAGACAATAGTGTTACTGTAAGAGACTTTGGACGTGGCATGCCTACAGGGATGCACAAGTCTGGTAAGCCAACAATTGAAGTTATCTTAACTGTACTTCATGCAGGTGGTAAATTTACCGAACAGAACTATAAGACATCAGGTGGGCTTCACGGTGTAGGTTCATCAGTTGTTAATGCTCTTTCAAGTTATATGAAAGTAAGAGTGGTTCGTGATGGCAAGGCCTATGAAGAAGAATTTAAAAATGGCGGTCATCCTGTTGGTACACTTAAATGCGTTGGTAAAACCAAAGATAAGACAGGTACAACTATTACTTTCAAACCTGATCAAACTATCTTTTCAACTACTAAGTATAAATACGAGACAATTCAAGAACGAATTCGTGAATCTGCATTTTTACTTAAGGGTGTTAAATTTGTTTTAACAGATGAACGTGAACCAGAACATCAGGATGTTTTCCAATATGATGACGGGATTAAGTCATTTGTTTCCTACCTTAATGAAGGAAAAGGAACAATCAGTGACGTTTTCTATTTTGAAGGAAAACAAGATGGCATGGAAATTGAATTTGCTGGTCAATATAGTGATGGCTATTCAGAAAATTTAGTTTCATTTGTTAACAATGTACGTACTGGGGACGGTGGTACCCATGAATCTGGTGCGCGTAGTGGATTTACTAGAGCTTTTAACGATTATGCTAAAAAGCAAGGTTTACTTGGCAAAAAGGATAAGAATATTGATGGATCCGACTATCGTGAAGGCTTAAGTGCGGTATTGTCAGTAAAGATTCCGGAAGAATTACTTGAATTTGAAGGACAGACTAAGGGTAAGCTAGGTACGCCCCAAGCACGTTCTGCGGTTGATTCACTTGTATATGAAAAGATGTCTTACTATCTCATGGAAAATGGTGAGTTAGCTCAGGAATTGGTTAAGAAGGCTCAACGAGCTAGGGATGCACGTGAAGCCGCTAAAAAAGCTAGAGATGAAAGCAGAAACGGCAAAAAGAGACGTAAGAAGGAAGTCCTTTCTGGTAAACTTACCCCTGCTCAATCACGTAATCCTAAGAAAAATGAGCTATTCCTAGTAGAAGGGGACTCTGCCGGTGGTTCAGCAAAACAAGGTAGAGATAGACGCTTCCAAGCTATTCTTCCTCTTCGTGGTAAGGTCTTGAATACTCAAAAGGCTAAATTGCAAGATATCTTCAAGAATGAAGAAATTAACACAATGATCTATACCATTGGTGCGGGGGTCGGAACAGAATTTAATGTAGATGACTCTAATTATGACAAAGTTATTATCATGACTGACGCCGATGATGATGGTGCTCACATTCAAATTTTGTTATTGACTTTCTTCTACCGCTACATGCGCCCGATGATCGAGAAGGGTAAAGTTTATATTGCTTTGCCACCTCTTTATCGTCTGCAAAAAGGTCGTGGCAAAAAGAGTAAGATCCAATATGCTTGGACTGATGAAGAACTAGCAGAAGACGAAAAGAAAATGGGTCGTGGATACTCCTTGCAAAGATTTAAGGGACTTGGTGAAATGAATGCTGAACAGCTTTGGCAAACAACCATGGATCCTGAATCTAGAATGTTGATTAGAGTAAAAATCGATGATGCCGCTTTAGCCGAGAGAAGAGTAACTACCTTAATGGGCGACAAAGTTGCTGCAAGAAGAAAATGGATTGAAGAAAATGTCAAATTCAGAATGGGCGAAGACGGCTCAATTCTAGAATCTGAAGATGAATAAAGAAGGTTTTTAATTTAATGGCCACAAAAGAACGAATTCGCGAAATGCCCCTTGAACAAGTTATGGGTGAGCGTTTCGGAAGATATTCTAAATATATTATTCAAGAACGTGCGTTGCCAGATATTCGTGATGGTTTAAAACCCGTACAGCGTCGTATTTTATACGCAATGTACCAGGATGGAAATACCTACGACAAGCCATTTAAAAAGGCGGCTAAAGCTGTCGGAAACATCATGGGTAACTTCCACCCACACGGTGATAGTTCTATTTATGGTGCTTTAGTTCACTTGTCTCAAGATTGGAAGATGCGTGAACCATTAGTAGAGATGCACGGTAACAATGGTTCAATGGATGGTGATGGACCAGCCGCAATGCGTTATACCGAATCTCGTTTAAGCAAGATTTCAAATATGCTTTTACAAGATATTGATAAAGACACTGTCAATATGGTTCTCAACTTCGATGATACCGAATATGAACCAACTGTATTACCAGCACGTTTCCCTAATTTATTAGTTAACGGTTCAACCGGTATTTCAGCAGGATATGCCACTGAGATTCCACCTCACAATTTAGGAGAAGTTATCGATGCCACAATTTATTTATTAAAGCATCCTGATGCAACTCTTGAGGACTTGATGAAATACGTTAAGGGACCAGATTTTCCTACAGGTGCTATCATTATGGGCACCAAGGGGATCAAAGAAGCATACAAGACTGGTCGCGGTCGTATTCAAGTTCGTGCAAAAACAAGCATTCAAGATATCCGTGGACACCGTCAAGAAATTGTAGCTACTGAAATTCCATTTGATGTTAATAAATCTCTTCTTGTAAAGAAAATCGATGAAATCCGCTTAAACAAGGAAATCGATGGTATTGCAGAAGTCCGTGATGAAACTGACCGTCATGGTTTATCAATCGTAATTGAATTGAAGAAAGATACTGATGCACAAAACATCTTAAACTACTTGTTTAAGAATACTGATTTGCAAGTATCTTATAACTTCAATATGGTTGCAATTGACCACATGACACCAGTTCAAGTAGGGTTAAAGCATATTCTAATTTCATACTTGGAACATGAAGTTGACGTTGTTACTAAGCGTACTAAATTCGATTTAAACAAGGCTGAAGCTCGTTTAGAAATTATCCAAGGTTTAATTCACGCAATGGATATTTTGGATCAAGTAATTAAGACTATTCGTGCATCTAAGAACAAAGCTGATGCCAAGAAGAATTTAATTGCTAAATACAAATTCACTGAAAAGCAAGCTGAAGCTATCGTTTCTTTACAACTTTACAGATTAACCAATACTGATGTAAACGAATTGATTGCTGAACAAGATAAGCTCAATAAGTTAGCTGAAAAATACCGCAAACTTTTGTCTGACCGTAAGACCCTTGAAAAAGAAATAATCAAGGAACTTTCAGCAGTAAAGAAAGAATTCAGCAACCCTCGTCGTACTCAAATCTCTCAAGAAAGTGCCAAAGTTGAAATTGATGAAAAGGCATTAGTAGCTGATGAACAAGTACGTGTCTTGATTAGTCGTGATGGCTATCTCAAGCGCTCATCTATCAGATCATATCAGTCAACAGATGATGCGGATAATGGTTTGCCTGATGGTGACAAGGTAGTTTATGAAAACACACTATCAATATTATCTAATCTTTATCTGTTTACCAACCGAGGCAATGTGATTTATCGTCCAGTTCATGAATTAGTCGAAGTTAAATGGAAAGAAACAGGACAACACTTGTCTCAAGAAATAGGTCTAGATAATGACGAAAAGATCATTCGTGTATTTGTTTTAGACAAGTTAAGCGCAAATATCAATTTCTTGTTGGTTACAAATGATGGCTATATCAAACAATTGGAACTTGCTAACTTGCAGCCTACGAGAACTTACAAATCTCGTGCTATGACCGCAATCAAATTAAAGAATAAGGATAGCCTATTAGTTGGTGTAGATGCCGTTAAACCTGATGCTAAAAAGGAAATTACCTTATTTACTCATCGGGCTTATGCAATTAGATATGATATAAGTGAAATTCCTACATCAGGTTCTAAGGCTGTGGGTGTTAAATCAGCCAATCTTAAAGAAGACGACTATATCGTAAATTATGTATTAGTTGATAATAAATATGTTGATTTAATGCATGTCGGTTTGATTACTCAGCGTGGTGCATTTAAGCAGTTCAAATTAAAATTGGTTAATAAAGTGTCTAGAGCTAAACGAGGCGTCTTAGTATTGCGTGAATTAAAGACTAAGCCACATAGAATCGCTGCCTTGGTACCATATGCTCAAGATCATGTATTGCATATTACAACAACTAGTGATCGTCACGTTAAGATTCAAACTAATGAATATCCTTTAGGCGATCGATATTCAAATGGTTCATTCGTCATCGATACAACAACAGATGGAATCCCAACAAGTATTGAGTTAGGACGACCAATTAGTAGCCAAGATTAGTTTTTTATTATTAATTAGTTTCAACTTAGATATTTATAAATAGTGTTAAGAAGTTTGTTTTGACACTATTTATTTTTGGATAGATAATGAAGATGGTTATGGGACACGGCTTATTATTAAATAATATTTTAGGGAAGAAGATAATTACTATGCCTAAAACAGATACTATACTTTCGGTCAAATCCTTACGTTACTTTTTACAATTGATTGACACCATGAACTACACTCAAGCTGCTCAAATTCTTGGTATCACTCAACCTGCATTAACCCAACAAGTCAAAAAATTGGAATATGCAATTGGTGCTCCTTTATTTGGCCAAATGGGTAAGAAATTGTACTTAACTGAAGCAGGGAAGGAAATGGAGTCTGCCGCAATTGAGCTATTGAGCACTATCAATGGTGTTGTAAGTGACATTCAAGAATACACACAAGCCGACAAGGGTAATATTTCCGTTGGAGTTTTGGATACTCTGCAAGCTGATGTCTTTTACGAATTTCTACGCTTCTTCCACAGAAAATATCCAGAAGTTACTTTTTCAGTCGATTACTATGATAGAAAAGAGCTTTGGCGTAGACTCGACACTAATTTAATAGATCTAGCAATTATGTATTTGCCAGATAACACCAAGAAGGAAGAAACTAATTTGCGTCATCAATACAATCACAATGACATTTCTTCTGATCGCTTAGTTGTTTTAACACACAAGACAACTGTAGAAGCAGGTGAAACTTATCCAGTATCACGCTTCATCAACAGAAAATGGATTGCATATCCAGATGACTTTTACGTAACTCACTTAATGTACGAGCTATTTGGTAAAAAGCACAAACCAGATATTTATATGAAGATTGCTTCTACTAAAGAAATGGTCCAAATGGCAGAAGTAACAGACTACGATACTTATGTTACTCAATCCTACTATGACGCCCACAAAGATGAAATCAGTTTAACTCCTATTTACCTACAAGGAGAGCATGATTTCCATATTTCTTATGTCTACCGTAAGGGTAAGTTAGAAATTCCAAGAATGGAAAATATGCTAAAAGAATTTGAAATGTTCTTGGATAAACGCTTAGATTCTAGTAGACTATTAAGAGAAGTAAAACAAAAATAAAGTTAGAAAAAGAGGCAATTAATTTAATGGAAAAAGAATTCGTTTTCGGACACCAAAATCCAGATACTGATGCTATCGGTACTGCTATTGCATTTTCATACTTGCAAAACAGGTTAGGCTACAATACTGAAGCTGTTGCTTTGGGTGAACCTAATGATGAAACAGCTTATGCTCTTAAGAAATTCGGTTTTAAAGCTCCTCGTGTGATTAAGGAAGCAGCACCCGAAGTTAAGGCAGTTATGTTAGTTGACCACAACGAACCACAACAAAGTGTTTCAGACATCGACAAGGTTAAGGTAACTCACGTAGTAGATCACCACAGAATTATGAACTTTAATACTGCTGATCCTTTGTACTACCGTGCAGAACCTAAAGGTTGTACTTCAACTATCGTTTGGAAGATGTTTAACGAAAACAACGTTGAAATTCCTGAAAAGCTTGCTGGTTTAATGCTCTCAGCTATTATTTCAGACACTTTGCTTCTTAAATCACCAACTACTACTGATGAAGATAAGGAAGCTGTAGAAGCTTTAGCTAAAATTGCTGGTGTTGACTACAAGGAATACGGTTTGGCAATGCTTAAGGCTGGTACTAACATCGACGACAAGTCAGAAGAAGATTTGATTGACTTAGATGCTAAGAGTTTTGAATTAAACGGCCACAATGTACGTGTTGCACAAATCAATGTTGTTGATTTAGCAGATGCTTTGAAACGTAAAGATACTTTCTTGAATGCTATGGAAGCTTCTTCAAAGGACAACAACTATGACATGTTTATGCTTTTAATCACCAACATCCTTGATTCAGACTCAGAAGCTTTGGTTGTAGGTAGTGACGAAACTAAGGCATTGTTTGAAAAGGCATTTAACACAAAGCTTGAAGATTCAGAAGTTAAATTGCCAGGTGTTGTATCACGTAAGAAGCAAGTTGTTCCACCACTTACTGATGCTTTCAACGCTTAATTTAAAGTGGACGAATAAGAGGTAGTTGATATAACTGCCTCTTATTTTTATGTCAATTATGAAAAAACTATTTAACACAATAGTCATTATCAGTACGGCGTTAATGATACTAAGCTTTATCTTGTTTATTATTCATAAGGATAAACTGTCCATAGCCTTATTTGCAACGTTTATCACCATTTGGTATCATTTCTTCATGCGTTGGATTATTGGAAATGTAGTAGGGCCAATGTTATTAGGTGTGAATTCTAACAACAAATGGTTTCATCAAACTAAGATAGAAAATAAATTTTATCGCATATTGCACGTCAAAGATTGGAAAAAGTTTCTTCCAACTTATGACTCAACTTTATTCGATTTAAAAACTCAGAACCTCGACGATATCATAAACAATATGTGTCAGGCAGAGCTTATTCATGAACTAATGTTTATATTTAGTTTGGTCCCAATTGCATTTTCAATTTACTTTGGTGATCTATACATTTTTATACTTACATCAATTGTTGCAATGATGTTTGAACTTTGCTTCATAATCGTACAACGTTATAATAGAGAACGTTTGGTAAAACTAAATACTAAGCTAAAACGTAGACTTTCGCGTTAAATCAATTTTATAGAAAAGAGAACAAATATGGATTACCCACAATTAAACTTAGATAAGGTAGAAGGACCAAAAGCTACCATTAAGACTAATCACGGTGATATAAAAATTCAATTGTTCCCTGAGCAAGCACCAATGACCGTTGAAAACTTTGTGCGATTGGCTCAAAAGGGATATTATGATAAAACAATTTTCCATCGAGTAATCAGCGACTTTATGATTCAAGGTGGAGATCCTGAAGGTAACGGTACTGGCGGAACAAGTATCTGGGATCACCCATTTGAAGATGAATTCTCTCAAGAATTATTTAACTTACGTGGTGCTTTATCAATGGCCAACTCAGGTCCTAATACTAATGGCAGCCAATTTTTCATTGTTCAAAACAAAAATATGCCTAAGCGCTATATTAAACAAATGGAACCAGCCGGTTATCCTGAGGAAATTATTCATGCATACAAGCAGGGTGGTACACCTTGGCTAGACGGTCGTCACACAGTCTTCGGCCAAGTTATTGATGGCATGGATGTAGTAGATGAAATTGCTAAAGTCAAGAAAAACAAGATGGATAAGCCATTAGAAGACGTTGTAATCAATACAATTGATACTGACGGTTCAATTTTGGAAGACTAACAAAATAAGAGCTATTGTCAAAATAATCGACAATAGCTCTTATTTTTCTTTTAGTTTATTTCCTTTAAAAGGACAATGAGTGATTTACACACACGTTCTGCCTTAGCGGCTGGTAATTTTCTTAATTCATTATTTACTTTCTGAATGAAAACAGGCGTATTATTCACTGGACCGTCGGGCTTTATCTTTTTAACGCGATAAGCGTTATTAATGATATCAGGTGTAGTAGTATTCAAAGCTCTTGCAATTGAATCAAGCTTTTGAATACTAATATTTTGATCCTTGGTCCTTTCCAAACGTGAAATAAAATTTACTGAAAGATCACTGAGTTCAGCAAGATCTTCCTGCGTGAGTTTTTGTTCACGTCTTCTACGGGAAATTTCTTCTCCTAAATTAATATTCACAAAGCATTCGATCCTTTCAAACTACTTATATTCTTATGTGTATAGCTTATAAAAAATTAGGTGGAAAATGAATAAACTATTTTAATAGTATTAACTTGTATTATATTAAACATCAATATTGCTTTATTTATTGATTAAGCAAATCTCGTAGCCTCAACCTTTGAGGCTATTCTACCGCAAATAACATCTAATATTGTAAGACTAGTATTGTAAGACTAGGATTTTGAAGGATTGGGGATATTAATGAGTTTAAGAGGAAATTTGCAAGATATTTTTAATAGTGTTAAGCCAGCAGAATCAAGGCAATTAGCTTGTGCTTTAACTTTTTGCGGTGGTTTCATTGACGCTTATACATATATAAAAAGAGGACACACATTATCCGCTGGTCAAACAGGGAACGTAATATTCTTTAGTTCAGCATTGGCTGATCATAATATTCCAGGAATGATCAATCGAGCAAGTACTTTTATAGCATTCACATTGGGATTGCTACTGGTTGGTCTTTTTCATAAATACGTAAAAAGTCACTATTGGAGAGTATTTTGTTTATTTCCAATTTTAATCATCTGTGTAGTTGTTGGATTTCTGCCTAAAAGTGTACCTAATTACTATATAGTGCCAGCAATCGCTTTTGGCTTGGCCGTTCAAAATGCTTCTTTCAGCAAAATTGAAGGTATGGGGTACAACAACGTTTTTACAACTGGTAATCTAAAAAAATCTGTAGTTGCTTGGACCGCGTTTTTCTTTGGTGCAGATAAGAGTCAACATACAGCAGCTGTTAATTACATGATACTAACAATTTCATTTGTGGTTGGAGCAATCGTTTCAGCATTGTTGCAAAAGATTTGGGTTCTTAAAACAATTTGGATTGCGGTTGTATTATTGGCAGCAATTAATTTCATATATCTTTTGGCACTTAAATCAAATAATAAATTGAATTTTAAAAATGAATAGAATATTTAAATCATCTGTCTGTAATGCAGATGATTTTTTAGTTGATCGAAGAAAAGGGATAGCAAATAGCAGAAGAAAATGCTCCTATATATCTGCGTATAATTGATATTATGTAAAGCTATATATCAAAAAACAGCAAATAGACGAAGTGCCTCTAAAAACAGCTCTTAAATTTTAGAATTTATATTTTACTAATTAAACTTTTTATCTCATTTAGTTTATTTAAAAAATAAAAATTAGTTTATTTAAAAAATAAAAATTAACCGATCAATTTTTATTTTTTAAATTTACTTCAGTTACTTTGGCAATTCCGTTTCTTGTTAGTTGCCGTTTACTTTCTATTTAACATTCATTCTCTTTACTCAAAAATCAGATGCTGAGATCGCAATTCTACGGTTAAGTTCATTTATTTTGATCAATAATTAATGAACTAAGGCAACTCATTTTGAATTCATATTTTTATAGAATTGGCATCAGAGATCATATATATTCAAATTCGTCCGGATAGCTCTATTAATTCGGAAACATAATTTATGTATTGATCAATTTGCTGAATAAATAAAACATCACTAGCCATGGTTTGTGAATAAACATAATTAGCAAATTATTTATTAGTAGATTTTTTTATTTGTAGCAAATCTATCGGTTTTAGTAATATCTATTGAATGAACTAATTTAAACGACATATATGTGATATATAGCTGTTATGGCTGCCATAAATACAGAATTATTGGAGCAATTACTAATTGATAGCTAGAATTAGTCAAAATTAATGATCAATAGGAGTTTTACCGTTAATTTGCTAAATATTTCAAGGCTACTTACTAAACCACTATTGATTTACTCAGTCATATTGACTTAACTTAAGATTTTATATATTTTTTATTCTTGCTTTATATAAAACAATAATTTTAATGCTAGCTAAATGAACCTCTCTCGAAAATTGCTGATTTGGCTGCACTTTAAACAAATTCTATAAATTGATATTTGCTTAATTTTATTTATTAAGTTTAATTATCAAATTCCATGCAGTTTAAGTAGAAACCTCGAAGCATTTTTGATCTTTTGGCTTTTTAAATAGCTTTTGTATCTAGCAATATGGCATTCTTCTCCATCAATGAACATTCAGCGCTTATTTTGACTAAATATTTTATCTAATTCATTAATTTTCTATTCAATTATTCGATAATCATCGCCAGTAAAGTCGTATTCTGCGATTATCACTCTCACACATTCATAAATTTAACACCCAAATATCATATATTTACTTTTAATTACGCATTGATTTACTCAAAATGTGTTATTTCTTTATAAATCAAGAAAATCTTATCGTATTTTTTATAAAAGACCAATTTTATTATGTATATTATGCTGATTTAATACTATATTTCACCAAATCTCCCCTCCTCTACGACTAGGGAGCAGGAAAGTAGACAAAAAAGATCAAGGTTTGCCGTTAACGAGCCTTGATCTTTCACTTTTTTGATTTTATATTTTCTCAACTTTAATTAATCGAGCTATTTCATGCACATTGGTATCTGTTAGCGCCTGTATCAGGTCATCATTACTTAAAGGAACTATGCATTGATTATGATTTGCCGCATAGCACTGCAAAAACAAGCGTGTACTGCGACCATTTCCTTCTCTAAAAGGATGCATATAATTCAATAAATCCATCAACTGAGCATAGTCTTCAGCAGCCAATTCATCTTTTTCTTTTTGTAGAGCCAGCACATGGTTGATGTCCTCTTCGGCATAATCGAAACGATTGCAATCGAGAAAAGCCGTATTTCCTTTATAAAAATTACCAGTTCGATATTTACCTGCCCAATCGTATAATGGCATGAATAAAAACTTATTTATCTTGGCAAATGCACTAACATCTTTAATCACAATATTTTGATTTAATAAATAAAGTTCTCTTTGCGCAGTGATTTCAAACTCTTTCTGAGCTAACTCTTGTGCATCCCTAATCCCCAACTTATTAATCAAAGTGCCATTCTCATACAAAGTCTCTTGAATCCAGTCACTCATCTACTTACTCCAAACACCTTGTGGTAATCTTCGCTTAAATCCGGTTTTCCATGCACTAAATCATTAATTTCTTTCTCCGTAGGCTGCCAACCCTCTAGATGATTATTTTGTACTACAAACCGCACTTTCTTATATAAGCTTGGACTAAACACTCTAATCCCTTGAATCATTTGCCCTGAATCATCTATCGCTAACCGCTTTTTATCACTCATCTTGTTCACTTTGTTCACTCTTTCTGTACTAGATATATTATAACAACTAAAAAACTCCTTATGTCTTTTCAACACAAGGAATTTTCGTCTATTTACATATTAAAGATTAAGCCTACAGCAAAAATAAACAAAATGATCCAGATCAGTCCCAAAGCTAACGAAACAGCAATAACTGCTGCTTGAGGCATTTTAGATCTAACAGATACAACTTTGTAGAAAAATATTGGCGAAACTGTCCCGATTATGTTTGAAGCAATGTTATAAAGATAATCAACAAGCGACTATCAATATATAAAGTAGACAAAGCACGCCCCATACAATTCCTCATCCATTTCATAGAAATTGATCGACCATACCTACCCAGAATGAATATTACAGCAAAAATAATAATGGCTTGTACCCAGATGGGGACTAATAGACCATATGCTTTCACGAGCTACTCCTCCTATTTTTTTCTGTCTATTTCCTTTACTAAATGAATCTCGCGGTCAAATAACTTGTGCATCCCTTCATTAAAGTTATGTGCGATAAAGACAATAGTTGCCTTGCTTTGTTTCAATATATCAATTGTAGCATTTTGATCAATTGCACTAGTACCTTCATCAATCAGGATAATGTCACTATCATGTACCTTAGCTCTGGCCAAAACAATTTTTTGTCTTTGACCACCTGAGATATTCAATTTGTCCAAATCAAGTTCTTCATTTAAACCGTCATTGAACTTAGAAATATCTGTGTCAAAGTTGACCTCTTTGACTGCAGTTTCAACTTTACTATCAAGCTTATCATTAAACATAGTAATATTGTCTTCGATTGTAGCTGGAAATACTACTGGATTTTGCGGAATATAACCGATCCTACTTAAGTCAGGAACAATCTCCTGACCATTCTGATCTTTATAAACTACATGAACCTCACTCGGCTTTAATTCTCCTAAGATCAATTTGAATAGAGTAGACTTACCAGCATCTGAATCACCAGTTAACAAGATCTTTTCACCTTGGTTAATCTTTAAATCTGGGAAAGATAAACTTTCACCATTTGGAAAATGTAACTTAAGATCATGAGTTTCAATCGAGGCTGGTACAACGCCTTGTTTGTCCTTGAGCACTTTAACACTACTTGCGGATTGATCAACCTCATCAATCAATTTAGTTGTACCTTTCATTGCACCACGACCAGATGTAATAAGATTAATACCTTGATTAAGATAAAAACGAAAGTTTTCAACAATTAATAAAGCACCAATGGTAATAGTACCTTGTTTGACTAAAACCCCAGCTATGATGAATAAGATTAGGCCAAATAAGGCTGAAACAATCCCGTTAACGGCTTCAAGCAACTTGATATAACCAGTTTGCTTTACATTAGAATCTTCTAATTTCTTTGAAGCATTTGCAGTAACTGAGAACAACTTAGCTCCTGCCATAAATTGTCTAATTTGTTCTAATCCTGATAGCCAGTCATTCAATGTATCTAAATATATTTGATTACTGTCAGAGATCATGATTGGCCTTTTGGAGTGGCTTTTCTGTTAATTTAGGCAAAAGCAATGATACAGCTACCATGACACAGATAACGATCAATAATTGCCAGCTTAACAGAATTAAATAGATTACTACACTAATAATCAAGACAGTACCATAAATTACACCGAACAAGTTGTCAAAGTAATTTTCATTAATTAGTGTTAAATCATTAGTCAATCGATTCTGCATATCAGCTACAGAATGTTGCTTTTGATCATCATAATAGTGTTTGACTATCTTAGCTCTAACTTGCTGATTAAGATCCTGTTGTAGATAATTATCAGTAGTCTGTACTATTGGCAACAGAAAGTTCAAAACAAGCATCAAGATAAAGCTTACAATAGCTATTGCAGTAAATCCTTGCCAGTTTCTTGCTAAGATTACATTCGTTAGGATTTGTGTTAAGTAAGTACCAAAGATGGCCAAGGCGGGTATTATTACTGAACCCAAGACAAACAAAGCAAACCTAAAGGGATGTATTTGAATAAACTGTTTTAAATTCATTTTTCCGCCCCTTCTTTCTTACTCTTTAAGTGAATAATTTGATCAAACTTTGATTGCAATTCTGGAGTAAAGTTATGTGCGATTAACAATATTGTTTGATCTGTTTTAAGTAGTTTATCGATAATCTTTTCTGTAGCGGTTTGATCAATAGCACTAGTTGCCTCATCCATTAAAACAAAAGGCTGTTCATGAATTTCGCTTCTGGCTAAAACAACTTTCTGTCTTTGACCACCTGATAGATTTTCTTTCTTTAAATCTACTTCAGTATCAACACCAGCAGGCATTTTAGCTAAATCAGGCTGCAGCTGAACAGCCTGAGTGACTTCTTTTACTTTACTAGTCAGCTTTTCATTAAACATCACAATATTGTCTTTAATACTTGCAGGAAAAACGATTGGGTCTTGAGGTAAATAACCTACTTTGGCTTCATCTAAAGAAAGAGCTTGTCCGTTTTGATCAAAGAAAGTAACCTGACCGGCTTCAGGCTTAAGCTTACCTAACAGAATCTTAAATAAAGTTGATTTACCTGTACCTGAATCACCAATCAGCAGTACTTTTTGCCCCTTCTTAATTGTAAAGTCAGGGTAAGTAATTTCTTCTCCTTCTTTATACTTAGTTTTTAGTCCTGATACAGCAACACCATAAGCATCTTCTTTTTTAGAATTAATATTTACTTTCTTTTGACGTAACTCAGTGGTTTGTTCACGCAATGCTTTAGTCGATTTAACTTTGGTGATTGCATTCGTGATATCCCAGATAGCTGAAAAGATTGTAAAAGCAAAACTACTTGCAACAGCAAAATCACCGAATGAAATAATATGCATCAAAAACAATACACCGGCTACAACGGACATCCCTATTTGAGATAAAGCATTACCTAACCCATTGATGATCTCAGAAATTGCTTGATATTTATAGTTTTGCTTATTGGCCTTAACATAATCGCCGCTAGCCTTCTGCATTTGTCTAGCTAATCTACCATAAGCAGTATAACGACGTAATTCTTGAAGGCCGCCTAGCCAATGTTCAATCGCATTCAGCAATTTACTGTGTTCCTGATTTACTTTATCCATTGCCATAGAGGTCTTTTTCTCCATTATCTTAGGTAAAGATAAAGTGATAACGGCTAAGATAGCTGTAGTCACAATCAAGATCCAATTCATGCTTATCAGCAAGGCGATCGCAATGGTGATGTTTAGTATACCGCTCAAAATAGTAACCCAAGTGGCTGCATAGTTTGTCGTAAGCAACTTCAGATTTTCAGTTAATTCATTCTGCATATCAGTTAGCTTGGCATCCCCACTACCGTAGTAATAGTGCATAATATCTTGTCTAATCTGATGCAGATAATCTTGTGTTTGTCTGGTAAAAACTACAGTTGCAATTGGCAAAAGCAAAGCAGTAATGATTTCTAGACCCCCTTGAATAGCTTGCCAATAAATAAATGTGTTTAGTTTTCCGGCAGTAATTCCATTTAGAGCATATTTAAGAAAATACTGCGAAAAACTACCAGAAAATGCATATAACACATATAGCACAATGATTAAAATCGAACGCGGAATATTGCTCTTTAAAAGCTCTTTGATTGTCATAGGCTTTTCCTCCAAGATTCCTTTCAAATTAATTAAATAATTATTTATGTTTTAATAATACCCCCTGTTTTTAATTTACAACCTATTTTTACTATATGGTCATTTTTTCTAACTAAGATGCAATTGTTTGATACTAAAGCTATGTGCTATAATGTGATCAACTTTTAAACAGGAGATGTATTCTAAGTGTTTCTTCATAAAAACTTAGGTTTAAGCTTGCGGTTAAACTACTTCCTTTTAACCGTTAAGCGCTACTTACAGCTCGATCCCAAATCTGAAAGTTTGGGGTTTGTTAACTACAATTAAATAGATAACTTTTCCCTGACTTTCAGAAATACTTGTTTTGTCACAGTATTAAATAAGGAACGGGAAAATGTTTAAAGATATTAATAAAAACAAGAACCAAGACGTTGACATATTACTGATTGGACGCATAGCTACCAATATTGCAGACTCGTTGTTTTACATAACCATTCTGTGGTACTTTAAGACTACTTTTCATTCACCAGTAGCTTTATCTTTAATTTTTATAGCTGATTCGGCTATTGATATGTGTGCATTCTTATTTGGGCCGCTGATTGATAGAGTCTATATTAAGAAATTGCTCAAAAGCGTGACAATTGGACAAACTTGTTTAAGTCTAGTTGTTACTTTGCTGTTTTATTTTGAAGATTGTAACCAGATAGTACTTGTTTTATTACTATTAACGTATGTGTCATCTACTATTGGTTCAACGTTAATTTATCCGGCAGAAGAAAAAATCTTACCCTTAATCGTTAACAGGGATAAATTATCTAATGTTAATGGCTTGTTTCAATTGACATATCGAATTTTAGATTTATTTCTTGATGCCCTAGCTACACTATTAATTACCTATCTATCTCTAAGTGCAACGATGATTATTAGCGCATTTGTCTTTGCTACCGCTTTCTGCTTTTATACCAAATTGTATTTGCCTAAGGATTTAATAGTAGCTGAGAAAGATGAGAAATACTTCACTGGTAAATATCTACGTGATTTGCTTAAAGGCTGGCAAGTATTGAAGAATGAAGGCCAAATTCTGCTTTTAATTATTCCTCTTGCAGTAACAAATTTGTTTTATGGTATTGCCTCTGTGGGGATGCCATATTTTGCCAGTCAATATCTAACTAAATCAGCAATTAGTTACGGCGGAGTAGAACTCTTTTCTTCTATTGGTGGCTTATTAGGCAGTTTAATTATTAGCAAGATTGGTATATTAAAACAGAAATTAGAACGCATAGTTGTCATTTGTTTAGGTTTGGCCGGTATTTCTGTAATTTTAGAAACGATGATTGCTAATAGCATCCCTATGCTAATACTTGTTTTCGCACTCAGCAGTACCTTCTGGATTAGTATCATGAACATAAACTTTGAGGTACTAATCCAAGAAAGTTTTAACCTACACATACTTGTCAGAATTGAAACGATCAATAGCAGCATTATCAACTGCATGATTCCTATTGATTCATTTTTAGGCGGAATTATCGTGCAGCGAGTTAGCGCAAGCTTCGCTATTTCTTTACAAGGCATTGCAGAAGTTATTACAGCAGTGTTTTACTTGCTTGTTTTTAATAAGAAAAGTTAATTTAAAAAGAACAATTACTGTCGTATCAAACAGCAATTGTTCTTTTCTTTTATTCCTATTTTTGCAGGGATCCGCATCCCTTTTGTATCAAAAATATTTCAATTATTTCTATAACATTACTAGTCTATTAACAATCAATCACGTCTATTGCCAGTTGGTCTCTACCAATGTAAGCTATAACATATAGAATTTAAACATATTAAGTGAGAGATAAAACATATAGATCATTAACTCTCTCCACCAATCTGGAGGAATTAATTTTGGTAAAAAAGAAAACAATCATCAAATTAGCATGCGCAACTATGTTGCTTAACTCAGGAATGGCTCTCTTCCCTCATCTGGCTCTTGCTACATCCACTGTTCAAGCTTCATCAACTTCTGTTGCTGCTAAGGCATTAGGAATTGACGTTGCCAGTTATCAAAGTGCCGACTTAACTGCTCATGCTAAAGCTGGTTCTCAATTCGCTGTTGTTAAAGTAAGTGAAGGTACTGGCTACCGTAACCCTAAAGGTGCTAGTCAAATCAAGTCAGCAATTGCTAACGACATGATGCCAATGGGTTACCACTTTGCGACCTTTAGTTCTAATGCATCCCTGGCCAAGAAAGAAGCTCAATACGCAATTTCTTCTGCTAAGGCATTAGGTTTACCTAAGGGCTCATACCTTGCTTGTGACTACGAAACTGGTCAAGGGAATATCATTACTAATGGTAAAAGCGTCACTGCTAAAGCGATCCTTGCCTTCATGGATGAAATCAAGGCCGCTGGTTATCAACCACTTCTTTACGCTAGTTCATCAGTTTTACAAAACAACATTAATACCCCATCTATCGTAAAGAAATATCCTAACTCATTATGGGTTGCGGCATATGCTATCTCAGGTCGTGTAGATAAGCCTAACTTTAAGTACTTCCCTTCAATGGATGGTGTTGCAATTTGGCAATACACAGACAACTGGAAAGGCATGTCAACTGATGGTAACGTAGCTATCTTGCCACTATCCATCTCTGGCGCTGCTGTTTCTCAGGCACCAACCAACCCTAACACTAAACATACAGGCACTGTAATGTACAAAGCCTACGTTTACAAACAAAACGGAGAACGTACTGGTGATAGTTACAAAGCCTACAGCTCTATCACTTATTATGGTGGTAAAACTAAGCTCAAGAATGGTAAAAGCGCAATCAGAGTTGGCGAAAACAGATATGTTTTAGCAAGCAACGTTTTAGGTAACTCACGTACCTTTAAGCAAGACGCTGAAGTTTACCAAGGAGACGGTAGTTTAAACAGTAGCTGGAAGACTTACAAGAAAGGTTCCCCAGTTAAGACATACGGCCCTAAGCATTATATTAACAACGAGGCTTACTACAGAGTTGGTAAAGATGCATACGTTAAAGCTGAAGTGTTCAAATAATAAATACGCCAAAAATAAACTAGGAATATAAACCTAGTTTATTTTTGGCATCTTTTATTAATGATAAAATTATAGTATCAAAAGTATTGTGTTTTAGAATTTGGAGAAGAATTATGAAATTAAGGAAAAAGCTAGGTATGCTATTCGGTATAGGAATATTGGCCTTAACCCTATCTTCCTGCAGCAATATTGCCAACTGGGAATTATCAATGCGTTCAAAGATTGGTGCTCTGCCTTTAACTGTATCAACCTATGATTCAAATGGACAAAAGATTGATCAGATTAAGGCAAAATCCGTCAATATTCATACCGACAAGAAGATGTCGCAGAAAGACGATAAAGGTAATGAGGGCTCTAGCGTGATTGACGTTGATTACGGACATAATAGAATGATTCATGTAGGTTCTACTTTAATCGCATATGAAGGCCTTAAAAACTATCAGGACGTCTTTAGCAAGCATACTAATATCAATGATCAAAATCATGCTGTACCAATCTTGAATACCATGTATCAAAACTTTAAAAACGATTGGTCTGGCGATTCTAAGGTTGTCATGATTAGAAGTCAATTAGGGATGCCAGTTGCAGTCTTTGCTGGTAAAAAAGTATCAATTCATAAGAGCGATATGAAGAAATCAACTCAATTTGTAATTGACGGTCATCGTCTATTCGTTTATCGTGCAGATTACACTGTTTACCCTGTAGCCAGTCTTAAGAAATAAAACTTAACATAATTAATAATATAAAAAAAGAGCAAGATATACTTACTCTTTCAACCAATCTTATTCATTAACTAAAGTATTAAATGATTCGTTGGTTTCTACAATGTCACCCATTAGTTGGTTAACCCAATTATTAAGTTTATCATTATCATAGTTTTCAAGGCCACCTTCAGTATCACCGATATCAGCAATACCATTGTTAAAGTCGACCATTTCTGTAATTAACTTTTCTGCAAAAGCTTTAGTTGAACCTGCGAAATTATTTGCAAAGTTGTTAACATCGCCATAAGCATCAGTGATATCGCTAAAAGCTTCAACAGTCTTACCAAATGTATCACTCAAATTATTAATATCTTCTTGAGTTGGAACTGTTAATTCTTCGTCCTCATTATTAAGTTGTTCGTCCAAACGCACACCAATATCGTTTAAAACTAAGTGTCCATCATATAGGCGGTTCAGCAACTTAATACCACTAGGATTTCTTGCTTGAAAGTTTACTTCAATTTCTTCTTCTGCCATAATTTTCATCTCACTTATACGTTTTTCTTTATTGTACAATTTTTAAATAAAAATTACCATTTTATGCTTGATCATTATAGATAAACAGCTTAGAATAAGCTATTGAAGGCTGTATTGTACTATACAACCTTCAAACTATTGATGGTATTGTGCAATTTGCTAGATGCAACTTGACCATACTATGAATAGTCTATCAATGTTTACCACAACTGGCATGCTAAGATTGCGTTGCTGGTATCCCAGTTGTGGTAAAATGATTTTCTGATTTACCTTCTTTATAAATAATACCTTATGATAATTACTACAGATATTATTATCGGCATTAGGAGTAAACAAGTTGAATTAGTGTTTAAAAACACCTATCTGATTAGATAGGTGTTTTTATTTTTATGATATAATTTTTGATGAAACGTTTGTTTGCAAAGGAGTAACTTATGGAAACTGCTAAATATCTTGAACGAATTCAAATTGAATTAGATAAAATGCCAGACTATGTTAAACAGTACAATCTTGGCACCAATCATTCATTAACTACTACTTATCAATATTTAACGGAAATTCGTCGCTTCTTAAGTTGGCTGCGTAAAGAAGGTATCTCCAATGCTCCTGATAATAAACACGTTACAACGGATACATTGGCCTCATTACGGCGCAATGATGTAATGCTTTATATAGATTACTTAGGGCATACTAAAAACAAACAAGGTCATTTAAATTCCCCAACTACGATTAATCGTTCAATCAACGCATTAAGGTCCCTCTTTAAGTTTTTAACGATTACTGCTGATAACAACAATGGGATGCCCTATTTTGATCGTAATGTGATGCTTAAAATTAATTCTTTGAATGATACTAAGACACTTAACTATCGTGCCCATGTATTAGCATCGCATATGTACACTGGAAATCTAAAATTTGAATTTCTAAAGTTTATCGATCATGATTACGAAAATAAATGCAATAAGCAAGCCAAGCCTGGATTCAAAATGAATAAAGAAAGAGACATGGCTATTATTGCTTTAATCTTAGGCACTGGTATACGTGTTTCTGAATGCGCCGGCGTGGATTTACAAGATCTTAATTTAAAAGATGCTGTTTTAGACGTAACACGTAAAGGTGGGCAAAAAGATAGTGTGCCTATTGCGGAATGGACCTTAGACTATATCCAAAAATATAAGAATATTAGAATGAAGCGCTATTCTGCTGATCAAAAAGAAACAGCTTTTTTCTTAACTAGATGGCACAATCAAACTAGAAGAATCACTACAAATGCCATTGAAAAAATGGTCAATAAATATTCTGCTGCATTTGGTCACCCGCTTACGCCACATAAATTACGTCATACTTTAGCTTCAGAGTTATATGAAGTAACCAAAGACCAAGTATTAGTGGCTCAGCAACTGGGGCAAAAAGGAACTACAGCGACAGACTTATATACACATGTTGATCAAAAAGTGCAAAGAGCTGCGTTAAATAAGATCTCTGATGAAGATTTGAAGCATAAGCAGTGATAATATATTTATTATTGCAAAATATTAGTATTTAACTAAGCAATAGCATTTAAGTTATTGCTTTTGTAAAAATGTTAATAATAAAATTATTATTATAAGTAATGAACCAGCAATTACATTTTTATTATTGCCTATAGATACAAAAAAGGAGTGAAGATTTGTCTCTTCACTCCTTTTGCATTTAATTATTTAAGTCTAATTTATCAATATCTACCATCCAGGCAATGGCAATTGACTTCTCACCCAAGTGAGTTGCAATTACTGGACTGAACTCTGCTACGTCAACAGGTTTGTCAGGGAAATTATCAATTATGAATTGTTTAATTTCTTCTGCTTGCTTTAGATCGTTTGAATGGAATACAAACAGACGAAGCTTATCCTTATATGGTAAGTCTGCTGTTTTCTTTAATGCTAACTTTTCTACCTTAGATACAGCTCGCTTTAAAGATCTAATCTTATCAAAAGCTACAATTTTTCCTTCATCATTAAAGGTCAATAAAGGCTTGATTTGAAGCATGGTACCAATAAATGCACTTGCATTGCTCAATCGTCCACCACGACTAAGGTTCTTCAAGTCATCAACCACAAACAATTCATCGATTGTTTCTCTAATTTCATCGAGTTTCTTTAGAATAGGTTGTGGTTCCATACCATTCTTGATCATTCTTGCAGCAGCTAATACCAAATAGCCTTGCAATCTTACAGTCATCTTAGAATCATATGGATACAAGTTATATTCAGGATTATTATGCGCCATGTTAACTAGGTTTTGGTAAAATCCTGAAATTCCGCTTGATAATGCAATAGCAATGATTGCTTCATAACCTTCACTGTGCAACTTATTGCATAGTTCAATCATTTCACCCATGCTAGGTTGCGAAGTTTTTGGAAAAGCAGCACCTTGTCTTTGCATCTCAAAAAGTTGTGCGGAGGTAATATTTACGCCTTCCAAGTATTCCTTATCGCCGACAATTACAGGGATAGGTACTACGGTTATATTATTATCGCTAACTTCTTGTTTGGTTAAGACACTAGTACTGTCAGTAACTAATGCAATTTTCAATTTATTAACCCTTCCCATTTATTAAATTCAATGCTTAATACAGAAAATTATAGCATAAAAGCATTGAATTACGCACCCTATTCTGTCTTTTCAAGGGATGCAGATGTTTGGGCAATTTCATTTAATTGCTTGATAAATAAAGTTGAGGCATCTTGATCAAGATAGACAAACAAGCCCTTTTCTATTTCAGCAAGCACGTCTTTTAACTCTTTTGCCTTTTTTATTCCTTCATCATTAAGACTAACAATTTTGCTAGAGTCTTTTTCTGAGCGCGCAATCTTTATATAATTTTGCGTCTTTTTTTGTTGTAATTGACGACTCAAAGTAGACAAAGAAATATTTAAAGCTTCAGCTAATTTTCCCATTGCCAAAGCTTGATTATGAGTTTCATCAAAATACAATAGAATTCTTGTTTGTGAAATATTTAAGCCACATTTGTGATTTATTTCCTTTTTAATTTGATCTGCGATCGTACTAAAAAATAATACATCCATATATATGTCCTTTTTCCCAAAAGTAGTGTTTGCTACAGTTGTATTTTATCATTTAATGGGTACTTTGATAATACTATTTGAGAACAAACTTTCAGATTTCAGCTTTAAGCACTATGTGAAACAATATAGCATTAATTTTATTTTAACGTTTGTGAAACATATTATACATAAGCTTATACTTATGTATTAGATTTAATTAATGTTGGGCTGGAATATTAATATTTTAGAAATAGCTAAATTACTGTTATAATATTAGACGTATTTTGAGGTGATATATATGGCATTTGATGGATTATTTATCCATAGTTTATTACAAGACTTGACTCCTACCTTAGTAGACAGTCGCTTATCAAAAATTTATCAACCATTTGATCAAGACCTAGTTTTAATTTTCAGAAAAAATAGAAAGAATTATCAATTCTTAATTTCAGCTAATGCACA
Organism: Lactobacillus amylovorus DSM 20531; assembly: GCF_002706375.1. Lineage (NCBI taxonomy): Bacteria > Bacillati > Bacillota > Bacilli > Lactobacillales > Lactobacillaceae > Lactobacillus > Lactobacillus amylovorus. The sequence continues at coordinate 116,404 of NZ_CP017706.1, forward strand.
ATATCCAAGAATGTATTTAACTGATCAATCAATTGCTAATCCAGATAAAGCTCCTATTTTTGTAATGGTGCTGAGAAAGTACTTAGAAGGTTCAGTTTTACAATCTATCGAGCAAGTAGGTTTAAATCGTATCGTGAACTTCCATTTTAGCAATCGAAATGAACTTGGTGACCAAGTAAAACTTGTTCTTTCAGTCGAATTAATGGGTCGACACAGTAATGTCATTCTTTATGATCAACAAGACAATCATATTATCGACTTATTGAAGCGAATCAATCCGGATGAAAACAGAGCTCGCATTCTTTTGCCAAAAGCAAAATATGAATTACCTCCTCTAAAGCCGGGCTTAAATGGACTAACTTTATCTGAAAATGAATTTAAGCAATTGAGTTCCAAATACCAACCTGATGAGTTGGCTAAACAAATGGATGGTTTAGATCGAGACGATCGCAATGAATTAATTGGCTATCTTGAAGATGATTACAGCTATTCATCCTTTAAGACGTTTTTTGATCAATTCAATAATCCACGTGCTTTTGTTTTAAAAACTCCTAGAAACAAGAGAAAGATTTTTTGTTATCTCCCTTATCATTTGGATCTTGAAAAAGAAAGTTCTAATCCTGATCTAAATAAAGGACTAGATGACTTTTACGAATATCAAGCAACGCGTGATTGGGTAAAGCAACGTGCCAGTCAAGTAGAACGAGTTGTCAAAAACGAGCAAAAGAAGCTAAGTAAAAAAGTCAAAAAATTAGAGAAGCAACTCGATTTAGCTGAAAATTCTGAAGGCTACCGAATCAAAGGTGAAATCTTAAATGCAAACTTGTCTCAAGTCAAACCTGGAATGACCAAAATATCATTACCTAACTACTATGAGAACAATGTACTAATAGAGATCAAACTTGATCCCGCCCTTTCCCCTGCTCGTAATGCTCAAAAATACTTTACTCGTTATAAGAAATTAAGAGATTCCATTAAGCACGTTAATGAGCAGATCAAAATTGCCAAAGGAAATTTGCGCTACTTTGATTCTATTCAAACAGCAATTGATAATGCTGATCCACAAGATATCGATCAAATTAATGACGAATTAATCAATCAAGGCTATATTCGTAAACAAAAGAAAAACAAGCGTCGCAAGAAGATTACTGAACGTAATTTGAATGAGTTTAAACTCTCATCAGGTAAGCACGTCTTAGTTGGTAAGAACAACTATCAAAATGATTGGTTAACTTTAAAGAAGGCTAACAAGTCTGATTACTGGTTCCATGTTAAAAACATGCCTGGTTCTCACGTAATCTTGCGTGATGATCAACCAACTGACCAAGATATTAAGGAAGCAGCAGAAATTGCGGCTTTCTTCTCCAAAGGGAAAGATTCAGCCCATGTCCAAGTCGACTATGTTCAAGATAAACGGGTCAAGAAGCCAAACGGTGCTAAACCTGGTTTTGTAATTTATACAGGTCAAAATTCGATCGAGGTTACTCCTCATGAAGATGAGATAATGGCTAAGAAAGTCGAGAAAAAATAAAAAGGACATGCTTAAAAGCATATCCTTCAACATATAAGCAAGATCTATCTAGATCTTGCTTTTTTATTATTCAAATTAAATTGGTTGAGTTGTTAAAGCTAAGGACTCTAAAACATCCAAAATCAATTCTGCTGTTTCGATACTAGAAAAGACTGGAATATGCGTGTTCAAAGCTTGATCTCTAATTCGTAACGCATCTTCGCTTGCTGCATCAGATAAGTTAGTAATATTGACAACCATTACAATTTTATGTTGGCGAATTTTATCCAGCAACTTACGTGGATCATCATGAACTTTTTCAACTACTCCAGTTGTAATACCGGCTTCCGCAAACATGTTAGCAGTGCCTTCAGTTGCAATCAGCTTGAAGCCCAGTCTATCAAATCTGCGTGCCAGCTTAGTAACTCTCTCCTTATCTTCATCTCTAACAGAAATAAAGATAGTACCATAACTAGGAATATGTAAATCACTTGCTTCATATCCCTTATACAAAGCTTTAGCCAAATGAGTGTCTCGACCCATTACGGAACCGGAAGATTTCATATTTGAATCAAAAGTATTACCACTACTATAGTTCAAAAATGAAAAGACAGGCATTTTAATATGAATAAAATCGCTGGTCTTCCATAACCCATTTGGATAACCCATCTCATTTAAGTTTTTGCCGATTAAAACTTCTGTTGCGCATGCAGTAATATCTTTATTTAAAGACTTAGACAAAAATGCCACGTTATGTCCTGCGTAAGGCTTAATCTGCAATAAATATAAATTATCCCCTACAAATAAGTAGTGCAAATTGAAAATTCCTCGTGTTTTCATTTGCTTGATTAACTTGATAGATTCTTTTTCAATCTTATCTTGTTGCTCAAGGGATAAATTCTGTGGCTTAATAACTGCAATAGAATCTGACGCATGTGAACCTGTCTGTTCCAAGTGTTCAATAATACCCGGAAGCGTGACATTTTCACCATCTGAAATTGCAGTTACTTCATATTTATTTCCTTCAATGAAACGAGAAACTAAAATCTTATCAAGCTGATTTTCGTTTAAATACTTTTCAATCGCAGGAACATCATAGACAACAGCAGATTTTTGCTTGATTTCTTTGTTCATTCCACCAATTAAGATTGGAAAGCCATATTCATTTGCAAAGGCAAACACATCATCTGGATTGTATGTATTTAATGATGGAACTCGTTTTAAATTAGCAATCTCTTGATTCAATAAATTAGCAATCTTATCACGAGGATCAGAAGCTTGATCTTGACCAATTACATGTAGGCCACATTCTTCTAATTTTTTGCTTAATGCGCTTATTCTTTTACCAGAAAACTGCAACAAGACATCAGTGATTTTTTCTTTTCTAGTAATAGTCAAAATGTTCTCTAGCGTGATTGATTCAAAATAAACTCGATCTATATCTTTATTTCTTGAAGAAACAGATTCATCATTGTTAGAAAGTAATACTGTAACATAGCCATTCTTATGTAAAGTTTTTGCGGCATGAGCAATCATATAGTCGAATTCACTGGTAACTGAAACTTGTAACGGCAACATTCCCAAAATTAGAATCTTTTTCTTAGCATCCAAGGCATGAGCTTCGTTTTGAACATTATAAGCACTGTAGTAGGCACATACATTGGGCTTATAAATACCTGCTGAGCCATCGATCTTAAGGAAAGATGGTTTTAGATTAAAGCGATCGATTATTCGATGAATATCATCTACAGAGCGATCCAAAATCTTAGCTAACAATGGATTGAAAAAGCCATATACCTTGGCTTCTTCAATTAAATCCGTAGAAAGACGATCCTTATTTTCGTAAAGCTTTTGACCTATTTCAATAATATGCAGTAACTTTTGATAATAAATGGGATGCAAGTGCGTAATCTCTTGCAATTTTGCATACGGAATGTCTTGATTAATTGCAGCAAGCAGATTGATTAAATGCAATTCGTTGGGATGCATAATGTCATCCATTATCTCATCATTAGATTTATGAATCTCTTTAATAAATGCATTCCAACCAAGCTCTAGATTGATCGTGGCATCAATTGCCTTTAAAAAGGCAGTTTCAAAATTGCGACCAACACCCATTGCTTCCCCACTGGCTTGCATTCGGTTGCTTAACTCATAATGGTTATAACCAGATTCCGTAAATGACCAATATGGCATCTTTATTGCGACAGCATCAAGCGTTGGTTCAATTGCCGCATTCAAGCCGGATAAAGGATCAGTAATTTCATTTAACCGATAACCGATAGCCACTTTACTTACGATATAACCAACATCATATAATCCAATTCGTTGTGCCCAAACTGAACTACGTGTTAAACGAGGACGAATAGTTAATAATTTAGACTTGATTTGAGTACCATGATGCTTTATCGCAAAATGAAAACTAGCAAAGCCTACTAAATCTAACTTATCAGTAATTCTTTTGATTTCTTCACGCAATTCTTGAATATGATCGTTATTCAAGGTTAATGAAGGCATTACCACAGCCGAGTCACCCGAATTAATAGCAACTGATTCAACCGATCCGGCAAAATTGATAAATACTAAATTGCCGTCTTTATCTCGAATGACATCGACAATTATTTTTTCCCATGCGGAAAGATCTTCAATTAAGCGATAGTTCTTCCAAGTAAAGTTGTCGTTTTGACTCTCGTTCTTAAAGTAAGCAATCAATGCTACAGGATCTTTGAATCTGAGATGTTCATTATGAACAAAACGATTATATTTTGTTACTAAAACTGGAAAGGCAATTCTTTGCTTTAACTCTTCCGGAGTAATATTTAGATTATCCGGAATACTTTGATTTAATTCCCAAGACTTACTGGTTTTGACCCCTAATTTTTCTAGGAAATCGGTTCTCTTCTGTTGATCACCCATTTGCAAAGTTTTGGAATTTAGAGTCAATAATTGGATCCCCATTTGTTCCAAAATGCCATCTTGCAATAATTTATGAGCAACCTTTAGTCCATTAGTTGAACCATAAGCCGTAATGATGGCATCGGGTTCTTCCATTCTTAAAATTCGCTTTAAGAAATCCAAAGTCATTGGCTCAAGGTAAACAGTAACGTCTGGTCTTTTATCAGTAGAAATAGTAGCTGGATTAGGATTAACTAAAACAACTTGAATGCCTTCTTCCGTGAGTGCATCAATTGCTTCAGTTGCCATAAGGTCCATTTCGGCTACACTTCCAATTAAAGTAGGTCCTGAGCCGATAATTAATACTTTATCTAAGTCGTTTTCTAATGGCATAATCTACTCCATCATTTGTACAAAATAATCAAAAATTTCATCTGCATCATGAGTTCCTGGTGCACCTTCAGGATTGAAAGCAGTGGCAATCAGTTTATCTTTAGTATTCCAAAAGCCGGCCATTAATTCACTGTGAAGGTCAAAGTACTCACGATTCATGTTCATTTTAATACTATCAGGTAAAACCAATTGATCAATATTCATTGAAGTTTGCCAAATAGTATTAGTATTTTGTTCAATTACCGGATAATTGATTCCATTAAATTCTTGTGGTAGATCCACTAATTCAAAATCCAAATAATCACTTAGTGCTAAGAAACCTAATCCAATACCTAAGATTGGATATTTACCATAGAATTTATCCAAAATTGAACTAAGCTGATTGATAGCCTCGTCAGGCTTACCTGGTCCATTCGAAATAATAATTCCTTCAGGTCTTAGGTTTTCAATATCGGCAGCACTAACGTTATAAGGTAAAACAGTAGCGTTTACTTTTCTTAAGGACAAAGCCCTTAACATTGAGTGCTTTAGTCCCAAATCAATTACCGCCACAGTTTTACCTATGTTTGGGGATGCATAAGCATTTTTAGTTGAGACCATAGCCGATTTATTTTTAGGTAACACCAATGCCTTAATTTGATCAAAAGCGTGTTCATCATCGGTATCCATAATAGAAGCTTTAATTGTTCCTTCTTCCATCAGACGATGAACTAATGCACGAGTATCTACCTTAAAAATAGCTGGGATCTTCTTCTCCTTTAAAAATGAACTCAAATCTTCAAAGTTTTCACTATCAGAAATGTTTAAGGCAATATCGTTGGCAATAATTCCTTTGACGGTTGGATCAATACTTTCATAGTCGATAGCGTTAATCCCATTATTACCAATCATAGGAGAAGTAAATACTAAAATTTTTCCAGCATTAGTGGGATCGGTTAAGGCTTCTTGGTAACCAAAATTGGTAGTTTGAATTGCCAATTCACCGGTAGAAATAATATTGGCGCCTATCCCCTCACCTGGGAAAGAACTGCCATCTTCCAAAATCAAATAACGCTTCATTTTATCACTTGTTTTTTTCTAATTGAGCTAATGTTTCTTGAAAAATCTGAGGTGGTTCGACAGAAAATTCCATCCATTTACCAGTTCTAGGATGTTTAAAGCCTAAAACTTTGGCATGTAAAAATTGACCGTTACCTTTTAACGTTTTTATTGGTCCATATAATGGATCACCTGCCACTGCGTGACCAATATAGTCAAGATGCACTCTAATTTGATGAGTACGTCCTGTCTCAAGTTGACATTCGATTAAACTATATCCTTTAAACTGCTTTAAAACCTTAAAGTGGGTAATTGCCTTCTTGCCTCTTTCAACAACGGCCATCTTCTTACGATCATATGGATTACGACCAATTGGTGCATCAATGGTCCCATTTTCTTCACTAAAATTGCCATGAACAATTGCCCAATAAATTCGTTTGTTAGTTTTATGGGCTAATTGATCCTCTAATGATTCACGAGCCTTGGCATTTTTAGCAATCATCAAAAGACCAGAAGTATCTTTATCGATTCTATGGACAATTCCAGGTCTAAACCCTTCAGGAGATTTCGCTAAATCTTTTGTATGATACAAAAGTGCATTAACCAATGTATGATCTGGATGACCTGGTGCGGGATGCACTACCATGCCCTGAGGTTTATTAACCACAATCACATCGTCATCTTCATAAACAATATCAAGTGGGATATCTTCGGGAACAACATCCAATGGTTTTATCGCTGGAACATTAACTTCAATTTGATCCCCTGCTTGTACCTTATAGGAAACTTTCTCCTTCTTTTGGTTGACTAGGATATTGTCATCTTGAATCAATTCTTTAACTCTGGTTCTTGATAAATCTGGTATCTGTTCTGAAACAAATTTATCTAAACGACCATGTTCATCTTTTACTTCAAGTAGATATTTTTTAGGCATTTTCGTCTTCCTTATCTGCAAAAACAATTAAGTAAATGAAAATAATGATCACGCCTACAGTAATCGCACTGTCTGCAATATTAAAAATATTGAAGTGAATGAAGTCTAATTGAAGCATATCAATCACATATTTCAAGTGAATTCTATCGATAAAATTACCAATGATTCCACCTAAAACTAAGGATAAACCAACATCAAACAATGCGTTCTTATATTTCTTATTGAAAAGGAAATACAAGCAAACAGCAATTGCGACAACACTAATGAAATAAAAGAGCCACATTTGACCCGTCAAAATATTCCAAGCAGCACCATTATTTTGCAAGTAATTAAAGGAAAGGATGCCTGGAATAACTTGATGAACTTCACCTATTGTGTAATTAGTTACAATATAACTTTTTAGCCCTTGATCGGCTAAAATTACGAATAACGAAATTAATAAATATAAAAACTGCATTTTTAGAACAATCCGCCGATTTTACCATTATTGTCTACATCGATATCAAGAGCTGCTGGATGTTTAGGCAAACCTGGCATATCTAATACATGACCTGTAGTAACTACGATAAAGCGTGCACCGTTTTTCAAGCTTACACCTTTAACATGTAAATTAAAATCTGTTGGTGCACCCAACTTTTTCTTATCATCACTAAATGAATATTGCGTCTTGGCAATGATGACAGGAAACTTGTCTTTACCTAAATCATGCAAAGCTTGAATTTGTTTTTTAGCTTTTTCTGAGTATTCAACTCCTGTAGCATGATAAATCTTAGTAGCTACCTTTTTGATTTTGGTCTTAACGTCATCATCATCGTCATAAGTTGGGGTTAAGTCTGCTTTACCTGAATCTGCTAAAGCTACAACTTCTTCAGCTGCTTTCACGCCACCTTTTGAACCATCATCATGATAGTTAACAACTTCTGCTTTAATACCTTGCTCTTCAACAAGTTCCTTTAAGAGATTTAATTCTGATTCAGTATCAGTATCAAAGTGATTAATTAAAACCATGACTGGAACATTATATGAACGCATATTATTCATGTGGCGTTCCAAATTCTTAAAGCCTTCTTTTAATGCATCTAAGTTTTCTTCGTCTAAGTGATCAGTTGAACCTAGAACTTGATATTTAAGTGCACGTACTGTGGCTACAACAACGGCAGCATCAGGCTTTTTATCTAAGTGCTTGGAAACAAAGTCCATAAACTTTTGTCCACCTAAGTCACTACCAAATCCTGCTTCAGTTAAAACGTAATCGCTTAAGTGCATTGCCAAGTTAGTAGCAATTACAGAGTTGGCACCATGAGCAATATTAGCAAATGGTCCGCCATGCACCAAGGCTGGAGTATGTTCAAGAGTTTGAACCAAGTTTGGCTTTAAAGCATTAGATAAAAGAGCTGCAATTGCTCCTTGGAAACCAAGTTGTTTTACGTAAACTGGTTGATCATCCTTGGTATATCCAACAAGCATATCGCCGATTCTTGCTTTAAGATCATCAATATCATTTGCCAAACACAAAATAGCCATTAATTCATTAGCTACAGTAATTGCAAAACTAGATTGGTGTTCAACTCCATTAAATTTGGAGCCTTCACCAACAGTAATTTTTCTCAAAGCACGGTCGTTAACATCAAGACCACGTTTTAACAAGATACGATCAGGATCAATATCAAGGCTATTGTCTTGGTAAATATAGTTATCAACTAAGGCAGCTAAAGTATCGATTGCGGCAGTTAAGGCATGCATGTCACCAGTAAAATGCAAATTGATGTCTTCCATTGGAATAATTTGCGCCATACCACCACCAGTAGCACCACCTTTAAGACCAAAAACAGGACCCATTGAAGGTTCACGCAATGCAATCATCGTATTTTTATGTAATTGATTCTTGATAGCGTCCCCTAAGCCAATAGTGATTGTAGATTTTCCTTCTCCTGCTGGAGTTGGAGAAATAGAAGTTACCAAAATCAACTTACCTAAGTGTTTATTTTGGCGAATTCGATTGATTGCTGACCAACTGATCTTAGCCTTATCGTAACCATATGGTTCAAGATCTTCTTTCTTTAAATCAACCTCAGCAGCAATTTCATTGATTGGTAATTCATTTGTTTCTTGTGCGATTTCAATATCTGACTTCATTAAGTTAACTCTTCTTTCTTGAAATTACTAAAATAGAATAGTTTTGAACTTCGCCCTTTAACTGATAAATTTGAAAAATATGCCACTGAGCACGTAAAGTAGGCTGGTTGACCTTCATTTTTGTACGATATGGCAATTTCAAGATAAATTGATCATTGCTTTTAGCTACATAAGAAAATACCCATGTATAAATCAGTAAGATTGTAAAAATAATTCCAACTACTATTCCAGAAATACTGATTGCCTTATTCCCCTCATAGCCAAGAATCATAGCTATAAAAAGAATAATTAAGAGCCATGAATAATAAATTATTCCAGCAAGCCCTAAAAATATCAAATGCTGTTTAGATTTTAAAATTTAGATCACGCCCTGTTTATCATTTATTCTTATTGTAACAAATATAGCTAAAATAAGAGAGTATGTTTTAAAACATCAATGTCATTAAGTTAAGACATTGACAAATTATCGACTCAATTTTTAAGATCATTCATTTGCGATTTATCGCATTTGAATGATCTTTTTTTATGTCAAATAAGCCCAAATCTTGTTTAGAAATTAGGCTACACGATATAAATAATATACAGCTGATTTTGGTTTGAAATTTCTTTTGTCTTTTCGTCCTGGTCTGATTGGAATTGTGTAATGACCAATTTGAATAAGAATCTTTTTAAAGATTTTAGTTGAAGAAGAAATTATATACATAGCTTGGATGATAAAGCATGACTGTTTGAAATTAAGCGCATATTGATACTTGCAGTTTTTTTGTGGTATATATGCTTGAGCATCAATTTGACTGACTGCGTTAAACATAATCATGTGGGCATAGATTTCCATTTCGATAAATTTATCCTGCTTGGAGTGAAACTGTACGCTTCCCAAAGCATATTTCAATTTTTTGAATGAAGTTTCAATACCCCAGCGCAAATGGTAGATTTCTTTGATCCTTTTTAAGGGATAATCGGCTCTATTTAGATTGGTTAGAACAACTTCCCATTCTTCTTTGCCTGATTTAGGATCATTAATTCTAAATTTACAAGTGCGAAATTTTATTGTACATAGCTCTCCAAAGTCCCAGCTGCCATCTTTGGTATTTTTAGACCGATATTTGATATATTGACGATAATGATGGTTAACAAGATGAACGTTTTCTGTGGCTTTATGGGTTTCATAATAATAATTAGAGGTAGTCACCCAGCAAGCTATATCCTTATCACACTCTTGATTAGGCAACTCAGCTATTTCCTTAAATGCGCCATATCCCGTTTTAGTACGTATGACATAATAACAGTTAGGCAGGCGATTACAATTTTCAATCATGTTAAAGCCGGTATAACCTCGATCCATAGTAACTATATATGGTCCGCAATTTAGCTTTTTAAGCATTTGAACGGCGGCTTTACGTTCATCCATCTTTGACTTAGGCTGAAAGATGCAGTCTTGATAAGTATTATTTAACAGGTCATAGAGTGCATTAACATGAATTTGGCAATATGGCTTTCCTTTATGATTGAGATTTCCAACAATATTCTCTGATTTAGGATTCCAGATTTGATTAAAATCAGACCCATCAATGGCAAATATACGATATTTATGATCAAATAACTGGATATTAAATAAATTTTGATTAAATATAGTCAGAATATGCTTAAAACAGGCGGTTGAAAGCTGACCTTTGCGTTGGACGTAAGCAGAGGTGCTAACTACTTTATCATTATTTTTAACAGCCTCTTGCCCAAAAGCTCTAAACAACTCACTGGTCAAATCTTTTCCTTGCATATTAATAGTAGTTTTAATGACTGTAGCTGCATCTAAAGACCGCTTCCTAGTGAAGGCATGAGGATCATCGATAAAATCATGAATATGCTTTCCAGTATCATTGATAATTTGATCAAGACGATCTAAAATATTTTTATGAAGGGCTTTCATAATTAACACCAGCTTTCTGGCAATAATTTTGAAGGTTTAATAATTTAATCAGAGGGCGAAAAGGTAGGTTCTTTTCGCCTTTATTTTATGCAAAAAAAGAACCAAATCATAATGATTCGGTTCTACAGAGATTAGATTCAATTTGTCAATGTCTTAACTTAATGACATTGTTTAAAACATACTCTCTTTATTTAATATCTTATTTTTACTTGTAAATTAGTGTGATCACTAGTGTCATACAAGGTTTCCAAATAAAGTCGAAACTCCGGATGGTGTTTAATCAGGGTTTGATATGCCTCCGATGAATTAATTTTATTTAACTCACTGACTTTTAAGTGATTATGTCCATTAAAGAAGTGGTAGTTCATCCAACCGAATAATTTTCCCATCTCTCGAACCAAATCTATATCATCATGATACTTATTCAATTCGCTTTGCATCATATCTGCGGAAATACTTCCCAGTTGCAAGTTTTTTAAATACTTATGGAAATGCACCAAAGTATAATCTTGTTTTTCTTTTTCAGTCAGGTACCGCGTCATATCAAAGTTTCTTCTAATATAAGTAATATGACGAGAATGCACACGCACTACTCCGTATCCTTGGTCGCTAGAACAAAAACTAGAAGTGACAATTTCGGTTGTTGGCGTCGTGCCTTGAGGCCCCATAATATTTTGCGCATGAATATGTCCTGAAAAAGCCAGTTTGACATTATATCTTACACAAAGACGACGTAATTCAATTGCATTATCAACTACATAACCTTTATTTACTGCTGGATTGTGGGCATACAGATTATGGTGCATGAAAAGAATAGGGCGCAAGTCATGCTCTTGCGCATAACGAAATTGCTTTTCTATCCACTTTAACTGCTGTTTACCAATCATTCCATGAGTATGAGGAGCTTCCGTTGTCTCTTCTCTGCCATAAATATTAGAATCAGCTAACACTAAAAAATATTGTGGATTTAATTGAACACTGTATGCCAAAGAGCTGTCATCTTCATCGGTAGCTTCACGATATGATTTATCGAAAATCGAACGCCAGAACATAGGACTAATTTCACCGGCATAAAATTGCTTTTTACCACGAAACTCTCTAGCCCAACCGTCAAAAATATCGTGATTACCAGGTAAAACTAAAACCTTGGTCTTTTTTAATGGTTTAAAAATCTCTGCAAATCTTTCTGCGGAAACTCTTTCCCCGTTAAAAGTTAAATCACCTGTCACAATTATTGCAGCAGGATTCTTTCTTTGAGCCATACGCATAAAAGCAGATAGAGCCGTTTCTTGATAGTAGAGATCCTTACCTTGACTCGTTTTTTGCATACGAGAGAAAGCTTGACCTTCATCATGCAAACTATCCGCAATCAAATGGGTATCTGAAATTACCCAAAATTCTGTGTTCAGATCTTTCGTAATCATGTTTACCTTCTATTAGCCCAATATTGGTAGAAATCTACTCTTAAGTTACCGTTGAACAACTTACGCTTCTTTGTAGCCTTTGCACCAAAACACTTTTCAAAGTTAGGATCAGCAGTTAGGTAGTATTGACTAAATGAATCTAATGGACGCAATACTTCTCCCATTTGCTTATAAAGTTCTTCTGCTGATTCGCGATCCTTAAGTCGCTTACCATATGGTGGGTTGGCAATGATAATGCCGTTTTCCAAATCAGTAGTAAAGTCTTTTACTGCAACCTGCTTAAAACGAATATCTTGTAATACCCCTGCATTATGTGCATTTAATTTAGCAATTTCTAGCACTGATTGGTCAATATCACTAGCCCAAATCGGTGCTTCTAATGGCTTAACCTCTGTCTTAGCTTTAGCCAAAGCTTTCTTATGCAAATTAGCATCAAACCAGTCAAAACCATCAAAAGCAAACTTACGCCACGTACCTGGGGCAATGTTCTTAGCGATTAAAGCTGCTTCAATTGCTAAAGTACCAGAACCGGTCATTGGATCAATCAATGGATGCGTACCATTATATGGTGTTAATCTTAACAAACCTGCCGCGAAGTTTTCCTTTAAAGGTGCGCCACCGTGTTCAACACGATAACCACGTTTAAATAAACTTGCGCCAGTGGTGTCTAATGATAAGCGAGCGACATTCTTGTAAATATGCACATCTAAAGGATATTCATTACCACTTTCTGGCAAAAAGCCGCGTCGGTGATATTGATCAACCATTTTGTTAACAATCGCTTTTTTGACAATTGATTGCACATCTGGCTCTGAGTGAAGCTTAGACTTAACTGCTCGTCCTTGGACAGGAAATTTAGCATCAACTGGCAACAATTCTGCCCAATCATAATCATATGTTTCATTGAATAAAGTATCAAAATCAGTTGCTCTAAACTCTTTAAGCAAGACCTTGACTCTATCAGCAGTTCTCAACCATAAATTAGTTTTAACAATATCCTCTTGCGTTCCCTTAAAAAATACACGACCATTTTCAACACGAGTCTTATAACCCATGCCTTGTAGTTCTTTATTGACGACGCTTTCAAAACCGGCGCCCATTGTTGCGTAAAGTTGATATTCTTTCATTATTACTCTTTCATTTATTTATTATCAAAATAAAAAGAGCTGGACCAAAAGCCCAACTCTGCCGGTGTGAATCTCTATAAGCCACGTTTTGTTCCAGTAATTTTTGGCGAAATTACCTTCAGTAGTCATCTATCTTTATTGCAAAGCAACAACTCGGTCTTTAGTTCATTTTCTTAGACCGAAGCTCCCCCACCAAATTTGGGTTTCACGCTCGCAGGGTTTACCTCGTTCCACCAAGATCATTTCTGACCTTGCTTCGTCACTGTGGCACTTTCCAGGATAGTAATGCATGTCATAAGATTTAGCACTTTTTCCGCCGTAAAAGTCAAAAGACTTTTCTCCAGCTTATTAGGCTGAATACGAACACTACAAGCATCGCAGCTTGTGCGTGCGTGGACTTTCCTCAACTAACATCAGTTAGCCGCGCCTACTCGAAATTCACACTGTTAATCATTATAGCAAAAATTAATGCTTTAAGCCATACACATGTTGCTCAAGATTATAAACTTTTCTTTCCAAAGTAGAAATTCTTTGAATAATTGCCATATTGGTTGAGATTTCTCCTTGACCTTCGTCTTCTTGAGCAAAATTAGAAACAGTTGCTGATCTACGATGACTTGGTGTATAAGTCTTAAGCTTTTCTTCGTCTTTTCGTTCAGCTACAACTGTCTTCTTTTCTTTCTGCTTTTCATCCATCAATTGACGTTGAAGCGTACCAATTTGACCGTACAAATCTTCAATCAATTGTTGGAATGTTTCATAATCTGAAATTACTTGATCCAGATATGCATCAACTTCGTCTGGATCATAACCTTTTACTTTACTTCTAAATTGTTTCTTTAATATATCTTGTGCAGATAGTTTTATATCATTTAAATTTGCCATCTTACTGACAACTCCTTTACATTCACTTTTATTTTAGCAAAAAGATAGGTCACTTAAAACAAATATACCGGCTTTAATAAAACTTTTAATTATTCGGAGAAATTAGAACTTTGATGGTTTTCCTGATATTCTTCAGCCGCATCTTGTAAATCATAAAAATCAATTAAATCTAGGGGATATTCTTTGGTTTCTTGATACTTTTGGATTAAATTATAATCATATTTTGGCTTACCGGGATGCTCTGGATCATAGATCATCATAGCTCGTTCGGTATGCTGAACCATAAAATTTTGATAGTTGCGCAATTGCACGGGACTTTGATACGGCGTATTTGAAGTTGAAGCAAAGAAATCAACTTTTTCTTTTAAATTAATGTATTTTGCCTGATTAGTCTCGTTCCAGCGATTAGCAAATTCCTCATAGGGAATCATAATCGACGTTCTAACCGGATATTTTTCCCCTAATTCTAATCCAACTTCGGCAGCCCATTGTTCTACTCCCAAATTGGCACCTGTAATAATCCAATCTAATTGTCCTTCTTCGATTAAACTAACAAAGTAATTCTTTAGGGCATATTTTATTACAGTGATTTTCGGATCCCTATCACCAAAAACATTCAATTCATAGGAACGATATCCAGTTACCCATAAACGCTGCATTATTGTAAACGCCCCCTAATATTCAAAAATCCATTCTTTATTGCTATAATGCTAACAGGAGTGAGGTTAATGGTCAAATATCCAAGCGGTAGTTTAGCCGCATTTAGAAAACCAGTAACAAAAAAAGAAGAACATGCTACTGTTCATCGATCATACAAACACAAAAAGGGAGTTAATTTTTCTGACCGTGGTATGACCTTGGAGCAACAAATAAACGAATCTAATAAATACTATTTAATGGGAGGAATAGCAGTTGTTCATAAGAAGCCAACACCAATTCAAATTGTAAAGGTTGACTATCCTAAACGTTCAAAGGCAGTAATCAGAGAAGCTTATTTTAGACAGGCTTCAACGACTGACTATAATGGCGTGTACAAAGGCTATTATCTTGATTTTGAAGCTAAGGAAACAAGAAATAAAACAAACTTTCCATTAAAGAACTTCCATGATCACCAGATCTTCCATTTGGACGAATGTTTGAAGCAGCAAGGAATTTGCTTTACAATTATTAGATTCGCTAGTCTAGAGAGGTATTTTGTAACTCCTGCTAGTTTTGTAATCCATGCCTACAGGGAAAAGGATAAAAGCTCAATGACCTTAAAGGAAATTGAAAGCCATTCTTATGAGATTAAGAGTGGCTTTCGACCTACCTTGCCTTACCTTGAGGCAGTCGATAAATTTATTGCAGATAGGAAAAGTGAATAATGGCAGACAATAATAATATGAAACGCGAATCACGTAGAGACTATCATGGACGAAGGTCTAGCGGTAGTCACTTATGGGTGAAAATCATTAAATGGATTTTTCTTATTGTGCTTTTAGTAGTGGTATCAGGTATTGGTCTCTTCGCCTTTTATGCAAAGGATGCACCAAATATTAGCCAAGATCAGTTGCAAAGCGGCGGCACTTCTGGACTTTACACCAATGATGGAAAGTTTTTGCTTTCACTAGGTTCCGAAAAAAGAATTTACGTTAGAAACAAAGATATTCCACAACAACTAAAAGATGCCGTTGTTTCTGTAGAAGATAAACGCTTCTACAAAGATCATTTAGGTGTAGACCCAATTAGAATCGTTGGCTCAATGGTTACAAATGCTAAGAGTAACAGTATTGCTGCCGGTGGTTCTACCATTACTCAACAGTTAGTTAAGTTGACAGTATTCTCAACTGCTGCTTCACAACGTACCTTAAAGAGAAAAGCACAAGAGGCTTGGCTTGCTATGAAGGTACAACACGAATTCAGTAAGGATCAAATTCTAGAGTTCTACATTAATAAGGTATTTATGAACTATGGTAATTACGGTATGGGTACTGCCGCAAATTACTACTATAATAAGACCCTTAAGCAATTGGATTTGGCACAGACCGCTTTAATTGCGGGGATGCCTAACGCACCTGTTGCTTACGATCCTTACCTATATCCACAAAAAGCTAGATATCGTCGTAACATTGTTTTAAAGACTATGTTAGAAAACGATAAGATCACCAAGAGTCAATATAACCAAGCAATTAATGAGCCAATCACTAAGGGTCTTCGTCCTAGACATTCAAACAACGAATCTAAGATCAGAAAGATTGACGACCCATACATTAAGGAAGTTATTTCTGAAGTTAAGAGCAAGGGCTTTGACCCATACAATGACAATTTAAAGATAACTATTAATATTGACCAAAAGGCTCAAAACAAGCTCTACAAATTGGCCAACAACGGCTCCGTACCTTTCACTAATGATAAGATGCAAGTTGGTGCTACTGTAGTTGATCCTAATAATGGTCACGTAGTTGCTATCTTAGGTGGTCGTCACTTACCTTCTGTTCAATTAGGTCTTGACCGTGCTGTTCAAACAGGTAGATCAACTGGTTCTTCTATCAAGCCAGTACTTGATTACGGTCCAGCTATTCAATATTTGAACTGGTCAACTGCCAAAATGATTGACGATAGTAAGTACGTTTACCCTGGTACTAATATTCAACTTTATGACTGGGATAACAAGTACGATGGTATGATGACCATGCGTAAGGCTTTGGAACAATCAAGAAACGTTCCTGCCGTTAAGACACTTGCTGAAGTTGGTGTTAAACGTGCTTCAGCATTTGCTCGTAGAATGGGCGTTAATGTTCCTGCAAGTTCTGGTTTATCTGTTGCTATCGGTGCCAACGCTTCAAGTTTACAAATGACTGGTGCCTACAGTGCCTTCGCTACTATGGGTATTTACCATAAACCTCAATTTGTTTCTAAGATCGAAACTCCTGACGGTTTAACTAGAAATT
This sequence comes from Lactobacillus amylovorus DSM 20531, assembly GCF_002706375.1. Taxonomy (NCBI): domain Bacteria; kingdom Bacillati; phylum Bacillota; class Bacilli; order Lactobacillales; family Lactobacillaceae; genus Lactobacillus; species Lactobacillus amylovorus. The sequence continues at coordinate 133,603 of NZ_CP017706.1, forward strand.
ACGATTCAAACGGTGTCCGCGTTATGAAGAAGTCAACAGCATACATGATTACTGATATGCTTAAAGGCGTAATCAAGCATGGTTCCGGTACTAATGCTAAAATCGCTAATTTACATCAAGCCGGCAAAACTGGTACTGTTAAATATTCAGATGAGGACCTAGCAAAATATCCTGGATATAATTCAACACCAAAGGATTCATGGTTTGTTGGTTACACTAGATCATATGTAATGGGGGTTTGGACAGGTTATGATAACTTGAAGGATGGTACTATTTCAGGTGTTGGTCAACAATCAGCTCAGTTATTGTACAAGAGTATGATGACTTACCTTATGAATAATAAGCCAAACCTAGATTGGAAACAGCCTAAATCTGTCGTAGGTGCAAGAATTGTTAATAATTCTAACCCACCTGAAGTTGCTTCAAGTGGTGGTACTTGGCAACTGTTTGTCAGAGGTCATGCCCCTGCCGGAGTTGGCAATAGTGCAACTAGTTATGACGAAGATGATGAAGAAACTGATACTGACAGTAATGATAATACTGGTACTACAAACTCCCCTGCAACTGCTAAGAGCAGATCTTCATCAAGTAGCGAAAATGGTTCAACGAATCAATCAAGTCGTAGTCAACGAGCATCTTCTAAGCAAAGTCGTACACAATCGTCTGCGTCTTCTCAAGCTCAAAGTAGTGCAACATCTAGGACTGAAAATAATAATGAACGGCACGAACAAGAAAATTCTAGTTCGAACGATTAATGATATTTGTTATCAAAGCCAAATTGCAAAAAATGCAGTTTGGCTTTTTGTTTACTTTTTTAAATTGTCTGCTGAAACGAAGTGAAAGCAGACTTTTATTTGTTAGGAAATAAATTTAGTAACAATTCACTTATTAATATTAATCGTAAAAAAAGAAGTAATCATTTTGATTACTTCTAAATTTTTATTTTTGCGAATTTAAATAAGAATATGGATCGCCTTTTGCTCTAGAAGGCATTGTATAGCGACCAAACAGAATCATTGCGTGATGAGTTTTAATCCATTCATCCTTTGGTAGAACCGACTCCAATCTCTTCTCTACTTCATGTGGCGTTGCCTTTTCGTCTACAATGTGAAATTTCTTTGAGATCCTTGAAACATGTGTATCAACTGCAATAGCAGGAACACCATATCCTTCAGCCAATACAACATTAGCTGTCTTTTCACCTACGCCAGGTAAAGTCATCAAAGTCTTTTTATCTTTAGGAATTTGACTATTATATTTGTCTACCAATATTTGTGCTGTTGCTTTCAAATGCTTAGCTTTTGATCGATACAAACCAATTGTTTTTATTTCTTTTTCTATTTTTTCAATTGGTGCAGCTGCCAAACTCTCAGGAGTTGGAAATTCTTTGCTAAAACTAGGCATTACACGGTTAACCATTCTATCTGTCGTCTGTGCACTCATAATAACCGCGCATAACAAATGAAATTTGCTATCCCAGTGTAATTCTCCTTTAGCGTCCGGATAAAGAGATAATATTTTATTTAAAACCTTACGGGCTTCATCATCACTTAATAATTCTTCTGTCATATTATCTATTCCTCTTTAAAAATCTTTCAACTTCTTCTGGCGTTTTCAGATTATGTCTCTGCCAATTAAGTAAAACACGATCAATATATTTTAAAGAATACGCCTGCGATAATACTGCTTCTCGCAATGCTAATTCTATAATTTCTGGATCATAATGGTCAACACTGAGCCACTGAGCTATTTCTTCACGCTCAATGGGACTTAAATAGCGACCGAATTCTACTTCAACTTTTCGAGATAGATAATTTAAGGGATTATTACATAAATTATTGGTAACGGCTACTGTCTTATCTTTCTTATCATCTTTAATTAAAATATTCTGATCAATATATTGATCAAGAGCATCATATAACTTGTTTAGGCTGTACTTATTGCCAATTTTATCCTGATCATCAGTCGTTTGTTCTATCGTTAAATAATTTCGATCAATCAAACGTTGAATCAAATTGCCTACATCTGTGACTGACAGGTTGGTATTGGCAGCAATTTTCTCATTTGATGGAAATGATTCGCCTCGTTGATTAAAGGCCTCAAGTTGAATAATCAATAATAATTCTGCGTCACTAATATTTAAACGAGGATAATAAGCTATTAAGCCATTCTGTAAAGTCGTAAACCCTAATGCACGATAGTCATTAAATTGCAAAATTGATTTTCCTTTCAAAAATAAAAGTTGAACTAACAACTAGTCCAACTTTTGTTTAAATATTTAATTTTCAAATGCGAATTAAGGTTGCATTCTGTTGATCAATCTTGGGAATGGAATTGCTTCACGGATGTGGTCAAGGTGACAAACCCAAGCAATAGTACGTTCAAATCCCATACCGAAACCAGAGTGAGGCACACCACCGAATTTACGCAAGTCAAGGTACCATTGGTAATCTTCAAGGTTAAGACCTGCAGCCAAAATTTGTTGCTTCAAAACTTCGTAGTTACCTTCACGTTCTGAACCACCAAAGATTTCACCATAACCTTCTGGTGCGATAACATCAGCACATAAGTATTCCTTAGGATTGTCTGGGTTCTTCTTCATGTAAAATGGCTTGATAGAAGTTGGATAGTTGACAATAAAGACAGGACGATCGTATTGTTCAGAGATGTATCCTTCATCAGGTGCTCCGAAGTCGTCACCCCACTTGAAGTCTCGACCAGCATCTTGAAGCATTTTTACAGCGTCATCGTATGGAAGACGGGTAAAGTTGCCTTCAGTAGTTGGACGAAGCTTTTCTGGATCTCTACCTAAAATCTTAAGTTCGTATTCGTTCTTGTCCAAAACTTGCTTAACCATGTAAGCCAAGTATCTTTCTTGAATATCGAGAGATTCATCTTGGTGCATCCATGCCATTTCTGGTTCCATCATCCAGAATTCGGTCATGTGACGACGACCCTTTGATTCTTCGGCTCTGAATGTTGGACCGAAAGTAAAGATCTTGCCGTAAGCCATGGCACCAGCTTCACCGTATAATTGACCAGATTGTGATAAGTATGCATCATGGTCAAAGTAGTCAACGTGGAATAATTGAGTAGTACCTTCTGGAGCTGAGTGCATGAAAATTGGGGCATCAAACTTAATGAAGCCTTCCTTTTCAAAGAAGTCTACAGTAGCCTTAAACATAGTGTTTCTAATTTGCATAATTGCAAATGGCTTCTTTGATCTTAACCATAAGTGACGGTGATCAAGTAAGAAATCAACCCCGTGTTCCTTGTTACCGATTGGGTAACCTTCGTTGTTTGAAACTACCTTCAAATCAGTAATTTGAATTTCGTAACCAAAGTGAGAACGTGCATCTTCGTGAACAGTACCAGTAATGTAGAAGCTGGCTTCTTGTCTAAGAGTTTTAGCAGTTTCAAAAACTTCTTCTGATACATCATTCTTACGAACTACCCCTTGGAAAAATGCAGTACCATCACGTAATTGCAAAAAGATAATCTTTCCGCTTGATCGTTTATCTGTAAGCCAAACATGCATTTTTACTTCTTCATCAACATGCTTGGAAGAATCTTTAATTGAAATCAATTCTGTCATAAAATTCCTATCCACCTTTTTATCATTTATACAATGTACATAATACCAAAGTTTCTACAAATTATCGACTTCTGAGATATCATTTCCATCTTTAAATTCATATAAAGTATAACCTAGATTGCCATTTTGCTTTTTGTAAGCAACTTCCCAAACAGCTTCACCTTTATACCAACCCAGATTAATATGATTAATTGTAGCATCTGAATGAGAAGATTTAAACTTATTTTTAATATTCACTTCACTTACACCCTTGTTAGCAGGATATAAATAAGCCTTCTTAGAATTAGGCAAATAAATGAAGTAGTAGCCCTTCCCCTTTTTATTTGTACCATTAATTGCGTAGCTTCTTGTGCCACGGTCTAAATGATAATACTTAGAGATATTGGTAATTGGCGTTTTGCTTCTAGCCAATTCAGCTATTCTTTGATCATTGCCCCTGCTCTTTGAGCCTGCAGCGTAAAAAATTGCAATACTTACAAAGAAAGCAATAATGATTAAACCAATTACCCATGCTACAAATTTAATTGTTTGCCTTGTATCATCTTGTATCATAACTATTTATTTCTTAACTTCTTTTTTAGTTCTTTCAATGTTACTTTTTCAACTTTTACAGGAATCGACTGCAAAAATGCATCCCCATAATTTTTGGTCCAGATCCTTGAATCCAAGATAACGAATTGTCCATGATCATGTTCGCCACGGATCAAGCGTCCCATTCCTTGTCTAAAGCGAATAATCGCGCGAGGAAGACTATCTTTTTCAAATACGTTAACTCCCTGGTCCTCTAGTTTCTTCTGCCTTAATCGCACCTCAGGCTGATCTGGAGACTCAAATGGAAGGCGAGCCGCAAATACGGTATCAATACTACAATCGTGGAAATCAATTCCTTCCCAAAAACTATCAGCTCCTATAATAATTGCTTTTTTAGCAATTACAAATCTTTTAGCAATTCGATTGTTGGAACCTGACATACCTTGGGCCAAAATCTCAAAGTCTTTCAGCTCAGGTGCATTTAAAATTTCAGTAAAGACATCATGAATCTTATCAAGATTAGTCATTAAAACCAACACGTGATTTTTATCTGCTAAATCGTTAACCATAATTTGAGCAATGTCTTTTTGATAGTCTTCACTATCTGGATTAGGCATATTAGTTACAGCAAAAGCTTCCAAATGTTTCTTCATATTAAAGGTACTCTTGCCAATATACTTAACTAAATTCATCTTGCTCAAAGCCAACTGACTAATTGCATAATCAAAATTATGATCACTAGTCAATGTAGCACTGACAAATGCAATATGATCAAAACGACTATAAATTTGATTAAGAACATCGCTTGCATCAAGCATTAACCAATCTAAGTTAGTACTGAGCGGATCCTCTGGATTAGTGATCATCAAAATAAAGCCATCTTGAGCTAAATTCTTTTGATCGGATAACAAGTCGGCCAATTGATAGCCTTTTTCAGAATAATAGTCTAACCGATCGATTTGCTCAGTAATGTCGCTAACTAAAGCTTCAACATTTGCCAGCATTCTTTCTTGCTCATGATAAAGTTCAAACAAAGTCTGATTGGTTAATTCTCTAACCTCTTCTAGTTTTTGTTGAAACTTAGGCAATATTTGTTTAAAACGACTATCTTGATTGAATAAGCCCTTACCCTGAAAACTAAGTTCAAGAGTCCCGTTAGGCAAGTTAACCTTATTGATGGCATTATCATGCTGTGCATAGAGTTGTTTTTGCAACTCATTAATCAAATTGATTAACTCCAAGATCATAGGATCTAGCTTAGTCAATAAGAAATTGATCTGCACATTATCGTTAAATTGGCTTTCTACGCTGTCATTTGAATAATATAGCAAATTGCGTAAATGACTCAGGACACCCCAAAGTGATTCAAAACGCATGGAATCATTGCGAGAACTAATTACATTATCCGCAAAACGGTGAGCCTCATCAATTACCAAATAAGGATTTTGACCCCAGATAGTATCCATATAGTGGTTAGCCAGATAAGCATGATTGGTAACTAAAATATCGGCTTCTTCTTGCTTACGACGAGCCAAATTCCAAAAATCAACTTCCGCAAATCGACTACCCACACGAGCATCCCCCGGATGTTGGATCTGAGCAAATAGCGGTGTATTGTAATTGGTTAAATTCAACTCATCCAAATCGCCAGTCTTAGTTTTGGTCAGCCAAACCAAAATTTGCATCTGCAAAATCAAAGTTGACTTATTAGGCGTCCTCTGGAAAATCGTTTGCACAAAACCATCTAGGTCTAGATAACGACTACTTGATTTAACAACCTCAGCCTTCAAATCAAGCTTTGTCACCTTCAGTAGCTGTGGAATTTCTCTTTCCATTACTTGTTCTTGCAAAACCTTAGTTGGTGTCGCAATTACCAATTTTCTTCCTGAATATAACTGATAAGCATAAGCAAATATATAAGAAAAAGTCTTCCCCGTACCGTTAGGCGCTTCTACCAACATTGCGTTTTTCTCAGGATTATTAATGAACTGATGCAAATGATTGATTAAATCAACTTGTGCTCTACGAAAATGTAATTTTCCTTTAAACAGCTTACGCTTATCATTATCATTTTGCGGAAATGTGCCATTTTCGCCATGACTGTCAAAATGCTCATTTTGCTTTTGCAAAATAATGTTACGTACCTGCATATATTCTGCAGGTAACGGCCTTTTTTCTTGTCTTAGACTATCCGCAATCGTTGTGATTACCCAAGATGTATCTCGAATTAAGCCATGTGACAAAGAACTTAACGTATTAAGCGTTGCTTGAGGTAAAGTTGCAAGCTGCTTAATAATTTTAATTAACAGCACAGCTGTGCCATAGGCATCTGAATCAGCCTTATGCGGATTTAAATGTTTAATTTCAAGTTGAGCTGTTAAATCGCTTAACTTATACGATGGTAAAGTTGGAAAAGCAATTTTAGCTAATTCAACCGTATCAATTGCTTTATTGGTTAACGCATCATAGCCATGTTGCGTTAATTCATAATTCAAGAATGGCAAATCAAAATCAACATTATGAGCCACAAATACCGTATTTTGCAAAATTTTGATTATTTTTGGTGCATAAAAATCAAAATCTTTTTGCTTTTGCACATCTTCATTACTAATACCAGTTAAATTAACAACAGATTGAGGTATTTCACGATGGGGATTAATCATAAAAGAGTAAGTTTTGACAACTTTAAGATTTTTAATAATTGCACACCCAAACTGAATAATGTGATGGCCATTTTCTCGTTGAGTTCCTGTAGTTTCTAGATCCACTACAGCAAAGATATCTTTTGCGAATATTTTTGCCATCCTGCTCCTCCCTTCTTGTTTACTTAACTTCTACTGCTTGTTTAGCATCAAGCAAAATTAAATACTTTCCAATTACTTTCTTAGTACTAAATTCATTTAATGCTCGTTCATATAAACGAAGCTGTCCGGTATATTTTTCTTTAATTAATTCTATTGCTTCATCTAAATGCGATTTGTCTACATGATCAGTTTTGTAGTCAAACAAAATAATACCATTATTTATAATAAAATAGCCATCAATCGTACCATGAACCAAAATTTTTGCATTTGGATCACTAAAATCATCAAACAAGGTTCTGGCAGACAGCAAACTAGAGAAATCAACTTCTCTTTTTAAATCTTCTGGTCTTTGCCAAAAATCTTTAGCAAAATCACTATGGACAAACCATTCAATTTGATCTTTTTTAAGACTCGAAACAATGTCCGCATTCAATTTCTTCTGTTCAATTAAATGCTGAATCTCTTGCTCAAGCTGTTCATCACTTCCGTCACCAGTATAATCATAGTATTGCAAAATCAAGTGTGTGGCAGTACCGATCTCCGCCCCGGTAAACTTAGTTTGATAGAGGAAACTTGGTTTCGTATCGATCGGCTGCAAATACCGGTTAGTTGAGGCCAGCAAATGCGAATTCTCCAGCTCCGCTTCATCTGGGTCATTGAAGGCCTTTTTAATTTCAGAAACAGCCTGGTAAGCAGTAGTTGCAATTGCATCTTTAAAAGGATAATCAAATTGATAAAGCTTAGTAGCAGTTTCTGTCAGTGTTTTAATTTCTGGCTCGCTATCTTTACGAGTTTCCTTTTCTTCATTGACAGCATTATTTGCAATTGCATCATCATCTGAAAAATCTACGAAGAGAATTGGCTGACTCTGATCAAGCGAATTCGTAATATCACTAATTCTCATTGCTACACGACGATCAAAAGCTAATGCGGGGCCCATAAAGCTTAATGGTGTTGTTGCAGCTAATTTATCTGCCAATGATAACTGACCTTCATGATCCAACTCGTTAGACCAGTCTTTGACCTTTTTATCAAAACTAGGAATATCACCAACCATAATTAACTTTTGCTTAGCTCGCGTTAAAGCTACATAGAGAATACGAGCTTCTTCTTCAAGCAATTGTCTTTTCTTAGTAATATTACCCATTGCCTTAACTAAGGAGTCAATTCGATAATGCTCCTCTCTTAAGGTAACACCTAAACCATCAGCATTAATGACATAGTTACCCTTTAAATCGTGCAACTGATACTGATGATGCATCCCTAAATAAAAGACAATTGGAAATTCCAGACCCTTAGAACCGTGGATAGTCATCAATCTTACTGCATTTCCCGCCTCTTTAGTTAAAAGCGGTTGAGCTAAATCCTTTTGACTTTGACGCATGCGATTAATAAAGTTGATGAATTGATATAATCCTTTAAAGCCAGCACTTTCATAAGAAGCAGCTCTCTCATAAAGTGCTTCCAAATTGACCCGACGCTGCTCACCATTAGGCAAAGCAGTCATGATTTCTAACAGATTGGTTCGTGTATAAATACTCCAAATTAATTCAGAAATTCTGTGCGTAGTCGCAAACTCACGCAACGATGCCAATTGATTCAAAAAGTCTTTGCATTTATCGCTGAGCTGATCTCCCACACCAACATATGAAGTAAGGGCACTATAAAAACTGCTGTTTTTACTCTTAATTCTAATCTTAGCCAAGTCTTTTTCACCGAAATTAAAGAGTGGTGAACGCAAAACCGTAACTAGAGGAATGTCCTGATCAGGATTATCGATAATTTTCAGATAATTCATAATGACAGTTAATTCGAAAGTTTGAAAATAATTCTCGGCATCAGTCACAAACAAGGGGATATCTTGTTTGGCAAATTCCTGCATGATCTCCAGATTATCACCATGACTTCTAGTCAAAATAGCAATATCACTGTACTTCATCTCACGCATTTGTCCGCTTTTACTATCGAATACCTGCATGCGCTCTTCTTTTAGCTGCTTAATTCGTGCTAAAACCATTTGGATTTCTGAAAAATCGACCTTATCGCTGTTTTCGTCTCCACCTCTTTCTTTTTTATGAATGATTACCTCACTAGCCTTAGGCAAATTGCTTGGATAATATTTGGCACCAAAAACCAGTTGTCCTTCTTTTTGATAATCGATTCCACCAAAATTAGGACTCAAAATGCTATTAAACAGATGATTGACGGTACGAGTTACAGGTTCGGTTGATCTAAAATTATCCGAAAGCAAAATACGTTCTTCATGTTCGTTTTGTTCTTGAGCAAAATCATGGTACTTTCTTAAGAACAAACTAGGTTCAGCTTGTCTAAAGCCATAAATTGACTGCTTCACATCCCCTACCATGAACAAGGTATTCTTCCCTGGTTGTCTAACCTGTTGAATAATATTTTCCTGCAGAGCATTAATATCCTGATACTCGTCAACCAGAATTTCTTTAAATTTACTTTGATAAAAATCTCTAGCCATCTGTGAGCTAGACGTATCCTGACTGAGAATGCGATAGGCTAATTGCTCCATATCACTATAATCAATCAAGTTTTCATCACGTTTTAACTTGTTAAAACGCTCAATTAGGGCGATTTCAGCTTGCGCAATCGCAGCTACGATCTTTTGACCATCTTGCATTACTTTTACTTGTTCTTTTTCATCGGTGGCAAAAAATGCCGTAAAGGTATCAAAGACCTGACTTTTGGCTTCATCTTTTAACTTTTGCAAATCACCGTAGAACTCTAGCAGATCTTCATCCCATTTACTCGACTTGCGGTATATACCATTAAAAGTACACAAACGCAGCAAATCTCTTTGCTCATCATATGGTTTATCCTCATCCAAGGCTGCCAAGAAATTCTGTAAGTTTTGATCAAACAAACTGAAGTCTTCTCTGACTTTTTTTAGTTCCTTGGTTTCAAAGATAGTCTCTTCTAAGCGCTCATTGATTTTATTTTCTAGGCCCTTAAAACTATCTAATAAGTATGGCTTAATTTGGTTTTGCCATAAATTAGACTGAGTAATCTCAGCTCCAGTTTCATACACCTCTGGCAATTGCATTAACCAGGCATGATATTCTGGCTTAGCCATCGCATAGTTATACAAATCTAATAACAAATCTCGCGGACTGTCAGCATCCCGGTCACCAGCAAAATTATCATAAAAACGTCTAAAGTCAGAATCCTTATTAGTTAAAAATTCACCTTCAACTTCTCGCAAAGCACGTTCTTTTAATAAAGCTGCCTGCGTTTCGTCGGTTAGAATCTGAAAACTAGGATCTAAATCTACTGAATAATAGAAACGATGAATTACTTCAAGACAAAAAGCATCAATAGTTGAGATATTGGCAGTATCCACTTGATTCAGTTGTTCTCGCAAGTATCTCCGATTGACGCCTGGCTTAGCCATTTCTTGCGTCAAGGCATTCTTTATTCTCGTTTTCATTTCTTCTGCAGCTGCTTTAGTAAATGTCACAACCAACAGTTCACTTACTTGCGTTCCTGCCAAAATTTCTCTCAAAACCCGTTCAACCAAGACTGTAGTTTTACCACTACCAGCCGAAGCTGAAACTAAAATATCGTGTCCACGATCATTGATCGCTTTTTCTTGCTCTTTAGTAAATTGTGGCAAAATTAGTCCTCTCTTCCTAATCTTTCTTTGATTTTAGCTAACAGATCTTTTTTCTTCATATTACTGATTTCATGGTATTGATTTTGTCTAAGCATCGCATCAAAGAAGAAGATATCCTTGAAGTCTGAATAAGTTAGAGCATTTTGTGACTTACCATATTTATATGGATTCAAACTAATCTTACCGGACAGAATCTGACTTGATGCTTTCTTGATCAAATATTCATCATACTCTAACAACAATTCAATTTCTTCTTCACTGAAACTACGATTGGCAGGCAAACTAAATCCACCTTTAGCTTTAGTTTTAACACCAGTATAAAGCTCTGAAACCTGCTTAGTGCTTCCTTCTAGTAACGGTTCAGCTTCCGTTAAAATATCCGGGTCGTTACTGATGATGCCATTGTACATCAATTTAGGCTTGCTATCAGTTGCAGCTTGACGAAGATTCATAGAACTATCGATCAGCTTATTGCTGTTCAGTCTCTCTAACTGTCTAGTAACTGTTTGATAAAATGCACCTAATAACGACAATTGATCGCTTCCGGCAAAAAATTGATTATTATTAGCTAAAACATCTAGATATGAAACCATCTGTAAGGCGATGCCATTGTAAAACATACCTAAATCAAACTTTTTAGCTGATGACTTGTAGTCAATAACCTGTGCTAATACTTGATCCTTGTCGGCAAAGTTAGCCAAATCTACCCGGTCCATTTTTCCGCGTAAATCAACATGGTGATTGCCTGATAAATCAGGGACTGCAAAACTAAGACCTTTAAGACGTTCTCCTACCCCAAAACTTAATTCAGAGTACTTAGCTCTAAGTGGCGTTTTAGTTAGTGACTTGCGCCAATTGTGAGCTACTTTCGAGGTTGTATGATCCAGACATTTGAACAAATACTGATTAAACGGATCATTCATTAACTGGGCATATTTTCCTTCATCCTTCATGACTTCTCTCACAGAATTAAGCATACTTTCTAGCTCAGTACTATTAAGATCAGCCAAATCAAGGTGACGCTTATTAAGTTGCTTTACTAAACGGTCAAAGGTTTCATGGAAGTAATTGCCCGCTTGAATTACATCAAATTCATTTTCAAACCGGCGTCGTAATCTTAAACCATAAGTTAAGAAATATTCATAGGAATTTTTATAAAAAGTTTCTAGTTGAGAAACTGATGCGTTTAGATTTTCACCATATAACTTAGTAGCTAGTTCTTCACCAATATCCTCTGGTTGATTATCAAATTGACTAGCACCTAAAACAGAATCCGTTTTCTGTGGCAATACTTTTTGAGTCAGCTGAAGCAATTTAGTAATCGCTGACGACTTAGCTAATGAGTTCATATAAGCCAAATAACCTAAACTGGCATCTGCATTTGTAATAAATGACAAGAGATCCTGCATTTTTTCTGGCAAATCATGCTGCTCAAATTCACGAGCACCATAGTCGCTTAAGCGTTGATAATAGATAGAAGAATTTAGCGTCTCATTTGATGCATTTAAGACAGGATATGACACATACACACGGTCTTGAGCTAAGGCCAGTGATAAACCAAATTGGTAGTTTTGATCCAAATTATTTAATTGTTGATTATCTTCCAAATATGAATCTGAACTAAAACTATCCTGCAATTGAGCTAAGTTTTCAGTGGTTAAAAAGCCTGGCATCTTTTGAATAGCTGGCAAATTACCGCTAGTTGCACCAATAATGAAGACCTGCTTATAGCCACTAGTCTGAACCATTCCGATTTCAGATAAGTTAACTGCATCAAGCGTGGATGGAATTTGCGAGAAGTTAGCCTCCTTAAAGGCATTAATCAACATATTGAAAAATTCATCCATATTAAATTCTTCAGGATTAATCATTAAATAGTCACTAAGCAATTGAATCAACAAATCCCACAATTGCTCTGGCTGTTGTGCTTGTTGCAAGTCTCCAGCATTATTAGCGTCATCACGCCATTTTTCTAGTCTAGCGGCAATTCCATTTTCGGTTAAAAAGTCAAAAAAGATCGTTAATGCCTTTTGACTATCTTTCTCTTGTGCTAATTTTTCAAATAAATTAGTTACTTTATCAACCAGATAACCACGCAAGCGATCAATCTTAGCAACTTCTTCATCCATCTTATCCAGACGAATGACTTCCGCATTCACAAAGTCAGAAAACTTTTTACGCCACAAACCGTGATTAATACCGTGAGCCAAGACAAAATTTTCTAATTCATCGACATCATGAATATATTCGGCTTCTTCTTTATACCAAGACGGAATAAGCAAATGCGTTTTTAAAATTGCTAGCATACTCGAAGTAGTAAAAGGATTGCCTTTTAAATCATGCAGATTAAACAGGTTTTCAATTAAAACAACTAAAGGGTGATACTTCATCTCTTGCTGCAAGTCATTGAAGAAAGGAATTTTATTCTGCCTTAAAATTGGCGTTAAGTAAGTCTCGTATTCCTTTAAATCTGGTGCCAAGATCAAAAAATCATGATAACGGTAATTGTTTAAAGCAACCTGCTGATAAATCGTACGTGCAACAAAATATGCTTCGGCATAACGTGAATCTGCTTTTACCAACTGTACTTGATTTAAATCGTCAGTTTTTGAAATTGCTTCAGTCCATAAACTATTAAGTATTTCGCGTTTTGTTGGTTTTGGTGAAAGAGGGAAGCTGTTGACCGTATACTCCATTTTTCTTTCTTGCAAAAATGAAGTAAAACGACTGATCGTCTGCTGGATTACATAGTCGTAGTCGCCCTCTTCGGCCTGCGGATTAATGTCACCTAGCCTTGTTTTGAAAGCCAAAACCACATTTTTAGCCTTGCGCATCAGCAATTTAATAGTTAAAGTTTCTTGCAATGAAAAATGCGAAAAATCACAGAAATAAAAACTAGTATTACCCAGGTTTTTATTCTTAGCCAAAATTTCATTCAACTGAACTTGAACTTCATTTTTGGTAGAAAATTTACCTGCAATTTCTTTAATAAAAGCATCGTAAATAATCCGTAAATCGTGGACCTTACTCTTAGTTTCTTGATCTAAACTATCTTCATCGATATCTTCTAAATTTACGTTGCCATCATAAATTTGTAAAATAGTACTGTACAACTGATTAATTAAACCAGTATTTGAATTTTCAAAGATGGTTAGCTTATCTTTTTCTTGTTCTACGATATGCGTAAGCAGCATTGCACTTGCCGCATCATCTAGCTGTGTAGGCAAGCCTTGTTCCGCATCTTTTAAGAAGAACCAAGCAAGACGAGAAAAAGAAAGGACGTGCAAATTCTTAACTGCCGTCTCACTTTGATTTTTACTGATTGCAAGTTTATTAATTGCCCTAACTTCTGTGGTAAACTTAATATGATTAGGAACAATGATAAAAGTTTTATGTTCTGGATGCTGCTGATAATTCCGCACTGCTTCTTCCAGAATTTTTTCTTGTAATGGGTCGGTTTGTCTTCCTGTTAGAATTTTGATCATTTGTTCGTACTCCTTGTTTAATATTCTAGCACAACAATGTTCTATCTTTTATTAAATCTATTTTAAGGATGATTAAATAATGAAGTGTAGTTTTTTAGCTCACGGGAAAGTGATTATTATTGGTGAACACTCTGTGGTTTATGGCTATGATGCTTTAGCAATGCCCATTAAGGCTTTGCATATTAAAACCACAGTTGAAGATTCTGATCAAATGTGGATGGATACCACACGCTATCATGGTCCTTTCTTCGATGCACCAGATGAATACAATGGACTTAAATATGTGGTTAAAACCATGCGTGAAAAAGCCAAGAATACCCAGCCTTTAAAAATCACTTATACAGGTGAAATTCCGATGGAACGTGGTTTTGGTTCCAGTGCTACCGTGGCGCTTGGTACAACTAAAGCATTAAATCAATTTTTCAATTTAAACTTAACCGAAAAAGAAATTATGGCGGTTACTAACCATGCCGAAATGATTAATCACGGCAAAGCCTCTGGTCTTGATGCTGCTACTGTCAATTCAGACTATCTAGTATTTTTCAATAAGGAAATGGGTCCTAAGATGCTTAAAGCAAAACTGGGTGCTACCCTTTTAATCATGGATACTGGGCAATTAGGCAATACTAAAGAAGCTGTTACCCAAGTAAGATCATTACTAGATAAATCCGAAGCAGCCAAGAACAATATGAAGCGTTTAGGTGAATTAGCTGATTTAACCAAACAAGCTTGGCTTAAACAAGATAGTCTAACAGTAGGAAAAATCTTTAATGAAGCACAAGAAATTTTGCATTCTTTCAATATTTCTACTGCTAAGATTGATCAATTACAAAAAATTGCTTTAGCTAACGGTGCTTTAGGCTTTAAACTCTCTGGTGGTGGCCTAGGCGGGATCACTATCACATTATGTAAAAATCAAGAAATCGCTAATGAAATAGCAGCTAAGTGCCAAGATATCATTAGTAACAGCTGGATCGAGGAAATTTAATGACAAAAACTGCACGAGCACATACCAACATCGCCTTAATCAAGTACTGGGGCAAAAAAGACGCCACTTTAAGAATTCCGTTGATGTCGAGTCTATCAATGACGCTTGACGCTTTTTATACCGATACTTCCATTGAAAAAGGAACAGACACAAATGAATTCTATTTAAATGATAAAAAGCAATCTTTTGCTAACAGCCAACGCGTTTTTAACTATATTGAGAAGTTGCAACAAAGATTTAACTTAGATAAAGAAAATCTTGTAATCAAATCTACCAATCACGTTCCAACAGCTGCAGGTCTTGCTTCTTCTAGTTCCGCTTTTGCGGCCCTGGCGGCAGCTTTTTGCGCCTATTATCATATTGACGCGGATAAAACCTTATTATCACGTTTGGCTAGAATTGGCTCAGGTTCCGCAAGTCGTTCTGTTTTCGGTGGTTTTTCCATTTGGCAAAAAGGCGATTCCGATGAGACTTCTTACGCTTATGCTTTAGATGAACACCCTAAAATAGATCTACATCTACTTGCAATTGAATTGAACACTAAACAAAAGAAAATCTCATCAACTCGTGGCATGAAAGATGCTCAATCTTCCCCATTCTTTAAGCCATGGCTTGCACGTAATGAACTTGAACTAAACAAGATGATTAGCGCTATTAAAGATGAAGATTTCACTGTCCTAGGCGAACTAGCTGAACTCAACGCTAATGAGATGCACGCAATTAACTTAACCGCTCAACCAGAGTTTACTTATTTTGAACCCGATACCATCCAAGCTATAAAATTAATAGAAAATTTACGCCACAAAGGTATTGAATGCTACTATACTATTGATGCTGGTCCAAATATTAAAGTACTCTGTCAATTAAGAAATATAAAAGAAATTATTGAAAACTTTGAGTCAGAATTCAATAATGTTAAGATAGTGAGTGCAAGTTTTGGTCCTGGAGTTACTTATTTGGATTAATTTGTACATAGAAAGTTAGATAGATTCGAGGATTTAATTCTTTTGATAACAGAAAAAGCACCTGGAAAGTTATATATTGCCGGAGAATATGCAGTTTTAGAGCAGGACTGTCCTGCTGTTTTAGTAGCGGTTAATCAATTCGTACGCGTTTCAATCACCAAAAGCAAAACTTCTACTGGATTGATTCACTCTAAGCAGTATTCACAGGATTCTATCCACTGGGTTCGTCGTGGTTCTAAGATGGTAATTGATAATCGTGATAACCCATTTGAGTATATTTTGTCTGCAATTTCCTTTACAGAACAATATTGTATTGAACAAAATATCAAGATGAAAGTATACGATCTGCATGTTAATTCAGACTTGGATTCTGCCGACGGTAAGAAATATGGTTTGGGCTCAAGCGCTGCTGTTACTGTAGCCACTGTTAAGGCTATTTTACATTTTTATGGCGTAAAAACGAGTAATGAGCTTGTTTACAAGCTTTCAGCCATCTCTCACTATTCCGTTCAGGGCAATGGCTCCGCAGGAGACATCGCTGCTAGTGTCTATGGTGGTTGGCTTGCTTACCAAACCTTTGATAAAACTTGGCTAAAACATGAACTTGATAAAAAGACATTGTCTGAAGTAGTTAATGAAGCTTGGCCTGGCTTAAAGATCCAACTGCTCAACCCACCTAAGGATATGAAGTTGATGATCGGTTGGAGTCAAAAGCCTGCTTCTACTTCTCGCTTAGTTGATGAAACTAACGCTAACAAAGCTGCTTTGAACATGGAATACAAGAACTTCTTAGCATCTTCTAGAGCCTGCGTTTTAAAGATGATCGCTGGTTTTGAAGCAAACGATATTTCATTAATTAAAAAACAAATTCGCGCTAACCGTAAATTATTGCAACACTTTGCTAAGATCAACCAAATTGCCATTGAAATTCCACGTTTGACTCAATTAATCAGAATTGCGGAAGACTTTGGTGGAGCTGCTAAGACTTCTGGCGCAGGCAATGGCGATTGCGGTATTGTAATCACCGATTCTAATACTGACGTGGCCGCTCTTGAAAGCGAATGGCGTCATAATGGCATTTTGCCCCTTAATTTTAGAGTTCACCAAATAAGTTTAGTTCGTTAACGGAGAATATATATGTCAACTAGATCCGAAAGAAAAGAAGAACATCTGAAACTAGCTCAGATGTTTTTTAATAAGCAAAAATACAATAGTTTTGATCAATTACATTTACTTCGCCCTGCTTTGCCTGAAACCAAAGTTGATACTCAAATACTAGGTGTAGAGATGTTTAAAAAACGCGTCTCTGCGCCTTTTTTTATCAATGCAATGACTGGCGGCTCTCAAGAATCTAAAGTCGTAAACAAAGCCCTAGGCCATGTAGCTGCAAAAGAAAAGATTGCTCTTGCATTAGGATCTGCTAGCATCCTTGCTAAAGAAGAAGATCAATTAGATAGTTTTTATGTAGCCAGAAATGAAGATTCTGACGGTGTTTTAATAATTAATATTAATCCAGAAACACCCGTAGAAGCTACTAATAAAATCATTCATGAGTTAAACGCTGATGCTTTGCAAATTCACCTTAATACGGTTCAAGAAATCGCTATGCCCGAAGGTGATCGCAACTTTTTCTGGTTAGATCATATTAAGGCATTACGTGATCAAATCGATCTTCCGATTATTATTAAGGAAGTTGGTTTTGGTTTAGATGAAGCAACTATCCATACTCTAAAAAACGCCGGCATTGAATATTTCGACATTGCTGGCAGTGGTGGCACCAATTTTGCTCAAATTGAAAATGCTCGTAATTCAAGGGATGTATCATATTTAGAAGATCTTGGTCTCTCTACAGTTGTTTCCGCATTAATGGCGAAAAAAGAAGACGTCAACTTCATTGTCTCTGGTGGCGTACGTAATCCTTTAGACGTATTAAAAGGATTAGTACTAGGTGGACAATACGTCGGCATCTCCAATGTCTTTTTACAAGAATATAATCAAAATGGTGTTGCAGGCTTAGAGCAATTTATCTCTGCTTGGAAAAACGAACTGGCTGCCTTAATTGCTATTTATGGTCAAAAAAGTCTTGCATCCCTACCTCAAATCAAAAAGTATTATGATCTGCCTTTGAAAAATCAAATCGATCAGTTACTTTAAATCTTTTGATTAGAGATAATCTCCTCATGCTTTTTAATATGCTCTATTCGTTCATCATCTTGTGAGATCAGCAAAAGAAAGATAGCTTCAATCATAGTAAAGGCAGCTACTCTTGAGAAGTAATACTGCGTTTGCAAAACTGTTTGTCTGACAGCAGTTTGCAAGTGATAATCTGCTTCCAGTGCGATCGGTGAATCAGCTCTATTAGTAATTGCAATCACTCGAATTCCCTGCTCCTTAGCAACTTTAATTTGCTTAAGCAGTGCTGCGGATTCACCAGAATTAGAAATCACGAGTAAACAATCTTGAGCAGTTAGATTCATGCTTTGAGCAATGGCAGTTTCCACATTACCGCCTGAAGCCATCGCAAAGATGCCAATTTGATTAAATTTATAAACTGCATCTTCAGCTACAGGATATGTGTCACCTTCTGCCGAAACTTGAACTATTTTGCTACTAGTTAACAAATCTAGTACTTTCTTTAATACCTGACTATCAATATTATTCAAAGTAGCTTCTACTTCTGCTACTTTATTATCACCGATCTGCTTTAATGCAGTTTTTAAGTCATCCTTTGCAATTTTTTGCAAAGAATGGCTTTTTTCATTGCCAGAAACTTGAGCCAATTGAATTTTCAAATCGTGAAAACCGGTTAAACCAAGATTATGGCAAAAACGCGTTACTGAAGCACCACTAACGGCTGCAGTTTTGGCTAGTTCAGAAATTGTACTATTAACGATCTGTTCTGGATCAGCCAAAACTTGCTTAGCAACTTTTTGATCACTTTGCGACATGGCTGGCAATTAACTATACATTTTATCAATTATTGTTGTCATGTTGTTCACTTCCTACTAAAAGTATATCATGTGAAAATAATTTACACATTTATTTTAAAAATGTAAATTTTTATTGACTGTAAATTGTTTTCATCGTACTATCGCTTATGTAAATTAATTACATGAATAATTGCTATATAAAAATTATTTACGAGGTTATTTTTATTACTACGATTAGTGAACTGGCATTGAGCAAAATAAAAAATGGTATGCCCGTTAGCTTAGGCGGTGGCCACAACGTATTCAATCTAGCTCAAGCTATTAAAGAAGCTAAATTAGACATTCAGCTCTGTTCTCCTTCAGAATTAACTAGACTTAATTGTAAATCTATCGGATTACAGGTTGATGCACTCGATAGAATCAATCATGTTGATCTAGCTTTTGATGGTTGCGACAGTGTTGATTACAATCTCAATGCTTTAAAAAGTGGTGGCGGTATTCATTTATATAAAAAATTGCTGCACAAATGAGTGATGAATATATCTTACCCTTGCCTTCTGAGAGGATTCACAAAGAACTATCAAATAAGATTCCATTATGCATTGAAGTCGCTCCATCAACGGTGAAACAAGTAATCAATACTGGTGAATCTATGGGCCTAAAGATGGAAATTTGTCAAGGATCTAAAGTGGCATCCTTAGCTAGAAGCCCACAAGGCAATTTACTCGTTGATGCTCTCTCGTCTACATGGACCGAGATCGACAATCTGGTCTCTAAACTTAACGATCAAAATGGCGTGGTAGCAACGTCCTATTTCAAAAACTTGGTTACCTCGCTCATTACTACAAATGAAAACAATGATGCAATTGAGCTAAAGAAAGGTGATTTAAAATGACAAAATATAACTGGGGAATGATTGGTACAGGTTGGATCGCACATGAAATGGCTGACGCTTTGAACACCGTAAATGGCGAAGTTTACGCAGTTGCAGATGTCAACGAAGAAATGCTTAAGAAATTCGCTACAGAAAAGCATATTAAGAAGACCTACACTGATCCAGATAAAATGATTGCTGATCCTAACATTGACATCATTCATATTGCTACTCCTCATACTTTCCACTACGAGTACATCAAGAAAGCATTGAACGCTGGTAAACATGTTTTTTGTGAAAAAGCAATTACAGTAAACGCACGTCAATTTGATGAAGTAGAAAAATTAGCTAAAGAAAAAGGCTTGATTTTGACTGAAGGCTTTACCTTGTACCATATGCCTATCTACAAGAAGATAACCGACTTAATCAAAGCCGGTAAATTAGGTCAAATCAAGATGATTCAAGTTAACTTTGGTTCTCTGAAAGATTATGATCCAAAGAACCGCTTCTTTAACAAAGATTTAGCTGGTGGTGCTTTGCTCGATATCGGTGGCTACGCAACTGCTTTTGCCAGAACATTTTTAGATGAAAGCCCTGAAAGCATTCTGACTACAGTGAAATTCTTTGAAACTAGCGTAGATGAACAATCAGGCATCATTATGAAGAACACTAAGGATCAAATGGTAGTTATGGCTTTGGCCATAGAGCTAAACAACCAAAGCGCAGTGTTGTTTCAGGGACCAAAGGCTACGTTGAAATTAATCAATATCCACGTGCTACTGAAGCAGATATTACCTACACTGCCAGTGCTCATGAAGAAAAGCATGACAAGATTACGGCTGGTAACAGCGACAAGGCCTTAGAATACGAAGTACAAGATATGCAAAGATATATTGATCAAGGCCATGACGATGGTCAACTTCAAATGTCACACGATATCGCTCACATTTTGACTAGTGTTAGAACTTCATGGGGGATGAAATATCCTTTTGACGATGAAAAATAATTAATTAATATAAACTAAAAACAGCAGATGTCGTAACATCTGCTGTTTTATTTTACATAATCAAAAATATTTTAATTTAGATTAAGTAAACGCAAAATTTCTTTTTGCACTGTACTTTCATTGCTTGAACCAATAATTTGATCAGCTGCCATTTTAGCTTCTTTTAAAGCTGTGGCAGTGGCATAGCTGCGTCCTGCATACTTAAGCATCCCTACGTCATTGCCACTATCACCAAAAGCAACCATTTCACTTGGTTTAATACCCAATTTTTGACTCAAATATTCTAACCCGACGGCTTTATTCATGCCTTTCGTCTGCATATCAATCGAGTCAGCCGCACCAGAAACAAAACCAATTTCAGGATATTTTTGTTTTAATTGCTCTAGCACAATTGGTATCTCATCTTCCGGTACTGTTAAACTAAGCTTGAAAATTCGGTCATCGATTTCATCAAATGAATCAACTACCTCCAAGTGTTCAACATACTTCTTCATTTCTTGAACATAAGCTGGATCATTACTCTTTTTGACGTATGCACTAACTAGCCCCATAACAATTGCTGGATAATGATACTCATCCGTAATCTTGAGCAAAGTTTGATATAACTCATCACTTAAAGCATCAACGTGCAAAATTTGCTTTTCTTGAGCTACCAAGGCACCGTTTTCTGCCACAAAATAAATCTGATCAATCACATCAGGAAAACGTGTCATCAAATTAGCATACTGATTGCCACTTGCAACAACAAACTTAATGTCTCGCTTGCGCATCTCTTTAAATTCTCGTTTAAAAATTTCACGATCATAATCTTTGTCGTCGTTAAGCCACGTACCATCCATGTCTGTTGCAATTAATTTAATCATTTTCTCAATCCCTTTGGATAAAAGTTCTTCAAAACTTGATTACCAGCAACTTTACCAAAACTAAAGATCATCTTTTTATAGCTTACCAAAACAAAACCACGTAGATCGCTCTTTACTTTGATAGTCTCACCGTGTAGATAATCTTGATATTCTTTGTCATCAGCTAAATCAATCACGCGCTTTTGTTCTACTTGACCTAGCACTTCAGCCAATTGATGTCCTGGCTCAAAGCGCTTTTTCTTTAAAACACCCAGTTCTACACCGTTGTTTAAAATATGTAATTTAGTTTTACCAGTGAATTCAATTGCAGGTACAAAAACATGATCATTGCTTACCAGCGCCTTTTTACGCCAATCAGCTAGTTCTTCAGGCAAGTTGAACTTATCGATTGCCTCGCCCACTAGTTCTTGTTCATTCTTGGTCAAACACAATGCATTACGCTTATTTTTCTTATTTTTAAGCTTTTTCTTGGCAACCTGTTCTATTTCACCTGGCTTTTGCAAAATCGCCGCAAATTGCCCTTCACCAACGCCATCTTGTGGCCAAAAACGCAATGTCCTGGTTAAGTCAGGATTATCATTGCCCCATTCTGGACGACCGGCACTAATGCGCTCATCCTTTATTTGACTGTCTAAAATAGTAAAATCATATTCTTGGGTGAGCCAATTTACGATTTTTTCATCTTCTTCTGGTGCAAACGTACAAGTTGAATAAACCAAGCGACCACCTGGTTTAAGCATCTTTACCGCTTCAGCCAAAATCATTCTTTGTCGTTGAGCGCAAGTTAACACATAAGCTTGTGACCAATAATCAATCGCTTCAGGGTTCTTTCTAAACATCCCTTCCCCACTACATGGTGCATCAACTAAGATTACATCAAAGAAATCAGGAAAAGCTGCAGCCAAATTTTCTGGCGTTTCATTTGTGACTAAGGCATTACTAATGCCCCAGCGCTCTACATTTTCACGCAATATTTTGGCTCTAGAAACAGAGATCTCATTAGCAACAAGCAGACCCTTATTTTCTAACTGCTCACCTAAAGCTGTGGTTTTGCCTCCTGGAGCAGCACAAAGATCCAAAACCTTTTCACCCGGTTTAACAGTACTAATTGCGGCAGGAAACATGGCTGCAGGATCTTGAGAATAAACATAACCACTTACCCATTCAGGATCTTCACCACTAATTTCACCGTAGTATGCATGCTTAATTTCGGGCACTGGATTATCTAAACTGTATGAAATTTGCGTTTTATTTTTTAAAGTATTTACTCTAAAGGCCTTTTTACTGCTCTCATTCATAGCAGTAAACATTTTTTCTGCTTGTTCTGCCCCCAGTAAATCACGATATTTGTCTTTAAAATCTTTTGGCAGGTTTAACAATTTTTCTATCCTTTCTCGCTAAGCAATAAATTGTCACACAGAATGCGGCAATGAATATCAGCCAACTAACTATCAACGTAATGATAAGAGAACTATATGTAGAATAAAAAGCATGATATCTCAAAAAGATATACGTAAAGATGCTTAAAGCACCCTCTATCATGAATAAACGTACGCTTCGGTTGATTACCCAGTTACGCAATAAATCTCCGTGCAGACGCGTTAATTTAGCTTGTCGCTTAATTAAAATAGCTAGCAATACATTGCCGCCAATACCAAATAGTTCGGCAACAAGCAACAGCAAAATATAAGGTACAACTGACCAACAATCACGGTGATGCTCTTTAACAAAAGATGGCACGTGCAACTGTGCGTGGTAATGTTTGGCAATTCTGTCTAACACATTAGGTGCACCATCAATGACTATCCGATAATTTCTTAATTGATCCTTGGCAGTTGGTTGATCAATCCCAGTACTTAGGTAATATTTATCCATTTCTACTTGAGGATAATCTTTAAATTCACCAATTACTGAATAGTAATTTTGCCCCAAAACAACATATTTATTGTTTTGCACATTAAGCAAATTAACTTCAGTTGCTGGACCTAAAACTGCAAAAGAAACCTTGCCCTTAAAATCATCTGGAGAAAAGTAGCGTCCTTCTTCTGTCGGCAGACTCTTAACAGTATGATTAGCCCACACTAAAACCTGCTTTTTCTCATAATTGCTATCAAGATGCAGCTGCAATTGATGGTTGGCATAATTTTTATCTATGTAACGCAAAAATGAACTAATACTTTCTTTGCTATTAGTTCTAAAGTAGCGAGTATTATTTGTTAGTCCGTGTGCTTCTAATAATTCATCCGCATGGCCTGAATCAATATTAGAGAGCATAGTCCCCATACCCAGAAATGCCAATAGCGGTATGAAAAGCAATAAAATCTTTTTAAAATTCATTATTTATCTAATTTCAAATATCTGTTCATCAATAAAATCATAACTCTTAAACGAACGATTTATTTCTGCTAACTCCGGCGTCTTTTTAAACCAGTCGCTTCGCCAAAACTGGGGCGAATTTGTTGCCCCGTCTCGCTCTCCTATAAACAATAAGTAACTTGATTTATTATACGTCCGCCAAGCCTTAACTGTCTTTAAATCGCTTTGACCAAAATTTGGTGACCACGAACACAAAACTAGATCTACATCACGATATTTCTTAATAGCGTCGCTAGCTGCTAAATCTAGCACTTGGTGAAATGGTTCTGAACCAGTTTTAGAGGTCTTAGCCCATTCTAAAGAATCTGTACTAATCACTTCTATGCCAACTTCTTCAAGTGCTTTAGACCAAAAAGCATTTCCGGCCATAATTTCTAAAGCTTTTGTAATACCAAGTTTATCTTTAATTAAACCGGCAGTTTCTAGATTGGCAATAGACCAAATGCCATATTCTAAAGATAGGTACTGACGACAATTATTGAATAGATTATTAATTGCCGTTAAACTGCTTCTTTTGTCTTCACCAATATCTGCTAGAATATCTTCAAATTGATCTGGCAATAACCCCAGCATATTTGGTGCTTGAGGCAAGGGCTTTTGCTTTTTTACATAATTATCAATTTGTCTTATTTCGTTAACCTGACGATGAACAATTTCATTATCTAGTTCTTGATCAAGTTGATTAATTTTCGTTATATATTCTGTCATATCTTTATACCTACTTAATGATTTTAACATTCAAAGCGCTAGAAATCAGTTATAATAAAAACAGTAGGTAATATAAGGAGAATTTTTATGGCAGAAAATACCAAAAAGAAAAATGATGACGAAAGCATTGGTCGCTTTGTTCTCGACATCATTATTATGTTTGCGATTCTGATGGGAATCTACTACTTCATTTTTAGCTTTTTCCTATCTAACGAAACGGTCTCAGGTCCGTCGATGCAACCTACTTTTGAAAACGGCGACCGTTTAATTGCGGTACGCCACTTCACTCCTAAGCGAAACGATATCGTCATTTTGAAGGCTCCAGATCAAAAAGGTGCGCTTTATATCAAACGTGTAATTGGTACACCTGGTGATATGGTTACTTCCAAGAACGATAAGCTTTATATCAATGGTAAAAACATCCCTGAGCCATATTTAAATAACAGCTACGAAAGAAAAGCTCACAAGCTTGGCGAGCTTTATACCAACAATTTCACTTTAAAAGAACGAGTGCCAAAGGATTCATACTTCGTCATGGGTGACCACAGAGATGTATCAAAGGATTCACGGTACTTCGGTTTTGTTAAACGAAGTGCTCTTGTTGGTCGAGTAATCTTCCGTTATTGGCCATTCAACCAGTGGAGAACATTTTAATTAGCTAAAAATTTTATTTTTATGGACAGTTTGGTTAAAATTGAGGTGTAAGGAGAAATTATTATGAATGAGCAACAAGAAGAATTAACAGACGCAATTATTGATTTTCAAGTAAA
Source organism: Lactobacillus amylovorus DSM 20531 (assembly GCF_002706375.1). Lineage (NCBI taxonomy): Bacteria > Bacillati > Bacillota > Bacilli > Lactobacillales > Lactobacillaceae > Lactobacillus > Lactobacillus amylovorus. Next base: position 159,138 of record NZ_CP017706.1, read on the forward strand.
GCACCATGTAAATGATACTGATTTGGCTTTTACTAGTCACCTTTCAGTTGAAAAAGTTCACGCTATGAAAACTGGTGAAGGTTCATTTACTGCTGAAGAAGTTAACCAAATTTATGACTACATGTCTGCCAATGCTTAATTAGTTATAGATGTATGAAAAAGCTCCATTTTCGTGTGTGAAATGAAGCTTTTTTCTTATCCATTTTTTCGTGCCACTTTTTAATTTGCACAATTCTCTTCTTAAAACGAATCTCATTGCCCTGCTCACTTGGATGATAGAATTGACTGCCCTCTAATTCCGGCGGCATGGTTTTCATGTTAGTCAACTTATCTGGTGCATCTTGAGCATATTGGTAATCCTTGCCATAATTTAAATCCTTCATCAGTTTAGTTGGTGCATTTCTAATTTGAAGCGGTACAGGTAAATTGCCCGTTCTCTTGATTGCCTTTTCCGCCTCTTGTTGAGCAACATAAACTGAATTCGATTTCGGTGTGCAAGCCAGATAAATGACGCATTCAGTCAGATGCACGCCGCATTCTGGCATTCCGATAAATTTACAAGCTTGAAAAGTATTAATCGCTACGTTCACTATTTGTATCGGCTAGACCCACATCTTCACTAGCAAATCTGACTAATCGACGCGCAATATATAAAGTCTAACATGCGATTCACCCAGTAAACTGCAGCAACAACATCACTATTACGCATTGATTTGTGCAAGGCCGAGATTAAGTTATAGTGTTCATCACCTTTTTTATCATAGCGTAGAGACTTAGTGTTGATTAACTGTTGCACTACAACTACCCTCTTCTTACCATTTAAAACGGCATTTTCACGCGTATTCAGGCTGCTGCGTGCATCCCCATTGCTAAATTCCGCAATCATACGCAGATTTTCATCAGATATTTGGACATCTAATCCAGGAAATCCTGCTTGGTTATTAATAGCATTTTTCAGCAAATGAATAATATCATCAGTTGATAAAGAATGAAGAACGAATGCTTTTGCACGCTGAGCAACGCTGAATTAACCTCAAATGATGGATTTTCAGTCGTTGCCCCAATTAAGGTAATGCTTCCACGTTCGACAAAGGGCAAAAAGGCATCTTGTTGTGCCTTATTAAAGCGATGGATTTCATCGATAAAGACAATCGTCTTTCCCGTTCCAGGTGGTCCCCACAAGATCAACGAAGGAACACGATCTTTTTCAATCAATTCGCGCAAGATTTTGCCAGGGCCTATCAAATCATCCTGCCCTACAAATTCAGACAGATTCTGCGACCTAACACGATCTGCTAGCGGTGTACTCTCATTTTCATTGGCTAAGGAAAAAAGCGATTCTTCCTTCATAATTTTTACCTCGAAACAATTATAACAAGAAAAAAAGCAATCAATTAATGATTGCTCTCTCTTATCTATTTACAATTTTAGGTTCAATCCATTTTCTAACAAACAAGATATCGCATAGACCAAATACTAAGTCTACTATCAATAAAAGAAGATCATCTAACCAGATTGGATCATATGACTGAAGTACTTTATTAGTATCAACCAAGTTTTGTAAGTGAGAAAGGACGATTAACCAAACATAAACAGCAATAATTACTAAAATCGCCATGATCAAAAGTCTAATCCATAAGGTGCTCTTTACAGGGAGTTCATTAGAAACAATTCTTGAAACAAAGTTGGCAAAACTTACAAAGAAATAAATAAACAAAATAACTAATACTACAAATAGCCAATAGAATTCAAAAGATACATTGATTCCTGGCACATTTGGTGTAAGAGGAAATAAGCCAAATTGACTAAATGCTTCTGCCACACAATTTGGTCCCATAGTAGGAATAAGCAGAAGAATATTTATAACTTGTTGCAATAAGAAGAAAACACCACATGCAATTAAGCTACTGAATACATTAGCTAAATAAGTCTTTCTTTCATCTACAGCAGCTAAGTGCCAAGTTTGACTCATATTGATCTTTTCGTTTTGCCAGCAAGTAACTGCACAAAAAGCAATATCAAAATAAATAGTTAAAGTAGCCATATTATAGCGCCAAAAACTACCTAAATTATGAGTCGGCGTATAAAAGAAAGATAAATCATAATTACCGGTTCCCCAAGCGAATATTGAAAGAAACGCTATTGTAAACAAGTTAATGACGAAAAGCAAATAAATATATCTACTTTTCTGTACCCACATTTGTTTGAAAAGATTACCAAAACTAGTCAACTCATTCATCCCCTTCTAACGATTAACTATTTTAGGCTCAACGAATTTCTGAATAAGAAGACAATTAATAATGCCTAGCAAAATTGCGCCAATCCAGTATTCAAGCGCAGAAACTCCAAGAGTATCAACATCAATAGCTCGATGGGTTCTAGCAAATAAATGATTAGTATACATGGTTAACACTTGATCGTTGATTCGCAATGCAATAATCACACCAACAATTACCAAAATAGCCATTACAACTAATCTGACTGCAGTAGTATTTTTCATTGGCAATTGGTCAGCAATGGTTCTAGTCAAAAGATTGGCTAAGCTAACAAAAGCAAAGATAATTAAACACAATCCAACCAGAGTTAATAGTTCTTCAATAAGAGACCAGGCAGACTCAATAAAAGAAATATTTGCACCAAAACTTGTACCAACGAAAGGATTGATATGATGGCTAAAACTGTCAATAGTTACTACGACTAAACCTATTACAATTTGAATAACGAAGATATAAGCACATTCAACTATGCTAGAAACAATATTAATGATCCAAATTTTACTACCAGATGCTGGAATCAATTGCCAAGTCTGACTTAAATTGATTTTTTCATTTTGCCAGCACATTAGGCCTAAAAAGGTAACATCGGCAAAAAATGTAGTAAGTACACCCAGACCCAATATCAAGTCCCAAAGATTGTCACTTCCAATAAATCCGCTAGCAACATTATTAATGGGATTGCCATCGCCTTTAAAAATGACTCCCATTAAGAACATAAATGCCACGGCAAAGGTTTGGATTAACAAAACCAGATTAGCATACCGACGCTTTTGTAAAAACATTTGTTTAAATAAAGCTTTAGTACTTGTCATAGCGGCCTCCTAGTTCTGTTTAGCTTCAACGAATTTATTCAAAAGGAAAATATCGATTAAAGTAATAATTACATCAAAGGCCAAAAATTCTAGTACGACTGACCAAACTCCTGTATCACCAGAACCAAAATCAAATGGCGTAAATTGACCAATCACAGAAAATAATGTACTTGATGCATAGACCAAAAGCCAGACAATCATGATCACTATGATTAATCTAACAAAAAACATCAAGGCTTTACTTGAACCATTAGGCAAAAAATCCATAATGCTTCTGCTGCTTAAATTAATCAAGCTAACAATGGCGTACCAAGCATAGCCTAATAAGATTACTAGTAATAATCCGCCTAGTAGTTGGCCCCAGGTCTGAGCACTAATATCAAAGTTGCTTCTTTGAAGAGCTTCTTTAATTTCTTTACTTGATAAAAGCAAAGGTAGCGACATTACTACAGCAGTTACAAACTCTAAAATACCAAGCCAAATGTATGAAAGAAAAGCTGTACCAAAGTTGCTTAATAAAAATTTGGTATCACTGATTGGAATTAAACGCCAAGTTTGACTACGGTTAATTCTTTCGTTTTTTACGGAAGAAACAATCCAATAAACGAAATCCGCCACAAATGATGTCATTAGCATCATTACTGCAAACATGAATAAGAATTCTACCACCGGGTTAATTGTTTCCCGTGCACTTTCCACTACTATTTCTTGAGCATGACCTCCAGCAGAGACCATCATCATGATCGTGAAGCACAAACTAGCAAAGGCCTGGATTAAGTAAATTAAATAAACTGACTTGCTTTTTTCTTGAAACATTCTGTTGAACAATGTATTAAAACTAGTCATTATTCATCATCCTCATCTGCATAAAAGCTCTCGTAGTATTCTTCAATTGACTTGTGGTTTTGTCTGATATCGTCTGCTGATTTATGCTCTAAAACTGTATTGTCCTTAACGATGACTACTTCATCAAGCAATGATGAAATCTCATTGACAAAGTGATCAGAGACTAAAATAGTAGAATTTTCGTCTTTCCACAAAATAATTGAATTGATGATCTTCTTGCGGGCCATTGCATCAATGCCGCCAAATGGTTCATCAAGCAAATATAAATCTGCCTTACGTGCAAAAGTCAAAGCAATGATTAGCTTTTCACGCATACCACGAGACAATTGACTAAGTTTCATCTCAGGATCTAACTTCATGAATTTGCGTAATTCATCAAATTCATTTTCATCAAAATCTTGAAAGATCGTAGCGTAAAAGCGAACAATTTGCGCAATCTTAGTTGAATCACTGAAACCTGTTAAGCCATCAGTAAAAGATAATTTAGCCTTTCTTTCAGCTTCTTTAGTTGCACCAGCTAAATCAATCTGTCCCTTATAATTCTTGGCCACTCCAGCGATAATACGCATTAAAGTTGTTTTACCTGCCCCATTTTCACCTAATAAGGCCACGATTTTGCCTGACGTTAAAGTTAGATCAACATCTTTTAAAATTGTTTTTTGATTTTTCTTGTAAGTTAAATCTTTAATAATTAATAAATCACTCATTATGATCCTCACTATCTTTCAAGTACTCTGTTAGTGTTGAGACTAATTTGTCCTTTTTAATACCTAATTTTTCCATATTTTGTACAAATTCATCTAACTCATTGTTGATGAGAGATTGCTTTGTTTTAGAAAGCAATTCCGTATCTTCAGTAACAAAATTACCTTCGCCACGCTTGGTATAAAGAATGCCTTGTGTGTTCATTTCCTGTAAAGCACGTTGAACAGTATTGACATTAACAGTCAATCCCAATGCCAACTTTCTAACCGATGGAATCTTCTCACCGGCCTTCATCTTACCTAAAGCAATTTGACGATATAAATATTGCTCAATTTGAAGATAAATAGGAATATTATCCTTAAATTCCATTAACTCACCTTCTACATATACTGTATTATTTATCTATTACACTAATAATACTACTAACTTTATACTCAATTTTCAAGTATTATTTTTATCCTGTTTCACATTTTTATAAAATTAAAATCCAAAACAAAAAATAGCCAACATTGCTGATCTAACAACAATATTGGCATATTTTTTGTCAATTATAATACTAGTGAATAACTTGTTATGCTTTAAATAAGCATAAGTTTTGCATAATCATGGGCATTTAAAAGTATATATTTTTATAGTAGTTATTTAAAATTGTTTCACTACTTTGCTCTTTCAGCATTTAATTCAGCCATTTTGATCATAACATCAACAGCCTTGTACATTGATTCAAGAACAGTATATTCGTAGCGACCATGCATGTTTTCTTCACCTGCAAAAATGTTAGGACAAGGAAGACCCATGTAAGTCAATTGTGAACCATCTGTACCACCACGAACTGGATCTTCGTTGATTTCAAGACCTTCAGCCTTATATGCATCCCTAGCCAAATCAACAATATCCATGTGCTTCTTCAATTCATCAGCCATGTTGTAGTATTGGTCCCACATCTTCAACTTAATGCGTTCAGTACCAAATTCAGCGTTCATCTTGTCAACGATTGACTTAACCAAATTCTTACGTTCTTCAAGACCATCACGTTCAAAGTCACGGATGATGTAATCAAGGTGTGCATTATCAACAGTACCGTTGAAGCTCATCAAGTGGAAGAAACCTTCTCGACCATCAGTATGTTCTGGACGATCATGTTCTGGCAATTGATTATGGAAATCAATCCCTACCTGAACAGCATTAATCATTTGACCTTTAGCTACAGCTGGGTGAACGTTAACTCCTTGAATATCAAGACTAAATTGCGCTGCTGAGAAAGTACCCCAGTCAAGTTTACCAGGTGCTTCACCATCAACAGTAAAGGCAAAATCTGCACCGAAGTCTTTGACATCAAAGTGTTCTGCACCAGTACCGATTTCTTCATCAGGAGTGAAGGCTAAACGAATCTTACCGTGTTTTACTTCTGGATGGTTCATCAAGTATTCCGCAAAAGTCATTAATTCAGAAACACCACATTTGTCGTCCCCACCAAGCAAGGTATCACCTGAAGCAGTAATGATAGTTTGACCCTTATAGTTCTTCAAGTGTGGGAAAACCTTTGGATCAAGATAAAATTCCGAATCGCCTAATTGAATCTTGCTTTCACCATCATAATTTTCATGAATTTGTGGCTTAACATTTTCTGAATTGAAGTCAGCTGTATCACTGTGTGCTAAAAAGCCCATTACAGGTACGTCGTAATCAACGTTTGAAGGAATTTCAGCAATTACGCTACCAGCTTTTTGATTATAGTGAACGTCACTAAGACCTAATTCTTCAAGGTCTTTCATAATGACATTCTTTTGGAAGTTTTCTTCTCTTTCAGTTGAAGGAAAACGATCTGAATGTTCATCTGAACGTGAATTTACTTTTACATACTTTAAAAATCTTGGCAACAAGTTTGGGTATTCCATTTATTATATCCTCTTTCTATTAAAATAAATCTTGAAATGGATTTGTTGAAACTTCAGAAAGCTCAACGCCAACATTCCAATTATTCTCTTCGTTCCATTTCTTGAGACGATCATATACCTTATATTTAAACAATTTTTCAGTATAATGACCAGGATCAACTACTGTTAAACCGGATGAAATCATATCATGACCGACGTGATAATAAACGTCACCTGTAATAAAGGCATCCAAATTATCATCTAAGGCTCTAGTCCAGTATTTACCACCATCACCACAGATAAAGCCAACAGTGGAAATTTTTTTGTCGTTATCCGCAGTAATCAATCTGGCCATCTTGATCTTCATTTTGTCTTTAACATAATAAGCAAAATCATAAGCTGACATCGTCTTAGGTAGTTTACCCTTTCGTCCCATTGCAATGCCATCATCATCTAAGCAAAATGGTTCAACATCTTTTAAGCCTAATTCTTCAGCTTGCCAATCAGCTGAGCCATTTTGTGCCTTATCAGAATTTGTGTGAATTGAATAAACGGTAATGCCATTTTTGATGATCTCGCCATACATTGCATTTTGTGCGTTGGCAAAATCTAAATTACGTGCAGGTCTAAACATTACAGGGTGGTGGCTGACAATAAAGTTAACACCCTTTTTTACAGCTTCTTCGACAACTTGAGGACGTACATCCAAAGTCGTCATTACCTTAGTAACATCGGCATCCATTGAACCGATTTGCATCCCCGCAGGATCGCCTTTAGAAGCAATGTCCTCTGGAAAATCTTGTCTTAAACGTTCAACAATCTCTTTGACTTTAGTCATCGCTTAGCTCCTCCTTAATCAACTGAATATTATGTTCAACCTCATTAATACGGTCTTCGTCTTTATTTCGCGCCTTGTTCAAATTCTTTAGCAATTTTTCATTGTAAGCCAATTGCCCTTGCCATTTTTGATAAAAGACGGAGTTCTTTTCACGTACAATGAATGGACCAAAGAAAATATCTTTTTCGGTTAAATCATGTTTATTAGCCGTCAAACGTGCCTTAATTAATTCATAGGTGTGGCCGGCTTCTGCTATCAATTTTTCTGCTACAATTTCATAATTGTGCATCATTAACCAATTACGCACGCCAGCTTCACCGATATTAGGTTCAAGCACTAAATTTTTAAATTGAAAGTCTTTACTCCAAGCCGTATCCAAAATATCAACCATCAATTTTCCACCCATACCAGCGATTACTACAGTATCTACTTGATCTTGATGAGTAATAGTTTCTAGTCCATTGCCTAAACGCGTTTCAATTTGATCGCTTAATCCAGCTTCCGAAATATCGTTTTTAGCATTTTCAAGCGGTCCTTCAGCAACATCACTTGCAATCGCATATTTTATTTTTCCTGATCTAACTAACTCAATTGGCAAATAAGCATGGTCAGTACCAATATCGGCAACTTTACTGTCGGGATCGACCATTTTTGCCAGCGTATTTAATCTTAAGTTCATTTAATCCTCCATAAAGAGTATGTTTAATCAAATTTTAGCATATTTAGTAGTTGTTTTTAGTCATGTTTTGCTATAATCGTACAAAGAAAGTGGGTTTTTGCATTGAAAAGAACTGAGACAGTAACTTTAACTAACATGTGCATGATCAAAAATGGAGATAAAATTCTAGTTTTGGACCGCAACGATCCAGTTTGGCCAGGCCTTACCTTCCCCGGTGGTCACGTTGAACCACATGAGTCTTTTAATGATTCTGTTGTTCGAGAGATCAAAGAAGAAACCGGACTGACCATTTCTCATCCCCAATTTGTTGGAGTAAAGCAGTTCTATGATAAAAATCATGAACGCTATTTAGTCTTTTTCTATGTTGCCGATGAATTTAAGGGGACAGTCAAGGCATCAGACGAAGGGACTTTAACTTGGATGACTAAAGAAGAGCTGCAGCAACATAAGCTAGCTTATAATTTTGATCATGATTTACCTGTATTTTTCAATCCTAATGTTAGTGAACATATGCTTGATGGAAAACGAGATGAACTTTTTTAGATGAAAAAAACAGAAAGCAAAGTATCGCTTTTTATTGCATTAATTGCAATTATTATTTTTGCTTCGGTACCGCTTTGGCACATTGATTTAAATGCCAATAGACCTCATACTCAAGTCGTAAAAAAGAAAAAGCCTAAAAAGAAGAAAAAAGTAGTTCATAAGGTTACCTGGGGTTATCCTTTTAAACGCCTTTACGAAAAGAAAATAAAATTTAAATCAGGCCAAAAATTCGGTGAAACTGACGTAATTAGACGTTACTACCCTACTAAGAGTTACTTCCACGATGGTTACGACTTCGGCTTCAGCGAAGTAGGACACTCCACTGTTTATGCCGTGCATGCTGGGACAATTCATAAAGTTAAGTATGCTCCAGGCCTTGGCTTATATGTTTGGGTGATTTCTGATGATGGCTATGTAGAAATCTATCAAGAAGGTTTTCTCAGCATCACAGATATTTACGTAAAGAAGGGCCAAAAGATTAAGTTAGGCCAAAAGATCGGTCGCTTAACCGGTTCTCACATCCACTTAGGAATAACTAAGACAGACAAGAAATACATTGATAAACATGGTGTACCATGTCGCTACTACTGGAAAGACAATGGTACTTGGCTCAACCCAATGAAGATCATTGAAGATGATATCGCTAAAGAAAAAGTCAGCAAACAATAAAGCAAATCAAAAAAAGACGTTAAGCATTTGCTTAACGTCTTTTTCATAGAACTAGATATTAATCCATAAAGTCACGCAATTGATTTGAACGACTTGGGTGACGAAGCTTTCTTAAAGCCTTAGCTTCAATCTGACGAATACGTTCACGAGTTACGCCAAATACCTTACCTACTTCTTCCAAAGTACGAGTACGGCCATCATCAAGACCAAAACGCAAACGTAAAACATTTTCTTCACGGTCAGTCAAAGTTTCAAGTACTTGTCCAAGTTGTTCCTTTAACATTTCGTATGAAGCATGTTGTTCTGGACTAGTTGCATCCTTATCTTCAATGAAGTCACCTAAGTGTGAATCATCCTCTTCACCAATAGGAGTTTCAAGAGAAACCGGTTCTTGAGCGATCTTAAGAATATCACGAACCTTATTGGTTGGCATATTCATTTCAGCACCAATTTCTTCTGGAGTTGGTTCACGACCTAAGTCTTGTAACAATTGACGTTGAATTCTAATCAACTTGTTGATCGTTTCAACCATGTGGACAGGAATTCTGATAGTACGTGCTTGGTCGGCAATAGCACGGGTAATAGCCTGTCTAATCCACCAAGTTGCATAAGTAGAGAACTTAAAGCCAAGACGATAATCGAACTTGTCAACGGCCTTCATCAGACCCATGTTCCCTTCTTGAATCAAGTCAAGGAATGACATACCACGACCAACATAACGCTTAGCGATAGAAACAACTAAACGAAGGTTAGCTTCAGCTAATTCTTGCTTTGCTTCTTCATCGCCAGCTTCAATTCTCTTGGCAAGAGCGATTTCTTGGTCTGCAGTAAGAAGTGGCACACGTCCGATTTCCTTCAAATACATCCGTACTGGGTCATTCATTCGAACGCTTGAAGGTGCTGACATATCCTTTAATTCAGCCTTTTCAACATCCTTTTGCTTCTTTAAGGCTAACTTTGAAGGATCGCCATTTTCATCAACAATACTGATACCATTATCTTCAAACTCTTGTACAAGTTGGTCAACAGCCTTGCCTTGCAAATTATAAGGCTTAATCAGACGAGCAGTGAAGTCCTTTTCAGTAATTGTCTTTTCCTTCTTAACGTCCTTAACGACTTGCTTTACCACCTTGTCCAAAGATGGTTTTTGTGTAGTTTCTCTTTCTGCCACTAAAAAGCCTCCTTATTAACCTAAGACCCTTTTCAACTCAATAATCTTTTGAGTAAGTCTCAAACATTCGTCTCGATCTTGTTTGCGCATTGCATCCTGTAATTGATTGTTAAGCTCATTCAGCCGGGAATAAATGTTGCGCTTTTGAAGCGATTGGACATACTCATTAATCTCTTGAATTGTAAAATCTTTTGGCATGTTTGCCATTTCAGCATCTACTATTATACCTTGAAGTTGCTCAGGAATAAAATCTAAGAAACCATCAATTTGCGGATTATCGTGTGTTTCTTTGTATTTAATCCATAATTGTGCTAATTCTTCAAAGTCTTTATCTGGAAAATGGAAATTTCCCTCCTGTAGATATTTTTGTGCCTGCTGTGAATGAATAAATAAGTATAATAATCTAACTTGCCTTGGGTGTCGTTGCCCTGCTGTTTGTTGGATCGTAGCAGTCGCTGCTGATTCAAAAGAAGGCTGCATCTCATCCGTGCTAGGAGTCGGAGCAGAATAATTAGACTGCTGACGCATATGACTTTTAGCACGATTATTTCTACGTAATTCTCTAGCTAAATTTGCTTTTAACGAAGCAGATGACACCTGTGCGTTGCGTGCAAGCTGTTCAATATACATGTCCCGTTCAACCGGGTTTCTAACTTGCGCGATCTCTTTGACTGCTTCATCCAAATAAGTAATCTTTTCTCGATCATTGTTAAGATTGTACTTTTTAGCTAATCTTTCAAGGAAAAATTCAGTTGGAGTCTTAGCACCATTTACCTCATTTTGGTATTTTTCGGCGCCATATTTTTTAACATACTCATCCGGATCCAAATTATCGGGCAAAACAACGATTCCTAGGTTGAAATTGCCTGCCTTGTTAAACATTCTTGCGGCACGTTCTTCCGCATGAATACCAGGTGGATCTCCATCGTAGTTGATAATAATATTAGAGGTTACCCGCCGTAACAAATAAATTTGATCATCTGTCAAACTAGTACCCATCGAAGCAATGCCTGAGCTAATGCCTGCCTTGTAAGCAGCTATTACATCCATGTATCCTTCGTAAAGAATAAGGTGCTGCTCACTTCTTGCTGCTTTCTTTGCTTCCGCAAAGTGAAACAGAACTTTAGACTTGGTAAAGATACTTGTCTCAGGACTGTTCATATATTTAGCTTCAGTTTTATCGTCAGAGATTCTCCGCCCTGAAAAGCCAATCGTTCGACCATTTTCATTATCCAAAGGAAACATTAGTCGATCACGAAAACGGTCAAATAAGCGTCCATCTTTGCTTTCGACAAATAAGCCACTTTTTTGCAGCTCATCATCTTGATAGCCTTTGCCACGCAGATAAGTAATCAAAACATTATCTTCTTTGGGAGCATAACCAATATTAAAATGATCTAACACCTTTTGATCCAGTTGCCGCTTTTGAGCATACTGCATCCCTCTTTCACCAGCTTTAGTGGTAAGCAATACACGGTGATAAAATTCTGCTGCATCCTTATGCATCCGCATAAGTGGATTCATCTTGCTTCCATCATTATTGCCATATCCTTGTGGCATCGCGATATGAGCAAATTCTGCAACCCGCTCTACGCTTTCTGGGAAAGTCAGATTATCCTTATACATTAAGAATTTAAAAACGTTGCCGCCTTTACCACAGCCAAAACATTTGAAGAACTGTTTTTCTTCATTAACCGTAAAAGAAGGTGTTTTTTCTTGATGAAAAGGGCAAAGACCAATATAGTCTTTGCCTTTCTTTTCAAGTGACACGTATTGGCTGATGATATCTACAATATTAACGTTACTGCGGACCTCATTGATGAATTCTTCTGGAATCCGTCCAGCCATATGAATCACCTTTTCTATCTATTTTTATTATTTAATGACTAACTTACTCAAGTCACCTAAACGATCAGCTAATTCACTAACAGCAAATAATTGTGCTAAACGGTTGTCCTTAACCTTTTCATCCTTAGCCATGATCATATTAGCATCGAAGTATTGGTCAATAATTGGTTGAAGTTGAACGAAGCCTTGGTAAAGGTCAGCCAAACTTTCAACCTTTTGCAAGTTTTCAACACCAGCATAAAGTTCTTTTTCACTGTTGTCGTCGAATAAGCTTTCATCGATTTCAACATTACCCTTGAACTTAGCTTTCTTCAAGATGTTGTCAATTCTAGTCAAACTTTCAACTACTGGCTTAAATTCTTCATCATCGTGGTGAAGTTGCAATACATTAGCAGCTGCCAAAATTTGACTTGGGTCTTGTTGACTTGATGCAAGGACAGCATCAACGATATCGTACTTGAAGTTGTTCTTTTGCAAGTATTGCTTTACACGATCACGAATAAAGTCAGCGATTTCTTGGTCTGCATCACCCTTAGGAAGTTTAGCTGGGGTTACACCATTAAGCATGTTAATGATTTCTGGCAATACTTCGTTAAATGGAAGTGACCACTTTTCGTTAAGCAAAATTCTAACAATACCGTAAGCGTAACGACGAAGTGCGTATGGGTCGTTTGATGAAGTAGGAATCATACCTGCACCGAAGAAGGTTACGATAGTATCAATCTTATCTGCAATAGACAAAAGTGAACCTACAGTAGTTTCTGGAAGTGGACCTTCAGCAGTTGCTGGCATGTAGTGTTCCTTAATAGCTACAGAAACTTCTTCGTCTTCACCTGCAAGACGAGCATAGTGCATACCCATGACACCTTGAAGTTCAGCGAATTCCCCTACCATTTGAGTTACTAAGTCAAACTTGTAAAGTTCACTAGCACGGTCGAAGTCCTTTACTACGTTTTCTGGTAAGTCCCAACGCTTAGCAAGATAATCACCGATCATGCGTACACGTTGCATCTTTTCAGCCATTGAACCAATCTTGTCGTGAAATGAAACATTCTTAAGACGATCAACAAAGTGGCTAAGTGGGTATTTACGGTCTTCATCGTAGAAGAATTGAGCATCGTCCAAACGAGCTACCAATACCTTTTCGTTACCTGAAATAACGTTATCTAAGTAATCCTTGTTACCGTTTCTTACAGCGATAAAGTGGTTAATTAACTTGCCATTTTCGTCGTAAACTTCAAAGTATCTTTGGTTATCCTTCATTGAAGTAATTAATACTTCGTCTGGGATGTTTAAGTACTTTTCATCGAATGAACCAGCAAAAACAGTTGGGTATTCAACTAAGTAGGTAACTTCTTCAAGAAGATCACGATCAGGTTTTACTTGCCAATGATTTTCCTTAACCAATTCATTCATTTGGTTAACGATCATATCTTTACGCTCTTCAGCGTTAGCAATTACGTATTGATCCTTCAATGCATCTTCATAGTCATCTGCATTAGCCAATACTACTGAATCACCTAAGAAACGGTGACCTTGAGTCTTACGGCCAGCAGTAATATCCAAGATCTTAACTGGAACTACGTCACTACCAAATAATGATACAAGCCAGTGGATTGGCCGAACGAATTCAAAGTCGTTTGAATCCCATCTCATCTTGGTTGGGAAGGTCATAGCCTTGATGATATCACTCATACCAAGCAAAATATCAGTAGCCTTTTTACCTTCTTTTTGAACGTGAACATAAGCGTATTCAGTACCCTTAAGTTCTTCAAAGTAGATGTCATCAGTAGTCATACCTTGGCCACGAGCAAAACCTTGTGCAGCCTTAGTCCAGTTACCATCAGCATCTTGAGCAATCTTCTTAGCAGGACCTTTTTTTACTTCATCAATATCGTCTTGCTTTTCAGCTAAGTCTTCAACCAAGACAGTCAAACGACGTGGTGTAGCAAAAGTCTTGATGTCCTTAAACTTAAGACCGTTTTCTTTCAAAAACTTTCTAGTTCTGTCAGCCAATTGCTTTACGCTGCGTGGTACAACATGGGCTGGCATTTCTTCAGTACCGATTTCAAATAAATAATCTTTAGCCATTTTCTACCCCAGCTTTCTTGTCTTCTGCACTCTTAAGCAATGGGAAGCCACGCTTTTCACGTTCTTCGACAAACTTAACAGCTACTTCATGAGCTAAGTTTCTAATTCTTGATAAGTATCCAGCACGTTCAGTTACTGAAACAGCACCGCGAGCATCAAGCAAGTTGAAAGTATGTGAACACTTCAAAATGTAATCATACGCTGGGTGTACAAGGTTTTGACCAAGAAGACGCTTAGCAGTTGTTTCATAAATATCAAAGAACTTAAGAAGTTGTTCTTGATCCGATTCTTCAAATGCATATTTTGAATGTTCATATTCTGGTTGCTTAAAGATATCACGGTAAAGAACGCCGTTACCCCATTCAAGGTCAAAGACTGAGTTTACATCTTGAATGTATGAAGCAAGTCTTTCAACACCGTAAGTGATTTCGCTCATAGTTGGCTTAACGTCTAATTCACCAACTACTTGGAAGTATGTAAATTGACTAACTTCCATACCGTCAAGCCATACTTCCCAACCAACACCGGCACAACCCATTGATGGGTTTGCCCAGTTGTCTTCTACGAAACGAATATCGTGTTCCAAAGGATCAATACCTAAAACCTTCAAACTGTCCAAGTAGTATTGTTGAATATCCTTTGGAGCTGGCTTGATAACAACTTGGAACTGGTGGTGTTGGAATAACCGGTTAGGGTTTTCACCATAACGACCATCTGCAGGTCTTCTTGAAGGCTCTACATAGCAAGCTGCCCATGGTTCAGGACCAACTGCACGAAGAAAAGTGTAAGGACTCATCGTACCTGCACCTTTTTCAACATCGTAAGAAGGCATAATCATACAACCTTTGGAGGACCAGAATTGTTCCAGCTTAAAGATCATATTTTGAATGTTTAATTTCTTATCTGCCATTTTCCTTAATTCTCCTCCTGCGCTAGGCCATAAAAAAAGCCTATGCAAAATTTTGCATAGGGACGAAATATATCGCGGTTCCACCCTAATTCAGGAAGTGTTCTTCCTGCACTTAATTGAGCTTTGACTAGAGGGGCCTTTTCCTAGGTACCCTTACACCAAACGGTACTCGCTTAACTAGTACTTTTCTAATCCTCATCATCGCCAAATACGTACATATTTTAACACATGAATTAGGTTTAAACCAGATATTTACTAACTAAAAAAGTTTTAATTCATCTAAGAATTTTTTGGTTTTTAAATTCAAATCGATCGTCTCACGGTAGATGCGATCAATCGCTTTTCTAGTAGCCTTTTTTGTTTCTTCATTAATTTTAATTGTGCCAAGACGATCTGTAAGAAGCAGGCCGATTGTTCTTAAAACGGCGGTTTCTTTTGGTTTTAAATGCATGCGACTATTTACTACACCAAAATGGTCGCTACAAACAACACCGCCTAATTTAATTGAATAATCGAAAATACCTTTTTCTTTACCACAAATTACGCAATGACGAAGCTCGGGCTCAACGCCATAAGCTCCAAGCATTTTCATTTGCACAATTTGCGTGATCATCTCGCTATCAACGCCTTCATTGATTTTTTTCAGGGCAAAAAGAGCTAAGTCATAATACTTGCCAATTGGCTGATATTCGACAAAAGCATGATCAATTAAGTCAAAAATAAAAGAAGCATAAGCATTCTTCGTTAGATCTTGGTATAACCCATCGAATTGCTTTACTTCTTTATACGTGCGTAGATTGCTCAAACCATGACCACTTGTGTAAATAACATAAGTTCCCATTGAGAAGTTAAGCGTTGCAGCACTTAAACGTGACTTTGGCCGCAAGGCTCCCTTCACAATCAAGGTAATTATTCCATCTTGTTTAGTCATGATTTTCGCTAATAAATCTGCTTCTTTATATTTTTGTCTCTTGAAAATAATACCCTGAACTTCTTTAAGTTCGCGTACCATTAACTAAGTTCCTTCTTATCGTAGCCAATTTGTTTCAAAAAGCTTGGATCTGAGCGCCAGTTGTGTTGGACTTTAACCCAGAGACGCAAATTAACCCTTTCTCCCAATAAATCTTCAATTTCCTTACGAGAGTTAATACCAATTTGCTTGAGCATCTTACCACCTTTACCTATGATAATGCCCTTTTGTCCATCTCTTTCAACATAAATGGTTGCTTCAATCACCAACTTGCCATTTTGGTGTTTATTCATTCGATCAACGGCAACCGCGGTAGCGTGCGGTACTTCTTGCGAAGTAAGTCGTAAGATCTGTTCACGAATAAGTTCAGCGACGACAAAATATTCAGGCCGATCTGTTATCTGGTCAGCACTATAATATTGTGGTCCTTCTGGCAAGTACTTGTTAAGCGTAGCTAATAAGTCTTCAATACCAATGCCTTTAGTAGCAGAAATCGGTAGTATTTCTTTAAAGCCCTCTAGCTTATGGTATGAATCCATAATTGGCAACAACTTGTTAGGGTGAATTTGATCAACCTTATTGATTACTAAAAATACGGGAACTTTTACTTCCTTAAGCAAATCAGCAATGTATTGATCACCTTTACCAATTTCCTCAGGTTCTACCATGAATAAAACTAAATCTACATCATTTAAACTAGAAAGACTAGCTTTATCCATATAGTCGTCAAGTTTTGAATGAGGCTTAAAGATACCTGGTGTATCTACAAAGACGATTTGCATATCATCGGAAGTATAAATGCCTGAGATACGATTTCTCGTGGTCTGAGGCTTATTAGAAGTAATCGCCACTTTTTGGCCAACTAAGTAATTCATCAAAGTTGACTTACCGACATTTGGTCGACCAACTAAGGCAACAAAGCCAGACTTAAACTTTTTTTCTTCCATTATTTACCTCTGCCTTCATCTAATTGATCTGGATATAGTGGTAAGCCGTAGTCTTCAAGCACCTTTCCTTGAATGCCAAACATTTCTTTAGCTTCATCAGGCTTGATATGATCATAGCCATTCAAGTGCAAGAAGCCGTGAACTACAGTATAACCAAATTCTCGGTCAAACCCAGTGCCATATTCCTTGCTATGACGTTTGATGACACTTGGACACATAAACAAATCCCCGATATCTTCTTGAAAATCAGGATCATCCCCAAAGGCAGCTAAGTCAATTGAATCCTCACCATCTTCAATTGCAAAAGAAATGACATCTGTTGGACGATCTTTATCACGATACTTCAAGTTAATTTCGTGACTACGATCTTCGTCAACAAAGTTAATACTCATTTCTAAGTTATTATCTTTGCCAATTTCTTTCTTAGCTAAAAGCAAAAGCTTCATAATCCAGTCTTGCCAGTCGCGTTTTTTATCATCTAAAAAACCAACTTCATCATTATAGGTAATATCAATTGGATCCATTTTTAGTGTTTAGCGTCCTCTTTTTCATAAGCAGTAATAATTTTGGCAACTATAGGGTGACGAACAACATCCTGTGCAGAAAAGTTGATGAATTTGATTTGGTCGATGTTCTTCAAAATTCGTCTAGCATCGATTAAACCGCTATGCTGTCGTCCCGGCAAATCGACTTGAGTCATATCTCCGTTTACGACCATCTTGGAGTTAAAACCAAGACGTGTCAAAAACATCTTCATTTGTGCATCAGTAGTGTTTTGGGCTTCATCAAGAATTACAAACGCGTCATCAAGCGTACGTCCACGCATATAAGCAAGTGGAGCCACTTCAATTACGCCACGTTCCATTAAGCGGTCAGTAGTATTAGTACCAAGAATAGCGTACAAAGAATCGTAAATTGGTCTCAAATATGGATCAACTTTTTCCTTCAAGTCGCCAGGCAAAAATCCAAGTGATTCACCAGCTTCAACGGCTGGTCTAGTCAAAATTATTCTGGAAACTTCGCCCTTTTTGAATGCAGCAATTGCACAAACAACTGCCAAGAAAGTCTTACCAGTCCCAGCTGGCCCTATTCCAAAGACAACATCGGATTTATCAATGGCCTCGACATAACGCTTTTGACCCATATTTTTCACCCTGACCGGTCTACCTTTAGCATCCCGAATCAAGACTTTCTTATACAGATCCGCAAAGTACTCTGTGGTACCCTTGTCGGCCATCTTCATCGCACTAACCGTATCGGGCGCGCCAACGTTAACGCCGGTATTCACGACACTGTCAAGTGCCTTTAAAACAGCGACGGCTTTCTTTACGTTTGCCTCATCATCCCCTGCAATAACAATGTCATTGCCAGTATCGGTAACGGACAAATCATAGCCTTCAGAAAGAAGCTTCAGATTTCCATCATTAACTCCAACTAATTTTTGAATATTCTCTGCTTTTTGAGGTGTAAAAGTTGTTTGAGCCAAAAAGACCCGCTCCTTCTTGTTACTACTAAACTTAGTTTAGTTGATCACGAACTGCTTGAGACGCAGCCTTACCATCGGCACGTCCCTTGATCTTTGGCATTAAGGCTTTCATAACCTTACCAAAATCAGACTTGCCTTTGGCACCAACTTCATCAATCGTTTCCTTAACAGCAGATTCCAACTCGTCCTTGCTCATTTGTTTAGGCAAGTACTTTTCAACTACTGCTAATTCTTTCTTAGTTTCTTCCACTAAATCATCACGTTTAGCTTTAGCAAACTCTTCGATTGATTCTTCTCTTTGTTTCTTTTCGCGATTAAGAACAGTTAATTCTTCATCTGCATTCAAATCATGTCCCAACTTGATCTTTTCATTCATCAAAGCAGATTTGATCATGCGGACAGTATCAAGAGTTGTCTTATCGTGATTTTTCATGGCTGTTTTCATATCAGTCATGATCTTATCTGACAAACTCAATTTATAATTCCTTCTTTCTATTAAAACCCAATAATATTATAGCAAACTATAAACATAACTATTAAGTTTTCAACGTAATATATTGAAGTTTTTTCTATAAAAAGCAAATATTTTGTTTTATTTCAATAATTTACGTGCGGAAAAAATAAAAACTCAAGGAAAAATCCCCAATGTCATTAAGTTAAAACATTGACGAAGATGGGACCTTAAGAACCGAATCATTTTGATTCGGTTCTTTTTCTACGTAAAATAAAAAGTGAGCAGAGTCTAATTTACTCTTCTGCTCACTTTCGTCATATTATCCGGTCTTTCATAGAAAGCTGTGACTCTTATGAAATCCCTTCACTCAAATATTCTAAAACTGATGGATAATATTATCAATAAAATCGCCACTAATATTCATGCTTTCTCTGTTTCAGATCAGGCCTTTACCCGTTGTCGTAAGCTCAATGTCGTTGATTTGATTAGGCTGATTCTAAACATGGGAGCCGGCAGTTTGAACTCGGAAATTTTTCATGCTTTTCCTAACATAAATTCCAGAATGACCGCTTCGGCTTTCGAACAACAAAAGGCTAAATTAAAACCCGAATGTTTTAAAGAAATCATGGCTGAGCTTAGTCAGGCAAACAATGCACCACAATTACTAGATGACAAATACTTAGTTGTAGCGATTGATGGTTCCGATTTTGATCAGCCTTTTAATCCAAAATCAAAGAATATTTTTCAAGGCAAAGATGGTAGAAAATATTGTCAGATCCATGTAAATGCTCTTTATGATGTTTTGAATAAATTATATTTGGATATGGTCATTCAGCCCAGACAAAAAATGGATGAGCGTGAAGCGGCACTAACAATGTTAAAGAATCTAGATAAACAAGAAAAAGATTTTTTAGTTTTAATGGATCGTGGCTATAGTAGTTTTAATTTGATTGAAACCTGTAATCGGCTAAAGCATTGTCACTATGTTATTCGAACAAAAGCTGGGAATGGCGCTATTAAAGAAATTACCACATTGTCAGGCCATGAATATGATAGTGAGCTTTCCTGTAAAGTAACTGCATCGCATCGCTACTATATAACTCACAAAGATACGGAAAAGTTTCTTCACCTGGTATTCCATAAAAAACATCATTACAAGGCTGTACGCTCAAAAAATACCAAAGATTCACGCTGGGACCATGAAGATATATGCAATGTTAAATTTCGAATTTGTAAGTTTAGAATTAATCCACCAGGTTCAGACGATGAGTGGGAAGTTCTGATCACCAATTTAGACCGGGACAAATACCCACTAGCTAGAATGAAAGAGATCTATCATCTTCGCTGGGGAATAGAAACTTCTTTTAGGGAGCTTAAATATGACTTAAGCGGCGTCCAGTTTCATTCTAAAAAAGATCAATTTGTTTATATGGAGATATACGCCCATTTTGCAATGTATGATGCAGTGAGCTTATCAGTAGCCGCCAGCTCAAAGCCATATGTTAAAAGCAAATATCAATATCAAATAGATTTTAAAATGGCCTGCTGTATTTGGCGACGATACTTTATGATAAGCGATAATTCAGATATAAGCTTTGCACAATTAGTGCTTGATATGGCATCTTATATAACTCCAATTCGACCGGGAAGAAAAGATAAACGTAATTTAAAAGCAAAATTAGTTATCAGTTTTCCTTATCGTTTGGTAGCTTAGATTAATTAAAAAGTGGCTATCCTAGGATGGCTTATTTGTGCTATCAAAAAAAGACATTTACCGAGAAAAGTAATTCGATAAATGTCTCAAAAAATATTGTCAGATTTGTCAATGTCTTAACTTAATGACATTGGAAAAATCCCTGAGTTTCTTCTTATATTCTTCTATTGGATAAAACTAATTTGCGCCGTAGCTTACTCATATCAACATCCAACATTTCTACACATGTCCAGACTAACAAAAACAGAATGATAGCAATTATCAAATAAGCTACTGCTTTCGCCAAAGCTGGATTGCAAAGATTAAATGCCACAAAGGTTCCTGGCAAATTGTATAAATTCAAAAAGATCAATATTAATGAGGAGCTCCAGCCCAATATAGAAATAAAGTAGTTATTAGCAAATTCACCCATTAATTTCTTATTATCGGTCAAAATCAATAATGGAATTATTGTAAACGGTACGGCAAAGGCTAAAAATACCTGTGAGTTTTCCATCAACATATTTAAGACAAAATGCTGTTTGGCAACTGAATCATTTGCAGTTAGTCCTACACAAATGATTACTGGAATCACCGAAAATAAGCGAGTGATCAATCGTCTGGCCACATCGGCATTTTCAAATGAATAAAGCCTTCCATCACTAACTGACCTGTCAAAGTTCCAGTAATTGTTGAGTTTTGACCTGAAGCAAGAAGTGCAATTGCAAATAATGTTGATAAAGCTCCGGTCTTTGCAACATTTATTAATATTGGATTGCTCAACGTAGCCGTATTATTAAGTGCATCATATAAACCAAAGAACGAACTGTCTCGAACAGCCCCACTCTTAAAAACCGCGGCTCCCATTATTAGCAAAAGTGAGTTAATAATAAACGCAATTGTTAACTGAATATTGGAATCAGCCTCAGTATACTTGACCGCTTGACGAATTTCTTCTGGATTATGAGCGTCAATTTTTCTAACCTGACAAATACCTGAATGAAGATAAAAATTATGAGGCATAACCGTTGCACCAATAATTCCTAAGCTTCCTGATAATGGCGAAATACCACCAATAATTGGCGTTTTTGCCAGCATTTTCGATGAAGGTAAAAGACCAACACCAATATTAATCCAATTTGGTCTAGATAGAATTACTTCATATGCAAAAATAAAAAGAATAACAAAAATTAAGCATGATACTAATAT
Organism: Lactobacillus amylovorus DSM 20531; assembly: GCF_002706375.1. Lineage (NCBI taxonomy): Bacteria > Bacillati > Bacillota > Bacilli > Lactobacillales > Lactobacillaceae > Lactobacillus > Lactobacillus amylovorus. Next base: position 181,162 of record NZ_CP017706.1, read on the forward strand.
TTCAATTTTTCTAAAGCCAATTTTACTTAAAAATAAAAGAAACAGTACGTCCAAAATTGTAATAAGAGTAGCTACAATTAGCGGTATTTTGAATAATAGATTCAAAGCAATTGCAGCCCCAATAACCTCAGCAACATCTGTGGCCATAATTGCAAGTTCAGCAATTAGCCATAAAATTACGCTTAAGAATTTATCAGTATGCAGTCTAATTGCTTGGGCTAAATCAAGCTGTGTTACAATGCTCAGCTTAGCTGACATATTTTGCAAGAGCATGGCCATTAGACTTGATAATAAAATGGTAGAAATTAGCAAAAACTGGAAACTCTGACCACTATTAATCGAAGTAGCCCAGTTATATATCCTACAGCAACTAAAGCCCCCGGTCCCGTATAGGCCAATAAAGTTCGCAAAAGCCCTTTATTTTTAGGCACTTCAACTGAACCGTTGATTTCCGCTAAAGATTTGCCATTAGCATATTTGAAAAGATGATATTGTTTCATTTTTATCACCTTAAATATGAATACCTAAAGTTAATCTAGCAACTCGACTCATCATTTTTGGTGTCCATTTAGGATAGTAGACTAATTTAGTTTCGCACTTTTCTACTCCATCAACTTGCAATGCAGCTTCCTTTATCATTTTCTCTAAAAGCCCAATAATTGGACATCCCATCGTAGTTAAAGTCCAATTAATGTGACAAACATTATGTTCATCAATTTCAACTGAATAGATCAATCCTAAATCAACCAAACTTACGCTTAATTCAGGATCAATTACATTTTTTAAAGCATCATAGACTGCTTTTTCTTTTGGCGACAGACTTTCTTCACCCATTAGCCAATTGCTCCTTCCATTTGGAAACTGATCAAGCGATTAAGTTCTACAGCATATTCCATTGGCAATTGCTTAGTAAAAGGTTCTACAAAGCCCATAATAATCATCTCAGTTGCTTTTCTTTCTGGAATTCCACGACTTTCAAGATAATAAAGTTCTTCATCCGAAATTTTTGAAACTGTTGCTTCATGTTCCATTGCTACATTGGAATTTTCAATTGAATTCGTTGGAATTGTATCTGAAGAAGATTTGGCATCCATAATGATCGTATCGCATTCAACATGAGACTTAGAACCTGAAGAATTCTTACCAAATTTTACGCTACCACGGTAATCAGTTGAACCGCCACATTTAGCAATTGATTTTGAAACGATTGAACTAGACGTATTAGGTGCATTATGAAGCATTCTTGAACCGGAATCTTGGTGAATCCCTTTATGAGCAACAGCAATTGAAAGCATAGTGCCACGTGCGCCTTCTCCATTTAGATAAACACTTGGATATTTCATAGTTACCTTTGCTCCCAAATTACCATCGACCCATTCCATCGTTGCATGACTAGCAGCTGCTGCCTTTTTGGTTTCAAGACTATAAACATTATCCGACCAATTTTGAATAGTTGTATAGCGACAATAAGCATCTTTTAAGACGTTCACTTCAACACCGGCTGCATGAAGAGAATCTGATGAATACTGCGGAGCAGTACATCCCTCAACGTAGTCAAGGCTAGCTCCTTCATCAACGATAATTAAAGTTCTTTCGAATTGCCCTGAATTTTCAGCGTTCAATCTAAAGTAAGCTTGAATTGGAGTTGGTACTTTTACGCCTTTTGGCACATAAATAAAGGACCCACCGGACCATACAGCACAATTTAATGCGGCAAATTTATTATCAGTTGGCTTCACCAATTTGCCAAAGTACTTCTTAAACAATTCAGGATACTTCTTTAAAGCAGTATCAGTGTCAGTAAAGACAATCCCCATTTTATCGAATTGTTCTTTCATATTGTGGTAAACCATTTCTGATTCATACTGCGCACCAGATCCAGCTAGATACTTTCTTTCCGCCTCAGGAACACCCAAGCGTTCAAAAGTTTCCTTAATTTCATCTGGCACATCGTCCCAATCACGATACTTTTTCTTAGTATATTTTTGATAATAAAGCATATCGTCTAAATCCAAATCAGATAAATCTGGACCAAAATCAGGCATTGGCATCTTTTTATATATTTCATAAGCCTTCAGACGATAGTCAAGCATCCACTTAGGCTCATGTTTTTCTGCAGAAATTCTTCTAACAACTTCTTCAGTTAAACCACGACCCGTAGAAAACTCTGGCTGAATATCATCATGAAAACCATACTGGTAGTCTTCATCTTTTACTATATCTTCTGCTTTAGTCATTTTTATCCTTTCTTAAGCAGTGCCTGTTCTAGTGCCCACCAGGAAATCGTGGCACATTTGATTCTGGCAGGAAATTGCATCACTTGTGTTAACACTGCCGCATCGCCTAATTTTTCTATCTCATCAGATGTGTGTTCTTTTCCAATTGCAAGGTCTGAAAAGATTTTCGTAATTTCTAATGCCTCAGAAACGCTTTTATCTTTAACACTTTGAGTCAACATACTAGCCGAAGCCTGACTAATCGTGCATCCCGAACCCGTAAAAGAGACATCAATGATTTTTTCATTCTGCACCTTTACAAAAATATTAACCATATCGCCGCAACTTGGGTTATGGACAGTTTGTATTGCTGTAGCCTCCTTCATCTCTTTTTTATTACGGGGATGACTAGCATGATCAAGAACCAGAGCTTGATAGAAAGTGCGTAAATTATTTAGTCCCATTGAAAAACTCCTCTGTTTCCAAAATACCTGCAATTAATTGATCAATGTCTTCCTTATTATTATAAAAACTAAGGCTAGCTCTTACTGTAGATTCAACACCTAATCTATGCATCAAGGGCTGAGCACAATGATGCCCCGCTCTTACCTCGATCCCTTGCATATCAAGTGCTGTAGCCACATCATGAGGATGAATATTTTTCAAATTAAATGAAAACACCCCTGTATGGTCTTCTTTTGGGCCATAAATAGCGACAAAATCTAATTTCTCTATTTTTTGCATCAAATATTTGCTTAGCACATTTTCATAAGTCTGGATTCTATTCATACCTATTTCATGCAAATAATCGATTGCATAGCCTAAACCAATTGCACCAACTATATTTGGTGTCCCCGCCTCAAACTTTTGCGGCAAATCTGCCCAAGTTGCATCGTATTTGGTAACGTTACTAATCATTTCACCGCCAAAACGATATGGTGTCATTTGATCTAATAATTGCTTTTTACCATACAAAACACCAATACCTGTTGGTGCAAGCATCTTGTATCCGGAAAAAGCATAGAAATCTGCGTCCATCTTTTGAACATCAACTGGAAAATGACTCACGGCTTGTGCACCATCTACTACCACTACAGCTCCAACTTGATGAGCTATCTTAATTACTTCCTCAATAGGATTCATCATTCCTAATATATTAGAAGCATGGGCAATTGCCACAATTTTAGTCTTGGCGGTTATCTTTTTCTTGACATCATCCCAATCCAGAGTCTGACTTTCAGTCAAATCAATATATTTAAGGATGGCACCTTTTCTTTTCGCCAATTGTTGCCATGGTAAGAGATTAGAATGATGCTCCATTATGGTTAACACAATTTCATCCTGTTCATGAATGTTTTGTTCGCCGTAAGTTGCAGCTACCAAGTTCAAACTATCTGTACAACTACTAGTAAAGATTATCTCATTTGCATCAGCCGCATTAATAAAGCTCGCAACTTTCCCTCTGGCCTCTTCATATTGCTTAGTTGCATTAAAGCCTAAAGTGTCAGCACTTCGGTGCACGTTAGCATATGAAGTTTGATAAAAACTGTTGATTTTATGCAAAATTGGCACAGGCATTTGCATGGTAGCGGCATTATCCAGATAAGCTAATCTATTGCCATTAATCTTTTGTTTTAAAATAGGAAAATCATTTCTTATTTTTGTAATAGCTTCTTTGTCCATTAATCAATTTTCTTTCCAAAATCGCGAGCATTCGATCCTTTACTTTTCCCTTAGGAATGGCACCAAGTACTGGATCTAAAAAGCCATGGATAACCATTCTTTCAGCTTGAACGTAAGGAATGCCGCGACTCATTAGATAATTCATCTGAATTGGATCAACCGGGCCAACACTAGCCGCATGCGCTGCAATAACGTCATTTTCATCAATCAACAAAAGTGGGTTAGCATCCCCTTGTGCCGTATCAGACATCATCAAAACACGATTTTGTTGATCAGCTTTTGATCCATGTGCACCGTGAACAATTTGTCCAATTCCGTTAAATATCAATCTAGAATTTTCGAGTAGTACCCCACGTTGATTAATTAAACCAGTTGAATGAGGTCCACGATTAATCACTCGATTGTTAACTGCAACTTTTTGATTGCCAGTCGTAATAGCAATTGCTTTTGAATAAGCATAACTGCCTTCACCTAGAAGTTCTGAAGCTAAATCTCCGACTGTATTACAGTCATTCATAAAAGCAACATTCCATTCAACATGAGCATCTCGAGCCAAATTAGCACGACGATTGAAGTAAAGTGTAGTATTTTCTTCCATTTCATCAAGCGAAGAAAATTCAACGTTGCTTCCAGCCAAAGCCTGAACTTCAATAACTAAATTGGCCAAATTCTTCTCATGACCGATTGTAGACAGGTGCTGGATAAACTTAGCTTTACTATTTTTGCCGACTACAATTACAATGTGTGAAATCAAAGCACTTTTGCTCATGCTATTTTGAGCAAGTTCAATTTCAATCGGTTCCTGCATTTCGACATTATCAGGAATATATAAGAAAAGGCCGTTGTTCATAAAAGCAGTATTATATGCTAGCAATTTATCTTCATTAAAATGAGAAACTGAGTTTAAATATTTTTGCACTAATTCAGGATATTGCTTACTAGCCTCGAATATATCTTGGCAAATGACTTTATTTTCTTCTAACTCTGAATTATCGCTAATTTTTAAAGCAGTTTGTTCTGAAGTCAAATCATTATTAACAATTAGTAGCCAGTCTGAATATTTAAATTGCTGCATTTTAGGTAGTGGCAATTTATCAATTAAATCCCAAGCCTCTAAGCGCTCATTAATTAGCCAATCAGGTTCGTTATATTTTGACCTAAGTTCTTGAAAAGTAATGTTAGAAAACATTTTTATCCCCTACTCTTCATCAACTAATTTAATATCAAGACCTAGTTCATCACGAAGACCTACGTAGCCTTCTTGCTCCAGCTTTTTAGCAAGATCAGGACCACCATCTTTTACAACTCTGCCGTCCATCATGACGTGAACCACATCTGGAACGATATAATTTAATAATCTTTGATAGTGAGTAATCATTAAAGCGCCAAAATTATCACTACGCATGGCATTTACACCGCGTGAGACAACACGAAGCGCGTCGATGTCAAGGCCTGAGTCAATTTCATCAAGAATGCCAAAAGTAGGCTTAATCATTAACATTTGCAATATCTCATTACGTTTCTTTTCACCACCAGAAAAGCCTTGATTAAGATAGCGTTCAGTCATTGAATCATTTATATCAAGTAAAGCCATGTTCTTATTAAGCTCTTTAATGAAATCCATGATAGGAATTGGATTGTCCTTTGGACGACGAGCATTAATTGCGGCACGTAAAAATTCCGCATTCGTAACTCCAGGAACTTCAGCCGGATATTGCATTGCTAAAAAGAGTCCTTTTCTAGCTCGTTCGTCAACTGTCATATCAAGGACATTTTCACCGTTTAAAAGGATTTCACCTTCAATAACACGATATTTTGGATTGCCCATGATTGTTTCAGATAAAGTTGATTTACCTGTACCATTTGGACCCATAATGGCGTGAATTTCACCTGTGTGCATAGTAAGATTTACGCCTTTTAAAATTTTCTTGTAGGCTTTCTTTTCTTCGTCTTTAACTTCAACATGTAAATTTTTTATCTCTAAAGTTGCCATTTTATCTCCCGAATTCTAAAAAATACATCTCTAACGTTAACGCTAATTGGAATTGTTTTTAAGACTTGACTTTTAAAAAATATTTGCTTCACCTACAATTTATAGTGAGTACTGGTAGCTTTAATATCTACATATAGTTATTAACTCATTTAATAAAAAAACACAGTATCAAAATATCAATTATTTCAATACAGTGTTTATCAAATATTTTTGAAAACAAAAAGCTCACCCATTCCCGGGTGAGCTTTTCAGATTATTAATAATGTCTACGCTTGCGTGCAGCTTCTGACTTCAATTTTCTACGAACACTTGGTTTTTCGTAGAATTCGCGCTTGCGGTATTCTTGTAAGGTACCACTTCTTGAAACGGAACGCTTGAAACGACGAAGAGCATCATCAATAGACTCGTTTTCGTGAACGATTGTCTTAGCCATGTGTGATCCCTCCTTCCATTTCTTGGCGTCACGCCATACATTTACTTAAATTATACCAAACAAATCTTAAGGGTCAACACAATTTTTAAATATTTTTTGAAAAAGTTTATCTTTACAATATCGGTTGTTAATCCGCTTTCATTAATAGTATAATTATTCACAGAAAGAGGTGCTGATATGGCAGATACAAAAGACCAACTCGAATTAAACATTATCATTATTTCCGATGCTGCTGGTGATACTGCATTTAGCAACGCTACTGCGGCTGCTGCTGAATTTCCAAAGGCTAAAATTAATTATCGTCGTTACCCATTTATTACTAATGAAAAGAAATTGGATGAAGTTTTACAAGAAATTGAAAAATATCCAAATCTTGTAATCATCTACAGTTTAGTAAAAGATGAAATGCAAATGCCTATTATCAAGTTTGCACGTGAACACAATATTCAATGCGTCGACATCTTCTCACCTGTAGTTGAAGCTATCCAACAGACTACTCACATGACCCCTGATCAAAAGATCGGTGCTCAACACAGTTTGAACCAAAAGTACTTCGATAGAATATCCGCAATGGAATTTGCCGTAATGTACGACGATGGCAAAGACCCTAAGGGCTTCTTGGAAGCTGATGTAGTTTTACTTGGTGTATCTAGAACTTCTAAGACTCCACTTTCATTGTTCTTAGCTAACAAGAACTTGAAAGTTGCTAACTTACCACTTGTTCCAGAAACTCATATTCCAAAGGAAATTTACGAGATTGATCCTAAGAAGATTATTGGTTTAACCAACGATCCATCTGTATTGAATGAAATTAGACGTCAAAGAATGATTTCATACGGCTTAAACCCAGACACTAGCTACTCAAGCATGGATTCAATCAACAAAGAACTTGAATCAGCTCAAGCTTTATACAAGAAGTTAGGCTGTTACGTAATCAATGTAGCTCACCGTTCAATCGAGGAAACTGCCGCATTGATTCTTGAACACTTAGGTATTGATGACTACGCTAAGTAATAAAATTTTTATTTTAAACAGGACTGAGAAGTATTCAGTCCTGTTTTTCTATATTTTGGTAAGTAGAAACAGTTTTGTAACGGTTACGTAAAACTACTGCGCTACAATAATTCTGGTCACATAAAGAAAGGAGATATTCAGGTACATCCTGATTTAATATAGATGAGATTTAAAAAACAATTAATCACTTTATTAGGCGCAGTGTTATTAGGTTCAAATTTAAATGTATCAACTGTAGTTGCAGCTGATGCTGCAGTTGACAGCAATACAACAACAACAACTACTACTGAACCAGAAAAAAAGACATACAAATGGACTTACCCATTCAAGGCTTGTGACAAGTACGGTGTACGTCCAATGTCCAAAGCGCAAACTTTCGGGATGACTGATTATATGCGTTCTGTTAACCCACCTTCATACTTCCACGATGGTTGGGACTTCGGTCACTCAGAAGTTGGCTACTCACCTGTTTACGCTATTCATGAAGGTACAGTTAAGAAAGTTGCTTATGGTAGCGGCTTAGGCTGGTTCATTTGGGTTATCAGTCCAGATAAATATGTAGAAATTTATCAAGAAGGCTTTAACAACAAGAGTGATATTTACGTCAAGGCTGGTCAAAAGATCAAAGCTGGCCAAAAGATCGGTAAATTAACTGGCTCTCACCTTCACTTAGGTTTGACTAAGACCACTAAGAAGTACATTAACAAGAATGGCTTCCCATGCAATAACTGGAACGTTGACAATGGTACTTGGCTAAACCCAATCAGTACTATTAAGAAGTACATTAACAAGAAATAATTAAGTAAAAGAATCATCAAAAATTTTGGTGATTCTTTCTTTTTTGTCATATAATTAAAAACAATTAAGATTATTAAATGGTATTTAAATTAGAAAAGGAGAATAATATGAATAAACATTCAGACACAGCAATCTTTGCTGGCGGTTGTTTTTGGTGCATGGTGGAACCTTTCGACACCGTAGATGGCGTAAAAAAGGTCGTTTCTGGCTATAGCGGTGGTCATGTGGCTAATCCTACCTACGAAGAAGTTTGCAGCGGCAAAACCGGTCATACAGAAGCAGTCAAAATCACTTATGATCCAAGCAAGATTTCTTATGAAGAACTTTTAAATTACTATTGGCAAGTAACTGATCCTACCGATGCAATGGGCCAATTCCAAGATCGTGGCGATAATTATCGTCCTGTCATTTTTTACAATTCTGAAGCACAAAAAGAAGCCGCTGAAAAGTCTAAACAAGAACTTGCTGAAAGCGGTAGATTTGATAAGCCAATCGTGACTCAAATCGAAGAAGCCAAACCTTTTTACCCTGCTGAAGACTACCATCAAGGTTTCTATAAAAAGAATCCTGAAAGATATGCATTAGAAGAAGCCGGTGGCCGTGCTGATTTTATTAAAAAGCATTGGGATAAATAATTTTATTGGTTGGTCCCTGCCCTTATTTTTGTTAAACTTAGTATGCTAAAAACAATAAATATAGTTTGTATTTAAACTAAGGATTGACGCTATATGGATCAATTAGATAAATTCAACAGGCGCTATAACTTCTTGTCTAAGTTATCAGCGGCCCTCTTTTACTCAATTGCTGTGGCGGTTGCGTTAAACTTCTTCTGGACGCCAGGACACATGTACTCATCCGGAATCACAGGTTTTGCGCAGTTAATTAACACTGTCAGTGAACGATACTTACCATTCACGCTGTCCACCTCAATCATGTACTTCGTCTTAAACTTTCCATTGTTTATCTTGGCTTGGGTTAAGATCGGACATAAATTCACGTTCTTTACGATTGTGGCAGTTGTCCTAGGATCAATCATGATGCATGTCATTCAACCATTGCATATGGATCTTGATCCTGTTGTCTGTGCGATCTTCGGTGCGACAATTAACGGTATTGGTACTGGTTTTGCACTTAAGAACGGAATTTCAACCGGTGGGCTGGACATCATAGGGATCGTTATTCGTCAAAAGACTGGCATTAGCTACGGTAAGTTTAATATCTTTATTAACTTAATCATTATTGCCGCAGCTGGTTTCATGTTTGGCTGGACAAGAGCTTTATACTCTGCTTTAACCATCTTTATTAACGGCCGTGTAATCGATGCTGTTTACACGCAACATAAGAAGATGCAGGTTATGATCGTAACTCAGCATCCCCAACACATCATTGATGGTATTCAAAACAGAATGCACCGTGGAATTACCATTTTGCACGATGCTGAAGGTGCCTACAGTCACATTGAAAAGACGGTTTTGATCACTATTATCGACCGCTACGATATGTATGATATTCGTCAAATTGTTCAAAAAGCTGACCCATACGCCTTCATGAGCGTAAGTGAAGTTGAAAAGGTATACGGTCGCTTCAAGGAGCAAGAGATAGTCTAGAAAAGTAAGACAATTGAATATTTAACAAAAAACTCATATTGGAAGAAATTCCATTATGAGTTTTTATTATCTCTCGACTTTTATCTTCTCTACTATACTTAAGATATAATAGTTTTAAAAGGTTAACATTTCGGATAAATTAAAAACAACCTAGTATCATCATAAAGAGGATCAAAATGGCAATAATATTACTAATTTTAATTGCAATAATTATCTGGTTGTTAATTAAAATTTACGACTACAAAAAATAAATACCAAATTATCTAAACAAAATAACGAATTAGCTGAGAGAATTAAATTACTAATTGGCACTTCTCAACTCCATTCTGAAAATTCGGATGAGAAATCAAGTCAAGGCTCAGAAGACAATAAATATGCGTCAATACCTCCTACACCTTTTAATGAGAAAAATGCAGCAGCTTGGAAAAAATATGAAGATGAGCAATCGAAAGTTTGGACCAAATACCGTAAAATGCAAGAAAGCCAACCAGATTATGATAAACAATTTGGTAGATCATTTGATTATCCTAAGTACACCGCCAAATATGATACAAATACAGATTTTAGTTTGCGTGAATTACTTCTATTAATTTGGTGGGGCAAAATCAAAAAAGGTAGACTTACCACCGCTAAAATCCCTAAATATTTTATCTTTACCTACAATTTGAATGTACCAAAAGTAACTCAAAAATTTATTGATAAAGGTTGGCTTGTTCAAGAAGATGACAGATACTTCTTATCAAAAGAAGCAAATCAAGTTACAGACTTCTATAGTGATCTATGGGAAATGCATCAAGCGGACAACTTTCCTATTTGCCTAGATGAAGATTTTCCTAATTGGAATCATGGGAAATTACTCATTACCTTCTACTAAGAATGATATAGATTTTCAAAATAAATTAATTGATTATTATCACAAACTGGAATCATTCTACAAAAACAATCCAAAGTTCTTTTCTGATAAACAAATGCAAAATAATCATATTCAAGAGATTGAACAATCAGTTATAGAAGCTCAAAATGTGATTGATAAGAACAAAAAAATAATTAAAGCTATTGAATAAATAAGAATATAGAAAGGACTATCATGAGCTCATATTACGAATTAATTTGGAAAGAAAATGAACTAGATTCATACTCAACCGATAAACTTAACTTCATTTTTAATACGATCAACCATCCCTTCCCTGTTAGTTACCGCCAAATGTACTCCAACCGCTTGGAATGGCAAAAAGCTGTTAAGCATCACAACGATCTTATTCAAAAGGTAAAAGACACTATCAATACTCGCGACGACATCCACGATGTCAGAGAGGCCTGGCTCAAGCAACATGACAACGCTAAAACCACTACAGAAGATGGCTACACTATTGAGCAAATCGCCAATAAGTTGCCACATTTAGCTAACCAACTAGGAGCTTTCATGGAAATCGAAAACATCGAAATCAAGTACTTCGATGACGATTTCAAGCCGCGTTACGATTTAAACGACTTTAAAGACATCTTCAAAGAAAACTATAAGGATAGTGGCTTTAAGCAAACTGGTATGACTAAAGATGCCCTGTTGAAACTATATCCGCAAATTAACAAACAAGATCTCGAAAATGTCTTAGAAATGGCCGACTGCGAGCCAGAAACAGAAGATGGCGTGGAAGTCATGCCTTACTGGTATGCGGTAAACGCCAAAAGAATGCTTGTTGATGGCGATAGCTTCACAGAAACTTTTGATAATTAAACATCTAAAAAGACAACAGTTCAAAAAATCTGCTGTCTTTTTTACTTTCAATTGACTCTTGGATTTTATCCTTTAATGCTATAATTAATAAAGAAAAACTAGAATAAAAAGTATATTGAGATACTTTTTGCAAAAGGAAACAACATTGGGATCTTTATTATTAGCCGTCATCTATTTAGCCTTTATTAGTCTGGGACTACCTGATTCGTTACTTGGGTCCGGTTGGCCAGCAATGCAATCAAGTTTAAATGTACCGAGCTCTTATGCAGGCTATATTTCAATGACTATTTCTTTAATGACTGTAATTTCATCTTTATTCAGTCCACATTTAATCAAAAAAATGGCCGTCAAGTGGATTGTCATTATTTCAATCACTTTAACTGTATGTGGTCTATTAGGGTTTTCTTCTGTCAACCAATATTGGCAATTACTTGTTTGGGCAATACCTTATGGTCTAGGTGCCGGATCAATTGATGCCGCCCTAAATTATTACGTTGCAAGTAATTATTCTCCACGGGTCATGAACTTCTTGCATTGTTTCTATGGTGTAGGAGCCGTAATAAGTCCAAATATCATGGCATTTGCTTTACTCAAAGCTAATTGGCATGCGGGTTACCTATGGACTGCAATATTACAAGGATTTATCTTATTCGTTTGCATCATTTCTCTGCCACTATGGAAAGTTAACGAGAAAGCTAATGTAGACAGTGAAACCTCTGAATCAGTCGGCATCATGTCCTCATTGAAGGTACCTGGCGTGATTTTTACTTTATTTGCCTTCTTTTTTTACTGTGCAGGTGAAGCCACTTCTTTTTTATGGACATCAAGTTATTTTGCCGGTACTAAAAGCAATATTAATTCAGAGCTCATTGCATCATTTGGTTCTTTGATTTTTGGTGGTTTGATGTTAGGACGACTAATTGCTGGTTTTATCTCTCACCGCTTATCTGATAGAAAGCTCATTCGAATTGGTTTAATCACAGAAGCCATTGGAATTTTATTAGTGCTTATTCCATCATCTCAATACTACTTAGCAGTAATCGGTTTTCTAATTATTGGAACAGGCATGGGGCCTATCTATCCGGCTATCCAACATATGGCACCAGCTAACTTTGGTAAAAAATTTGCGGCAGCCGTAATTGGATTACAAATGGCATCTGCTTACATCGGTAGCACCTTTATGCCAATGATCTTTGGCTTTATTCAGCAAAAAACAGGCATTTGGATTATGCCATATTACTTAGCATTCTTTGCCTTACTAAACTTTATTTTCCTAGAACTGGCATATCGTAGAATTGCAGTATACAAAAATAAATAAATTATCCTTTAATCAAAAAGTGACTTTGAATAAAAATTAAAGGTCACTTTTCTTTTTATTCAATTATTTGTACGCCGTGTTCATCAGGGTGTAAAACAAGCGTATTAGCCTTTAAGTCATGCTTGTTAAGTCCTGATAAAAAGCCTTTGACGTGCTTATCTTCAATCCAAGTCATAATCGTTGAACCTGCACCACTAAGGTAGGTTGTTAAAGCATGCTTTTGATGAGCTACTTCTCTTACCTTCAAAAGCTCTGGTACCAATTTTTCACGATATGGTTCATGGAAAACGTCTTTCTCCATCAATTCTCCGGCCATCTCATAGTTCTGGGCAAACAAACTAGCTACGAGCGTATTTGCGATCGCGGAACCATGAGTGGCCTCTTTTAATAGCAATTCTTTTGGTAAAACGCCCCGCGCCTTCTTGGTTGGTAAATTATAATTAGGCACATATGCTACCAAGCTATATGGAGGAAGTGGAGCTTTTACCGCATCAAAATGATTGTCTACTTCGGTTCCTACCACTAGACCACCTAAAATCGTAGGAGCAATGTTATCAGGATGACCTTCAATTTGAGCACCAATCTGGACTTTCTCTTCATCAGACAAGCCTAATTTGCCAAAATGATCAGCTAATTCGATTCCTGCGGCAATTCACTAGAACTGCTACCCAAGCCGTGAGCAAGCGGAATATCGCTATTCACGCGCAAATGAAGTGGCTCTAATCCTGGATAAACGGTGAGCGCCGTCTTCACGATCAGATTATTTTTATCATGAGGAATCTTAGGCATTACATGGTCAACTTGAAAACGATCTGAAATACTTAAGACCTCTACTTCTAAGTAAAGTGAAACGGCCATCCCTATAGAATCAAATCCTGGCCCTAAATTTGCCGTTGAAGCTGGTACCTTAATAATCATCTATAACTCCCCTCACAATCGTTATAAGATCTTGTAACTGGCTCTCAAATATTTGTCTTGAATTGCTAAGTCTTGCAATTGTCTGCGACTTATTTCTTCAGTTTCAAAAGATAAGTAATAAGGATACTTGACATCCTCTGAACTGGTCAACTTCATCGTTCTAGAGAAATTACTGAAGGGTTTGCCATTAGTCTGTTTGACAAAGTTGCTGGTTTCCGAAATTACATCACTCATTACGGAATTGGCAGTGGCTAAACTACCTGCACCTGGTCCAGTAAAAATCGCTGTGCCAAGACTTTGACTCTTAATTTGCAGAGCATTAATTCATTTTTAATATGCACCATAATCGCATTATTAGGCAAAAGACACGGCGCAACTTTCACAAAGAGCTTACCTGCAATGTTCTTGGCAATGCCGATTAGCTTAATCACATAACCCATTGCTTGTGCCTGTTCAATATCGAACTTTTGCAAGTGATTGATCCCTTCAATAGTGAAATCATTAATACTAATCTTGGTACCAAAGGCAAACTTGCTCAAAATGACAATGTTGTAGGCAGCGTCTTTTCCAGTGACATCGTTAGTTGAATCAGCCTCGACAAAATGTAATTCGTTGTACCGTTGATGATTCCCTGAATTTCTGAAATCTTATCACTAGCATAAGAGGTGCTAAGAGTACGCAAAATAGGAATACTGCCTGCTACACTCGCATCGTACATCAAATCGCACTTATTTTTAGTAGCCAAGGCAATAAGTTCTGAACCAAAAGTAGCCATCAAGTCCTTGTTGGCAGTAACCACATTCTTGCCTACATTTAATGCATCAGAGATGTATTCCTTAGCGGGATGCAAACCGCCCATTAATTATTTTAATTTCTGCATCATGCAAAATATCATCAAAGTTAGTCGTCAATTCGACTTCTTTAGCCATATTTTGGTGCTTCTTAAGATTACAAACAAGGGCTTTTTTAATAACAATCTCTTCTCCACTTGTTTGTTTAATCTTTTTTTGATTATTTTTAATGATTTTTAAAACACCGGAACCAACGGTTTCTAAACCAAGTAATGCGATTTTGATTGCCATTTTCCTATATCCCTCTTTTTTAATGAATTTCTTATTTTTATGATTGTAACACATGGGCAAAACAAGTTACAATGTTAAATAAATATATTTATCACTTAAATAAGAAGAGGAAGATTTGTATGAAATATCGTAGTACTCGAGGCGCAAAAGACAATGCGTTAACTTCACCAGCCGCAATCATCCAAGGGTTGGCCCAAGATGGTGGACTTTATGTACCAGTAGATTTTCCAAAAGCTAATTTTCAACTAGAAGATTTACTTAAGTTATCTTATAAGCAAATTTCAGCAATGATCATTAGCTTATTTTTTGATGATTTTTCTAAGGATCAAATTAAATCTGCAGTAATCAATGCTTATAGCGAACAATGGGACGACCGCAGCATTGTGCCAATTGAAAAACACAACGATAATTTTTACATGGAACTCTTTCACGGTCCAACTTTAGCTTTTAAAGATATTGCTTTGCAGATGTTACCACAGCTAATGACACGTGCAGTACAAATTGAGAAAATCGATCGTGACATCATTATCTTGACTGCTACTTCTGGTGACACCGGAACTGCTTCAATGCGCGGCTTTGCTAACCAAAAAGGTACACGCGTCATCGTCTTCTATCCTGAAGGCGGCATTAGCCCTGTCCAACTTAAACAAATGCTCAGTCAACACGGCGACAATTTGGAAGCCATCGCGATCAAGGGTAACTTTGACGATGCGCAAACTGAAGTAAAGAAGATTTTTAACGATGAAAACTTCAGAAAGAAACTAAACCAAAACGGTTTCCAATTCTCATCTGCTAACTCAATGAACATTGGTCGTCTTGTTCCTCAAATTTCTTATTACCTTTACACTTATGGTCAATTGGTTCGCCGTCGTGAAATCAACTTGGGCGACAAAGTAAACTTTACCGTACCTACAGGCAATTTCGGCGACATTTTAGCTGGTTACTATGCAGAAAAACTCGGTTTGCCAATCAACAAATTGATCTGTGCTTCAAATGAAAACAACGTTCTTACTGACTTTTTTGCCAAAGGTGAATACGACAAGCGTCGTAAGTTCCATTTAACTAACGCACCAGCAATGGATATTTTAGTTTCAAGCAATCTAGAACGACTTTTATTCGATTTATATGATGAAGATAATGAAAAAATTGCTAGTCTAATGAATCAATTAACGCAAAGAGGTCATTACCAAGTCGACAAAGAGGTCTTAGACAAATTACAAACCATTTTTGCGGCTGGTTTTGCCACTGAAGATGAAGTAAAAGAAGAAATTCACCGCGTCTACAATTATGATCGCTACGTAATTGATCCTCATACTGCAGTAGGTTCATACGTTGCTCAGCAATATAAGAGCAAGACAAACGATCAAACACCAATGGTGATTGTGTCTACTGCTAGTCCTTATAAGTTCCCTGAAACCGTTTATGAGGCTATTACAGGTAGAGTTTGTCCTCAAACTGGCGTAGCTGCTATTAAGAAGTTGCATGATGAATTGGGTGGTCAATTATCCATCGGTGTACGCACCTTGTTTGACCACGAACCACACGTTGAAAAAGTAATTGATCCAGTCAACATGGAAGCAGCTATCAGTTCAATTTTAGATTTAAAGTAATTCATTTAGAGGAATAGATATGAAAGTTGTTAAGTTGGGCGGCTCCTCTCTAGCTGCCGGAAATAGTGTCGATAAAGCACTAAACATCGTCAAAAACGATCCCGAACGCAAAGTTATTGTAGTATCCGCACCTGGAAAAAGAACTAGTGATGATATTAAGGTGACTGATTTACTAATCACTTATGCTTGCACTAGTTTGAGAAGCAATAATTATCAGGATATCGTTAATAAAATTTACAGCGCTACGAACTAATTGCCCAGTATTTTGATTTGCCACAATCAGAGCTAGCTGAAATCAAGCGTATGCTGTTAACCTTGCCACAATTAGATTATCCTAATGCCGATTATCGGATGGCTCACGGTGAGCGTTTAAACGCTATTTTAATAGCTAAAATTTTGCAGCATCAAGGTATTAAAACTCGCTTTCTTGAGCCAAAAGATGTGGGCTTAATTGTTACTGGTACGCCGAATAATGCTGAAGTTACCCTGAAACCTACGTTAATTTAAAACGTGTCAAACTCAATGACGATGAACGAGTTATCTTCCCTGGTTTTTATGGCATTACGCCTTCTGGCCATATCGCTACTTTTTCTCGTGGTGGTTCAGATATTACAGGGGCAATCTTAGCTCGCGGTCTTAATGCGGCTCTATATGAAAACTTCACCGACGTTGACGCAATTTTCTCAGCTAATCCGCACATTATCGATCAGCCAAAGCCAATCAAAAAGATGACTTATCGTGAAATGCGTGAATTGTCCTATGCTGGCTTCTCCGTCTTTCACGACGAAGCTCTAATCCCCGCCATTCAAGGCGAGATACCAGTTAATGTAAAAAATACTAATCATCCAGATAAGCCAGGAACTTTGATCGTACCTGAAGACGGTTTTGTTCCTAAGCACACAATTACCGGTATCGCTGGTGGTAAAAACTTTGCGGCCCTTTATTTGAGAAAATACATGCTTGATAAAGGCGCTGGTTTTACCTTAAAATTAATGGAAATTTTCAACCGTCACCATGCTTCTTACGAACACATGCCATCTGGTATTGATGATTTGACCGTTATCTTTAAAAAAGATGCCTTAAGCGATCAATTGATCGATGTCATTTGTAACGAAATTCAAACCAGTTTAAATCCTGATCAGATGCAATGGATTGACGACTATGCCATCACGATGGTTGTTGGTGAAGGTATGAAGGACAAGTTGACTCCATGTGCCAGCATTCTCTACCCTCTTGGTAAGAAAGATATTTCTATTCAAATGATCAACCAGGGTGCATCCCAGAAAACTTCATCAGCAAGTAGAACTTAACATAATTTTATCAATGTAAAAAGCAGAGCTTTGCTCTGCTTTTTTGTTAATTCAAAATAATTTTGCGTAGTTTTCTCGTTAACACGCCTTGTTTCTCCAGCAAGGCAAACTTACGTGACAAAGTTTCCGGCGTAGTTCCTAAATATAATGCTAGATCCTTCATCTTTAACGGTAAATTAAACGTCTTTTTACCAACTTTTACCGCATATTCTTGTAAATACTCAGATAAGCGCTCTTCAATTTTAGGCAAAGACAACAGATCTATTTGCCTTTGCATTGTTTGCATCTTAGTCATACTTTGCTCAAGCAACTTAATGCTTAGCATAGGCTGCTTTTTTAACAGATTTAAAAAGTCTTGCCTGTTCAATAGACAAATCTTACTATTTCCCGTTGCTTCGACATAAATAGAGCCATCATTTTTACCAAGTAGCCAGTCTTCACCAGCATAATCACCTGTATGAAGAATCTGCGTAATATTTTCATGACCATTTTTATCTAAGCTATAAAGCTTGGCACTCCCATATGCGACAATGACTAGATTATTGCCGGTCGGATCCATTACTAGTTCACCCTTTTGATAGTTCTTCTTTCTTACCAGCTTTTCTATCTCTAACTGATCTGCCTCATTTAAAGTATTAAATAATGGAACCAAACGTACACATAAATCTGCCATTTTCTTCACCTTTTAACTAAAAATCGTCATCATCATCGTCTTCTTCATTATATAGTCCTTCACGCAAATCATGGCCTAAGAAGTTTTGCGTAAGACGAATTTGCTCCTTAATCCAAGCTAATAAATTGGTTAAGTTTTGAGCAAGCTCTGGCCAATCTTCTTTTTCAGCTAAAGCAATTGCCTTAGTAATAAATAAAGTTTGTGTATCAAAGTCTTTAACTAAGGCAAAGAGTTGTGCATCCCCATAATCGTATTTATCTGCCCCATTTTCTTCTAGCATGGTGAATTCCTTAAATTGGTCAGTAGTTGTAGGGATGCTTTCACCGTTATTAACTAACAAGTGATTCAACTGCTCGAATTCTTCTTTTTCAAAATCTAACCATTTCTTAGCATTTTCGCTTAAAAACAAACTAGCTGCACCCCTAGCAAACAAACTAGCTTGATTAATTTTTAATGAATGAATAGCCAAATTAGCAATAATATGGCCCGTCATTGCGCCTGCAGTCGGAGTATGATGATCAATATCACTCTGTTTTAACTCTGCTTGATACTTTTCTTCTGCGTTCATTTTTAAATATCCTTTTCCTTAACACCTTTAACTTCGTAACCCATCTTTTCAATGGCGCTTTTAATTTCATCTGAATTAGTTTTAGTCGGATCCATTACGAACTTTAATTTTCCAGCGTTAAATAAAACCTTAATATCGTCTGTTCCAGGAGTTTCCTCTACAGCCTTTTCAATTTTAGTTAAACAAGATGGGCAAGTCATGCCATCTAACTTCATCATTACTTTCTTCATAACTTGAACTTCCTTTCTCGTGTTTCTCGTGTTTATGGTAAAGCCTAATTCAGATTCAAAACTTGATGATCATCAAGTTATTAGCGATTTTTCAATAATCTCATACCATTTAAAATGACTACTAAAATACTCAATTCATGAACTAGCATCCCACTAGCCATCTCAATATAGCCCACGAATAACCCAATGAACAAAATCAGAACAGTTAACAAAGCAAGCGCAATATTCTCATTCATATTTAGAATCGTTCTCTTCGATAAAGAAAAGGCGTAAGCTACTTGCTTTAGATCGTTTTTGACTAAAACAATATCAGAAACATCAACAGCTACATCTGTACCATTACCAACAGCAATTGCGACATTAGCGCTAGCTAAGGCTGGTCCATCATTGATGCCATCACCAATAAACGCGACCTTGTTTCCCTTTTGTTGCTCAGCTTTAATAAAAGTAGCTTTATCGCTAGGCAACTGCTCTCCGTGAACTTCATCAAGTGGTAATTCAGTTGCAATTTTTTCTGCTGTTTGTTGCTTGTCACCAGACAGCATAACTAGCTTCTTAATGCCAAGTTTCTTCAGTTTTAGCAAAGCTTTTTTGGCTTGTGGACGAAGTTGATCCTTGATCCCGAATATAGCTAGCAAACTTTGATCTCGATTTGAAAAGACAACAATCGAATCGCCCTGGCTGCTTAAATCATCTGCAATTTTTTCCAATTCAGCATTCTTTTTAGTATTTTCTTCAACCAGTTGTAAATTGCCTACAAAATACTTCTCTTGTTCATATGTAGCAATAACTCCCTCACCTTTAACAGTCTCAACCACTGCATCAATGACAAAGGGATCCATCTTTGCAATCGTATTAGCTAACGGATGATTGCTCTTCTTTTCAATCGCGGCAGCTAGTTTAATAATCTTGGCTTTATCTCCATTTAAAACTCTTACAGCACTTACTTCTGGGTGACCAATAGTTAATGTGCCCGTTTTATCAAAAGCAATTTCGTCAACTTTCCGCATCTCATCCATAACTTGTGAACCCTTAAACATAATGCCGTTCTTGGCACCATTGCCTATACCAGCCACTGTAGAAACAGGCACGCCAATTACTAATGCACCAGGGCAACCAAGGACCATAATTGTGATCGCTAACTTAAAGTTGCGTGTAATCACACCTACAATAAGAGCTATGATTAAAATAAATGGCGTATAATACTTGGCAAAACGATTAATCAGCTTTTCTGTATGAGACTTAGAATCCTCGGCTTCTTCAACTACTTCAATGATTTTGCCAAAAGTAGTGTCCTCACCAGCCGCCGTAGTTTCAACCGTTAAATTACCATTTTCAAGCATAGTGCCGGCATAAACTGCATCTCCGACACCCTTATTTACTAATCTAGACTCACCATTGATACTAGCTTCATCCAAATTGCCACTACCACTAATAATCTTCCCATCTACTGGCACTTGGTCCCCAGTTTTAACGACTACTTGATCGCCAGAATCGATAAAATCAACATCCTCTTCTTCGGTAGACCCATCCTCTTGCACTACTAATGCTGTTTGTGGAGCCATACTAGCCAAATCAGAAACTTCGGATCTTGTCTTTTTAAGCGTAAAATCTTCCAGAACTTCGCCCAGCATAAAGAGCCAAGTAACGATTGCGGCCTCATTGAATTCACCAATAATAAAAGCACCTATCACGGCTAAAGAAACTAAGACATCAATTGAAATTAACTTGACCTTCAAGGATGATATAGCAGTTAAAATTATCGGAATTACGCCAATTACACCGGCAACTGCCATCAGAATTTGATATAACAATGTTAATTTGAATACCCACTTAAAGATTTCAGCTAAGATAAGCAAAATAGTAATTGTTATTAAGATCTGTCTTTTATATTTGATAAAAAAGCGTTGAATTTTAACCATAGATGTTCCTCCTCATTTCATTAATTAGTTTAAAAGAGCAAACAAAATCACAACTTGATCAGCGTCAACTTTTTCTTAGAATTCTTTAGCAATATATTACCTTTTGCCTAACAATTCTTAATTTTTGTCCTGTATATTAAAATCAAACAAAAGAAAGGAATGAGGGCATTGTTTAAAGTACTTCTATCCGCAATGATAGTTTTAGGCCTCATGGCTATCAGTTTCGTTTTAATTAAAGCTCCCACCCCAGTTAAAGTTAAAAAGACAGACAACAATCGTCTAAATAACTATTAACAAAAATCGAACTTTCCCCTCTGGTAATACTTGGTCAAATGACCAAGTATTTTTCTTTTTATCATTACTTTACATAATTATAATTATGCATAGCAAAATAGGATCTAGTATAATCAGCTTCACTAACTGAGTGCCATAATACTCCTCTTAAATTCTTTCTTGCCAAATGACTCTCAGTCATATTGTAAAGAGGCACTACGGCTGTATCCTTGGTCAACTGATTCTGCGCGTTACGCATATTTTCCCAATAGTGATCAGTTTCTTCGGCACTTTTACTCTTAGTTGCTTTTACATATCTATCATGATTTTGATAATTATTTGATTGTAAAACATCCATATCACTCATTGGATCTGTATAGTCAGCTAACCACAAGCTTAGATACATATCAAAATTACCACGCATGACATTATCCTGAACGTTTTTAGCAGGAACCGCATGAATTTCGACTTTAGCATTCTTTAACTTAGTTTCAACCTGTGATTGAACGAATTGGGCAATATTTTTATTAATCGTCTGATCATCCGTGTAATAAGTTAAGTCTGCCTTTTTTCTACCCTCTTCTTTTAATCCTTCATTCCATAATTTTTGTGCTTTAACTACGTTGTGCGTCTCTTCTGGCTTCATTTCTTTAGCAAAGTCGACACCGGTACTTTGATCCTTGGCTAGCGTTGGTGCTACAAAAGTATCGGCTGGCGTAGAACCATCTGCCAAAACTTTACGTGCAAGTTACTTTTTATCTAATACTAAATTTAGTGCGTGACGTATTTTAGCATTAGAGAAAACGCGATTCTTTCGCATATTAAGTTGTAAATAATAAACTCCTGCTCGATGCAAATGCTTTAAGTTCTTATCGTTCTGCATTACTTGAGCCGTAGTTCCTGTAATTTATGCGTTATCCAAATTACCCTGCTGGAACAACTGATGAGCAGTGTTCGAATCCTTGACCACCTGCATCTTGATTTGCTTCAAATGAATTGCCTTTGAATCATAATAGTGCTTGTTGCGATCCAAGGTCCAAGATAAGTTGCTGCCAGTCCAGCCGTCAGCATCAAGGAAATTAGAAGTATCATAGTTTAAATTGTTATTTGAAGCTTCTTCATTTGCTTGCGACCAAGTTAATGGCTTATCAGAAATTTTCTTAACAAAGCGATTTATAGTTTGGTCTTCATTACCAAACTGTGTCAAATTGTAAATATCCGAAGTACTTTCAACCATTCTATAACCTAATCCTTCAACAGCTTGATTCCAACACATATTGCATATCGTTAAATTTTTCATTGTCAGTATTCTTATTACCAACCCAATCATAAGATTCAACAATCTGATTACTATCTGCATCAATATAGGTTAAGCGATTTCTAACTTGACCAGCGTTCTTCTTTTGTCCTTCACGAACATCGACATCGATCTTGATGATAGTGCTTCTTTTTTGCGGAGTATCACCAGTATTATCAGTGTAAGTAAGCTCTGCTACACCATGGCTTGTCCCCACAGCATCAACATCTGGTTTAGTTTTCCATGTCAAGGTGATTCCTTGATCCTCAAGTGATTCATTATGATCCAAACTACCTACTGCTGATTGCAACTTTCCCAATTGATCAGGAGTTAAATCATTTAAGCTCAAAGTAGGTAATTCATCTTTAACAGTTTGTTGATGAACACCATCAATTTGTTATCCTAGTTTCTCGACTCCTTCCGGGCCCTTAGGGCCATTTAATGCAATCAAAGAATCAGTTACATGTGCCTTGGCATCTTTATTTGAAGTTGCTTCTCCATTAGCATTAGAGTTAGCGCTTACTTCAGCTATGTGTGCTGGTTGTCCAGAACTTAAGAAGAAAATCGATCCTAGGAAAACTGTAGTTAAACCAACGGATAATTTTTATTCTTAACTGATGTTTTCTCATTCA
Organism: Lactobacillus amylovorus DSM 20531; assembly: GCF_002706375.1. NCBI lineage: Bacteria > Bacillati > Bacillota > Bacilli > Lactobacillales > Lactobacillaceae > Lactobacillus > Lactobacillus amylovorus. The sequence continues at coordinate 204,474 of NZ_CP017706.1, forward strand.
TTATATCCCTCATAATGACATCCTCCAATTGTCTATAACTCTGTTATTTTTTTCACAACTCAACACTCATAAAGCAAAACATACTAATCTAGTGTTGGATGATTACTCGACGGAGTAGTCGTTCAACACTTTTTCTTTTACTATGTAAAGTGGAGATGAAGCCAATGCCGTGCGTCTTTTGGACACATGATGTCGTAAGCAAAACTGGCAGCTTCACCATTCAATTTAGAATCTCGTCTAAGTATGTTGGCTGTTAAAGTCCGGTTGAGAAAATTAGATCTGATTGAATTGGGTGAAGGTAGCTCATCTCCAAGTAAAGCGGAGGTTTATTCTTATGGATTTATTGAAAACTGTTTTCGGTATTGATGTTAGCAGCCGGAAGTCTAACGTATGCATTATGGTCAATGGCCAAAAAGTTAATGACTATGCCATCTCCAACGATATGGTAGGCTTCAATCAGCTGCTAGATGACCTTAAACAGGTTACCAACCCGCAAATTATCTTTGAAGCAACTGGCGTCTACTCCAGAAGACTCCAGGCGTTTTTGAACATGCACGAATTACGCTATGTCATGATGAACCCACTGGAAGCCAAAAGAAAGACAAAGGATGACCTGCACCAGAACAAGACCGATAAGCTTGATGCAATGTATCTCGCCAAGCTGCAATCTGAGCACCCGCAACGGCTGGCCTATGTTCAAAGCGAAGAATATCAAGAATTGATGGCCAACAACCGCATCTACGAGCAGGCTTCGCACGATCTGATAACCAACAAGAATAGACTGCACAAAGCCATTCAGCTCACTTTCCCAGAGATTGAGCACCTAATGGCTAATCCGAGAGGAAAAAACTACTGGAGTACTGTTCTCAGATTCCCGCACCCTGATATCGTATTAGAAACAAAAGAAGCCGATATCATCGACTTCTTAAAGAGCTTATCTGGTATTGGTGAAAAACGTACCAATGATCTGGCACAAAGGCTTATCCGGCTGGCCAAGCTCGCATGCCCAGCTGTCAAAAAAGACAGTGCTTATGTTCATGGCCTCAAAATAGCTATTAACAACATCCTAAGCGCTGAAGAAGAGTGCCAGACTGCTTTACAGGAGATGGCTAAGCTGGCTCCTAAGCGGGATCTGGAGATCCTCACAAGCATTCCAGGCATCGGCGAAAACACTGCCTTGAGAATTATTAGTGAGCTCGGAGATATCAGACGCTTTAAAAACCCTAACCAATTAAATGCCTTCGTTGGCGTTGACCCTCAAGTTTATGAATCTGGCAACCTCACGGCCCACCTGTCAATTTCAAAGCGTGGGACAGCTATCGGCAGAAAGGTGCTGTACTTGGCAATCAACCAAATTCAATCGGCCAAGAAAGCAGGCAACCCTTGCCATATTGCGGATTATTACGAGAAACGAAAACGGTCTTCTGAGACTGCAAGTCACAAGAAGGCCGCTATCGCATCGATCCATAAATTATTACGGACGATCTTCGCTTTAATTAAGAATGATCAATTATATAGCTATGACGTAGCCAAACATAACCAAAGACTTTTGTCATAAAAATTGATCCAATAGATATTATAACAGCCTCTTTTTTGAAATTACAGAAGGCAGGCTGTATTTTTCATGCCCTAAAGTCAGATATTTGACTTGATTCTCCGGAGGCTCCATTCAAATTAGGCTCTTATTTCAAAATAAAATTACCTAAAATCGTTGATAATACTTGACTTAGAGTAGAAAAAAGATGACAAATTATATATTTTCTTTAAAATAAATATTGTACATTCATCATTACTTTTTGTAAGAGGACTATTAATATGGAAACTAAAGAAATCAAAAACATTATCATTGGCTTCGGCAAAGGTGGTAAAACCCTAGCAAAGTTCTTAGCCACTAAGGGCTAGGAAGTCTTAGTAATCGAAAAATCGAATCAAATGTATGGTGGTACCTGCATTAACATCGCCTGCTTGCCATCCAAACGGTTAATCATTGAAGCTGCTAATGGTGTAGAATTCACTGATGCCATCAATGGTAAAAATGATATGACCGCTTTTCTAAGAAATGCCAATTATCACATGCTTGCCGATGAAAAGACAGTCACAGTTTTAGACGGTACTGCTAAATTTTTAAATAATCATGAAATAGAAGTCACTAAGCAAGACGGTACTAAAGACCATTACCGTGGCAAGCGCATTTTCATTAACACTGGTGCCCTGCCTAACTATGCTCCAATTCCGGGTCTGGCTGACAGCACTAAGGTCATCAATTCTACTGAAGCAATGGATCAAAATAAAATGCCTAAGACACTCACTATTATTGGTAGTGGTTACATAGGTCTTGAATTTGCCAACATGTTTGCAAACTACGACACCCAGGTCACAGTCTTGGCCGTTCACAGCGATTTTTTACCACGTGAAGACGATGACATTAGTCAAATGATCAAACAAGATCTTGAAAATACCGGCATCAAATTTGAACTCGGCGTAAAGATCAATCGCGTTGAAGACGACACCGTTTTCTACGAAAAGAACGGTCAAGAGCTTTCAATCAAGGCTGACCGAATTTTGGCTGCAACTGGTAGAAAACCGAATACCGAAAATCTTGGTTTGGAAAATACCGACATCCAACTCACCGACAGAGGTGCAATAAAAGTTGACGATCACTTGCTAACTAGCGTGCCAAATGTCTGGGCTATCGGCGATGTCAAAGGCGGCCCACAATTTACTTACATTTCTCTAGATGATTACCGCATCATCAAAGATCAACTTTTTGGCAGCGGCAAGCGCGTCGTCAGCGACCGAATCAATATTCCTTACAGCGTCTTTATCACTCCGGCCCTTTCCCAAGTAGGTTTAAATGAAAAACAAGCCCAAGCTCAAGGAATTAACTATCTTCTTAAGAAGCTTCCTGTCAAAGCTATTCCAAAGGCTCGCGTAGCTAAAGATACTCGTGGTCTTTTTAAAGCCCTAGTCGATCCTGATACCGATCAAATTCTTGGTGCCACATTATACGGCATTGAATCCTATGAACTGATTAACCAAATTTCTATGGCAATCAAAACAAAAATCCCAGCTAGCGTACTTCGTGATCAAATCTACACTCATCCTACTATGAGTGAAGCCTTTAATGATCTGTTTAAATAAAAAATTTGTTGACGAAAAGAAAACTATCCTGTATATTACTTATCAACAAGATTTTTTACACACTACGAATAGAAGAGTAGATTGTCGTCAGTTTAGTCAGCGAGCCTGAGATAGTGAAAGCAGGTATGAATTAAGACAATTGAAAGTAATCTATGAGTGACTAAGGCAACCCAATGGGAAGTTTTAGCCGGGAGTGCCCGTTACTGCACCAACGTATCTGATTTTTTCATGTACGCGTAAGGCATTGTTAGCGATAACAATGTAAACAAAGGTGGTAACACGCAAAAGGCGTCCTTTAAGCAACTTGCTTGAGGGGCGTCTTTTTTCATGGTGGTAATACAGAAGGGATAGAGAAAATGAATAAAACTAATTCTTTTCGTAAAACTATAATTATTGCTTCTTTAATTTTCGGTATGCTCTTTGGAGCCGGAAACTTAATCTTTCCTGTTCACTTGGGTCAATTAGCTGGTAAAAACTGGCTGGCTGCGAGTAGTGGCTTCTTAATTTCCAGTGGTTTATTGCCACTAATGGCACTGATTGCGATCAGTATTACTCACTCACACGGGATTTTTGAGCTAGCAAAGCCAATCGGTAAAAAATATGCGTTGATCTTCCTAGTTTTAATCCATGCAACCTTAGGGCCTTTGTTTGCTACGCCTAGAACTGCAACAGTTCCTTATACCATCGGTATTGCCCCACTTTTACCAGGCAATATGCAAAAAGTTAGTTTACTTATTTTCTCCGCTATTTTCTTCGGTATCGTATTTTTCCTTTCTGCTACCGAAGCAAAGGTTACTGATTTAATTGGGAAAATTTTGAATCCAGTGTTCCTGCTTTTATTATTTCTCATCTTCTTTTTAGCCTTTTCAAACCCGATGGGTGCCGCTAAGGACACAGCTTTTACTGCAAGCTACGCTCATAACGCATTTACTAACGGCTTTTTAGAAGGCTACAACACGATGGACTGCTTGGCAGCTCTTGCCTTCGGTATTACGGTGATCACTTCAATTCTCAGCTTTGGCTTTAAGAGAGAAAAAGACGTGGCGATCACTACAGTTAAAAGCGGCATGTTTGGCATATTCGCTATTGCCATCATCTACGTTTGCTTGATCTGGCTTGGTGCGACAAGTTTGCACGACTTCAAGTTAAGTTCAAACGGTGGTACAGCTTTAGCACAAATTTCTCATCATTATTTGGGTACTGCTGGGGATGCATTAATTGTGGCCTTAACCACGATCACTTGTATCACTACCGCAATGGGTCTAGTTGTTGCCTTTGCCCAAGACTTCCATAAGCGTTTCCCTAAGATTTCATACAAGACCTTCTTAACTATCAATTGCCTTCTTTCATTTATCATCGCCAACATGGGCTTGGATACGATCATTAGCTGGTCTACTCCAGTCCTAATGCTTCTGTATCCATTGGCTATCTCATTGGTAATCTTGGGTATTCTTTCACCTTTATATAAAAATGATCCGGTCGTTTACAAAATAACTACTGCCTTAACCTTGATTCCTGCCTTATTCGATATGATCAACACTTTACCAGAAGTATTGCGTTCAACGCCTTTAATCCAAGCTATTCTTTCATACGCTGAACGCTACTTACCTATGTTCCATCTAGGATTTAGCTGGTTGACCTTCAGTTTAGCTGGATTAATTATCGGTTTAATTATCCATTTTGTTAAACAATTTAATTACTCTGCTGTAAAGGATTAATATCAACATAATAAACTGTTAGGGCTACACAACCTTGCCATATTACTGATTATTATGATAAGAAAAAGCAATCTTCTCATAGCCCAGGCTACAAGAAGATTGCCATCGCATCCGTGCATAAACTGATACGCACGCTCTTGGCTTTAATAAAACATAATCAATTATATGACTACAACATAACCACCAAAAACCAAAGACTTTAGTTGAAATCAAATAATCATCTTTAGTATAGCAACCTATGAAAAAACTACAATACTCATAGGTTTATTTGTGTTACTTTCTATCACCACGTTATTTTCTATTTTATCTAATCTAACCCTATTCGTACCAATATTCTAATTAAATAGAGTATAAATTAATTAAGGAAATTACTGATAATACTTGATTTTTGGTATGCATTAGACTTGACTCTGTCTATATTTTACAGGACATAGACACTTTTTCCTAGTATCATTTTAAGGACGGTAAAAAATTTGTCCTTGATCTGAAACAAAGTCTGACTTAAGTAAATGAAGTCCTTTGCTTTCAACACAGAACTTTGTTGCCTCAAGATATCTCTTAAAGTGCTTAGTTTCAAGGTGTTTTTGATAAGCATCTTTATTTTGATAAACTTCTAATGAAAGCCACTCATTAGGCTGGTTCATCACAGTTCCAGCAATCATTACCATAATGCCTGCTTCTTTTTCAACGGCAGCTTTCATTTCTTTTAACACGCCATTGGCAAACTCATCGCCTTTGCCTAGTTGTACGCCGATTTCAGTCATGTAAACAACATAGTCATTTTCACCAGAAACATTCAATTTATCTGGCTTGGTTGAAATAAACTCTGGTTGTAATTCAACATCAACTTTTTCAGTTAGCAGCTTATCACTGGCTTTTAAAAAGGCTTGGTATTCTTCTGAATTTAAATGTTTTTGATATTGTGCATCATCTTGGAAACATTCAACGGCATAATTCTTGTGTCCAGCTTCATCTTCGTGACCACTTTGCATGAACAATGCATTTTGATCTAAATGAGCATCCAACATTGATTGAATTAATTTGTCATGATTTTTAGGATCAACTTCAAGTTTGAACAAGTGTAAAATAGGTGCTTTTTGTAGTTTCATCTTTAACCCTCACTAAGTTTATTTATTATCTTTTATTATAAATAATTTCCCATTAATTAACATTCTAAATTACTTAACATAATTTTTATTCTGAATACTAAAAAACGCATCCCTTTCGGAATGCGTCTTTTCTTACATTGTATAGTTTACTTTTTCAAACTTGTAATCCTTCATCTGCTTAGCAAGCTTCTTACTTCTGTAGTAATTACCGCCATCGTATCTACTCGTGTAGACCAAAATGTTTTGCTTTTGACCATTAATTGTTTGTGGCGTTACTCTGTAAAGACTCCACTTTTCAAAGGTGACCCATGGATCAATTTCATAGAAAGTATCATTCTTCATTGTGGTTGTCTTGCCTGACATCCAGTTCTTCGTAACTTGGTCAAACTTCTTTTGATTCTTAATCTTGCCATTAAAGTAATCACTGATCACGTTCTTATCTTGTGTGTAAATAATCTTGCCATTTACGGTGTGTGCACCAAAAGTAATCTTTTTACCATCGTGTGCATCCCGATCATATGAATACCAGGTTCCTTGCATGTTCTTAGGTACAGTGACTACGTCACCATTGCCGTAAGTTGAAGCTTTTACTGGCTCAACTTGTGTAGCCAATCCGCTAAGCCCCAAAACAAGTACCATTGAAGTTAAAGGCAATATATTTTTTCTTAGCATAAAAATCATCTCCAGAATCAGTTTGCATCCGTTTTCACCTCTAATTTTACAGTATTTGGCTATACAAAGACAAGTGGTAAACACACCACTTGCCAAAATTAATATTCTTTTTTCAAAATTTCGTTAAACTTCGCAATAGCTGGATTCTTTTCAGCATAGAAAGCTGCAATCGTTTGACGCATTGGCGCACCATTATCTGTTAAGAATAACTTTTGCAATGAGTCGTTCTTGAGCAAATCGGCCGCAATTTCATTGATCAAAAAGTAACCAGATCCTGAAGCCACAAGCAAGGCAACTTCTTCAACTGAGTTTGAAGCAATAAATGGGCTTTTCACCTGATAAAGATCCTTAAACAAATGAAGTTCAGCAACTTCTTCTTCAGGTTTAGCCACGATAAAGCAAGTCATGTCCGACAGATCTGCTTTATCAACCATTTGAATGCCGCTTTGATAGCTGCCCTTAGGCAAGATAGCCATTACACCAACTTGAGCAAGATCTTCTCTTTCAAGGTCATCCTTTTCATAGCGCTTATCCGCAATGACCAAATCGGCCTCGCCATCAGCCATTTTTTCAAAAGCTTCATCATACCCTGTACTAATTAATTTAACTTCAGTATCAGGATACTCTTCTTCGAATTTTGTCTTTGCCTGATCTAATTCTCTGCGCCCTAATTGATTAAAATATGCAATCTTCAATTGCTTCATACTAATCCTCACCTAAAGGTGCGTGACCCTCATCTGCTAGTTTCTTTTGATCTCTTCTAATTTGATACTTATTAAGCATGATCATCAAAGAGATCACTACATTAATTCCACTAACAATGATGCCTAAGAACTTTAATAAGTTGATTTTCTTTTCTCTACTCATTTTAATTACCTTCTTTACTAGAAATAATCATAGAAAGAAACGTCGCCTTTTTTAAAGTCGAGCTTTTTAATCCGATAATCTGTAATTAACCCTAGTTTAACAGCATCACTCATGCTTAGTCTACCTAAAAAAACTTGTGTCCAAGCAGTAATTGGGCCAGAATAATCAACCAAGCCGTCTTCAATTTGTTTACAGGAAACTTGACCAGCTTGATTAGTTATCTGCCATACGCCAACATTCCACGGACATTGGTCATCGCTAATCACTTCAACATTAAAGGTGCCTTCTTGAAGGGGCTTCATATAAGTAACCATTATGGCAAAGTCAATAATCCTGCTCATCATGTAGGGATGCAGACTAATTTGCAATTGATTTTGTTCTGGGAAAAGTTCACCAATTAATGAATGCTCTGGTAAAATCATGCGAAATTCTTTAATCGCACCAGAATGAGAACCCATGAAGCCAAGCAAACATATTAAGCCTTTGGCAGTGATCGAATAAAGTTCATCAGCTAAGAAAACATTGCCATGAATACGGTAAATCAAATAGCTGATAGGACGACCATCTGCATCGATATAAACGGCAATGTTTCGATTGTGGTAGTATGAGTCCATTCTGTTCCACCACCAGGCCTGACGAATTACCGTATTTCGCTCATCATCTGTATGAAGTTGTCTTTCATAGAGTTGAATCACTCCATTTTGAACCATTAGTTCGTTCCATTTGCCGCGAATTACGTGACCTGTACGTGGCAATTTAAATGCTCTTAAGGCACTACCAGAAAAACGATATTCTTTTTGATAGATACTGTTGCTAAAGCCATAGTGACGATAGAAGCTCTCAGAAGAAGGAGCCAAGTTAGTGAACGGAATATCTTGGTCATGCAGGTCTTTTAAAATTTCCTTCATCAATTTCGAAATATGACCTTGCCCGCGATATTCCGGATATGAGGCAACATACCCAATACCAGCCATTGGCACATGATGACCAAAGACCTCACTCTTAAACTTGTTCACCATAATGTAACTAGTTAATTTTTTATCATTAAAAAAGCCATAGCCATCACTATGATCATAACGAGACATAAAATTATCATCATGAAGTAGATCATTGTTCTTTCCAAAAGCATATTGAACCAGTGGGGCTATTTGCTTTAAATTATCTAGATTTTTCTCTAATTTCATATTTTTCCTTATAAACAATAAACATATATATATCGTAAATTGCAATAATAAATTGAACATTTATACTGCTTGATAGATATGATCTAATTCTTTCTCAAAGATTTCATCTGGTGTATGATATGCCAAGATCTTTCTTGGTAGTGAATTGCACCAGGTTTCAATATTAATGATATCTTGAAGAGAATAGTTATTGATGTAATCACCTTTGGGAATAAATCTGCGAATAAGGCCATTGTGTCTTTCAACAGTACCTTTATCACAAGAAGTATATGGATGAGCATAGTAAACCAGGGTTTTTGAAACTGTCTCCAGATTGGATAAATCCGCAAACTCTGATCCATTATCAGTTGTAATTGTCTTAAAGATGTCATTCCAATGTTCACTATACTGTTTGCGCAGAGCCTGAAAAGCAGTCATCACACTGGCGGCTGTCTTATCAGGAATACGCAAGATTAAAAATTCACGGCTCATTCGTTCAGACAAAGTTAGCAGTACTTGATCATCCTTAGTTTTATGTCCTAAGACTAAATCGCATTCCCAGTGGCCAAATTCTTTACGATCATTGATCTCCTTGGGACGTTCTTCAATACTTCGGCCAAGCTTTTTCTTATTTTTACGAATGCGATGTATTTTAGTATTGCGCTTTAACTTTTCTGGCAAATCAGAATTTCTCATACCCATTAAGCATTGATCTACATAGTTGTACAAGGTTCTAGTGCAAACTACCTGATCACGAGAAAATTCTCCTAAAGCTAAGCAGCGATTGGCACATACATCAAGAGACCAGCCATCTTCGCAGAAATGCTTATTAACGTATTTGATAAAGTCAGATTTCTTTAAGAAATCTGATTTACGACCGCAATTCTTACGATGTATTTGGTAAGCTTTATCACCTTGTTGTGCCTTATAGCGTTTTTGCTTACCATGATAAAGCAAAACAGTACCACGTTTAACCTCATAACTGATAGTAGAAGGAGAGCAATCAAGCTCACGAGCAATAGCCCTAAGAGAGAAACCGTCTTTAATACGGGTTTGAATAACAACCCGTTGTTCAAATGATAAATGCTTTCCCTTTTGGTGCTTAGGCATGATAGAATGTAAAGAGTCCATTTGTGACCTCCAATAGATGTTTTTGTGGTTATTAACATTCTATCAAACAGGTCCAAATGGACTTTTTATTTTTCTAAAGTGTTCAATTTGATTTTACAATCGGCGAACATATATATATCTATAATTCGTCCATCATTTATTTTAAATCATTTTCTGTTATTTTTATTAAAAAAACGAAAAATGAGATGGATTACCCACCTCATTTTACATTCTTTGCATATAATTCAGAAATATAATCTTGCATTTCTGCAACAGAATGCCTCCGAGAGCGAGCACATTCTTTAGCCGGTCGATCACAGATAAAACATTTGCGCGGACTTTGTCCCAGATCTCGTCTAGAAATAGCGGTGTAATTGGCAAATCCAAGATATAAAAGTTTTCACATCCTGTATCTTCATCTAAAGAGACCACTAATTTATAAACAAAACCCAATTTATCTCAACTTGCTTCAAGCTGTTTAATACCATAATTAAACAGCTTCTCTAAGAAGCGATTGTTTTTTTATTGGTCCTGTAATATTCAAATTAACGTCAACCAGCGTCTAATCTGGATACTAGGCAAAAATCTTTTGCTACAGAGCAACGCGTTTGTCTTTTGCATTCAGAACCTGAGCGATATTCTGCTCTTTTCCTTCCTTAAAAATATTCACTTAATCCCCGCTACTCATTATAAACGATCGTCCCTACTCCATCGTTTAATTTAGCAGCATTTTTTAAAGAAGTAATAATTGTCGGTTTACCTGTCTTCTCCGTAAATTCAATTGCAGCCTCAATCTTAGGCTTCATGCTGCCAGCCGCAAATTGTCCTTCTTGCAGGTACTGTTTCAACTCGTTAACTGTAACTTTGCCGATTGCTTGTTGATTTTCTTTGCGGTAATTCAAGTAAGCATTGTCAACAGTTGTTAAGATAACCAGCTCATCAGCACTGATATCTTCCGCCATTTTTGCGGCACTGAAGTCCTTATCAATAACTCCGGCAACACCTTTCAAACGACCATGATCGACAACGACCGGGATTCCACCACCACCAGCTGCAATAGGGACAACATGATTTTGCAATAAATTCTTGATAATTGGCGCATTGATGATTTTAACTGGTTTAGGTGATGGAACTACTTGACGATAGCCGCGCCCAGCATCTTGCTTATAAGTGTAATCAGGATGATAAATCTGTTGTTTTTGCATTTCATTGAAAGTATAAAACGGGCCAATCGGTTTAGTTGGATGTTCAAACGCAGGATCGTTGCTTTCAACGATGGTTTGGGTAACTAAAGCTACTGCTTGGCTTGGATAATTATCAGACTTAAATTGATCATCTAGAGCCTTTTGCATCCAGTAACCAATACTCCCCTGCGTCATTGCGCTAATCGTATCAAGCGGCATGGCTGGATTATTTTCACTAGCTCCCTTATGCTGCTGTAAAAGCAGATTACCCACTTGCGGGCCATTACCGTGAGTAATCGCCACCTGGTTGCCGCTTTCGATCATGCTAGCAACGGTCTTCATAGTTTTTCTAACAGCTTCTTGTTGTGCTGCCGCACTATTATCTTCAGCCTGAATTGCATTACCGCCCAAAGCAACAACTATTTTTTTCATTTTAATTGCCTCTTTCGTTAACCGTCGGAATAAACAAATTACCTAAAGTTGCAGCCATTACTGCTTTAATTGAGTGCAATCTATTTTCAGCTTCAGTAAATTGCCAAGCATACTTGGAATTAAAGACTTCATCGGAAACTTCCATCTCGCTTAAGCCATATTTTTCGTAGATTTCTTCACCGATCTTAGTTGAGCGATCATGGAATGCTGGCAAACAGTGCATAAAGATTAGTTGATCATCAGGCGTACCAGTTTCTTTCATCATCTTCATATTTACAGTGTATGGCTTTAAGAGCTTGATTCTCTCGCTCCAGTTGTTTTCACCCATTGAAACCCAGACATCGGTATAAATTACGTTGGCGCCTTTAACGCCCTTTTCAATGTCATCAGTAATCATGTTTTGTGAGCCTGAATCTTTCGCAAATTTTTCGGCAATTTCTTGAACATCTTGGTGGGTAAATAATGGCTTAGGTGTAACAATATGCACATTAACTCCTAGCATGCTGCCAGCAACTAATAGACTGTCTGCGACATTATCACGACCGTCACCAACATAAGCTAAGGTGATGCCCTTTAAGTGACCAAATTTTTCTTTAATTGTCATAAAGTCAGCTAGCATTTGCGTTGGGTGCCACTTATCGGTTAAACCATTCCAAACTGGTACACCGGAGTATTTAGCTAAATCTTCAACATCTTTTTGGGCAAAACCTCGATATTCAATCCCATCAAACATGCTGCCTAGAACTTTAGCAGTATCCTTAATACTCTCTTTTTTGCCTAAGTGAATTTCACCTGCACCCATATACTCAGGATTTGCTCCTAAATCGTTGCAAGCAACGACAAAGGCGGAACGAGTTCTAGTTGAAGACTTTTCAAACAAAAGCGCAATATTCTTACCCTTTAAATACTCGTGTGGAATATGCTCTTTCTTTAATTCCTTTAAGTGAAGTGCAAAATCAATTAAATATTCAATTTCTGCAGGAGTATAATCCTTACAATCTAAAAAGCTTCTACCTTGAAAAACGTTTTGTAAATATTTCATTTTTTGCCTCTTCTATATCTTCACGAACTAGTGGACATGACATACATCTTGGGCCACCACGGCCACGAGAAAGCTCGCTTGAACGAACTTCATGTACTAAAATGCCATGTTTTCTCAATAAATCATTAGAAACATAATTACGATCATAGGTAACAACTTCACCTGGAGCAATTGCCAAAGTATTTGAGCCATCATTCCACTGCTCTCTTGGAGCGGCGATTGGATCTGCACCTCCTGTTGGAATCAAATCGATTTCAGATAAGTGCAAATATTCCTTCAATACTTCGACTAAGTCATTCTTAGGCGTAATTTTGACTTCACCATCCTTATCCGGTTGCAAGACGTAGATATCAATTTTGCCAGATTTGGATAGGATGAAGGGATGCACTGTGAATTGATCATAATTGATCATCGTAAATACGGTATCCAGGTGCATCATGGCATGATTGTGCGGAATTTTAATCGCTAAGATCGTGTCAAAAGTTGAATGACCAAATAAGGCATGAGCTAAGTCGGTGATTGCAGCCGCTGAAGTTCTTTGCGAAATTCCAATTGCCAAGACGTGCTTATTTAAAACTAATTCATCCCCGCCTTCGATTCGGCCATGAACATTACGATCACGCCAAATCGGAATATCTTGATCTTTAAAATTAGGATGATTTTGCAAGATTGTCTTCATAAACAAAGATTCACGTCTTCTTGCCCTAAAGGTCATCCTATTAATCGTCATCCCATTGCCAATGGCCGCCTGTTGATCACGAGTGAAGTAAACATTAGGCATTGGATCTAGGTAAAATGGATAATCTGCATCTTCTGCTAGGTCGGCCAGTGATGGTTCAACGTTTTTGATCTCACTCTTTTTGATACCGGCAATTACTTGCTTCACCATCGTTTCTGGCTTCATTGTCAGCAAATATTCCAGCAGCAATTGGTGCAAAGGATCTTTTTTCTTAATGCCAGATTCTTCTAGCAAACGATCAATAAAGGCCGTGCGTGTTTTTACTGCTACTAAGGATTCTGCTAGCAAATCCTCCAAGTAAAGCACATGAATTCCTTGATCTTGCAAGGTTTTAGCAAAATAATCGTGCTCTTCTTGAGCAATCTTTAAGTAAGGGATGTCATCAATCAGCATCCGATTCAAGATTTCTGGTGAAAGATTTTCGAGTTCCTTGCCAGGTCGATGAAGCATCACTGTTTTCAACTTACCAATTTCTGAATAAACATGAATAGGACTAGTCATTTAACCACCCTCTCACTATAATCAATGTATTCGCTTACACTTATTATGGATCAATTAGGTTTAAGTTACAATCCTATTAGCTTAATGAGTCAATAATCTTTTTCATGAGTGGAGTAACTTGTCTATCTTTGCGCCAAATTAATTGTAAATGTGTTACCCAATTAGCATGTTTAATAGGAATCATATTGTCTTTGGCATAAATTGTAGCAATTGATTCTGGTACCAGAGCTAAACCCATTTTTCTTTTTGCCCATGTAATCGCAGTACGTGAATCGTCACATTTAACAGCATAAAAAGGCGTGATTCCATGATGAGCAAATGTTTGATTAAAGATATCTTCAAAGCGGCGATAAATAATCAGCGGTTGATTCGCTAGATCCTTGATACGCAGTTCTTTTTTACCTTGAAAATACGGATCAACAGTTACCGCCATCATCTTTTCTTTAGTTAAATTGCGCGCATTCAGGCCATTACGATTGTACGGCGTACGCACGATCCCTAAATCGATCGTCTTCTTTTCTAGTTTATCCAAAATGCCAAAAGTATTGGCCTCATAGATATCAAAACTTATTTCGGGATAAAAACGCGTTAATTCTTTAAATGAGTCCATTGGAATTAGTCCAGTCGATGAAGATGCCATACCAATAGCAATCGTCCCTAATTCACCAGAAATTGTCTTCTGCACCTGATTTTCCGCATTGTGGGCCAGCGATAATATTTCACTCGCATAACCTTGCAAAATCTGGCCGGCATCGGTTAATTCGATCCCATGTGACGTTCTTTTAAAAAGTTGTGCGCCTAATTCTTTTTCTAGTTGTTTTAATTGGTAGCTCAATGGTGGTTGTGCAATATACAATCTCTTAGCCGCAGAAGTAATTTGCTTTTCTTCGGCTACCACTAAAAAATAATGCAATTGTTTTAAGTTCATAATCTATCCTTTTTATTTTGGTAAATTTAGATATTAAATTTTTTAATATCATATATTATATTTTAGTATTTTAATCTGGGCAATTTATGTGCTAATTTAATAGGGTAGATTTGGAGGGAATTAAACAAATGTCTGAAAATTTTCATGGCTTAACTCAAGCAGAAGCAGACAAACGCCTTAAAGAAGACGGCTTAAACGAAGTACCTGAGCCTGAATACAATTTCTTTAAGGAATTTTTGTCTAAATTATGGAATCTTTCTGCTTGGATTCTAGAAGGTGCATTGATCCTTGAATGTATCTTAGGCAAGTGGGTTCAATCATTATTCGTATTGTTGATGTTACTCTTCGCGGCCTTTAACGGAGCTTCAAAGAAGAAACAATCACGTCGCGTATTAAACAACATTTCACACAAATTAACGCCAACTGTTGCGGTTGAAAGAGATGGCAAATGGATCAAGATCGACTCTAAGCAATTAGTCAAAGGCGATCTAATCTCATTGCAACGTGGTGACGTATTGGCAGCCGATGTCAAAGTAGTTTCTGGCGCTCTAGCTTGCGATGAAAGTTCAATTACTGGTGAATCAAAGCCAGTTAAAAAGAATGTTGACGACACCGCCTATGCTGGTACTACAGTTGTCGAAGGTGACGGCTTAGCAATCGTTACTGCTACTGGTAAGCACTCAAGAAGTGGTAAGACCATCAACTTGATCAACAATTCTGCTGCACCAGGTCACTTGCAACAATTGTTGACTAAGATCATCTACTACCTTTGTTTATTAGATGGTGTTCTTACTTTAGTAATCATCATCGCTTCATTTTTCAAGGGTGGTAATTTCAATACCTTTATTAACATGTTGCCATTCCTTGCCATGATGTTCATTGCATCAATTCCTGTGGCTATGCCATCAACTTTTGCATTATCCAACTCATTTGAAGCAACTCGTTTGAGTAAAGAAGGCGTCTTGACTTCCGACTTAACTGGTATTCAAGATGCAGCCAACTTGAACTTGCTCTTGCTTGATAAGACTGGAACTATTACCGAAAACAAAACTGCCGTAGCTAGCTGGACCGATGTTAGCGATCTGCCTGATAAAGATGTGCTTGCCTTAGTTGGTGCGGCCACTGACAAACGTAATGCCGGTATCATTGATACTGCTATTGATGAATACTTAAAAGAAAAAGACATCCCTGTAATGGACACCGATAATTTCGTACCATTTACTTCCGACACTGGTTACTCAATGGCCGAAGCTGATGGTCACAACGTTAAGCTGGGTTCATTTAAACAATTATCTTTAATCGATAAAAATGCCAACGAAGAAGTAAAAGACATTAACTTTAAAGCAGGTCGTTCAGTTGCTGTTTTAATCGACGATAAATTCGCCGGTGTCTTCATCTTACAAGATAAGGTAAGAAGCGATTCTAAGGCTGCTTTAGCTGAATTAAAAAAGCGTGGCGTTCGTCCTATCATGTTAACCGGTGATAACCAAAAGACTGCCGCAGCCGTAGCTGAACAAGTTGATTTAACTGGTGAAGTAATTTCTATTCATGACTTTAACGATAATACCGATATCGACAACTTAGCTGGTATCGCTGACGTTTTACCTGAAGATAAGTTAAACATGGTTAAGTGCTTCCAAAAGAAGGGCTACATTGTTGGTATGACTGGTGACGGTGTTAACGACTCACCTGCTTTGAAGCAAGCTGAAGTTGGTATTGCCGTTTCTAACGCCGCCGACGTTGCTAAACGTTCAGGTAAGATGGTTCTTTTGAACGATGGTTTAGGTTCAATCGTTAAGATCTTGGATGCTGGTCACCGCGTTTACCAAAGAATGACTACTTGGTCATTGACTAAGCTTGCTAGAACTGCCGAATTAACTATGCTTTTAACATTCGGTTACCTGTTCTTCGACTACATTCCAATGGCTTTGAACGCAATGGTTATTTACACTATCATGAACAATATGGTTACTATGATGATCGGTACTGATAGAACCCATATCACTTACAAGCCAGAAAACTGGAACATGGCTAAATTAGCTAAAATTGCCTTCTCTCTTGCTGCCGGTTGGACCGTGATCGGTTTCATCTTTGTTTGGTATTTGAGTACTCATGGCTGGAGTCATGGTGCTATTTCAACGATGGTCTACGTATACTTAGTCTTAAGTGCTATGCTCATCGTATTAATCACCAGAACTCGCAAGTACTTCTGGCAAGATTACCCATCCAAGTTGGTTGGTATCGTTCAAATTGCGGACGTAGCTTTAACCTTTATCTTGGCTCTTTGCGGTTTAGCAATGGTACAAATTAGCTGGCAAAACTTATTAATCACTGTAGTTGTTGCAGTAATTGCGGCAGTATTAATTGATTTGGTTTACCAACCGGTAATGAAAAATAGATAATTTGACCAGAATAAAAAAGAAGTGATGATCATCACTTCTTTTTGTTTTACATTGATTATTTAATTATTAACCATAATAGTTAAAACATTAAATGCCTTAACGTATTCGCCATCACCAATTTGAATAAATGGCTTTTCATTAATTTCTTTATGACCTAAATAGTCTACTTTGGTACCACGCTTGACAAACTTGCCTGGAATTTTTTCACCATTTTCATCATAGATATATGAAGTCTTCTTAATAATGTTTTCTACTCGAGCAGACTTAACATATGGTAAAAATGCTTCTTGTTTTACGAATCTGTTCTTGCCAATCTTAACGTAAGTGTCGCCGTTGATTACTTTGATAACGTGGATCTTGCACATGTTACCCTTCTTTAAACGACCCACTCTAACACCGCGCTTGTTGTAAACATATGTACTTCTAGTTAAATTTAATTTCTTACCTGTTTGAATTGGGTCAGCAATCGCTGCATTAACGGGTTCAACGGTAGTTGTTGCACCTAAACCCATTGCCATTAAAGCCAACCCAGCAAGATAAATTATTCTCTTTCTCATCGTTCTCTACCCCCATTTAATCTGTTTTTTACTTTCACTTTTATTTTATCAGAGATCAATAAATTTAAACTATTTTTTGAATTAAATCTGCTAAAATTATTAATTGAAACTATTCAAAGGGGAGTAACAAAATAATGATTTTAACATGGGACATAATAAGGCGAACTTTAGAGGTTCTATGGATAATTAACGTCATCTTTGCCGTATGGACTGTCTTTAGAAGTCGTCGAAGCGTGGTTGCCACTTGGGCATGGATGCTTGTTTTGACAATCTTACCTGGTATTGGATTTATTCTTTATCTTTTCTTTGGCCGGCAATTATCGCAAGATGAAATCTTTGCTATCCAAAAGGAACAAAAAGAAACACGTAACCATTATTTAAATCAGCAAAAGAAGATGTTGCAAGAGTACAATCTTCTTCCAAGAAAAGAACGGGTTCCACGTGCCAGAATGTTAACTGAGCTGAATTTAAATAATGATGATGCTATCTTGACCTTTGCTAACCACGTTAAAGTCTACACAGACGGCCCCGAACTCTTTGATCAAATGATTGAAGACATTAAGAATGCCAAAGTAGCTGTTAGTTTGGAGTTCTATACTTTTTATGCAGATAAATTAGGCCATCGCGTTTTAGCTGCACTTGAGCAAGCTGCCCAAAATGGTGCTAAAGTGCGAGTAATCTATGATACTTCAGGTTCACGTGGTACTAAGCCAGCATTTTTTGATCATTTAAGAGAATTGGGTGGGCAAGCACAACCATTTATTTCTACTTCTAAAAAGCACTGGTTTACTACTCCTCGTCTTAACTATCACCTTCACCGCAAATTGGTCGTTATTGACCACAATACGGGTTACATTGGTGGTTTTAATATTGGCGATCAATACGTAAATCAATCTAAGAAATTTGGTCACTGGCGCGATACGCACCTTCGTGTAGAAGGACAATCTCCTATTCTAATGGAAGTTCGTTTTGCCATGGATTGGAACACTTCAACTAGAAGAACCAGTCTTCCTAAATTCGAATTAGATGAGCTTAAAAATTTTATTGTTGATCGTAAAGACATCGAATCAGATAACAACGTTGCCATGCAAATTGTTGCATCTGGTCCTGATAACCAACGCTACGGTATTCGACGCGGTTATGAAGGTATCATTGCTAGTGCAAAAGAATACGTTTATATTCAAACGCCATATTTGATTCCTGAAGACTCAATTCTAGAATCATTGATTATTGCAGCCAACAGTGGCGTGGATGTCAGAATTATGATTCCATGCATGCCTGACCACCCATTTGTTTATCGTGCGACTGAATATTACGCCAAATACTTGGTTGCTCACGGCGTTAAAGTTTATAAGTACAATGATGGCTTTATCCATGCTAAGACAATGGTCAGTGGCTCAAATATCTCGTCTGTGGGTTCTGCCAATCAAGACTTCCGTAGTTACACTTTGAATTTTGAAGTTAACTCATTCAACTACAATCCTCTTTTAACTAAAGAATTAAAAGAGATTTTTGAAAAAGATCTTGAGAAATGTACCTTATTGACTAATGAATATTTTGCTAAACAGTCATCTTGGTTAAAATTCAAACAATACTTCTCTAGATTGCTTTCACCAATCTTTTAAATCAAAGGTCCAAAAATATTGGGCCTTTTTTCTTTACTTATTTTTTATAAGCTATATAAGTCTATTAACTTTTAATAAATAAGGAGGTTAAAACTTGGCTAATAAAGTAAAAATAGGCGCTCTCAATCTGATGCACAATAAGCTGGATACGCAAAAACGCTTTTAAAGGTTTTGCCTAACGAAAAATTAACGTTTTTATATCCACGCTCTCATTATCTGCATCGCCCTGCTCCTACTGAAGTATCTGCTACTTCTTCAGAGCCATTAGATATCGATCGTATCAAAGAATTTGATGGCTTCATTATTACAAGTGCACCGATTGACCATCTTGCCTTTCATGATGTCGAATATATAGAGGAAATTCGATGTTTGATTCAAGAACCTGATAAACAAAGAAAGCAACAATTGTACTTCTGTTGGGGTGCAATGGCAGCCATGAACTATTTTTATGGCATTAGAAAAAGAATTTTAGCAGAAAAGATTTTTGGCATCTTTCCCCATTTAATCATCGAACCACATCCTTTATTAGATGGGCTTAGCCAAGGCTTTATCGCTCCCCATGCTCGTTATGCGAAAATGGATAAAGAACAAATCATGCAAGATCCACGTTTAGTGATCAATTCGGTTGATGATAACGGCCATTTATTCATGGTTTTATCAGAAGAGAAGCCTGAACAAAACTTCATCTTCTCACATATCGAATATGGCAGAACTGGTTTAAGGGATGAATATCAAAGAGAAATCGCAGCTCATCCCGATCGTCACTACAAAAAGCCAGATAATTATTCTATGTCCTCCCCACTTTTTCAATGGAAGGATACACAAAAAACGTTTTTTGATAACTGGCTTAAACAAGTTGAAAAAAGCAAGTTAGTTTTAAATTAAGAGGTAAAAAATGAGTACAATTTATAATTCAGTTACAGAATTGATTGGTAACACACCATTATTGAAGTTAAACCGTGTCGTTCCAGAAGATGCGGCTGATGTTTATGTTAAGCTTGAATTTGAAAACCCTGCAGGCTCAACCAAAGATCGTATTGCTTTAGCAATGATTGAAAAAGCTGAACGTGATGGCAATTTAAAGCCAGGCGGTACTATTACCTCACGCAACACCGGTATTGGTTTAGCCATGGTAGCTGCTGCTAAAGGCTATCACATTATCATCGTCATGCCTGAAACCATGAGTGTAGAATTTTGCCTCAGGCTTAATTGATGACGTAATCATTGGTAACGCCTATGCTAGCGAAGAAGAATTAAGGGCTTTATCAGAGGTAAATCGTTACCAGTTAATGCTTCACGTTGATTATGTAAAACAAATTAGTGATATAGAAAAACCTCAACACTTCCGCCGCGGCGACATGAATGAAATTGTCATTCGTTCAACTATGCCTCGAGTAACTTACAAAGACATCCCTAACCCACCACATGATAATGAAGAGGAATTTCAACGTGGTGATGTTTTAATCGGTAATGACAATTTTGGTATTTATAAAAATGAACTTCAAATTGTCTTAAAGCCACATAAAGAGCCAAGAAAGAACAAAATTGGTAGTATCGCCAAAGATGAATTATTTTTACTTGATTTTATCAAGCCATGGACCAAATTTAAGTTAACTGGCAAATAGAATAAAAGAAATACCCCTAAAGAAATTTTTCCTTCAGGGGTATTTTTTTATTTCTGTTGATTTCACGCTATTTCTAAGCGTTACACAAATTAGTATAACGATCTTTAATTGCTAGTGCAACATTTTAAGACGATTTATTTTTTAGATTTGTTAATCCCTTTCCAAAACCATCTCACACCAACATATGCGATCACAAATCATGCTAAACTAAGGATCCAGTTTAGAAAGATTGAGGTCATCGTAATAGAACGTCCTGCTTTAGTATTTGTTATCAAGTTGACGCCAAAGATATTCGAAACAATTGGAATATTTACATTAAACCACAAATTCAAAGTTAAATAGATCATTATTAAGAGTAACCAAATTGCAATGGCTTTAATAATTCGTTTTATCCAGATATTCATTTTTATAATTACTCCTTACTTTAATTCCATCGTATCTTGTGAGAAAAGAACCGGATATTCATCAGACCATTTCTCAGTTATCGTTTTAACAGTTTCAAAACCAAACTTTTTTATACAAAGCTTTAGCACGATTATTGTTGGTAAACACCTCAAGACTGACTGGTCGCTTTAATTCGTCTAGTGTTTTTTCCATTAACTTGGTAGCTATCCCTCTACCTTGTGCATTTGGATCAACATAGATGAATTCGATCTTACCTGGTTTAAAGCCTATAAAACCCATTAATTTTTCGTCCTCAAGTGCTACGTAAATCTTACAAGACAACAAATAATCTAAATATGGTGCATCCCTGAAAGCCACAAAAACTGGCTCCAAATTTTCAGCTTCTAGTTCTTGCATCCTCGCTTTATCCATCACTGCGCCTAGTTGTGCAAAATATTGTTTTTCGTATGATTTGATTTTCATGCTTCCCCCTCTTTTATTAACTAATAATTTTCGTAAATTGCAATAATAAATTGAACATTTATACTGCTTGATAGATATGATCTAATTCTTTCTCAAAGATTTCATCTGGAGTATGATATGCCAAGATCTTTCTTGGTAGTGAATTGCACCAGGTTTCAATATTAATGATATCTTGAAGAGAATAGTTATTGATGTAATCACCTTTGGGAATAAATCTGCGAATAAGGCCATTGTGTCTTTCAACAGTGCCTTTATCACAAGAAGTATATGGATGAGCATAGTAAACCAGGGTTTTTGAAACTGTCTCCAGATTGGATAAATCCGCAAACTCTGATCCATTATCAGTTGTAATTGTCTTAAAGATGTCATTCCAATGTTCACTATACTGTTTGCGCAGAGCCTGAAAAGCAGTCATCACACTGGCGGCTGTCTTATCAGGAATACGCAAGATTAAAAATTCACGGCTCATTCGTTCAGACAAAGTTAGCAGTACTTGATCATCCTTAGTTTTATGTCCTAAGACTAAATCGCATTCCCAGTGGCCAAATTCCTTACGATCATTGATCTCCTTGGGACGTTCTTCAATACTTCGGCCAAGCTTTTTCTTATTTTTACGAATGCGATGTATTTTAGTATTGCGCTTTAACTTTTCTGGCAAATCAGAATTTCTCATACCCATTAAGCATTGATCTACATAGTTGTACAAGGTTCTAGTGCAAACTACCTGATCACGAGAAAATTCTCCTAAAGCTAAGCAGCGATTGGCACATACATCAAGAGACCAGCCATCTTCGCAGAAATGCTTATTAACGTATTTGATAAAGTCAAATTTCTTTAAGAAATCTGATTTACGACCGCAATTCTTACGATGTATTTGGTAAGCTTTATCACCTTGTTGTGCCTTATAGCGTTTTTTCTTACCATGATAAAGCAAAACAGTACCACGTTTAACCTCATAACTGATAGTAGAAGGAGAGCAATCAAGCTCACGAGCAATAGCCCTAAGAGAGAAACCGTCTTTAATACGGGTTTGAATAACAACCCGTTGCTCAAATGATAAATGCTTTCCCTTTTGGTGCTTAGGCATGATAGAATGTAAAGAGTCCATTTGTGACCTCCAATAGATGTTTTTGTGATTATTAACATTCTATCAAACAGGTCCAAATGGACTTTTTATTTTTCTAAAGTGTTCAATTTGATTTTACAATCGGCGAACTAATAATTTTATAAAAATTTTGCAAAATAAAAAAGCCCCAATGCTTTCGCATTAAGGCTTTTTATTTACTATTTAAGCACCGTGATATTTTACTAATGAATAAATATCAACGTCTGGCAACTTCTCTCTACCCTTTAAGTCAGGTAATTCAATATAGAATGCAGCACCTACAAGCTTACCACCAAGGTTTTCGATTAATTCCTTAGAAGCTCTCAAAGTACCAGCAGTAGCCATCAAGTCGTCACATACAACTACTCTTTGACCTGGCTTAATAGCATCCTTGTGCATTTCCAAGCTGTTTGAACCGTATTCCAAAGCATATGAAGCACGTTCAACTTCTCTAGGCAACTTGTGAGGCTTTCTTGCTGGAACAAAGCCAATGCCCAATTCAGTTGCTACAGGACAGCCAACGATAAAACCACGTGCTTCTGGACCAACGATTACATCCGCATTTCTGCTCTTGGCGTATTCTGCTAATTCATGAGTAGCAGTACGGTATAAATCGCCATCTTGCAAGATTGGTGTAATGTCGCGGAACACAATTCCCTTGTTAGGAAAGTCCTTTACGCTTGCAATATACTTACTAAAATCAATTGCCATAAGAAGTAAAACCTCCAAAAATCTTTGCGTTTTTATTCAAACACTTTTAACTTGTATATTTTAACAGATTTTTGGTATAAAAACATCAAAATCTTGATATTTATCTAATTATTCAAAAAATTATTAACATATGTGATAATTTGCTGAGTTGGCATTGTTCTCAATTGATCGACAAACTTAATTTGTGACTGCGTTGCTCTCAAATACTTAGATGCTGTTAAAGGCTGCTTTTGAGGATGCTGCTCGCCTACTAGCTTGCCATCGTCCAATTTAACAAAGCCTAATTCAAAGAAGACACGTAAAATGAACAATACACTGTCATAATCTAAGCCAAGATATGGCGCTACGGTGCGATAATCATCTGGACTCAACGTTGGGTGAGCATAAATATATTTCAACACTTTGCCAAAATAGCTTTTTGCTGGAATATGCTCTACTGGCAATTGATCAAGCAAGAAACGTAAGTAAATTTGTTGGTAATTCTTTTCTAGTGCCGAATTTAATTCGATTTGATTGCGTGGTACATCAAGCAAAGCAACTGTTTCACCAGATTTGTCGTAATCTTTAACCAAACTAATCTTATCGTCACTTACTTGCAGTCTATTCCTAACAATTGGAATATTCTTTTTGTCAAATAACAAATAACGATCTGCAAAACCCATGACTAGCTTTTCTTGACGCAAATCAATAACTGGCGTAGGAACAGCTAATTTAGGTGAAGCAAATTCAATTCCTTCGATGATACCTTGCAACGATATCTTATTGCGATAAGTATTAAGCGACAATTGAACAAAGACCCTGGCAATAAATGGCAACAAATTATTGTTTAAAAAGTCTTTATTAAAACCAATTACAGCCAGGCTGCCACCCTTTTTAGCGACATTAAACTTGACGTGATTCTTCTCTTTACCAATCTTAAAAAATTGGGTAATCGTTGGGTTGGAGATACTGAAAATTGGCTGTGCCTCCCCCGTTCCAAACGGTCCCACTTGATTAATCTGCGCTGAGGTCTGTGGTGACAATCCCTGCAAAGGCAGTTCCATATCATATTCCTTAATTTCAAGTCCACCTTCAACGTGAAAACCTTTCTCAAGCTTTTCTCTTAAAGCACCAATTTTATCTTCAGTCATTGATAAACCGCAGGCAAAATCATGACCACCAAATTTGGTAAAAAGTTCTTCTTTTAAAGGATTAAGGGCATCAAACAAATTAAAGCCAGTAATTGATCTACCTGAACCTTTGATTTCTCCAGCCTGATTCTTAGTTAAAACGATCGTTGGCTTATGCGTCTTTTCAACGATCTTATTGGCTACCAGGCCCAACACACCTTCATGAAAATCTGGATCATATAAAACAAGCGTATTTTGTTTTTGCCAGCTATTCTCACGGATTAACGCCATACATTTATCATAGACTTCAGTCGTCAATTCCTTACGCTGATTATTCAGCTCTTCAATTTGATCCGCAATCTTTTGTGCTTCAACATCGTCGTCGCTTAATAATAACTCAACTGCAAGGTTAGCATTGGCCAATCGACCTACCGCATTCAAACGAGGAGCAATATTAAAGCCGATATCTGTTTCGTTAATCGAGCCTAAAGTTAAGCCAGCATTCTTTATCAGGGCACGCAAACCTGGTCGCTCAGTTTGGTTAAGTACCTCCAGCCCTCGTTTAACAATTACGTGACCTTCTCCAGTTACTTTAACCATATCGCCAATCGTACCTATCATGGCTAAATCAAGTAGTTCTGGCATCGTATCCTGCATTAAGCCGCGGCAGATTGTGTAGACAACACCTGCACCACAATAATCATCAAAAGGATATTTTTGGCCAGGATAATTACAGTGTACGATGGCATAGGCATCTGGCTTTTGTTCTTGAAAAGTGTGGTGGTCGGTTACGATTGTATCTACACCATGTTCTTTAGCATATTTAACTTCGTCAATACCAGTCACACCATTATCTACAGTAATAATTAATTTGGTACCGTCTGCAACAATATCATGATAGCGATCAATATTAGGACCATAGCCGTCTTTAAAGCGATCTGGAATAAAGTAATGCACATCAGCACCTAAAATACTTAGAGTCTCTGTCATAATCGTTGTGGCAGTGATCCCGTCAGCATCATAGTCGCCATAAATCGTAATCTTTTCACCATTATTAATTGCTTGATTGATTCGATCAATGGCCTTATCCATATCATGCATAAGTGAAGGATCCGCTAAATTCTCTTCGGTCGCATTAAACCAGAAATCTAGTTTTTCATCGCTGTCAATGCCACGTAAGGCAAAAAGCTTTGCCGCAATTGGACTTAGCTGATACTTTTCTATCAAACTTGGATCTAGCTCTTCAGCAGTTCTTTGTTGCCATTTCATTACTGTAAAACACCCTCATCAAAACTAAAAGGCACTCACAAGCGAGTGTCTTTCTTGCAAATCTATTAATAATTTTAACGCAAATACGATATCTGTATAAGTCAGACAATCTATTTTAAGTTAAAGACTTTCAGATTATTATCTGTTGCTTTTTCGGTTTTAATTAAATTACCACGAATTGCCCAGCGATTTTTACCACCATCAGCACAGGTAATTAAGGTAACAATGTTTTGTCGGGTATTGTTAACTAACCAAACTGCAGAAGGATCAACGATCTTCTTCATATAAATGCGATAAATATATACCTTCTTCAAGTCAGTTAAATAAATTAACTCGCCCTTTTTAACATCTTCTAGTGGTGAAAATAGAATACCCTTCGCGGTCATATAGTGACCAGCAAGAGGATAATTACCTTTACCCATCACTTGGTCGGCACGCATTGTTCCACCACCAGTAGACATCGCATCATCGGACATCCCTAACATAATGGGCAAATGCATATTAACTTCAGGGATTGCTAAAGCACCAATCGCACCTGAGGTCTTCTTTATCTGCGACCTTGTGGCCTGGCCTATGCCAATTGACTTCACCTTCTTAAAGTCGTACATCCCCTTTTTCTTTTGGTTTTGTTCAACTTTCTTTCTAGTTAAGCTAGTCAAAGTTGACTGTTGATTATGACTGATCATCTGATTACCAATCTGTTTATTGAAAATCAGGACCAAACCAACAATCAATAAAATGACGGCAAAAATTCTGATTAAAATTGTGCTAACAGAACTTTTTTGTTTACTTTTAGCCATAATTACTTGCCTTTGATATCATCATCATTCATCTTAAGAACGGCCATGAAGGCATCTTGAGGCACTTCTACCTTACCTACAGCCTTCATTCTCTTTTTACCACGCTTCTGCTTTTCAAGCAATTTAGCACGACGGTCAGGGTCACCGGTGTGAATCTTCCAAGTAACATCCTTACGATATGGCTTGATCGTAGCACGAGAAATAATCTTGGCGCCGATCGCACCTTGAATATCAACTTCGAAGTTTTGACGTGGAATTAACTTCTTAAGCATTGAAGTCATTTGACGAGCACGATCTTGTGCTTCACTTCTGTGAGCGATAAAGCTAAGAGCATCGATTGGTTCCTTGTTAAGCAAGATATCGATCTTAACCAAGTCGGTTGCATGATAGCCAGTAATCTCGTAGTCAAGTGAAGCATAACCCTTAGTTGATGACTTCAAATCATCGAAGAAGTCAAAGATGATTTCAGCCAACGGCATATTGTAGATAACGTTAACGCGGTACTTATCAAGATAGTCCATCGTGACAAATTCGCCACGTTTTCTTTGACAAAGTTCCATTACAGGGCCAACAAAGTCATTTGGCACCATAATTTCTGCCTTAACATAAGGCTCTTGCACTTCCTTGTATTCACCAGCATCTGGCAAATCTGATGGGTTATCAATTACCTTAGTTGAGCCATCATTCATAATTGCGTGATAGTCAACGGATGGTGCAGTCATAATTAAATCAAGATCAAATTCTTGTTCTAGTCGTTCTTGCACAACATCCATATGCAAAAGTCCTAAGAAACCACAACGGAACCCGAAGCCCAAAGCAGTAGAAGTTTCAGGTTCAAATTCTAAAGCTGCATCGTTTAATTGCAACTTTTGCAAAGCTTCCTTTAAGTCTTCATAATCACGGTTATCAACTGGATACATACCAGAGTAAACCATTGGTGGAATTTGACGGTAACCTGGAAGTGGTTCGGCAGTAGGATTATCTGCTTGGGTGATAGTATCACCAACACGAGTTTCACGTACGGACTTAATGTTGGCAGTAATATAACCCACATCCCCAGCAATCAAGATATCCTTCTTAATTGGATGTGGACTTGAAACACCTACTTCTGTAACTTCATATTCCTTACCAGTATTCATAATTTGAACTCGGTCACCAGGCTTAACTGTACCGTCTTCGATTTTGACTGACATTACGACACCACGATAGTCATCATATTTTGAGTCAAAAATCAAAGCCTTGAGTGGCGCAGTAATATCACCAGATGGAGCTGGAATGTCTTTTACTACTTTTTCCAGCATGTCCTTGATGCCTTGACCGGTTTTACCAGAAACTTCCGCAGCTTCAGAAGCATCAAGACCAAGCATCTCTTCAATTTCTTCCTTAGTCTTAGGAATATCAGCAGATGGCAAGTCGATCTTATTAATTACAGGTAAAATTGCCAAATCATCATCGATCGCTAAGTAAGTGTTAGCCAAAGTCTGAGCTTGCACACCTTGTGAAGCATCAACTACCATCAATGCACCTTCACAGGCAGCCAAAGAACGTGATACTTCATAAGAAAAGTCCACGTGTCCTGGTGTGTCGATCAAGTGGAAGATGTAGTCTTCGCCATCTTCGGCATGATACTTAACTTCAACTGAGTTCATTTTAATAGTAATACCACGTTGACGTTCAAGTGGCATATCATCTAACATCTGATTCTTAAGTTGACGTTGACTTACAGTATCAGTCAATTCAAGAATTCTGTCGGCAATAGTAGACTTACCATGGTCAATATGCGCTACGATTGCAAAGTTTCGAATATGTTTTTGATAGTCTTTTAATTTGTTTAAATCCATAAATAAATGCACCCTTTTATTTCTGTCTTATTAATTATAGCAAAGGTTACGGCGCATACAAAAGAAATAGCGAGCTGCATTTTACAGCTCGCTACTTTTTTATTCTCCGTTAAATTTATCTTTAAGCCTTTCGAAAAAGCCTTTTTCTTTTGGAGTGATATGTTCACCACCATCTTGAACAAAGTTAGTTAAATCTTGTTTTTGCTTTTCATTAATATGCTTTGGAATAACGATATCAACAGTAATAATTTGATCACCGTTGCCATTACCACGAAGATAAGGCACACCTTTACCACGCAAGGTAAATTTCTTATTAGGTTGCGTACCTGCTGGAATGGTCAACTTTTCATCACCATGAACAGTCTTAACGTCAATTTCATCACCTAATGTAGCTTGTGCAAATGAAATTGGCACGTGAGTATAAATGTTTTGACCACGACGCTCAAAAATCTTGGATGGCTTTACTCGGTAAATGATGTACAAGTCACCATATGGTCCACCATTAATACCGGCATCACCTTGGCCTTGGTAACGCAATTGTTGACCATTATCAATACCTGCTGGAATATCAACCTCAATAGTATTCTTACGTTCAACAATACCTCTACCGTGACAAGTCTTACATGGGTGTTCAATGACCACACCACGACCATGACATTTATCACAAGTAGTTTGTTGACGAACCATACCAAAGACTGAACGTTGGGTAACTGTCATATAACCTGTACCATGACATTTATCACAGGTAATTGGGTGCGTACCTTTTTCGCAACCATTACCTCCACAAGTCTCACAAATTTCATCACGAGTATAGCTAACTTGAGACTTTTTACCATTAATGGCATCCATAAAGTCAATCGTTAAAGTATAGTCTAGGTCCTCACCACGTTGAGGTGCTGTAGGATCGACTCTTTGTTGACGGCCTTGACCAAAGATATCGCCAAAAATGTCGCCAAAATCGCCAAAGCCCGAAGCATCAAAACCTGCACCACCAAAGCCTTGACCGGCTCCGCCACCGAAGCCACCTTGGCCATTTACACCGGCAGAACCAAATTGATCATATTGTGCACGCTTTTGCTTATCATGCAAAACTTCATAAGCTTCGTTAACTTGCTTATACTTTTCTTCAGCTCCGGGTTCATGGTTCAAATCTGGGTGGTATTTCTTTGCTAGTTTACGATATGCCTTATTAATTTCCTGGTCACTGGCGTCACGATCTACGCCAAGCACTTTATAATAATCTTCTTGTGCCATCTATTTGAACTCCTTATTATTCTCAAAAGAAAAGAACTACTCAATGGGTAGTTCTCTTCTCTTTTTGTTTAATTATAAACCCATTACTTGTTTGGATCTACTTTGTGGAATTCACCATCTTGGGCACCACCGTTATTACCGTTGTTTGGGTTGCCACCTTGTGGGCCTTGAGGGCCTGCTTGACCTGCTGCACCTTGAGCTCCACCATTTTGTTGGTAAAGTTTAACAGCTAAGTCTTGAGCAGCCTTGGATAAAGCATCTTTCTTTTCTTTCATTTCGTCCAAGTTGTTGTCCTTTTGAGCCTTCTTCAAGTCATTAAGGGCATCTTCAACTGGTTTACGATCTGCATCAGAAAGCTTATCCTTAGTTTCCTTCAAAGTCTTTTCAGTAGTAAAGACTAATTGATCAACTTCGTTACGTAAGTCTGCTTCTTCCTTACGCTTCTTGTCTTCTTCGGCGTGTTCTTCGGCGTCTTTTTGCATACGCTTGATTTCTTCGTCTGACAAACCAGATGAACTCTTGATAGTGATCTTTTGTTCCTTACCAGTACCCATATCCTTGGCAGATACGTTTACGATACCGTTCTTGTCGATATCGAAGGTAACTTGAATTTGAGGAACACCACGTGGTGCAGGTGGAATATCAGTTAATTCAAAGCGGCCAAGAGTCTTGTCGTCTGCAGCCATTGGACGTTCACCTTGTAATACGTGAACATCTACTGCTGGTTGGTTATCTGCAGCAGTTGAGAAGATTTGGCTCTTTGAAGTAGGAATAGTAGTGTTTCTGTCGATTAACTTAGTGAAGACACCACCCATGGTTTCAATACCAAGTGACAATGGAGTAACATCAAGCAATACGATGTCCTTAACGTCACCTGAAATAACACCACCTTGGATAGCTGCACCTAAAGCAACAGCTTCGTCAGGGTTAATTGAGTGGTCAGGTTCCTTGCCAGCCCATTCCTTAACTGCCTTTTGAACAGCTGGAATACGAGTTGAACCACCGTTTAAGATAACCTTGTCGATGTCGTTAACAGTAAGACCTGCATCCTTTAATGCATTGTCAAATGGGATCTTAGTCTTTTCAACTAAGTCGCTAGTCAATTCATCGAACTTAGCACGAGTTAAGTCAGCTTCAAGGTGAAGTGGACCAGATTCGCCCGCAGAAATGAATGGAAGTGAGATGTGAGTGCTTGATACACCTGATAAGTCTTTCTTAGCCTTTTCTGCGGCGTCCTTTAATCTTTGCATTGCCATCTTGTCCTTGGACAAGTCAACGCCATTTTCATCCTTAAAGTTCTTGATGAGCCAATCCATAATACGGTGGTCAAAGTCATCACCACCAAGGTGAGTATCACCGTTAGTTGACAATACTTGGAAGACACCGTCACCTAATTGAAGAACGGAAACATCGAAAGTACCACCACCAAGGTCGTAAACCAAAACTTTTTCATCTTGGTCTTTATTCAAACCAAAGGCTAAAGCTGAAGCAGTTGGTTCGTTGATGATTCTTTGAACGTTCAAGCCAGCGATCTTACCAGCATCCTTAGTAGCTTGACGTTGTGCGTCATTGAAGTAAGCAGGAACAGTAATAACTGCATCCTTAACTTCTTCACCTAAGTAGTCTTCTGAGAACTTCTTTATGTATTGCAAAATGAATGCTGAAATTTCTTGTGGAGTGTAGCTCTTGTTGCCAACCTTAACCTTGTAATCAGCTTCACCCATGTGACGCTTGATTGAAACAATGGTGTTAGGGTTAGTAATAGCTTGACGCTTAGCAACTTCACCTACTTGAATTTCACCGTCTTTGAAAGCAACTACAGACGGAGTAGTACGATTGCCTTCTGGGTTAGTAATGATCTTTGGTTCTTTACCTTCAAGAACTGCAACTGCTGAGTTAGTAGTTCCGAGGTCAATACCAATAACTTTTGACATGTATAAACTTCCTCTCTTATTGAGCAACTACAACCATAGCTGGTCTTAGTGTCCGATCTTTATATTGATATCCTTTTTGTAAAACCTGAACAACGTGATCTTTTTGATCATCATTCTCAGCTGCTACTGTTTGAACAGCTTGATGCAATGTCGGATCAAATTTAACGCCTTCAGCCTCAATCTCAACAATACCGTGATCTTTCATGGCCTTTGCAAGTGAATCAAGGGTCATTTGAACACCTTTCTTCAATTGCTTAGACACATCATCATCGGCCTTAACGCTTAAAGCTCTTTCCAAATTGTCCATTGCAGGCAAAACGTCTTTAGCTAAGCTTTGAGATTCATACTTGATAAGTTGTGCTCTTTCTTTTGAGTAACGAGCTTGCATATTTTGAATTTCGGCTTCGCTACGCAAGTACTTATCTTCAAGATCTTTATTCTTTTCTTTTAAGTCAGCGATTTCTTTAGCTAACTTTTGATCTTCTTTATCTTTTTTAGGCTCTTCGTCTTTAGCCGTTTCTTTTTTCACAGCCTTTTTTGGCTCAGAAGCCTTTTCTTTTTTATCTAAATCTCTTTCACTTGGAGACTCTTCTCTACTCACGGCTAACCTCCTCTATTGAAATTTACCGTAATAATCAAGCAACTTCTTGGCCAACTCATTTCTAAAGTATTCAAGAAGGCCGATCATTTGTGAATACGGCATATTTGTTGGCCCAAGTAAAGCAATTGTTCCTTTACCATGGGTGCCAACGCTATATTCAGCAGTCACCAGACTATAATTCTTTAATAAGTCGTTAGGCATTTCTGAACCTAACTTTACTTTTACTGGATATTTCTCAGTCTTTGGATCAGCCTTACCATCTAGCAAGTTAGAAAATAGATTATCATGATCGATCATTTCATAAAGCAATATGATATCATTGACATTATGCTCAGATGTGTTTTTCAACAAATTAATTTGTCCATCAACATACATCTGCTCGCTTGCAGCATCTTTTAAAACATCTTCGACCAAATCTAGAAGCTCACTAACATGATCGCTACCGATTTCGTTTTTAGCAAGCTCACTTAAGAATGAAATATTAACTTCATTTAAGCTCTTGCCTACTAATTGATCGTTGATCATGCGTACTGCTTTTTCAATTTCTTCCCCATGAATATTGTGTGGTAAAGCATAAACCTGATTTTGAACGTTACCATCACTCGTAACCAGAATGGCCATCACTTGTCTAGCTGACAAAGGCACAATTCTGAAACCGGTGATCTTAACATCCCCACTCTCAGGTCCTTCGGCAAAAGCAGTATAATCAGTTAAATCTGATAAGATACGAGCTGCTTCTTGCACAATCTCATTTACTTGATGGAAGGGCCGATCTAATTGACTTCCGATTGTATTATAAACGGACTCTGGCAACTGCAGTGGTTCAACCAAATTATCCAAATAGTATCGATAACCTTCGCTTGAAGGAATTCTACCACTAGAAGAGTGAGTCTTTTCAATCAAGCCCTGATCTTCAAGCACTGCCATTTCATTACGAATGGTTGCACTTGATACCTTAATTGGTAATTGGTTCATCACTGTCTTTGAACCTACAGGCTCATGTGTCTGCGTGAAGTCCGTGATTATTGTTTTTAAAATAAGTTCTTGACGCTCGGTCAACATAAATATCGCCCTCACTTTTAGCACTCATATCTCTCAGGTGCTAACAGATTCTATTATACTAAAATTTAGCAATAATTCAACCCGAGTGCTAATTTATTTTGAACTTTTTTCTAGTTTGATTCTTTGCGTTGCTACATGCTCAATAAAGTATTGATCGTGCTCAACTAAAACCATAGCTGGTTGAACATTTTTCAGTAGCTTAATCAACTGATCTTGATTAAAAACATCCAAATAATTCGCAGGCTCATCCCACAAGTATAAATCAGCTGGTTCTACTAAAGATTTAGCCAAAGCTACTCGTTTTTGCTGACCCATGCTCATTTCTTCGATCTTGGTAGTAAAACTTTCTCGTGGAAAGCCCATTTTCTTCAAATTATTGAGCAGCTCTTCATATGAAATCTTTTGTTTTTCCGCAAACTCTTTTAATGTACCGGTATATTCAGTAAAGTCTTGAGGTAAATATGATATTTTCAAGCCATTGGTTAACGCAAACTGGCCTTGATATGACACATCATTTGCTTTACTTAATAGCAATTTCAAAAAGGTCGATTTACCAGTACCGTTTTTGCCTTCTAGAGAAATGACGCCCTTATTTTCAACAATCATGTTTAGATCTTCAAAAAGCTGTTTATCTTGAACCCTCAAAGACAAGTGCTGAGTTTCAAGTAAAGTATGATGATAATTTGACTGGAAATTCATTGTTAAATAAGGCACATCTTCAATATTGACCATTAAACCTTTTTTTCTCTTCGATTCGTTTATCCATTCGACGCTGAGTATTGATCGCCTTTTTCATCATTTTAGCAGAGACATGGCCAATTGCACCTTTGTTTAATCTTGTTCGCCGATTAAGGACATGTTGTTCCTTCATTCCCTTATACTTTTGTGCTTCAACACTGTCTGACCAATTATTAAAACGAACATATTTCTTATTTAGGTTCTTAACTTCACCTTTTAGCTTTTCATTTTTATCCCGATTAAACTGATCTCTTTTCTCCTTTGTATCTTCATAGCTAGCATAATTTCCTTGATACAAATGAATTTCCGTATTTTCAATTGCCAAAATATGATCAGTAATTTGATTCAGAAAATTACGATCATGACTTACCACAATGAAGCCCTTATCATGTTTTTTTTCAAATATTGTGCTACTTGCATACGACTTTCTTCATCCAAGTGATTCGTCGGCTCATCAATTAACGGAAATGCATCCCTATCAGTAAATGACAAGGCTAGTAATACCTTTGTTTGCTCGCCACCACTTAATGTATCAAACGGCTGCCACAATAAATTAGGATCTGTATTCATCAAGTTCAGTTCTCGCTCAAGCTCCCACTGTTCAAAAGAAGCCTGATCTTGCAACTCATACAAAGTGATATTTTCAGGATTTTTTACAGTAATTGGAAAATAAGAAAAGATCAGCTTACTTTCAATTTCACCAGTTCCCTGCAATTTCCCTCTTAGCAAATTTAGAAATGTAGTCTTACCTCTACCATTTCTACCAACTAGACCCAATTTCCAGGTGCTATCCAAGTTTAAATTTAAGTCATTAAAAATAATGTCACTAGCATCTTCGTATCTAAAAGAAAGGTTTGAAATCTCAATATTGCTCATGAAATCACCTCACGCAAAAAGAGAGCCCACACTTTTTCAAGAGTAGACTCCCTTCTTACATTTTGAGATATGAAAAAAGAAGGGTATACCATATACGTCTAATCTTGACAAAAGTGCATAGTAATCCTCTTCAAATAAAGAGTAACTGTTAAACTATGCTTCGTTTTGCAAGATTAAAGACGCAACAGCGATCCTTCTTTCTAAATTTGAATTTCAATTGATACAAAAAGGATATCATGAAAAAAATTACTTTTCAACTTTTTATTCAGCAAAATAGGCCTTGATCTCTTCTTGATCCTTTTCAAGTTGCTTCTTCAATTCATCCAAGTTGGCAAATTTAATTTCTCCGCGAGTATACTTGTACCACTTAATCTTCATTGGCTTACCATATACATCTTCGTCAAAATTAAATAAGTTTGATTCAATATAAATCTTCTTTTCTTGACCGATTGTCACGTTATAACCAACACTGGTCATCGAGTCATACCATTTGCCATCTATCTCAGTTTTAGTTGCATAAACGCCAATTTTAGGGATCACCTTGTGATCTGCCCAGATTAAATTAGCAGTTGGAAAGCCAAGCTTATGTCCATTACGTTTGCCATGTCCTATGATTCCACTCATCACATAATGATGACCCATCAGTTCATATGCAAGTTCCATATCGCCATCTTTAATGGCTTGGCGAATTTCAGTAGAACCAATCTTTTTACCAGCAAAAATCTGCTTAGGCATCACTACAATATCAAAGCGCCCCTTAGCATAATCTGGTAAACGATCCATATTGGCAATTTTCTTTGGACCATATGTATAGTCAAAGCCTGCTACAATAGTGTCCGCATTCAATTTAACGATTACATTATCGACAAAATCTTGTGCCCCGATTTGACTAAATTCTTTGGTAAATGGCATCACAGCCAGATAATCAACCCCTAATTCAGACATCTTGTCTGCCTTTTCTTCGAGCGTTTCAAGATATTTAAAATTCTTTTTGTCCTCATAAACTTCTTTAGGATGTCGGTCAAAAGTCATCACTACTAAAGGCAGATTCTTTTGATCAGCAATTTCTTTTGCTCGCTTGATTAATTTTTGATGTCCCAAATGAATCCCATCAAAAAAGCCGAGAGCAAGCACTACTTTTGAAGATAGAATATTTTCTTTAACTGGATAAGTTAAATGAACGATTTTCACAACTAATTCCTTCGTTTCAATTATTCATTTTGAAGCAACATTAGACTTGGGCAATAGAGTCTCCCCTTATTCTCATAAATTGCCTTAACTTTTTTATTGTACCTTAAAGCTACCTTTTTGGCATCTGTTTCTAACTTAATCCAAGCACCATTTTGTACTTTCTTCCATTGATCGTCTGATAAATCAATAGTTTCATAATTGGTGAAAAAGGCATCAATTGGTTGAATCAACTCATCAGCTTTTTCTGGATTTGCCTCAATCTCACTTAATTTTATTGCTTGTGAGATATCAAAGCCAGAACTAGCAGTTCTTCTTAATTCGGTCATAACGGCTGGCTTACCTAGTTTTTCTCCTAAATCATTAACTAATGATCTAACGTAGGTTCCTTTACTGCATTCAATTTCGAAGCCAAAACTTTCTTGACCTTTTTCTTCGTCAAAAACAGGTTTATCTATTAAAAGATAGTCATAGATATCAACTGTTCGCTTAGGACGCTCAACAGCAATACCTTCACGGGCATATTCATATAAGTGCTTACCATTTACTTTAACCGCTGAATAAATCGGTGGAACCTGCTCAATTTCGCCCTTAAAAGAATCCATTCCAGCCTGAATCTCTTCAGTAGTAAAAGGATGATCAAGCTTTTCTTCCTTTAAAACCCTACCCGTTGCATCATATGAATCAGTAGCGTAACCCAACAAGCCTTGGCCTTCATACTTCTTAGGACGTGTGTGCATCAATTCGATTAATTTGGTAGCTTGACCAATTGCAATAGGTAAAACTCCCGTTACTTCAGGATCTAATGTACCAGCATGACCAATTTTTCTAATATGCAACGCACGACGCAAATGGTAAACAACATCTGCGCTTGTCATATCCTTGTCTTTATCAATCACTAAAATTCCATTTAACATATTTATATCCTATCTAGCTAACAAAAAAAAGCGCCTTAACGGCGCCTTTTTTACTTACTTGCCCGTTCAGCATCTTGCTTTTTAACTTCTGCAATTAAACGGTCAATTTTACTACCATATTTTACTGAATTATCACGTTTGAAAATAAGTTCAGGAACTTTATATACAGTCAAAGTTTGACCAAGCAAATGACGCATCATGCCCTTTGCCTTTTCTAAGCCTTCTTCGACTTCCTTTTCTTTTTCAGCATCTTCAGTTAATAAACTGTAGTAAACAGTTGCATATGAAAGATCATTCGTACATTCAACCGCAGTGATTGTAACTTCGCTTAAACGAGGATCACGAATTTTCTTTTGTAAAATTTTGGTTAATTCGCGAAGGATTTCTCCTTCAACACGACCAATTCTATGCTTCATGCTTGCCTCCTAAAATAATTACTTAGGTTCAACTTGTTGCATTTCGTATACTTCGAATTCGTCGCCAACCTTGATATCGTTGTAGTCCTTAATAGTCAAACCACAATCGTTACCTTGCTTAACTTCCTTAACATCGTCCTTGAATCTCTTAAGTGATGCAATTTCGCCATCGTATTTAACGATACCGTCACGAACAACTCTAATCTTAGAATCGTTCTTAACTACACCCTTATCAACGAAGGAACCAGCAATTGTACCAACCTTAGAAACCTTCCAAGTTTCACGAACTGTTAAGTTACCGATAACCTTTTCTTCGTAAGTTGGTTCAAGCATACCCTTCATGGCAGCAGTAACATCATCAATAGCCTTGTAGATGACACTGTACAAGCGAATATCAACAGAGTCAGTTTCTGCTTGACTCTTAGCAGTTGCAGTTGGACGAACGTTGAAACCAATAATAAATGCATTAGATGCACCAGCTAAAGTAACATCTGATTCATTAATTGCACCAACGCCTGAGTGAATAATGTTGACACGTACGCCTTCAACTTCGATCTTTTCAAGTGATTGTTGCAAAGCTTCTACTGAACCTTGAACATCAGCCTTCAAGACAATGTCAACCTCTTTCATGTTTTCCTTCTTCATAGTATCGAAGAGGTTATCAAGAGTAACGTGTTGTACCTTTTCACGAGACTTTTGCAATGATTGTTGTGCTCTAGCTTCACCAACGCTTCTTGCAGTCTTTTCATCCTTAAACTCAACCAACTTATCAGCTGATTCAGGAACATCGTTCAAACCAGTAATTTCAACAGGTTCTGATGGGGTTGCCTTCTTAACTTGACGTCCACGATCGTTGGTCATTGTACGTACACGACCGAAAGTATCACCAACAACGATTGGATCACCAATATTAAGTGTACCTTGTTGGATCAAAACGTCGGCTACAGGACCACGACCACGTGACAAACGGGCTTCAATTACAGTACCGATAGCCATTTCAGTAGGATTTGCCTTAAGTTCCATCACATCAGCTTGAAGCAAAATCATTTGAAGCAAGTCATCAACGTTTTGACCAGTCTTAGCTGAAATGTTAACGAAGATTGTGTCACCACCGTAATCTTCAGGAATTAAGTTATACTTCATTAATTCTTCGGTTACGTGTTGTGGGTTGGCACCTGGTTTATCCATCTTGTTGATTGCAACAATAATTGGAACATTAGCACTCTTAGCGTGGTCAATAGCTTCAACAGTCTGTGGCATTACACCGTCATCTGCAGCTACAACTAAGACAACAATATCAGTGATTTCAGCACCACGTGCACGCATGTTTGAGAATGCGGCGTGTCCTGGAGTATCCAAGAAAGTAATCAAACGGTTGTTTAATCTAACTTGGTAAGCACCGATCTTCTGAGTGATACCACCAGCTTCGTGAGCTGAAACGTGAGTATGACGTAAGCGGTCAAGCAAGGTAGTCTTACCGTGGTCAACGTGACCCATGATAGTAACTACTGGTGGTCGCTTAACTTGGTTCTTAGACTTCTTTGATTCTTCCATTCTCTTGTTGTAAAGAGTGTCAATATCAGAGATATCTTCATGAACCTTTTGCTTAGCATCAATACCGTATTCAGCAGCCAATAATTCAATCGTATCCTTATCTAATGATTGGTTTTGGTTAGTCAAAACACCAAGCATGAATAGCTTCTTAACGATTTCTGCTGGTTCACGGTGAAGTAATTTACCAAGGTCTTGTGCGTTCATACCTTCTTCGTAAACCAATACTTCTGGTAATGGACGTTCCTTACGCTTAGTAAGTTGCTTCTTTGGCTTTTGTTCTTGTTGCTTCTTCCTGTTCTTACGACGTTTTCTTTCTGAACGATCTGAATGTTCACTGTATCCGTTGAAGAATTGTTTCTTACCCTTACGGCCTGGCTTACCTGTATTTCTACCATGACCATTGCCACGTCTATCATCCTTAGGAGCTTCTGGCATATTAACCTTAGCAGCTACTCTTTCATTAGCTGATGGTTGATTTTGCTTTAAACGAGCTGGGGATGGCTTTAAAATCTTAGGACCAATTACTTTCTTTTCAACTGGTGCTGACTTCTTTTTGTTGTTATCGTTATTAGTTTTCTTATTATTTTTCACTGGTTGTTCTTGTTTTGGATGTTTCAACTGTTCGTGATATTCTTTCTTAGCTTTTTGAGCTTCCTTGTTAAGTTGGCCTTCTTCGACACGTTGCTTTTGCTTAAATTGTTGAAGCAAAGCTGCGGCCTTGGGCTTACCTGAATTAGCTCTATTATTGCCGCGTTCGTTTCGATTATCACGATTACGATCATTATTTTGACGACGTTTATTATTACGTCTTCTTGGCTTCTTAGAAGAATTATTATCTTCTTGTTTCTTTTCATTCTTGCGAATAGAAGAAATAGAGATCTTAATCTTATTATTCTTCTTGGCGGGAGCGGAGTTTTGGAAACTACTCTTTAATTTTGCAACCTGTACATCATCAATTGATGACATGTGATTTTTCACATCAAAGCCTAAATCCTTTGCTTTTTGGACTACAACTTTATTATCAACGCCTACTTCTTTTGCGACTTCATAAATTCTTTTCTTTGCCATCCAATCACACTCCTTCATTTATTCTTTTAACTAATGCCTTAGCAAAACCAGCATCAGTTAATCCTAAAACTTTTCGTTTCTTGCCAATTGCTTTTGACATTTCACTAGCCGAAAATGAGTTTATCATAGGAATATTATTTTTTCTGGCAACGCGATCCACTTTCTCTGCAGTGTTTGCTTGAACATCACTAGCAAGCAGGATCAGCTTTATTTTTCCTTTATTTGTTTCGGTAATTACAGTTTCAGTGCCTGTTGTTAATTTTCCAGCACGCTCTGCTAAACCTAACAAATTAATTGCTTTTTGTCTATTTTGCAATCTTATTTATCACCAAATAATTCTTTTCTTGCTTTCTGATGATCAACATAAGAATAAAGCTCATCGTAGAAACTGTCTGGGATCTTAGCTCCTAAGCTGCGATCTAAAACATGTTTTTCTTTTGCAGCTTCGATCTTAGTTGGATCAAGTGAAACATATGCTCCTCTTCCTGCCTTTTTACCAGTAGGATCGACAGAAACATTCTTTTCTTTATCAATCACGATACGAACCAATTCTTTTTTAGGTTGCATTGTATCGGTTAATAAATCCTTCCGCATTGGGATTTTTCTTTTTTTCAAAAAATCACCTATTCTTCAGTATTATCTTCTGTAGTATCAGTGTTATCTGTATCTGCAGCTTCAGCATCATTTGAAGCAGTTTCTTCATTAGTTGCTGGTTCTTGACTTTCATCAGCTGCATCTTCACTATCAGAATCTGATGACTTTTCGTCAACAAATTCTACTTCGGATTCTGGACGGATATCAATCTTGTAGCCAGTCAAACGAGCTGCAAGACGTACGTTTTGACCCTTCTTACCAATGGCAAGTGATAATTGGTAATCTGGCACAATTACCAAAGCACTCTTTTCATCTTCATCATCGCCAAATTGAACAGCAATTACTTCTGCTGGGTTCAATGCATTAGCGATAAAGTCTGATGGGTCTTCTTCGTACTTAACGATATCGATATTTTCACCGCCAAGCTCATTAACAACGTTTTGAACACGAGCACCCTTTTGACCTACACAAGTTCCGACTGGATCAATGTTAGGGTCATTTGACTTAACAGCCATCTTGGTACGATCGCCAGCTTCACGAGCGATTGAAACAATTTCAACGGTTCCATCATAAATTTCTGGAACTTCTTGTTCAAACAAACGCTTAACCATATCTGGAGCAGTTCTAGATACAGTAATTTGGGCACCCTTTGAATCTGAACCTACGTGAGTTACCAATACACGAATTTGATCTTGTGGGTTGTAAACTTCATTAGGCATTTGATCGTGATGTGGCATTACAGCTTCAACATTGCCAATTTTAACATAAACAAAGCGATTATCACGACGTTCTACAGTACCTGTAACAAGTTCATCTTCATATTGAGAATATTCATCAATAATATGATTTCTTTCTGCTTCACGCAAACGTTGCATAATAACTTGCTTAGCAGTTTGAGCAGCGATACGACCAAAGTTCTTAGGAGTCACTTCAAAGCGAATTTCATCGCCAACTTCATAAGCACGGTTGATGGCTAAAGCATCCTTTAAGCTGACTTCCAAACGATCGTCTTGAACTTCGTCAACAACGGTCTTAACAGCCATAACCTTAAAGTCGCCCTTTCTTTCGTCAAAATCAACTTCAACGTTTTGTGCTTGGTTATAATTCTTCTTGTATGCAGCTACCAAAGCGGCTTTAATTGCATCAACAATAACATCTTGCTTAATGCCCTTAGTCTTTTCTAAGGTGGCAAACGCTTCTAGCATTTCTTTAGACATAAATTTTTAATCAGCCTTTCTAAAATTCAATTGCAAAACGAATATTTGCAATTAACTTACGGGGAACAGTTAATGTTTTTCGTCTTGTCTTATCTCTTACTTCCAATACAATCTCTTCATCATTATATGACTTAAGCGTACCTTCATACACTTTTTTATCCTTAATTTTTTGATAGAGACCTATATGAATATAATTATTCAAAGCCTTTTTCCAATCTGCTTCAGTCTTAATTGGACGTTCAGCACCTGGAGATGATAATTCCAAAACATATGGTTCAGGGAATGGATCTGGATTAATCGTATCGAGCTTTTCAGAAACGAGTTCACTCAAAGCTGCGATTTCATCAATATCGATTCCATTTGGTTCACGATCTACATAGATGCGTAAATAATTTTGTCCCTTTTCCTTAACGTATTCCATATCAACCAACATGTCGCCATGTTCATCAATAATTGGTTCAACAACTGGACGAACAAGATCTATAACTTTAGACAAAAATTTTCCTCCGTAATAAAAAGAGTGAGCATTACTGCTCACTCGAATTTACCTATTCGAACTTCTCTAGTAGTATACCATGTTTTACTAAACAATGTAAAATCATATATCTAGAAAAGAGACAATTGATTTTCGTCAGGCATCCCGTCCAAGACACCATTATCTTCAAAGTAGTTCATGATAGTTTGAGAAACCTTACCACGCTTAGCCAAATCCTCTTTAGATAAGAATTTCTTTTCGGCACGGGCGGCAACAATCTGCTTAGCAGCGTTATCACCTAAACCAGGTACGGCGTTAAATGGAGCTAAAATAGTATGCTTATCCAAGATCTTAAAGTCGGTGGCTTCAGATTGATCGATATCAACCATCTTGATCTTAATGCCACGTTCAAGACATTCATTAGCAATTTCCAAAACCGTTAACAAACTCTTATCCTTAGCTGAGGCATCCATTCCTTTATCTTGAATTTCTTTCATCGCTGCTTTAACAGTATTTTTACCATGACTCATTGCAACTAAATCA
The DNA here is from genome assembly GCF_002706375.1 of Lactobacillus amylovorus DSM 20531. Taxonomy (NCBI): domain Bacteria; kingdom Bacillati; phylum Bacillota; class Bacilli; order Lactobacillales; family Lactobacillaceae; genus Lactobacillus; species Lactobacillus amylovorus. Next base: position 247,428 of record NZ_CP017706.1, read on the forward strand.
AACAAGTCGGCACGAACTGAGAAATAAGCGGTGTAGTAAATTTCAGGATAGTACACTTTAAACCAAGCAATTCTCAGAGCCATCAAAACATAGGCAGTGGCGTGAGCCTTAGGGAACATGTACTTGATCTTCAAACAAGATGGAATGTACCAATCTGGAATCTTCTTGTTCTTTTTAAGAACAGCCATGTTTTCATCACTAATCCCGCGACCGTGACGAACTGATTCCATGGTTGAGAAGGCTACTTCTGGTTTTACGCCCCAGTGAATCAAGTCCATCATGATGTTGTCACGACAACCAATAACGTCCTTCAACTTGCAAGTACCGTTGTTAACCAAATCTTCGGCATTGCCTAGCCATACGTCAGTACCGTGTGATAAACCAGAAATCTGCAATAATTCGGCAAAAGTAGTTGGCTTAGTTTCTTCAAGCATCCCCCTAACGAAACGCGTACCAAATTCTGGCACTCCCAAAGTACCTGTTTGTGAACCAATCTGTTCAGGAGTAACTCCTAAAGCCTTAGTACTTGAGAATAATGACATAACACCTGGATCATCTGGTGGAATAGTCAGTGGATCAATTCCTGATAGATCCTGCAAGTGACGAATCATCGTTGGGTCATCGTGTCCCAGAATATCGAACTTCAAGATGTTATCGTGAATGGAGTGGAAGTCGTAGTGCGTAATTAACCAAGCAGCATTAACATCATCGGCTGGGTATGACACAGGAGTAAAGTCGTAAATATCCATATCATCTGGAACTACAACAATTCCGGCTGGGTGCTGACCCGTTGTTCTCTTAACCCCACGAATTCCGCTGGCTAAACGATCTAGTTCTGCATTACGCAACTTCAAGTTTCGCTCTTCGTCAAAGTGCTTAGCATAACCATAGGCCGTCTTATCAGCAACAGTGGCAATAGTTCCGGCACGATATGAATTATCGGGTCCAAACATTACTCGAATAAAGTTATGAGCTACTGGTTGGTAGTCACCTGAGAAGTTCAAATCGATATCAGGAACCTTATCACCGTGGAAGCCCAAGAAAGTGGCAAACGGAATATCCTGACCATCTTTTACCAATGGAGTACCACATTTTGGACAATTCTTATCAGGTAAGTCAAAACCTGAACCATATTCCCCATTTTCAAAGAATTGCGAATACTTACACTTAGGACAGCGGTAGTGCGGTGCAAGTGGGTTAACTTCAGTAATACCAGACATTGTGGCTACCAAACTTGAACCTACGGAACCACGTGAACCTACCAAATATCCATCCTTATTTGATTTAGCTACCAGACGCTGAGAAATTAAGTAAATAACCGCATAACCGTTGGAAATAATAGAGTTAAGCTCCAAATCAAGACGATCCTTAACGATCTTAGGTAAAGGATTACCGTATAATTCGTAAGCCTTATCGTAGGTTAATTTCTTCATTTCCTCATCGGCATGGGCAATGTGAGGTGGATACAAGCCATCTTTAATAGGTTGAATTTCAGAAATTTCATCTGCAATCTTATTAGTATTTTCAATTACGATTTCTTTAGCTACATCTTCACCCAAGAAACAAAAAGCATCCAGCATTTCTTGTGTTGAGTAAAAATGCAAGTCTGGTTGCGGCTTATTTCTATTAGGGTTAGAACGTTGAGCAGAAATCAAAATTGTACGATAAATCGCATCATGTGGTTCAACATAGTGCGAATCACCAGTCGCTACAACAGGTTTATTTAATTCTTTACCTAGTTTATAGATATTGCTGATAATTTCTTCAAGCTGATCTTCATCTTTGATCAACCCATCAGCAATTAATTGTGAGTATGTTGCTGGTGGTTGAACTTCCAAGAAGTCATAGAACTTGGCCTTTTCACGTGCTTCATCGTAACCTTTTTGCATCATAGCAACAAAGACGTCACCTTGCCAGCAGCCTGAACCGTACAAAAGTCCTTCGTGCAAATCTGCCAAATCAGACTTAGGCGTTCTAGGAATACGGTAAAAGTCTTTCGTACTTGCGATTGAAACTAATTTATACAGATTCTTTAAACCTTTTTGGTCTTTAGCTAACACCGTCATGTGAGAAGGACGAGCACGCTTATATACTTCACCATGTGCAGCATAACCGTTTAAGTTGTTTAAATTATCTTCATGATATTTCTTCTTAAAAGCATCAAGCAACTTGTACATTAAATAACCAGTTGCTTCGGCATCTTGGTTAGCTCTATGGTGGTGTTCCAATGAAACATTGTACTTCTTAGCTAATGAATCCAAGGTGTGACGGTTCTGTTCTGGGTGAAGCAAACGAGATACTTCAAGCGTATCAACAACAGGTTGAGTAATTTCGCTGAGACCTGCTCTTCTTAAAGCAGCGTTGACAAAACCAACGTCAAATTGAACGTTGTGTCCACAAAGAGGACGATCACCGTAGAAGTCTTGGAACTGTTTAATTACGACGTCTTCATCATCAGCTGCACTAACCATTTCATCTGTAATAGAAGTCAAATTAATGGTTTGTTCACTCAATGGATGGTGCGGATTGATAAATTTATCAAATCTTTCAAGCACTTCACCATTTTTCATCTTTACGGCACCAATTTCAATAATCGTGTCGTAAACAGATGAAAGTCCTGTAGTTTCAACGTCGAAGATTACAAATTCACGATCTTCATAGGTCATTGGAGCCGGATTTAAAACCAGTAATGCATGATCATCAATCATATTGGCTTCAACACCATAAAGAATCTTCATACCAGTAGCTTTACCTGTGCTGTAGGCTTCTGGGAAGGATTGAACATCCCCATGGTCCGTAATCGCAATTGCTTTTTGGCCAAACTTTTTAGCTGTTTTAATAAAATCAGTTGGCGTATTAGTAGCGTCAAGTTGACTCATATTAGTATGCAAGTGAAGCTCGACACGTTTTTGTTCACCTTCATATTTTTCAGTACGACCAACATGCTCTACAGTTTCAAAACTACTAATGTTAAATACTACATCATGTTGATATTGATCATCCGCTGCACTACCTTGCATCTTAGCCCAAGTACCTGGCTTAATAGCTGACATCTGTTCAATTTGATCTTTATCGGAAACAAACTTCTTGAAAGCAATTGAATCACTGTAGTCAGTAATTTCACCAGTGAAAATAACAGCACCAGACTTCAATTCACGACTTTCAATATTAAAGATGTTACCTTCGATTACAACATTGCGTGTACCGTCTTCTACATCTTGAATTTGAGTAATCGGAGCATTTTCATCTAACTTGCGTTTACCATAACTAGTTCGTTTAGTTGGGTATTGACGTGGTTGGGGTTGGGGCTTTTCAGGAGTCTGCTCAAATTGCTTTTGCATATCCTTTTCATGTTCCTCATGCCGCTCTTCCAAACTTTGCAAGTTATTTTCCATGCTCGATTGATCAACCTGAGTGATAAACTTCAGATTAAAGAAGCCATATTTGCGCATTTCTAGAGCAAGATCATCTAAAGCTTTTTGTTCGATGATTCCGTCAATAATATTGTTATCTACTGGTATTACCCAACGACCATCGACTTTTTCTGGTTTTTGACCCGCCAAAAATTCACGCGCCATTGGTTGCAAAACATTAGAATTTTGCACTGCATAATGCCAATACTTTGGTAAATATTGATCCGAGCCATCACCAGTATTAACAAAAAATCTTACATTTACAAAAGAAGCAAAACTTTCTTCTATAGCTTTTCTTAATGCTACATAGGTATCGTACTGTAATGGAGTATCAAAAAAAACGTGGATATCCCACCTATGTTCTTTAGCGTAAACATCCACGTTTTCAATCTTCCCTTTTTGAAGAAGTTCATTATCTTCAAAACTGTCTGGGAAATGAACCTGTTTGAGCAATTTTAAGAAAAGATCGTTTTTATTGGTCACAAAAATTATCCTAACTCTTGATTTACAAACTTATCTAATTCATCAATTGACATTTCAGTTGCCTTAGCATCAGTTGGTCTCTTAACTTCAACAATACCATCAGCAGCTTTCTTACCAATCGTAATTCTAATTGGTGCACCAACTAAGTCAGCATCAGCAAACTTAACACCGGCACGTTCCTTACGATCGTCATATAAAACATCATACTTTTCACTGAATTTCTTTTCAAGTTTTTCAGCTAATTCAGTTTGATCATCCTTGTTCATCTTCATTTGAACAATATGAATTTCAAATGGTGCAATTTCCTTTGGCCATGCTACACCGCGTTCAGTTAAGTGTTGTTCAACTGCTGCAGAAAGCATTCTAGTTACACCAATACCGTATGAACCCATAATAACTGGTTGTGCTTTACCATTTTGGTCCAAGAAGTCAGCACCCATGGTCTTAGTGTAGTAAGTACCCAACTTAAAGATGTGACCTACTTCGATTGAAGTAGTGAACTTAAGTGGTAAATGATCAACTGGGTCTGGTTCACCTTCGTTAGCAACTCTAAGGTCAGCAAATTCATCAACCTTGAAGTCACGATCTAAGTTAGCGTTCTTGTATTGGTAGTCAGTTTCGCCTGCACCAACAACGACGTTGTAAAGATTCTTAACAGTTTCATCAGCAATGATCTTATCAGCCCAGCCTGCATTTACAGGACCTACGCCGCCCTTTTCACTACCAGTGATTTCTTTCAAATCCTTGGTATCAGCTTCATGAATTTCATCAGCATCAAGGACGTGGCCTAATTTTACTTCGTTGATTTGCTTATCACCACGAATTAAAACTAAGATCTTTTGACCATCGGCGATGTAAAGAATACTCTTAACAATTCTAGTTGCAGGAACATCTAAGAATTTAGCCAATTTTTCAATAGTATCGCAATCAGGGGTTGCTACCTTAGTTAATTCCTTAGGATCCTCAGGAGCTTGTTTAAATGTGTCAATACTCTTGGCCATTTCAAGGTTAGCAGCATAAGTACCATTTTCGTTAGTAGCTATGGTATCTTCACCAATAGCTGCAGGAGCTTGGAATTCAGTAGAATTCTTACCACCCATTGTACCTGAGTCAGCGATTACGGGGTGAACAGTTACACCGGCACGCTTGAAAATACGCTTGTAGGCATTTTCTTGATCGTTAAATTGTTCATCCAATTGATCACGAGTAGCAGCAAAACTGTAACCGTCAAGCATTACAAATTCACGACCACGAAGAAGACCAAAACGAGGACGGTTTTCATCACGGAACTTGGTTTGAATTTGATAAAGAGCCATTGGCATTTGCTTGTAACTCTTCAAATTCTTAGCAATAATTTCTGTAAATGTTTCTTCGTGAGTAGGTCCTAACAAGCTTTCACGACCATGACGGTCTTTAAGCTTAAACATTTCTGGGCCATACTTCTTGTAACGGTCTGATTCTTGCCATAAGGTTGCTGGAAGCAAGTGAGGCATAATCATTTCAGGAACATTAATTCTGTCCATTTCTTGTTCAATGATTGCTTCAGCCTTGCGTAAAACACGGTAACCTAATGGAAGGTAAGCATAAACACCAGCAGTAACTTGGCGAATGTAACCACCTCTAATCATCAATTTATGACTTTCTGCCACAGCATCAGATGGTGCTTCCTTTAAAGTTGGCATAAAAAACTTTGATTGACGCATTATTTTTTATAATCTCCTAAAGTAAAAATAAAACTAAAAAACTAACTAATTATTTAATAAAGTAGCGATAAATATCGTTACCTGTAACTGCAATGATCAAAACTAACAATAAACCAAAACCGATTAGTTCGACGATAGCTTCGTGTTCTTCTGAAATTGGTTTTCCACGAACTAATTCAATTAGGTTCAATAAAAGTTTACCACCGTCTAATCCCGGAATTGGAATCAAGTTAACGATTCCCAAGTTGATTGAGATCATACCCAAAAAGGCTAACACATATGTAAGGCCCATTTGAGAAACTTGAGAAGTTTGAGAATAAATTCCAACTGGGCCAGACAATTTATTCAAACTAAAGTGTCTAAACAAATTACCAACTGCATTAAAAATCAAACCTGTAGTTGAAACGGCTGTATCCCAGCCCCTCTTTAACTTAACACCAGCATTTTCATCGCTTTTAGCAACAATACCGATTTGGTAAACTTTTTGTCCTTGAATCTTATGAACCTTTGGCTTTACTGCCACAGTTCTACTTGAGCCATTCTTCTCTAATTTAAAGCGTAATTCTTTACCATTGCTTTGATTAATTTTAGCGGATACTTGATCAAAATTATCGATCTTTTGACCATTAATCGCAACAATTTTATCGCCAGGCTCAATTTTAGCACTTCTGGCAGGAGAATTAGCTTCAATAGAACCAATAGTCGTAGTAGCTGGACCTGGAACAGTAAATGTCCAAATTAAGAATACTACAAAACCAAGTAAAATATTCATAAAAGGACCAGCAAAATTGGTTGCTAATTTTTGCCAAACATTAGCTTGATTGAATTGAGTATCACGAGGGGCAATGATTAATTCAGTGCCATTCTTTTCGATGATCGTCGCATCATGATTTACATGATAAGTAACCGGATCATTTTCATCCCCGTTTTCATAACCTTCAATAATCAAGCTGTCTACCAAATCGGCCTTTGTTACTTGTACAGGAATTCCTTCAATGGGCATGTCAGATTCAGAAGCATCAATTCTAACAACTTCGTTTTGATCATTTAACTGCAAGATTACAGTCATACCCGGATCTAATTTGCTCTCATCATCAGAACCTGCTAAACGAACATAACCACCTAATGGCAACCAACGAATAGTATACGTCGTAGGGTTCCGTCTAATCTGAAAGAGCTTTGGACCCATACCAATAGAAAATTCACGGACAAGAATACCTGACTTTTTAGCTACAATGAAGTGCCCAAATTCATGGACAAAGACAAGTAAGCCAAAGACGACTAAAAAGATTAGTATACCTCTCAATAAAATTCTCCTAATGTACAATACCTAAAATAGCTGCAACAACAGGCAATACAAATAGCATACTATCAAAACGGTCTAAGATACCACCGTGACCTGGTAAGATCTTACCTGAGTCTTTAACACCATAGAAACGTTTGTATGCTGATTCAACCAAGTCACCCATTTGACCAACGATTGAAAGGATAAATGCCAAACCAACCATTGATAATTCTGAAACGCCAAATGTAATGTTGAAGTGACTCAAAATTGCTAAATAGATTGCACTAAAAATCAATGCACAAATTACGGCACCAATAGAACCTTCCCATGTCTTGTTAGGACTAATTACTGGCCATAACTTATGCTTACCGATCTTACGACCGATCATGTATGCACCAATATCAGTTGACCAAACAACTACAAATACATAACCCAATAAAGCTAAACCGTTTTGTGGGTATGCTCTGATTGCGGCCATGTAGTGGAAGCCGAGTCCAATATAAAGAGCTGCTAAAACATAAACACCAACATCATCAAAAGTTGTCTTGTTCTTGGAAAGAACAGTCCAAGTCAAGAAAATCATGACAATGCCATAAAATACACCCAACTTAGTTATATTTGATGGGAATACTTTGAAAAATGAGTCTGGAACAGTCCAGGTTAAAGTAGCAAGCAATGCTAAAACGAAATCAAATGATACCAAGAGTTGTTTTTTCATCAAAAAGATTTCACTAATACCAACTGCTGCAAAAAGTACAGTCAGCCAGTCCATCCAAAGACCGCCTGCTAATACAATTGGAATAAATAAGATTAAGGCAATAACTGCCGTAATTACACGTTGTTTCATATTAATTAACTATCCGATTCGTCTACCTTACCAAAGCGCCGGTTACGGTGCTTAAATTCATTAACAAATTGTTTTAAATCATCTGCATCAAAGTCAGGCCAGTTTTTATCACTGAAAGCCAATTCTGAATAAGCCAATTGCCAGAGCAAGAAATTAGAAATTCGTTGTTCACCTGAAGTTCTGATCAATAAATCAGGATCTTGGTATTTACCAAAATGACCGGTCATTAAATGATCGGAAATCATTTTTTCAGTAATATCTTCGCTCTTTAGTTCACCAGCTTCAATTAAGCCACCGATTTCTTGCATTGCAGAAGTAATTTCTCTTCTTGAGCCATAATTAAAGGCAAAATTAAGTACTAAGCCAGTATTATTAGCTGTTTCTGCCATTGCCCGTTGAACAATTTGATAAGTTTTTTCTGGAAGTTCATCCAAATATCCCATAATGTTAACCTTAACGTTGTTTTCCATTAAAGTTGGCATATATTTATCAAAAAAGCGTACGGGTAAATTCATCAAATAGGCAACTTCTTCTTTAGGTCTAGCCCAGTTTTCAGTAGAAAAGGCATACAAAGTGAGCACCTTAATCCCCAATTTATCAGCAGCTAAGGTAATGCGTTCAACATTGTCCATACCTTCGCGGTGTCCAACAAATCGCGGCTTATGGCGTTTTTTAGCCCATCTACCATTACCATCCATAATGATGGCAAGATGATTTAATTCATTATCCTTCTTACTCATGTTTAACCTTGAGTAATTTCCTTACGCTTTTCATCAGCAAGTTGATCAATCTTCTTGGCTGCATCATCAGTAACCTTTTGAACTTGCTTTTCTAAGTTGCGTTGTTCATCTTCGGTAATGTCGCCATCTTTTTCTTCTCTCTTCAAAGAGTTCATGGCATCACGACGAACGTTTCTAACGGCAATCTTTGCTTCTTCAGCGTACTTACCAACTTCCTTGGCAATTTCTTCTCTTCTTTCACCAGTAAGTTGTGGAATTACCAATCTAATAACCTTACCATCATTGGCAGGAGTTAAACCAAGGTTTGAAGCTAAAAGTGCATGTTCAATGTCATCCAAACTGTTTTGGTCGTATGGAGTAATCAATAAAACACGTGGTTCTGGAATAGTAATACTTGACATTTGAGTCAATGGGGTTGGTGCACCGTAGTATTGAACTTGAACATTATCAAGTAAAGCTGCGTTGGCAACACCAGCACGAATTGAAGCTAACTTCTTTTGATAAACCTTAATAGATTTATCCATATTTTCTTGTGCTTTTTTAATAGTTTCGTTGTTCATTATTTATTACCTCTAATTACAGTACCAATATTTTCACCCAAAACAACCTTCTTAATGTTGCCTGGTGTGTTAACGTTAAATACAATTAATGGGATTTCGGTATCCATTGACAATGAACTTGCAGTTCTGTCCATTACCTTTAAGTTCTTTGAAATCAAATCAAGTTGAGTTAATTCGCTGAACTTAGTTGCTGAAGGATCTACCTTAGGATCGGCTGAGTAAACACCATCCACACCATTTTTAGCCATCAAAATTACATCAGCACCAATTTCGGCAGCACGTAAAGCCGCGGTAGTATCTGTTGAGAAGTATGGATTACCAGTACCACCACCAAAGATTACAACACGGCCTTTTTCAAGGTGACGCAATGCTCTTCTTCTAATGTAAGGTTCAGCAATTTGTCTCATTTCAATTGAAGTTTGCATTCTAGTAGGAACACCAACTTTTTCAAGACCATCTTGTAAAGCTAAACCATTCATAATAGTAGCAAGCATACCCATGTAGTCGGCTTGAGCACGTTCCATGCCTAACTTAGCGCCAGTTTCACCACGCCACATGTTACCGCCACCGCAGACGATACCAATTTCTACGCCTAAGTCATGAACAGACTTAATTTCTTTAGCTAAGTGACCAATAACAGTTGGATTAATTCCAGTACCTTTGTCACCGGCTAAGGCTTCACCTGATATTTTTAAAATAATGCGATTATATTTAACTTGACTCATAATGCCCTCCTCTAATAGCTTTAATTATTCTAACATATATAACTATCTAATGTCTTTCAACTAATTAAAGTCAATAAAAATTTATAAAAAAAGAAGGAGCACTTACGTACTCCTCCTTTCATTAATAGTAGTAAAAACTACTTCATTTGTTCACGAACTTCAGCAGCAAAGTCTTCTTGCTTCTTTTCAATACCTTCGCCAACTTCGTAGCGAGTGAATGAAACTAACTTAGCGCCCTTTTCCTTCAAGAATTCGCCAACAGTCTTGCTGTCGTCCATGATGTAATCTTGTGACAATACTGCGAATTGCTTATCAACTTGAGTGTTGTCATCGATGAAGCGTTGCATCTTACCAGGAATGATTCTGTCCCAGATCTTTTCTGGCTTACCTTCTTCTTTAAGTTCAGCCTTGATATCTTCCTTAGCCTTAGCTAAAACGTCATCAGTCAATTGCTTTGCTGAACCGTAAACAAGGTGTGGTAATGGCTTCTTGTGTACCAATGCACGACTTTCGTTATCTTGGTCGATCTTGTGGTTCATCAATGCTAATTGTTCAGTGATGAAGTCATCATCTAATTCATCTGGTGAGATAACCTTAGGGTTCATAGCAGCAATGTGCATTGCTAAGTGCTTAGCAGTTGCAGCGTCTGCGCCTTCTAAGACAGTGATAACACCGATTTGGCCACCGTTGTGTTGGTAAGCACCAAATTCTTGGTCATCGTTCTTCTTTTCTAAGGCGAAACGACGTAAAACAATCTTTTCACCGATAGTAGCAGTTGCGTCAACAAATGCTTGTGACAAAGTCTTACCGTCTTCAGTCTTTAATTCGCCAGCTTCTTCAGCGTTAGCTGGTTCACCTTCAGCAATAGTCTTAGTAGCTTCTTTTACTAAGTTAACGAATTTTTCGTTTTGAGAAACGAAGTCAGTTTCTGAGTTAACCTCAGTGATAGCTGCTACATTACCAGCAACGTAAACACCAGTTAAACCTTCAGCTGCAACACGGTCGGCCTTCTTAGCAACCTTAGCCATACCCTTTTCGTGAAGGTATTCAATGGCCTTGTCCATGTCACCGTCAACTTCTACCAATGCCTTCTTAGCGTCCATAACGCCAGCACCGGTACGTTCACGTAATTCCTTAACTTGCTTTGCAGTAATTGCCATTAATATGTCCTCCTACAGAACTAACAGTAAAAACTAGTCTTCTGGGTTTTCTTCAGCGCTAACGATTTCGTCTGAACCATCAGCATTTTCTTTGAAGTCTACTTCAACAGTTTCGTCATCTTGACCTTGCTTACCTTCAACGATAGCGTCTGCCATTGCACCAGCGATTAAGCGGATAGCACGGATAGCGTCATCGTTTGAAGGAATAACAACGTCGATTGGGTCTGGATCGGTGTTGGTGTCAACCATAGCTACAACTGGGATACCCAAAATGTTAGCTTCGTGAACAGCGATCTTTTCCTTCTTAGGGTCTACTACGAACAATACATCTGGAATTCTTGGCATGTCTTCGATACCGCCTAAGAATTTTTCAAGCTTGTCCATTTCCTTAGTTAAAAGTGCAACTTCCTTCTTTGGTAATACATCGAAGGTACCGTCTTGTGACATTTCCTTTAATTGCTTTAATCTTCTAACACGACTTTGAATAGTAGTCCAGTTAGTCAAAGTACCACCTAACCAACGTTGGTTTACGTAGTATTGACCTGCACGAGTTGCTTCTTCAGCAATTGAGTCTTGAGCTTGCTTCTTAGTACCTACAAACAAGAATACGCCGCCGTCTTGTGCAACAGCCTTCATGAAGTTGTAAGCATCATCTAACATCTTGATAGTCTTTTGCAAGTCAATGATGTAGATACCATTTCTTTGAGTGAAAATGTAAGGAGCCATCTTTGGGTTCCATCTTCTAGTTTGGTGACCGAAGTGGACACCAGCTTCAAGCAATTGCTTCATAGTAACAACGTCTGCCATATTTAAATTCCTCCTATGGTTTTAAATCCTCTCAAGCGTTCATTTCATCATCTAACCACTACCTAGGGCACCACGATGATGATCGCTCTTGATGTGTTTTTTACTTATGCTTACACAGCATACTCGACTATTTTACAAGATTTTAGTCAATCTGACAAGACTAAAATTTAATATTATGATCCCGTAAAAATTTCTCTTTCCAGCTGCGAGAATGATGTTTAAACCAATACTCTCTCTTGAGTGCCAATCTTTTATCATCAAATTGTTCATGGTAAATCATCCGCACTGGTCGTCTAGCTTTAGTATACTTAGCACCCTTACCTTCATTATGCAGTTTTAAACGATGCTCAAGATCGTTCGTAAAGCCGCCATAAAAACTACCATCATTGCAAAGCAATACATAAAAGTAATATTTACCTTTTGCATCGTGCTTTGCTCGATCTTCATCGGTCTCACGCACAATCCGTTGAATAATTGGTTGAAATTCACCGTTTTGATCATGAACTTCAATTGCATCCCTCAACTCTGTGCCATCTGTTCCCGTATGCTTAACAGCTTCCACAATAATTAAATTAGTATTCTCACCGCGATGAGAAACAAAAGGCTGAATCATTTTAACGCTTAAATCATGCTTCATGCAGTAGTAACAGATCTCGCCTAGTCTTTCAGGCCGATGCACCATAAACATTTTTCCCTTCATCTTAAGAAGGCCGCTTGCCACTGCAATAATTTGTTCCAAATCGATCAATAATTCATGACGCGCAATTGCCTTTTTTCGATCCGGATTAACTTCATGCCCTTTTGGCGCCTTAAAATAGGGAGGATTAACAGTTACGACATCGTAGCTGTTCTTGCGTAAAAACTTAGGCGCATTTAAGACATTATCCCTATAAACTGAAATTCGATTTTCCATATCATTTAGTTCAACTGAACGAACAGCTTGAGAATAAACTTCGTCTTGAATTTCAATTGCATCATAGTGTGCCCGATTAAAATATGCCATATAGATAGTAGCCGCACAATTACCTGCACAAAGATCTGCCACTTTATCTCGGTCTCGAATTAATCCTTTAGCCCAATATGCTAAAAGCAAGGTATCCATTGAAAAACTAAAGGCAGTTTTATCTTGGATAATCCGCAAACTATCGCTGTACATGTAATCGATTCGTTCATTATCTTTAAGCTCAACCATAAAAATATTTGCCTTTCTTATCTATATATTTTTATAATAACTTAGAACAAATTGGAGGACAAAATGTTTTATAAAATTATTCGCCCCATCGTCCGTTTCATCGTTTGGGTGCTCAACGGACACTTGCACGTTCATCATAAGGATCACCTGCCTAAAGGCAATTATATTTTAGTTGCACCGCACCGTACTTGGTGGGAACCACTTTTGTTTGCTCTTGGTGCTAGTCCAATGGAATTTATGTTCATGGCCAAAATTGAACTATTCAAAAATCCAGTTTTGCGTTTTATCTTGAACCATGCTCATGCATTTCCGGTAGATCGTAAGAATCCTGGCCCCTCTGCACTAAAGGTTCCGGTTAAAGGACTAAGAAAAGGAAAACTTTCATTAATTATCTTTCCTTCCGGAACTAGACACTCTGCTGAATTAAAAGGCGGTGCATTGGTAATTTCTAAGATGTCAAAAAAGCCAATGGTTCCGGTAGTTTACCAAGGACCACTTTCATTTAAGGGATTACTTAAAAGAAAGCCAATGGAAGTTAACTTTGGCAATCCAATCACGATTGATAAAAAGACCAAGTTAACTCATGAAAATGAACAAATTATTTATAAACAGTTGGAAGATGCCTGGGACAAGCTTGATAAAGAACTAGACCCTAACTTCCACTATGTTGCAAAATAATATCAATGCTTAGTTAATAATCGCTTTTTCAAGCTGTGCTCATTAACTAAGTATTTTTTATTGCATAATTTTTTTTAGTGTTAAAATAAATAATTAGGTTTGATAATTATTGGAGGAAAGATAATTGTTAGAAAAAACATTTTACAAAATGATGCTTAGCAAGTCCTTCCCTTTTCCCGTTAAAGTAACCTACTGGGACGGTAAAAGCGAAGTCTACGGTAATGGTACTCCTGAAATCGAAATTGTCTTTAACGAAAAGATCCCTATGGGCGACATTACTAGAAATGCTTCACTCGCACTTGGTGAAGGATACATGGATAAGAAAATTGAAATCCATGGGGATATTCAAAAATTAATTTTGGGTGCTTACGAAAGTGCCGACAGTTTCATGCGTTCTTCAAAGTTCCGCAAATTTTTACCAAAGCAAAAGCACACTGAAAAGCAAAGTGAAGAAGACGTACAAAGCCACTACGATATTGGTAACGACTTCTACAAATTATGGCTTGATCCAACTTTGACTTACTCATGTGCTTACTTTGAAGATGGTAATGAAAATGATCTTGAACAAGCTCAAATTGCTAAAGTTCATCACATTTTAAACAAATTAAACCCACAAAAAGGCAAGACTTTACTCGACATCGGTTGTGGCTGGGGTACATTGATGCTCACTGCTGCTAAGGAATACGGCCTTAAGGTTACCGGTGTTACTTTGAGTGAAGAACAATACAGGTTGGTCCAAAAGCGTATCTACGATGAAAACTTGCAAGATGTAGCTGAAGTTAGACTTGAAGACTACCGTGAACTTGGTGATCAAAAGTGGGATTACGTAACTTCAGTTGGTATGTTTGAACACGTTGGTTCAGAAAACTTGCCTAAGTACTTCGCAGATGTTTACAAGTACTTAAACAAAGATGGTGTCGCTTTAATCCACGGCATTACTCGTCAACAAGGCGGTGCTACTAACGCTTGGATTAACAAATACATCTTCCCAGGTGGTTACATTCCAGGTTTGCAAGAAATCGTCGGCGATATCGTTGACAGTGGCTTGCAAATCACTGATATGGAAACTCTTCGTCGTCACTACCAAAGAACTCTTGAAATTTGGGACAAGAACTTCAATGCTGTTCGTGATCAAGTTGAAGGTAAAATGGGTGAACGTTTCACTCGTATGTGGGATATGTACTTAAATGCTTGTGCTGCTTCATTTGAATCAGGCAATATCGATGTTATCCAATACTTGCTTACCAAGGGCCCTTCTGGTAAGAATTTGCCAATGACTAGAGATTACATGCTTAAGTAATTTAAAAATATTAACGTGTCTGGGAAAAAACTCGATTTTTAGCCCGGATATAAAAACACAGAAATTCATTATTTTTAGTGAATTCCTGTGTTTTTTGTTTTTGAAATGAAAATTCGAAGGCTTTACCTTCTTGTTGGCTCCATATTTTTTCAGATTCATCGTCATAAACATGATTCCGACATCCGTTTCGACTTTCTTTTTACCTCTTAAATGCGTTCTCAGCATGCCAAATACACTCTTCATGTGTCCGAAAATTGGTTCCACATCTGACTTTCGACAGCCATAGATGCGTTTGCCTTCTTCGCTTTGAAGAGTCTCTTTTGCTTTTTCTTTTAAATACTGCTAGTTGGGATTGTAGTGAATCTGTCTTTGCCGGCCTGTTTTGGTTTTAGCCAATTGAGTCAGTTCTTCTGTTAATTGAAATTCATCGGCTTCATAGATCTTAAAGTTTCTAACCATGCCGGTAGCTCGATCTTTTCTCTGACTATAACATTTGAAGTTGAAACGGACGCCGGATTTATCTATATAATAGTCGTCTTTTTCGTTATAGTACCAATTGGCAATCTTGGTTGGGTCTTTCTTATACTTCCAAGTTTGTTATTTGTCGTATAAAGAGTAAGGGATTTGATAGTTCTTATCCGAATATTTCTCTTCTAGTAACGTGTAATTGTACTCGCTGCCATAGCCCGCATCAGCCACGATGTTTTGAAACTTGTCGAGAATTCCTCTAGACTCCATCTGCTCTAAAAACGGTTCTAATGTTCTGAAGTCAGTTGGGTTAGGGAATAGGTCAAAATCAACTACATATTGATTAGTAGTTGCCGCTTGAATATTATAGCCCAGCTTTAACTGGCCATTTCTCATATGATCTTCTTTCATATGCATGAAGGTGGCATCATGATCTGTTTTAGAATAACTATTCCGGCCAGCAAAGATCTCTTCAGCTTCTTCATACTTTTTAGCACGCGGAATAAAATCTTTGCGAAGTTTATGCAAGATCTTCTTTAATCCGCGACGTTTGACTTTATTCTGCGATCCACCCGGGATAATTTTAGGTTCCTTTTCGATCTCTTCCGATATCTTCTCGATTTCTTTTTCTGTTTCTTGAGCTAGGATCTCCAGCACTTGACTAGTTTGGGCTTCTTCTTCTGCCATGACTTTGACAACTTCTTTATTGATCAGCTCATCATACAAGGCAGACACATCTTCTTTTAACTTGGCATGGTACTTTTCGACCGCCTTTTTCCAAACAAAAGTATACTTGTTGGCATCCGCCTCGATCTTAGTACCATCAATAAAAACAGCACTTTCGCGGATTAATCCTTCATCTTCTAATAGTGAAGCAAAGTAGACGAAGCATTGTTTAATTACGTCATTAGCGTGGTTGCTTGATCTAAAGTTATTGATCGTGTGATAAGAAATATGTCTATTGCCAGCCAGGATAATCATCGGCAGATTTTCTTCTAGCATTCTTTCAATTTTTCTGCCTGAAAAAACTCTTCTAGAATAAGCAAAGAGCAAGATCTTAAGCATCATTGCTGGGTGATATGCTGGTCGACCAGTATCAGAAGTTGTTCCTAAGATTACCTCGTTAGGAATAGAATCAACGAAATCGCTGATAACACTGGCAATATGATTTGCAGGGATAGAAAAATCTAAATTTAATGATAAAGTAGTTTGTCCTGTGATATAATTTTGATACATGTTTAAGCCCACTTTCTATTGTTTTTTTGTGGTGATTAAATAATATCAAGGAATGGGTTTAAAGTATACAAAAAGAGCGATGACTTCTTATGAAGCTCATCGCTTTTTTCATGGCCTGGAAATTAGTTTTTTCCCAGACACTTACTATTTATTCACTTAGGCCAATATAGATTCTTGTTATTTTTACCAAATAGTTATTCTATCTTCTGGATCAAGCCACATGCCGTCATCCTTCTTAACGCCAAAAGCATCATAGAATTCATCTTGGCATTGAACCGGAATATTTACTCTAGTTGGTTGTGGTGCATGGACATCAGTTTGAACTTCAGTCTTAATTGCTTCAGAACGTTGCTTTTCCATCCAGCTTCTAGAATAGTTTTCAAACAAGTCCTTCAAGTCTGCACCATCATTTTTACCTGCTTGGACAGCACAAGCTAAACCAGCAAGGTCAGCAATATTTTCAGAAACAACTTGCTTACCGTTAATCTTAGCAGGGCCATATTGCAAACCATCAAAGATATCGATCATTTGACCAACACGCTTATTAAATTCAGCGAAGTCTTGCTTAGTCCACCAGTTGTTCATATTACCGTTCTCATCAAACTTAGCACCATTATTGTCAAAGGCGTGAGAAACTTCGTGACCAATAGTAGCACCGATACCACCGTAGTTAGCACCTCTTGATTGGTTAATATCGTAGAATGGCTTTTGCAAAATACCAGCTGGGAAAGTTAAATCGTTTCTTTGTGGGTCGTAACAAGCATTGTTCAAGTTACCTGGCATGAGCCATACTGAACGATCAACCGGCTTAGTCAATTTCTCTAGTTCATATTCGTTACGAACTTTACCCATAGCAGCTTCATTTTCATATAAGCTCTTTTCAGGATCTACTTGCAACAAGTCAAAAATCTTTTCAATTTTTTCTGGATAACCAATCTTAAGAACCAAAGCATTTAACTTAACAATTGCCTTTTTCTTAGTTTCATCAGAAAGCCAAGTATTATGATTAATTCTATCTTCGTAAACCTTAAGCATGTTGTGAATCATATCTTCAACATCATGCTTGGCTTTTTCACCAAAGTATTTCTTACCATAGAAAATACCAACCACTTCATCAAAGGCACTGTTAGCAATACGATAAGCCTGCTTAATTTGTGATGGCATTTCTGGTGCGCCTGTAATTGCTTGATTAAATGGAAACGCAGCTTCTCTAAACTTTTGTGACAAGTATTTAGCTGCACTATTAATGTATTTAACCAGCATCCAACCCTTGATTTTGTCAAAGTTTTCAGCATTGATCAATTCTTCAGCATGATCAAGGAAGCGTGGTTCCATCACAATTACACGCTTTTGCTTTTCAGGCAAAATATCATCTAAGAATTGAGCCATGTTAAATGACTTGAATTTAGCAATGAATTTGTCGTATGAAACTGGGTTGTAAATAGCTGCGTCGTCGGCCCATTCTTCAGTTGACTTAACAACCTTAGCCACCTTAGCGTCAAATGCCAAAGCATTTTCAACATATTCTCTAGCTTCAGTTTTACCAATACCGGCCATCATCAACAAATTAATGCTTTGATCTTGCAAGATATCCAAAAGCTTCTTAGCATCTTCAGTTTTGTAAGTAGTGGTATCTGGTAAGAAAGTGCTTGGACCACCAAAGTATAAGACATTAACGTCGGTATTCTTCATATCGGCATCGACGCCATAGACGAATGGCAAGATATATGGACCCATGTATAAGTCTTTAGCTTTTTTACCAAAGTCAGCAAAATCAGTTAATGATAATAACTTTTGCAAGTCATTTTGAATAGGATGTGCTTCTTCGGCATCCCTCTTCTCAAAATTCTTCGCAATCTTGTACAATGCAATTGCCTTATCAAAATCCTTAATCTCTGGCATCTTTTCTTTGCCTGCAGCAATATCAGCAAAGTCTTTCATCATTCTATTTTCAATCTTAATGTCTAGTTCTGAGTTGACACCAGTTGAAGTACGATCAGCAGGGATTTCAGCTTTAGAAAGCCACTCTGAATTAACAGCTAAATATAAATTATCTTGTGGTTTTGCATTAACATCTGGTTCAGCAACATCGCCCGCACCACCACGAACAGCGTAAAATCTTCTCATTTTTCCTCCTATGAATATTAATAATTATTTCATTCCTTTTAATCATTATAACAAAAAGACGTCTGCATTCGTGCGAAACGTCTTTTATTAACTATTCTTTGTTTTCATTATTTTGCAAGGTGTACAAGTTGTAGTAGTAACCCTTCTTAGCAAGAAGCTGTTCATGGTTACCACGTTCAATGATTCTCCCCTTGTCTAACACAATAATTTGATCTGCATCGGCAATTGTAGACAAACGGTGAGCAATCGCTAAAGTTGTTCTACCTTTACGTAAACGTTTAAGTCCCTGTTGGATCATAGTTTCAGTTTCGGTATCAACGTTAGCTGTAGCTTCGTCCAATACCAAAACTTTAGGGTCTGTAACCAAAGTTCTAGCAAATGAGATCAATTGGCGCTGTCCTTGACTCAGTTCTTCGCCACCTTCGATTACCTTGGCATGATATTTACCTGGCATCTTTTCAATAAATTGATCTGCTTGAACTGCCTTGGCTGCATCTTTAATTTGCTCATCAGTAATATTTTTATTATACAAACGAATATTTGAAGCAATATCGCCATAAAACATGAATGGTTCCTGCAAAACGAGGCCCAATTTTTTACGCAATTCTTCTTTAGGATATTTTCTGATATCTACATCATCAATTAAGATCTCGCCTTTACCAAATTCGTAAAAACGCATCATTACATTGATGATCGAGCTCTTACCAGATCCAGTATGACCAACAATACCTAAAGTTTCACCTGGATTTACTACGAATGAAATATCATGCAAGATTTCATTTTTACCATCATATGAGAAACTAACGTGCTTGAATTCAATCTTGCCGCGACTGATAGTCAATCCTTCTTGAGCATTTTGCTTTGGCTCATATTGCTCATCATCTAAAATCGCAAAGATTCTCTTACCGGCTACTATACCATCTTGGAAGAAGGTCATCTGGTCCATCATAGTTGAAATTGGATTAAACAATTGTGACAAGTATTGTGAGAAAGCATATACCACACCAGCTGGCACAAATGTTGCCTGCAATGGAAAACCGAAGTACATCAATGTCACAGCTAAAGCCAATGAATAAAGCAAACTAGTCAAAGGTGAAAGAAGCAATGAGTTAATACGAATCATGTTGAAACGCGTATTCATCAACCCACCATTTTCACCCTCAAATTGGTTGGTCATTCTCTTTTCTTGATTAAACTGCTGAATAATTGAGACACCTTCAATTGACTCATTCAAGTTAGCGTTAATTCTACTCAAACGTTCACGATAGTTACGATAAAGCCGTGAACTCTTTTGCGAATAGAGCCAAATCACAAAGAGCAAAATTGGCACAAAGGCTAAAACGATCCAGCCGGCAATCACGTTGGTAGTAAACATTGCCACCAATGCCGTAACTACAGAAAATGCACCAATTACTACTGTTGAAAGCACAGTTAAGAAGTTGCTCAAAGTCATCGTATCGTTAGTAACTCTTGACACAATTGAACCTGCAGGAGTTTGGTCAAAATAGCGCATCCCTAACTTATGCAATTTCCGGTAAAGGGCCCTTCTGATACTCTCCAAGGTTTTTTCAGATCCAAGGGCAAAGAAATATTGGTAGGTAAACTGAATGACCGCTTTTAGAATCGAACCTATTGCATAAAGTAAGCCTGCAAACAAAATAATCTGGGTAGTTGCGCTTTGTTTAAGCAAAAAGTTGTCTAAGAAATACTGCAATCCACGCGGCAGCAAAATATTAATGATGCTGACTAAAAATGCCCCAATCAATGCAATAGTCATTTCAAATTTAAAGTGCTTAACAAAGCCCATTAAACGTTTAAAAATCGCAACCTGTTCTTTAAATGGAATTGCTTTAGACCACACTGATTCTTGCTTTTCTTCATTATTCATCTACATCTTCACCCACCTTTGCTTGCAATTCTTGTCTACGCCACATTTCCGCATACCAGCCATTTTCTTTGAGCAGATCTTGGTGATTGCCTCGTTCAATAATTTGGCCGTCTTTTAAGACTAAGATCAAATCGGCATCCATGACCGATGTCAATCTATGTGCCGCAATCATCGTGGTCTTATCTTTTCTTTCATTTCTCAAAGAAGTTAGAATTTCGGTTTCAGTCTTTGCATCAACCGCTGATAAAGCATCATCCAAAATCAAAATTTGGCTATCTTTAAGCAAAGCACGGGCAATGGACATTCTTTGACGTTGACCACCAGAAAGTGAAAGTCCATTTTCACCGACTAAAGTCTCATAGCCATGTGGCATTTGTAAAACATCATCGTGCAAATCACTCTTCTTAGCAGCTGCCGCAATCTCATTTTTGCCTGCATCTGCCTCTGAGAAAGCAATATTTCTACCAATACTCGTTGAAAAGAGGAAGTTGTTCTGGGGAACATAAGATATTTGGCTAAGTAAAACTTTAAGCGGAATTTTCTTGATATTGATGCCATTTAAGGTAATTTCACCGTCATATTGGTCGAATTCTCTCAATAGCAGCTGAATGATTGTCGTTTTACCAGCACCTACACGACCTACTAAACCTAAAGTTTGACCAGGTTTTAAGGTGAAATCGATGTTCTTTAACACTGGAATATCCTTTTCATCAGGATAAGCAAACGATTTAATATCAAAATGCAAATCACCTTGTAAGTCTTGAGCCTTAATACTTTGATCAGCGTGGGCATCAGTGATTAACGGTTTTTCATAAAGTAGCTTTTCTACACGGTCGTAGCTCGCACTACCTCTTTCCAAAATATTGAACAAATAACCAATCGCAAACATCGGCCAAACCATGTTGGCAATATAGGCAATAAAGGAAACGAGCTGACCAATCGATAGCACTTTATTTGTAACTAAAAGTCCACCATAAATAATGGTAATTACATAGGTTGCACCAATAACTACCGTACCCAATGGATCAAACAAGGAGTCCCAAACAAACACTTTTTTATTGATGTTAATAGTATCATCAACCATCTTGTCAAAAGCTTGGGTATCTTCTTTTCCTTGACCAAAAGTTTTAAGTACCTTAATGCCTGAAACTGATTCTTGAGTCTTATTATTCAAGCGAGAAAAGGCCGCCTGTGACTTATCAAAAGCATCGTGTAAACGACCCCCAAGTTTCCAAGCACCTAATGCTAAAAATGGCAGTGGCAATAAGGCAACGATGGTTAGTCGCCAATCAACGAAAATGATCATGGCAATCATTGTTGATAAGCCCATTACAAGTGAGTCAACCAAGGTTAAAACACCATCACCGGCTACGTTTTGAATTGCAGTCACATCGTTAGTTGCATGGGCCATCAAGTCACCGGTTCGGTGGCGCTGATAAAATGTTCTGTCCATGATCATAAAGTGGTCGAACAGTTTAGAACGCATTTGTCGTTCTAGTTCTGCGGCCCCGCCCCAAATTTGCTTACGCCAAAAGTAGCGCAAAATATATAAAACAAAGGCGGCAGCCAAAACAGCTAGAATCAACATCCCATATTGCCCCCATGAGATGTGACCTTGATCCAGCTGATCCGCCATCAGTCCTAATACTCTTGGCGGAATTAAGTTGGCTAAAGAGGTTAAAGCAAGAAAAGTAATTCCGATAATATAACGTTTCCTTTCTTGTTTAAAAAACCAACCCAGTTTTTTAAATATGTTCATTTACTCACTCCATTCTTTAAAAAGAGCACCAAAAAAGACGAAGGAATAATCCTTCGCCTCAACATCACAAAATAATCTAATAATTACTTTTGTTGATGCTTCATCATGTTCATTACTTGATGAACCTTCTTGTTAGAAGGCTTTTGTCCCATTTGAGACATCATAGCAACGATCATATCTTCACTAATAGGAGGATTTTCCTTAAAGTATTTCTTCATGTATGCTCTTGCACCATAAAAACCTGCTGTTGCACCAACTAAAAGTGCAATAATAATCAAAAATATTGCTAAACCTAAATTCATATTATATCCTCCATCTAACTAACAATAATATCTTACATAATTTTTCACTTTTTTAAAAGGCTTAATTAATCTTTTCTAAGACCTTTTCTTCTTTGAGCACGTTTTGCTCTTTCTGAGGTTACTTCTTTACCGTTTTTATCGATAATTACCATATCTTCAACGTCTTGCTTAAAGGCTGCTCTAAAGTTGGCAATAAACTTCTCATGAAGTTCCTTACGTTCAGCTTCTTCTTCAGGAGTTAGACCTTCCTTTACCTTCTTGTGGTAAAGTTCGTTAATACGGTCAGTTACCTTTTTTTCTTCTTCTTTGCTCATAATATCCTTATTCATAATATCCACCTCACATAACATTCCTAGTCTACCGTATTTTTCTCTCAAAAAAAAGCACTTTTCAAAGAACGCCTGTTTGAGATTGCTAGGCTTTTCTGTTAAAATTAATTTTAACGAATAAAATAATAGTTTTCATAAACGGAGAAAAAATATGCCTAAAAAGAATAGTGAAACTAAACAATTAGAAATTTTACGCTATATTTATGACACTGTCGAACATCGCGGCTTCCCACCTACAGTGCGTGAGATTTGTACCGCAGTTAATCTATCTTCAACTTCAACTGTCCACGGACATTTAGCTCGTCTTGAGCGCAAAGGCTTATTAATTAAGGACGCTACTAAGCCACGTGCCTTGGAAATTACCCCTGAAGGTAAAGATGCCCTTGGCATTAAGCCAAAGGAAATTCCAGTTGTCGGCGTGGTTACCGCAGGTCAACCAATCCTTGCAGTACAAGACATTGATGAATACTTCCCACTTCCACCAGATTTGGAAAATGATGCTGGTGAACTCTTCATGCTTAAGGTTCACGGTGAAAGTATGATCAACGCTGGTATTCTTAATGGCGATAGCGTCATTGTCAGAAAACAAAATTCAGCTAACAACGGTGAAATTGTTGTTGCTATGACCGAAGAAAATGAAGCCACAGTTAAGCGTTTCTACGAGGAAAACGGTCATTACCGCCTCCAACCTGAAAATGATACTATGGATCCAATCATTTTGCCAAAGGTAAGCATTTTGGGTAAGGTTGTTAGCCTTTACCGTAACAATATTGATTAATAATATTCACGAAATAAGCTAAATTAAATTTAGCTTATTTTTTAGCAAAAGATTGTTTAGCTGCTCTTCAAATAAAGGCATCCATTTCTCTAAATAGCCAGCACGCGTTGGATGGATTTCATCAGCCATATAAAGTGAATCTTGCTTTTTAAATTCGGAATTATGATAAAGATCCAGTACTTGAACTCCCCATTTTTTAGCAAGTTCAAGCGTACTATCTACCATTTGTTCATACAAATTACTTTCAAAGTATGGATTGGTATAAATCAAAATAGGACAATCCCACTTTTTGTGTGCTTCATTGATGATATACTCAATTGCGCCAATAATGGTTTGCGTATCAAAAGTATCATCTGAACTGATTTTACCCAGTTTTTGATTGGTATTGGCATCATTAGTTGACAGTTGCAAGACAAGCATATCTGGCCTATCTTCTGTAAGCTCTTCCTTAAAACGGGCAACGTATGAGTCACCATGATAGCTTGTATCTTGATCTACCAAAGTCGTGCCATTTTCAGCATCTTTAATAGCGTCGATTCCGTCTTTCCTCCATAAATAATCTACGAATGATTCACCTAAGGCACCAAAGCCAAAAGTAACTGATGAACCTAAGAACAAAATCTTCTTATGACGCAATGGACTTTCAATCGTTTTAACACTATTCAAACTATACTTGCGGCTGTTGCCAGGCAAATATGCAAGTTCAGTATATTTACGTTGATTTAGAGGATGCTCATCCAAATCCATTCTCAACTCATTTAAGGCAACATCAGATAAATCATTATTTTGTCTAATAGGTATTAAAAAAGTTTCGTTACTCATTATTTTTCCTTTTCTAGATAAGGCTTAATTATATTCCAATCTTTAATAATATTATCACTTAGTTTGCGATTGTAAAAAACAGCAGCTGGATGATATTCAGGAAAGATCGTGTATTTTTGTTTTGACCAAACATAACCATCTTTTTGTGGATTGAGCCGTAAAATTGGCGTATTTTCAATTACTTTGCCATGTTCTTTCGATATTTTATGTCCTGGACCAAGCAAACGTTCCAATCCGGTATTGCCTAAAGCGACTATTAATTTAGTTTGCGCATAATCTATTTCATAGTCTAAAAAAGGTGCATGGGCTAAAACTTCCTTTTTGGTTGGCTTGCGATTGGGATACTTAGTAACTTCCTTATTCTCACGTTTACTAAAGACCTTTTTAATTGCATATGGTCTGCTTCTGACTGCACTAGTTATGTAGACATCATCCCTAGTTAAACCTATCTGCGCTAAAGATTTATTTAATTCTTTGCCTGCATCCCCGCTAAAAGGAATGTTATTAACTATTTCATTTCTGCCGGGTGCTTCACCAATAATCATCAACTTAGGATGCTTAGGTCCACTACCTGAATTGATTCCTTCAAGTCGCATACCTGCAGAACGCTTTTTAACTTCATCTATCAACTCTTGAGGATAGTTCAACCACTTTTCCTCCCTTCTTACTTAACATGTACATTATAAGTAATACAGAGAATCATTTCACTTTTTTGCTTTTTAGGTTATAATAAACACAATTTAAGATATGTGAAAAAAACCGCCGGTGTGGATAACTGGCGGTTTTTGCGTTAATTCCACATGAAATATTAGATTTTTAAAATTTAATTTCACAAATTAGTATTGCTGATATATTAATATTTGTTAAGTATATTTTTATACTTTGTGATAAAAACGCTATGTTACACAGCAGTTTCACAGCTAAATATTTTCACAAAGTATAATAAAAAAATAGTCGATTCTTACGAATCGACCATTTTTCATTTTATTAACGACGTGCTTCAGCAATTCTTGCTGACTTGCCGTGACGTTCACGTAAGTAGTAAAGCTTAGCGCGACGTACACGACCATGACGCTTAACTTCTACCTTAGCAACACGTGGGTCGTTAACTGGGAAAGTTCTTTCAACACCAACACCTGAAGCAATCTTACGAACAGTGTAAGTAGCACCGATGCCAGTACCCTTCTTCTTAATTACAACACCTTCGAATAACTGAATACGTTCGTGAGTACCTTCAACAACACGTACGTGAACAGTAACAGTATCACCTGCACGGAAAGCAGGAATATCATCACGAATTTGTTCTTTAGTTAATTCTTGAATTAATGGATCCATAATATATTTTCTCCTTCTTCGGTCTTCATCAACGCACCAGCGCCAGCGGAACACCCATAACTTATAAATTCCGTGGAAAATCCACGCTTACTAGTATAACAAGGTTAGACTAACTGTTCAAGTTAAAAATCAATTACCAACCTAGCTTTTTTATCTTTGTAGTAAAATATTTTTTATAAATCAAGGAAGTGTAATGAATGAATAAAATAGTAAATTTTGGGGGCAAGCCACGTACTATCGAAAATGTGATTAAAAACCGTAAAATTTCTTGATTAGAATTATTCTATGATTTAATTTTTGCTGTAGTCTTTTCACGACTAATGGAAAGCTTACTAGAACATCAAACACTAACCGGATTTATTAATGCAATCCTGACATTTTTCTGGCTAATTTGGGGTTAGGGCGGGTTCAGTGGTTATTTTGATAACCATGGTAACGATTCAATTATCAACATTTTAATTATTAATATTGATATGATCTTAATTGGCTTAGCTAGTATTTTCATCCCTGAAGCAGTAAACGGTAATTTCCATCATATAACTTGGCTATATATCATCTTAGAACTGTTTATGGGTGCTGTCTGGATCGGTTTAGGAATCTTTGATAAAACACACGGACCAGCTGCCAGAGTTTGGGGTATAACTTGTTACAGCTGCAATCATTGCCTGCGACCTCTTTTTTTAGTAATCAGCTTTTATTCTGGTTCTTAATAGTCGGAACTCTAATCAATATCTTTGTAGTTATGTTCGCTAGTTCTCGTCTTGAGCGAGAATATGAAAGAATCAACATGGTTCATATAATCAAAGATTCATTGATTGAACGCTACGGTCTAATGACAATGATCGCTTTAGGAGAAATCATTTCAAGTCTTTACGACTTTAGCAAAACGCCGATCAATTGGAACCGATTCATTCAATTCACTCTTTGTATAATTTTGGTTGCGCTATTGGCAGCTGTATATTATCAAGTTTTAGGTGAACTTCATATTCAACTAAATTCTTCGATTGCTACATCTCTTACAGGCTGGTTATTTTTATTAGTAATTCTTTTTATCTTCTTAATTGACGTTAGTCTTCACCTAGTAATCATTGATGGGAATCTTGAAAGCAAAATTTTATTTAGTTTTTCTTTGATCCTCATGCTGCTAATGATCCGAGTTTTGTTTTTAATCAGTATTCATTTCAAATTGTCAAAACTTCAGATCAAACTTAGCTGGATTCTCCTGATTGAAATAATCATCAATCTAGCAGCTGCCTTTTTACCAGCCATGGGATGATCCTTTTAGATATTCTTGTTTTAATGAAAAACGCCCGAAAATCCCCGTATTTTAATGCGGGGATGGATAGGGCTTGCCGTCTCTAACGGCATTGTAGATCTGGTCATTAATGTACTTTTCTACTACTTCTTTAGACATATTCCCTATGCTACCAAAGTAATAGCTGGGTGACCATAAATGTCCGCCCCACATCTTGTTTTGCTTAATTTCGGGATGATTCTTGAAGAATAAAAAAGCACTTCTTCCTTTGAGTGCTTTGACTACGCTTGAACCTGATTTTGATGGTCTAAAGCTGATAAGCAAATGAATATGTTCAGGCATTACCTCCATTTTTTCAATTTTGATTTGATTATCTTCAGCTATTTGCTTGAGCAGGTCTCGCATCTCTTGTGCAAGGTCTTGGTTAGTAAAGATTTGATTGCGGTATTTAGTACACCAAATTAGATGATAGTGTGCATTATAGACGTAGTGTTTTTCATAGCCTGCGTCTTTTATTTTGTCTCTCTTATTATTCATAGTCTAATATCCTTTCGTCTACTATGTATCTATTTACTGTTGATTATAAGATATACATAGGCTATAATCAAATTACAATAATACAAGGAGGTGAAATACATGAAAAGAATGAGCAGTTTAACCTATCATTTTGGCGTTAAGCTTCGCTTTTATCCTAGTTCTAAGCAAAAGAAAATCATTAAACTAAACTATGATGCGCAGCGCTTTGTCTACAACTCTTATGTAGGACGCAATCGGACTAGCTACCATGCTAAACGTTATTTAGCTAATAGGCAAAATCGAGCAATGCCCTTTGCTTTTTCTGCTCTTAATAGCTATGAAGTCCAACTGGCAGAAACAGTAGTCATCAATAATGAATTATTGGCTAAGCCTAAGAATATTCGTGATGCTTATAGCTTTTTACGTGTTAAAGAAATTGATAGTCTCGCTCTTGCCAATGCGATTCAAAACTATCAGAAAGCTTGGAACAACTATCGCAAGATTGGTCATGGAATTCCGACTTTTCACAAAAAACGCAGCGACTGGTCATATCAGACCAACTGTCAATATCCTAAGCAGTCAGAAGCCTATCTTGATAACGGGACAGCTAGATTTATTGATGCTAAACATATTAAATTGCCTAAGCTGGGAATTGTCCGCATTGCTGGTTTTAGAAAACTGATTAAAGAGCGCTTGCTTAAGCAGATACCAACTAGAATTGGCACAGTCACGATAAAAAAGACCGCTGATGACCAGTTCTACCTGTCTATGCAATTAGGCAGCGATACTGCTTTTGTTAAGGAATTACCTAAAACACAAAGTCAAATTGGCATTGACCTCAATTTAGATAACTTCCTAACAGCATCTAACGGAGCAATGGTCGCTAATCCACGATTTTATCGCAAAACCAAAAAGAAGCTGGCCCATGCCCAACGTGTCTTGTCTCGCAGGCAGCGCCGGGCAAAAAAAGAAGGACGCAATTTGTGGCTAGCAAAAAACTATCAAAAACAGCGTCTAATAGTCGCTAAACTGCACGATAAGATCAGAAGACAGCGTAATGACTTTTTACAAGTACTCTCAACTGCACTAATCAAAAACCACGATTTAGTAGTTGCCGAGGAATTAAGAAACAGAAACCTGTTAAAGAATCATGCCTTGTCGCAATCAATTTCTGATGTCGGCTGGCGTAGTTTCCTGAATATGCTGGCTTATAAGGCAGATCTATATGGTAAAGAATTTCTAACAATTGATCCTAAATATACTACTCAACGCTGTCATGCTTGTGGCAGTATTATGGGCCAAAATGGTTATAAGAAATTAACCCTTAAGGATCGGGAGTGGACTTGTCCAATTTGTCGAATGCCCCATATTCGTGATTGGAATGCGGCAGTGAATATCTTAGAAAAAGGATTAAGCAAGTGGCAAAATCCTAAAATAAAAAAAGCAGCCTAGAAAGGCTGCAGTCCGTTAGCAACTTGCGGACTTAAAAGGCTTTGGTAATTAGACGACCTCTATCGGCAATAGTCAAAAGACTATTGCTGGTAAGTCAAGTCCGTATCTAAGCAAGTTGGTGTTCTGGTTAGCGCAAGCTAACGAGCCACTAAGCCCTAGACTTCAGTCTAGGGTAGTTGACTTTGCTTCAGCTTTAATGTCAGCCAGCATCTTCTTTTCTTCATCTGAAAGCTCACGCTTTTCAAGCATATCAGGTCGATGAAGATAAGTTGCCTTTAAAGCTTCATAATGGCGCCATTCGTCAATCTTTTGGTGGTTGCCACTAGTTAAAACCTCCGGCACCTTTTGGCCTTCAAAGTCTGCTGGGCGAGTATATTGTGGGTATTCAAGCAAGCCATGAGAGAAGCTCTCTTCAACTGGACTGGCCGCATTACCCAAGATACCAGGAATTAAGCGCACAGTAGCATCAATCATGCTCATTGTTGGCAATTCACCGCCAGTTAAGACGTAATCGCCAATTGAAACTGTTTCATCAGCTAAGTCATACACGCGTTGGTCAAAGCCTTCATAGTGACCACAAATAAAGGTTAATTCATCTTCCTTAGCCCAATCCTGTGCCATTTTTTCATTAAAGGTTTTGCCTTGTGGCGCAGTAATAATTATCTTACCAGTTGAAGGAAGTGAATCAAGTGCCTTCTTGATTGGCATGATTTGTAAAACCATGCCGGCTCCACCACCATATGGGGTATCATCAACATGATGATGAACATCGGTAGTGAAATCACGGAAATTAACTAAATTGAGATCCCACTTTTTGTCTTCAAGACCACGCCCTAACATTGAAACTTGTAATGGAGTAAACATATCTGGAAAAAGGGTTAAAACATTAATCTTCATCGCGCAAGCCTTCCATTAATTCTACATAAACCTTCTTGTTAGGAACATCAACCTTTTTTACTACGTCTGCAATATTAGGAATCCAATATTCTTTACCGTCATCTTCATGAACTAACCAAATATCATTAGCACCGGGCGATTGAATATCGGTAATTTTACCTAATCTTTTTCCAGATTCTTCATCAATCACATCGCATTCAAAAATATCTTTGTAGTAATAAACACCTTCTGGCAATTCACCACGATTATCTTCACTAACTACCAAAATTTGACCACGAAGTTTTTCTGCATCATCAATATCATTTACTTCATCAAATTGAAGCAGCCAAAATTGTTTGAAAGGACGGCTCTTTTTAATAGTCAAAATTCGATCAGTATCAGCCTTTAAAGCTAGCTGCATCCCTTCCGCAAAACGATCTTCCGGGAAATCTGTAATCACATTAACTTTAACTTCACCATTTAGGCCATGCGTGGTTAAAATCTTTGCAACATCAAAATATTGCATTTTTTCTCCTTTGTAGTAACAAAAAAAGCTTGAAGCACTCGGCATCAAGCTTTCTCTAATAGCAAATTACTTGTTGTATTTTGCATCGTGCAACTTAGCCATCAAGCCAGCACCTGAAAGAAGTGATCTAACAGTGTCTGAAGGTTGTGCACCCTTTTGTAACCATTCAAAGATCTTGTCTTCGTCAAGCTTCAATTCCTTTGGTTGTGAAACTGGGTTGTAGTAACCAACTTGTTCGATGAAACGACCGTTACGTGGCATACGTGAGTCTGCAACAACGATTCTGTAGAATGGCTTTCTCTTGGCACCAGCGCGGTGCATACGAATTTTAACTGACATAAATTAATTTCCTCCTAAAACTTAACGATTAATAATATACCACCAAAGCAAATGGGTGTAAAGTATTTTTCCTTAACAGCTTCATTTTTTATGAATGATATCTCTTAACCTTACGCAGACGCTTCTTCTTGTTCTTCTTGAAATTCTTATTCATGCGGCGCATAGCCATCTTGGCCATTGGTGAATCCATACCAGGCAAGTTGCTTAAGCCCTTCATGTTACCCTTAGTAACCTTGCTCATCATTTCGCGCATTTGCTTAAATTGCTTGATCATTCGGTTTACTTCAACAACGGGACGACCAGAACCGGCAGCAATTCTTCTACGACGGCTAGGATTCAAAATATCTGGATTTTCACGTTCTTCTTCAGTCATTGAGTAAACAATCGCTTCAGTATGAGCGATTTGCTTTTGATCAACGCTCAAATTCTTAAGTTGAGGATTATTAGCAAGACCAGGAATCATCTTCATAATTTGATCCAAAGGTCCCATCTTTTGTACTTGTTCAAGTTGATCGACAAAGTCATTGAAGTCGAAGGTATTTTCACGCATCTTTTCAGCAACTTTTTGTGCTTCCTTGGCATCGTAATCTTGTTGAGCCTTTTCAATTAAGGAAAGCATATCACCCATACCAAGGATTCTTGAGGCCATTCTGTCTGGGTGGAAGACATCCAAGTCACTTAATTTTTCACCTTGACCAGTGAAGAGGATTGGCTTACCAGTAACGGCACGAATTGAAAGTGCAGCACCACCACGGGTATCACCATCCAATTTAGTCAAGATAACGCCAGTAACGTCAAGACGTTCATCAAAGCCCTTAGCCACATCGGTAGCAGCTTGACCAGTCATGGCATCAACTACAAGCAAGATGTTGTCAGGGTTGGCAACCTTCTTTACTCGTTCAAGTTCTTCCATTAATGGTTCATCAATTTCAAGACGACCAGCCGTATCGATTAAAACATAATCGTTTTTATTCTTATCGGCTTCAGCTAAACCATCTTGAACGATTTTAGCAACGTCTTTTTCACCGTCTTCGCTAAATACTGGCACCTTCAATTGTTCACCGATTTGCTTCAACTGATCTACGGCAGCAGGACGGTAAATATCTCCGGCAATTAAAAGCGGACGAGCCTTCTCGGTCTTTTGCAAGTGATATGCAAGTTTACCAACAGTAGTAGTCTTACCAGTACCTTGCAAACCAACCATCATAATAATGGTAGGAATATGCTTAGACTTATTAAGAGGAACTGCTTCCTCACCCATCATCTTAGTTAATTGTTCATTAACAATCTTAATTACTTGTTGACCAGGGTTTAAGCTCTCTTGAACTTCCTTACCCAATGCTTCTTTCTTGATCGTCTTGATAAAGTCCTTAACGACCTTGAAATTAACGTCGGCTTCAAGCAAAGCCAATCTAATTTCACGACTAGCTTTATTAATATCTTCTTCTGAAATCTTACCCTTACCAGTTAAATTTTTTAATGCTTTTTGAATTCGTTCACTTAAATTTTCAAAAGCCATGGGTTACTCTCCCCTCAATTGATTTAATAAATTCGTTATTTCATTTTTAGCAGTTTGACTATCATCATTATCAATCGACAATAATACGTCCGCCAATACATTTTCAATATGGTCATTATCCCGGCGCATATGAAGCTTGTCTTCATAGTTCTGCAAAATTTTGCTCGACCGTTTCAAATTATCATAAACGGCTTGTCTTGATACATGATGATTTACAGCAATTTCACCTAGGGACAAATCATTATAGTAATAATCTTCAAAATATGATTGTTGGCCCCGAGTCAGCAATGTGCCGTAATAGGCATATAAATCGCCAAGCTCTTCGTTTTTAGTTAATTCATCCATTAAGTTTCACCAGCCTTTAGTATATCAAAAAAGGCCCCTGATCAAAACGATCAAGACCCTTCTTTTCTAATTTTACTTGGCAAAACCGGTTAAAATACTACCACCGACGATAAAAATCAACCCGATAATAATGTAGGTCAATTCACGTTTAGATTTTTCTTCATGTAAGAACCAGATACCACCAAATGTTGAAATTACTGAGCAAAGTTGACTGTAAATAAACGCATTAGTCACACCATTTTGCTTAGCAGAAAATAGATAAAATAGTGTACCAATACCAAATTCAACACCAGCAAGACTGTTTCGCCAGATCATCTTATTGCGATAAACTGCAGTTGAATGTGAACCAATAACATAAATTACAGTACCAACTAAAACACCAAGCATTTCTGGGAAAATATAATCTAAGCCATTTACGCCTGGATTGATATCCTTAGCAATCAGCTTTGGGAAACTTGAATAAATCCAGAAAGCAATGACTTTGGCTTGAGCTGTTGGTCACTCGCCAAAGATTAAAACACCAATCAATGAGTTACCTACTAATTGGAAACCGGCTGAAAGTGGAATAGTACCACTAACACCAATTCGAGTATATGAAATGAACTGTCCAATTTATCCAATAGTCCATAGCATCCCCGCTATAAAAGCAACTGCCCATGTTGAGGCATCAAAAATTTTTGCTTATAACTAAAAGTAAGCGATTTCGATATTATTAAAGCAAGATTTTCAAAATTAAATAGTTGATGTTTTAACGTATTTTTAATTATAATTAATTACATACTATATTATTTTAAGGAGGAGTTACGTTGTGAATCTTTGGCAAAGAATGAACAAAAAAGAAGATCCACGCGTCTATGAAAACAAGGATGGACACCTGGTTCGCTCATTAAAAGTAAAAGACTTCTTAGCATTAGGCGTCGGAACGATCGTTTCTGCTTCAATTTTTACCTTGCCGGGAGAAGTTGCAGCTATGCACACCGGTCCTGCTGTCGCAATTTCATTTATCTTAGCCGCGGTTGCCGCTGGTCTCGTGGCCTTTGCTTATGCAGAAATGGCAGCGGCTATGCCATTTGCAGGTTCAGCTTATTCATGGATCAACGTTGTTTTTGGTGAATTCTGGGGTTGGGTTGCCGGATGGGCGCTGCTTGCAGAATACTTTATCGCCTTGGCTTTCGTTGGTTCAGGACTTTCCGCTAACTTCCGAGCATTAATTGCCCCAATGGGAATTAAATTACCAAACTCTTTATCAAATGCGTTTGGTAACAACGGCGGAATTATCGATATCATTTCGCTGGTTTCTATCCTATTAGTTTCAATCTTGATTAGTCGCGGTGTATCACGTGCAGCTCGTGTAGAAAATGGCTTGGTTATCTTAAAAGTTTTAGCTATCTTACTCTTTATTTTGGTAGGTTTAACTGCAATTAAAGGCTCAAACTTCGTTCCATTTATTCCAAAATACCGTATGACATCTAACGGACCATTTGGTGGTTGGCAAGGAATCTATGCCGGTGTTTCAATGATCTTCCTATCATATATCGGTTTTGACTCAATTGCGGCCAACTCAGCTGAAGCCATTGATCCACAAAAGACGATGCCACGTGGTATCTTAGGTTCATTGGCTATTGCCGTTACCTTATTTGTTGTCGTTAGTCTTGTCCTTGTCGGGATGATGCCATACCAAAAATATGCTAACTCAGCTGAACCAGTTGGACTTGCCCTTCGTTATGCCGGACATCCAATCGTAGCAATCACTGTACAAACCATTGCAGTACTTGGTATGTTTACTGCTTTAATTGGAATGAGCATGGCAGGTTCAAGATTGATTTATTCATTTGGCCGTGACGGAATGCTTCCTAAATGGTTAGGTAAATTAAATGCAGATCGTCGACCAAACAATGCATTATGGACTTTAACTGTCGTTGCCATCTTGCTTGGTGCCTTCTTCCCATTCTCAATGTTGTCACAACTTGTTTCTGCGGGAACCTTAATTGCATTTATGTTTGTATCATTAGGTATTTACAAATTACGTCCACGTGAAGGTAAAGATATTGATGATCCTTCATTTAAGATGCCATTTTACCCAGTATTGCCTGCTTTAGGCTTCTTAGCTGCTTTAATCGTCTTCTTAGGATTAGACTATCAAGCTAAGCTTTACGCTGGTATCTGGTT
This sequence comes from Lactobacillus amylovorus DSM 20531, assembly GCF_002706375.1. Classification (NCBI taxonomy): domain Bacteria; kingdom Bacillati; phylum Bacillota; class Bacilli; order Lactobacillales; family Lactobacillaceae; genus Lactobacillus; species Lactobacillus amylovorus. Next base: position 282,362 of record NZ_CP017706.1, read on the forward strand.
CATTTTAGGATTAATTATTTACTTCGGCTACGGTATCCATCACTCTATCTTAGATAAAAAGAGATAATTATTCTGTAAACAAAAAGTGACTAGGAAAAATTCCTAGTCACTTTTTTAATGCCATCAATTAATCCTTATCTTCGCTTGATTTAAGCATCTTCTTTAATACTTTTACTAAGCCTAAAGTTTCATCTTTGCTTAACATCCCTGTAATTGTTTGATCAGTATCTTCACGGTGCTTTTCAATCTTCTTGCACAAATCGATACCTTTATCAGTTTCAACGGCCGTATTATCTGAAAAGGTGATCAAATTCTTTTGTTCAAGCTCAGAAATTAATTGCTTAAGCTTTTCATCAGTTACATGAATTTCTTTAGCTAACTTGCTAAAAGACTTACCATTCTTATGATGACGTAATTCAATTAAAACTTCAAGTTCATTAGCACTAATACCGAAGCTCTTTAAATCGTCATCCATTTGTTTTTCAACTTCATTACTGATCTTAGTCAGAAATGAGCCAATTGTACCTTCTGCCATCTATATCTTCCTTTTAAATTCACAAAAAAGCAGCGAAACGCTGCTTTTTTTATCCATTATTAAAGATTTTCATCCATGTTGAAAGTTAACTTAGACATGTTGATTGAGTCAATCATCATTTGCCCCCATAACTTTTCAGTTTCCTTACGAGTATGAGCAACAGTCTTTTGGTTTTCTTTAGTCAAGAATTCAGTCAATTCATCGCCTGACTTGCCTTCCGAGTCCTTGATAATTTCTTCAACACGACCTCTGAAGTAACGGTTAAGTTCAGTAAGGTAAGTAGTATCAAGTTGAACAAATTGTGGGTAGTGACTTTCTACAATGGCTGCAAATGACTTGTAGTACCACCATGCGTCATTCATGTTGTAATCCATTGAAGTATTGTTAAATGAAGGATCAGTATCGTTCATGTTAGCAAAGAATGGAATGAATGGAGTAAATGTTGGACCACCAATACATAACCACATAATTGCGGCACGGTCTTCTGGAACATCACTTCTGATTTGCAAGATATGAGCGTTTTGCGTACGGTTCAAGCCAATTGGACGGTAACGGTGCTTTTCTTCTTCAGTACCCTTGCCAAATGGATCGTATGGAGTGTCTTGGTAGTGTGAACCTAATGCAAATTCAATATCTTCCTTGGTAATCTTCTTAGCAGCCTTACGGATGAATGGAATATCACCATCTTGTGGATCTTGTTCAATTTCTGGGTTGAACAACTTTTGAATGTACCATTGACGGTTAGTGTTGTAGTGACGGTCTTGTTCAGTGTAAGTACCGAAAATGTGACGGAAGTTCCAGCCTTCGTGATCTGGGTTCAAATGATGTTCTTCAACGAATTCTTGAATACCTTCACTCCACATGAAGTAGTCAGGATTATCGAAGTCAACTTGTTCAATAGCAACACGGTTACCAGTTGCAGCGTAGCAGTCATCTGGGATACGTTCTGCTACCCAGTGGTGACCAGTAACAATTTCCATGTACCAGATTTCGTCTTTGTCACTGAATAAAACTGAGTTACCTGCAGGAGAACCATACTTAGCAATTAATTTACCCAAGTACTTAACACCATCACGAGCTGAGTGAATGTATGGCAATACTGAAGTTTGCATACAATCTTCGTCCAAACCATCCTTAACGAGTGGATCGAATGCTAAAGTTCTTTCGTTACCGTAAGTTGATTCAGTACATGACATAGCAACGTTTTCTTGGTTAATGCCACTTTCATCGTAGTAACCACGGTGCTTGTAATCAACATTAGGAACAGCTGGAACACGTTGAGCATCTTCTGGAAGATCCATTTCAAACTTGTTAAGCCATGACTTAATGTGTTTCTTTTCACCATGACGAGCTGGTTCAATAATGAACTTTTGTGGGGTAATAGGACGAAAAGTATCGTCGTTACGAGCAATCATAGTAGTGCCGTCGATTGATGCTTTCTTACCTACCAAAATAGTAGTACAAGCGCTATATTCTTTCATAAAATTCTCCTTATTATTAATATAGTATATACTCTAACTTTATCACTAGACTAAGCCATGGAAAAGACCAATAGCATAATTTGCGGCATCAAAATCTGCCAAATCTTCTGCTTTTTCGCCTAAACCAACCAATTTAACTGGCAACTTCATTTCGTTACGGATTGCCAAAACAACTCCACCCTTTGAAGAGCCATCAAGCTTAGTTAAAACTAAACCGGTTAACTTAGTGGTCTTGTCAAAGTCTTTGGCCTGCAAAAGGGCATTTTGTCCAGTTGAACCATCAAGAACCAATAAAGTTTCTGCTGGTTGTTCAGGCAATAATTTCTTGATCGTTCTTTGAATCTTTTCAAGCTCAGCCATCAAGTTCTTCTTATTTTGCAAACGACCTGCTGTATCAACTAACAGATAATCAGCTTGTTCTTTAATTGCCCGTTCAGTAGCATCGTAGACAACTGAAGCAGGATCTGCCTTCTCTTTACCAGTTATAACAGGGACACCAACACGCTTGCCCCATTCTTCCAATTGTTCAACCGCACCTGCTCTAAAAGTATCGGCTGCAGCCAAAATAACGGATTTGCCTTCATCTTTAAAGCGTTTAGCCAATTTACCAATAGTAGTAGTCTTTCCGGCACCGTTAACTCCGACAAAAAGGTAAACATTAGGTTTAGCGTCAGGATCGTAAGCTAATTTTTCATCCTTACCTTGACCCCCTTGGTCGTAAAGGTCAACCAATTTTTCAACGATTACTTGCTTCAAATCATCACGTGATTTAGCATTTTGCAACTTAGCTTCTTCACGCAATTCATCAGTTAATTGTTCAGCTGTTTCAAAACCAACATCAGATTCAATCAACAAATCTTCAAGATCATCAAAGAAGTCTTCATCTACTGATCTAAATCTTGCAAAGAAGGCATTTAAACGCGCACCAAAACCTTTATTGGTTTTTTCAAGCCCCTTTTCATAAAGCTTTTCTTGAGCATCTTCTTCATCAGAAGATTTTTCCTCATCATTTTCTTGCTCTGCTGGTTGTTCTTCTTCAGTTTCAGATTCAGCCACATGTGTTTTTTCTTCGGCTGGCTTCTCTTCTACTGGTTCAGACTCTTCAGAATTTTCTACTTCAGTAGCTTGTGGTTTTGGTTCTACTTCAGTTTCAGATGTAGGTTCATTTTCAGCCTCAGAGGTAGTTTCTGCTTCAGATTCTTCTGTTGCAGCAGTTTCTTCAGCTGACTCTTCTTTTTCAGGTTCAGCTGATTCTTCTGATCCTTGTTCTTGCTTTTCTTCTTCCTCTTGTTTTGGCTGTTCTTCTTTTTTCTCTTCTCCGTCCTCGTCTTTTTTACCAAAGAGAGACTTTTTAATTCGATCAAATAATCCCAATTATCTCACCTCATGTTTGTTCTTTAATTCTTTTAATGATACAGACAATACTTGAGAAACACCAGATTCTTGCATTACTACACCATACAATTGATCAGCCTTACGCATAGTTCCACGTCTATGAGTAATTACAATAAACTGCGTCTTCATATCGTACTTAAGCAAAAACTGGGCAAATCGAGTTACATTTGCATCATCAAGGGCAGCTTCCACCTCATCTAGTACACAGAATGGTACTGGATTTACTTGCAACATTGCGAACAGCAAAGTAATAGCAGTTAAGGCTCTTTCACCACCAGAAAGCAGACTTAAGCGTTGCAATTTCTTGCCAGGTGGTTGAGCGATAATTTCAATTCCTGTTTCAAGCAGGTTATTTGGCTCGGTTAGTTCAAGTTTAGCCTTTCCTCCGCCAAAGACTACAGGGAAGATTTGCTTAAAGCTGTCTGCAATTGTATTAAACGTATCCTTGAATCGAGTTTTAACCTCTTCATCAAGTTCATTCATGGACTTTTCAAGATCGTCACGTGCCTTAAGCAAGTCGTTTTGTTGACCACTCAAGAAGTCATAACGCTTTTTAACATTTTCATATTCTTGAATTGAATCAAGATTAACTGGACCAATATCTTCAATTGACATGCGATGCAGTTTAACGCTCTTAGCTAATTCATTTCTGGTGTCTTCATCATTTTCGCCTTCAGCCTGAGCAAGAGCTGCCTCATAAGTTAATGAGTAATCATCACGCAAAGTTTCAAGACGTTGATTAATTGCACTGTTGAACTTAGCTAGTTGCACTGAATAGCCTTCTTGTTCAATCGCGGCATCCTTACGCAATTCATAGTTTCGACTAGCTACTTGATCCAGCTGATTGATTTGCGCATCAAATTGACCCAATTGTGAACTAAGCTCATTCAACTTGGTTTGTAAGTCTTCAGTTTGCTGCTTGAGGTCTGCTTTTTGCTTCTTCAGATCGGTATTCTTTTGAACTAAACGCTCACCACTTTGAGTTAAGTCTTGCAGTTTGTGCGTCAAATCAGCAGTTTGTTCTTGATTATTTCTAATCTGCTGTTTCTTCTCATTTTCTTGTCTACGCAAGTTTTCTAATTTGTTGGTATAAACCGCAATATCTGGATCCAACTTGGAAAGCTGATCTTGAACCTTTTGACTCAAGCTGTTAAAGTTTCTAATTCGCTCTTGCAGCTGATTCATTGCAGTTCTTTGCTCTTTACCTTGCTTAGTCAATTCATTTTGCTTGGTTTGAGCTTCTTCAATCTGCTGCTTTAATTCTTTAATCCGAGAATCACGTTCTTTGATTCTAGATTCGTACAAATTATTAGCATCGGTTAAACGCTTAACTTCTTTTTCTTGACTTTGGAAAGAAATAGCAACTTCATTAATTGCTTGATTAGTTTCTTGCAAAGAACTTTGAAGCTTTTGCAATTCAGCATTTGCTCTTTGGGCTTGATCAACTAAGGTTTCAAGTTGATTCTGATCTTCTCTCAAAGTCTTAGTCAAAGTCTTGATTTGTGCTTCTAACTGATTGATTTCAGTAGCGGTTTGCAATGGAGAGTTATTCCGCTGATTTCTTTGTCCACCAGTCATGGAACCACCAGGTGAAATTACATCCCCATCCAAAGTAACGATTCGATAGCGATTGATGCGCTTAGAAATAGATAAAGCAGTATCAATCGTATCTACAATAATTACGCTACCCAATAAGTAATTGATTGCAGCGTTAATATTACGCTCAGTTTTGCTTTCAACTAAATCGCTAGCTACGCCTCTAAACCCCTCATATGATTCAAGTGTAGTAACGGTTGATTGAGGGATGCCATATTGACGCAAACCGTCTAATGGCAAGAAAGTGGCACGACCTGTACGATTGCGCTTCAATTGGTTAATTGCGTTTCTAGCACTAATTCTGCTATCGGTAATTAAATCCTGAACGCCGCCCCCAAGAGCAGTGGTCATCGCAGCTTCTAGTTCAACTGGGAAGGAAATCAATTCACCTACTGCACCAATTACGCCAGGAAAGGCATTCATGTTGTTTAAAACATTACGAACACCATAGTAATAACCCTCGTGACGTTTTTGGATGTTAACTAAAGCTTCATGACGAGCCTCAATTTTTTCTAATTTTCCTCGCTCATCGGCAACTGTCTGACGCAATTGATTAACCTTATTAGTCAAGTCGCTATTTTGATCGCCAACTTCGGCTAACTTGATCTTTTCACTCTTGCGCTTTTCAGTTAAAGTTTTGCCTTCGGCACGGAGCTTCTCAAGTTCAGTCTTTGCCTCACTTAATTGCTTTGAGACATCGCTATTTTGATAACTAGTATCGGCTTTGCTTCGCTTTAATTCAGTATTCAAGTTAACGATTTGGTTATTAGTCGTCGCTTGATCTTGAAGCAACTGAATATAATCATTTCTGCAGCTTTCCAGTTTCTTATTTAATTCTTCTGGATCTTCCTTTAATTCTGCAGTTAATTCATCACGTTGCTTTTGTAAAACAGCCTGCTTATCCTTTAACTCTGTCGCATTCTTTTGCAAAGAAGCCAAGTCTTTATTTAATTTAACCAGGCTATTTTTCAAACTCTTAACTTGATTTTGATACTCGACCTTAGTCGCATCATCAAACTGACGAGATTGCTCTACCATTTGCAAGCTAGCATCCAAATCGGACAACTTCTTACTTAATTCAAGCAGTTGCTTTTGCGTATTATCACGCTCAGTTTGCAGTTTCTTATACTCGCCTCGTTTTTCAGAAACTGCATCTTGAGAATCCTTAACTTCATTATCTAATTTAGATAAAAGAACTTGACTCTTCTTAGCAGACTTTTCTACATCTTCTTTTTGACGGTTGATATCTTCAATTTCAAAAGCCAATAGACTCTTTAATTTCTTGTCTAAACCTGCCTTTTGAAATTGATATTCTTTAGCCAGTGAGCTTTGTTCATGTAACGGCTCAAGACGACCTTCGAGTTCTTTAACTAAATCATTAATTCTAATTAAGTTATCTTGTGTCTTTTTGAGTTGCGTCTGTGCTTCTTCTTTTTGCTGCTTAAAGTGAAGCACACCAGCTGCTTCCTCGAAAATAAGTCGTCTTTGTTCTGGACGAGAATTTAAGATTTGATCAACGCGTCCCTGGGAAATAATGGACAAACTATTTGGTGAAATTCCTGAATCAAGGAAAAGTGCACGAACATCGCGCATTCTAACTTGTTGATTGTTGATCAGGAATTCACTGTCGCCTGAACGCAAAATTCTTCTGGTAATTGAAACTTGATCGGCGTCAAAAGCCAATTCACGATCTTTATTATCAAATACTAAAGTAACTTCTGCTTTATTCAGTGGCTTACGATATTGACTACCAGCAAAAATGACATCCTTCATGTTGGTACCACGAAGGGATTTAGCACTGGATTCACCCATTACCCAACGGATAGCTTCAGTGATGTTACTTTTACCACTACCATTAGGTCCAACGATGCCAGTAATTCCGTCATTAAAATGAATAGTTGTCTTTTCCGCAAATGATTTAAAACCATCAAGCACTAATTCTGTTAATGGCACTTTTTCGTCCCCTTACTCTAATTCTTTTAATGCAGCCTTGGCAGCTTGTTGTTCTGCCGCCTTCTTATTATGGCCTTCACCGCGAGTCTTAGCCTCATCATTGATCTTTAATTCAACTTCAAAGTGCGATGGCAATTGTGATTCACTGATGACTGAATATTCAATATTAACGGGACCATTTTGTTGCAACAATTCCTGCAAGTCTGTCTTATAATCGCGTGAATCATCAAACTCACCCTTATCAATTAAAGGATAAACTGTTAAATGCAGGAAGTGCTCAACTGCTGGCATCCCTTGATCAAGATATAAAGCACCATTAAAAGCTTCAAAAACGTCTTCTAGTAAAGTTTTACGGCTTCTAGCACCAGCTTTTTCTTCACCATTGCCCAAATGAATTTCTTTTTGAAAACCACATTCAATCGCAAATTCAGAGAAGCCTTCAGTTCTAACAATATTAGATCTTAATCTAGTTAATTCACCTTCATTTAACTTAGGGTAATGACGATACAAATAATTAGATACAGCCAATTCCAGAACGGCATCACCTAAAAATTCTAGTTTTTCATAATCACGAATCCCAGCGTCAGGGTGTTCATTTGAATATGAAGAATGCGTAAATGCTTCTTCTAGTAATTTTTCATTATTAAATTCAACATTATATTCGTCTTTTAATTTCTTTAAAAATTTTGTACTTACCATGATAATTGCCCCTTTATACCTAGTAAATTATACCAGTTTTACCACTAAAATTTGAATGTCAAAAAAAGACTACTTCAAAAAAATGAAGTAGTCTTTTAATATTTAGTAATTTTTATTACTTAGCGTAAGCTACATTGTACCAGTTAGGGAAACCGTTACCCATTGAAGCTGATGGCTTAAGTGAGTAGCCAGTAAGTTTCTTGTTAACTGCAGTAATAGTGTAACTGTTTGATACAGGAATAACGTAAGCTTCGTCATCCATGTACTTTTGCCATTCGTGGAATTTATCAATTCTGTATTGGTGGTTGAAGGCCTTTTGTGAGTCCATTTCATCAAGAAGTTGAGTGTTCTTCTTAGTTACGAAACGTGAGTAGTTCATTGGAGCTGTTTGACTGTAAAGGTCGTTTGGTGATGGTTCACTTGAAAGTGACCATGCACCCATGAACATATCAACTGATGGGTCATCGTTTTGAACCTTGTCGTAGAATGAGTTAAATTCAATTAAACGACCGCCAGTAAGCTTAACGTTCAAACCTTCCTTCTTCCATTGTTGGATGTAATTTTGGATGATTGGTTCTTGGTTAGCATTACCACTCATAGCTGCAAGATGAATAGTCAAAGGCTTACCGTTAGGTTGTACACGGTAAGTACCCTTCTTCTTGTATCCAGCCTTGTCCAAGATTTCGTTACCCTTCTTAATGTTGTATGAGTAACCCTTAACATCCTTGTCGAAGTAGTCACCGAATTGCTTAGGAATCAAAGTAGGAATTCTAAAGCTTAAGCCGTATGAGTAACGCTTAGCAACTTGGTTAACGTTCATACCGTAACCAATGGCTTGACGAAGAGCCTTGTTGTTCATCTTGGACTTAGGGTTCATTACGTTTTCGCCCTTCTTAGCGTCCCACTTACCTACCTTAAAGCCAAGGTATGAGTATGAAAGTGGAACAGTAGCAATGAAGTTAACGCCCTTAGTATTCTTAACGTTTGGCCATTGTGAGTTGATAACTTGGATAACGTCAAACTTGTTTGACTTAATACTTTGAGCAACTGAGTTAGGGTTGATTACAGTAGCGGTAATCTTGCTAAGCTTTGGCTTGCCCTTGTAGTAGTACTTGTTTGGTACCCAAGTAGCTGATTGACCACGAACAAGTTTTTGAAGCTTATATGGACCAAAGAACAAAGGCTTCTTACGGATCTTGTCGCTTGACATTAAGTCTGAGAATTTAACGTCCTTTAAGTAGTGGTAAGGTGCTGCAGCTTCCCAGATGTAGCCGTTACCACTAGTGTTCATACCTGGCTTCATAGTCTTAAAGTGAAGAACAACCTTACGACCATTTTCACCATCTGGCATTTCAAGACCAGAAATAGTGCTTGCCTTACCTTCGTGGTATTCTTTCAAACCTACCAAGTCAGCTAAACTTGCAGTGTAACGTTGTGACTTAGAATCCTTGTTAGCAATAATTTCGTAAGCGTATTCGTAGTCCTTAGCGGTTACTTGCTTACCATCTGACCACTTAACGCCCTTCTTAATGTTGATAGTTGCAGTCTTGGCCTTTTGGTCAATATTAATGGTAGCTGCACCCTTATTAGTGAAGACATAATGATCATCAGTTGAGAAAAGTGATTCAGCACCATATTGCATAACTTCGGTATCAGTTGCTGAAGTTGAAAGTTCATCATTAAAAATACCTGTGAATGGGGTATCGGTTTCAACAGCAACCTTTACAGTACCACCGTTCTTGGTAGCCTTCTTTGGAACAACTGAACTAAACTTAGCAGCAGTTGAAGCTTCGTTAGCGTTTTGATTAGATGGCTTCCCACAAGCTGCTAAAGTAAGAGCAACACCTGATAAAAGTGTAATGCCAGCAAATACTTTTGCCTTTTTCATTAGTAAAAATCCTCCATAACTTGGAACAAGTTGATACTATCAATAATAGCACTATTACAAAATAGTTACAATAGCATGAAAACGGCAGGTATCTTTTTAAGACATCTGTCGCTTTTTTATGTTAGTTATTAGATTTTTAATATGAAAGTTTATGTAAAGGATTATTTATTGTTTAGAAATTTTGGAGATTTTTACTAATGTGCTTAATTACACTATTTTGCGTAGCCAACCTTGTACCATACTGAGTTAGCATCTGATGGCTTAAGTGAGTAGCCAGTAAGCTTGCTGTTAACTGCGTTAATTGAGTATGCGTTAACAGTTGGAACTACGTAAGCTTGGTCAAACATGTACTTTTGCCATTCGTGGAACTTTTGAACACGGTACTTGGTATTGAAGGCCTTTTCTGAGTCCATTTCTTGAAGAAGTTGTGAGTTCTTCTTAGTTACGAAACGACTGTAGTTAAATGGTGCCTTTTCGTTGTAAAGGTCATTTGGTGATGGTTCACTTGAAAGTGACCAACCAGCCATGAATACGTCAATATCCTTAGAATCGTGTTGGATCTTGTCGTAGAATGAGTTAAATTCGATCAAACGACCACCAGTAAGCTTGACGTTCAAACCAATCTTCTTCCATTGTTGGATGTAGTTTCTGATGATTGGTTCTTGAGTTGATGAACCAGTCATAGCTGCAAGGTGAATAGTCAATGGCTTACCATTAGGTTGTACACGGTAGGTACCCTTCTTCTTGTAGCCAGCCTTATCAAGCAATTGGTTAGCTTTCTTAAGGTTGTAGTTGTAGCCCTTAACATTCTTGTCAAAGTATTGACCAAATTGTGCAGGAATTAAAGTTGGGATTCTGAAAGTTAAGCCTTGAGTATATCTCTTTTCAACGGCGTCGATGTTCATTGCGTAAGCCATAGCTTGACGTAATGATTTATTGTTCATCTTAGCCTTAGGATCCATTACGTTCTTGCCATCTTCCCACTTACCAACTTTAAAGCCCATGTAGCTGTATTGAAGAGGAATCTTTGCAACAAAGTTAACACCCTTAGTGTCCTTAACTTGTTGCCATTGTGAGTTGATAACACCAGCAATATCAAACTTGTGACTCTTGATTGCTTGTGATGCTGAGTTAGGGTTTACAACACTAACAGTAATCTTGTTAAGCTTTGGTGTACCTCTCCAGTAGTACTTGTTAGGAACCCAAGTAACTGATTGACCACGAACGATCTTACTGATTTGGAATGGTCCAAAGAATAATGGATTCTTACGAACTGCATCTGAAGATTCCAACTTGCTAAATGGAATGTTCTTCAATTGGTGATATGGACTTGCAGTTTCAAGGAAGTAACCGTTACCTGATTGAAGCATACCTGGTTTCATTTCCTTAAAGTGAAGAACTACCTTTCTTCCATTTTCACCATCTGGCATTTGGATTCCGGAAATAGTCTTTGCCTTGCCATCGTGGTATTCTGTCATACCAACAATATTTTGAAGTGAAGCGGTGTAACGTTCAGACTTAGAAGCTTTGTTAGCCATAATTTCATATTCGTACTCAACATCTTTGGCAGTTACTTGCTTGCCGTCTGACCACTTAACACCCTTCTTGACTTCAATTGTGATGGTCTTAGCTTTACGGTCAAGTTTAAAAGTAGCAGGTCCTTTGTTATTAATCTTGTAGCTATCATCTGTATCGAAAAGAGCTTCATTACCAAATTGTGATACATCTGAGTCAGTTTGACTAGTTGACAATTCATTGTTGAAGACACCAGTGAATGGAGTATCTGTTTCAATAGCGTAAGATAAAGTTCCACCCTTTTTAACAGGCTTAACAGGTGTTTCTTCCTTAAACTTTTTAGCTTCTTGTGAACCGGCATTATTTGAAGTCTTTTGACCACAAGCAACTAATGCTAATGCTGCTGCGGAAACTACTCCGACAGAACCAAATACCTTTGTTAATTTCATATAATTATTCCTCCATCTAGGATATCTTTTTTTATTAATAATCTTTGAATCAAGTTGATGATTAAATAATACCACGCTATATTAGTTTTTCAATAGTTTTATGAAATTATTTTTAATTTTTATTTTATTAGAATTACATAACTTTATTATTATGCAGACACAAAAACAGCTCTATCAAGCGATAGAGCTGTTTTAATATATTTATTAGATTATTAATTTTCACGTTGTCTTGCGTCACCAGCACGTTGAAGAGCACGACCAACGTAGTTAATACTTAAGGAAATTACCAAAAGCAAGATAGTAGCTGGAAGCCATAACCATGGACGGTTAATAACGTTAACTGGGTCATCAGCAAATCCAATCAAAGTACCAAGTGATGGCGTAGTGGTTGGCAACCCATAGCCCAAGAAAGACAAACTAGTTTCAATACCAATGTTACCAGCAATAGTTAAAACAATGTCGATGATAATCATTGAAGTAATGTTTGGCAAAACTTCACGGAACATGATTTGTAAGTTAGATGAGCCTGATGTCTTTGATGCCAAAACATAGTCACGGCCACGTTGTGACAGAATGAATGAACGGTAATAACGTGCCGTCGTCGTCCATCCGAACATCGCGATCAAGAATACCAAAGTTACAGCGTTGTAGTTAGGAATAACTGTAGTCAAAACAATGATAATTGGCATTTGTGGCAAAATTTGAATGAAGTCAACTATTCTCATGATGATGACATCAACAACACCACCATAGTAACCAGAAACTAATCCGACTACCAAACCAACGATTTCAGTGATTACAGTAACTGAGATACCGATCATGATTGAGTTACGTCCACCCATGATGAGTAGCTTCAAAATGTCACGACCACCATCATCAGTACCAAGAAGGTGACCACCTTGGCCCCAACCGTAATATGCGTCAACGATATTCATTTCAGTAATTTGTGCTCTATTCAAGAACAGTGAACCACCAAAAGTGAATAACAAAATTAAAATAATGATAATCAACGCTGTTAAAGCAGACTTAGAACGTAAAATTTCACGTACAGCCACCTTGAATCCAGAAGGTGGGAGAGTAGCCTTGGGTGTAGCGTCTTTTTTACTTGCTTTCTTTGTAGCAGTATCTTTCTTCTTATCAGCCATTTCTTCTCTCCTCCCTATTGAATTCTAATACGTGGGTCAATAATACTCATAATGATATCTGACAATAAGTTACCAATTAAAGTCAAAATACCAAAGATAAGAATCAAAGCAGTTAAAGTGGTGTAGTCACGTTGACTGATTGAGTCAAGGAACAACTTACCCATACCAGGATAACTGAAGACACTTTCAATAATCATTGAACCACTAAGAAGACCAGTAATAGTATTACCAAGGAAGGCAGCGATTGGCAATAATGAGTTTCTCAAAATGTGCTTATGGAAAACGACATTTTCAGGAACACCTTTACTGCGAGCTGTTCTGACGTAGTCTTCAACCTTGTTGTCAACGATACCAGTTCTCAAGTACTGAACGATACCAGTAGTAGTAATCAAAGCATACAAGACTGCTGGCAAAATCATGTGGTAAAGTCTACTGCCAAGCACGCCCCAGAATCCTGACGCGTTAGCTGAAACTGAACCTGAGATTGGGAACCAACCTAAAGTAAAGCCGAAGAGCCATAATCCTAAGATATAGAATACGAACCCTGGCGTTGCCAAAGTAATGTAGTTAAAGATTTGAACACTAGTATCTTGCCATTCATCTTGGTGACGACCAGCAGTGATACCAAGAGGAATAGCAATACTATAAGTCAAAATTGTAGTCAAAAGTGAAAGCCAGAAAGTATTGTTTGCACGGTCGGCAATCAATGATGTTACTGGAACGTGCTGGATGTAACTTGTACCTAAATCACCATGGAACAAGTTGCCCACCCATCTAAAGTATTGCACGTACCATGGATCATAAAGACCTGCAGCTCTTCTTAAAGCTTCAATTTGCTTTGGGTCAGTGTTAGGGTTGATTGATCCGCTGAATGGGTCACCAGGCATCATCTTAGCTAAAAGGAAGACGAGCAGACTCAAGATGATCAATTGAGGGATCATGATTAATAAACGACGTAAGATTGTTTTCCACATGCTTAATCACTCTCCTTTTCTTCTCGTTCTTCAATTTTAGCTTCTTGTGCCATGTCTTTTGGCAAAGCTACCCAGTGGTTAGGAGCTACCTTTTGAAGTGGGTAAACACGACCATTTTCGTCATACCACTTGCTTTGGTTTTCCTTAAATTCTCTTTCGACTTGTTCACGGTGCTTCTTGTGTTCTTCACGGTGTTCTACGTCTACCCTAGGAATTGCGGAAAGAAGTCGCTTAGTATAAATATGAATTGGGTGCTTGTAAATTTCATCACGGCTACCCAGTTCTACCAAACGACCACGGTGCATAATCGCCAAATTTTCTGACATATGCTTAACCACGCCTAAGTCGTGAGAAATGAATAAGTATGCAATGTTGTATTGTTGTTGAATGTGCTTCATGAAGTTCAAAACTTGAGCTTGAACTGATAAGTCCAAAGCACTAGTTGGTTCATCGGCTACAATCAATTTTGGATTCGTAGCTACCGCACGAGCAACACCAATTCTTTGACGCTGACCACCAGAGAATTCGTGAGGATATTTGTAAATCGCATCACTAGGCATCCCTACAATATCGAGTAATTCTTGTACACGATCACGTTCTTGATCAGTAGTCAAGTTTTCGAAGTTTCGAATTGGTTCAGCGATAATATCTTCGATTCTCTTTCTTGGGTTCAAACTTGACATTGAATCCTGGAAGATCATTTGAACATCCTTGTTGTAGTCAAGCTTTCTACGATTGCTTGCCTTAGTTACGTCTAGGCCCTTATACATAATTTGACCACTAGTAGCTTTTTCAACACCAACAATTACCTTACCAGTCGTTGACTTACCAGAACCAGATTCACCAATTAAGCCGTAGGTTTCACCTTCACCAATTGAGAAGTTAACCCCATCAACGGCACGAACATAATCAGTAATTCTGTTCCAAAAGCCTGAACGAATTGGGTAATATACTTTTAAGTCTTTAATCTGAATTATTTCTTTGCCCATATACTACTCCCCACTTGCTGCTTTTTGCGTTTCGTCTTCGCCTTCAAAATGGAAGGTCTTCCAGCAAGTACATCTTACCCAGTGACCTGGGACTACTTCGTGTACTTGTGGATTTTCTTCATGAGCGCTTGCTGGAATCCATGGGATTCTAGCAGCAAATCTATCACCTGTACGTGGCATATTCTTAAGTGATGGCACAGTACCATGAATAACATGGAGGTCCTCATCTGAATCATCAGATTGAGGCATTGAATTAAGCAATGATCTTGTGTACGGATGAAGAGGATTTTCGAAAATCGTCTTTACATCTGATTTTTCTACGATTTGACCAGCATACATAACAGCAACTTCATCTGCAGTTTCTGCCACAACGCCCAAGTCGTGTGTAATCAAAATAATACCTGAGTGTGATTGCTTTTGAATGTCTTCAAGCAAGTCCAAAATTTGAGCTTGGATAGTTACATCCAAAGCTGTTGTTGGTTCATCAGCAATGATGATTTCAGGCTTACATGCGATAGCCATCGCAATAACGACACGTTGACGCAAACCACCTGATAATTCGTGTGGATACATTGCGTACATTTCTTCAGGCTTAGGCATACCTACTTGATTAAACAATTCAATAACACGTGCATGACGTGCCTTTTCATCCATATCCGTATGGTAGTATAAAGTTTCAGCTACTTGATCACCAACACGCATCAAAGGATTCAAGCTGGCTAGTGGGTCTTGGAAGATCATACCGATCTTGTCGCCACGAATCTTATTAAACAATGATTCATTTAAACCAACTAGGTTCAATTCGTTGTAAAGAATATCACCTGTAACTTTGGTGTTTTTATGGTCATACAATCCAATAATACTTGCAGCGATAGTACTCTTACCGCAACCAGATTCGCCTACGATAGCAAGAATTTCGTCACGCTTCAAAGTCAAATTAATATCATCCGCAGCATCATAGAATTTCCCTTGCAAACGGTACGCCGTATGCAGGTGCTGAATATCTAATAATAGATCACTCTGCTTTTCCAAAGGTCATTCCTCCATTTATGGCTTTGTTCATTAAAAGCCGTTTAATCTTTTCTATTTATTTTCTAATTATAAACACAAAGCTGGTCGTATGCAAATAACTACACGGCTTTTTTTAGGAAATTAACCTTGATGAGACTCGATATATGAGACTGCATCCCCAACTGTTTTAATCTTTTCAGCTTCTTCATCAGGGATTTCTGAGCCGAATTCATCTTCAAGTTGCAAAATGAATTCTACTAGGTCAATTGAATCAGCATCCAAATCGTCGGTAAAGCTAGTACTTTCAGTGATCTTGTCTTTATCT
Organism: Lactobacillus amylovorus DSM 20531; assembly: GCF_002706375.1. NCBI lineage: Bacteria > Bacillati > Bacillota > Bacilli > Lactobacillales > Lactobacillaceae > Lactobacillus > Lactobacillus amylovorus. The sequence continues at coordinate 298,317 of NZ_CP017706.1, forward strand.
ACATCAAAATTTTCAGCAATCAAATCTTTGATCTTATTAAAAATCTCTTCTTTTGACATATAAATAATCCTCCATTTTAATAAATTATTTTACTATTTTGAAGCAAATTCGTCTTTAAAATCTTCAACAAGATTTTCTTTAATCATTTTATCAACCTGCTTCAAGGTGTAGTAAATCGGTCTTACATCTGAACGGCCGTGTGTCTTAACAACTGGTGCATTGACACCAAGAAGGACAGCTCCGCCATACTTAGCAGTATCAAATTTTGATCTAAGGCTAGATAATGAACCCCTGACCATTAAAGCACCAAGCTTAGTCATGACGCCACCATTTAAAAGACTGTCTTTTAATAGATGTAAAAGAACGCTTGAAGTTCCTTCGATATTTTTAAGAACGGCATTGCCGGTAAAACCATCAGTAACTACAACATCAGCGTTGCCAAGCAATAATTCGTTACCTTCAATATTTCCTTGAAAGTTCAATGAACTATCCTTCAGCAATTGATAAGCTTGTTGGTGAACATCGTCACCCTTGTCGCTTTCTGCACCAACATTTAAAAGGCTAATACGTGGATTTTCAATACCGCGAATCTTTTCTGCATAGTAAGAAGCCATTTGCGCCCATTGCAACAAGTATTCAGGCTTACTCTTAGCGTTAGCACCTACATCTACCATGTTAAAGCCATCATCACTGTTTTGTGCAGGAAGCGTTGGCATCAAACCAGGACGAACGATGCCTTTAATTCGGCCGATGATAAAGATACCACATGCCAAAAGCGCACCGGTGTTACCTAATGAAAGAAGTGCATCAGCTTTTCCTTCTTTAACATAATTTGCGGCAACCACCATTGAAGAATCTTTTTTCTTTCTGATGGCTCTTACCGGCTCATCTTCATCTTCAATAATTTCAGTTGTTGATACAACACCCAATTGATCATTAATTTGATCAGCTGGAATTAATTTACGCAATTGTTCTTTATCACCAAATAGTAAAAATTTAGTGTCGGGCATTTCGCCTTTTGCTTTCAAAACAGCCTCAATGATTGCTTCTGGGGCATTTTCACCGCCCATGGCATCAATTGCAATTGTTCTCATATACTTTTTCACCACATCTTTTTTAAATTCTGTTTTGTTCTAATTGCTTATATTCTAACACTTGCTTTAAGGAATTATGTTCCGGACTTGTTAATTCTGGATCTGCTTTAACCAACTCACGGGCGACCTTTTGGGCCACTACTAACGTATTGTAATTATTGACCACATCACCTACGCGAAATTCCGGCAAACCGGATTGAGCTTTACCGAATAAATCACCTTCACCACGCATTTTAAGATCTTCCTCAGCCAATTTAAACCCATTGTTGGTTGCGGCAATAATTTTCATTCTAGCCTTGCCTGAATCCGTCTTAGGATCTGCAATAAAGATACAGTAACTTTGTGTTTGACCACGTCCAATTCTTCCGCGCAGCTGGTGCAATTGACTTAGACCAAAACGATCGGCATTATAAATGACCATCATGTTGGCATTAGCTACGTCAACTCCAACTTCGATTACGCTGGTCGTTACCAAAATATTGATTTCACCACTAGCAAAGGCGGACATGATCTCGTCTTTTTTAGCTCCTGGCATTTGTCCGTGTAAAAGCACTACATTCTGATCTGGAAAATCATGGCTTAATTTTTCATGCAATTCTTCAGCATTCTTTAAATCCAGAGTTTCTGATTCTGTAATCAATGGCGTTACCGCATAAATTTGGAAGCCCTGATCTAGTTGCTCGTACATTAACTTGTAAACGTCTTTCATCTGGCTGCTAGTCTTCCAAGCCGAAATGATTGGTTTTCGTCCAGCCGGCAGATGGTGAATTTCAGATACTGTCATATCGCCATAAACAGTCAGAGCCAAAGTTCGAGGAATTGGCGTTGCCGTCATTGCTAAAATATCCGGATTGTCACCTTTATTGATCAAAGCTTGTCTTTGACCAACACCGAACCTGTGCTGTTCATCAATGATGACTAAGCCTAGCTTTTTAAAGATGACGTTCTTTTGGATTAAAGCATGAGTACCAATGACGACATTGATCGTTCCGTCCGTTAACTCGCGATAAATTTCACGGCGCTCGAGTGTTTTAGTATTACCTGTAAGTAAAGCTACTCTTACGCCAAGTGGACGCAGCAACTTATCAATCTTTTTAAAATGCTGCGTAGCCAAGATTTCGGTTGGCACCATCAAGGCAGCCTGGTAGCCCGCAGTAATTGCCGCAAAGATAGCATAAACAGCTACAATGGTCTTACCAGAGCCAACATCGCCTTGAAGCAATCTTCTCATTTGACCATCTGAGTGCATATCCGCGAAAATTTCATTAACAACTTTCTTTTGATCATCAGAAAGCTCAAATGGCAAAGATTTAGTCAAATTAGCTATTTCTTTTAAATCATATTTCTTAGGGTAACCCTGCTGCTTACCATCATGATTTGCAAGCAACGCCAGCTGCAATTCAAAAATGAAGAATTCACGGAAAATCGCACTTCTTTTAGCCAATTCAGCATCATGACCATTTTTAGGGTGATGCATTTTTTGAATAATTTCTTGATCATGTAGCAGACGATACTTTTCCATGATTTCTTTTGGAACAATATCCTGCACCTGATCTAAGAAACTATCAATAGCCAAATTAATTAAATTGATCAGCTTCTTTTGCTTTACGTGTCGATTAACTGGATAAATCGGCGCCATACCACTATCATTTTCTTTAGCAGCTACAAATTTAAAGGCGGACAAACTTTGCCGAGCGACATTGTATTTACCATAAATGGCAACTTCTTGCCCAATTTCAATTTTACTTTTCAGCCACGGTTGATTAAAAAAATTGACCATGACAATATCATGGTCAATTTTTATTTTGAAGCTTAGTCTGCTCTTCTTGTATCCAAATCCACTAACAAAAGGCTCAGTTGCTACGATTCCTTTCAACATTACCTTTTGACCATCCATGATTTGGTCTAACGGCAATGTTTGAAGTTCGTCATATCGAAAAGGAAAATAAAAGAGTAAGTCATAAATACTATAAATCCCTAAGCTTCCTAGATCAGCTGCAGTCTTTGTCCCTACGCCTTTTAAATCTGTTACCGGAGCAAATAATGCATTATCTAACATTTTATTCAACTGATACTAAGAAATGATATACTGGTTGACCGCCATCATGAATTTCAAATTCAAGATCATCATGTGTTTCTTCAAGTTGGCTAACCACTTCTTGTGCTTCTTCTTCATTTGAATCACGACCAAACATGATGGTAATGATTTCTGAATCTTCATCAAGCATCTTTTCGATCATTTCGGTAGTAGTCTTGATCAAATCAGCGTTATCAACCTTAATATTACCGTCGATGATACCAATGTAATCATTCTTGTGAATTTCTACGTCGTCAATTTCAGTATCACGAGTAGCTTGAGTTACTTCACCTGAAACTACAGTGTCGAGATCTTCTGACATAGCTTCAACGTTATCATCAACGGAAGCATCTGGGTTAAATGAAAGCATTGCAGTAAGACCTTGTGAGATAGTCTTGCTTGGTACGATACCTACTGGAATGTCACTAACTTCTGCAGCTTGCTTAGCAGCCATCACGATATTACCGTTGTTTGGCAAAACAATTGCCTTCTTAGCACCTGACTTCTTGATTGCATCAATAAAGTCTTGGGTTGATGGGTTCATTGTTTGACCACCAGAAATAATTCTGTTTACGCCTTCGCTTTCAAACAATTTTCTAATACCGTTACCAGAAGCTACGGCAATAACAGCAAAGTCAACTGATTCTTGTTGTTCTTCATCTTGATCAACGATGCTTTCGTGTTGGATACGCATGTTGTCGATCTTGATCTTGCCTAATTGACCGAATTGACTACCGTACTTGAAGACATCACCAGGGTGTTCGGTATGAACGTGAACCTTAGCAATTTCACCATCAGATACAGCTAAAAGTGAGTCGCCCAAACCTGACAAGTGCTTTCTGAATTCTTCCAAATCGAATTTCTTCTTGTTTGGCACGTCAGCGTTAAGGTCAACCATAATTTCAGTACAGTAGCCGTTCTTGATATCTTGAGTAGCTAATTGACTTTGTACAGAAGATTGGTGGTGCATTGCGTTGATCATTTCATCCATTTCAGTTTCGTCAGGTTGATATTGATCAGCAAAGTTTTCACCAAGAAGACCTTCTAAGAAACCTTCATAAATGAACAAAAGTCCTTGACCACCTGAGTCAACAACACCAACTTGCTTCAATACTGGAAGTAAATCTGGAGTTGATTTAAGAGCCTTCTTAGCACCTTCAACAACTGCCTTCATTACTTCAGTAACATCATCAGTGTCATTAGCCTTAGAAGCACCTTCTTGAGCAGCAACACGAGCTACAGTCAAAATAGTACCTTCGACAGGTTTCATTACTGCCTTATAAGCAGTAGCTACACCATTTGAAAAGGCGTTAGCCAATTCTTGTGCAGTTAAGGTCTTCATGCCTTGAGTAGCTTTGTAAAAGCCGCGGAACAACTGTGAAGTAATAACACCACTGTTACCACGTGCGCCCATCAACATTCCTTTAGCTAAGCTTTCAGTCAAATCACCAACATTGCTGCTAGGATTTTCAGAAACAGCTCTTGCCCCACTTTCAATAGTTAAATTAATGTTGGTACCAGTATCACCATCAGGAACTGGGAACACGTTCAATGAGTTAACAAACTCAGCGTTCTTACCAATTCTGTGGGTGGCAACACGCACCATATCTCTAAATTGCTTACTATCTATTTCATTTAAAACCACTATTTAAAACCTCCGCTTACGTTATTCGTCAAGTACTTTTACGCTTTGAACGATTACATTAACGGCTTTGGTGTTAATTCCTAATTGATTAGAAAGATTGAATTTAACACTGTCTTGAACATTCTTACTTACTTCAGAAATCTTAAGTCCATAACCAACAATAATGTACACGTCAACAGTAATTTCATTATCTTCTGACTTTACAACAACGCCACGTTTATAGTTGGCGCGGTTAAGAATCCCGTCAAAGCCATCGCGAATAGCATTCTTAGATGCCATTCCTACAACGCCATAATTAGACGTAGCTGCGCCACCAACAACAGTTGCAATTACACCGTTTGAAATATCAATCAAACCATCTTTTGTCTTGATCTTAACAGCCATCTTTGTCCTCCGTCTCATTATCTATGTATACGTTTATTATTTTATCATAGTACTTACTCAATCAATAAACAAAATACGTTGTAAAAAAATCCTTTTAGAGTTGAATTGCTTCAAAACATATGATAATCTAATTAAGTATGACACCACAAATAAAGGAGATTTAGCAAATGGCAAAAGATTACGTAACAGGTAAGAAGACTACATTCGGTAACAAACGTTCACACTCAATGAACTCAGCTCGTCGTGCTTGGAAGCCAAACCTTCAAAAAGTTCGCATTCTTGTTGACGGTAAGCCAAAGCGCGTTTGGGTTTCAACCAAGGCTTTAAAGTCTGGTAAAGTTACTCGTGTCTAATAATAAAAAAGCCTATTAGATCTTCGATCTGGTAGACTATTTTTTTGTCTAAATTTAAGTTAAAAACCTTTTGTGCAACATTTGTGCAACAGTAAATTATTTTTTTCTTCCTTATAAAAGAGACAAAACAAAAAAGCCACTCCAGGAACTTAATCCCAGAGTGGCTTCTTTGATAGATTTAGAGGGGTTGATTTTTTCACTTCCTCTCATATAAATATTCTAATTAATTATAATACGATATAGGCTCGGTTGCCTGTGACATACACCTGCTTGCCTTTGTGTAACTCCTTGATTTTCAGGAAGTGCCCGACACGCCCTTGAATCTCAATTTTTGAGTTAAGAGCCAAGCCGTACACTTTTCCAGCGTCTGCCTTTGGTGCATCTAAGGCGTGAGTATGTGGCATCACGATCTTGGCAACGCCATGTTTGGCATCGTTGTATGCGATCGGATTAGTCTTGACATAGACGGCACGGCCATCGAAGTATTGGTTCTTGCCAACCTTAACAGCGCCATTTTCCAAGCCGAAGACTTGCCAGACAGAACCACAAGGTTTTAGCTTTGATGATTCTTTTTTATCAAGTTTGGAACTAGTGTAGACATATGCTCCTTTGGCGTTAGACACAACTGCAACAGCACCAATGTTCCACTTAACAACGGGGTGCTGAGACAGCGATTCTGTAGTTTTTTTAGCTGGTTTAGACTTAGAACTGTTCGAACTGGTCTTTAAGTCGATTAAGCAAATGTTGCCATCAACGCCTAGACCACGGTAGTTATCCGTGAATTGCCAGATAGCAACGCCGTCCATAGATGGGAAATAGTTAAAGTCAGCATAATCTTGACGACCACTTACTTTATAAGATGCTACCCATAGACATGTACCAAATGATTTTACAATTCGTGAAATGCTTAGACGATTTCTTAAATTGTAAGCACCAGAATAGATTAAAGGCTTATATCCAGTTTCCTTGATAACTTGCATTGCGGCAAGAACAGCATCTGTATTAGTAGACGTACTGCCATTTACCGAGTTGCCAGAGCCTTGCTCCCAATCATCTGCAAGATAGCTACCTGCAGGGATGCCATATGCCTTAGCCTTAGCTACTGCATACTTGGCTTCCGCCATTGCTTTGGACACAGAAGCACTATGGTTGGCATAGAAATAGCCCATAACCATTAGGCCATGAGCTTTAGCCGATTTAATTTGTGCTTCTGCTTTAGGATTGGTGTACTCTGTGCCTTCAGTAAGCTTTACGAAAGCAAACTTGGCACCAGCATAATTAACTGTTGTGCTTTGGTAGCTGGCTACGTCCACACCATAACTTTTCTTTAATACGATTGAGTTTGACATCAGATTCACTGCCTTTCTTTCTGTCTTTCTCGAAAGAATCGAAGATGATTTCGTTCCATGTCTTAGTCATTTTTTACATCATCTTCTGCTTGTACAAAGCCAATTGGCTCAACAGTTTCATTATCTTGTGATGGTGTAGCCATTTCCTTTTGTGCATCATCGTATGATTTTTGGATCATACCTGCAGCCACTTCCTTAGTTAACTGTGGTTTTTGCTTTAAGAGCTGGTCAGTAGCCCAACTCTTTTTTTCTGCGCCTGTAAGGTCAAGCAGTTTGTTAGCTTGACTGTATAAAGCATCAGACGCTTCTTTGACAGTCACAACTTGTTCGGGCACTTTCTTACCCGATGCAGTCATCTTTTTAATGTAGAAATCCAGTGCAGTAGATACGCCTTGCGATACTGCTACAATCACGATCAGAACAATCAAAGCATAATTCATAAGCTGTTCCATTGACACGACTAGTCACCTACCTTTGGAAGTAAGGGCTTGTCTGGTGTAGTCTTTTGCACCGTTGGTGTTGGTGCTGGTGTGTCGTCCTTGACCATACCGTTATCAGTAACGCCAGATAAGTAGCGCACCCACTTAGTTACTTCTTTCGCGATGTCTTGTGGGACATCATCAAGCGTCAAAACGCCATCTTGTACTAATGTTACATAATCTAAAATTCTAGTGTTTGGTTTCATAGTTATTTAACTCCTCTCGTAATTCTTTGTTTTCTCTTCTCAATTCCCTATTTTCAGCAAGCACAGCTTTATAGTCATCTGCTAAAAAGCTGTGTTTGTCCTGTCTCGTTGATCTCTTATCACTTAGATAACTCGTAAATAATCCCAGCACAAAAGGGGCTAGTACACTAAGTATGTCTTTAAGACCTTGCATAAGTGTATCAGCTCCTTTCTCAGCCTCGTGGGTCATACTCATAAGCAATCTGCATAAGATTAATGATTGCATATATCTCGAAGACGACCACAGGATGAAATCTGAAATATCCAGCTCCAAAGATGTGGAAACTTTCTGCAACTAGCAGGACCGTCAGAAACGCTACTGAAACGCCCAAACCAAGTTTGACTAGTATATCTATGTGTACATCTAAAACACCGCACAGAATCAAATCAACACCTGCCAGTAAGCCGATAATATCCACCCACATGTTGTTCCAGGCTGGTGCTAGTGCCGGCGGATAAAAAAAGTAAGTCCGGTCGACTATGAAGCAGACAGCAAGACTTACGATTAGCAGGCCAGTTTTGATAAAGTTCCAGCGGTTTAGCGAACTAAACTTGTGCAGATGGTGTGGTTTGAGTAGTTGGTGCAACATAAGCTTCACCTACAATCTTCTTGTAGTCGTCATAAGTAAGTTGACCATTCTCAACCAATCCTTGGAAGTAGTCCTTGTCAAAAAGACCCATTTGAAAATCCAATACCCACATTTGTACAAACATTTCATAAATTGACATACTAGTTACCTCCGTTTTCTTGCTTAGTGTCAGTTGTTTCAGTTGATGGTTGAGCTGGTGTAGCTTGCTTTTGGCTTGCCATTTGTAACATCAATGTCTGCATTGATGCGAGCAACTTGTTTTGGTTTGCTTGACCTTCTGACAATTCCTTGATTGACTTGGTCAATGCCAAGGTTTGTGCAGTGCCATTTGATTGATTTTCTTGTACTGTCTTAACAGTTTGATCAAGTTGTTCCTTTGATTTATCAAGTTCGACAATCTTAGCTTGTGCTTGTGCAAGGATTTGAGATTGTGCATCATGAGCGTTTTCAATCCAGCCACCGCTCTTTACTGAGTAAAGTGGGTCAACAAGGTCGTCGCTTGGACGTTCCTTGTATACGTGCCATGGCAATTCTTCATATGCCTTTTCATCAAAAACTGGCATTACATAGTGGTGCCATAAAGGATTAGTGTTATCTGGGTCGCTCATATATAAGTAACCAATCAAAGTTGGAAAGTTCTTTTTCAAACTTTCTTCTTGTGCCTTAACAGAAGTATCAACTTCTGCGTTTTGTGTAGCAGTTTCAGCACTTGCTACTGGTGCGTTTTGTGTTTCTTCAGCCATAATTGGCTCCTTTCTATTAAAAAGCCCACGGGTACGCCCCGTGAGCTAGGTTATTATTAACTTTTTATAATCCGTTGCCAGACATATTTTGCTTCATGATGTCACTGGCTTTGATAAGCATTCTATATAATCCGTCGCCTGTACCGCTATTGACAGTATGATCAAACCAGACGGTATAATACGTGGTTTTGTTTTTAGCCATAGAAATACCTAATATTTCGCCTGTAGAAGCAATGTTATTATCAACGTCAGATGGCGTAGCCCAACTAATTACGGAATCGTCAAAATTATTTAATGACACATATCCACCTGGTACTTTTAGCCAACCAATTTTATATTTGCTATAAGTAATTGACTTACCAATTAAACTGGTATCAACATAATCCTTAATAACTTGAGTATCTGGATAAAACTTATGATCGTTAAAAATAAGGTGGTCGATCATGCGATCACCACCATTCTGTAAAGGTTTCTAAACCATTGATATAAGTGGCTTAGGAGGTGCTTACCCCCCCATTTTACATTTTTAGCTTGGTTCTTTGGTACTTTGAGCCATGCAATGTATTTATAGTAACCATCTAATCGCCCATCTTCGCTATTATCACGATACGTATCAGAGTACCAACTTTGCTGGGGATGAACAATGTAATCATCTTCCCCAACAGCAACAACTTCAGCGGTATGATCATCTTTCAAGCAAAAGCCGTCCGCGTCGTTATATTCATACATCGATGTATCTAAGTTAACCTTAAAGCCATCCGGTATAGTGATTTCTGTCGGAATGGCTAAGAATTTTTTGCTATTAGCACTGATTTCGATTGAATCGTCATTGATGTTAAACCATTTGAGATTGTTAAATAGCATGTGATCTACTGTCATGCTAATCTCCTTTCTATCTATCAATAAAGGCTATTCTTTGAGGATTTTTATTTTCCCATATATTACACCGCTATCTACTGTCGTTCTTCATAAACGTTAGTCTTTTTTTGCATAAAAAACAGCACTCATTGAGTGCCTTAAATATATATTTATTTAGTTTTTAAAATCTTACCATTCGCAAAGTCAGAAATTAACCAACTATCCCAATCAACAGTTCCATTGCCTACTGCACCTGTTCTTGTCATTGTCCAACCCATTTCGCTATGATCGGGCGTAACGGTTTGCTTTATTCTATTAACGTCAGCCTTGGGATTTACAACATTCAAAAAGTACCACTGATTTTGATATTCAGCAGGAAAGTGGTCCATATTGCTACTCTCGACAAAAAAATTTCCTTCTTCAGTCAAGGTATTAATATCTACATTTTGCTTAATAACATTTGTTGCAATGTCAGACTTCCATGCAATCTGTTTAAAGTTACTTGGTTGCTTTGCAAAAGCGGAATAACTATCTGATCTGAGATAGAAATTATTTTGGTCATCAAAAAACAACTGTAAAAACTTATCCCCAGAATGCAAGTTTGCAAATGCGCCCCAAGCTGTAGTGTTATTAGGATAACCTGCCCCATTTGTTTGTTTAGTGGGATAAATTCCCGTTTCTGAAATGTGATTATCAAGAGAATCAGAAACATAATCATTTTGACCTAGCAGCCTATTTAAGTCCTTTTGATTAGCAATTTCATCACCATCAATAAAAATATTAGCCATTTAATTTCTCCTTTCAAAATAAAAACAGCCCATTTAGGACTGTCGTTGCATAAAAAACGCCAGTTTTAGACTGCCGTTCTGTCATGAGTGTTAATCGTCAGTTATAAACGCAATCCGCTGTGGGTTTGCGTTTTCCCATTCTACTGCTTGTGCTTCCTGCGATTTGGCAAAGCGTCTGCCTTCAATGTAGTTAGCTTTGATGTAGTTAATTTGGTTGACTGCATCGTTGAGTTGTGTGTTAAGTGACGCAATCTCGCTAGCCTGCGATTCAACCGTGGCATTAGTACTGCCTAAATCAGACTGATTAGCTTTAGTGGCTAGCTCACTGTTTACAGTTGATTGAAGATCATTGAAATGATTGTATAACCACTCGATGTTGATCTTTTGACCAGCTACATAAGCTTCGCTAGGCTCGTCGTTCATATCGTAAATGCCAAACACGATTGAGCCGTCCGCTGCGGGCTTTGTGGAAGCATCGTATGCAGCTTGCGGACTATCACATTTAACAAACGTGATCTTTTGCCCTAGCTTGTCATCGGTTTGCGATTTAGTATATACATCAGATGCGTTGGCTTTAGTATTAGCAGTTTCTTGCGCCTGATTTGCTAAGTTAACAGCGCCATCGATTTTACTGTCACGAGTGCTAAAAGCGTCATCGACAGCTTTTTTTGTGTAAATATCGGTTTTATCAGCTTTAGAATCTAAAGCGCTTTGTGCCTTATCATCTGCAGCTTTTGCAGCAGCTTTAGCTTGTCTAATACCTTCCTCAGTATCAGTCTTGTCAGGAACAGCAGTAATATCAGCTTTGGTTTTAAGCAACTCCCCTAATTGTTCAAGACTTACATATCTAGACAAATCAGGGTCTGGAACAACCAAATTCAACTTTCCAGTACTGTCAGGTAAAATCTCAGCCCCACCATTTATGCTTGCACTCTTAGCAACATGGCTCATATCTTCTTTGTGAGTATTTTCAAGCTTTTCAAGATTTGCGGTTACTTCACCTTTGTACTTGTCAAATTGTCCATGAGTAACTGAAGCACCATCATTAATAACGACATTTACCGCTTGAGCTTTGCCAATGACTAAATACATCTGCATGTTAAAACGGTACAGAACTTTATCATTAAAGTCTGGCATATATTCTGGGGTAACCGCAGTGGTTACGGCGTAAAGAAAATCGTTTTCTTGCCCCTCTTCTTTGACGTAAACCCCAATTATTCTAATTTGATAGCCAGTGCTTAAATTTTTATTAGCAAAACACAAAGAAACACCAATTACTGAATTATTGCTTTCAACTTCTTCAGTGTCCATGACGGTTCCCTGCTGCATGATGTTAGGAATAGCAGTTACTTCCTCGAGGTCTTGAATAGTTTTATTGCTCCAATCATCCGCAGAAGTAACCGCCCTTGTGATTTCAAACTTTGCTTGCCCTGCATTAGCTCTTTTAGCTAATTCAAGGCCAGCATTAGTAAGAACCGTTTTGTTATATTGCGACATTTTTTAAAAAATCACCTCTTACAATTTATTTTGAAAGCCAATTTGTGCAGTATTAGCTTGAATGCTTATATAAGAATCCGCAGTATTTACAATGCCTAAGTAAAGTTCTCTTGGGGTGTCAGCTTGAGCAAGATTAATCTTAATATCATAAATCATAGTTGCCGGTAAAGTGATATTCAGCATGTATTTCATACTATTAACTTTATCTGGTGTAATATCTGTAGATTTTGCTTCAACTATAGCTAAATGCTTAGCATGATCAACTCTTACTTTAGATTTTAAATTCATAATCTCAAGTAAATGGTTAAGGTATCTAGTAGTTAAAGGCTTAGGTGGCAATAATCTTAAAAGAACGTTATTACGTCTAGTTTCAAGGCTTGCACCTGAATCTGGCTTAATTCCTGCCTGATCTTCAAAAACTGAGATGCCTTTTTCATCTGCTTGAATGATAAATTCATTTAAAAGCGTTCGATTAATCTTTTCATCAAACTGATATAGTCCTTTGGATTGTGCTTTTAAAAGTTCCTCCATTTCATACACACCATCATAGTAATCTGGCATGTATTTTAAGAGTTCGTCTTTATTCATTTATAGTCACCTCACCTAAAACGGGAAGCTGTGAGGTAGTATTGTTAAATACAAGTTGTAGATCTTCATCTTTACCGTTAAGCCGTGGCATTGTAGCATTTGCTACACCTTCCAGCATCATTACCCTAGAAAGGATTTTTGAGCGGTAAATAGTCATAGAATAGCCCCTACCAACTGTGGCATTAATAGTGCTCCAATCTCTACGCAATGATTTAAAGAATTCTTCGAGTGAAGTCTTTATATTGGCTTTAATCGTATCAACGTTCGCACTATCCGCAATTGTTACATTCATTGTGATATCAACAGTGAAGGTCTCAGGAGCTGCAACAGTTACCCTATGATCGATCGGAGCTAAACCATACCCTTGTGTAGCGGACTCCTCAGGGTCAATTTCTTCTTTAACCTTTTTAATCAGAGTTTGACTAGCAGGCATCAGATCATTATTCAAAATAACTAGTTTAACTGTACCTGGTCCGTCCCACGTTGGATAAACCTGAGTTGCTCCAACATCATGAATTTTGCTAGTCATATCTAAGTAATCTGCAACGTTACCGCCGTAAGCTACCCAAGAATTACTGTTAAGTAATCTAGCTCTTAAATGATCATCATTTTCTTCATCCCTGGCTGGAATAGTAATTTCAACAATTTCAGCCCAGGCTAAATTGTCGTTGGGTGTTACTGGTAAAACTTGTCCTAAGTAACTGTTAGCACTTATTCCGGCTTCTTCGGCTTGCATTTCTGCGGTGCCATCATCATTTGCTTTAATGACGGTATAAAAAATAGGTGATTCTGCAATACTTGCAAATCTATCACCTACTTCAACGTTTACCGGATTACCATCATCATCATTGAATTTAGCTTTAACTTCTGTATTTGTAGCTGCATATCTATTAGTACCATGTTCAACCGCTCTATAGTCTAGGAATTCTCCTTGAGCGGTCTTAATATACGTTTCTCGTATGATATTAGCTAAGGATAAAGACTGTTGAGCACTAACCATAGCAGCAGGCGCTAAAGCATCATAAATAATTGAACCTTCACGTTTATCAATATCATTTGGCACATTATCAAGCATCAGGTTTAACCAGTAATCATAGTTCTGTGCTTCTAGTTCGTTTGCTAAATCATCAGGATTCATCTACTATATCCACCTCACTTTCAAACCCAACCCGACCATAAACGGTGTTGGCGAAACCTTCTACGATAATTGAATCGCTACTTGATTGTTCACACTTGGTAATTTCAACGCTAGTGATTCGATCATCTGCTTCTAAAGCTTCAACAGTCATTCTTTCAGCTTCTGATAATGCATAATCAATAGATTCTCCAATCAGTTCAGGCAAATCATTACCATACTGTTCATCGTAAATCTGATAAACAAAACGTTCAGTCTGTAAAATTTTATCCACTGCTTGTTTCATTGCATCAAGTTCATCAGTCATTCCACGAATTCGACCATTAGCCACTTTAAAAGTATAGGTAGGGCTTTGATCGTCTTCTTCATCATCAAGATCAGCATCATCTAAATATGCATCTTCCATTAATGCACCAACATTAATTTCTTCATCAGAATCCAAAACCATCTTCACCTAACCTTTCAAGTAAATAGAACTGTTGACCACCATCCAAACGGATCATTGTGACCTTATCACCTTTTTCAAGTGAATTATCAAATTCAATGTACATTGATGTTTTCTTAAAACTCAAATCAGCCTTACTGATATTAGCTGTATCGTGGTGGCCATGAAAAGTCATATCTGCAGAGCCTTTCATAATTGCATTACCTTGCAGTTTGAATTTTCCAATGTGCTTGCCAAGAATAATAAAATCATTAGTCAAGACCATATTGTTAGAAAGCTGTACTTTTAATGGTTTAGGACTAATGACAGTACCATATACAACATCCGAATAATCGCTTGGCTTACCACCACGTTTTGTCATTAACTCATAGAGCCGTTTACCTGCCATGATTGTCCCACCTTCATTGTTAACTCAACTGTATAATCTTGCCCAAAGTGGTGAGTAGCTTTCAAGATTGGACAGTTTTTAAATTTCTTTTTGTAATCTTTGATTTCAACAGTAACATAGTTGCCCGGAACTAAATCAGTACGACCAACGCATGTAATCTTTAGCTCTTTGTTCGCTCTATTTCGATTTTTAAGCTCATTTTTGGCTTGTTGAATCATCTGAGCATCGTTAGCTTTCTTCTTGGCATTCACTACCTTTTGAAGCTTGCCCCATTGTTTAGTAGATGGCATAGTAACCGACTTCGATTTAATAGTAGTTGTTTTTGGATCATCTTCACCAGTCTTGGTTTTAGATGAATTTTTGCTTTTCTTACTATCCTTTTTAACAACCTTTACAACATTGTAAGTATTATCAATATCAACCGAATAATCATAATCAGTTAATCCAGATGCATCGCCTACAATAATATCTAACTTTTTGTAAGGAAATTTTCTAAGCTCTACAGTGTCGTAGTTGTCATAAATCAAATAATGTTTATGAGTTGCTTTAGTAGTAGCGCTCATCGCACTCTTAATCATATCAAAATACGTCTTACCATCATCGACTTCAGCCTTGCATTTATGACTAGATCCAGCCACAACTTTAGCTTTGATCCCAGCACGTTTGCACACGTCCTTGAACCGTTCACTTAATGTTCCTGTTTTAAAGACAATTGAATCTTCATTCTTTAAGTATCGACTAGGGGCATAGCACTTAACAGCAATGTTATGATTTTTATCAAAACTATACTTAAAAACATAGCCGTAAAACATTTTCTTCTTTTTCCATTTAAAAGAAATGATGTCGCCTGTATATGGAATAATTGGCTTCTTTTCAAAAATCATTTTGAAGTTAAATTCGGTCGCTGAAAAATTAGTATCTCTATCTAATGTGACTGAATCATCAATTACTAAATCACTTATATCATAACCAACACGGCGCTTAGAGTGTGTAAAGTGAGTGGAGCGTCTATACAAGGTCATTTGAATTAAATCACTCATGATCTTTTTACCTCACTCATTTTCACCCAACCATGGGCTTTACCATTAATGCCTACGCAAACTGGATATTGGCGATTGGGAATAATGTATAAAACTTCGCGTTTAGCATTTTTTTCATACATTCCTGCGCCTCTGCCATAACTGTCAGCATGCAAACGCCCGTTCACAATAACCGTTGAACCTACATTGATTTTTCCAGCAGGCTTAGATCGTTTTTTGCCTTTCTTAGACCTGCCTCGCTTTTTGGGATTCTTCTTTTTCTCGTAACTAAATTTACGATACTGTTTTAGTTCCAAAGTATAGGCATATTCATCAGCCCAACCATTTTCCAAACCATATTCAAAACTAGCGATGGTCATCAACATTGAAATATCTGTCTTAGTAACCACGAATCTAACTTTGTGATTCTTACTTTGCATTTTCTTAATTTTTTTAACATAGGTAGCCTGCTTATGTGGGCTTTTAGTCGCTACATAGTGAGCGCCAACCGTAGGAAAAACAGAATTAATCGATACACCTACTAGCTTTAATTTGCCAGGAATATTTACTTCACCTAAGTTGACAATGGTTTCAGAATGATCATCTGTTTCATATTTCAGCTTAACATCGCTAGGATTAACTGGTATTTGTAAATTTTCACCTGTTGTTTGATCTTTTATATAAAATTCCATGCCACTACGATCAGGCATATGTAACACTTCCTAACTTAATGATTTATTAGCTTGCTCCATAATCTTTTCTTCAAGTCTGTCAAGTAAAGCATCCGCATCTTCTTCAGGATTACCAGAGCTATTAATTACAATGGCACCTGGGGCAATAGTGATTTCGCTGGAATTATTAGTGCCACCAGTGTAGTAATTACTACTTGTAGCGCTATTTGGTCTAATTGAACTTGAACTTAAAGAACCCGAACTGTTGATAGAGCTATTTAGTCCAGGGTAAGCACTATTGATCATGGCTCTACTACTTTGACTGATAAGCCCTCTTGTAGAATCCATACCCACAGCCATACCTTGTCCAATGAAGCTACCAACTTCGGCAAACAATCTTGATGGAGAGTGGATTTGTGCCGCTGCTCTTGCAGCTCTATTAGCTTGAGCTACCAGTTCATTAGCCGCGGCGGCTACAGCCCCAACTTGAGACCTAATACCATTCGCTAGACCTTGACCAATCATTACCCCAGCCGCTTGCATAGCTCCAGCGGCACTTCTTGCGGCTGCTACAGCTTGATTCAACGCGCTACGAACTGCGGCACTAATTTGAGCGCCACCTGCTCTTGCAGCTGAAGCTGCTCTACTCATACCTGACCGAACAGCAGAAACGACACCGCTCATGTTAGGTCTCTGCACTTTAGGGGCAGGGATTGTTTTAAGTTTAGGCATTGATGGCTGTGGTACTTTAGGTTTAGCTACTTTAGGAGCTTTAATTGTTTTAAGCTCTTTAGGCATAGTTGGCGTTGGTACTTTTGGCTTATCAACTTTAGGAGCCTTAATGGATTTAACCGTCTTAGGTACAGAGGGAGCTGGAACTTTAGGCTTGCCAATTTTAGGAGCAGGAATAGTTTTAGTATTACCACCAAGAATGTTTTTAAATGGGTTGGTAAAGTTAAGTTTTGGCTTTTCAACTTTAACTTTAGGGCCTTGAACAGTCTTCTTACCTAAATCGGCAATTTTAGCATTAGCACTAGCCACATCAACCTGTGGTTTCATCTTAATACCGTTGACATCACTAGCAGTCTTCTTAGCCGCAGAACCGACTTGGCTAAACTGTTTAATCATATTGGCAGTGGCACCATTGCCAATAGCATTACCAACATTGCCAAAGGAGTTCTTCATATCGATCATGGCATTCTTAGCATCTTCAATGTCACGTTTTGCGCCACTGAAGTTTCCAGTTAACGCATCTCCTAATGCATGGAATCCTTGAGCAATGCCTCTAACAGCATTAACCACTCCCGCCGCTACTGATACTAATGACGTTAAAGCATCAACTACAACGCCAATCCCAAGAGCTACGCCAGCTAATGCGGTACCACCCAATGTTCCAAGCGCATGCCCTACAATTTGTAAGACTGGTGCTAATGGTGCAGCTGCCGATCTTAATTGATTAAAGGCATTTGTTAAAGGTGCCAGCCCTGCAGATAAGCCATTAAATGCACTAGATAATACTTGTGTTACTGTGCTTGCAATTGGCTGGATTGTGGCTATAATTGCACTACCTATGCTAGATAAAATCGGCATTAAGGTAGACATCAAATTAGAAACTGAAGATATTAAACTGTTAAAAACAGGAGCAATCATATTAATTAAATTGCCTATTGCTTGACCAACACCTTCAAACAAACCACTAGAATTTAGGCTACTAAACATATTCTTAATAGCATTAACAGCAGTTTGAAACGTTGAGACGATTCCATTAATTGCACCAGAATTTTGGAATCCATCAAACATTTGACCAATTGATGTACCAATTTCAGAAATCACAGGCATAATTCTAGAAGCAGCGTCACCAATGCCATCGAATACTTGATCAATATTAATTTTGCCTAACGAATTAGATAGTTGATCACCAATTTTAGTGAAATTAAGTTTGCCTATTCGATCTGATAAGTTAGAAACCCATTTAATCCCGACTTTTGAGACTTTATCAAAAGCAGGCTGAAGGTTATTAGCTAATGTTTCCTTTAAGCCGTCCATAGCTTGCCCAACTGTCTTATATTGGGTAGCCATTTTACTAAAGTTGGCGTTTGTACCAGTTTTAGCAACAGCATTTAAGAAATCTTGAGTCTTCACCTTGCCGTCTTGAATATCTCTAATAAGTTGTGTAGTACTTTCGCCCATCGTTTTAGCAACAGCAGAAATACCTGCTGGTGTTTGCTCAAGCATAAGCTTGAAGTCCTGCCATTGAACCTTTGGTTTTGCGGCCATTTGAGTGGCTTGCTCGCTTAAAGTCTTCATAGCTTGTTGTGGGTTATCAGCCGCAGAAGCCAAACCACCGAAACCTTTGACTAGTTGAGCAGTATTTTTAGTACCAACTGCGGCTAACTGAGCATAAGTACTAGACATATCGGAAGCACTATAAATTGTTTGTTGTGCAAATTTTTGCATTTCGGCTTTAGCTTTATTGATTTCAGTATTTGAAGCGCCTAACTGGTGCATATTCCCTTCAAACGTTTGCCATGAAGTTGATGCTTCATTAAGTTCTCCTAGCATCGATCTAATACCAGAGCCAGCTAATCCCATTCCTTTGCTGATCATGTTGCCTACCGCAACGCCACCAGCCATAGATTTAAATAAGCCTCTGCTGGATTTTTCAGCACCACCCAACATATTTCCGCCTAGGGTGCCTTTTAACCTGCTAAAACCTGATTGTGCTCTTGAAAGTCCATTTGCTAACTTATCTAATGGATTACTAAAAGCATCAACAACTCTAATCGTTGCACTTATTTCTGGCATATATTACCTCCTTTCTGGTTCTACAAAAAAAGAGAGGCTAAGCCTCTCACATATCATTTCAATGTGTTATGACTTTGCCTCTCTTTTACTTTCTTCTCTTTCTTCCTCTTCTTGTTCTAGCCTTAATTCAATTGATGCAACAACTAATGTCTTTTCTCTTTCATTTAGATCTACCCATTGCTTTGGTGTCCAATGATACTCATTAAGAACATAATTATAAATTGAAAAATCACCAACTGAATTATTAATTAGTTTTTTGCTTCAGCAACTAAATCATTACCATTATCAGCATCAATACCTGAAAGCTCTAATACTTTTTCAGCTAATGCATTATATTCACCTGCTAAGAGCATTGCTTCCAATGTGCCCGCAGGATCACCATAAGTGCCGTAATGCTTTTGAAGTTCCTCATTCTTTAAATTGGGAACCACGACACTAGCTGCCATTAAATTATTTTCAAACTTATCTTGGTTTAAAACCTTTTGAGAAGTTCTAGTGGATTTATTAAATTGTACTTCTTTTGAATCATTTCTTAATTCGCTTACTTCTTTTGCGGTTAAAGAACGAATCTTAAAAGGTGCTTTTAAACGTTTGATCTTTACTTCTTCTTCCTTTACAGGACTTTCAACATTAATAAAGTCTTCGACATTAAAATTTTCAGCCATTTATTTTTCTCCTTACTGAATACCATCAAAAGGTTGAACTAAGTGAATACCTTCAAACGTGAAATCTGCCGAAGTATCCATTACAGTATCATCTGCTTTAAAATCTGCCACTGGAATTTCGTCCAAGTTCACTTCATCAAGTTGAATAATTTGTTTACCAGCTCTTGAAGTTAGGTCTTCGATGGAAAAAGTGATCGCAAAGTATAAATCCCCTTCCTTCATAGTGTAAGGAATACCATATTTCAACCAATTACTGTTAATTACATATTGACCTAAAGTACCAGTACCATCAACAGAAGTGGTTTTGTGCTTAGTCCAGTGATCACCCAGAACTTGAACCTTTTCTTTGTTCTTTTTGATGTTAATCTTTAATTCTTTACAATCAATCAGATTAATAACATTACCATCAATAGTAACGGTAACCTTAGCATCCTTTGATGAAATGGTATCTCTACCATGAAGAACTTGTTCTAAAGTTGTTGCCATTTATTTGCCTCCTATCTAACTACCAAGTTGACGTAAAGCTTTTCCATTGAGTCAACTGGAGTCACATATAAATCCATTAATACCGCGTCCTTGTCATTGCCTTGGGCCAAGCTTAAATCGCTAGGATCAAAATCGCGAATTACGTTTTGTGACTCTAATCCAGATAAGTAACTTACACGGTTAGCTTTAAATAAATCACGCCCATATTCGTTATTTGAAACCTTACCTAAAAAACTAGTTTCAAACGTTTGAGTAGTATTAGTACAAATTTCATCAAGTGTTCTAATAATTCTGTTTTTGCTAAAGTCTTTGGATTTTTCGCTAGTGAACTTAGTAAGTGAGTTAATATCTTGCTCAACCACAACGCGACTACCAGCCAATGTGGTAAACACAATTTGTCCAGCGCTTAAAGCTTCAATAGTCTTATCATTATTTAGCTTAGGCTTAGCTTCTACAGCATCATCAAGTTGGGTATAAGTTAATGCTTGATCTGGTGTAGCACTAGCACTCATCCCAGCAAATCTAGCAGTGGCAATATTAGGAGTAATCACAGTACCATCGTTAAGCACGTAACCGTTCAGAACAGTTGATACACCTTCATAGTTGTAAGCCACACCAGTTGAATTAGGAACAACGGCACGAACCTTAATGCCGACATTTTCACGCAAAATCTTAATTTCTTCAGCTAAAAGCTTGTGAATATTGCTTGATTCTTCCCAACCAGCAGTAGTTGCTACAGCATAATATTCGTTTTCCAAGTAGTCATGCATGTCATCAACTACATTATTAGTGCCATTAGTACCACCTGTTAAAGTAACGTTTGTAGCACTTTGAGTTAAACCATTATAAATTGCAGTATAAAGTGGATATTCTCCCTTGCCATTTAATTCCTTAGTAACATCTGCCGGAGTAGTACCAAAAGTAATGTCTACGTAGTCATTGTGGACTTCCAATTGGTCTTCCTTGGTTAATCCTGCTTTAGCAATTGCATCGGCGCTTGCCTTTGGTAAAGTGATTTTTACTTGATCAACTTGCTTAGTACCAAAGATAGTAGTTACAGTTACATCCTGAGTATTTGCGCCATCAACTAAAGGACTAGGAACAAAACTAACACTAATGTTATTGCCCTGTTCACCTTCATATTTTGCATTAATGGTATAAACACCTGTCTTAGTAGCAGTAGATTTAGCGCCACCAGTAAAATCGTTTAAAAGCAATACCGTTTCGGCACCCTTTAAAGCTTCATAAACTGGAGCCAATACCTCATCGGTGTTCTTGTGCCCAGTTAGCGCAGTAAAATCACTAGTAGCTTTTAATTCAATGATGCCATTCTTGCCCCAACCTAGAGGCTTATTTTGGAACATCAATAAACGGCCCAAAGGTGTGGTTAATACCGGCTTGCCATCACCTCGAACATTGATGTAAACACCCGGTCTTACTTTGTTTTGCATTCTCCAAGTTCCACCTGCCATTTATTACATACCTCCTTTAAATTCTTCAATTGCTTTCTTAGCTTCGGCAATTGTATAAGTTTTGTTGTCTTCCAACGCAACATTAATCAATGCTGTGTTGTTAGTCCCAGGGAATAAATTGGCTTGCTTAATTTGAGCTTTAGTATACTCAACTTCGGTGCGCTTAACTTTGATGTTATTCCCTGTTGTTTCCTTTTGTTCTTGCATTTAAATCTAAACTCCTTTGTTTCAGTGAAAGATCTGGTTTGTACATTCGTAAAACGAGATCAAAATCATACGTCAACGTATGTTCATTAGTATCTACACTGAATTCACGATTTCTTAAATAAGCGAAATCAGGCAATACAGTTAGATTGTCCATTAGCAGTGCTTCCATCTCATCTAATGCTTCATTAGCATTTTCTTCTGGTGGAAAATAAACAACTTGAAATGGCATTTTCCTAGTTTCATAATCAAAAAGTTCTGGTTTTAGGACTGCATTTCCTGCTCTGCTTATGAAAAAGCACGGTTCATCAAACCCACTTGGCTGGTTCTCCGTGTAAATCGTTGTTTCTGGCGAGATACGAGCTAACTCATCCGCAATTCTTTCAATTATTGTCATGATAGTAAATCCCTAAAAGCCCATAAGCCAGGTGTTATCAGATCAGGCAGTTGAGAGTTTATCGCATTCAAGGAATTCTTCATAAAGAATTGGCCTGGTACCCAGTTCTTGTGATTACGAGTTCTGTGGCCACTTTCAACATAGGAAGCATATTCAGTAGGATTACTTACTTTAACAACCCAGCCACCACCACTCACAGAAGGGCCTTCAGCAGTCCAAGCTTTACGTAAAGCGCCAGTATCAACAGGAGTATTGGTTTTGAGCGTTCTAATGGCTTGTACACCAATGCGCTTAGTGCTTTGGCCAATCTCTTTTTTGAGTTGACCACTATCTATTCTTCCTTTAACACGACTAGCCCAAGCCTGAAATTCTGCATCGTCAACAGTTCCCAAACTCATGCTTTTTCATCCCTTGCCATTGCTAACTCTTGATGTGAGTAATAGCCAGAATATCCTTTGCTAGAGCGCTTATATTTGACTGTATTACCGTTTTGATCAGTAATATAGATAACCGCCCCAGCAGGAATATCAATACCATTACGGATTAGTAACTTAGCGTCCGCTTCATCAGTACCAAAAATAGTTTGAGTACCTGCAGATTGCCCTTTTAAAACAACTTTGCAAGGTTCATTTTCTACTATCGTAGTTTCAACACTATTGGTAATGTGGTTCTTAGTTACTTTTTTAGTACCAGTGATTTTGGCTCTATCCGTCCATAACAAAGAGACTACCTTTTTTAAGCCTTCAAATTTGCTCATTCTGGTAGCCTCCTGAAGTTGTTTAAGATATTAGTGTAATTATCCGTAATAGGATTTAAGCCTTGCAGAGCTAAATAAATATCACTGACGGGCTTAAATGTAACACTGGTATCACCTTCATTTAGTGATTGAATGTTAGCAGCACTCTCGCCATCAAAAAATCCATTTACCTTAATTGCTTGAACTGTCATGTTAACCACTACAGTAGATAATTCATTAGGTAATTCATCAATTGGAATATTACAGTAATTAGCAATGTCATTCATGATTTTATCAACTGTAAAATCAATGATCTTATCATAATCAGGATTTTCATTATTGTTAGGGATTAACAATTTAACTTGGTCAGCAATGTGTTCTTTATCCATTCAATCGCCGCCTTAAGCTATTTTACTAAAGCTAATAAATCTGACTTTGTGGTCTTACCTGTGTAGTCAATGCCGTGCTTATCTAAGTAAGCCTTAATTTCTTCAACGGTATTAGCATCAGTAGGCTTTACATCAGTACTGTCAGCAGTTGGCTCTACATTAGCAGTATCGGCTTTCTTGCCAAGCTTTGATGAATCTGATAAGTCCTTAACACCAGTAGCATCACTAATAACAGCTTCATAACCTTTGGTCTTAGTACTCAACATAAGAACATCATCATATGATTGTTCATAGTATAAGTAGTTGCCCGAAGTTAAAGCAGAAGGTTGGTCAAATCCAACGAATGAATATTTCTCAGGTGCAATTTGAATACCATTGCTAATCAAGAACATATCAATTTGCTTAGCACCTTCTTTAAACTTTGAACCAACAGTGAAATCAAATGTAGTTTGCATCAAGTCTGATGGAACAACATGAATAGCAGATACTTCATCTAATGAGTGAACAGTACGAGTAATAGCTGAAGGATCAGAAATCACAATAGTGCGGTTCATAGCATCTGCACGCTTCAAAATTGCATTCATCTTTGGAGTTACATAAAGGATACGACCTTCAGCAGGAATACGAGCTTCATCAAAGTTACTCATCATTTCATCAAATAACTTAAGGATATTCGTTTCATCGACTGATTCAGTGTGAATGCCATCATCACCATCATAGTGAACCTTTTGTTGGTAAAGCTTTGAGAACATCTCTCTATCCTTTTCAGGCATTTTAGAATCCAAATTAAATTGACGAGTAATATTAGCAATTGAAACCACCATATCAGTTTCATCAACATCCAAAGGATCCACAAGAGTGCTCCAGTAACGTTCGTTGGTTAATTCGTATGAATCCCAGTCATTACTGTAATTAGCTGCAAAGCCTGTAATAGTTCTACGTTGACGGTCTTGACGACCTGCAGTAATGGTTAAACGTGGTACTTTAATATGTTTTGCTCCATCAAACTTAACCATTGAGTTAGATGGTGAGTTCCATAAATCTGCACTATATAAGTGACCATCATAAAAAGCTTGTTGCACAGCACTTTGGTATGCATCAGCATAGTTAATAACTTCTGCCATTTAATAAATCTCCTCTATTTCTTAAAAACATCAACCATAGCTTGAACCGGATCAGTAGTAGCAGGTGTTCCGTTGCTAGGTTCATAGTTCTGCTTAATACCTTCATCAAAGATGTATGGTGCAGTTTTGTGAATTTCCTTAATTTGCTCATCTAGTCCTGATAGGTTGCCTTGTTCATCAATTTTAACCTTGCCCATATCCAAGAAACCTTTGATTGCTTTGGTATCTCTGACCTTGCTTGCACTTAAAGCACGATCAACAGCACTAGTAAGACGTGTTTGATTTAATTTATTAGTAAGATCCGCCGTGTCATTCTTATACTTGGTTTCCAATTCCTTGTATGAGTTTGACAGCTCTTCATTATCCTTAGCATTCTTACGCAAATTCTTTAAGTCTTTATCACGTTCAGCAATTTGAGCTTTCAAAGCATTGTTTTCTTCAATAATTGCATCATTACCAGACTTAGCATTATTAATATCTTCACCGTTTAAGTCCATAACGGCTTTGATTTGATCTTCATCAAGTCCTAAATCTTTAAGTTGATTTCTTTTCATATAAATTCTCCTTACCTTTTACACGTTTTAATACGAGACCGCCCCTCACAAGGCATACAAAAAGAGCAGTTTTACGACTTACTCAGGTCAGACAATTATTAATGTAATGTCCAATAAACATTAATTCCAAAAGTATTTTTTATAAAATGGACAAACCACACATTTATTAGAATTCCTATAACTGAAAGTACTACAAAAGCAATCACTACAAGTAAGACTTGCAATGCAATTGTAAGCCACTCGCTATAGCGTATTTTGTTCCATAGATTTTTCATATTTTTACCTCAAAAATGTAAGGAATGTAAGGAAAATGTAAGATCTCTCGTCCTTACTCTCCCAAAGGATTGCAAAGATTTTTTAAAAATTCTTACACCTTACACTGCCTTAAAACTATTAATAATACCCTTGTACTATATAATATATATATTTATTATTTATATTTTTTATATTAATGTAAGATGTAAGGTATATTATATAATCCCTAGAGCCACAAGGGATTAGGGCCTTACACAACCTTACATTTTTCTTACGTTTTTGCTCTAAGCCCTACTCTCCCAACGGTTTTGGCTGTAAGGCTTTTCTGGGCGGTAGCTTTTTTCCATTGTTCAAAAGTCATATTCCGCGTCCATTTACCTTTTCCAGTAATCGGATCACGATACCAGCGCGTTGGAATATCAGGCAAGTCTTTAATGTAACCACAAGTCGTGCATCTGCAGTAGGGATGCATCAGAGGGTAATTAATGCCTTCTTTTTTATTCTTAACGTCAAAGATACGTTCATCTAAATGAGCGCAAACATCGCATGTATGAGTTTCTAGCGTTGCTAAGTATTGATACTGTTCAATGTCTGAATCTTCGTAGAACTCTGCTGTAGCCTTTTCTGCAGCGTGTCCCATTTCAGTGACAACTAAACGATGGATATTGGATTTAACCACACCTTGAAATTTGTCTCTTAACATTCGTTCAACACGATTGTAAGAGTATCCTAAAGCAGTTGATCTAAACATGACATCAGTTAACACTTCAGGCATTACTTTAGTGTAATTGTTCCAGATTCTTTTACTAAAATTGCTACCCTGCCAGGGCTGATAAACAATATCCTTTAATTCTTGTTCATTAAAGTGAGCAAAATTAACATCTAAGCTACCTACTACTAAATATTTGTTGTAATTTTCCAATAGGTAAGTATCTTCATACCGTTTGGCTAAACCAATGGCCATATTATCTTCTTCATTATCAGCATATTTAGCGGCTAATTCTTGATATTGTCTGTACAATTCCTGAAGTCTAGCAATTCTAGTTTTATAGTAAGCAGAGTTTAATTCTTTTTCAAAGCCACCAGCTCTAGCCTTGGCTTCAAACTCTGCCAGAGTCATATCAAATTTAGAAGTATCAATGGAATTTAAATAATCGGCCACTTGCTTTAGTGATTGATCATTTTCTTTAGCATATTTAGTTAACCATTTCTTAGATTCTTTAATAAATTCATTCTCAAGATCCTTAAGACGAGACCGCATAGCGACTTCATATTCAGCAGTTGAAGCCATCTCTTTTTGTTTAGCTAAGAGAGCGCGTTTCTTCCAATATTCTTGTGAGTTCATAATTAATCACTAGACTTCTTATTTGCCTTCTCTGGCTTATCAGAATCGTTTTTATTATCATTAGGGTAGTCTTCATCTTCAGGATTATTAAAGCTCTGAGAGGCTCTAAAACCGTCGCTATTTTGAATATCATTTTTTTGATGTTTAAGTTCCTGTTGCCAATCATCAACAATAGGATTTGATTTAGCAATTGCTTCTTTACTTGAGTAATTAGCAACAGTGGCAACTTCTTGAGCCTTGGCTAAATCATCTTGTACCTGGGTTCTAGTCCAAATCTGAGAGATTTTGAGGCTTTCAGCATCCCTAATACCCAAATGATTCATAATGGCTCTCACTAATTGACTAATGCCGCGTCTAAAGTTTGATTCTGTAATTCCAGCCTTTAGTTCCAAATGTGAATACAGCATCTTAATTGCTACACCGCTAGCATTGCTATTCTTAAAGTTAGCAGGATCAATGCCTTGACCATAAAGGAAGATATTTTCTTTGGTGGTCTGCAATACTGAATTTCTAGCTTCAACCGGAATATCAATCTGCAGTGTATCAATACCAGATTGATCACCATTACCTGCATTGTTAAATTTAACAGCCTTATTTTCCTTCAGATCATGCATAAATTTATCAAGCGATGTGCCGCCATAATTCTTAAGCACTAACACTACTTGTTGAATATCATCAATATCATTTAAGAAGCCATTATAAATATCATCATAGGCATCAATCAGACCCTTGCATTTCTTAAGCTCTGATAACTTAAGTTTATTCTTTGGAAATGCAATGAACGGGACACGCCCAAAATTATGCTTTAATACGTTACTTACACCAGTTTCATAACCAGCGCTCATATCATAGCTAGTAATATTGTTGTATGGCTCAAGGTCATCAAGGCTAGAAGTTGGTTGTTTAAAGAAAGTGGCCTCTTTATCGTTCCAGTATTCGTGAACTGTAAACAGCTTACCAGTATCAGGATCTAACTGCTTGTATGATCTCAATACACCTGACAGCTTATTATCTAAAGTAGTTGAGTAAATTGGCGTAATTTGATTAGGTGGAATAATTGCATATCTGAAGTTACCATCTTTATCAATCCAGTAATGAAGCCATGCAACACCAGCATTACTTGCATCAATTACTAAGTTATTTACAGTTAAGGCAAAATCGTCACCTAGCGCTTCAGAAATATCTTCATTGTATTTCTCATTGCCCACATCAATCTGAGGGGGAACAGTAGCCACATAACCTGCTTCTTGATCAACAAGCAATTGATAGAAGTTCGATGGCACACGGTTATCAGCATGGCGTAGTGGATCGTCCTTGCCGTCCTTATTCAACTTGGCTTTGCCATCATTTCTGTTTGTAATGTCAGTTTCGTTTCTATAATATTTCAATGCACTTTCATAACTGTTGAAAAAATTAGCACGTTGCGTACTGGCATTTTTGATCAGCTCCTGCATTTGTTTTAATTCCAAGGGATGTAGCCTCCTTTCGCGTTTCTCGAATAAATAGCATATCTTAAAGCATCCAATCGGTCATTATGTCTTACATCGTTTTCTTTCAAAGGTAGCCCCGTGGTTTCGTCCCAAGCGTATTGGTAAATTTCATTCATCAAGCCTTGAGAACAAGATTCAGCAATAAAGAATTTGCCTTCACGCATCTTCTGCGCAACGCATTCAATACCTGGCAATATATTCTTGTTAGCATTGATACAGTTGATGCCTGCCGTTTGAAACTCATTAACATTATCTGGTCTTGCTGAATCAGCATAAAAAATAAGATTGTGTCCAAACTCATCTTGTAAGTTCTGTGCAATCTTGACCCAATAGCTAATAAATTTATGTTTCTTTGTATAATCTCTTAAGACATAAGTATTTCCTTGATCGTCATCGCCAAGTAGCAAAATAGGATTAGGGTGTTCATAACCCCAATCGCAGCCACAGTAATAATGCAAGCCTTTAGGAATCTTATCATCATCAATAACCATTGTGTCCTTATTAAAGTCCTGATAAACAATACCTTCACCAGTTACCCACAAACCTAAAATATCACGATCGTAAAACATCCCTCTAGGCTTAGAAGCCTTAAGTGATTCAACATATTCTTTGTCTAAAAACGTGTTGTCATCAATGGTAAACGTATATGAAATAATCCCAGCTTTCGGATTTTTGTTATCAATGTAATCAGTCTTAAGCCAGTGCGTTGGGATGTCGGGGTTACTATCACAAATAATATGTGATCCCTCCATGGAACAACGATTACGAATTTCGTTAAATACCTCTTGATTTGCTAATGTTGCTTCGTTTATATAAGCTCCATACGCAGTAAACCCACGTGCCCTAGTCAATCCAGCAATTGACGCAGTATAAACAGGAACAATATCAACGTCAAACAAGTGATAATGATTATGTTTGTCAGCTTTTAAATCTAAACCAAATTGGCGCGATAATTCAGCAATAATATTGTTATAAATCGAACCCGAACTAGCACCAGCTAAAATGAATTGTGGGTGCTTGTCATTTCGTTTCTTTGCTAAATTAGCAACACGACGCAGTTCATACATCAGCAAGATATTGTCTATGTAAGTTTTACCAGCACGAACAGCACCAACATTGATCATCATTTTAAATGGAACTGTTAAATAAGTATGAAGAACTTCAGCCTGCTTAGGAGTTAGCACATCATTTAGAGCCATGCTGTAAATCCTCCTTTGCTAAAGTGTCCATCATCTTATCAAGCAACAACTCAACATCTGCACCATTGTCTTCCATTGCCTTAGCCCTAGCTTCAGCAACTCTTGCATCAGCATTAGCTTTACGAATTTTGGCTTTATCCAGTTCAGGAGTTGAATTATCTGAAAGTTGACCGCCCATCTTTAAAATTGTTATCGCTGATTGCATTTGTACCATTTCTGACTTGGCGTGAATCATTAAATAATAAAGGTGATTTAACGCTTTAGGAACATAAGTATTTTTTACTGTAATTTTCAAATACTGTTCTTTAGCTGCTATAAATAATTCATCATTTTTCCAGTTACGAATAGTTCTATCTGTTCTTTCAACTAGTTTTCCTATTTGTTCCTCTGTTAAATCATCTTCAACCATTGATTTAACAGCTGTTTGCTTTCGTCCATCTAGTTCAAAAAAAGGGCCTTTACCGGAAATTTTAGGAAACTTATTCACACCATCTCACCACCCCTTTTCTTCTAAAAAAATCTTTGAGCTGCTTTCCATTTCTTTAATCAAAGCTAAGCATTTTCGATTCTTTGCTTAGCTATTTCAAAATATTCTTTATCTAATTCCATACCAATAAAATTACGGTTTAATTGCTTGGCAGCCACACCAGTTGAGCCACTACCCATGCAATTATCTAAAACTGTCATGCCTTCATCTGTATAAGTTTTAATTAGATATTTCAATAGCTTAACTGGCTTTTGCGTTGGGTGTAATGAATGTTTATTTTTGTTTTTAAATTTAATTACATCGATTGGGAATCTTTCTCCATTTGAACTTGTTGGTTTATATTTTTTGATCTTTAAATCATAATTTTGGGATTCGCTATTGGCATTACCTTTGTACGGCTTGAAGCCCATTCTCATTTGTGGGTTATAAATTGGCAAATGCTTATAAAACACGTATATATTTTCATGTGCTTTCATCGGCATTTTATGGCAACTCAAAAAAACCTACTGGCATTGTTTTTTGCCAGATCCATTCATAGCGATAAGGCATTTTGCTAGGCGCATTCATGATTAAACTTGCACCAAATTTTCCCATACCAAACAACAGAACAGCACCATGATCTTTTATGATCCTTTGGTACTGTTCAAATAATGGCTCCAGCGGAATAATTGAATCCCACTTATTAGCTGTCATTCCATAGGGCAAGTCAGCCAATATAAGGTCAATAGAGTTGGTTTTCACTTCTTTCAGTAGCTCCAAGCAATCGCCTTGTAATAGTGTTTCTGTCAAGTTATAACCTCCATATTATTCCTAACTGCGCCTTATTTTTACGTAAAATAAAAAGCCAGCTTTGCTGACTTGAATTAAAACCTAGGATGGACTTGCACCATCATCGTTGACTTAGAATGTCATGTTTTCTCTAATTAAACTACTAGGTTTCTTAATACGATTAAGAATTAAATATGCTCTTTGACAAATAATTTTGAAAGGACATCTAATGATGTATTCTCGCATAGCAAGAACTAAGCAATAGCCTTATAAGCGCATCTGGACTTACACCAGAACCACCGCTACTGCAATAGTCGGACGTGTCTTTTTGCTCGTGAGAGTTTTTGCGCTTTACCCTGTTATTTAAAAATAAATTTCAAGGAGCAACTTATTTAATGGCGCTTGCTAACGCCACTAAGGATGATGCAGGATTTCCACCTGCACTGTGTACACATCAGTTGTAGTCAAAAGGAGACTTCATTCGTCACTCATAATATTCGTACAAATATCATCCTCGAAAGAAAATAAAAATGTTATTTATCGAAATCTTGGGGAGGTATTTCCTTAATTTTTCGACAATACTATAATAACGTGGTTTCGCTCCGCACGGAGTGCGTACTTAATTCGTACATTGTACGTCCGTCAAGTGTACGCAAGTAATCTTATGACTTTATCACAATGATTTTTTGTCTGCCATCCTTCAAAAGAATAGGCAAAAGTAAGTAATGCTCTTTTTCTATAAGCCGCAAAGGATGTATGTTCTCTATAAACAAGGGGTTGAATATCAACCCATCTTTGATGCTTAATGTATAAACCTATTAATATTTTTTGAGAAACAAGATCAACACCATGATATAGAGCATCATGAACTGATTTTACAACGCTCTGTGCATCTAAGCCGTTAATTAACTTAGTTTCAATACCATTAGCTTTACTTGAACTGTAATTCTCTTCAAAACTAGGTGACGACAAATCAATCATTCGGCTACCACTCATAAGAACAATTTTTTCCAAATCGTCTTTAAAAAAGTCACTTACATTCTTGCATGTTTTTACAGCATCAATTTTAGGTACCAACTCCATATAATTACTCCATGTTTATATATTTTTTAATTGCTTTAGAAGCCACCATTGAAATAGGTTCATTAGTTTTCTTACAATATTTCGCCAATTCGTCAAAAACTGGCGTATCAATTATAATTTTCATTTTATCATCCTTTCCATGCTTCATTCAGCCATGAATCAATACCATGCTTTACAAACACAATAGATTGGCGAACAGCATATGTGCAGTCGTCGGGCAAATCGCCCCAATAAAACGATACTTCTGAAATTTCGTAGCCCAGCTTAGGGATTAGATTCAAAATAGCTTTGGAGTTAAAGCTATTAGAGATTTTTGCAATTCTAGTCATGCCTTTAACATAAGTAGTATAGAAATCTGGTTGACCATCTTTAGTTAATTTGTATTTAAAGAGAGGTTTGTATTTCAAACCATAGAATTCTCTTACACGTTGTACTGCAGGCTGTCCTACATGAAGTATTTCATAAATTGCATGTGCTGGATAACCATATTCCAGCATTTTCTTAATTTCAAAATCAAGATCATCTGGCTCAAACGTTTTTACAGCTCTATGACCAATTGCAATTAAATTTTGTGCCTTAATCAAATCTGGATCATTTTCAGGAGTTTCACTAATTGAACCATATTTTATTTCAGCTCTGTGAATATAAATTAAGGCTTTCTGATATTTAGTTAAATTCATCTAAACCACCTTCTCCACACACACACTTTTTACACTTTAAAAACGATTTTAAAGACCCTCAGAGCGTTTTTTAAATTGCTGAGCATAGTTACACTAGGTTACATAAAAAGCTTTCTAAAGGGCTAATAACCGAATCCACATAAAGCACCATCAACTATCATTAGAGCGTCTTGAACGCTTCGTGCAATTCCATGAATCACATTATGAGATGCAAGAAATTCATGAAATCTCAATTGATCTGGTCTAGGTTTACCTGTTTTTGATTTAACTTCAATAAAAAATATTTGATTATCAACCCAACGAAAGCCCATTAAATCAGGAAATCCTTGAGGTAATCCAGTATCAAACCAGCGATGATCTATTGTTTGCACTTTACCTACATTAGTTCTAAAAACACTACATTTGTGCTGTGACAAAGCCACTTGAATTTCTCTTTGAATATTATGTTCTTCACTCGCCATATCAAATACCTCTAAACATTAATACAATCAGAATAATATCGATTACAGTTAATCCTAAGCCTAGCCAAGTTTGCGTTAGTTCTTCATCTGCATTTTTGATTAAATCGTAAAATAAACAATTTGCGATCAAAACAATGAACCACCAGCTTACAATCATTATCATTTAATCACCCGACCTCGCCCGTAATGTTTATAAATTGCATCAACAGCAGCTTCATAAGTTTTGAATGTGCCTAAGCTGCATTGATAACTATCTTTCCACCACAGTTCAAAAGATCCAGCATTAGTTTCAACTACATTTAAGATTGGAGTGCCATCAACACAAGTAATATAAAATGAACTCATTATTTTTCCTCTATATATTCAACGATTGCCGTTATCATGGCAGTCGTTATCGTTCCGAGACCAGATACACCAGTATGGGACACCCAATCATTATTAACATATCGATGTAAGATTTTTATGTTAGGATGCCGTGAAAACCAATCATTTACTTGGTCTTCGAAATCGTCTGCTTTTAGAACGAATATTTTAATTTTTATTTGTTCCTTGTCCATTGTTGTTTGCCTCTCTTTTCTCTTATCACTGCTTACTGAAGAAAATGTAAAACAATATCATAAAATTAATTGCACCAATCCAAAAAGAATTAATAGCTGGGACATATCTGTTTTCATGATGATTCGATCCATAAACACACCAGACAATCAACGCTACAGAAAGAAAAATCACAGTAGCTTGAGCATCGCTTTGAGTCATAGTTGGCATTTATTTTTCCTCCATCAAATTACGCCCACACATAGGGCAAAATTTAATAGCTGTTGCATCGCCATCGCTTGAATAAAACTCGTTGTCACTATGTAAAGTAACTAAGAAAAAGTAACCATTTTTCTGTTTTAAAAAAGCATATTCAAAGCCATCGCTCCACTCCGAGCCATACATCACTTCTTCAGGGATGTACTCACCACTGTAAATCTCAGCTCCGATATTGTCAGGATGTTTAAAATTACAATAAATGCACCTATTTTCGCTCATTGTATTTCATTCCCTGCTGGCAGTATTTAATGATTTCATGTGCTAGGCCATCAATTTCTAAGTAATCTGGCTTAAGTGCGTTAGCCTTTTGTGCAATCATCATCGCTAGATTACTGATGTTCTCATCAGTGTGATAATTAAAACCATATCTAATACTCATCTTTATTAACCTCTACAGGAATATTCTCTAATCCATAATTTTTTTCTGATTGAAAATCCTTATCGCTACCCCAATACTGAGCTTTTAAACCAGCATTTTGTTTCTTATACAACTTATGAAAAGCTTTAACTGTTACTTTTTTTAAATTCCAATCACAGTAAGTAATGTCATCATCGCATTCAGGTTTCCACAAAGCGTAATTTCTATGTTTTTGCATGGCTACGTTTAAAGTGAAATATTCCTGATTATTGATTTTTTCTAAGGCTGTTTTGATTTGATCAATTGGTTCTTCTACAAACAAAGTCATGGAATTAAAGCCGATTGCGATAATTACTGCAGTATGTGGGCGGCATTCTGTTAATGCCACTTTATCTTCTGTCATCTTTATGCTCCTTTTTAATTCTCTTTATTATCAAATTTCTTTAATAACCGTCTTTCTTTTTCACTCCTAGCACCGCATTCTGCGATTGCTGAAAGATACTCACCTTGAAAGATCTCTTTCCATCCGTTTAGTGATTTCATTTTGTTTAATTGCTCACTAATTCTAATTGCTAATGGAGCCGTAGCCTCCATGAATCCTTCCTTGGTTGCACATTGAAGCCAGGCTGTTATAAAGCTCATTGGCTTACTATCAAATAGCTTCAAGCTATCTAATGAGTAAGCTTCAATATTAATGCCATTAGAGTATTTTCTGGGGACAAAAATGAATTTATAGCCTTTAATAACAACGATCGTGCCGTATCCTTTTTGCCATTTTCCGTTTATATCTAGCTCAACAGCGATTTGATCTCCGTATGCAATTTCTTCCACTCTTTTATTTTTCATCTTCATGTTCCTTAAGGTATTTATAAATATATCCTTTAACTTGCTTTACTTTTCCACGACAGCAATTGGAAACACTTCCTTGACGAATGTTATTATTTTTAGCTGCTTCAACTTGTGAAGAATATTTTTCTAAAAATTTACCATCTAAAGTAAATTTCAAGACTGGAGTTGAAGTCTTTCTACCATTTTCAATAGCGATTTTTTGATATTTATGCTGTTTCAAAGTTTTAGCTACATTTTGATTATGGTTACCATAATTAAGATTATATTTGGCTGTGCACCATTCTAAATTTTCTACTTTATTATTTGTTACATCTTCATCTTTATGATTAACCTGTGGCCAGCCATTAGGATTAGGAATAAATGCTTGAGCAACTAATCTATGAACACGATACTGTTTTGCCTTACCTGCCTTAGACAATGTAACAAACAAGTACCCTGATTTTTGAGAACTGGCTTTTAAAATTTTTCCATTTTGGAACCAATGCCGTCCTTGATCATAAATAATACGATCTAAGCTTCTAACCCTTCCTAAAGTAGATACCTGATATAGTCCTTTATAATCTGAAATATCACACCATATTTCTTCCATTTTACTTACTTGTCCTTTCGCGTTCTTTTAGATACTTGTACAACAATAGTCCATATCCTGAAATATCGAGTGCAGTATCTGCTAATGATTCATCTTTAACCTTTTCTTTGCCACCATTAGCAGTTAAGTTCTCTAAGCGGTTGAATTTGTCTTCAAGCCTTACAACTGCTGCAATAATTCCGAATTTATCTACAGATCTGCTAAAGCTATCGCCATAATCTTTGTTTTTATTTTCTAAAGTAACAGCTAAATGATTTGTGTAGTCCTTAAAAGGATTAGATTCATTTACCATATAAAATCCTTTCTAGTTTTTGAACCAATTGATTAGCATCATTTTTATCGTCATAATCAATTAATCTGATAATTCCATCAAGTGACTTCCACACTGATGAGGTGTAGTAAATTAACTGATACCGTCACTAAAATATCAGTGGCGAGCTTTTGTATAGGTTTAATTATTGGTATTAACCGATATGACAACTTTTGCCCGTTTGTCACCGATTTTTCTTAGCACTCTAGCTATTTAACTGCTAAGAATGGTTACGTTAGGTACATGGTAAAAGCCTTACTATAACCGTCTGTCTTGCTTACTCTCTCAACGGTTTCAGAGATTTAAAACTTAAAAAGTTACGGTAATTTTTTTAAAACTCTATAACGCTATATAGCCCCTATATATATAATTAAATAATATTATTTAGTTATATATATTATTTAGTGTAGTAGTATAACTATATATAATTAGAGTTGATGGAATAGGCTTTTCAGCGGTTACGGTAAGGGTAACCTAACCGTTACCTACCGTATCCTTTTTAAATCCTGCAGTTGTTTTACCATCAATCTTTATTCTTGCACCTACTTCATAACCAAGATGCTCCATGTAATATCGAACGTCTCGTGCGTCTTTGGTATTACGGCTTAATGCATCACGATCAGCAAATAATGAAAATGCTAGTTCTTGATTAGTAATAAACTTTTTGCCCTTGAATTTATTTTCCAAAGTAGTATTAAGTTCATCTTCAAGACCAGATGTGTAGCGGAATTGTTTGCGGTTTTCTTCAAGTAGTTCTTGTTCATGATCATTAAGTAAGAATGGGTCTTTAGTAGTTTTGTAAAGATGTACTGCTTCACCCCACAACTGCTTAACATATTCTGGAGTCATCTCTGTAACTGGTGACTTAACTTGTTTATCAGCATTACAGAAAATAGACATAAATCTACGATCACCAGAACGATCTTTCAAGTGTCTGATTTCATTAGTAGTACGTGCTAAAACAAACTTTTTTAAAAATGTCTGTGACTTACGTGCATAAGCTTTACGATATTCAAACTTTTGCATAGTGATGAATTTTTTGATTTCTTCAAAACTAGCTGCATTACTTGCAGTCATTTCATCATCATTAACAATCAGAGCATTTTTCATTACTTCATAGTCGTCTTTATTGCTAAAAGAATTGAATTGGTCAGTATATAAGCCCATAGGTGCAACATTTTGTAAATAAGATGTTTTACCAACACCTTGACCACCTACTAAATCAAGCACGTTATCAACTTTAACTTTAGGATTGTAGGCTTTAGCCACTGCTTCAAGAAACCATATTTCAGTGATTAATCTGGTAGTTTCATTGTTTGGCGCTCCAAGAAACACCACAAACGTATCATCAAGACGCTGTTTCTTGTCCCATTCTGCATATGCTTCATTCATGTAATCAATGACTGGATTATATGAGTTCATGTGAGCTGTGTTGATAATTCCTTGATCAATTACATTATTTTTGAAGATAGCGCCTTGATATTTCTTAGCAGATTCAATGTAAAGTTCAACAGCATTGATAACCTGATCAGTGTACTCGCCTTTAGCGATGTTGATTGTACCAATTGAAGTTTTTAAAGCAGCATCTTTAACTACATCTACTTCATTGGTAAATTCATTGAACCTGAACAGACCTTGAAGATTTTTGTCTGTTTTAAGAATCAGAACAATATTTTTAACAGATGTGGTTCTGATTTTGCCATTGGTTCGCTCAAATAGATCTTTTTTAGTTTGTTCTTTGCTAAGTTTCTTAGCTTTCTCTTCATCAATATTAATAATTTTTTTGTCATTAGCCATCTTGTTCCTCCCTTCTTCTAATTTCTTTCTCTATCATTGAATTAACGGTTCTTTCCACTTCACTCATTGGTAGAGAATCTTCTGTATTTTCATTAGCAATAACAGCTAATTTAGCTGCAACATGTGGTTCAACATTGCGGAACAGCAAACCACCCACAAAACTAGCCAAAGCATTGTTTCTACCACCAGTTTTACCTAACCCATTGGCTATTTTTTCAAATAGTTCAGTAGTTTGAGTTTTGCCAGTTGGTTGATAGTCTTTTAAATCAACTGGTTTAAATTCTTTTTGCTTTTCAAGAATTAGGTCAATTAATCCTTGTGGTGGCTCTCTCATTGGTTTATGGTTTAACCACTTGTAAGATTTGTCTCCCAGCATTGAAGGAGCTACGACAACATAATTGTTTTCATGAGCTTTAAGATCTACTGAAGGTAAGAATCCAATGTTTTGTTGAATCTTTAAATCTTTAGGCTTAGTAAAGAAGAAATGAAAACCATTATGTGCTGTACGTTCAGTGAGCGTATTCTTAAACCACTCATCATGATTAAGGGCTTTGATAGATTTCATTCCATCACCACCACTGTGACGGTCCACATCAATTACAAAGAATTTATCTGTTTTAAGTGCAATATTTGCAGTTGGATATTTCCTCCATATTTCATGAATTTCCGTTTTATTGAGTGGCGGTTTATTGGCAAATTTAATCAGTGGACGCTTATTGTCACTAATTGGAATTACGCTAAAACCATGTTCTACATAACTTAAAGCATAATTAACTAAGTTGGGATGCATATTGATCACCCCTGTGGTGTTGTGTTGTCAGCAAGATATTCTCTTCTTTCATAGTCATCCTGTGCTTCCTGCATTGCTTGTTCCATTGTTTTAAAAAGGAAGATCATCATCAGAAATATTTACATCGCTACCATTGTTGTCCTTAAATGGATCATCCTTTACATCAAGTGTCTTAGGCTGTTCTGCTCGTGCAAATTCATAATTTCTAAAAGGATGATCAGGATTCTTTTTGTTAGCAGTTTCTTTGATAGTCATCATTAATACCTTGCCTTTAGCTTTTTGCAATACATTAGCTAAATCTTCATAAGCATCAGTTTCTGAATCATGATCAAAGCAACTATCAGGAATTGGGGTATCAGTCATTTCACCAATTACTTGAAGCATTGAAATGTTTCTAGCAATAACAAATTGTGGCATTGGATTGCCCTTTGAAGTTACTTGTGCAAGCGTTGGAAATACTGATTCAGTTTTGCCCTCATATTTGCCTTCGATAACCATAAAGCTTAGCATCAAGAAATCACGATCTCCTTTGGCATTGTGAGTCACTCCATCAAGACTAACTTTGTAAGTTCCTGCTGGAATATTTTCAAAAGCGTTGTATTCCTTACCCTTTTTTGGATCAAAACCTGACTTTTTAACTTCATTTAATGCATCTAATAAACTCATGTTTACTTATTCTCCTTTTTCTTTGCTTGTAATTTTTCTAAATCTTCTTTTTTAAACATTCCTCTGCAACTTTCAAGTAGTTGTAAGATTCTGTGATCTGTGATGTTTGCTGGATTGTACATGGTTCTTAATGCCTTTACTTCTCTAAAGTATGAAGCATTTTGACCGTCACCAATTTTCTTAGTTCTAATCACCACATCACAGTTACCATTCACGATGTTGTAATATTTAGTTTTAAGTGATGGCTTATAAGTTGTAACACCAGTATTTTCATCAGTTTTGTCATCTTCACGGCTAATGTAAATAACATTAAGTGGCAAAGCTTTAAGATCCATAACGAACTGTTGTAAAACTGTATTAAACATTGTCCACCCTTTACCATACGGAATATCTGATAAAGCTTGAACACCAGCATCAAGGCAGATAGCCTGTTCGATCATTACACAGATGTCGTCAATTACATCAATAACCACGGTTTTAAATTGTTGATCTGCTGGACGCTTAGGATTTTCCACTTGAAGTGCCGTGATAATATCATCAAGTTGTTTAATAGCAGATTGTTCAAGCTTGCCTTGAGCATTTCTGATATTTCTGATTTGAATACTTGGTGCGCTACCTTGCTCTGAATTTCCATCAGTATTCAGGATCAATGGATTAGGAAAGAAGCTTGAAAAATAGCTCTTGCCCGACATCGTGGCGCCCCAGATAAAGAAATTATGTGGTTGAGTTTTAGGACTTAGCTTTTCAACCTTTGGTAAACTAATCATTTTTATTTCTCCTTTAGAAAAATGTGAAATTTAATTCGGTTTTTCTCGTTATATAATCTCGAAAATGTTCATTACGTTTTACTAAACTATTCCAATCAGGGCCATTTTCAGATACAAAGGATTTGGCCAATTTTATAAAGCTTTCTAAAAATTGAGTGGGTAAACCATGAGTATAACTAAAAACACCTAATCCTGGTTCTTGTTGTAAAAACTCTACAGAAAATACTTTTTTACCCCTGCCAAATTCCACTTCTATAAAAACTTCATCATTTATATCAATATGCCAATAATTTATTGAGTTTGCATTAATTTGTTTTGCATTTAAGTTTTTCATCCAATATCTTATGTCTAAATCTCTAATTTTCATTTCTTAATCAATCCTTTCCTTTTGGCAGGTCTTCTGTTTTGAGCTTGTTCTTTGGGTGTTATCCACCTGCAGTTATCAGGCTCATAATTGCCATAATTATCAATACGGTCAATTGTTAGTCCTTGCTTGTAGCCATGTTTAATTGCCCATTCATAAAACGGCTCAAAATGTTTATCCCATTCAGAGCAAACTTTTATACCTCTACCACCATAATTGTGATAATTACTTACATGTGGATTACGGCATCTTTGTCGCATGGTGTTCCAAACGTAATACAGATGTGTTTTTGTTTGACCATGTGTAGGTTTAAAAGCTATTTTTTCTCTGTTCTTAGCTTCAATACAGCCACAACTAGTGGTTTCACTTCTTAGAAGGTGGTCTTGACGAACAACAGTATCATTTCCGCAATCGCATTTACATAACCAAAATTTACGTGTTCCCCATTTAGTATGTTGAATATGATCTATTTTGATTGCAGTTAATAATCCAAATCTTTTATTAGATAATTCCCTTTCTCTTCGCAATGTAATAACACCATCCTTTTTTGTACCCGTGTAATTTTCCATAGGCTTGAAGTTCCTTCATCGTGTGGAGTTCACTTACATTTTTATTTGCTACTTCTTTAAGCAAATTACTGTGAACAATTTCATGGATTAAGTTTTGCCTATCTTTGGTAGCTTCAACTAAATCAACATCACTTACTGGTTTAGCTTCATGAACTTTGATTGGTTTACCACAGACAGGACATTTACCATCCTTAACTTCACTAGCTTTCACTACTGCAAAACAATAATCGCATGTGATAATTGAAATCCCTGAATCAGTTAGCAGAGATTTACTTTTCTGCTTGCCCGATTTAATAGCCTGCTTCCAATCACGATCATCGTCAGGATAGCCGAACGTTTTAAAATTATTAGCATGATCAATAATAATGGCAGTTTTATCAGGTCTAGGATTCAAACATCTCATTGAAAACTGCAGATATAAGGCAAGTGACGCTGTGGGACGTGCCATAATCACGCAATCGACATTCGGGAGATCAACACCTTCAGTAAAAAGATTTACGTTAACAAGTATCTTAATTTCTTGCTCTCGAAATTTTCGCACCGCTAGATCACGTTTTTCTTTTGACGTAGTCCCATCTACTTCAATCGCTGAAATCCCCTCAGAATTGAATTTATGGGCTATCTCAACAGCAGTGTCAATGGAATACGTGTACACCACTGCTTGCATCCCTGAAGCTATTCGCTTGTATTGCTTAACGATATGACCAAAGATTCTAGTACTCATAGCCTCTTGCATAGATTCATTAGTAAAGTCCCCAGTACTTCCACGTTTTAATAATTTAGAATCAAAATCATTAGGTGGTTGAAAGTATCTGAATGGTGCTAGAAATCCTTTATCAGTTAGTTCATGAATTGATTGCCCAACGATAATATCATCAGCAATCTGATCAAGTTGCATTCTTCCTGTTCTATGTGGTGTTGCTGTGAAAAGTAAAACTATAGCTTTAGGAAATTGCTTTAAGATTCTTTGATAGCTCCTGGCTAAAGCATGGTGAGCTTCATCAACTAAAATCACATCAGGAATTGGTAATTTATCAACTCTACGAGTTAAAGTCTGAACCATTCCCATTGTTGTAAGGCTCATTTTTACGCCTTGCTCTTTAAAAGTCTTAACAGCTTGATCAAGAACTTCTTTACGATGAATCAAGAACATTACACGGTTATTATTCTCAGTTGTTCTTCTAGCAATTTCTGCCATTACTCACTGTTTTCCCTGTTCGTGGTGGGCTTTGAACGATAATCACACGATGATGATTTTTCATAGAATCAACGATCTTATTAATTAAATCTGTTTGATAAGGTCTTAATTCGTACATTAAAAATCACCCATTTGCTGATCCAAAAAGTCAGAAATTCCACTTAATTTTTTTAAGATTTTATCTGTTTCTTCAGTTTCATATTTTTTTAATAGATCATTTTTAACTTGAGACCAATCAGTATATTTAATTAAAGCTTCTTCATTTTCAGTATTAATTAATCCAAAAGTATGATTAACAGAAAATAGTGATTTACCTGCAAGTTCGCCACATTTTTCATTAAAAACAATACTTTCATTACCATTTCCATCAATTTCCCATGGAAGTGTGTTGCAGATGTTTTTTAGTATTTCATTTACTCTTTGATTTGCCTTTTCTTCAATTAGCTCATCAAAACGAGATTTAGTAATCTTACTCATATTTATTTACCTTTTTCCTTCCATAACTTAGCTACCATATTGAATGACTGATAGTCTTTTCTTTTAACTGCTCTTTTACCTAAATAACGGAGCTGTGCTTCAAAACTTTCATGGTGTCTATAAACTAATCTATAAACAATTCTTTTGGCTAAATGTCGATCATCGGCTTTAGCCACACAATCAAATAATTTAGCTAGTTCCGTATTTGATAAGCCTTTAAGACTAATTTTCATAAAACACTCTCAATCTGTTCCAAATCCAACCGAACGGCTTCAATGTAATTCTTGATCATTGCCGGATTGCCTGATTTAGCTAATTCCTTCAAACCAAAGATTGCATCATTAACGGAATCTTCAATCATCTCTGATTTACGTTTGATTTCATTTCTTTGTTCATCTAGTAATTCTTGAATCTTACATGCCATTTGATAATCCGCTATTTGATTACTCTCATTAGCAGCTTTAGCAATCTGATATAAAACAGTTCTCGGTGGCATCATTGTTTTTCTACAAATCAAAATGATTTCATCCATGGCATGATTAACATCATCTTGCTTAGCAAATTTGCTAAAGCCTTGCATTTGTTCTGTAATATCAGTTTGTACTGAAAACATTATTTGATCACCGTCTTTCTATTTGATTTCAAATGTGCACCTCTAATTGATTTGCCCTTCTTAAGATCTTCATAAATCAATTTCTTGTTAGGCTTAACTACTTCAGAGCAAACAATATAATCAATTGGTAAATCTTTAGTAGATTCAACAATCACAGAATCTTTATAGTTACGTGGTTTGAGAATGTGATTCTCTGTTTGAATTTCTTTATAGCCACTATCATCAATAGCTTTGGTAAGAAATTCTTGAAGATTCTCAGTTTGCTTCTTAATAGAAGCTTCAACTTCTGATAATTGCTTTCTTTTTTCTTTAAGCCAATTAAGTTTCATTTGGTTTTGTTCAATCCAGCTGGCCACGTTATCAAGTTTTTCATTTCTTGGAAGTTCCAAACTTTCTAACGTATCTGCCAAAGTCTCAGGATCAAGATCTTTTTCTTGAACTTGTTTAATGGCGTTGTTTAACTCAAATACATTCATGATTTTTTCCTTTCTAACTAATCGTTGGCGCGATTAGACTTTTTAGTTTGGCCATCACTTACTGCATCAGTGGTAGCCCATAATTTTTTAATTGTTTCCTTGCTAAGTTTCATTTTTATCTCCTATGAAAATAAATTGATGATTGCGTCCCAGAAGCCATATGATAAAAGGCTTAAACTTAAAAGCACTACAGCAATAAAGATTTTAAAAATTGTGTCATCCATATTGATATGATTTTGATGAATTGGCTTATTAAATTCACGATAATAATTCTTATTTTGCATCCCAATCTATCTCCTTCCTATGCTCATTCATCCAAACGGCAGCTGGATACTCAAAAATTGTCATTTTACCGCCTCTACCTGGATGAATGTTTGAACACCAATCCGGTTGAAACGGATAAAGAATATTTCTTTTAACCCATGCTGTGCCATGTGGTTTGGCATATTTTTGGGCAAACTCTTGAATACTAATAGTTCGTCCAACTATTTGATTTTCAGGAACGTAACCACGTTTCTTCATAATTAGATCAACTACTTGTTCTAATGAAGAATCTTCAATTGCTAGTTGCATGTTGATCACTCCATTCCAAGAACTTTGTAGATCTTTTTGCGGATCATTAAA
Organism: Lactobacillus amylovorus DSM 20531; assembly: GCF_002706375.1. Classification (NCBI taxonomy): domain Bacteria; kingdom Bacillati; phylum Bacillota; class Bacilli; order Lactobacillales; family Lactobacillaceae; genus Lactobacillus; species Lactobacillus amylovorus. The sequence continues at coordinate 342,525 of NZ_CP017706.1, forward strand.
TCTTTAGGTGATGTGCCACCTTTGACTGCTTTATTGATGTCTTGACGGCTTTCGCCAATTAACTCTGCTAATTCAGCTTGTGTCATTGACTTTTGAATTAAAGCCATTTTGATTTGACGTTCAACAGCTTTCTTAGCTTGTTCTAGTTGTTCTTCCACTGCCATATAACTCACCTCAATTATTTTTGTTGTTCAACTTGTTTAGAAACTAATTTAGAAATTTGTTTAGAAACTATTGACATTATTTAGAATATTTACTAGCATCAAGGTATAATAAATAAGCGCTTAAACAGTATCCCCATACTTTTAAAAAAAGCTATTTATTCGTTTCAAAACTTGTTTTTGAATTTGTTTCTTAACTTGTTGACAAAACTATTATTACCTAAATCTTCTAAAAATGCAATACTATTTTAGAAGATTTTCTAAATAATTTTGTCAAGGATTGGAGAACCCTTGATATGATTGAATTTGAAAGAACAAAAAAATTAGCTAAAAATAAGAAAATGTCCTTACGTGAAGTAAATGACAAAGCTAAGTTAGGTACTAATTCTATTTATAAATGGAAAAGTAATAAGCCAGGATCTGATGCATTAGCAGCAGTAGCAAAAGTTCTAAGCACTACTACTGATTACTTAAAAGGTTTAACTGATGATCCTTCATTACCTACTGATGATTCATTTTCATTAGATGATGACAAACCAGTAATGTATCACGGTTATACCGTACCTGATAAATATTTAGATATGATCCGTGGTCTAATGGATGCTGATATTAAAGAAGGAAAAGCTGATAAGCATGAATGAGTTAATTGAATATCTTTTAAACTATGCTTTCGATTGCGGAATTGGTTATAAATTAGTACATGCTGATCCTTACGATCCTTCTCTATCTTTAAAGAAACATAATTTAATGGTTATTAATTTAAATTGGCATAATCAATCTGAACTACCTTTTATCATCGGTCATGAAATAGGACATTTTATTTTAGGTGATAAGGGAATTCTGTATTATAGTAGTTTTTCTGGTCAAAATTCAGAAGAAAAATCTGCTGATCTCTATTCCTTAAATTTATTATATGATTATGCATGTAGTCGTGGGCAATACTTTGAAGAACCAGGCCAATTCTTATCAGCTTATGGTATACCATCAAAGATGGCTAAAGCTACTAAGAATCTGTTTGATTACAATGATGATTAAACATAGTCCAAATACTGAAGACGTTAAAAGCTGAATTGATATGGAGGCTAATATGAAATTAAACAAAATAGCTGTGTTTAGTTCCATTGCTTTATTAAGTATGGGATTAGCTGGATGTAGTAGCTCTACTACTACACCAAAGCCTAAAAATATTAGTTATAGTCAGCTTTCTAGCTACAAATCTAGAAAGAAAGTAATAAATAAGGACTTAGCTAAAAAACTTAAAAAGGATCAGAAGAAAGCAAAAGATGGTGATGATGACTATAATTATTCACTCTATCTTTATAAGGTCCAAACTTGGGAAGATCAAACCATAGCGGTTAATGTAGATAAAGATAATTACATGAATCTTTCAACCAAGGAAAAGGTTGCTATTGGTCAAAGCATTGATACCTTAGTTAAAAAGACTCTTAAAGAAAATCATGTAAAGGGTAAAAATATTTTCATTACAATTTATGATGAAGATGGAAATATCTTAGTTCCTGCTTACAACTATGTAACACTTAAGTTCAAAAATAAGAAAGACCAAGAAGAAGCTAATGTTCCAGTTGAATATCAAAATGCTCTAGATAAGGCTCAAAGTTATTCTGATAATATGCATATGTCCAAGCAAGGACTCTATGAGCAACTAACTTCAGAAGTGGAAGGATTTTCTAAAAAATCCGCTTCTTATGCTATTAAACATGTTCAAGCTAATTGGAATGAAAATGCATTAGAAAAAGCAAAGAGCTATCAAAAGAACGAAAAGATGTCTAGAAATGCAATTTATGATCAATTAACTTCAAGCGTTGAAGGATTTACACCAAGTCAAGCTAGATATGCAATAAATCATTTACCAAAATAAAACAAAAAACTCACCTACTGCGCCAACAGTAAGTGAGTAATTGAAAGAGTTACGCCAATAGCTCTAAAAATAAATGTATTTGAATTAAAAACAAAAGCCAAGGCTTTTGCTATACCCTATTTTAGCAAAGTTTTGGCTAGAATAGGAGACTTTTATGGCTTCGATTAAGAAACGTGGTAAGACCTGGTATGTTAGATTTTCTAAAAGAGAAACACGTTGGGATCCAGAAAAGCAAAAGAATGTTTCTGTATTAAAGCAAAAATCAAAAGGTGGTTTTAAAACCAAAGCTGAAGCACAGCAATATGGAATCAAAATGGAAGCTGCTTCTATTTCAGGTGTAGATGTTACCAAGAATCCTGTTTTTGCTGACTATTTCAAAACTTGGTATGAAACCTATAAATTTCCTTCAATTAGGAAATCAACTCAAAAACGGTATATTACAAATTATCATTACATTGAAAACTATTTTGGTGATACTAAAATCAAAAATATTACTAGATCAAATTACCAAAAGTTCTTAAATTATTTAGGCAAGAAACATGCTCCTGCTACTGTACGTAAAACTAATATTATGATCAAGTCATGTATTGGCAATGCAGTAGAAGACGGCTTGGTTGAACGTAATTTTACTAATCGAACAACAATTGCTGGTAATAAGAACGCTGAAAAACACGTTCAGTACCTCAATATGAAGGAATTGCGTAAGCTGGTACAATTATGCCTGACTGATTTAAATACTTGCTACACCAGCAAATATTTAGTTCTAACAGGTATTTTTACTGGCGCTCGTATTGGTGAATTATCTGCATTGAAATGGTCAGATATTAACTTCAAAAACAACACCATTAATATTACAAAATCGTGGAATTGTAATACTAAGAAACTTGGACCTACTAAAACAAAATCCAGTGTAAGAAAAATCAAAGTAAATTCGTTTTTGCTTAAAAAAATTAAGCAATTGAAAGCCAATAACTTAGATTTTGTTTTTGCTACACCACGTACTGAATTGCCGCCAAGCAGCAGTGCCGTAAATCAGTTTTTGAGACGTACATTAGACCAAGGCAATATTCATAAACAAGATTTTCACTTCCACAGTTTGAGACATACTCATGTAGCATATCTTTTGAGCAAAGGTGTAGATATTTCTGCTATTAGTAAACGTCTTGGTCATGCTAATATTGCTACTACTCTTAAAATCTATGCTTATTTGCTTGATGAATATAAAGAAAAGCAAGATAGCAAAATCATTAATTCACTTGATGATATATGTGCAACAAATGTGCAACACGGCTAAAATTTCTATGATTTTCTAAAACATCAAATCGCATAAAATCAGTGCTTTGCTTTCTTCAGACTTCCTAAAAACACATATTTTAGTTCAACCAAGGCTTTAAAGTCTGGTAAAGTTACTCGTGTCTAATAATAAAAAAGCCTATTAGATCTTCGATCTGGTAGACTATTTTTTTACGCTTTTTTAGCAATCATAAAAGGGACAGCTTCACGCTGTCCCTTTTTCTTTTATTTCATAATGTTGTGATGCTTATCATCGTCTGAAATTTCTTCTGCCATTCTTTCATCGATTGGCGTATAAGCATACTCAGTAATCATTTCACCAAGCTTAGTTGGCAAACCTAAATCTTGATAAGTAACGTTTCTAGCTGCACCGTTAATTGTAGCAACTTCCTTATTCTTCTTTTTATCAAAAACATGAACGTGATTCTTGTGCATGTAGTCCTCTACATTTCTCTTAGCACGATCAAGTCTGGCTTCATAGCGACCGTTTTCGAAATCAGCAACATCTTTTTCAAAATCAATATACTTCATAATATTTCCTCATTTCTTTTTCTTTACTCTATTTTCACACTTTTTCAAAGATTATGAAAGCGATTGATATCTTTAGAATAGATTGCCGCAATCAAGCCTTGTTTAAAGGTAATCTTGAAACTGTCGCTGTTAGGTAAAAATTCATTTGATGAAAAAACGCGAGGATACTTACCTGAATAATTTTTCAGATCATATCTTGCACCAATTATATTAAAATCCTCAGTTGCAGAAAGCAAAGCAAAACCGATATACGGATATTCTTCCTTTCTCTCAATCACATGCATCCCTGGATTAAAGAATTCGATGCTGTTTTGTTTATCTGACAATTCTACCTTTGGCGCAAATTGATTAACAGCCGGATTAAGAAGCATCAATAAATTAATCAAGAAATGGTCTAGTCTGCCACCGGTTGCACCTAAAATAGTTAATTTATCTGCATGATAATCGTTAAAAACCGTTTGCAGCATTAACTCCGAATCGGTCAAATCTTTAACTGGGTTAGAATAGCGGATGTCTGTTACGCTCTTTTCAATCCGTGCCAAATCATTATCTTGTAATGAATCAAAGTCGCCAATCGCCACATTGGGCGTAATACCTAGTTCTTCTAAAAACAAGGCACCACGATCGACACCGAAAATCAGTTCATGATTGCGTTTAGCCTCTAATAGCTGCTCTTTAATATCCTGGGGCCATAAATCAGTTGGGCCACCTAATAATGCATATGCTCTCATTATTTAATGACATTTTCTAATTTACGAACTTGGTTAGCTATATCACCATCTTTATATAAATATGAACCCACTACAAAGACATTAGCACCAGCATCCTTGGCGATTTTAATAGTTTGATCATTAACACCGCCATCTACTTCAATAGCAATATCGTTGCTAACAATTTCTCTAACCTGTTTAATTTTCTCAGCAGAATCCTCAATAAATTTTTGTCCGCCAAAGCCAGGATGAACCGTCATTACTAATACCTGATCAAGCTTAGATGCAAACTTAGCTACAACATCGCTAGGCGTATCAGGATTAATTGCTAAAGAAGTTTTGACATCATTGGAAATTAAGTAATCAAGCCAATAATCCAATTTCTTCTCACTCATTGCTTCATAGTGAAGTTCAATCAGATCAGCACCAGCATCCACAAAGGCTGGTATAAGATCATCTGGATTATCACTCATTAAATGAATTTCTGATTCTGTCATCGGAAATTCACGTTTGAAGTCTTGAACCAATTGAGGTCCAAAAGAAAGATTAGGCACAAAATGTCCATCCATAATATCGATGTGAAATCTGCTAATTCCTGCAGCAATGGCATCTTTGACATCATTTTCTAAATTTAGATTATCTGCATTCAAAATTGATGGTGCAATAAGCATATTTTCCTCCGTTATTTTAAGTATTCGGGGATGCGGCCTTCACTAATTTCGGTCCGCATTGCCAAATAATCCTCGTATCGGCTTGCCAAAATTTTACCTTCTTCAAGCAGCTTCTTTACTTCACAACCTGGTTCTTTCAAGTGCTGACAGCCGCGAAACTTACACTTTTGACTAGCACGCTTGAATTCCACAAAGTAATTGCATAATTCATTAAGTTTAATTGGGGTCAGATCAATTGAAGAAAAGCCAGGTGTATCAGCAAGGAAGCCTTCGCCCAACTTAAACAATTCTACTTTTCTAGTAGTGTGCTTACCACGGTTTAAACTAGTCGAAATTTCGCCTGTAGCTTGATGAGCGTCTTCTTTTAAGTGATTCAATAAAGTTGACTTACCCGCACCAGATTGTCCCGCTAGCGTCCAAATTTGATCTTTACCAATCAATTCTGGAATCTTAATTTGTACATCATGATAGTCAGTAAAAACAGGATAACCGATTTCTTGATAGTAAGCTAAAGATTTTTTTATTTCACTAAGTTTATCATCGTCGATCAGATCAGCCTTAGACAAATAAATAGTTGCCTTTACCTTTTGCCAAGAAAAGAAGGTCAAAAAGCGGTCCAATAATTCTAATGAAAAATCTGGTTCAACCGCAGAAATTACCAATAATACATGGCTAACATTTGCGACAGCTGGACGGCCAATTCGATTTAACCGCGGCATAATTTTAACCAGATAACTCATTCCTTTGTCATCGATCTGGATTTCTACTCGGTCTCCTACTGCTGGTTTTTGCTTTTTTTGACGAAAAACGCCACGAGCACGCGTTCTCACGATACCCGCAGCGGTTTCTACGTCATAATAACCAGCAATTAAACCAATAACAGTTCCTTGTGCTAGTTTCATTTATTTAGTCACCTTTTCATTCAAGATAGTTTCTCCATTGCGGACTACTCTTAATTGTCCTGCACCATTCTTAATTGAAAATGGAATTGAGAAGCTCATATCACGTTTAATATAAAGATCACGGTAAATATTGCTTAAGTAGTGATCGTCGTCCTTAATATAGATCTGAACATGATTGCCCTTAGTAGAACTTGACTTGCTGGATGAACTGTCTTCATCTTTATTATCTGTTTCTCCAGCACTGTCGTCTGCTGTCCCAACATAGTTTACGGTAAAGTTCTTAGTTATTGTAGTCTCTTTTTCTTCCTTGGGTCCACGAGAAACCTTAATTGCAATGGTTGAGCCACGATCAACTTTTGTTCCAGGACCTGGATCCATTGAAATGATTAAGCCTTTTCCGACATCATCAGAGTACTCTTGATTAATCTGCAAAGTTAAACCATGATCTCTTGCATAATCTTGAGCACTCTTTAATGAGTAATTATGCAAATCTTTCAATGTCACCGTATTACTTCTTTGACGTGGAGCCTTACCTCTAGAAACTACCAAAGTAATTGTAGTTTGCGTTGGCTTAACTTCAACCCCGGCAGCAATACTTTGCGAAATGATGTTGCCTTGAGCAATCTTGTTTGAGAATTGATCTTCTCTAACCACATCGAAGCCCTGATTTTCTAATTTCTCAGCGGCCTTATCATAATCATCGCCTACTACGTCAGGCACCTTTACCATGCTTGAACCGCTAGAAACGATCAAATTGACAGATTTTCCTCGATCAAGAGAATTACCAGCCGTCGGCTCAGTGGCAATGACATAGCCCTTTTTAACATCATCAGATTGACGTCGAATAATTTTACCCACTTGCAAGCCAACAGCTTCTAACTTTCTCTCCGCTGCATTCTCAGCAATATTGGTTACATCAGGGACATTGACTTGCTTGGGTTGATTATTGCCGCTTAAAGCAAAAATCATAATGAAAATAATCAACCCAGCGGCAATCACAGAAAAGATCCACCACCATTTATGAGCTTTAACATTCTGCCAAAAGCTCTTTTTTTCTTTCTTAGGTGTTTCTTCTACCTCTGATTTTTCCTCTTTCTTGGATTCCTCAGCAGTAGTCTTTTGTGGTTTAAATCCTGGTAAAACGATGGTTTTATCATCACTATTGCCGTGATTCGGAACAAAGATTGATTCATCGCTTCGTTCGGGATCAAGACTGCTATCAAGATCTGCCTTCATTGCTTGAGCAGAAGCGTAACGATCACGTGGATCCTTAGCTGTCGCCTTTAAAACGACATTCTCTAATGCTTGCGGAACGCTCTTGTCTTTCTTTCTAATTGAAGGAATAGGTTCTTGAGCATGTTTTAAAGCAACAGAAACAGGCGTATCCCCATTAAATGGCACAGTACCTGTAATCAATTCATAAAGAATGATCCCAAGAGAATAAATGTCGGATTGCTTAGTAACCAATCCTCCTCTTGTTTGTTCTGGTGACATGTAATGGACAGAACCCATCACTGAATTAGTTTGCGTAATTGAGCTTTGGTTAAGCGCTACTGCAATACCAAAATCTGCGATTTTAATATTGCCTCTTTTATCCATTAGGATATTTTGTGGCTTTAAGTCTCGGTGAATCACATTATGCTTGTGAGCAAGAGCTACCGCACTTAAAATTTGATCCATGATGCGAATTACTTCACGCAAATCTAATGGAGAATTTTCATGGATATATTCTTTTAAATCAGGACCGTTGACATATTCCATTACCATATAAGGAAGTCCATGATCCGTACCAACATCAAGAACTGAGACAATATTAGGATGACTTAGCTCACTGGTAGCTAATGCTTCTCTTTGGAAGCGAGCTTGCGTTTGAGGTTCATTTTGCAAATCTAAGCGCAAGATTTTAACAGCAACTTTACGCTGTAAAATAATATCTTCAGCCAGATAAACATTGGCCATCCCGCCTTCGCCTAAAGTATCAATAATGCGATAGCGCTCTCCAAGCAGATAACCTTTATCGATCACTGCTTTCGTCCTCCTTATTCCAAATTAGGCAGACAGTAATATTGTCACCACCACCTAATCGATTAGCCTCGCTAATTAACTTATTGCAGCGTTCTTTCAAACTTAATTCTTTAGTTGCCAAAATTTGTTGAATTTGCGGATCACTAAGAGAATTAGTTAATCCATCGGTACACAACAAGATAATATCATTATCGCCCAATTTAATTTCATTAATCTCTGGATCAATCGTACTAGATACACCCAAAGCTTGAGTAATAATGTTCTTTTGTGGGTGATGCTTAGCTTGTTCTTTGGTAATTTGACCCATTTTAACCAATTCGTTGACTAAAGAATGGTCTTCTGTGAGTTGAACAAACTTTCCTTCTGAGTAGCTATATGCACGTGAATCACCCAAATGAGCAATTAAAGCATCATTGTCAAAAGCAAAGGCTAAAACAATGGTGGTTCCCATTCCGTTTAAATCGGGAAACTTATCAGCCGTTTTCAAAATGGTTTCATTTTCAGAATTTAACTGAACATCCAACCATTTATGCGCAATATTAGTATCGGTGAAGTCGGTAATGCCGAAGTTATGCCCCAAATGCGTAACTGCCATTGTTGAGGCTACGTCGCCGCCTTGATGTCCACCCATGCCGTCGCAGACGACCGCCAAAGTGATTCCCTTGCGATTTTTAAAAACTTGTACAAAATCTTGATTGCTTTTTCGTACCTTACCGATACTAGAAGCGTATGCTGTTTCAATCAAAAATCTAACCTCGCATCTTAAATTTAGCAATGAGAAATCCATCGTTGTTATCTTGGTCAGGCATTATTTTTAGCATCCCAGTCTTTGATTCCAACTTGCTGAGCTTGAATGGCTTTAATTCGAAATCGGGATGCAATTTTAAGAATTTTTCGACCACGGCTTCATCTTCTTCTACCGAAATTGAACAAGTAGAATAAACTAATTCACCGTCTTCTTTTAATAATGGACTAACTGAATCTAAAATTGCCAATTGAATTTTTTGTAAATTCTGCAAGTCGCGTTCAGTCTTAGTATAGCGAATTTCTGGCTTACGTCTTAATAAACCTAAACCAGAACAAGGTGCATCTACTAAAATCTTAGTAAATTCTCCCGGCTTGAAAACATCTTGTACTTTGCGCGCATCACAAGCTTTAATTTTAACCTTATTAGCTACATTCATTCTTTTCGCATTTTCTTTAACTAAATGCAATTTCTTTTCATGAATGTCTAAAGCTGTTACATCACCGGCGACAACTCGCTCTGCCATTTGCACGGTTTTACCGCCCGGAGCACTACATGCGTCCAAAATATACTCTTCTTTGGAATCAAAATCAAAAGATTCTACCACTAAACTAGCGGCTTCATCTTGAATTGTCAATTTTCCGCGCTTGAATAAATCACTTTGACTAACGCCGCCATGACCTAAAATTACATCATTAACAGATAAGTTAGACCATTCGGGTTCATAACCTTCCGTTTTTAGTTGATTAAAGACTTGATCTCGATCACATAATGCTGAAATGCGGACACTATTTTTAGCCGGTTGATTGATGCTTTCAAGCAACTTTTTAGTACGGCCCATGCCCCAATGATTGGCAAAATAATTTACTAGCCATTCAGGCATACTTTCTTTTACACTCAAATATTTTATTTCATCTTTTGCGTCAGGTAAAATTACGCCTCGTCTAATAAATGAACGTAAAATTCCATTCACTACACGATAGCCAGATGAGTGATGCTTGCCAAACTGTTTAGCAAGTTTATTTGCTTCATCTAAGACCGCGCGATTGGGAACTTTATCCAAAAAGACAATTTGATAAATGGACATCAATAAAAGTGGCTTTAGATATTTCTCAGTTAATTTAGTTCTTACTAAGCCCTTCAATTGATACTCTAAAAAAAGTCGATACTGAATCGTCCCATAAACAATCTTAGTGGCTAAATTTTGATCAGCCTGTGAGAGATCTGAATGGTTAAGACTGTTATTTAGGCTGATGTTTGAATAGGATTTATCTTGTAAAACCTTGATTAATGTTTCTAAGCTGATTGCACGAGCGCTTTTACTTGTCGACAATTTCTTCTCCTGGTGTAAACTTGCTACCTTGACCGTTCAAAAAGTTCTTAATATTCATGCGCTTCTTGCCGCTTGGTTGTACTTCAAGCAAATTCAAAACATTACCATCGGCAAAACTAATAGCGAAGCGACCTTTATTTGCGACAACTGAACCTGGCTTCAAATCTGTAGTTTCATCAGCAACTTCAGCCTTCCAAACCTTGAAACGCTTGCCTTCAACCATCATGTAAGCGCCTGGATCTGGGTTAAGAGCACGAATTATATTATTGGCTTCAGTAGCTGTCATGCTAGTAGTGATTCTTTCTTGCTCTTTGGTAATATTAGGTGAAAAGACCACTTTATCAGGATCTTGAGGCGTCTTTTTAACAGTACCATCAATAATTGAAGGTAAAGTCTTAAGCAAAAGATCACGACCTACAATTGCCAACTTGGCAAATAAAGTACCAGCATTATCATCCGGTTGAATCTTAATTGCTTCTTGAGCATAAATATCGCCGGCGTCCATCTTTTTGACCATTTCCATAATGGTAATACCAGTTTCGGCATCCCCGTTAATTAAAGAATATTGGATTGGTGCACCGCCACGATACTTAGGCAAAAGTGAACCATGAACATTTACAGCAGCAATTTTAACTGAATTCAAAAACTTAGTTGGCAAAAATTGACCATAGGCTGCAGTAACAATTAAGTCAGCGTGCATATCAATTAATTCTTGCATTTCGTCAGAGCCAGATAATTTTGCAGGTTGGTAAATAGGTAAATTATGTTTTTCTGCAGCAACCTTAGCTGGACTCTTAGTAATTTTTTGCTTACGTCCAACCTTCTTGTCTGGTTGAGTTACTACAGCCTTAATTTCATAATTATTTTCAATTAAACCTTCAAGTACTGGAACTGAAAATTCCGGTGTTCCCATAAATATTACTGATGTCATTACAGCATCTCCTCTACATTATTCTTTCTGGTTCATTATCAATAAAAATACTTAAGCCATACTTCTTTGCTTCCTGTGCGGAATCCTGAACATGGTGCAATAGTTTATTCAAATTAGGTTCTTTTTTATATTTTACCAGTATTTGGTAATAATATTGATTTTTTACACGAGAAATTGCACTTGGCGTTGGCCCTAAAATAATCGTTTCTGCATGAAGCTCTTTAGTTAAATAGCGTTTGATCTTAAAAGCTTCTCTTGCAGCGTTTTGCTCTTTTTTAGCAGCAATTGAAATTAAAACAGTAAAGAAGTATGGTGGATAGTTTCCGGCGTGTCTAACGTTCATTTCATAGCCATAAAAACGCTCATAGTCCTGCGTCTTAGCTAATTGAATAGCGTAGTGTTCCGGATTATATGTCTGGATCAGCACTTCTCCTTCTTTATCTGCTCGGCCAGCACGCCCAGCAACTTGCGTTAAAAGCTCAAATGTCTTTTCAGAAGCATTGTAATCTGAGAGCCACAAACCTGTATCGGCATTGATTACTCCTACCAAGGTTACATTAGGAAAATCCAAACCTTTGGCAATCATTTGCGTTCCAAGTAAAATATCTGCTTCGTGATTACCAAATGCATCCAAAATTTTCTTGTAGCTACCCTTTCTACGGGTGGTATCAACATCCATGCGTAAAATTCTAGCGCCTGGCAAAAGTTCTTCCAACTCTTCTTGTACTTTTTGCGTTCCAGTACCCAAAAAACGAATTTGAAAACTTTGACAATTAGGACAACGAGTAGGAATTGGTTCAGTGTGACCACAATAGTGACACTGCATGCTGTTAGTATCCTTATGCAAGTTCAAAGATACATCACAGTTAGGACATTTTAAGACAAAGCCACATTCTCGACAAAGCATAAAGTTGGCAAAACCGCGACGGTTAAGCATCAAAATAACTTGTTCTTTTTTCTCTAGTCGCTTTTTAATCGCATCAACTAGTTCAAGCGATAAATCAAATTGGCCGCCTGCAAATTGAACATGTTTTAAATCGATTAATCTTACTTTAGGCAGCTTCTTATTGTTGGCTCTCTTGGTTAGTCGTAAAAGATGATAGACATTCTTTTGTGCCCTTGCACGGCTTCCTAAAGACGGCGTTGCGCTGCCTAATACAAGTGGACAGTAATGGTATTTACTGCGCCAGATAGCTACATCTCGAGCGTTATAGCGCGGATCAGACTCTTGCTTGTATGATGACTCGTGTTCCTCATCGATCACGATTAAGCCGATATTTTTAAGCGGTGCAAAAACCGCACTTCTGGCACCAACTACTACTTTGGTTTCGCCGCGGCGTATTCTGCGCCATTCATCATATTTTTCTCCTTCAGATAACGCACTGTGCAAGACAGCAACTTCTTGACCAAATCTGGCCTTTACCTGACGCACCATCTGTGGGGTAAGCGAAATCTCTGGCACCAGCATCAAGGCGGTTCTGCCTTGGGCTAAAGCTTTACTGATGGCATGCAAATAAACTTCAGTCTTGCCGCTACCAGTAATTCCTTCAAGCAAAAATGTTTCAGCTTTTTTCTCATCGATAGCTTTGGCAATTTCGTCTAAAGCATGTTGTTGTTCATCATTTAACTTGATTGGAGCTGGTTTTTCATCATCTTTAAAGCCGGCTAAAGGATCACGATAAACTTCAACTGCCTTTTTCTTTAGCCAGCCTTTTTTAACAGCCGAATTCAAGACTGCAGCGGTTAAACCCAATCCAGCTTCTAATTCCTTTTGTGTTTTGGGATAAGCATCGGTATGTTCAATGATATCCATCAAAAGCTGCTTTTGCTTTACCGCATTTTGCCGCAAAGTATTATAGATTTTAGTATATTCTTCCGGTGCCAAAGCCAATGCATATTGATTTTCCTTTTTCTTTTTAGCCTTATTGTCGACAACATACTCAATCTTGGCATCATCATTTTTTAGCAAACTGCGGATTTTCTTGATTTGTGTTGAATCTGTTATTTTATTTAAATCAATGGGATCGCCTTGAAAAAACGGCATCTCTTTAGCCTTTGAACTAGCAGGTAGCAATAGTTTACGATAGCCTGCCCGCATCACCCATGGCAGCATAGCCTGTAAAATTTTGATCCGGTATGAATAAATATTTTGTGCTAAATCTGCAGATAATTTAACTAATTCAGGCGTTAGTGGCGGCATTTCATCAACCACTACCAACAAATCCTTCATTTTGCCTTTAAAATTGCTAGTTTCAGATAGGCCGACAACAAAGCCTTGCACTTTTCTGGGTCCAAAAGGTACTACTACTCTTGACCCGACTTGGATTTCCTTCTCAATGTCAGAGGGAACATGATATTCAAAAACGCGATCAGTCTGTCGCGCCGCAACATCTACAATCACTTGAGCAATCATCTAATCACCTGTAAAAAAGACCTTCACCCCATAGGATGAAGGTCAATTAATTAATCTTCGAGGTTAACCTCGGCATGTGCTGGGTCAACTGTAACTTTTCCAGCAGCTATTTCTTCAAGCGCCTTACCAACGGCCTTATCACACTTAAAGTGTTCAAGTGTTGGGGGATCGCCAGCTTCAAGTTCATGTGCTCTCTTAGCAGCAAGAACAGATAATGAGTAACGTGAGTCAACACGTGACAATAATTTATCAATTGATGGGTAAGTAATTCTCATAATTAATCCTCCTTGACCATCTTGCGGTAGTCATCAATTACACGTTTAACACTGACATGTTCTGCATCAACAATTGCTTTAATATGATCTACTGCATTAGCTACTGTATCATTAACTACTGCATAATCATAGTCTTCCATTTCTAGAATTTCATTTCTGGCTTGCTTGATACGACCACGAATTACTTCTTCTGGTTCTGTACCACGATGTTCTAATCGCAAATGCAAAGTATGTAAATCAGGTGGGGTTAAAAAGATGAATACGCCATCTGGCATCTTTTCACGCACTTTTTGTGCCCCATTGACATCAATTTCAAGTAAAACATCCTTGCCTTCATGAAGCATCTTCTTCACTGGAGCGAGGGGCGTTCCATAATGATGTCCAACATATTCATTATATTCTAATAGCTCCCCATTTTTAATAGCTTCTTGAAAACGTTCCTCGCTGACAAAGAAGTAATCCTTGCCGTCAACTTCACCTGGACGAGATTTTCTAGTAGTCATTGAGACTGAATATTCAAATGGAAAGACCTTGTTCTCCACAATAGCACTTTTTACAGTCCCTTTACCAACACCTGAGGGACCGGAAAGTACAAGTAATAAACCTTTATCTGCCATGCTGAACTCCTCTTAGTAACTATTAATATATCTAGTTTGCACTAAAATCGCGAGATTTTCAAGTTTTCACTTTTTATTATTTTGTATGTGTCAAACACTTGTTTTGCAGAACCAAAGTTCGTATAATTATTTTATCGAACAACGGTTCAGTAAAGGATGATCAATATGACTAATTTTTTAACCAAAAAACTAAAAAAAGCTTATCACTATTTGTTCGAATACAATACTGATAAGCTTTGTATTTATAGCCAATTTAATGGCATAATTTTAGCACGTCTGTCTTATGCTATTTTGCACAAGAATTATATTTTAATTACCTTTCAGGATGGTAGCTACGAGATTGGCCAAATTCCCAAAAGAATTTCAATTGGACGTTTCGTTTTACGCGACATCGATCGAAAAATATTACGCATCGTTGATATCGATGATATTTTTCGTGTCGACCTATAATTAGCCCACTTTAGTAAAGGTCTCGCAGACCACCTCAGTATCCTCGGTAAATTTTTTACCTAATTCTTCCTTGCATTCCCAGGTGAAAAAAGCCTCATGAACTTTTCTCCAAGATTCATAGTTGCGATCGCCTTCACCTTCTAAGTAAGCGTGTTTTTCAGACACGTTTTTAAATGGCATGATCTCCACGGTCTCATTTTTTATGACGCATACTGGTTGATTATTACCATCTAAGACAATCGAATACATGCCAACAACTGGCACATCATCTGCTGATATATAGATGCTTGTTGTTGCTGTCTTGATTCCTCTATTAATCAAATCACTCAAAACATCTGCATCGTGACTATTAGCACCAAATGCATAAGCTCCTTCTAATGCATTCGGTGCTATTTTATTTTTTTGACAAAATTCATTCCAAAATTTGCTAATACTATTCATCTTTTATGCTCTTAATCAAATCAGCGGCATTCTTCTTAGCTGCATCTGTCACGTCTTGTCCGGCCATCATTTGTGCAATGGCAGTAATTGTTTCTTCCTTGCTTAATGGGCCAATCTGAGTGAAGGTTGAACCATCTTTTACTTGCTTAGCCACAAGATAACGTTGATCACCTGCAGCAGCTACTTGAGGTGAGTGCGTAATTGCAATTACCTGCTTGTTGTGACCAATAGAATGCATCTTTTTACCAATCGCAGCAGAAACACGACCAGAAACACCAGTATCAATTTCGTCAAAAATCATTGTTCCTACCGGTTCAACGCGGCTAAAGATAGCCTTCAAAGCTAAAATCAATCTTGATTGTTCACCACCAGAAACAATTTTTACTAATGGCATCAAATCTTCACCAGGGTTTGGAGCAATGAGAAATACAATTTCATCTGTACCCTTTTTAGTAAAGGTTTTAGTTTCATCAAAATTGATTGAGAAGCGAGCTTTTTCCATGTATAAATCAGCAAGCTCTTGCTTAATTTGCTCTTCTAGTGAATGCGCTACTTTTTCACGAGTTAAATGCAACTTGCGTGCTTTTTGCGTTAAACGTTTTTCTACTTCTGCAACTTCAGCTTGAATCTTCTCTTCATCAAGGCCACCAGTTTCAAACTGGCTGAGTTCTTTTTGTACCTTGCTGTAGAAATCAAACACGTCTTTCAATGTTGGACCGTACTTTTTCTTCAAAGAATTCAAAGTATCAAGTCGATTAGTGACATATTGGAAACGTTCTTCGTCAAAATCCATCTGGTCCATCAAGTTGGACAATTCACTGCGAGCATCATTTAAAGCATAAACACCGTCATCAACAGTTTTGGCAAAGTCCTTAAACTTGGAACCAAACTCCGTTAAGTCGGTAGCCGCATTCTGTGCATCCCCCAACAATGTGGCTATTCCATGCTCATCATCATCGTAAAGCTGCATAAAGTAGTTAGCCGTATCTGCGATCTTTTGATAATTATTCAGCTCGTTATACTCTTCTTCGAGCTTTTCATCTTCTTCAGGATCCTCTAAGTCAGCGGATTCCAATTCATTATTTTGAAATTGCAAAATATCTTGCTTTTGTGCCAATTCCTGTGCATCCTGACGCAAATGACGCAGTTGACTGGTCAGCTTTTGCCATTTTTCAAAATCAGCTTGATAATCTGCCAAATCATCCTTAAAAGAAGCTGGTGCATAATTATCAATCAAATCAATCTGACGATCCTGATCCATTAGAATTTGCTGATCGTGCTGGCCATGAATATCAACTAAATAATGGCCTAAATCACGCAAAACGTTAATCGTCGTGAGCTGTCCATTAATTCGTACTACGTTTCTGCCTTTAACCGCCAGTTCACGGCTAATTACCAACTGATCATCATCATGAGGCAAACCATATTGATCGCATAGTTGAGCAATTTTTTCTTTCTGGTCATCAAGCTCAAACAGTCCTGTAATGACAGCCTTATTTTCACCCGATCTGATCATTTCTTTTTGACCGCGACCACCCATTAACAATGAAACAGCATCAATAATAATCGATTTACCAGCACCGGTTTCACCAATAATGACCGTCATCTTTTCTTGAAAGCGAACCTTCAGACTTTTAATAATCGCAAAGTTTTTAATATCCAGTTCGACTAGCATCTCATCACTCCTAAAGCCCGTTTACAGCGCGCTCGACTACTTCCTCTGGGGTACCTTGCCATAGGTTATGACCACCATCTGCTTCATCTTTTTGCAAATGAATCAAAAATTCGATATTGCCTTTACCACCCTTAATAGGTGAATAATCAACGCCTAAAACGTTGAAGCCGATGTCCAAAGCTTTTTGCATAGTATGTTCAATGACTTGCTTATGAACTTCATGATCATGCACAATGCCATGCTTACCCACATTTTCAGGACCAGCTTCAAATTGAGGCTTAATCAAACAAACAGCATCGCATTTATCCTTCAAAATGGCATACATTGGCGGCATGATCAAATCAAGTGAAATAAATGAAACATCGGTCATCGCAAAGTCAGGCAAACCTTGATCAAAATCTTCCGGCTTAGAGTAACGGAAATTTTGCTTTTCCATTACCACAACTCTTGGATCATCGCGGAGTTGCCAAGCGAGCTGATTATAACCAACATCTAATGCATAAACCATCTTGGCACCATTTTGCAATGCTACATCGGTAAAACCACCAGTTGAAGCACCAATATCCAGACAGATCTTATCCTTTAAATCAATATCAAAAACTTTTAAGGCTTTTTCTAATTTAAAACCGCCACGCGAAACATACTTTTTTCCATCATCTTTAACGTAAAACTTTTCGCCTTCTGGAAATTTAGTTCCGCTTTTATCAATTCTTTGATGATTATGATCAGAAACCAGTCCCGCCATAATTGCTCTTTGTGCTGTAGAACGAGAGTGAAAAATTCCTTGTTCTGCTAATAAAATATCCGCTCTTTGCTTTGTCATTTATAACACCTTTTGATATAGATCCAAAAATCCTGCCAAGATTTCACCATTCAGGCCGTGCAAATCATCTTTGGCTTGCTTAATCAAATCCCTTAATTCTTTACGACTCTTGTCAATGCCAAGAAGAGTCAAGGTATTGTTCTTGCCTTCTTCTTGGTCCTTATGCGTTGCTTTACCAGCTTCTTCGCTAGTTTCAACAACATCAACGAGATCATCATAAATTTGATAAGAGCGACCAAAGGCCTTAGCATAGTCAATTAACTTAACTTGTTCAATATCTGTAGCCTTAGCATAAACAGCGGCCATTTCAACACTAGCTTGGATTAAGCAACCGGTTTTTAGCCATTCCATCTTATTGATAAAATCAGCATCCCCAGCAACACTTTCATTATTGGTAGAATCAATATCCAAATATTGACCGCCAACCATACCGTTAGGACCAACTGCTTGCGTAATAATTTTTACCAATTCCGCAGAATTACTGCCTTGGGCAATCCATTGAATTCCGAGTGGCAACAAGGCATCCCCAGCTAAAATTGCTTCAGCTTCGCCCCACTTTTTATGACTGGTCAATTTGCCGCGACGATAATCATCATTATCCATTGCAGGTAAATCATCATGAATCAGTGAATAAGTATGAATTAATTCAATTCCGCAGGCAATTCTAATTTCTGGTTCTTCAATCTTCTTTCCTAAGGCATTTAGTGTAGCTAAGAAAAGAAGTGGTCTAAGGCGCTTGCCACCAGCCATTACTGAATATGACATAGTTTGACTAATCTTTTTGCTATCAACTTCATCAGCTAAGTGCTTAGCTAAATAATCATCAATAACGGGTGTCCAATCATCTTTAAAGTAAGTAAATGCTGTCATTTTTATTCCTCTGGTGCTGATGCGTTGTTAGGATCCAATTTGTGTTCAGTGCCGTCGTTATCAATCAACTTAGCTACAGTTTCTTCGGCACTAGTTAACTTCTTATCCAAGTCACGACTAATTTTTACACCTTCTTGGAATTGCTTCAATGCATCTTCCAATGGAACATTACCATTTTCAAGATTGGTTACGATTTGTTCCAAATTGTTTAATTGTTCTTCAAAATTATTCTTCTTAGTTGGCATTATTTTCTTCCCCTATTTTTGTAACTGTTGCTTCAACTTGACCGTCTTTGAAATGCAGGTTCAAGCTTTCCTGCTTTTTAACTTGTTTTACTGAACTAACTGTCTTGCCATTAGCATCAGTAGTATAAACAAAACCACGCTCTAAGGTTTTAAGCGGACTGTAGTCATCTAATTGCTGAACGGTCTTGCTAAAGCTGTTGCGCTTGTCTTTTAAGTAGTGCTGCATATTATCAGACAAACGTTTGGCCAAAAAGCGCTCTTGTTGCTGCATCTGTTGCATCTGCTTATCTGGACTTGCACCAAATAATCTTTGTTTTAACAAAAGATAACTCTGCTTTGAATGATCAACCTTATTTTGCATACTGTTATGCAAACGATCCTTTAAGCGATCAACCGTCTCAATTTGCTGGTCATATAAACGCGTTGGTTCACGCATAATAACCGAGTTCTTTACTCGATTCAAGCGATCGCGTTTTTCACGAATAATTGCTTGCATGCTTGAGAATAAGCGACTGCGCAGTTGCTGAATACCAGCTAATTCATCAACCAAATTTGGCGTAGCATACTCAGCGGCGGCAGTTGGCGTAGCAGCTCTGGCATCGGCTACCAGGTCACACAAAGTGGTATCGGTTTCGTGACCAACTGAAGAAATAACCGGCATTGGCATTGCATAAATCTGACGGACCACTTCTTCTTCGTTAAAGGGCCACAAGTCTTCAAGCGAACCACCACCACGGCCAATGATCATGACATCATACTTATCACCTTGCTCAGCTATTTGACGCATCGCACGTACTAAGGAATCTGCCGCAGTATCACCTTGTACTTGAGCAGGATAAAGGTCGATTTCGGCATGAGGAAAACGGCGGTTAGCAGTGACCATGATATCGTGAATAACCGCACCTGAAGCACTGGTTACAACTGCGATTCGGTCAGGAAAGCGTGGCAGTTTTCTTTTATGATCTTGGTTAAACAAGCCTTCTTTAGCAAGCTTGGCCTGTAATTGCTTTAATTGCTCATAAAGTGCACCAAGTCCAGCTGGTTCCATGTTTTCAGCGTAAAACTGATATGAACCTTGAGGGCCATACACGCTGACATAACCAGTAACGTAAACCTTCATCCCTTCTTCCGGTTTAAATTTAACCTTGTCGAAGTATGAACGAAACATTACCACATTAATCTTTGATTTTTCATCCTTTAATGAAAAATACTGGTGTGAATTACGGCGATATCTAAAGTTGGATAATTCACCTTGCAGAAAGACCTTATGTAAGTATGGATCGTTTTTAAATTTCTGCGTAATATAATAATTTAAATCTGTAACCGTTAAATATTTATTTTCGGCCATTTTGTCTCCTAGTTAATTTAACTACTGCTTCCATTAAGAATTGTACAGTAAGAGGACCTACACCACCAGGGACAGGAGTAATATAGCTGGCTTTTTCTTTAACCGCATCAAAGTCAACGTCGCCGACTAATTTACCATTAAGATGATTGATACCTACATCAACAACAACGGCGCCATCTTTTACCATGTCAGCCTTAACCAATAACGCTTCACCGGTGGCCGAAACAATGATATCGGCTCTCTTAGTAAGTTCGGCTAAGTTAGTGGTTTCTGAGTGAGCAATCGTTACTGTCGCATTTTGTTCAAGCATTAATGCAGCGAGGGGCTTACCTACAATATTGCTTCTACCAATGACAACAACGTCCTTACCCTTAAGTGGAATTTCATAATGTTTTAAAAGCGCAATAATTCCTTCTGCAGTAGCTGGCTCAATAAAGTGATCTTCCATCCATAGACGACCAATGTTAGCAGGAGTTAAGCCATCAACGTCTTTGTTGGGATCGATTCTTTCCAGCAACTCATCTGCATCAATTTGTTCAGGAGCTGGCAACTGGACCATTACCCCATTTATATCAGGATTCGCATTTAGCTTATCAATTAAGTCTAAAACTTCTTGTTGTTTAGTATCAGCTGGCATTTGATAAATATCTTGGATAATGCCCATCTTTTCAGCTCTGCGCTTTTTGGTGCGAACATAAATTTTGCTAGCAGGATTGTCACCAATATTTATTACGCAAAAATGTGGCGTTATTCCTTCAGCTTTTAAATTCTTAACCTTTTCTTTAAGATTTTCCCCTAATAAATTTGCTAAAGCTTTACCATCGAGAATTTTTCCCATTAACTTTCTCCTTACTGTTAAAAAAATAGCCGGCAAAACTGCCGGCTATTCATCCATTAAACAAAGTTTGCTAACATACCATTAATAAATGGCTTTTCTTTTGGCTCAGCAAATTCGTCACATAAATTCAAAGCTTCATTTACTGCTGCTTTAGGATCAATTTCATCGCTATTTTTGATTTCAAAAAGAGCAACTTCCATAATAGCAACGACAATTTGACTTACACGCTCTAGACGCCAGCCTTTTTTTAGGTGCTCTGACAAAGCAGATTGTAAATCTGCACGATTTTCAAGCACACCTTCGATCAATTTCTTCGAATAGGCAGAAAGCTGTTTTAAATTAAGCGCTGCAACGACTTTAGCTTCAACTTCTTCAGCATTTAAATCTGGCTCTTGATTAGCCAAATAAATGGCTTGCATAGCAACTTTGCGACTTTCGTGTTGGTTCATTATTTCTCTACTTCATCCTCCGGAAACAGCTTTGAGGTAGTTTCCTCAGGATCTTTTTCATCTTCTGGGAAAACTAAACCTACAACATGTACATTAATTGACTTTAGTTCAAGGTCAGTCATTTGCAATAATTGTGCCTTAAGTTGCTTTTGAATTGCCATACCAACTTTAGGAACATTTATGCCACTTTCAAGATATACGTAAACATCAGCAACTAACTTGTTATCTTCATCAACCTTAACATTAACGCCTTTACCATGATCTTCACGGCCAAGAACCCAGTTAAGACCTGATCTTAGACTGCCGCGCATACCTGCAACGCCATCAACTTTTTCAGCAGCAATACCCAAAATAACTTCTAAAACACTTGGATCAATTTTAATTTGTTCGCTGTTTTCTTCGCCACTTAAGAGAATTTTTGAACTATCTGCCATTTCGCTACCTCAAAAAACTACTTATTAGCACGTGATACGTAAGTACCGTCAGAGGTGTTAATAGTTAAAACATCGCCTTCGTTAATGAAGAATGGTACGTTAACTACCAAACCAGTTTCCATAGTAGCTGGCTTACCACCACCTGATGAAGTATCACCCTTGATGTTAGGTTCAGTCTTAGCAACCTTCAAATCAACAGTGTTAGGTAATTGAATACCTAAAGTTTCACCATCGTGCATAATTACGCTAACAACCATGTTTTCAAGCAAGTACTTGGATTCATCGCCAATTTGTTCATTTGGAATTGCCAATTGGTCATAAGTTGAAGTATCCATGAATACGTAGCTTGAACCATCGTTGTACAAGTATTGCATTGACTTAGTTTGAATATCTGCAGTTTCAACCTTAGCAGTTGAACGGAAAGTATATTCTTGTACAGCACCAGTTCTCAAGCTCTTAAGCTTTGAACGAACAAAGGCACTACCTTTACCTGGTTTTACATGTTGGAATTCAACAATGCGCCATAAATCGTTGTTGTATTGAATAGTAAGGCCATTCTTGAATTCATTTACTGAAATCATTGTCATATATTAAGTCCCTCATTTCTACAATAATATCTTACCAATCTTAAACGGTTTTGGCTATAACTTCAACCTATTAAAATTACAACTATAAAGAAATTAGTTCATCTTTAGGCAAAGTTGATAGCGTTTCTGGAGTTTGATCATGAACCAAAATATCATCTTCGATTCTAACCCCACCCTTGTCAGGCAAGTAAATACCTGGTTCAACAGTGTGGACCATGTTGTTAACTAATTTAGTGGTTCTAAATGGCAAAGCTGGCTGACAAAGTTCATGAATCTCTAGACCAATTCCGTGACCAATACCGTGGCCAAAGTATTCGCCATAGCCTTGTTCGGTGATGTAATCACGTGCTGCCTTATCAACGTCATGACCGGTATTACCGACAACGGCAGCTTCTATTCCGCGACGTTGTGCTTCATGCACAATATCGTAAATTTTGTGCATTTCAGGATCTACTTCACCTAAGGAAACGGTACGCGTAATATCAGCAGCATAACCATGGTAAAAACTACCGAAGTCGATGACAATCATGTCACCTTCTTCAATCTCTTTATCGCTGGCCACACCGTGGGCCCAAGCTGAGCGAACACCAGAAGCTATAATTGTATCAAAGTCAGGACCATCTCCGCCATTAACTTTGAATAAATAATCAAGTTTAGCACCAACTGCACGTTCTTTTACGCCTGGTTTGATCATTGGCAAAATTGCCTTAAAGCTTTCCATTGAAATATCGATTGCTTTACGCAATGCGGCAATTTCTAATTCATCCTTAACATTGCGGACACGTTCAACCAACTCCTCAACCATTTCAAAATCGATGTCAGGATTAAGTTCCTTTAACTTAGCAAATTCAGCAGCTGAAACAAATTCGCCTTCAACTAAAACTTTCTTCACATTAAGCTTTTTAAGGGCCTTAGTAAGTTCTTCGTAATCACTGGAGTGTTTCATAACAACATCCATTTCACCTGGAGCTTGGGCCTTAATTTGTCCTGCAAAGCGTGAATCTGACAAAAGAGTACGTTCACCTGCGGCAGTTAAAATAAGTTGAGCTTCTTCACCGGTAAAATTGGTGAGATAACGATAATTAGCTTGATTAAAGATGATCATTGCATCGGCTTCGTGCTCTTTAATCAAGTCTGTGACATGATTAATTCGGTTATTAATCAATGACAATAATTGTTGCTTTTCTTCCATAATCAGAACCTTCTTTGCATAGTATAATTTGAATCTATTATACTAGAATTTCAAGTCTAATATTTGAAAAAGGTTACAAAAAAGACGAATGGTCTTAACCATTCGCCTTCTTAATTATCTTCTGAATTACTTAGCTTCTTCAGCTGGGTATACAGAAACTTGCTTCTTGAACTTGCCAAGACGTTCAAACTTAACAACGCCGTTAACAAGTGCAAATAAAGTGTCGTCTCCACCTTGACCTACGTTCTTGCCTGGGTGAATCTTAGTACCACGTTGACGGTAAATAATTGAACCTGCGTGGATTGATTGACCGTCACCAGCCTTAGCGCCTAAACGACGACCAGCTGAGTTACGACCGTTGGCAGTAGAACCGCCACCCTTGTGGTGGGCAAATAATTTCATACCTAAAATATTCATAATCATTTCACCTCTGAAAATTAAGCTTCAATCTTTTCAACTGTAACCTTAGTGTAAGGTTGACGGTGACCATACTTGCTGTGTGAGTGCTTCTTAGGCTTGTACTTGAAAGTTACAACTTTCTTTTCCTTACCTTGCTTTTCAACTTTAGCAGTTACCTTAGCACCATCTACTAATGGAGTACCAACTTTAACGTCGTCACCATTAGCTACAAGGATAACTTCGTCAAAGGTTACTTTGCTGCCTTCTTCAGCATCAAGCTTTTCTACAAATACGCTGTCGCCTTCTGCAACTTTGTATTGCTTACCACCGGTCTTAATAATTGCGTACATTTGTACACCTCCGAAAAAATACTTAGACTCGCCGAACTGAGGTGCTTCTTACTCAAGAAGACTTCTAACCCCGAGCCGTGCGGTTGCAGATGTGGAGGTCCCCACAAATACAACTCTTATATAATACAACGGTTTTCAGCGGATAGCAATAATTTACTATAAATTACTTAGTCTCTGCTTCTTTATATTCAATGGATTGTGTTCCTTCATAAGCTGGCAAGCCATTTTCAGCCCGATAAAGTGCACGTTCAAAAGAACGATATCCTTTAGATGAAGAAACAGCAAATTTCACGCCATATTTTGAGGCAAATTCTTGGATGTTCCAAGTTGCATCGTGAGCGGCATATGCGGTCATCAGGATCACGATATCAAGATCCTTGATTTGTCGCTCCATGATCTTCTTTTTGCCTTCAAAAGCATCAATTGGAATAGGAATACCATTGTATCTAGTAACGATGCCTTCGAGAATACCTTCATTTTGGTTGTCACCAACCGCAATGCCGACTCTTTGATAGTGCAGATTCATGTCCAGCTTGGTTAATTCTTCCGCGTTATCCTTCTTGGATTTGTCTTTCTTCTTATAAGATAAATCAGACTTCTTTGGCGGATCTACTTGATAAATCCAGCGAATTTGAACGGCATCACTTGGATTCTTCTTAATTCTCACATCCCCTGTGTACCAGGCAAGATCTACAATCGAACCATCTTCGAGGTGAATATTTTCGCCTTGATAATAACTAGAGTCAACCGGAATAGTTACTTCTTTGCCGCGAATGCGCAGTTTTTCACCCTTAATATTGCGCGTAATTGCTAACTGGCCAGTCTTTCCTTGAACTACCGCATAACGGAACTCTTCAATTGGATCGTAGTCACGTGTGCGCAATTTGCGATAACCAACCACACGCAACACTTCTGCTTCATAGTTTGGATTGTCCTTATCTTCTAAGGCTTCGACAATATCGCCACTCTTTAAGTTCAAGGAGTGAATTTGTGATTCCTTGATTCTAAAAACAATTTGACCATTATCATTAATCAAATTGCATCCCGAAAGAGTCCGAATAACTGTGTAACGTCTTCCCTTACGATAGTCACGCTTAGGTTGTTCCTTAGGCTTTAAGGCGTCTTCAAAGATTTTCTTGTTAACTGCTTCTGTTGTAGTCTTAGACTTTTGAATGGCCTGGTCAAGTTTGCCGAGTACATTACCATAACGTTTGCCCACGCCAGGAACAAAAGTAATCTTGTGCAAGGCTTCAAGTGACTTCTTCTTAGCAGCCTCATCACCAGGTGTTTCAATTAATTCAGTCAAGCCCATCAATAATTGCTTAAATTGCTTTACATCTGCGTTTCTTTGTGCGATTGATTGTGTGTTAGCCATCTTCTTAGGCTTAGGAGTTTCCTTTTTAGGTGCCGCTTTTTCAGCTGTGCCACCTTCTGCCATAGCAAGAATTGCCTTAATTGCGTTTAAACTATTGGCTAAGCTTTTATCATCTGCGTCAGTTTTATTTAAAATAATTTTGATATTATTTCGATAATCGTACATAGTTTCACCACTTTTTCCAAATATACATCCTATCTATTATATGCTTACTTTTAATAATTAAAATTAAAACATAAAGTTATCAGTTGTATTTT
This sequence comes from Lactobacillus amylovorus DSM 20531, assembly GCF_002706375.1. NCBI lineage: Bacteria > Bacillati > Bacillota > Bacilli > Lactobacillales > Lactobacillaceae > Lactobacillus > Lactobacillus amylovorus. The sequence goes on from NZ_CP017706.1 coordinate 368,744, forward strand.
AAGCTTAATCTAACTATAATTTATCGAAAAAACACTTTAAAAATATAAGGAGGCATTTTTATGACTAAAACTCGTCCAGAAGACTTGGATTGGAACAAGCTTGGCTTCAAATATCATGACTTACCCTATCGCTGGGTAGATGAATTTAAAGATGGTAAATGGCAAGGCGGTCATTTGACGCAAGACTCTACTATCACTTTTAATGAAGCAGCTGAAGAACTCCACTACGGTCAGGAAATCTTTGAAGGTTTAAAGGCCTACCGCAGAAAAGATGGCGGCATTAACTTATTTAGACCTGACCAAAATGCCAAAAGAATGGCAAATTCTGCTAAGCGTCTTTTGATGGAACCTTATCCAGAAGATGAATTCATTAAAGCAGTTAAAGAAGTCGTTTTAGCCAACCAAGATTTCGTTCCTCCTTACGGCTCAGGTGGTACGCTGTACCTTCGTCCATTTATGATGGGAACTCAGCCAATTGTCGGCGTTTCACCTTCTGAAACTTATCAATTCAGAATTTATGCCACTCCCGTTGGCGCCTATATTAAAGGTTTGAAACCAATGCCATATGAGGTCAGCGACTACGATCGTGCTGCACCATTTGGTACTGGACAAGCAAAAACTGCCAACTACACCAGCAGCTTGATGCCATCATTGATTGCCAAAAAGAATGGTTTTGCCGATGCCCTTTACCTTGATCCAAAAGATCACAAATATATCGATGAATTCGGCGGTGCGAACTTCTATGGCATTACTAAAGATGGCCAATTCCAAACACCAAAATCAGACTCAATTTTACCTTCAATTACCAAACGCTCCATCTTAAAGATTGCTAAAGACTTAGATCTTGATCCAGTCGAAACTAAGATTCCAATCGAGGACGTCGATCGCTTCGCAGAAGCTGGCGAAATGGGGACAGCTGCTGTAATTTCACCAGTCGGCTCACTCACTTATCAAGGTAAAAAGTACGTCTTTGGTAGTGAAACTGAAGCTGGTCCGATCACCCAAAAACTTTATGATACTTTAACTGGCATTCAATTTGGCGATCTTGAAGACAAATATGGTTGGACTGTTAAATTAAGTTAAACAAAAATAAGCAAAGAAAAATGATCTTCTACCAAAATAGAAGATCATTTTTTGTTTAGGCTCTCCATTCGCCGCCTTGGCCGTATGAATGCTTACCTAATTCATTGATGATTACGTGGATGTGTTCCTTAGGAGCACCAGTATTCTTGTGAACTGCTTCGGTAACGTCCTTCATCAAATTAGTGATTTGTTCGTCTGAACGCCCTTTAATTAATTCAATATGTACAAATGGCATAATATTCAACTCCCTATCTTTATGAATTTGCTTCAATTATAGCAGAAAATTAACCAAAAACTTCGGCTGCAGCTAGAATTTCGAGCTTTGATTCATCTACTTTATCTCGACCATATGCATCAAAGAAGCGATTACGATACTTATCAGTTTTCAAATCAAAATTAAGTTCAGCCGTATCTTTATAGTTAGTGATTGCATTTAAAATTTTGTAGGAATATTCAACTTTAACATTGTCATCCTCATCAATGCGATGAAAAACCTTAAACCGGTATGACTTACCATATCGCGTTAATTGATAAGTATTATTTTTACCACTATTCGAGGGCACAACATTTTGCCCATCAACCTTGACCTTAACCCCAGTCAAATTCTGCTTTTTTGTTAAATTTTGCTGATAAAAAACGCCATGAGCATCGCTATCAATTTCATAATCAATCTTGCGGTGCATCGTTAAAGAGCCATCACGATTGACTTTAGCTGTGACATTCATATCTGTAATATCATAATGACGTCTGCTCTGGCAGTTTGCGTAAAAACAGCAAATAAACTCAACACGCCCAAAAAAGCCAGTAAACTAAGAACCTCCTTTTTCATATCTATCCTCAATTTTTCTTCAAAAAATCGGTAATCAAGCGGTTAGCACGCGTCACATATTTACCCTTAAAATCATGACCAGCATGCTTGAAAATATATAATTTCGAATGCTTAAACTTCTTATTAGCCTTCTCTGAATATGTTTCAGGCACAATGATATCGTCTGTACCATGCATGATCAGTACAGGACCATTGTATTTAGTGGCAGATTTTAACAAGTCATAATTAAACAGTTTAGCAAAGTAATTCTTACCCACTGTAAAACCAAACAGATTCAACGTATCAGGCACGCGATTAATTGATTTAAAGGCAACCTGCGCATAATCAGTAATTGAAAATGCAGGGTAAAGCAAAATTAATGACTTAACTTCTTTTGGATATTTAGAAGCAAGCATCGCGGAAACGGCCCCGCCCTGGCTTTCACCTAACAGCGATACCTGATTGCGATCAACATCGCTTCTATTTCTAACTGCATTTAAAACTGTCTTTAGATTTTGCTCCTCCGTAAAAATCGACATATTCAATTGACCAACGCCTGTGCTGCAGCCATTTTTGGCACCACCAGGATAATCAAAAGCATAAGCGACATAACCCTGACCTGCCAAATATTGTGCATATTTAGTTACATCACGGTAGTTGCCAGCTAAGCCGTGCGATAAAATGACCGCCCTTTTCTTACCTGGTAAATTCTTGGGCAAGTACAATCGACCATATATATTGATGCCATCTTGATTGATATTCCAATCTTGCTCCAATACTTGATATTTCTTTTGGGGCAAGCTCTCCCTTGTTTTATTTCGCTTAACTGTTTTTACTGATGAATCTGAATTAGTATTATTTTTATTCATCGTGCATCCCGTCAACGCGAATGCCAAGCTAAGCAAAACTAATGTTGCTAATTTTTTCAAAATTTATTTCACCTTAATTAAAAAAATACCTAAGCGTTTCTTAGGTACTTTTATTATACAAAAAAAGCGCGCGCATATTCACTCGCGCTAAATAGATACTTATCTTTTTTTAGAAATTAGCTGACTTAACGTATAAGCCCTTACCAATACGGTAGTAGTACTTACCGTTAATGTTAAAGCGTGAACCGTAAGTCTTAACTGGAGTACCTTTCCTCAAAACTCTCCAGTTCGCACGTCTTCCTGCGTGGTTGTAGATATAAGCATTGCGTCTCATAACACGTGAGTTACCTAAAACGTTGCTTGCCATTACATAACGGTCATTGCCAACCTTAAGAGCAGTCTTGCCATTATCCAAAGTTACAGTTGAGCCGTAGTATTGAATGCCGTAGTAAGCTGCGTAGTAGCCGCTTTGACGTTCACCCTTCTTGTTGTAAATGTAGGCCTTCTTCATTACGTAAGCAGAAGTTACTGGTTCGGTTGGAGTTGAATCAGTCTTATTGTCAGTAGATGAAGAATTTGAGTTATTAGTAGTATTTGAATTACTGCTTGAAGGAGCTTGTGAAACAGCACCGTTGTTAGAAGTTACATTACCGTTAATTGATAATGGAAGAACAGCAACGTTACCATCAACGCTTAGTCCGCGCCAGTTATCAGTAAATTGCCAAATTGATACACCGTCCATTGATGGGAAGTAATTAAAGTTAGGATTATCAATTCTACCTGAAATAGCATATGAAGCTACCCATAATGAGTTAGGGTACTCACCAATTACGCTGCTGGTATCAATGTTGTTTTGCAAAACTGATGAACTTGCGTAAAGAAGTGGTTGGTAACCAGCTGCCTTGATTGTGTCCATGAATGCAATGATTGCGTTAGCAGTTGGCGTCTTACCACCATAAATGTTGTTGCCTTGGCCAGTTTCATAGTCACAAGCAATATATGAACCCTTTGGTAAACCAAATGCTTGCGCTGCCTTAACAGCATAGTTTGCTTCTGCTACAGCAGCACTTGAGTTAGAACTAAAAGTAGCAAAGTGGTATGCCATTGGCATCATATTGTTAGAAATAGCTGTAGAAATTTGGCTTGAAGCCTTAGGGTTACGGTATGAAGTACCTTCACTTACCTTAACGATAGCAAACTGTGCACCTACTTGAGCATGACTTGATAAGTCAGCATTTTGGTAACTGGCAACGTCCACACCAAGTGAACGTGCTGCAACAGATGTAGTTGATGCTTGAACAGTAATTTGTGGTCGATTAATTTGAGTTACTGCCACTCCTGCAGTTTCTAATACGGTTGCACATGCCAATTTAATAATTAATTTTTTGGTTGTAGTCAATCTTCTCGTCCTCCACTATGTGAAAAAATTCAAATTCACACTTGTTGATCTTCCTAGTAATACGAAATCAAATTTAGGATAAGCTCGTTTGAGATTTTAGTCAATAGATTCGCTCTAGATGTAAGGTTAGCTTAATCTTTGTCATAATTTTGTATCATACAAGGCTAAAAGCTTTACAGCCAAGTTTCTTCATAAATATTTTCTCTAAAACCACAAGTTAAATGATCATCGCCGACAACAAGCGGACGCTTAATCAGTTTGCCATCTTTGGACATCATCTCGGCAGCTTCTTCAATCGTCATATCAGGAATTTTGTCCTTTAATTTCTGCTGGCGGTAATGTTGACCAGATGTATTGAAAAAGTATCTTAAACCGCGATCTTGATACTTAGTCATCCACTTAATCAAGTCTTCTTTTTTAGGTGGCTGTTCAACTAAATCTTGGAACTCATACTTTACGCCATGATCGTCTAACCACTTTTGTGCTTTCTTTGAAGTAGAACAACGTTTATAACCATAAAATTTAATCATATTAATCCTTCTTCATGTGTTCTCTAAAGAATTCAAGTTCTTCATCGTTAGCAATATCGGCTAATTCATCCTTTTGACTTACGAAAAAGACATGGCCACGAGGATGATCTTTATCGCCATATGATTTACAAATTGCATGCACGCCGCGACCTAATAAGAAGCCAAATAAAGTAAACTGCATATCATGCAAGAAATCATTATTTGAAGTAATTAAGAATGTTGGCAAGAAATTAGAGTTAATATACTTTTCAACGTCAAGTTGTTCGTGATACTTATCAACTGCTTTAGGAGTGAAGTAAAGACTCTCAAGACCATCAAGACTTTCGGGAGTTAAAACAAATGAAGCAGCACAGTTAAGTCCAACTGCTCTAAACTTTAAGTTAAGCGGCTTGTATGGGAACAATTTGGCATAGTCTGGATTAGTCAAAATCGTGACATATTGCTCAGCCATTTGGCCACCAGCACTATCACCAACGATGAAGACATTGTTTCTATCTAAACGATATTCTTCTGCGTGATCATCAACCCAGTGCATGTAGCGGTCGATATCGTCCAATTCATCAGGAAATTCGGCGTCTTCTGGGGCAAGGCGGTAGTTAGGGTTAATGAAGGCAAAACCATGCTTAGCCAGATTCATGCCGTAATATTGGTAAGTTTCTTTGGTGCCGTAAACCCAACCACCACCGTGGATATTGATGATAACAGGAAATGGCTCATCAGTCTTTTTAGGCAGATAAACATCTAAGGTATGCCATTTGTCTGGGCCGTATGATAAGTCATCGATCCGTTCAACCTCGGGAATATCATGTGGCAAATCTTTGTCACGTTCGTCGTCGCTCTTTTTGCATCCCGCACGATACTCTGTGACAAACTTTTTAAGTCTCTGTGAAAGTTCCATAATGCTTCTCTTTTCTATTATTTATTGATCACACTTTAATTATACTTGCTTTAAAATAAAAAAATAATTTTTTTCAAAATATTCCTTGCATTTTAAATGGGTATTCCCTATAATAGTTTATGTTCTGTTGAGGACATACAAACATACAGATGGTCTGGTAGCTCAGCTGGATAGAGCAACAGTCTTCTAAACTGTGGGTCGTGGGTTCGAATCTCACCCAGATCACTAAAGTAGCAACGCTTGTGGGCGTTGCTTTTTTGTTGCAAAAAATAGGCCAAAGAAAAATGCCGATAATCTTTGCTTTACGCATTGATTGTCGGCATTTTTTTATCTAGTTAAACAGATTTCATGATCAAAGATCTTCTGCATCTCATCATTAAAATTATGTGCGATAAACACAATCGTGGCATCGGTCTTAACTAATCGTTTCAAAATTCTCATTGTTGCAGCTGGGTCAATTGCACTTGTTCCTTCATCAATCAAGATTAGCTTACTATCATGAACCTTACTACGAGCTAAAACTATTTTTTGCCTTTGACCACCTGAAACGTTTAATTTATTCAAATCAATTTCTGTTTCAATTCCATCTGGAAACTTCGATACGTCACTAGCTAGCTGCACATCGTTAATTGCTCCAGAAACAAATTGTTCTAGTTTATCATTAAACATCGTAATATTCTCGGCAATCGTCGCTGGGAACAGCACTGGAGATTGTGGCAAATAACCAATTTCGGCTAAATCTGGCTTAACTACTTTCCCACTCTCATCAAAGTATTCAATTTCACCACGAGTGGCTTTTTCTTCGCCTAAAATCAACTTAAATAAAGTACTCTTGCCAGAACCAGAGTCACCAGTAAGTAAGACCTTTTCACCAGCATTAACTTGAATATCTGGAAAAACTACTTCTTCACCATTTTTAAATTTTATAGCTAAATCTTTAGTTGAAAAAGCAACTGGCTGCTTCAAGTCATTTGATTTTTCATCAATGATCTTTTTCCTGGCCTGTAAAATTTGCTTACGCAAATCCTTAGTTGCCTTCATTCGACCGCCATAATCAGCTATTCCTTGAAGCGAAGCAAACATCGCTGAACTAAAGTTACCAATACTTGCAATTAAACCAAAAGCAGCCCAATTATTAACCACCAAAAATCCAGTTAACAGGAAAATCAATGCATCCCCAACTGAATAAGCTAATTGATTTAAATAGTCCAGTTTTTGATCTACCTTTTGTTTTTCAACGTTAACATTTTCCAATTTACCTGAACTCTTAGCAATCACGTCAAACAACTTTTGTCCTGCTAAATATCTGCGCAGTTCTGAAAGACCAATGAGCCAATCACCCAATGTCTTCAGATACTTTTTATTTGCATCAGATACTAGACTGGTAACTTTCTGTAATTGCTTATCCATCAGTTTAGGCAAATAAATCTGCACTGCCGCAAAAATTAAACACACAAGAAGTAAGCTCCATTGAAATGTAAACAGTGTAAGGGCTACGCTAAACACGCTAACGAGCATCCCTGCCACATAACGAAATGAGTTTAGATAATCATTGTGTAGCAACGTTAAATCATTAGTCATTCTGTTCTGCACGCTGCCCGCATGATGACTCTTACCATCTTCAAAATAATGGTCTGTCAATTCCTGTCTAATTAAATGAAGGTACCTTTGCACATGTTTTTGCCATAAAATACCTGCAAGATTATAAAAAAGATAAACAAAAACATAACAAATAATTTGCAAAACAGTCCAAAATACAAACATCTGTAAGTTGCGATTACGTACTGCATTAAATTGCAGCGTTAAAAAGTAAGCTACCCCAATTTCACCTGCTGCACCGGCCATTTGAAGTAAAAGTGCAATGCTAAAACTCCACGGATTTAATTTGAACAATTCTTTCCAGCTCATTATTTACCCTCCAAGTGAATTTCACGATCAAACAACGCCCTTTGCTCTTCACTCAAGTTGTGTGCAATCATCAAAAGTGTTTCTTTTCCCTGCGTTAAATTACGTAAAATCTTCGTCGCACCCTTTTGATCAATCGCACTAGTTGCTTCATCTAAATATAAAATTGACTTTTCATGAACCATTGCCCGCATTAAGACGACTTTTTGTTGCTGTCCGCCTGAAAGCAAATTATGCTTTACTTCAATTTCAGTATCTAAACCTTCTTTTAATTTTTCTTCATCACGAATAAAAGCATTTGCTTCAATTGCAGAACTAACACAACCGTCCAATTTGGAATCAAACATTGTGATATTCTCCAAAATCGAAGCGTCAAACATCGTTAAATCCTGTGCTAGATAGCCTATTTGATTAAAATCTGGATGAATGATCTTATTATTTTCATTCTTATAAATCACTTCACCACTGATTGGCTTAATTTGTCCTAACAATATTTTCAATAAAGTAGACTTACCAGTACCACTATCGCCTACAAGCAGAACTTTTTCACCACGGTTAATGACAAAATTAGGATAAGCAATCTTCTCACCATGCTCATATTTAACAGACAAATTCTTTACTTCAATTGAGGCAATTTCATCAATCGAATCATATTTCTTATCTGCTTCAATTTTTTGCAATTTGGCTAGCTGATCTCTCAAGGTCTTAGTTGACTTAAGCTGAATATACTTAGTTACACAACTATTTACACTGTAAAAGATCCCATTAGCAAAATAGCCAGCAGTTAGAATTGCACCTAAGCTCACTTGATGATTAAAAAATAAAATTCCCGCAATGACTGGTACGCCAACTCGGCCCATAACATCAAAGATGGCTGCAACCATCTCTACATAAATCATTGCTTTATCACGTTGATATTCACTTTGTTCAAGTTGATGGCTTGATTTGCCTATTTTCTTTTTTAAAACCGATTTATTTTTATATCTTCGAAGTTCTTCCAAACCATTGAACCAATTTTCAATTAGATTCAGAAATTGTGCATTCTTATTAGAAACTCTTTTAGTTGCTTTGTTGGTATATTTTTCCAGCAACTTTGGCACTGCAATTGCGAAAAACGAAATCACCAGACTATATGCCACCAATATCCAATGGAAGGTAAACAAAGTCCCAATCGTTAAAATGACATAGATCAAATCACAAGCAAAATAAAAATAAACATCATAGTAGTTTGTCTGGATCATTTGTAAATCGTTGCCCAAATGATTTTCCATATCTGCCACTTTATCTGGTTTCTGATAATAATGTTTAGAAATATTTTGCCGCACCTGATGAAATAGATTCTGCGTTTGCTTAGTATTTTGAACATTAGCAATATTGAAACTTGAATTGCAAATTTGACCAAACACAAATTGCACAGCAATTAATTCAATAAATAAAGCAAATTTTCTTTGTGAAATTGCATTAAGTTCTGGACTAGTCAAGTACGTATAAAAAGTAGTTGTAGCTTGTGTGAGCGTGATTAAAAACAGTACTAAAAATGCACGCTTATAGTTTGTTTTAAGATAATCTTTTAGACCCATTATTTTTCCTCGTTATTACTTTTACAACAAATTGACGAACTGTTTTACATCCCTAATCTGATTTGTCGCAAAGAAAAAGCACTGTCATTCGCATTCGAATTAACAGTGCAACAAATAAAGGTCGATTTTATAAAAAATCGCCTCTGATTCGTTTACTGCTAATACTGATTGCAAAAAATGGGCGCACTAAATAAAGTGTCACTAGTTCATTTTCTAATTAACAAATCAAGTATTAGAGATTCAATAAGCGAATCATAAAGCAATTTTCCTCTTTTTCTATAAGTTAATTAAACTATATCATATTTTTTTAATTTCACAAGATAATTTTTATTTATCTTCATCCAAGTACTTTTGCAATACTCTAAACACACCATTTTCGGTGTTGGCTGGAGCAATAAACTCGGCATGCTTCTTAACATTATCCATACCGTTAGCCATGGCATAAGAATACTTGGCAAAATCAAGCATTGGAATATCGTTGCCGCCATCACCAAAGGCAATTAAGTCATCGCCGGTCATGCCCATTTTTGCAAGCAAACGTTCAAGACCACTGCCCTTACTTACACCTTTTACATTAACGTCGATGGCAAAAGTAGCTGAAGCAAAGGCTGAAATCTTATTATCACGATTCTTATTAAACGCTTCTTCAACATCAGCAGCGTGTTTACTGTCCATGCCAAAAGTAATTTGATAAATATCTTCTTCTGGCAAATCATTCCAATCATCAATTACCGCACTGCTACCAGCAAAATATGCTAAGAAGTCACGTTCATCTTTATCAATTTCACTGTGCAAATAAGCGATATCCTTTTCAAAGACCATGGTTGCCATCTTGCCATATTTAGCTGGAACGTCATCGAGCAATTCTAAGACATCTTGTCTGTCCATTGGGTAGCTTGCGGCATCCTTACCCTTAATGATCAAGCGGGAACCGTTTAAAGTTACAAAATCCATTCTATCGGCAAAACCCTTGAAGTCTTGCTTTAAACGTACATAAGGTCTGCCTGAAGCAACGATAAAGTGTACTCCACGCTTTTCAAATTCAGTTAAAAGTTGGTCGAATCGTTCATGATCAAATTGCTTACGATCATCCAAAAAGGTACCATCCATGTCAACTGCGACTGCTTTAAATGGTAATGTCATTCTCTTCACCTCAAAAAATTTTTTCAACAGGTTTTATCTTATCATCTAAAGCCGCTCTCATGGCAAATATTTTATCTAATTTTCAACTGCATTTTCCTGCTCCGACGCCAAATTAGCACATTAATCGCAATCAAAACCACCGTGGCAATGACAAAGATCACATTATCATTCCAAAATACCATCCAACCATACTTAGTAAGCGAACTTGGCGTAACTAATTCAAGCACAAAGGCATAAATATAAGACACACCAAAAATGCCGGCAATCACACAATTAATTCCTGCTAAAAAGTACACCAACAAATATGCGCCAATTTTTGCTCGATCTTTGAGTAAATGAATGCCAATGAGCATCAACACAAATGAAATGCATAATGGCAACACGTAAAATGTCCAAAAGCCCATAACATATCCTCCATTTTTTGAGATCATTATGTCCAACATTTTTAAATTTTTGGTTAAGCTGCGGTTAATTTTGATTAAATTGTCAGGCAAATTTTTCAGAAGCTATCATCTTTTCTATACATTTTTTATTCAACTATAATAGGAATTAAAGGGAAAAGAAGGCGATCAGCTTGTACCAATAAAAGACAATATTATTAATATAGATGTAGATTGAAGGCATTTTTATGAAACCAGAAAATTTAAAAAAGCTCTTGCACCAAAATAGGCATAAGCTTTCGAAGAATCACGTTAAAGACGATCAATTAAATATTAGCTATGTAAAAATAAATGATTTAAAAACAGCAAATAAGGCATCGGCCTTTAATATCGAACGCAATAAAGTCATCGATGAACAGCTCAATAAATATATGCATCCCAACTCCATCCACATTCGCTTAAAGCCTTACTTTGACTCCGGCACTTGGATCAAATGGATCGGTGTCTTGGGGGATGTAACTTTGCCGAATAAAACCAATCTCAATGGCTCATTGTTGATCGATAAAATCTCCTGCTACTCAGATAAGGTGGAAATTCTCGACTACCATGCTTGGCTGAATATTGAAAATATCAAATACATTGAACATCATAACCAACAGTTGGCAATCGGCGACTACATTGAAGGTATCAGTCAGGTTAAACAATATGGTCAGGGCAAATATGGCTTAGCCGCCACCTATATTAAAAAAGCCGGCATGTTCATCGGTACCAATAGAGCCGAAACATTGGTCAGCACCTATGATAGACAAGATTCTTGGGTGGTTGAACTAAGCAACAATAATCTGACGAAGAAGAATTATAGTGAAAACTTTATAAATAAAGATCTCGCTGAATTTGCTTCAACAGGTGCGCATGTCGATGCTAAGTTCCAACCAAGTCGGTATGAAAAGTTCCAGCAGCGTCTGCAAAATCTGCAACAAGGCGAATCTGACGACGTTTTGCCACTAATTGACAAAAATAAGCAAAAATACACTGCTACAGTTGTTCGTAGCCATGCAGTAAAGATTCCAAACATCGCCCACAAGATGCCGCAATTAGAGGTTAAAGACATCAAGGTCGTTGATAGCGGTCGCTTGGTCTTTGCTAGATATTCCTTGCCTTATGTGGGCGACATTAAGAAGCTAGGTGAATTGCGCACTGATGATCAAATCAGCTTCTATAGCGAAGCTGCACCAAATAACAGCAATTCGTTCAATATGGTAACCAACTTTGAATTGCTTACAGAGCATGATTTTATCCCGCTTCCATCTAACCCAAATGCTTTTTTGGGCTACATTATGTGGCGCCACCCAGAAGAAGGCGAATCGACTTACATCGCCAACTACCAAAACTGGGCTTTGGCTAAGCAGATCCATACTGAAGAGATCGATCATGAGATCGATTCAATTCGCCCTACTTCCAATTTAACTGAGCTTGAATTAGCCAACAATTTAAGTATCGATCAAAAATTGGTTGCCAACGCAAGAAAGCAAGGCTTGATCAAACCGGTTACCAGCAATGGACTAACCAAACGTTACAATAGCAATGCCTGGAACTTGCTTAGACAGGTTATCGGTGCCCAAGATAGTACGACGATTGAACATTTAAAGCAGATGTATCCGATTTATACTACGGATGATATCGTGAAAAAGACTGGCGTGGATCGTAGCGAAGTCGATACGAGAATCCGGCAAGAAGAGTTTTTCCCACTAAACGGACTGCATTGCTCTATCAATATTTATGGTCCAAAGGTGTTTGATTTATTTAAAGCACGTAAAACTGTGCAAGATCTTTTACCAAATAAGACTGGTGTGGTCACTAAGCGTGAAATTCCGGTTAATAAGTCGCTACATGAAGTAATTGAAAAAGCTGAAAATAAAGAAAAGCAAAAAGCTGAAGTAACTGAACCTAAGAAGCCAGCGATCAAGTTCATCAAGCGAGCTGAGCCAAAGCCACAAATTAGGGAACCTCAACCTAAAGTTGAAGAATCTACTCCAGCAGCTACAAGCTCTATCATTATTATTTCTACCTTTGCCGATGAAAAATATGACTATGTTGCAGCTGATGCCAATAAGGCAATCGCTGAAATCATGGCGGCTGCTGAAAAAACGATGGTTAACAAGATGCTGCAAGTTAAAGACCACACTACAGGTCAGCCTGCAATCATCTCTGTCAAGGCCATCATGAAGATGGAATGTAAGCGTTAAAAACTGAAGTATCTTAAAACCCCACCTTGGCTTGTGCTAAGATGGGGTTAATTATATTCAAAATGTATCTGCAGCTTGCCTGCACTTGCTTTGTCTGTCAGAGTTGATTCATTGGGTAATTTATAGAGCAAATATTTTAGATATTTTTCTGGATCTAAATCATTGCGTTTTGCAGTTTCAATCAAACTAAGAATGATAGCTGAAGATTTGGCTCCGTTAAAACTCTGAGAGAATAACCAGTTCTTGCGCCCAATTACTAGCGTCTTGATTGCTCGTTCAGCGGGTTGGTAACCTGCTTGAGGTCATCCAGCAGCTGATTGAAGCCTACCATATCGTTGGAGATGGCATAGTCATTAACTTTTTGGCCATTGACCATAATGCATACGTTAGACTTCCGGCTACTAACGTCAATACCGAAACAATAAATCCATAAGAATAAACCTCCGCTTTACTTGGAGATGAGCTGCCTTCACCCAATTCAATCAGATCTAATTTTCTCAACCGGACTTTAACAGCCAATATACTTAGACGAGATTCTCAATTGAATGGTGAAGCTGCCAGTTTTGCTTACGACATCATGTGTCCAAGAGCCCTACAGTATTGGCTTCATCTCCACTTTACATAGTAAAAGAAAAAGTGTTGAACGACTACTCCGTCGAGTAATCATCCAACACTAGATTAGTATGTTTCGCTGTCTAGAACTCGGTACGGCGTCTCATCTGCGTGAATGACCTCTAGCTTTAGCAGCTCTTGTCTCAAGCGCTCGTAAAGGCTGGAAAGGTAGTACTCACAGACTTTGATATGCCAATTGGAAGCCGTCTTGTGATCAAGCGGAAGGCCCATGCGCCGCAAGTCCTTTTCTTGTCGGTAGGCAGGAGCCTTGATAATCTTGTCAGCCGGTGCTTCATCACTGCAGTGCTGGATGTGGTCGATTCTCTTGACCTTGGCTGGAACGTACAGCAGCTCTTGTCCAGCGCAGAAGACGCCGATCTCTTTCAGCTCGTGGCGGCAGTCCGGGCAGGTAAAGTCACCCAATCGGTAATGAACCTGCTCGCCTGGAAGAGAAGCTAAAATGTCCTGCTTTCTGCCGACCTGCTTGCGCCTCTTATAAGTAATAGTTTCGGTAATGCGAGGGCAAGTCCTCGTCATCTTCGCCGTCAGCCTAACTTGTTCAGTAGGAAGGGCAACCTGCTTGAGCAACTCTTCGTTAGTTGCTTTGAGCATTTCGATTAAAGCTGAAGTGTCTTTGTCGGTCATGGTTGTTGTCCCTCCCTGATTCATAGGCATAAAAACACAAGAGCTCGTGAAATCAATACATTCACGAGCTCTTGTGTTTTTAATTTTAGGATCAATGGTAAAGCCCTGCATCAAGCGCATGACTTGCTCATCGGACAGCTCTCGCACTTTGTCTTCATTGTTTGGCCAGGCAAGCTTCCCATTCTCAAAGCGTTTATAGAGCAGCCAGAAGCCCTGGCCATCCCAATAAAGTGCCTTGAAGCGGTCCTTTCGACTGCCACAGAAAAGAAAGCACCCGGAAAAGGGATCGAGATGGAAGCTCTTCTTAACTATGTAAGCAAGCGAATCGATCCCTCGATGCATGTCGGTCTTACCGCAAACAATGAACACGCGACCCAGTTCTGCCAGATTAATCATGGCTCAAGAACCTGTCTACGACTTCGAGCATAAGCTCATTAATGGCATCACTGTAAAATGACAGCTCAACCCCATTGGATTTCAGGTTAAGAACAAGTTGGTTCTTTCCGGGCCTATTCTTAGGTCTGATTCTGTCCTTTGGCAGTTCGAGCGGTACGATTGGATGTTCAGTCATAACCTCCGTATTCAATTGTTAAGAACAGTATATGACTATTGAACAGAGGTCGATAGATACCGCGCTATTGGGCACTTACACTGATCGACGTGGTGGCAGAGCTGCTCAAGAAATTGCGCAACTAAAAAAGGCTGATGCCCTCAATTCTTGAGATCATCTGCCTTTTTCTGGTTTATTTAGTTTTCCTTCTTCTTGCGCTTGAAAGCACCCAGGATGCCGATTCCGCCAAGGATGGAAGCAAGTCCTAAGCCAAAGGCGGCCTTGGAATTGTCTTCACCGGTTTGCGGTAGCTGGTCTTGAGCTTACGCAGACTCCTTGATACTGATCGTCTTGGCCGGTTCAGCGGTCTTGACGGCCTTAGGTGCCTTGACAGGAGCCTTGACCAGCTTTTCGGCCGGCGCCTTTGCAGACTTTGCAGGCTTTTCTGGAAGACCTTCCACCTTGCCAGTTGCCGTAGTCTCACCAGGGGTTATGGTGTGATCGTATGGAACCGCAGTGTCCTTGGTTGGATCCTTCGGAGTTACAGGGTCGCCTGGTTTGCCGTTCTTTGGAGTCCAGCATGGAACAGAATATTTAAGTCTATCACAACCGACAACGGTTCCGAGTTCGCGGATCTATCAAATCTTGAGCAAGTTTCCAAGACGCTTGTGTACTATGCTCACCCTTATACATTCTGTAATAAAGGTAGCGTAAAAGGCCGCATCGAGCTTATCAGACGCTATATTCCTAAGGGAGATCGCATGGATAAAGGTAGCGCGGAAGACATTGCTAATATCGAAGTATGGTGCAACTCTCTTTCTCGAAAGATCTTAAACTACAAGACTCCAAAAGAGTGCTTTGACGTAGAGCTTGACCATATTTATTGGCGCAGATAGTCAAAATCTACCAGATGTTATTGGTAAGTGTTCAATTTATTATTGCAATCGGCGGTTTTCTAAATATTGCCCTTAAGCTCGGAATTTACTTGATCCGACGAAAAGTGTCTGGGAAGAAACTCGATTTTTAGCCCGGATATAAAAACACAGAAATTCATTATTTTTAGTGAATTCCTGTGTTTTTTTGTTTTTGAAATGAAAATTCGAAGGCTTTACCTTCTTCTTGGCTCCATATTTTTTCAGATTCATCGTCATGAACATGATACCGACATCCGTTTCGACTTTCTTTTTGCCTCTTAAATGCGTTCTGCGCATACCAAATACACTCTTCATGTGCCCAAAAATTGGCTCCACATCTGACTTGCGACAGCCATAGATGCGTTTGCCTTCTTTGCTTTGAAGAGTCTCTTTTGCTTTTTCTTTTAAATACTGCCAGTTAGGATTGTAGTGAATCTGTCTTTGTCGACCTGTTTTGGTTTTAGCCAATTGGGTCAGTTCTTCAGTTAGCTGGAACTCGTCGGCTTCATAGATCTTAAAGTTTCTGACCATGCCAGTAGATCGATCTTTTCTTTGACTATAATATTTGAAGTTGAAGCGGACGCCTGATTTATCTACGTAATAGTCTTCTTCTTCGTTATAGTACCAGTTGTCGACCTTTGATGGATCTTTCTTATATTTTCGCGTTTGTTCTTTTTCGTATTGGGTATACGGAATCTGATAGTTCTTATCTGAATAATTCTCTTCCAGAATCGAGTAATTGTATTCACTGCCATAGCCCGCATCGGCCACAATATTTTGAAACTTATCGAGAATTCATCTGGACTTCATTTGGTCTAGAAATGGTTCGAATGTTCTAAAGTCAGTCGGATTAGGAAACAGGGCAAAATCAACTATATATTGATTAGTAGTCGCTGCCTGAATATTGTAGCCTGGCTTTAGCTGCCCGTTTTTCATATGATCTTCTTTCATATGCATGAAGGTGGCATCATGATCTGTTTTAGAGTAGCTGTTACGGCCAGCAAAGATCTCTTCAGCTTCTTCGTACTTTTTAGCACGCGGAATAAAATCTTTTCTGAGTTTATGTGCGATCTTCTTTAATTCACGGCGCTTGGCCTTATTTTTTGATCCGCCTGGAATGGCTTTAGGTTCTCGATCAATTTTCTCGGTCAGCTTCTCAACTTCTTTTTCCGTTTCTTGAGCCAGAATCTCTAAGCCTTGACTAGTTTGGGCTTCTTCTTCGGCCATGGCTTTGACTACTTCTTTATTGATCAGTTCTTCATATAAAGCAGACACGTCTTCCTTTAACTTGGCATGATACTTCTCAATAGCTTTTCGCCAGACAAAAGTGTACCTGTTGGCGTCCGCTTCAATCTTAGTACCATCGATAAAAACTGCATTTTCACGGATTAATCCCTCATCTTCTAATAATGAAGTAAAGTAGACAAAGCACTGCTTAATTACCTTATTGGCATGGTCGCTTGATCTGAAATTATTGATCGTGTGATAAGAAATCTTTCTATTGTCAACCAAAATCATCATGGGCAGATTCTCTTCTAGCATTCTTTCAATTTTTCTGCCTGAAAAAACTCTTCTAGAATAAGCAAAGAGTAAAATCTTAAGCATCATTGCCGGGTGATATGCAGGTCTGCCTGTATTAGAAGTGGTTTCTAAGATAACTTCGTTAGGAATAGAATCAACGAATTCACTGATAACACTGGCAATGTGATTTGCAGGGATAGAAAAATCTAAATTTAATGATAAAGTAGTTTGTCCTGTGATATAATTTTGATACATGTTTAGGCCCACTTTCTATTGTTTTTTTGTGGTGATTAAATAATATCAAGGAATGGGTTTAAAGTATACAAAAAGAGCGATGACTTCTTATGAAGTTCATCGCTTTTTTCATGGCCTGGAAATTAGTTTCTTCCCAGACACTTTTCTTTAGCTTTATTCATGGGCAATTGGGAAGGTAGCCGTAAAGGTTGACCCCTTGCCCAATTCGCTGAACAGCTTGATTGAGCCATGGCATTGCTCAGTCGCATGCTTGACGATCGACAAGCCTAAGCCTGTCCCGCCAGTCTTGCGGCTGTGGCTCTTATCAACTCTGTAGAAGCGTTCAAAGATCCGCTGCTGGGCTTCTGCCGGCACGCCGATCCCATCGTCTGCGACCTCCAAGACCGCGTGGCCGTCCCGCTCACCAACCGTCACCTTGACGTGGCCGCCGGGCTTGTTGTAGCGAATTGCATTGTCAATCAAATTGTAGGCTATCTCATACAACAGACGGAAGTTGGCCGTCAGGTAGACTGACTCAAGATTGGCAATCAGCGTCATATTGTGGCGCTCAAACGAGCTTTGCAGGGCATCAATGGCTTCTTGGACCGGACTCTTCAAGTCGATCCGCCGTTCTTCAACCTGTTGCATTTCATCCAGATGAGACAAACGGATAATATCGTCGATCAAGGTCAGCAGCTGGGAAGATGAAGCATGAATCTTCTGGTAGAATTTGTCCTTGTCCTCGTCTTTGACCAAGTGATTTTCTAGCAGCTCGGCCGAACCCATAATCGACTGCAGCGGCGTCTTCAGTTCGTGGGAAACGTTGGCCGTAAATTCACGGCGAATTTGCGCTTCATGATATTCTTCCGTGACGTCCACGACCAGAATCGAAGTCCCCTTAAGAACCTTGCGGCTGGTAATTGGACTGGCACTGACCTGAATGCTGCGGCCATGACGCTTGATGATTCCTTCGGCATGCTCGGTCCGGTTGTTCTTATTGACGATCTTCTTTACGTCTTCAGGCAGCTTGGAATTGTCGTCCAAGTCCAGCAAGGTCATCACGGCTGGATTTGACAGGAGGATCTTGTCGTCCAGATCAATCAGGATCAACCCTTCCTGCATGGCATCCGTGACCGTCTTAAACTCCTTCTCGCGATGGTGCAGCTGCTCAATTTGGTCAGAGATCTGCTTGTTCTGACTGTCAAGCCGTGAAAGCAGCGGCTTGATTTCTTCATAGTTGGAGCTCGCCAGGGGATGGTCCAGATCCAGGCTGTTTAACGGTTCCACGATCGTCTTGGAGATCTTCTTGGCCAAGAGCCAAGAAATTGCCGTTGCCCCCAGGAGAATGATCAAGAGCGGTGAAATCAGGTGCAGCAAGGCCAGCAGCATCGTATTGCGCGTGATTGCGACGCGGACGACGCTGCCATCCTTAAGGCGCTCAGCGTAATAGTGGGTTACGGTCGAAAGGGTCGTGCTGAAGCGCTCGCTCTCGCCCGTCCCCTTCTTCATCGCTTCTGCGACTTCCTTGCGCTGGGCATGATTCCCCATTTTCTTGGGGTTCTCCTCATTGTCGAAAAGGACCTTGCCGTTCTGGGCGATCCAGGTGACCCGATAATTCTCTCCCCGCAATTCCTTTAAATACTTCACTCCGCCGGCATTGACCCCGGCCGCGGCCAAGTTAGCCTGTGAAGTCAAGTTGCGAACTTCAGTATTGTCAAAATCGATACTTAAGGACAATGCGCTTAATGCGACTGACACCAGCAAAACCAATGTCGTCGACGCGAAGATTGCTCGGAAAATTCTTTTAAACATTAATTTCCTTCATGGTAGCGATAGCCGACACCCCGCACCGTCTCGATATGCTTACCAGCCTCACCCAATTTCTGTCTCAAAGTTCTTACGTGAACGTCCACCGTGCGGGTTTCACCGTAAAAACCGGTTTCCCAGATTTGATCCATGATCTCTTCCCGGGAAAAGACAGTTTCCGGATGAGTAATCAGCAGCTTAAGCAAGCCGTATTCTTTGAGGGTCAGCTCAATTTCTTCGCCATTGACAAAGACCTCATGGCGCTTGAGCAGGATCTTGACTCCATCTCGTTCGATTCTGTCTTTTTCTTCACGGCGCTGGGTTCTTCTTAAAACTGCCTTGACCCGTGAGACCATTTCCATCATCCCAAATGGCTTGGTCAGATAGTCATCAGCACCGGAATCCAGGTTCTTGACCTTATCATATTCCGCCGTCTTCGCGCTGGCGATAATCACTGGCAATTCCTTAGTGGCAGAATTACCGCGGATCCGGCGCAAAATGTCGCTGCCATCTTCATCTGGCAGCATTAGGTCCAAGATAACCAAATCTGGTTTCTTTTCCTTAAGTGCTTTGAAAAAGGATATGCCATTTTCAAAGCTCCGTGTCTTAAAGTTCATTGTTTGGAGAGTATACATTTCAATTTCGCGGATACTCTCATCGTCTTCGACACACCAAATTTCTAACATAAAAAAACCCCTTAATTTATCTGTCACATTTAATTATAGTTTAGTCCCTATGCTTTGACTATGACGGATAATTAAGAGGTTTGTAAAATCTAGGTTAAATCTGGTGGCTCAGATCTGATCTATCTGCCCGCTGGGCCAGTTTCCACGAACTTGGCCCAGCGGGCAATGTTGACCGCATGGTCCCCGATCTTTTCAAAGTACTTGGCAACCATCAAGAGGTTAAGCAAGTATTCTGGATTGCCATCTTCCTTGAAGCTCTTGACCAAAGTTTCCTTAGCATGGTTGAAGAAGCCATCAACTTGATCGTCGCGGCGAATGACCGTTTCTGCCAAGTCCTTGTCTGCTTTTACCAAGGCAGTGATGGAGTCGTTGACCATTTCGGTCGCGGCACGTGACATTTCCTTAAGATTGATCATGTCATTGGCAACTGATAGGTGGTCATTCAGGACCAATTCAGAAATATCGGCGGCAATTTCCCCAATTCTCTCCAAATCGTAAACTACCTTCAATGAAGCGGAAATCACCCGCAGATCGGTTGCGACTGGCTGCTGCTCCATCAACAGGCGCAGGCAGCTGTCTTCAATTTCCCGTTCATTCTTGTGAATCCGATGGTACAAATTGATAGAATCATTTGCCTCGTGCGTATCCCCTGTAAACAAAGTATCCGTCGTTTCCGTAATGGTGTCCTTGCACAACTCACCAATTTCGACCATGGACTTGTGCAATTCATCCAACTCGTCATCAAATCTAATTCTCATTATCCGAACCTCCCCGTAATGTACTTTTCAGTGCGTTCATCCTTAGGCATAGAGAAGATTTGATCAGTGTCGCCAAATTCAACCAGATCCCCTAAGAGGAAGAAGCCGGTTTGATCAGAAATACGTACGGCTTGCTGCATGTTGTGAGTAACGATCACGATCGTGTACTTTTCCTTCAACTGCATGGCCAGCTCTTCGATCTTAGAGGTAGAAATTGGGTCCAAGGCTGAGGTTGGTTCGTCCATCAGCAAGACTTCTGGCTTCACGGCCAAGGCACGCGCGATACAAAGTCTTTGCTGTTGACCGCCTGACAGACCCAAGGCTGACTTCTTTAACCGGTCCTTCAAGTCATCCCAAATGGCGGCTTGCTTCAAAGAAGTTTCAACGATCTCGTCCAGTTCCTTCTTGTCAGTGATCCCGTGAATCCGTGGACCGTAAGCAACGTTGTCGTATACGCTCATTGGGAATGGGTTTGGCCGCTGGAAGACCATGCCAACTCTTTGACGCAGGACAGTCACGTCCATGTTGCCCTTGTAGATGTCTTCTCCATCAAGCTTGACGCCGCCTTCGATCCGGCAGCCTTCAACCAAGTCGTTCATTCTGTTCAAGCAGCGCAACAAGGTTGACTTACCACACCCAGATGGTCCGATGAAAGCTGTAATCTTATTTTTCTTGATGTGCATGTTAACGTCATGCAAGGCGTGAAAATCACTGTAGTAAAGATTGAGCTTTTCAATCGTAAACTTGTCTTTTTCTTGTTCAGCCATTTTTTAGTTTCCTCCATTATTGCGCTTGCGCATTTTGTCTGAGATGTGGCGAGTTACCAAAGTAAAGAGCAGGGCGAGCAGAACCAGGACTGCAGAAGTAAAGTTGGCAATTTGCGTTGCGTCTTTGTTCAATGCCCCTTCAGTTCTCATTACCCAGATATGCAGGGAGAGAGTTTCGCCGGCTCTGAATGGGTTCAGCGGTGATGTTGGTGATGTAACCTTCCAGAAGTTTTGCCAGTTGACATAAGTTGATTGACCAGAAGTGTACAGCAAGGCAGCGGCTTCACCAAAGCCACGCCCAGCGGCCATGATGACCCCAGTCAGAATTTGCGGCATGGCTGCTGGAATCAGCACTTTTCTGATAGTTTCTGACTTGGTAGCACCCAAGCCCAGGGAGCCTTCCTTGTATTCAATCGGCAAAGCCTGGATGGCATCATTGGTTTCCGTGGTAATCAGTGGGATTGACAGAATTGAGATCGTCAAGGCACCAGCAATGATGTTCCAGCCCATCCCCGTCCACAGAATGAAAGCCAAGTAGCCAAACAAACCGATAACGATGGATGGCAGAGATGAAAGTGATTCAATACAGATTTCAAGCATGGTCAGGAACTTGCCCTTATTGGCATATTCGGCCAAGTAGACGCCAGCCCCGATCCCGATTGGCACTGAGACCAGCAGTGACAGGAATACCAAGTAAATCGTGTTGAAGAATTGGTTGAAGATCCCGTTGCCGGCTACCCCCAAGAATTCAGGCTTAAAGCCCTTGAGACCATCGAAAAGGATGGTACAGGTCAAGTAGACCAGGAAGATCAGCATAATCCAGCCAATCAGGTAGAAGAGCCCGGTCATAAAGCGATCTTTTTTCTTAGCACCGTTCATATTATTAGTCTTCCTTTCTGTTTGCAAGCTTGTGGATCAAGACAATCAGGATGATTGAGATGATGAACAACAGCAAGGCCATGGTCCACAGGGCCAGGTTGAATTCACCGCCTTGGGCGGTGTTGCCCATGTCGGCCGCGATTTCGCTTGTCAGGTTGCTGGTTGGCGAAAGCAGACTGGTTGCGAAAGCACGCGTCTTACCGATAACCATGGCAACGGCCAGCGCTTCACCGATTGCTCGGGCCAAGCCCAGGATAACCCCGGTCAAAATCCCGCCAGAAGCAGCTGGCAGGACAACCTTGCCAATCGTTTGCCAGCGCGTGGCACCCAAGCCATATGCCCCTTCGCGGTAGCTATTAGGCACGGACTTGATCGCGTCAGCCGAAACCGTGGTAATCGTTGGGAAGATCATAATTGCCAGCACGATTGAAGCGGCCAAGACTGAGAACCCGCCCATGGTTGGGTGGAAAATCTTCTTGATCAAGGGAACGATCTTGGTCATCCCAAACCAACCGTAAACAACTGATGGAATACTTACATAAATTTCCGTTGCCGGCCGGAAGAACTTTTCACCGATCTTTGGTGAAATTTCGGTCATGTAGACTGCTGACCCGATTGCAAATGGCAAGCAGATAAGCAGTGCCAGCAAACAGGTTTCAAGAGAACCGACAATGTAAATTGCTGCACCGACCTTACCACCAAAAATTCCAGGCTTGTCATTTGGTGCCCATTCACTCGTGAATAAGAACTCCCAGAGTGAGTGGTGGGCCTTGATAAAGGTCTGACTGCCTTGGTAAAGGAGGAAAGCCCCCATCAGCAAGGTTAAAGCGACGATCAGCAGGCCACAGAAGACATACAGGGCGCGCCAGCGCTTATCGCTTGCGATGGCTTTTTGAACTACTTTGTCCATAAATTAAATGCTTCCTTTCTACTTGGTTACCTTGCGGGTAGCCTTCGCCTTGTCAGACAGCTTGTAGGCAACGCCGTAACCCATAGCTTCGATCTTCTTGCCGTATTCCTTGCTCATCATTGACTTCAAGAAGGCTTTGGCAGCGCCCTTGGGCTGACCTTTGGTGTACATGTGCTCATAGCTCCACACATTGTACTTGCCATTGTAGACATTAGTCAGGTTTGGCTTGACCCCATCGATTGAGACAACGCCAACTTCTGGATTCCCAGTCAAGTATGACAGGGCAACATAGCCAATTGAACCCTCTACGCTTTGGATCATTTGAATCAAAGTACCAGAGTCATCGGTTTCAAGCGAGGCATTAGAGAGGCTGGCGTGCCCCTTTAAGGCATACTGTTCAAAGGTAGCTCTAGTACCGGATGAAGATGGACGGCTAACCAGAACGATCTTGACGTCATTGCCGCCTACTTGCTTCCAGTTGGTTACCTTGCCAGTAAAAACATCAATCAGCTGCTTGGTGGTCAGGTTGGTCACCCCAGCGTCTTTGTTAATGACTGGAGCGATCGCCGTAACGGCAACCTGGTGGTCAACCAGCTTAGCGGCTGACTTCTTGTCTAGCTTTTCATCGGCAAACAGGTCAGAGTCACCGATATCAATCGTCCCGTCAGAGACCTGCTGCAGCCCCTGGCCGGACCCACCACCGTTGGTGTTAACCACGCAGTTTGGGTTGGTATCCATGAAGCTCTTTGCTGCGCTTTGTACGAGTGGCAGTAAGGCTGAAGAGCCTGCCACGTTGACCGTACCGGATACTCCCTTGGTATCTGCTTTAGAACTGCCAATCACACATCCTGTAACAATAGCTGACAAAACCAGAGCGACTGCGACTACTTTAGTTTTCTTGCTCGACATGTTAGTTTCCTCCTTATTTCTACTGTCCTAATGTTATAGGAAGGAGGTTAAATCAATGCCTTGGTGAATGTTAAATCAATGTTAAACTGCGATATTTTGTTAAAAGTCTTTCGCCTCTAACATAACTTTCACAGCTCTACAAGGGTTACTAGTTCAATTTTCTTTTATTTTTACCTTTTTTGATGGATATTTTTTTGTAAAATCAAAAGCAATTCCCAATATACCAGCTTTTTTCTGCTTTCGTGCTCAGTGATTAGCATTTATGCTAAAATTATCTTCAGAGTTAAATTACAGGAGTTATGTTATCATATTAAATTGGCTGCTGTCATATTTGGCCCAAAGCAATTCATTGCTCTTTCAGGCCATTTTCTTCGTATTTGCCACGGATTCAACCTTTTTTTAGGAATGAGTCCCCGATGAAACGGGTTGGCAAAGGATTGCTCACCATTTTCTACTCTAAGTCAAGTATTATCAACGATTTTAGGTAATTTTATTTTGAAATAAGAGCCTAATTTGAATGGAGCCTCCGGAGAATCAAGTCAAATATCTGACTTTAGGGCATGAAAAATACAGCCTGCCTTCTGTAATTTCAAAAAAGAGGCTGTTATAATATCTATTGGATCAATTTTTATGACAAAAGTCTTTGGTTATGTTTGGCTACGTCATAGCTATATAATTGATCATTCTTAATTAAAGCGAAGATCGTCCGTAATAATTTATGGATCGATGCGATAGCGGCCTTCTTGTGACTTGCAGTCTCAGAAGACCGTTTTCGTTTCTCGTAATAATCCGCAATATGGCAAGGGTTGCCTACTTTCTTGGCCGATTGAATTTGGTTGATTGCCAAGTACAGCACCTTTCTGCCGATAGCTGTCCCACGCTTTGAAATTGACAGGTGGGCCGTGAGGTTGCCAGATTCATAAACTTGAGGGTCAACGCCAACGAAGGCATTTAATTGGTTAGGGTTTTTAAAGCGTCTGATATCTCCGAGCTCACTAATAATTCTTAAGGCAGTATTTTCGGCGATGCCAGGAATGCTTTTAAGGATCTCCAGATCACGCTTGGGAGCGAGCTTGGTCATCTCTGACACGCCTCTTCAGCGCTCAGAATATTGTTAATGGCCATTTCAAGGCCACGAATATGTGCGCTGCTCTTTTTGGCAGCTGGGCATGCGAGCTTGGCCAGCCGGATAAGCCTTTGTGCCAGATCATTGGTACGTTTTTCACCAATACCAGATAAGCTCTTTAAGAAGTCGATGATATCGGCTTCTTTTGTTTCTAATACGATATCAGGGTGCGGGAATCTGAGAACAGTACTCCAGTAGTTTTTTCCTCTCGGATTAGCCATTAGGTGCTCAATCTCTGGGAAAGTGAGCTGAATGGCTTTGTGCAGTCTATTCTTGTTGGTTATCAGATCGTGCGAAGCCTGCTCGTAGATGCGGTTGTTGGCCATCAATTCTTGATATTCTTCGCTTTGAACATAGGCCAGCCGTTGCGGGTGCTCAGACTGCAGCTTGGCAAGGTACAAGGCATCAAGTTTGTCGGTCTTGTTCTGGTGCAAGTCGTCCTTTGTCTTTTTTTGGCTTCCAAAGGATTCATCAAAACATAGCAAAATTCATGCTTATCTAAGAACGCTTGGAGTCTTCTAGAGTAAACGCCAGTAGCTTCAAAGATAATCTGCGGGTTGGTAACCTGCTTGAGGTCATCCAGCAGCTGATTGAAGCCTACCATATCGTTGGAGATGGCATAGTCATTAACTTTTTGGCCATTGACCATAATGCATACGTTAGACTTCCGGCTGCTAACGTCAATACCGAAACAATAAATCCATAAGAATAAACCTCCGCTTTACTTGGAGATGAGCTGCCTTCACCCAATTCAATCAGATCTAATTTTTCTACCTAAAATCAAGTATTATCAGTAATTTTCTTAATTAATTTATATTCTATTACGCGTGGTGCTAGTTAAATCGTTCTAGACAATAAGCCAAATTATAAGCTAAAATTGCAATTTCCAACCGGCTTTGAAAGCCTATCAGACTACGTGCTCGATTGTTCTCGGCATTGTAATAGGTCAGAAGCGAAAAGTCGCTTTCAATTGTTCTGCGAATAGCCATCAATTGATGATCATTGTGCTTTTTAGCTCCTGTCATATTTTTACGATATGGTGTCCAAAGTTCGTAACCCATTTGTTTTAGCTGTTGATGCAGTTCTTTGCCTAAATAGCCTTCGTCGCCAAGAAGATAGTAATTAGATGGATGGGTATTTCCCATCAGTTCAACTGTCTCCCTGGCATCATGAACTGATGCCTTTGTTACGACATAATCAAGAATGTAACCGTCATCGCTAACAATGGCATGAACTTTGAAACCATAGAAGTAAATTTTCTTGGTGTCCTTATAACCAATGTTGGCATAACCGCGAAAAATTTTAGCACGATAGTTGCGAATTGGTTGGCAAACAGGTACCGGAAAGCTGTCAATGATCAAGAACTGTCCATTCAGGTCAACCTTTTTATTCATTTCTTGCCGTATCTGATAAATCAATTGCAATAGCTGACGTGAACGCCGATTAAAACGTGAGTGTGATAAACAATTGAAACATTCACAGAATCTTCTTTGTGATTCAATTCCTGTCTTAGCTTGCCAGATAAGTAAAGCCAAAATCAGACTGTCCGTAGTTTTAATTTGATCAATATTTCGCCGATGAGTAAACTCAGCCGGTGCATACAAACGATACCAGTGCCGACAAATTATCACTAAATCTTTAAAACTAACTTGTAAATGGTGGCTAAAACGCTTAAGCTTAAGGCAGTTCAATCAGATCAGACTCTTTTATTTTTGATACTACAACTTGAGTCTAGTCCGATTGGACTTTTTTATTAACTAAAACGATTTAACTAGCACCACGCGTATTCTATTTAATAAAAAGATGGTGCGAATAAAGCTGAAAAGATTAAATAAAAGTTTAGTGCATATTTATTAGGTAACACAAAGAAGCCTATGAATTCTTGTAGTTTTTTCATAGGTTGTTATACTGAAAGTGATTATTTGATTTCAACTAAAGTCTTTGATTCCTAGTGGCTACGTTGTAATCATATAATTGATTCTTTGTAACCAGTGCATACATGGTTCGAATTAGTTTATGTACTGATGCAATGGCAATCTTCTTGAAGCCGCGGCTTTGAGAAGATTTTTTTCTATCATAATAGTCAGTAATATGACAGGGCTGGGTAGTCTTTACTGATTCCATTTGACCGATACTTAAATACATGATCTTTCTGGCAATTGAATTGCCGTGTTTGGTAATACTTAAATGACTGTCTAATTCACCAGACTGATAGATGCCAGGATCAATGCCGATAAAAGCATCAATTTGGTTAGGACTGTCAAATCGTCTTAAATCACCTAATTCAGCCAATAATCTTAAGGCTGTTGTTTTGGCAATACCAGGAATGCTTTGATAAATGGTTAATATACGGGTATCAGCCTGATTTTTACTGGCTAATTTATACAGGTAGGCCAGTGCTTCCTTTTTCTCCTGATCAAGAGAAAAAAGACTGGCAATATTTCTTTGAATAGCACGGATAACAATACTATCCTTATTGTCATAGGCACAAGTTAATCGAGCCAAAGAGATTAAGCGTTGCGTAAGGTATTCGGCTTTTTTCTGGCTTAATCCCGATATAGTTTCTAATTCGCCCAAAATATGTTCCTTGTTACTATCTAAAACAGCTTGTGCATGCGGAAATAAGGCAACTACTGACCAATAAATTTTACCTGTAGGATGACACATGAGATTTTCAATTTGTGGGAAAGTTGTCTGCAGATTACGATGAAGCTGATTCTTGGCAACAACCATAGCTTTATTCAATTCTTCATAGTATCTGCTTGCATTTTGCATTTCATGGTATGCCCGAGACTGAGGCTTAAGTAGCTTCTGTGGAGCATTAAACTGTATCAGAGCTAGACGATAAGCGTCAACTTGATCGGTCTTATTATGACGAAGGTTATTATCCATCAGCTTTTTAGCTTTCAAAGGATTAAGCTTTAGATATTGAATATGCTTCTTCTCTAAAAAAGCCTGCAAGCTCAAAGAATATACTCCTGTTGATTCAAAGACTATCAAAGGAATGACAGAGTAAAGACGTAATCTTTTATAAAGCTGCTGGAAGCCGACCATGTCATTGCTTATTTTAAATGTCTTACCCTGCCTAACTTTATCCATTAGAACGCAGACAGTAGAGTCCTTACTGCTAACATCAATGCCAACAATCACTTTACAATTTTCCATGATTGAACCTCCCAAAGTTTTAAAGATAAAATACCTTATCGAACTATTTAATTCTTATTTTCTAAACCCGGCATCAAGTGCCTGCATACTTCGAAGAGACTTCTAAATAGTCGGTAAAGCAGCCTGTTTCTAAAACGACATTTTTTGCCTTAAATTAGATATGACTTTATGCTTTATCTTCACCTTTATTTTAGATAAAAATAAAGTATTTGATTAAAGTTCCGTCGAACTTCAACCCAATACTTAGGTTAGTATGTTTCTCAACTGGACTTTAACAGCCAACATACTTAGACGAGATTCTCAATTGAATGGTGAAGCTGCCAGTTTCGCTTACGACATCATGTGTCCAAGAGCCCTACAGCATTAGCTTCATCTCCATTTTACATAGTAAAAGAAAAAGTGTTGAACGACTACTCCGTCGAGTAATCATCCAACACTAGATTAGTATGTTTCGTTTACTCTAAATTTTCAAAATTTGCTTTTTCTTAGCTTGAAATTCTTCTTCAGTCAAAATCCCTTGATCAAGCAAATCTTTCAACTTCTTAATCTGCTCTACTTGCTCATCAAGGTTATCATCATTTCGCGACCATTTCTTAATCGTTGCTGTCAAAAGTGCCGCAGTTGTCTTATTAAGTAAGTTAATGTTAACTTGTTCATTATTCACTATTAACGTTAATTCTTCAGATATAATTTGCTGCTGTAAGAGCACGCTCATAATCTCTGTTAACGGGATCACACGGCTATTTTCACTAGGATGTTTTTTACTCAAAATAATCAAATTTTGATTAGTACATGTTAGCATTACATCTTCGCCCTGATCAGTAATTCCGAGCGCTGCATACTCGATTTTTTCATGATCACTCAGTAGATTACTAAGCGGCGCTAAATCCTTACTGTTAAACCAAATGTCATAAACTTTAGCATTAATCAGTTGTTGTTTAAGTTCAGCTGGCAAATCTAGTTTTTTAATCTTAGCAATAACTTGTTGGCTGCGCTGGTCGGCCAAAAACGCTTGATTCGCTTTTCTTTGTTTTTTACTAAATAAATCAAAAAGTCCCATAGATATTTTCCTTAGTACATAAATATTTACTTATATTATGAACTAAATTTACCTAAAAAACATCTATCTAGCTCACTCGAAAACTTTCTTAAATTCATTCACTGCGCGATTTTGTCGCCGCTCATCTGGGATCACTGCATAAACGACCGTTGAAATACTGGTTGGCTGCTCGAACGTCCTCTGCCACATCTTGGCAACTTCGGCTGGCTTAAAGCCAAAGACGCCGGCGCCCCATGCACCAAGGATCAATACATCAACTTTTTGATCTTCAGCTATTTTTTTAACAAAATTCATTCGACTAAGCATTGCGCTGTCAGCATCACTGTAGAACTTCATCTGCTCTTCTGGCTCACGCAAGGTGCGACGACCAGCAGTCTTATTAGGTGCGGCACATGTGAGCACACCACTTTGAACATCCCCATCCCAGATAATATCAGGCGAATAAAGCCCGCGGTTCATATATAGGCCGCGATTCCTGTGCTGTTTATTCCAAGCATAAAAATCACGTTGACTTGCAATAATCGGATAAAGGTCTGACTGCGTACAAATCGCTTCTTCTTGCGCCATTGCACCGTTTAAAAAACCACCACCAGGATTAACATATGAAGCAAAATTCAAAGCAGCTACTTTTTGTTGCGGATAATCTTGGCAGGCCTTAATCACGGCTTGATTGGTAGCAAGGGGCCAGACAATTTGCTTAGCTTTTTGAGTAAAATCATCAACTTCTTTATCGGCAAAAGCATCAACACTATAAACCTTGGTACCTTTAATTGAAGCTCGAATTTGAGATTGATATTTTTGCTCGATCATCGCTTCATGTTTGCGGGCCACATTGCGATAATGTTCACGTTTAGAGTTATAATTTGCCATCAGTTTTCCTTTCTAAAAAATATCGAAGTTTGAACGTTTGTTTGATATAATTTTAATAAAAAACTAGTACAAATACAACTAAGAGGAATAAGAATGAGAACTCTAAATATTATCGGCATCAGCATTTATCTGATCATTGCTGTCGTTCTAGCGGTCAGACGTATTCAGCTCACCCAGGCATTTCACCAAAATAAAATTAAAGAAGAAAATTATGATCGTCTAACTAAGCGAAACACGATTGAATTAATCGTAGTCGTTGCTCTAGCATTGCTTTACGTTTATACGCCATTTAAAATTTTTATCTTTTAACGAAAAAAAGCCGGCAAAATCGCCGACTTTTTCATTATATAAACTTAACATACTTGCGTCCTAATTTAATCTGCGCATAACTACGCTTGCCCATCTTAAACACACGATTTACATGATACTTAACACCTGGCTTAGCCTCCGCATTCGAATATTCCATTTATGCTTTAACCAAGTTTTTATCAGCTGCTTTAGCTTTATTCCAGTTCTTTAAAGCCGTTTGAGTACTAGTGCTGGCTTTAACTTCAGTAGTCTTTACGCTAAACATTCCGCTACTAACTGTCGTCGCGACCAACAATGCAGCCGCAGTCTTCTTGAAGGTCTCTTTTTTATAATTAAAAATAAAATTGCGCTGATACTTATATAAAAGGACTCTAAAATTAACTTGATCTCATCTTTTTTTGATTGCGCTGTCACCTTAAACAGGTAAACTATAATTAATAAGAAAAAAAGGAGCGAAATCAATGAAATACAATCAATATGCCTATGTTGAAACCAGCTTTGATCAACAAGTCAAAGAATTAATCGACATCAACTTCCTGCCTAGAAACTACGAAGACTGGTCTTTCAGCGACCTGCTTGAAAAACTCGTTAAAAATGCAATCGCTGAAGCCAAAACTGATGCTGCTAAAACGGCCAAGTTGAACGAATTCGCTGTTTCAGATCATGAAACTTTAGCAGATTTCTTAAAAGAAAAGTCTGAATCCATCGGTACCGAACAATTCTACAACGTTGCTTTGCAACTGCTCGGCTATCACGTTCACTACGACTATCAATTAGATGACCCAACTCGCTTTATGCAAAAAAATGCTTTGCCATTTGTTCAAGACATCAGCGACAATCACAAATTGATCTCAGCCTTCTACCGTTTGCTCAACACTCGTAGTAAGAATGGTCAAATCTTGCTCGATGTGATGGCTGGTAAAGGCTACTTCACTCAATTCTGGGGCCAAAACGAATTCAAATTCTTCAATGGCAAGTCCATCCCTGTTTTTGACACTAACAAGGTAATCCGTGAAGTCGTTTACGTAGAAACTGATCTTGACACCGACCACGACGGCAAGAGCGACTTGATTCAAGTTACTGTCTTCCGTCCTGCCGAAACTAACAAAGGCCTCAAGGTGCCAGCACTTTACACTGCATCCCCATACTTCGGTGGCATCATCGCCAACGAAAAACGAAACCACAACGTTGATGAAAACTTGTCCGATGCAAGTACTTGGAACGACCCACAATATGAACACTCTCCAATCGTTAAGGCAGAAAAGCCAGACGGCTCAAGCCACCCAGCAACTGAAGAAGCAGTTCACAAGTCATCTTACCCATTAAACGAATATATGCTTGCTCGTGGTTTTGCTAGCGTCTTTGCTGGTGCCATCGGTACGCGCGGCAGTGACGGTGTCAGAATTACCGGTGCACCTGAAGAAACTGAATCAGCTGCAGCTGTCATTGAATGGCTTCACGGCGACCGTGTTGCTTACACCGACCGCACCAGAACTGTTCAAACCAAAGCCGATTGGTGCAACGGCAACATCGGGATGACTGGTCGTTCATACTTGGGTACTTTGCAAATCGCTATTGCAACTACTGGCGTCAAGGGTCTGAAGACTGTTGTTTCTGAAGCTGCTATTTCATCATGGTACGACTACTACCGTGAACACGGTTTGGTTATTGCTCCTGAGGCTTGCCAAGGTGAAGACCTTGACCTTTTGGCTGAAACTTGTCAATCTAACTTGTGGGATGCCGGTTCCTACCTCAAGATCAAGCCAGAATACGACAAGATGCAAAAGGAATTACTTGAAAAAGAAGACCGTAAAACTGGTCAATATTCTGACTTCTGGGAAGCAAGAAATTACCGTCATCACGCAGATGGCATCAAGTGCTCATGGATTTCAGTTCATGGTTTAAACGACTGGAACGTTAAGCCAAAGAACGTCTACAAGATTTGGCAACTCGTTTCTAAGATGCCAATGAAGCACCACCTCTTCTTGCACCAAGGTCCGCACTATAACATGAACAACTTCGTTTCCATCGACTTTACTGACTTGATGAACCTCTGGTTTGTTCATGAACTCCTTGGCGTAGAAAACAATGCCTACAACCAATGGCCAACAGTCATGATTCAAGACAACTTGCAAGCTGACAAGTGGCATGAAGAAAAGGACTGGAACGACGATTTAGGTCAAGAAAAGAGCTACTACCCTACTGACGAAGGCGATCTTTACGCAGATGGCAATGGTCAAGCTAAGAAGTCATTCACTGACGTAGGTGGCATCGAATTCAAGAAGGCCGGCATTTCTGAAAGCGACTGGCAATACAAGTTTATCTGTGGTGATGAAAAGTGGGCTAAGCCAAGCTTACGCTTTGTCACAGATGAATTTATCCACCCAACTACAATCGTAGGTCGTCCTGAAGTTAAGGTCAGAGTCAAAGGTTCTCTTCCTAAGGGTCAAATTTCTGTTGCTTTGGTTGAACTTGGCGAAAGACAACGTTTGACTGCAACACCTAAGTTCTTGATGCGTGGTGGCCAAGAATTGGGTTATAGATTTGGCACTGACACTTTGCAAGAATTTGTTCCAGACAAGAAGACCAAGGCTAAGTTGATCACTAAGGCCCACATGAACATGCAAAACTACAAGGACATGAAGAAGCCTGAAGCAATTGAAGCTGACAAGTTCTACGATTTGGACTTCTTGCTTCAACCTACCTACTACACTATTCCATCAGGCAGCAAGTTAGCTTTGATCATTTACTCAACTGATGAAGGCATGACTAAGCGTCCACTTGAGGAAGAAACTTACACAGTTGATTTGGCTAATACTGAAATCAAGTTTTATGAAAAATAGAATTTAAACAAAACATCATCAAAAAAAGACTACTAAGCGAAAACTTCAATGTCATTAAGTTAAGACATTGACATTATATCGACAGCTTTTAAAGATCGAATCATTTTGATTCGGTCTTTTTTCTTTTTAAAATAAAAAGTAAGCAGAGTTTATTTGCCCTTCTGCTCACTTTCGTCATATTATCTGGTCTTTCATAGAAAGCTGTGCCTCTTATGAAATCCCTTCACTCAAATATTTTAAAGCTGATGGATAGTATTATCAATAAAATCGCTGACAACATTCACGATTTCTCTGTATCTGATCAAGCTTTTACTCGCTGTCGTAAGCTCAATTCCACTGATTTGATTAAGTTAATTCTTAACATGGGAGCTGGCAGCCTGAATTCGGAAATTTTTCATGCTTTTCCTGACATAAATTCTAGAATGACTGCTTCGGCTTTTGAACAACAAAAGGCTAAATTAAAGCCTGAATGCTTTAAAGAAATTATGGCTGAGCTTAGTCAGGCAAACAATGCACCGCAATTACTAGATGACAAATACTTAGTTGTAGCGATTGATGGTTCCGATTTTGATCAGCCTTTTAATCCAAAATCAAAGAATATTTTTCAAGGCAAAGATGGTAGAAAATATTGCCAGATACATGTAAACGCTTTTTATGATGTTTTGAATAAATTATATTTAGACATGGTTATCCAACCTAGACAAAAAATGGATGAACGTGAGGCAGCTTTAACCATGATAAAGAAATTAGCCCAGCAAGAAAAAGATTTTCTAGTCCTGATGGATCGTGGCTACATTAGCTTTAATTTAATTGAAAATTGCAATCGATTAAAACATTGCCACTATGTTATGCGATCAAAATCCGGAGATGGTGCTTTTAAAGAAATTGTAGCTATGTCGAATCATGAATACGATATTGACTTATCATGCAGAGTAACTTCGTCACATTATTATTATGTCACCCATAAAGATACAGAAAAGTTTCTTCACCTGATTCTTCACAAAAAGCATCACTATAAAGCTGTTCGTTCTAAAAATACCAGAGATCAACGCTGGGATTTTGAGGATATGTGTGATGTTAGATTTAGAGTTTGTAAGTTTAGAATCAATCCACCAGGTTCAGACGATGAGTGGGAAGTCCTCATCACCAATTTAGATCGAAATGAATATCCTCTAGCTAGAATGAAAGAGATCTATCATCTTCGCTGGGGAATAGAAACTTCTTTTAGGGAGCTTAAATATGACTTAAGCGGCATACAGTTTCATTCTAAAAAAGATCAATTTGTTTATATGGAAATATACGCCCATTTTGCAATGTATAATGCCGTGAGTTTATCAATAATTGCGAGCTCAAAACCGTATACTCAGGGAAAATATCAATATCAAATAGATTTTAAAATGGCCTGTTGTATCTGGCGACGATATTTTAGTATAAGTGATAATTCAGATAAAAACTTCACACAATTACTGCTAGATGTGGCATTTTATTTAACGCCCATTCGACCAGGAAGAAAAGATAAACGAAATCTAAAAGTTAAATTAGTAGTTGGCTTTCCTTATCGTCTAGCAGCTTGAACTAATTTAAACGGCTATCTTAAGATGGCTTATTTGTGCTATCAAAAAAAGACATTTATCAAATAAAATAATTCGATAAATGTCTCAAAAAGTGTCATCAGATTAGTCAATGTCTTAACTTAATGACATTGGCGAAAACTTAGCAGTCTTATTTTTTACTCAAACAACTTCTTATACTCGCCATAACCTGCTTCATCTAGCTTCTCATATGGAATAAAACGCAATGCTGCAGAATTAATGCAATAGCGCAAACCGCCACGATCCATAGGCCCATCAGTAAAAACATGACCCAAATGTGACTGCGCCTCTGGACTTACCACTTCGGTACGCTCCATGCCATGTGACTGATCGCGGTGATACTTCAGTTTCTCAATCGGCTTAGTAAAACTAGGCCAGCCGCATCCCGCATCATACTTATCCTGGCTAGAAAACAACGGCTCACCTGACACCACATCAACGTAAATGCCTTTTTCATAAAAATCGTCGTACTTACCAGTGAAAGGATACTCCGTTGCCGCATTCTGAGTGACCTCGTATTCTTCCTTAGTCAACTTCTTCAAAGCTTCTTTTTTCTTATTTTCGTCTAAAACCATCTTTTCACCTCATCAAAAAAGAGCGACAGAATCTATCTGCCGCCTCAATCTAGATATGTTCAGTCGTTTTTGGAAAGAAATTATCGATCTGTTTTTCATAGATGTCGAATTTATATTTCGTCACAAATTCATTCGTCGGATCGAATATTCTCACTTGCAACATTTCATTTTTACCATTCATGTGTACTTCTTTATTTGGCACTTTAAAAAATGACTCAAACGCTGCAATGATATTTTGATATGAACTATAAACGTGGACATTATGCTCTATTATTTCGCCATTACGAGAATATCTTCGTGCATCAATTACATATACGGTATTGTCATTCATAATTTCAATCTGCTCCTTTGATAGACTCTTCCCACTACTTATATTTTAATCCAAAATGGTCTAGAACATATTTCTTTTGCTTAAAAAAACAAAAAACGTCGGATGAAATTCATCCAACGTTCTCCAGTCAACTGCCCTAGACTGAAGTCTAGGGCTTAGTGGCTCGTTAGCTTGCGCTAACCAGAACACCAACTTGCTTAGATACGGACTTGACTTACCAGCAATAGTCTTTTGACTATTGCCGATAGAGGTCGTCTAATTACCAAAGCCTTTTAAGTCCGCAAGTTGCTAACGGACTGCAGCCTTTCTAGGCTGCTTTTTTTATTTTAGGATTTTGCCACTTGCTTAATCCTTTTTCTAAGATATTCACTGCCGCATTCCAATCACGAATATGGGGCATTCGACAAATTGGACAAGTCCACTCCCGATCCTTAAGGGTTAATTTCTTATAACCATTTTGGCCCATAATACTGCCACAAGCATGACAGCGTTGAGTAGTATATTTAGGATCAATTGTTAGAAATTCTTTACCATATAGATCTGCCTTATAAGCCAGCATATTCAGGAAACTACGCCAGCCGAC
Source organism: Lactobacillus amylovorus DSM 20531 (assembly GCF_002706375.1). NCBI lineage: Bacteria > Bacillati > Bacillota > Bacilli > Lactobacillales > Lactobacillaceae > Lactobacillus > Lactobacillus amylovorus. Next base: position 405,230 of record NZ_CP017706.1, read on the forward strand.
ATCAGAAATTGATTGCGACAAGGCATGATTCTTTAACAGGTTTCTGTTTCTTAATTCCTCGGCAACTACTAAATCGTGGTTTTTGATTAGTGCAGTTGAGAGTACTTGTAAAAAGTCATTACGCTGTCTTCTGATCTTATCGTGCAGTTTAGCGACTATTAGACGCTGTTTTTGATAGTTTTTTGCTAGCCACAAATTGCGTCCTTCTTTTTTTGCCCGGCGCTGCCTGCGAGACAAGACACGTTGGGCATGGGCCAGCTTCTTTTTGGTTTTGCGATAAAATCGTGGATTAGCGACCATTGCTCCGTTAGATGCTGTTAGGAAGTTATCTAAATTGAGGTCAATGCCAATTTGACTTTGTGTTTTAGGTAATTCCTTAACAAAAGCAGTATCGCTGCCTAATTGCATAGACAGGTAGAACTGGTCATCAGCGGTCTTTTTTATCGTGACTGTGCCAATTCTAGTTGGTATCTGCTTAAGCAAGCGCTCTTTAATCAGTTTTCTAAAACCAGCAATGCGGACAATTCCCAGCTTAGGCAATTTAATATGTTTAGCATCAATAAATCTAGCTGTCCCGTTATCAAGATAGGCTTCTGACTGCTTAGGATATTGACAGTTGGTCTGATATGACCAGTCGCTGCGTTTTTTGTGAAAAGTCGGAATTCCATGACCAATCTTGCGATAGTTGTTCCAAGCTTTCTGATAGTTTTGAATCGCATTGGCAAGAGCGAGACTATCAATTTCTTTAACACGTAAAAAGCTATAAGCATCACGAATATTCTTAGGCTTAGCCAATAATTCATTATTGATGACTACTGTTTCTGCCAGTTGGACTTCATAGCTATTAAGAGCAGAAAAAGCAAAGGGCATTGCTCGATTTTGCCTATTAGCTAAATAACGTTTAGCATGGTAGCTAGTCCGATTGCGTCCTACATAAGAGTTGTAGACAAAGCGCTGCGCATCATAGTTTAGTTTAATGATTTTCTTTTGCTTAGAACTAGGATAAAAGCGAAGCTTAACGCCAAAATGATAGGTTAAACTGCTCATTCTTTTCATGTATTTCACCTCCTTGTATTATTGTAATTTGATTATAGCCTATGTATATCTTATAATCAACAGTAAATAGATACATAGTAGACGAAAGGATATTAGACTATGAATAATAAGAGAGACAAAATAAAAGACGCAGGCTATGAAAAACACTACGTCTATAATGCACACTATCATCTAATTTGGTGTACTAAATACCGCAATCAAATCTTTACTAACCAAGACCTTGCACAAGAGATGCGAGGTCTGCTCAAGCAAATAGCTGAAGATAATCAAATCAAAATTGAAAAAATGGAGGTAATGCCTGAACATATTCATTTGCTTATCAGCTTTAGACCATCAAAATCAGGTTCAAGCGTAGTCAAAGCACTCAAAGGAAGAAGTGCTTTTTTATTCTTCAAGAATCATCCCGAAATTAAGCAAAACAAGATGTGGGGCGGACATTTATGGTCACCCAGCTATTACTTTGGTAGCGTAGGGAATATGTCTAAAGAAGTAGTAGAAAAGTACATTAATGACCAGATCTACAATGCCGTTAGAGACGGCAAGCCCTATCCATCCCCGCATTAAAATACGGGGATTTTCGGGCGTTTTTCATTAAAATACTGAAGTTAAGACTGCACCAGCGACGATTAATACCAAACCGATTGCAGTGTAAATGTAGCCCTTCTTGGTCTTTTGTTCGTGTAAGAATACGATACCACCAAGAGTTGAAATAACTACGCAAAGTTGTGACATAACGAAGGCCAAGTTAACACCGTTCATTTGAACTGAAATGATGTATGAAAGTGCGGCGATCGCAAAAATCACACCAGCCGGAATAACTTGATAGCTCTCCTTTTCCTTCAAAACCTTAAGTTGCTTAGTGGCAACAAGGTAAATAAAGGTGGCGATCATCATCCCGATTGTTTGACCCAAGAAAATCATGACGCCATCGCCCTTCAAAGCCTTAGGAATTGAGCTTGAAGTGATGTAACCCAAAGTGGTCAAAGCCAAGATGATCATTGTACTGGTTTGGTTTTGCTTGTTACCTTCGGCAGTACCCTTATCAGTCAAAGAGGTAAAGGCAACACCGACAACCAAAGCAAGAATGCCAAGGAAACCAAACAACTTAGCTTGTGTACTTGCCCATTCGCCAAAGATTAAAACCCCAACAAGTGGCACACCGATCAATTGTAAACCGGTTGAGAGTGGCATGGTTTCAGAAACACCGATCTTTGAGTAACTGTAGTATTGACCACACTGACCAACTACCCATGCAGCACCTGCAACCATAGCCAATAAAAATGAAGTCATATTAAATGCTGGACGCTTGATTAAAGTAACGACTACGCCGAACAAAAATGCACCTAATACTGAACCTACGATTTGGTGGTAAATATTACTCTTTTTAACCCCGGCAACGAATAGAGGCATAAGTCCCCATCCGATTGCAGGAATAAATAGAAATAAATAATTCATCAACAATTTCTCCCCTATTTTCTGTAAAAAAGTTACAAAAAGCATTCTATCAATGAAATCGCTTACGTTGCAAACAAAAAATAAGGAAAATTAAAAATGCTTTCATAGGCATAAGAAAAAGGATCAAACGATCCTGAAAAATGAACTGAGACCTAAAAATTAGACAGTTTAAAATACAGGATTAATAGAGGCTTGATTCCGATATTCTTTCGGAGTTAAGCCTTTTAATCTGCTCTTTATCCTTTCTTCGTTATAGTATTCGATATATTCTTCGATTGCTTGAGCTAATTCTTGAAGACTATGGTACTTGTATTCTTGATCATAGAACATCTCTGTTTTGAGCAAGCCAAAGAAGTTTTCCATTAGCCCATCATCCATGGAATTACCTTTTCTAGACATGCTTTGAGTAATACCATGAAGCTTTAAAGCACGCTGATATCTTGGACTTTGGTATTGACAGCCCTGATCAGTATGAAAGATGCAATTATTAAGAGCCGTTTCCTTGGCAAAAGCCCTATCAAGCATTGTCATTACTAACTCCATGTCTGGATGTTTGAAAATAGTGTAAGAGACTATATCGCCTCCACAACCATCCAAAATAGGTGATAGATAAAGCTTTTCACCATTGAGGTGAAATTCAGTAATGTCAGTGTACCATTTCATGTTGGGCATTGGTGCAAAGAAATCACGACGAATTAAATTAGGGGCTATCTTGCCAATAGTTCCCTTGTAGCTTGAATACTTACGCTTGTTGCGTCTGATACCCTTAAGACCCAATTTATGCATCCAGTAACGGACTGTTTTCTCAGTAATATTCCAGCCTTCTTTTATTAACTGGAGTGCCACTCGACGATAGCCATAGCGTCCTTTGTGACGATTAAATATTTCCTTGATCCTTGCAATAAGTTTGGAACGCTTGGGCTTCTTAGGCTTTCGTTTAATTATTTTATAGTAAGAACTTCTGGCAATCGTAGGCAGCTCTGGATGCTCTGAAATTGCATCTAAGACATAGTTCAAGCTAACCTTAAATTCATGCCTTAGATCAGTAATTGCCTTAGCTATTTCTTTCGATCTTTGTCTTGATCCAAGGCCTTCAGTTTTTTTACGTATTCGTTCACAATACGCAATCGCAAGTTTTCTTCTTTCAGCTTTTGGATCTCTTTCTCCAATTCCTTGCGTGATTTTTGAGTCTCTTTGATCACGGGCAGGGCGTCCTTTTTGTTTGATAATGACATTATACCCGTTTTCCTTATATTCTCTAAGCCAAATACTAAGTGTGCCAATACTCTTAAGCCCCAGTTCTAGTGATACTTGTACATATGACTTGGTACTGAAAACAGCTTGCTCAATTGCTTGTTCTTTAAATTCCTTAGAATAAACCTGATAAGGCCTATCTAAAACATTGATTCCATACATATCAATTAATCTAAGCATGTAATCCAAATTAGCTACATTCGTTTTATATGTTTTAGACAACTGACTTATTGAAATCTTTTCATCTTCCCATTTACGATAAATTTCTATTTTCTGTTCTTTATTAAATTTAGACATAGTAAAGACCTAAAAGTGTCTCACTTTTAGGTCTCACTTCAAAATGAATTGTTCGATCCTTTTTTCTCTATTTAATTATTTTTCTTTTTGCGGTCCACGCCAACAAATGAAGCCAAACCAGCAAATGTGAGAGCGATTAAGCCAAATGCGGCAGCATCTGATTACTTCTCGCCAGTTTGTGGCAAAGTGTTTACTTTGGTGCCATTCACAGTATCGCCATTAGCACCGACAGTTGTGTTGTCAACCAAACCTGCTGGCTTTCCACTAGTTTGATCGATTACTTCTGACTTTGCTTGGCTTGTTTAGTTTGCTTAGTCTTATTGGACTTGGTTGGGCTCTTCTTAGTAGACTTCTTTGAAGGATTCTTCACTTTGAGTAGTGTAATTGTTAGTAGTAACTTGCTTATTCTGCTCATGTACATCACTTGCACTAGTATCATTAGAACTTGCATCCCCAACACTGGTTGATTGAATTTCTTTGGCAGTCTCATCTTTATTTAATTGAACATTTTCTTCTTTCTGTTCACTTTCCTGTCCAGTGGTATCTGCTTGAACTGTTTGACCGGCTCCGAATAAGAACGTAGTGTCTAGCAATACACTAGCAGCACAGATAGTTAACTTACGAATAGGATAACGTTGTCTTTTATTTGCTGTACCAAATATTAATTTTTTAGAATTTTTATTCATGACCAGTACTCCTTTTAAATACTCTGATATTTTCTTCCGTCTTCAAAACAACGTAGATAAGCAAAAAGGAACTAGTCTTCTCAACTAATTCCTTTTACTTTATCTTCCCATTTCCTACTTTAAAGCATCAGTCGCAAATGATCTATTCTCAAGTGCAGTAAGAAGTGCATCCGCAGTATCAAGTGCAGTAAGAAGTGGTACATTTTGCTGAATAGCCATCTGTCTGATAATAAAGCCATCAGAGTTCTTCTCAATATCATGACCCATCGTGTTGATTACCAAGTCGATCTTATCATCCCTCAATTCATTCAAGATGTTATCATCCGCATTTTCATCTTCATGAACCTTAGTTACCAAGTCAACGTGTAAGTCATGCTTCTTCAAGAAGTCTGCCGTACCCTTCGTCGCAAAGATTCGGTAACCGATTCTGGCGAATCTCTTCGCAATTGGCAAGATCTTTTCCTTATCTCTATCTTCGATTGTGAGCAAGACGTTACCATTTTCTGGCAATTGCATCTTAGCTCCGGCAAAGGCTTTGTACAATGCCTTGGCAAAGGTATGGTCACTACCCATTACTTCACCAGTTGATTTCATTTCTGGTCCTAAGTATGAGTCAACATCAGCTAACTTACTGAAACTGAAGACTGGTGCCTTAACTGAAATCATGTCAGGTTCTGGTGCCAAACCGTCGCTGTAGCCTTGTTCAGCCAAACTTTCACCCATAATTACGCGTGTAGCCACTTGAGCCATTTCGATACCCGTAATCTTGCTCAAGAATGGGACAGTTCTACTTGCACGTGGGTTTACTTCGATGACATAAACTTCACCGTCACGCACGATGAACTGAATATTCATGATGCCGACACAGTGCAAGGTCAAAGCTAACTTTCTCGTGACGTCGGTAATCTTTTCCTTAACTTCTTCAGTAAAGGTTTGTGGTGGGTAAACAGCCATTGAGTCACCTGAGTGAACCCCAGCGTGTTCGATGTGTTCCATAATACCAGGTAAAAGAACATCCTTGCCGTCACAGATCGCATCGACATCACATTCACGACCATCCAAGTAATCATCAACCAAGATTGGGTGATCTGCCGCAATATCAACGTGGTCTTGCAAGTATTCTTCCAATTCGTCCTTGTTGTAGACAATTTCCATTGCCTTACCACCCAAGACGTAACTTGGACGAACCAAGACTGGGTAACCTAATTTATCTGCTGCTTCAAGCACGCCTTCGTGAGTCGTTGCAGTTAAGCCCTTTGGTTGGTTAAGTTGCAAATTCTTGATAATTTCATCAAAGAGTTCACGGTCTTCTGCACGGTTAACATCCTTAACCTTAGTACCCAAAATCTTTACACCGTGCTTTTCAAGACCAGCTGCCAAGTTAATTGAAGTTTGGCCACCGAATTGGACAATTGCACCTACTGGCTTTTCCAAATCGCAGACGTTTAAAACATCTTCAAGGGTCAATGGTTCAAAGTAAAGCTTATCAGAAACTGAGAAGTCAGTTGAAACAGTTTCTGGGTTTGAGTTAATGACGATTGCTTCATACCCCATCTTTTGCAATGCCTTAACACAGTGCACAGTTGCGTAGTCGAATTCGACACCTTGACCAATTCTGATTGGGCCTGAACCAATTACAACCACTGATTTCTTACCTGACTTATGTGATTCGTTTTCTGTATCATAAGTTGAGTAGAAGTATGGCGTCTTTGATTCAAATTCGGCTGCACAGGTATCAACCATCTTGTAAACTGGTATGATGCCGTTGGCTTTTCTAAAGTTTCTTACTTCATCTTCGCTTTCACACCATAAATGAGCAATTGTTGGATCGCTGAAGCCATATTTCTTAGCAAGGCGCAATGTGTCGATATCGTACTTGTTTTCTTCAAGTGTCTTTTCCATTTCGACCATGTGCTTGACGATATCCAAGAAGTAGAAGTTGATCTTAGTTAATTCATGCACATCTTCTAAGCTGTATCCACGTCTGAATGCTTCTGCTAAGTAGAATAAGCGATCGTCTTGCGCCTTAACTAATTTTTGTTCAAGCTTATCATCGCTAGCTTCATGAGCTTCTTCAGAATAAAGATCCCTTTCATCAATTTCAAGTGATCTGACAGCCTTTTGCATCGCTTCTTCTGCAGTTCTACCGATCGCCATAACCTCACCGGTAGCCTTCATTTGCGTACCTAAAACTCTGTCCGCCTTAGGGAACTTATCGAATGGCCAGCGTGGGATCTTGCAGACAACGTAGTCAAGAGCTGGTTCAAATTCGGCATAAGTCGTACCAGTTACTGGGTTCTTGATTTCATCCAAAGTCATGCCCACCGCAATCTTAGCGGCCATCTTGGCAATTGGATAACCAGTAGCCTTTGAAGCCAAGGCACTTGATCTAGAAACTCTTGGGTTAACTTCGATAACGTCGTAGTTAAAGCTGTTTGGATCAAGGGCAAGCTGTACGTTACATCCCCCTTCGATCTTAAGTGCTCTAATCAAACGTAGTGAACAGTCACGCAGTATTTGGTATTCCTTGTCTGACAAGGTTTGACTTGGTGAGAAAACGATTGAGTCACCGGTGTGGATACCAACTGGATCGAAGTTTTCCATACAGCAGACGATCATCGCATTATCGTCGTGGTCGCGCATTACTTCGAATTCGATTTCCTTGTAACCAGCAATGGATTTTTCAATCAAACATTCAGTTACGGGTGAAAGTTCCAAACCATTTTTGGCAATTTCAGCTAATTCTTCACGGTTGTGGCAGATACCACCACCGGTACCACCCATTGTGAAGGCAGGACGTACGATGATTGGATAGCCGATTTCATCACCAAATGCCAAAGCATCTTCAACTGTATTAACCGTCTTGGATGGTGGCACAGGTTCGCCCAACTTTTTACATAATTCCTTGAACTTTTCACGATCTTCAGCTTGTTCGATTGAATCAAGCTTAGTACCCAAAAGTTCAATGTGCAGTTCATCCAAGATACCAGTCTTTGCAAGAGCCAAAGCCATGTTCAAACCTACTTGGCCACCCAAGGTTGGCAAGATGGCATCTGGATATTCTTGACGAATGATTCTTGAAATTGATTCAACGGTCAAAGGTTCAATGTAGACCTTGTCAGCGATTGTCGTATCGGTCATGATGGTTGCTGGGTTGGAGTTAACCAACACAACTTCGTAACCTTCTTCGCGAAGAGCTAAACAAGCCTGAGTACCAGAATAGTCAAATTCTGCAGCCTGACCAATAATAATTGGACCAGAACCAATCACCATAATCTTATGAATATCTTTTCTCTTAGGCATGACGCTCTTCTTCCTTTCTTTGATCAATCATTGACATAAAGTCATCAAATAGTGAAACCTCATCGTGTGGTCCTGGAGTTGCATCTGGGTGGAACTGGACTGAGAAGGCTGGGTACTTCTTATGACGCAATCCTTCAACAGTGCCATCGTTTACTTCAACGTGGGTAATCATCAAGTTATCTTTATCAACTGAATCTGTATCTACAGCGTAGCCGTGGTTTTGTGAAGTAAAACCGATGTTGCCAGTAGCAATTTCACGGACTGGGTGGTTAAAACCACGGTGACCGAACTTCATCTTGTAGGTCTTAGCACCGTTGGCTAAAGCAAAGACTTGGTGTCCCATACAAATACCCATCAATGGTACATGCTTTTCAACTTCACGAACCATGTCTGTAGCACCATTTGCGGCCATTTCTTCTGGGTCACCAGGGCCGTTTGAAAGAAGGACACCATCTGGATGAAGGTTTAACACTTCTTCAGCGGTTGCGGTATATTGCAAAACAATACAGTTGCAGTCACGCTCGGCGAGTTCACGCAAGATACTGTGCTTGATCCCGAAGTCGATAACCACAATATTGCGCTTTGAACCGGGAACTGGGTATGGACTCTTAGTTGAGACGCGGCTGATCACGCCTTGAGTTACATTTTCAGTTTGTAAAATCTTGGCAATCTTGTCTGCATCTTCCTTTGAATCTGCGATCTTACCTCTTAAAGTACCGTGGACACGAAGCTTTTTAACTAAGGCACGGGTATCAATTCCTTGAATGCCTGGGATATCCAAATGCTCTAAGAACTTAGGCAAAGTCGTTTGCATTCTCCAGTTGTCCGGATGGCGGGCAACCTGGTGGCAAATCACGCCCTTGATCTTTGGTTCAAGTGATTCATAGTCAGCTAAAGTAATCCCGTAGTTACCAATCAATGGGTTAGTGAAAACCAAGATTTGATCTGCGTAACTTTGATCAGTGATTGCTTCTTGATAACCGGTCATCCCTGTTGTAAAAACAACTTCACCGGTTGTTTCGCGATCGGCGCCGAAGCCTTCACCGGCATAGATACTGCCGTCTTCTAAAATTAAATAGCGCATTGACATTTACTCTGCTCCCTCCTGGTAGACAACTTTACCGTCAACCATTGTCATCACTGTTGAACCATAAACCTTGTGGCCGGTAAATGGTGTATTGACACCCTTAGACTTAAAGTCCGCTTCCTTGATTTCTTTTTCATGCTCAAGATCAAAGATAGCAATATCAGCAGGCCTTCCCGGTTCGAGCACACCGGCGTTTTTAAGGCCGAAGGTCTTAGCTGGCTTATCGCTGAGCCATGATAATAATTGTTCAAGCGTAAAGACTTTTTCGTTTTTTACAAACTTGGTGTACAAGGTACTAAAAGCTGTTTCGCTGCCTGTGATTCCAAATGCGGCACCTTTCATCCCGCCTTGCTTTTCTTTCTTAGCGTGAGGCGCATGGTCAGTGGCAATCAAATCAATTGTGCTATCAAGTAACCCAACTAACAAAGCTGCTTGATCTTCCTTATTTCTCAAAGGTGGATTCATCTTGTAGTAGCCGTTGTCCTTTGGAATATCATCATCAGTTAACAAAATGTGGTGCGGTGCGACTTCACAAGTGACGTTGATGCCGCGGGCCTTTGCCATACGGACCAGTTCAACGCTCGTTTTAGTTGAAACGTGGCAGATGTGGTAGTGCACGCCAGTCTTTTGCGCTAAGAGCAAGTCACGCGCAATCTGCGTAGTCTCCGCAAGCTCAGTAACAGGTGGCAAGTTCAACCTTTCTGCGGTTTTTCCGGCGTTGACGATGCCGTGATCAAACAATGAATCATCTTGAGCATGAGTTGCGACAATCAAGTTGTTTTCCTTAGCTTTTTGCATAGCCAGGTACATAGTTTGGGCGGTTTGCACGCCGTGGCCGTCATTACTTAAGGCAAAAGCACCAGCTTTTTTCAAAGCGGCATAATCAGGAATGACATCAGTTGTTTCATCATTAGTGATTGGACCGTATTGGAAGATGTGAACGATGCCCTTCTTATTGTTTTCTTCAACCATCTTTTCCATTAATTCTGGTGTGTTAGGTACAGGAGTGACATTTGGCATGGCACCGACTGTGGTAAAACCACCGCGGGCTGCAGCTTCGCTACCTGTTCTAATATCTTCCTTATAAGTTTGACCAGGATCGCGGTAGTGAACGTGGACATCAACTAAGCCGGGGCTGACTAACTTGCCTTTAGCATCAATTACTTTGTCACCTGTTAAATCAGTACCGATTGCTTTAATTTTTTGACCGTCAATTAAAACATCTGCTTTAACTAAGCAACCATTTTGATAAGCGGTACCGTTCTTAATTACTGTTGTCATTATTCGAGACCTCCGAGCTTTCTTCCGCGTAATACCGCTTCAATCATGGCCATTCTCATGAAGACGCCGTTTTGCATTTGACGAACAAACATACACTTGTCGCTTTCGACCAAGTCACCGCTAAGTTCAACGTCGTGGTTAATTGGACCTGGGTGCATGATGATTGTATCTGGCTTTAATTCATTGTAACGTTTGTGGTTGATGCCATATTTTTCATGGTATGCTTTTGCATCAAATTTCTTTTCATTAGTATCACCTGCATGACGTTCATGTTGTACTCTAAGCAGCATCATGACATCCATGTCAGGGATCAACTTGTCTAATTCTTCATACTTACCGTATTTATCAAATTCCTTTGAATACCAGTAGCTTGGACCTGAGAAGTAGACTTCTGCGCCTAATCTGGTAAGCAGTTCCATGTCACTTTTTGCGACTCTTGAGTTAGTGATGTCGCCGACGATGGCTACTTTTAAGCCTTTGAAGTGGCCGAAGTGTTCGTGGATGGTCATCATGTCGAGCATACATTGACTAGGGTGTTGACCACTACCATCACCTGCGTTGATCACACCGATGTTTAAGTGTTGGTGATCTTTTAAGTTGATCAAATCGTTGTAGTACTCATTTTGTGAGTGGCGGATCACTTCAAGATCGACACCTAAGGCATTCATGATGAGTGAAGTGTCGTATAAAGTTTCACCTTTATTAACTGATGAGTGAGCTGGATCAAATGGGACGACTGTTAAGCCCAACTTTCTTTCAGCCATTTCAAAACTCGTATGTGTTCTACTTGAGTCTTCAAAGAACATGTTGGTCACGTATACCGGCTTGGTTAAGCGAGGCGTTGCACCGCCTTTTTTGAAGTATTCTGCTCGCTTGATCAAAGCTTCTACTTCATCAACATGCAAATTTTCAACACTAACAAAATGTGGTAAACTGACAAGATTTAAATTTTTCATTTTCGATTCTTTCTATCAAAAAAGCCTGAAGCATTTAATTGCTCCAGGCTTTTTCTTCGCATTTTTGTATGCGAAAAACTAAGCAACCCTTCTGGCCCTCTCTGGAGTCAATTAAATGGTTGAATTATTTACTTTTTCTATTTTTTATTTTGGCAAAGTCTTCAGTTCAACTGAATCCTTGCCGTCCTTTTCAACTACATTAACAGCGACTTGTTCGTCGGCAGAAGTTGGAATGTTTTTACCAACAAAGTCTGCACGGATTGGCAATTCACGGTGACCACGGTCAACCAAAACTGCCACTCTGATCGAACTTGGTCGACCAACGTGCATCAAGGCATCCATCGCAGCTCTAATTGTTCGACCGGTGTAGATAACATCGTCGATCAAGACAACGTGCTTGTCATCGATGGCGACACCAACTTGATCAGAGTTAACAACTGGATCTTGCTTCAAGGATGCATCATGACGGTCATCACGGTAAAGGGTGATGTTAAGTTCACCGACCGGAACATCAACGCCTTCAAGTTTTTGAATTCTGTCATGGATGCGGTTAGCCAGGTAAACACCACGTGTCTTGATCCCAACTAATACTAGATCATCGGTACCCTTATTTTGTTCGATGATTTCGTAAGTAATACGCGTTAGCGCACGCTTCATTGCAAGCGCATCCTGAATTTCTTTTGCCAATTTAACAGCCTCCTAATTTTTGCCCATGAAAAAAGCTCCCAGTCTTCTCTGAGACTAGGAGCTTTCTGTAAAGTCGAAACTTAATTTAAGCCTGCCTTGCTAGCCTCACGGGACTAATTTTAAAGGACATTCATTGCTTTAAAGTTACTGTAAATGACAGCGTTTGTCAAGGAATTAATTGAATTTAATTTGACCGACTAAATCGTTGATATCGTCAACGCCTAATTTTTTAAGTTCAACTGGCAAACTATCTGCAATATGCTTGGAGGCGATGCTGTCGTGGAAATGAGCAGTCCCTACGGCAACAGCACTGGCACCGGCAAGCATGAATTTGACGACGTCTTCGGCTGAACTAATGCCGCCCATACCGATGATTGGTAAGTTCACGCTTTGGTGAACTTGGGCAATCATGCGCAGAGCAACTGGTTTAACAGCTTCACCGGAGAGACCACCCACGTTGTGGCCAAGCACTGGCTTTCTCGTTTTCACATCAATGTCCATACCAAGCAAAGTGTTGATCATGGAAAGACCATCAGCACCGCCCTTTTCGGCAGCTTTGGCGATAGTAACTACATCAGTGACGTTTGGTGTTAGCTTAACGTAGATTGGAACGTTGACCACGTTTTTGATTTTCTGGGTTAACTCTTCAACGACGTCGGGATGCACACCAAAGCTCATACCACCGCGATCAACGTTAGGACAAGAAACGTTGATTTCGAGTGCATTAACTAAAGCTGAGTCAGACAACTTCTTAGCGACTTCAACGTAGTCGTCTTCGCTATCGCCACCCACACTAGCCATAATTGGCAGGTCTGGATATTGTTTTCTAAGTGGAACAAGTTTCTCACTAATTACTGCGTCAACACCTGGGTTAGTTAAACCAACTGAGTTCAAAACGCCGTCGTCTAAAACAGCGATCTGTGGTTGCGGATTACCGGTTGTCGCATGTGGCGTCGTGGTCTTGATCACCATCGCACCCAAGTCGTTTAAATCGAACTTCTTAGCTGCTGGCACATCACCAAAGCCAAAGGTACCACTTGCTGGCATCACTGGGTTCTTTAAATCTAATCCTGGTAAACTTACGCGTGTATTTGTCATAATTTTCCTCCAAAAATGAATGCTCACGGACATTCGCTTATTTTTTAGAACAGATTGTACACGCCTTTTTCATTTTTTCAAAGTCCAAAATTTTATTTGTATTTTATTTTCGATGGTGTTAAACTTCGTTTTGATCAAACTTTAAACGGTACAGAGAGACCGCAAGTTCAAAATATTGACTTAAATTATCTGGGGAAAGTCTATACCTGGTGTCTCTCTGCGCCATGTATAGACTTTTTTTGTGGAGGTAAAATGACTAGACCTGTTATCGTTGCCCTCGATTTGGACAATGAAGAAAAATTACACGAAATTTTGTCAAAACTAGGCAAACCGGAAAACGTCTTTATCAAAGTTGGCATGGAGCTTTTCTATAATGCTGGTATTGACGTAGTCAGAGAATTAGCCGACCAAGGCTACAAGATCTTCTTGGACCTTAAGATGCATGATATTCCTAACACTGTTTACAACGGTGCTAAGGCTTTAGCAAAACTTGGCATCACCTTTACTACGGTGCACGCACTTGGCGGCAGTCAAATGATCAAGGCCGCTAAAGACGGTTTAATCGCTGGCACACCCGCTGGCAAGAGCGTACCTAAGCTTTTGGCTGTCACTGAATTGACTTCAATTTCAGACGATGTTTTAGCCCACGAACAAAACTGTTCTTTACCAATGGACAAACAAGTACTCAGCCTGGCCAAGATGGCAAAAGCTGCTGGTGCAGACGGCGTTATCTGCTCACCACTTGAAGTAAAAGAATTACACGAAGCAATCGGCGACGACTTTTTATATGTCACTCCAGGAATTCGTCCAGCTGGCAACGCCAAAGATGACCAATCAAGAGTTGCAACACCAGCCGATGCTAAGGCATGGGGTTCAAGTGCCATCGTTGTTGGCCGTCCTATCACTTTAGCCAGTGATCCAGAAGCTGCTTATGAAGCAATCAAGAAGGAGTTCAACTAAAATGCATAAAGATCAAATTATTTCTCAACTTATCCAAGAAAAAATCATCACTATCTCACCTGACAAGCCATTTACTTATGCTAGTGGGATGCTTTCACCAATCTACACTGACTTGCGTTTGACTGTATCTTACCCAGAATTGCGCGATATGATTGCCAGTGATTTGGCTAATTTGATTGCAAAAGAATTTCCAGAAGCTACAATCATCGGCGGTGTTGCCACAGCCGGCATCCCTCACGCAGCTTGGGTTGCTGACAAGCTTCATTTGCCAATGATCTACGTTCGTCCAAAACCAAAGGATCATGGCAAGGGTCGTCAAATCGAAGGTTGCTTTTCAAAAGACGACAAGATTGTTTTAATTGACGACTTAATCACTACTGGTGGCTCAGTTTTGAACGCTGTTAAGGCAACTGAAAAAGACGGTGGCAACGTAATCGGCGTATCTTCAATCTTCACCTACTACTTGCCAGACGCCAAGGAAAACTTTGCTAAGAGCGGCGTTAAGTATGCTCCACTTCTTTCCTACCCAGAACTTCTTAAGAAGGAAAACGAATCAGGCCACATCTCAAGTGAACAATACGATGTCTTGAAGACCTGGCACGAGGATCCATGGGCATGGGGCAAGAAATTTGAAAAGTAATAAATAATTAGATACTAAAATACCGACACTTATCTAAATGATAAGATGCCGGTGTTTTTTAATTTAAATATTTCTGTAAGTTAGGATCAATCTTAGTATCTTCAGACTTTTTATTTCTTAACTCGATGCCCTGAATTCCATTTTTATAGGTCCATTCTTTTACTTCTTTCATGTCATTAGAAAGATAGTAATCAGAAATTTTTCTTAGAAAAGTTGGATATTTATCTTCGGGCACGGCAATCAGACCGGCACCATTTTCAATCATTAATTTATTTGCGGCCAAAATAGCTGATCGTTTATTTCGATCCCAAAATATTTGCTGTCTCATGTTATGGAACATTAAAGTTAATGCCTTATCTGTTGCAGAGCGATCGCTGTTAATTAAGTCATTTAGATATTTTTCTTCTTCATCTTCACTAATATTTTCTGGTGGAACAAAATCCCCTTTATAGCTAGCTACCAAACCACTACCCGTTCTTAATTCTCCAGGAAATACTGCATCGTCTCTAGCAACAATTAGATTTATATTTTTTTCGATTCGTAGAGAAAGTGGCTTGGTTTCGTTAATAATATATTGCCAGCCTCTTTTTAATTGAACGATTGTATTTATATCATCAACTGGTACTCCATCTACTCCTAATCCAGAAACTATTATCTCTGTCTGAGGTAATGTAGTAGAAAGTCCTTCAAATCTAGTATTTGCGAAAACTAAACGTGCTAAATTTGATTTAGCATACCTTTTATTTTGCTCTGTTATTAGATGATATTTATCTTTGAACTCCATTTCATCATCTCCTTACAAAACATAGTACCATAATCGACTTTGTGTTAAATTGCCAATATTTTGAAACAACGATGTACTAAAGATCTGGCACGAGGATCCATGGGCATGGGGCAAGAAGTTTGAAAAGTAATAAATAATTAGATACTAAAATACCGACACTTACCTAATGATAAGATGTCGGTATTTTTTTAATTTAAGTTAAGCAAACGATTGGCATTTTCCTCTAAAACAGCACGTCTTTGGCCAAACATCATCCAGATCGTAAAAGCCAAAGGCACTGCTACCATTAATATTTCTGAAATATAATCGGTAGTCCAGCCGCTAAATTGCCAACCAGCTGAATTCCAACCTGACTGAAGATCAGCTAGATAATCCATTAAGAAGTGAAAGATCATTGGTAGCCATAATTTACCAGTGTAAAGATAGAGAACAGCCCATAAGAAGCCACTACCCATTACACCAATAACTTGCGCAACTGTTGCAGACAAGGTTTCACCGTTCCAGCCAACGTTACCAGCATGGGACAAGCCAAAAAGAATACCAGACGCATAAACTGCGATTGGCACACGCCACTTAGGGAAACGATTAAAGCCGGCAATAAAGATCAGAACCATCAAATAGCGTTCTGTTTCTTCCAAAATCCCTGGCTCAATGGCGGACGTCAGATTTGGAATAGTCAGATATTTTGCGTAAATATTAATCGAGTAGCCAAAGAAGACTGTCCAAAGATTTTTGTCATAATCACTGAAAGCATTGTAAAACAGATCAATCGTAGCAAAAACTACGACAATGACGAAAACCCACATTTGAAAATTGCGACTTTTGACAAATTTTAAGTTTGGATTGAAACGATAGCCCCAGGCATAGCCTAAAAAGCAGGCTAAAATTAATAAAGCCAACGCTGCAATTACGCCTTGCCAGGTAATGGAATGCATAATCCGCAAGTTTTTGCTTACCAATAATGATTGATCAGGCCCATATTGCTGATCAAGCAAATAAACAGCAATTAATCGAAGATACCATTTCTTTAGATCACCGGCATAAAGAACTGCTAGTGGTAATAACAAAACCAGATAGGCAGCCCAGAGCAAAAGGACCCATAGTATCTCCAGTTGTTTGTAATTAAGTAATAAATAATTACCCATTGCTAACCAGACATCAATGAAATAACCGCTAAACAGCCAGAGATTTATCCAGCGAGTAATCTCATGATTAAGCTTGCTAGGATTTTTACACTTAAATTGAACGTAAAAATTTAAACCAATGACTAAGCATAAGAATACTAACTGAAAAATATTACCTGCAGCGTGTCCTCGCTTAGGAATCATTTCTAAAATTATTACGATTAGTGCAAAAATCATTTGCACGTTAAAGATTTGTTGCCAGCGTTTGCGCGGCAAAATCACCTCATTCATATTTTCCCCTCCAATTTATGATTTTTAATTATATTATTTTTTTATTGCCAAGAACAATGTCGTATGATTTAATTTTAATATACATATAGGGAGTAACCGACAAATAATTGTATTTACGGCGTCATATCACGAAAGCAATTTCCGCTGTAAATTTAAATGGTGAGACTATGCATAAACTTTTTTAAGTTTGGGCATGGTCTCTTTTTTTGTCTAGACACGCCCAATTCTGGAGGATTATATGAAACAGTATTATTTACAGACCAAGGACGAGGTTTTAAAAGAGTTTAAAACCGGCAGCGATGGTTTATCGACTAAGCAGGCTGAAGAAAACTTAGCCAAATACGGTAAAAACGCCTTAGTTGAAGGCAAAAAGAAAACGGCCTTTCAAGTTTTCTTAGAGCAGTTTAAAGATTTGATGGTCATCATCTTGATCATCGCCGCAGTTATTTCTGCCTTTACTGGTGATTTAGAAAGTACGCTGGTTATCATTGCCGTACTGATCTTAAACGCAATTTTAGGAACGGTGCAGCACGTTAAAGCAGAAAAATCGCTTGAATCGCTCAAGTCGCTGTCCTCACCTAGTGCCAAAGTTCTGCGCAATGGTGAAAAGATCGAAATCGATTCAAAAGACGTTGTACCTGGCGACATCATGCTTTTGGAAGCCGGCGACATGGTTACTGCCGATGGACGAATTTTGGATAACTATTCTCTGCAAGTTAACGAAAGTTCTTTAACCGGTGAATCAACCAATATCGATAAGGCCGACGTTGACTTCGATCATGAAATCCCATTGGGTGACCGTCTCAACATGGTTTACTCAAGTTCACTAGTTACTTACGGCCGCGCTAATGTGTTAGTTACCGGCACGGGGATGAACACCGAGATCGGTAAGATCGCTTCCTTGATGAATGAAACTAAGGAACGTCGTACCCCACTTCAAGTCTCACTTGATAAGTTCTCATCCAAACTGGCCACGGCAATTTTGATCATTTGTGCCATCGTACTTGGCTTGCAAATCTGGCGCGGTCAACCGATTATGGATGCACTTCTTTTTGCAGTTGCCTTAGCTGTAGCCGCAATTCCTGAAGCCTTGAGTTCAATCGTAACCATCGTGCAAGCTATGGGTACACAAAAGATGGCCAAAGAAAATGCCATTATCAAGAACTTGGCTGCCGTTGAATCTTTAGGTTCCGTTTCCGTTATTTGTTCCGATAAAACCGGTACTTTAACCCAAAACAAGATGACCGTTGAAGACATCTACATTGGTGGCGAAGTCTTAAAGCCTGATCAACTAGACTTAGGCAATCAATTACACCGCTACCTTTTATACGACGCAGTATTAAACAACGACTCAAGCTTAAAAGACGGCAAGAGCATCGGTGACCCAACTGAATCAGCCTTACTTGAAATGTACCGCAAGGTGCCAGGCATTGACCTTGGCAATAACCAACTTGGTTTATCCGAAAATGACTTGCGTGGTCTTTTAACTCGTCAACAAGAAGTGCCATTTGACTCTGACCGTAAGTTGATGAGTACCAAGCACTTGATTCACACTGTACCTACTATCTTCGTTAAGGGTGCCATTGACGTCCTGCTCGACCGCTGTGACAACATCCGCATCGGCGATGAAGTCCGTCCAATGACCGACGAAGACAGGAAGAAAATTTTAGCGCAAAACGAACACTTCTCAGAAAATGGTTTACGTGTTTTAACTTTTGCTTATAAGGAAAAAGACGGAGACTTATCACCTGAAACTGAACATGGCTTTACTTTCATCGGTTTGGTTTCCGAAATGGACCCACCTCGTGAAGAAAGTATTGAAGCTGTTGCTCGTGCTAAAAAAGCCGATATCCGTACTGTCATGATCACTGGTGACCACAAGGTTACTGCCGTTGCCATTGCCAAAAAGATCGGTATCTTTAGCGATGGCGACATTGCCGTTACTGGTCTCGAACTTGATAAGATGAGCGACGAAGAACTTGAACAAAAGATTGAAAAGATCGCCGTTTATGCCCGTGTATCGCCAGAAAACAAGATCCGCATCGTTAACGCATGGCAAAAGAAGGACAAGATTGTTTCTATGACTGGTGATGGTGTCAACGACGCCCCTGCCTTGAAGAAAGCCGACATTGGTGTTGCTATGGGAATCACCGGTACCGAAGTATCAAAAGATGCAGCCAGCATGATCTTGGCCGACGACAACTTTGCTACAATAATCAAGGCTGTTGCCAATGGTCGGACCGTTTTTGAAAATATTAAGAACGCAATTATGTATCTTCTTTCAGGTAACTTATCTGCTATCATCACTGTACTTTTTGCCTCAATTGGTGGCTTTTCAGTGCCATTTATCGCAGTTCAGCTTTTGTTCATCAACTTGGTAACCGACTCCCTTCCAGCTTTGGCAATCGGAGTGGAACCTGGTGCACCAGACATTCTTGATAGAAAGCCACGTGATCCTAAGGTTGGTATTCTTGATAAAAACTTGGTAACAAGAGTTACCCTTCAAGGGGCAATCATTTCAGTTGGCGTAATTGCAGCCTTCATGATTGGTCGTCAAACTAGTACAGCTGTCGCATGTACCATGGCCTTCTCAACTTTGACTTTTGCTCGTTTGCTTCATGGTTTCAACTGCCGTTCACAGCACAGCATTTTCAAAATTGGCTTTAAGAATAACTGGTACAGCTTAGCTACCTTTGCAGTTGGTACATTATTGCTTGCATTGATTTTATTCGTACCAGGCCTTCACAGCTTGTTTGCCGTAACTCCATTGACTAACACTCAACTTCTTTGGATTATCGGGTTAGCATTAATGCCTACTATCATCATTCAAATTGTTAAGGTAGTTCAAGAAAATAGATAATTTTTATTCAATATTACATGCAAACAGCCCTGAACAAGGGCTGTTTGCATGTGATAAGATAAAGTTGTACTAAACTTCAGTGATAAGATAAAGTTGTACTAAACTTCAGTAATAAGGAAATAATTATGATAAAAACTGCAAAACAAATTTTAAGAAAACCGTTTTCCAGTGACATGTCTTATCACCTGTACCGGGCGATTCTTGTAGGCATCATCACCGGTCTAATCGTAAGCGTCTTTCGCTGGGTCATTGACCATACGATGCAGATCCTCAACTTCATTTACCCGAAGATGGCGGCACAACCAATGTGGCTTGTGCCCTATGTTATCTTGATGATCGTTATCTGCCTTGTACTAGGTCACATCACTAAACCATATTTGAATCAATTAGTCGGTTCTGGTGTACCGCAAATTGAAGCTGTTTTCTTAGGTGAAAACAAGATGCCATGGTGGTCAATCTTATGGCGTAAATTTGTTGGTGGTCTGCTGGCAATCTGCCCTGGCCTAATGCTGGGACGTGAAGGTCCATGTATTGAAATGGGTGCCATGGTTGGACAAGGGTTAGCCGAAAGCATCTTTGAATCAGACAAAGATCAAATTAAGGAACTGCAAGAATGTGGTGTTGCGGCAGGACTTGCGGCTGCCTTTAGTGCACCAATTGCCGGCGCAATGTTCTTAGTTGAAGAAATCTCCTTCAGCTTTAAACCCAAAAAGGTGGTCTCAATTTTAGCCGCCAGCGTCTCAGCTGACTTCATGACTATTCTGTTCTTCGGTAACAAGCCATGTTTATACTTGCCAGTTCGCGGCTACTTCCCAATCAATGCCTACTGGACTTTGCCAATTATCGGTATTGTATTAGGACTCTTAGCTTACTGCTACCAATATACATTGCTTACATCTTCAGTAAACTTAAGAAGATTCCTGCTTACTACCACAGCATTATTCCTTTGATCTCGATTATTCCAGTTGGTCTTTGGAATTCTCACCTGCTCGGTGGTTCACACGTTTTGATCACTGATTTGTCCAACCATAAGCTCGACACACAATTACTGCTTGGACCATGGAGTTTGGTAATTATCCCTATCATTCTCTTCATCATTCGTTTTGTCTTCTCAATGCTGTCTTATGGTTCATCAGTGCCTGGCGGTATCTTCATGCCGATCCTGGTTTTAGGTACGATCTTAGGCATGATCTGTGCCAACGTCATGATTAAATTAGGCATCATTCCGTCAATGTACTTCGTTCACATCTTGGTTATTTCAATGGCCGCTTACTTTGGCGCGATCGAAAAAGCACCTTTTACTGCGATCATGTTGTTAACCGAAATGGTCGGTACTGTCCAACAAGTCTTGCCATTAATCATCGTTACCTTTATTTCTTACTACGTACTCGACTTGCTTGGCGGCAAGCCAATTTACGAGGCCTTACGCTTGCAAATGGGTTACAAATAGTTAGATAATGCAAAAAATTAAATAGAAAGCCGATGTATCAATGAACGCTTGGAACGATACTAAAGCCATCAACTTTAAGCAAGTTACTGATTATCACCAAGCCAACATCATTGTGAACGCTGGTAACTACAGCAACACTGGTTGGGCTGGTATCACACAACTGCCTGCTGTACCACGTGGCTACCTCTACGGTTCAAGGTTCAACCATTTCACTTAACAACTTCTTCTTGGATCAAGTAAATCCAGAAATTGCATTGTCTGTGCTGAACACGAATTGGGTCACGCTATTGGTTTGGAGCACAACGACAGTTAACCATCAGTTATGAATTCTGCATTACTGATCAACGTGCTTACACCATCCAACGATGTGATATCGATGCTGTTAAAGCTCTTTATAACGAAAAGTAAAAAAGCCGCATAATTGTTACTTCTTGAAGCAATTATGGGCTTTTTATTTTCTACATATTTAATTCGTAAGCCAAGCGGTCTGGATCAACCTCATCATCGACTTGGATAATACCACGATATTCAAAACCGTTGCCGGTTGCCAGCTTTTGCATTGGCTTATTCAAACGATGGGTATCAACACGAAAGTTTCTGATACCGGTCGCATATTCCAAACTGATGATATCTGACATGAAGATCCTACTTAAGCCTTGACCTTGATAATTTGAACTCAAGCAAATGCGGTGAATCGTTGTATAAGGATCATCGTTGTCGCTCCAGCTGCCACCTTCAATTTTCAGATAATGGGGATCTACACCAGTAATTGCGGCAGTGTAGCCAGCCACCTTATCGCCAACTACTAAGACATATCCATCACCATTCTTAATATCATCTAAAATTGATTCTTCATTTGGATAGCCATTTTGCCATTGCATGCTGCCTGACTTTTTCAAAAATACCTTGGCATCCCCAATAATAGCCATAATCTCAGCCAAGTCATCTTTAGTTGCTAATCTTGTGTACTTCTGCATTCTGATCCCTTTCCCACAAATAAAAACGAATTTGCCACAATGGCAAATTCGTATTTTTTATGGATTTATTTTTTTATATAAGGCTTAATGATGTCAAGCAGTTCTTTCAAAGCTACCCAATCTGACATCTCTTGCACTGAGAAAGGCTTGCCAGGTTCTGCAGGTGTACCATTGTCCAAGAACAAGTAAGCATATCCTTTAAAGATATCGATGTTTACGCCGAAACTATTTGCACTTGTGTTAGTTTGACGCAACATTAATGCTGGATAACCTAACTTATCCTTTAAGTGGTGATATACACTCCAATTTTCTGATTCTTTGACGCCCTGTTCAATCTGTTGAACAATTTCTTTATCTTCCATCGTTCTCTTCCTTTTCTTTCTACGCCAAAAATATATATTTACTACTGTATTAATGATACCATTCTTATCAACTCATAACCGACTTTAGGGGGTACTTTTTATTAAAATAAGCTAGTCATGTATTCGCTTACCGCACGCTGTTGCATTTCTTGCCAATTATTAAATTTCGTCTCTTTTTTGACAAAATCGTCGATTACTTTGTCATCAATCTTTTCGATCTCTTGGAAGTCCTTCAAGCCAAGTTCTCTTACAAACACATCAATCGTAGCAAAGCTGGTATTCTTTTGCATGAACATTGGACTGAACAAGTCTTGATAAGATACTGCTTGCTGGTCGCCGCGTTCTTCAGCAACCTTCTCTAAATTTTGCTTCAATTTGTCTTTTTCGTTAGTCATAATTTATCCTTCTCTAAAAATGATCTCTATTATGCTACTAAATTATACTGAAAATGTACAAGAATAAGAAATTTTTATTTTAGTTAGATTTCAGTAATTATAATTACAGTAATTACGATTACTCTATTTCTCAAAAGATTGAAAATCATCGCAATCTTTACTTATCAATTTCCCATTATCCGTTATAATGAGAAACGAGAATTATAATACATTAGGGGATCTTACAATGGAGAATCGTTACAAGAGCGTCTTTGACATCATCGGACCTGTCATGGTCGGACCGTCAAGCTCACACACTGCCGGTGCCGTAGCCATTGGCCGTGAAGGAAACCGCTTGTTCGGCGGCGTACCTAAAAAAGTTACTGTTCATTATTATGGCTCTTTTGCGCAAACGCACCGCGGACATGGTACTGACTATGCCATCGCTGCAGGAATCTTGGGCTTTACTACAGAGGATTTGCGTGTGCCGCGAGCACCTGAGATTGCGCGCCAATGCGGAATCGATATTCGCTTTGTTGAAGAAGAAGGCCAAAGCCCCATCGGCCACCCTAACACTGCGATTTTGGACATGTCAGATGGTGAAAAGAATGCCCAATTATCAGGCTGCTCTATCGGTGGCGGTGCCATCGAAGTGCGCGACATCGTCTTACACGGCATCAACATCAAGCCAGCTGGTTCTCTACCAATCGTGATCTTAGTTGATTTTGAGAGAAAACTTAATCACGAGGGATCCTTATCTGACTTTTTGAAACTCAAGGCCCCTTTTAAGGAAAAAAGAATCTACAAGTCGCACGCTTGTTACATCTATGAGTA
This sequence comes from Lactobacillus amylovorus DSM 20531, assembly GCF_002706375.1. Taxonomy (NCBI): domain Bacteria; kingdom Bacillati; phylum Bacillota; class Bacilli; order Lactobacillales; family Lactobacillaceae; genus Lactobacillus; species Lactobacillus amylovorus. Next base: position 429,046 of record NZ_CP017706.1, read on the forward strand.
CGATATCCAAAATTACTTCAAACCAGCCTTAACTGGTGAATTACGGAAGAAATATCCTCACATCATTTGTTTATAGATAGGATGAAATCATGTACAACCACATTAAAGAAATTGTCGCCGACTCCGAAAAAACAGGCAAACCTATCTCTGAATTGATCATTGAACAAGAATGCCAAATGTCAGGCTTACCTCGTGAAAAAGTCTGGAACAAAATGAAATACAATCTGGAAACCATGCGCGATGCGGTGAAAAAAGGTCGCAGCGGCAATGGTGTGTTTTCTAGCACTGGCTTAACTGGCGGTGAGGCCGTGAAGATCAAGAAATATATTGAGAAAGGCCACACCCTTTCTGGCGACACGATCATGACTGCCGTACAGAATGCTGTTGCAACTAACGAAGTTAATGCGGCAATGGGTGTCATTTGTGCTACGCCAACAGCGGGTTCATCCGGCACCTTGCCTGGTGTCTTGTTTTTATTAGAAAAACGACTCAACTTAACTGAGGAGCAAATGATTCGCTTCTTGTTCACTGCCGGTGGCTTTGGCATGGTGATCGCCAACAACGCCGAAATCGCTGGTGCTACTGGCGGCTGCCAAGCTGAAGTAGGCTCTGCCTCTGCCATGGGTGCGGCTGCGGCAGTTGAAGCAGCTGGCGGCTCCGCCGAACAAAGTGCACAGGCTTTATCGATTGCAATGTCGAATTTGCTTGGCCTTGTTTGTGACCCTATTGCAGGACTGGTTGAAGTGCCTTGCGTGAAAAGAAATGCGATTGGTGCTGGGAACGCCTTGATTGCGGCAGATATGGCGCTGGCGGGATGCACTAGTGTAATTCCGGCTGACGAATGTATCGATGCCATGAAAAAAGTTGGCCACCAAATGCCAGCATCCCTACGCGAAACAGGAATCGGTGGCTTAGCTGGTACGCCAACCGGACAAGCAATCAAAGCAAAGATTTTTGGTGAGGATGCATAATGAGAGACGGCGAAACAATCAAAAACGACATCATTAACCACCTCGCTCAGGTGATCGACCCTGAATTAAACGTCGACGTGGTTAATTTAGGCTTAATCTATGGTATCGACTTGGACGAAGATGGCATCTGCTTAATCAACATGACTTTGACCACTCCAGCCTGTCCCTTGATCGGCTTTTTAATCGATGCAATCACTAAAGAAGTTAAAAAAGTTGAAGAAGTAAAAAACGTGGACGTAGAATTTGTCTGGTATCCGGTTTGGTCGCCGGACCGTATGAGCGACGCCGCAAAGAAGTATTTTGGTTATGAAAAGAAGGATTAATTAAGGGAGTAGTAATGGATATTTGGTATCAAATCGGGATTTTTGTAGGTTTCTTTTTCGTGGGTCTTGCACTTTACATCTTCAGGGGATGTAGCAAAAGCAGCTACCCTGCCAATTTCACTAACTTCATCTTTTCCATTTCGATCTCAACGGCTGGCGTTTTAATCATTATCGCCAGCCTGGCCGCAATTCAGCCGCACAACTGGTACACCAGTAGTCAATTCTGGAGAATGCTCATTATAGGCTAAACAAAAATGCTTAATACCAACTAGGTACTAAGCATTTTTTATATTCTTTTTATTTAATTAGTGAGTTCGTAAATTGCAATAATAAATTGAACACTTATGCTGTTTGATAGATACGATCCAATTCCTTTTTAAAGATTTCATCTGGGGTATGATATGCTAAGATCTTTCTCGGCAGTGAATTGCACTAGGTTTCAATATTAATGATGTCTTTAAGAGAATAGTTATTGATGTAATCACCTTTAGGTATGAACCTACGAATAAGGCCGTTATGTCTTTCAACAGTGCCTTTATCGCAAGAAGTATATGGATGAGCATAGTAAACAAGCGTTTTAGAGACTTGCTCTAAATTAGCTAAATCCGCGAACTCCGAGCCATTATCAGTAGTGATTGTCTTGAAGATGTCGTTCCAGTGCTCGCTGTATTGTTTTTGAAGCGTTCTAAAAGCATGCATGACACTGGCAGCGGTCTTATCGGGAATCCGCAAGATTAAAAACTCGCGACTCATTCGCTCAGACAAAGTCAGCAGTACTTGATCATCTCTAGTCTTATGTCCTAAAACCAAACTGCGATTGACACATACATCAAGCGACCAGTTATCTTCAGAGAAATGCTTGTTAACATATTCGATAAAATCAGATTTCTTCAAGAAGTCTGATTTGCGGCCACAATGGTGTCGATTAGCCTGATAAACGCTTTGACCGTGATCAGCCTTGTACCGGCTCTGTTTGCCATGATAAAGAGAAACAGTACCGCGTTTGACTTCATAGCTGATGGTAGACGGGGAACAACCAAGTTCACGTGCAATAGCTCTAAGAGAGAAGCCGTCTTTGATACGAGTTTGGATAATAACCCGCTCTTCGAATGATAAGTGTTTACCTTTAATGCGCTGATTCATGGTAGAATATAAAGAGTCCATTTTTGACCTCCAATAGAAGTTTTTGTGGTTATTAACATTCTATCAAACAGGCCCAGATGGGCTTTTATTTTTTACAAAGTGTTCAATTTAATTTTACAATCGGCCTTCGTAAATTGCAATAATAAATTGAACACTTATGCTGTTTGATAGATACGATCCAATTCCTTTTTAAAGATTTCATCTGGGGTATGATATGCTAAGATCTTTCTCGGCAGTGAATTGCACTAGGTTTCAATATTAATGATGTCTTTAAGAGAATAGTTATTGATGTAATCACCTTTAGGTATGAACCTACGAATAAGGCCGTTATGTCTTTCAACAGTGCCTTTATCGCAAGAAGTATATGGATGAGCATAGTAAACAAGCGTTTTAGAGACTTGCTCTAAATTAGCTAAATCCGCGAACTCCGAGCCATTATCAGTAGTGATTGTCTTGAAGATGTCGTTCCAGTGCTCGCTGTATTGTTTTTGAAGCGTTCTAAAAGCATGCATGACACTGGCAGCGGTCTTATCGGGAATCCGCAAGATTAAAAACTCGCGACTCATTCGCTCAGACAAAGTCAGCAGTACTTGATCATCTCTAGTCTTATGTCCTAAAACCAAACTGCGATTGACACATACATCAAGCGACCAGTTATCTTCAGAGAAATGCTTGTTAACATATTCGATAAAATCAGATTTCTTCAAGAAGTCTGATTTGCGGCCACAATGGTGTCGATTAGCCTGATAAACGCTTTGACCGTGATCAGCCTTGTACCGGCTCTGTTTGCCATGATAAAGAGAAACAGTACCGCGTTTGACTTCATAGCTGATGGTAGACGGGGAACAACCAAGTTCACGTGCAATAGCTCTAAGAGAGAAGCCGTCTTTGATACGAGTTTGGATAATAACCCGCTCTTCGAATGATAAGTGTTTACCTTTAATGCGCTGATTCATGGTAGAATATAAAGAGTCCATTTTTGACCTCCAATAGAAGTTTTTGTGGTTATTAACATTCTATCAAACAGGCCCAGATGGGCTTTTATTTTTTACAAAGTGTTCAATTTAATTTTACAATCGGCCTTGATAAAATCAAAGCAGAAGTAGAACAGGTCGAAGAAGTTAAAAATGTAGACGTCGAATTCGTCTGGTACCCTGTTTGGTCACCAAATAAGATGAGCGACGCAGCTAAAAAATACTTTGGCATAGAATAAAGAGAAGTAATTCCAAGTTTGAATTACTTCTCTTTTCATTTTTGATTTACTTTAATAAAATGTCGCTAGGCACAATTCCTTTACCAAAGTATGGTTTAAGTTCAATTTGGTAATCTTTCTTGAAGAAACCTTCAGCAGTCAAACGATTGATTTGTTTATTAGTCCACTTCAATAAAGATTTGTTACCCTTCTTAACAGCAGGTGCAATAAATTGGTGAGGACCAATTGATCTAATTCCTACTACATATTGCGGATTCTTTTTAATCCAGGCATATAAGTAGGAGTTATCATCAGCTAATGCAGCTCCTCGCTTATTTTTCATTGCATTAAATTGCTGGGTTTCTGAATCAAAACGTAAAAGCTTTATTCCAGGACGGTTAGCAAAGTAGTTTTCACCCGTTGATCCTTTCAAAAGAATCAATTGTTTCCCTCGCAATTGCTTTTCACTGGTAATCGGGTGACTCTTAGGTGAAACGACACCAGTTGATACTTTCATGTAAGGATGGGCAAAATCTACTACTTCTGCTCTTTCTGGAGTCTTGGTAAAGTTGGCTAAGACCATATCTACTTTATTAGAATTCAATGCGTCAACCCGGTTATTTCCGTTAAGTTGGGTAAATCGTGGTTTCACACCTAATTCTTTAGCTAATTCTCGTGCAAGTCGCAAATCAAAACCAACCCGTTTGCCTTGAGAGTTAACCCAACCATATGGTGGTAAGTCGCCATAAACACCAATTCGAATATAACCTCGACGCTTAATTTGGGTCACACTATTATTGTTACTCCAACCGCTACCACCAGCAGAACGAGCTAGATATGGTTTAGTTAAACCCATATAAGCTGAAGCTAACACTACGACAGCGGCAATTACACTAATAATAGTGTTGAATATCTTTCGTCCACTCATAGTTTCATCCCCCTAGAAGTCCATATCAGTGAGGAATTGCTGAGCTCTTTCAGATTGTGGTTCAGTAAAGAACTGTTCACAAGGAGTTTTCTCAATAATCCTGCCTTTTTCCAAAAAGAGGACTTGATCAGCGACACGTTTAGCAAAGTTCATTTGGTGAGTAACTAAAATCATTGTCATATGATCATTTTCTGAAAGTTTTTTAACAATATCTTCAATACCACGAACCATTTCAGGGTCAAGAGATGCAGTAATTTCATCAAGTAGAATAACTTCAGGCTTCATAGCTAAAGTACGGACAATTGCCACTCTTTGTTGTTGACCACCAGATAATTCTCGAGGATACGTGTCAGCATATTGATCCATATTTACCCGTTTTAACAAATGATGTGCTTCTTGTTCTACTTCTGCTCGATCCCGTTTTTGGACCTTTGTAGGTGCCAAAAGAATATTTTGCATTACTGTTAGGTTTGGAAAAAGATCATATGATTGAAAAACCATGCCAATCTTTTGTCGAATAGCTTGCCATTCTTTTGGAGAGGACTGGACCTTTTTACCATGAAAGACAATCTCACCATTTTTATAATTTTCCAAACCATTCAGTGTTCTTAAGAGTGTTGATTTACCTGAACCTGAGGGACCCAGAATCGCCAAAACTTCACCCTTTTTCAAATTAAAGCTAATATCGTGAAGTACTTGCCAGTCACCATAAAACTTGTTTAGATGTTCCACTTTTAAAATTTCTTCAGTCATTTTTCTCACCTATTTTTGCTTTGCCATTAAACTCTTTGCCCATACTGATAAAGGATAATCCAGGATAAAGTAAAAGAAGAAAATCAAACCATAAACCCAGAAAACACCTGTTGGGAATTTTTGATTATTTGCTTCAATAATTTGTTGTCCCACATTGATAACATCCATTACACTGATCAACATTAAAATAGAAGTTGTTTTAATTACTCTTGTTGCTAAGTTGATCGTAGCTGGTAACTCTAATTTGAATGCTTGAGGTAACAAAACATACAAGAAAAGCTGCATCTTACTCAAACCCAATGCCAAGCCACTTTCCTTTTGAGCTAATGGCACGGATTGCAAAGCCCCACGAACAATATCGCTGAACTCTGCTGCTACCCAAAGCGAAAAAGCTAAGACTGCCATCCAAGTACCCGGCCAATTAATATGCAAGCTACGAGGCAAAATATAATAAACCAAATAAAGTAAAACTACGCTAGGTAAAATCCTAAAGATCTCCATGTAGACTCTTAAAATGCAACGAATTATTTTATTCGGCATTGTCCGAAGAACACCGAATATAGTTCCAATAAGCAATCCAATGATAATTGACAAAGCAGCAATCCAAATAGAGGTCCATAAACCAACTAATAGCCGATCAAAGTTGCTGCCGCTAAATAAGACATTAATCCCCGAATGCGCCATAACGAACTTTCCTTTCTAGCCAGTTTAAAAGCAAAATTACTGGAATCATAATAATCGCATAGCCGATAACCAACATTAAAAGATATTCGTTAGACCGGTAATACATTCCTATTAGGTCCAATGCGGTATTAGTCAATTCTGGAATCGCAATCACTGTAAAGATAGATGTTTCCTTAATAAGAAAAATCACATTAGCTGCCAAAGCTGGCATACTTAAGGCAAATCCTTGCGGGAACACAACGTATCTTGCTAATTGAAAGCGATTCATTCCTAAAGCTTCGCCAGAATTGATTTGACTATCCGTTACCCCTTGAAAGCCACCGGTGAACCCTTCAGCCATATAGCCTCCCCCAAGGAAAATCAAACCGATAATTCCGGCAGTAATTGATGACATTCGCCAACCAATTACTGGAAATGCATAATACAAAAAGAAAAGTTGAATTAAAAGCGGTGTATTGCGTGCCAATTCGACATAAGCTGTTGCAATCTGACTTAAGATCGGGGTCTTAAAGTATTGCAGCAAACTTGCAATGACTCCAACAATGATTGAGCCAATAATCCCAACCAATGAGAGCCAAACGGTAAGAACGAAGCCATGCCCATATGCTGGCAATGCCTGCTGTATAATGGTCCAGTCCATTTATATACCTCTCATTCATGAAACATCATACTTTAGTGTGAATAATAATAGACTTATTAATATAAGTCAAATTTAACTTTAATTTTTGTTTATTATTCAAAAAAATCATATAATATTTAACAGATTTAAAAAGACTGGGGAAAAGTTGATGTATGTTTTTTACCAAATCGGTATCTCAATAGGGATGATTTTAGTTGCGCTTGCTATCCATATTTTGCGCCAATCTATTAATGAAAGTTCGCAGTTCACCATGGTTAATTACATCTTTGCCTTATCTATTGCCATTGGTGGCATCTTCATCATTGTAGCTAGCTTAGCGGCTATTCAGCCCCAGAACTGGTACACTAGCAGTTCACTTTGGAAAATTTTGATTGCAAATTAAAAACGATTCAGTACCTTGAGTGGTATTGAATCATTTTCTTTTTATTCTATTCGACTATTACCAGTCTCATAATTCAAACGAACACCATCTTTAACGTTAAGAAATTAACTACTTACTAAAGCCTACTTTGTACCAAACACTATTTGCAGCTGCTGGTTTTAACGAGTAGTTCACGATCTTATTATTAACAGCTTGAATCGCATAAGAGTTAGTCATTGGCACAATATAAGCTTCATCATTCATATATTGTTGCCATTTATGAAAAGCTGCTACCCGGTACTTGTGATTGAATGCCTTAGTAGAATCAATTTCATCAAGCAATTTATTGTTTTCCTTGGTAACGAATCTAGAGTCATTCATTGGGTTAGTTTCGCTGTACATCCCTCTTGGTGAAGGCTCTGATGACAATGACCAAGCTGCCATAAACATATCGACATTTTTATCATCGTGGTCCAGTTTGTCGTAGAAGGAATTGAACTCAATTAATCTGCCACCAGTTAAGCTGACATGCAAGCCGATTTTATGCCACTGTTGAATATAATTCTGAATAATCGGCTCTTGCACTGCGGAACCTGTCATTGCGGCCAGGTGAATATTCAAAGGCTTGCCATTAGGTTGAACCCTCCATTTGCCTTTCTTCTTGTAGCCAGCTTTATCCAATAATTGGTTGGCTTTCTTTAAATTGTATGGAAAGCCTTTTGCATTTTTATCGAAGTAATCGCCAAATTGAGCAGGAATCAAAGTTGGCACTCTGAAAGTCAAACCTTGCGTGTATCTCTTTTCAACTTGATTAATATTCATCGCATAAGCGATTGCTTGCCGCAAAGATTTATTATTCATCTTAGAATTCTTGTCCATGACATTCTTGCCATTCTCCCACTTCCCGACTTTGAAGCCTAAGTAACTATATGCAAGAGGGATCTTAGCAATAAAGTTAGTATTCTTAGCGTTCTTAACGGCTTGCCAATCAGAGTTAACTACATCTGCAATATCAAACTTGTGACTCTTAATTGCTTGACTGGCTGATTTAGTCGAAACAACTTGCGCCACAATCTTATTCAACTTTGGTTTGCCTCTCCAATAATATTTATTGGGAACCCAAGTTACTGACTGACCTCTGACAACTTTACTAACTTTATATGGTCCAAAGAATAATGGATCTTTTCTGATTTGATCTGATGAAACTAATTTACTGAAAGGTACATCCTTTAAATGATGATATGGAGCTGCCGTTTCAATAAAATAGTCATTACCAGATTGCAACATCCCTGGCTTCATTGCTAAAAAATGAATGACAATAGTTCTGCCATTTTCACCATCAGGATAAGTTATGCCTGAAATAGTTTTCGCTTTGCCATTGTGATAGGCTTTCATTCCTACGATATTAGCTAGAGAATCTGAGTACCGTAGACTGTTGGTAGCTTTATTGGCAGTCATTTCATATGGATATTCCAAATCCTTAGCAACCACTTGCTTGCCATCGGACCACTTAACTCCTTTCTTAACAGTAATTGTTACTGTCTTGGCTTTCTTGTCTAATTTAAAAGTAGCTGGGCCTTTATTAGTAATCTTATATTGATTATCAGTATCGAACAAAGCCTCATTACCAAATTGCATTACGTCTGAATCCACTTGATCAACTGATAACTGACTATCAAAAATTCCTTTAAAAGGAGTATCAGTTTCAATAGCATAGGTTAAAGTCCCACCCTGTTTTGCTATCTTTTGAGGGGTTTGTTCAGGAAACTTATTCGCAGGCTTGGCTGCATTCTTATTATTTTGACCACATGCAGTTAAACTTAAAGCTGCACCAATAAGTAAACTGGTAGTACTGATAAATTTAATAGCTTTCATAGTCGTTTCTCTTTTCTAAAAAATAAAAAGGCCCACATCCCAATTAAGGAATGTGAACCTTCATAGAATAATTAGTAAATCAATTATCTGAGATTAGGATCGCCGCACACCATAATTTAGGATCACAAATAAACCATCATTTTGGTGGCGGCGTCGTAATTCTACTGTTAATGCGCTTTGTGATTCTAACATGATATGTAGCTCCTTTCTTAAATAAATTTAATATTAAACTAATCTTGCAAATACAGTTTGTCAACAGAAAATTTTATTTTTTAGAATTTAGCTAAACCTAAGGCGTGTTGTGCAGCCAAGTTGAGTAAGCTCCATTGACGATCAAATCCAGGTTGGAAGAAGAAGTCTTGCTCAGCCAAGTCTTCAAGCGTCATCTTGTGACTAATTGCCAAAGCTAAAACGTTGCCTTGTGCAGTAATATCATACTTAGAAAGAACAGCACCACCTAAAATTTGGTGATTGTATGGATTGAAGGTCAAACTTACGTAAACCTTAGGATTGTCTTTTTCAGGAATATAAGCTGGACGCATTGAGTCTTCATAGAAGCTGGTTGCGTATGGAACGTCATTTCTCTTAGCTGAAAATTGGTTCAAACCTGCTGTAGCAAAGTGATAGTCAAAGACGCTCAATGCGGAAGCACCGATGACACCCTTGAAGGCCTTGTCTGGCTTAGCTTCAAATAGGTGATCTACCAAGTATTGTGCTTCGCGGCGGGCAGTTGTTGCCAAAGCAATTGGCATTGGCTTGCCTGCAGGGATTGAAAGTGGCAAGATGGCATCCCCGATTGCATAAACATCCTTAACATTGGTTCTAAGGTATGGGTCAGTCTTAATCCAGCCTCTTTGATCAAGATCAACGGTACCCTTTAACCATGTAGTATTAGGAGTTACACCAGCAGAAACGATGACCAAATCTGCAGGAACTACGCCTTGGTCGGTTTCAACGCCAGAAACTTTGTCCTCACCCTTAAAGCCAGTAATTTTAGCGTTCATCTTAAGATCCATGTGATCCTTAAATACAGGCTCCAAGATATTGGTAAGTTCGGGGTTAAGGTAAGTGCCCAAAGGACGATCGATCATATCCATTAAAGTTACATGCTTGCCGGCTTTAGCAAAGACTTCACTTGCTTCGATACCAATATAGCCGGCACCAATGACTACAACATTCTTGATAGCTGGATCATCTTTGGCAACATTCAACTTGGTTGCCCAGTCGCGACCACGCATTAAGAAGATGTTCTTTAGATCTCTGTTTGGTACTGGCAAGGTCTTAGGAGTTACGCCGGAAGACAAGATCAATTTGTCGTATTCTACTTGGCTTTCTTTGCCGCTAACGACGTCCTTAACGGTTACAGTCTTGTCGTCTGGATGAATAGCAGTTACTTCGTGGTTAGCGTAGACATGGCCGCCTTTAGCTTCAACGTCTTCGGGTGCAAAGTTGCGTACGTCATCTTTAGCAGTTACTTTGCCTTCAAGATAAAGTTGCATTCCGCATGACATGAATGAAATAAAGTCGCCGGCTTCATAAACAGTTACATCAACGTCATCGTATTTATCTAATAATTCGATGGCAGATTCATGACCACCGTGTGAAGCACCAACAATAATTACTTTTCTCTTATCCATATATTTCAAACCTCCTGTTTATTTGGTTAACATCTTCATTATAACCTCTTTCAGGGATTGGTAAAGTTATCCTGCTTGGACAAAAACAGCGAAGTGTCCATAAGCTAACACTTATTATTTAATTTATCCTTATATAGCAGGAAAAAACAAGTATTTTATCAATACCTGCTTTTAAAAAATTTTTATTTATTTTGTTGTGATTTAATCTGTTTTTATTAATTGCTATTTTTCAAGGAGGAGTTTATTGATTAAACGCGACTCAAGGCATCGTCAATTGGCGTGTCACCTTCACGCATCTTGATGATCTTGCGGTTTGTGTTTTTGCACTTCAAAATGTCGACTAAAGTTCTGGCTACATCTTCAGCCGGATTGTAGCCAAACTTTCCTTCATCAACGGTGATCTTGCCAGTGCCAGGCTTGTCGGTCATTACCGTTGGTTGCAAAATTGCGTAATCCAAATCAGTGTTATGAATCAAGTAGTTATCAGCAAATAACTTAGCGATATTGTGTCGGTTAAACCATCGAGGCCCTTAACAGTTCTTCACTTGGTTGGTTCAAGTGAGAACAGTGCGCTAAGCATGACAAAGCGTTTAATGCCATCTTTTTCAGCGGCTTGCATCAACTTAACTGCACCGAATGCATCGACTTGGAGCAAATCTTTAGCACCTGAACCTGCTGTGAAGTAAATTGCCTCCGCACCTTTGATTGCTTTAGTCATCTCTACGACGCTTTCGTGAAGATCAAACTTAACTGGAGTGATGCGATCATTATTTTCTACTATTTCGGGATGACGCGCTCCGGCAATGATTTCATGTCCATCTTGTAATAAATTATGGGTTAAAAGTGTGCCCACACGACCAGTTACACCTGCGATAAGAATTTTCATATTTCATACCACCTATTCATTCATCAGTTCAATTGAAATTATAGGTGACGTAGCTAGGTTAGAAAATTACCGATTCTTGATATGGGTTATACGGGGGATGCATAGTAAAAAGCTGTCGTTGATATTGAACGACAGCTTTTTTCATTTACCAACTATCCTAAATACATTTGTAATAACATTCTTATTGCCCAAACAGCTAAGCCAATAATTAAAGCTAGCACAGCACTTTTATAGTATTTACGTATCTCTTTATTCATTTCTTACCTCTATTATTCTAAGGAGTGTGAGGGATTTAAACCTACTAACTCTCTATTTTATTACTTTTCTTCCTTCTCTTCGGCGTATAAATCAACGGTTGTACTTCTTTTTCAAACTCTTTTCTACTAATCGGCTTAATCAGATCATCATCAACATTGAAGAGCTTGAGCTGACCTTTCACATGAATCGGCTTGATCACATCGGCAAGTTCGATATTCCAATAGTAGAGATCTTCAAGCGGAAAATATTGAATGCTCTTCAAATTCACGACACAAATTGCGTAACCAGGTGCAGAATCTGCCACCTTTTTAGCAGTCGAACACATCAGAAGTGGTCCACGATAGTTTGTTTTTCACGTTCTATATTCAATTTTCTTCTTGTCGGCAATTATATCCATGATGTAATTGCCACGTACCGATAGTGCCTTCATTGCTACCTCCGTATTTTGCTTAGCTAGCACTAAAATTAGTGTTTTATATAAAGCCAACTAAAAAAGAGAACATTGTTCTCTAAATTAAATGTTTAATTATCTTTCTTATCAAAGAAGTCATTATCAATTTCAAACAATTCGTAAGTCTTCTGGACTTGAACTCCAACCTTGTAATCAATCATCAACTTAGTTAAAGTATCACCATCAATCAACTTTATATTAAAAGTCTTAGCTGCCATTTCTGCACCCTTAGTAAACGAAGATGTAGTGATAAACACGCCTCTATCAGCACCTTGCAAATCAAGATCACCATGAAACTGACTGATAGTTTGACGACCTACATTGTTTCCCTCTTCATAGCGTTTTACTTGTATCAAGACTTTGCGCAATCCAAGTGGATCTTGATTAAGAATCCCATCAATTCCGCCATCATTGGTTTTCTGAGTGACCCATGCATCACCATCTGGACCTTTATAGCCCATCTTACTTAAAAGATTAATCATCATCTTTTCGAATCTATCCATAAAATTTGACCTTTTTATTTTTTTAAATAAGTAGTAAGCTGAGCCGAATAAACACCTGTAGTTTCAAATATTATTATTGTACCGGGTTTAATATTTGGAAACCGCTCTTATTATGCTTAAATTTAAAAGCTATTTCTTCCGCTTCTTTTGTTATCAAAGTGGCATGACTTTCACCTTGACTAACATCAATACCAATAATATTCACCTAATCACCCCGTTTTAAATCAATTGAGGCAAATATTTATTTTCAGCTCCATTTCTTGATTATACGATCTCTGAGATCCACACCCTTAATCTAGTTTGATTGAAAATAAACATTTATGGGCCCGTTTGACAGTCGAATTTAATATTCCATTCTGTTGTCGACCTCAACCTCAATCTAAGTATAAGAAAAAAGGTAGATAAAAACATCGTCATGTTTCTATCTACCTTTAATACTTTAGGGTGTTTGACAAAGAGCCAGAAAAATTTTCAATTAAGCATCAATTTCATCAATTTTGATATTGACTACAAATGCATTAGGAAACTTGGTGTCCTTTAAAATATTTTTGGCATAGTCATCATCTTCATGAATTTCAGCAAAGCCTCTAACACGTAATGCCTTGTGAGTTGGGACATCGGCAACTACGATAGCTGCTTCTGAACCATTCTTCAAGTTGGCAAAAGCTTCAGACTTAGTCTTTTCTAAATATTGAACAGTAGTTGCGTCAATGGCCTTAAGTGAACCTTTAGGACCAACTGCTGGCTTACCTTCCTTGTTGACAGTTGCCATGTATGCCAAGTGTTCATTAAAGAACTTTATTTGTTCATCAGTGAGTTTGTTTGTATCTAATTTTTTCATGATTAACTCAGAATCCTTTCTATATCTTTCTTTCTTTCATTATAACACACTTGATAGAAATGTTTACCGATTAGTTTAAAACTTTTTCCTTATGTTCGCGATATGAATAGTAAATCCACGCAACAAGACCGAATGCGACGGGACCAATTGCAGTCCAGAATGAAGTTTGATAATCGCCAGTAAAGAGTGGTTCGATACAAGTAAAGATAATACCGATGGCAACAACTAACCAAACGACAATGGTAGTTGCCCAAACTTTCTTTTTACCTTCGATGAAGACAAATGGACGATCCAAATCCTTCCTGGCCTTGAAGAATGGGAATGCAGCAATCAAGAACAAGTATGGTGCTGATGAAGAAACATTCATCATGTCCATCAATATTGTGTAGAATTGACCAGCAGCGTTACCACCGAATGAAATGAATAAGATGATGATGCTTACGATAATTGCTTGTACCCACATTGAACGTTCAGGCATCCCGTGCTTGTTGAGTTCAACTAACTTCTTTGGCAAAAGACGTGGATCACAGCCTTCGATAAATGACTTGATTGGTGAGTAAACCATCAAGAATGCGGCAGCGATACCTGACAAAACGTCGGCAATTCCGGCAAAGTGTGAGAATGCGGAACCAATTGCGAGGGATTCTGAATGTGACAAGCCCAAGCTCTTACCAGTAACAACACCAATGTTGTTGATCAAAACATATTCTACGTTAGCAAGGTCAACGCCTTTAACACCTAAGTCCTTGTTCCAGTTAACGGCAACACCACACATGAAAATGTTAACTACGTAAAGTGCAGTCATCATTACCATGGCAATAATCAAACCCTTTGGGTAAGTCTTTTCTGGCTTATCAACTGAGTCAATAACACCTGAAGTAGTTTCAAGACCACCGTAAGCAAACAATGCATAAACGGTGAATGAAATAATTGCGATTGGTGATTGGAATGATGGGTTGGGTGAATGAACCAAGTTTTGTGCAGTAACTGGTTCAGCCAATTGTCCATGATTCAAAATGAATACAAATAATGAAACAACCGTAAAGCCGATGGCAATTGCCAAAGTAAAGATACCACCAATATTATTGATCGCCTTTATTTTATCAATTCCCTTAGCGGCACAAAAAGTTACGATTGCTAAGAAGATAACTTCTAAGATACCTAATAACTGGGTTGAAGATAATCCCCATAAGTGCCAGCTTTGGGTTGTGTCATGTCCGAAAACAGCGGTTGAGACTGATACCAAGAAGAACTGAGTAGAAGATACCAGCCAGATAACCCAAGCGGATAGCCAAATAAAAGTTCCGATAAATGCTACTTTTTCATTAGTTGATCCTTCAAGCCATGAGAAGATACCACCTCTGATACCTTTGAAGGCTGCACCATATTCCGCGAAGATCAGTGCGGATGGTAAGAAGAATAAAAAGGCGGTTACGATGTACCAAATGATACTTGAGTATCCCATCTGGTAAAAGGCCGTCAGTGAATTACTAAATCCAAAAATAGAAGAGAAAATCATCAAAACTAGGCTGCCAAGTCTAATTTTGACCTGATTATCTTTCTTCTCCATAAATAAAAAACAACTCCTTTATAAAAACAAACATTACCTATTATGAATCATTGAAGAACATTTTTCAAAAGAGGATTAAAAAAGACACCCCTTTCATGGAGTGTCTTTGAATAATTTACCTCAAAATATACACTAATCTACAACTTCAGCACCCAAACAAGTCTTGAAGTGATTCAATGCCCATTTGTGACCCGTTTGATCAAAACTTGCCACGCCATTTTCATGCACTACTAAATTGTAGCAGCGATTATACGCATCCATAGCAGTATGCAAAACACAAATGTCGGTGCAGACACCAATCAAATGTAAAGTATCAATCTTACGCTCACGCAAAATCAAATCCAATGGAGTGCCGGCAAAAGCTGAATAGCGCATTTTATCCATAAAGATCACATGATCATTATCCTTGTGCTCTTCATACCATTTACCAACCTTGCCGTATAACTTTCTTCCCCAAGTATTTGGCAAATTGTGAGGTGGGAAAAGTTTAGTTTCAGGATGATAAGGATTGCCTTTAAAGTGCAAATCAGTTGGGATAATCACCCACTTGCCTTCTTTTAAAAATTCGTCAGCCAAATTGGTAATTGCATCGTCCAATTCTTGTGCTGGCTTGCCGCAGGTGAGCGCACCCTTGTCATCTACGAAATCGTTGGTGTAATCGATGATTAATAAAGCTTCGTTTGTCATAATTGCTTCCTTTGCAAAATCCAAGTTACGTTTTTATTAATTGTACAAAAAAAGAATCAAACCATCAAAATGATTGATTTGATTCTTTCAACTTAATCTAATGGACCAACGCCACGATCTTGATTTTCGTCATCTTTATCCACTTCGTCGTCGAGCTTTTTACCAATAAACAAAGCGAATAAACTAATCAGCAACGCACTCATGCCTACCTTAGTAGTCTTTTTCATCTGGATCACCTACTTGATTCTTTGTCTAAATAATTCTGGGCGTTGAGCAAGTTCTGTATAGAAATGATTACCATTGACGCAGATACCTTCAAATTCACGACCAGTATGGAAAGAGCCAGTATCCAACACACGACCCTTTCTATTTAATTTAAACAAATAATCATTGAAAGCTAAATAAATTTGCTTTCTCTTTTTATCGTAAGCCATACCTTGAACTGGTGAGTTGTTAAACGTGAAATCACCTTTAGCTGCACCGATTTCTTTTGGAATCCAGCTATCGCCATTGCGAGTTACTTCCCAGTATTCGAAACAGTGATCAGTTAAACGGTGATATTCTGCGATAAATGTATGATCATTGATAAACACAGCATTGTGAATGTAACGACCGTCGTTTGCACCATTGTTCCAAATCTTGAAGGACCAGATACGCTTAATGCGCAAGTTCTTCTTGCTGATTTGCATGATTTCTTCTGAATTTGGAGTGTTCTTCAACAAGTGATCATTAGCAATTACATAAAGATACTTCTTGGTTGCGCTGAAAGCTTGACCATGACCTGTCTTAATGTATGGACTAACCTTCACTTGAGAGGCTAAGCGGGTAAATTTATTCCAAGACATCCATGGCAACTTTTGCATAATATAGCGATTAGAAATCTGGTTGAGCTTGTAAGCAACAATGTGTGAACGCATATTATGTGGTGAGCTGTACATAGTTGTGTAAGCTGTACCTATTGAAACAGCCAAACCTTCTGGTACAGGTCCAACTAAACCATTGTGAGTACCACTTTGACTCAAAATTGCTGGTTGATAAAAGAAGTAAAAGTAAGTCTTTAAATGAAATTCGCCACTCTTTAAGGTGTGTGACTTAGTTTCTGGTACGAAGCTCTTGCCCCAGTGACCTGAAGTCTTGAAGTGTTTAAACCAACTAGTAGCACTTCCTGCACCAGGTTGTGGCGTCTTGTCTGCCTTGACAATACCTTCGTTATCATCTGATCTTACTTCAACAGTAACATGAGCCTTGGCCTTACCGTAAGAATAAGTTACTGGATATAAACCTGCTTCATTAGTGGTGATCTTATCTTCAGAAACATTCACCTTACATGGTTTAATTACAGTACCTGACTTATCTGTAGCAAAGTTGATGGCATCCCTAGTTGGAAAATCATAGTTTGGATTCTTTACCAAGCTGATGTCATGAGCAACTGAGATCTTATTTCTCAAAAAAGCGCGTTGATTTACCCAGCCAGCTCTGTGACCATCGATCCAAACATAGTTGTACTTAGTCTTACCGATCTTTCTTTCAGCACTGGCTTGGAAGTTGCCGTGTCTTCTAACATTGTAATTCTTTATACTGATTTATGTTAGGCTTGTAAGCAGTAGCATTTTAATTTTTGTTAATATATTAATTTATATAAGATGCAAATAATAACACTATTAAGTTTTTAAAATATAAAAAAGACGCTACTTTCGTAGCACCCTTTCATTTTATTAATAAATTCTAGTTTTCAACGATCAAATTCTTAAGATCATCTGGTAAGTTAAGTGGAGCATACTTAGCACTAACAATCTTCAATGCTGATTTCTTTACGTATCTCTTCTTGCCAATGTAAACGTATCTAGTCTTACCTTTCTTAACAATCATTGATGACTTGTACTTCTTGCCATACTTAATAGTCTTCTTGCTTGCAGCGAAGGTAATCTTCTTTGACTTCTTACTCTTCTTGTAAGCGTAGTAGATCTTAGCACCCTTCTTTGACTTAGGGGTTACAGTAATACGCGTGGTGCTAGTTAAATCGTTCTAGACAATAAGCCAAATTATAAGCTAAAATTGCAATTTCCAACCGGCTTTGAAAGCCTATCAGACTACGTGCTCGATTGTTCTCGGCATTGTAATAGGTCAGAAGCGAAAAGTCGCTTTCAATTGTTCTGCGAATAGCCATCAATTGATGATCATTGTGCTTTTTAGCTCCTGTCATATTTTTACGATATGGTGTCCAAAGTTCATAACCCATTTGTTTTAGCTGTTGATGCAGTTCTTTGCCTAAATAGCCTTCGTCGCCAAGAAGATAGTAATTAGATGGATGGGTATTTTCTATCAGTTCAACTGTCTCCCTGGCATCATGAACTGATGCCTTTGTTACGACATAATCAAGAATGTAACCGTCATCGCTAACAATAGCATGAACTTTGAAACCATAGAAGTAAATTTTCTTGGTGGCCTTATAACCAATGTTGGCATAACCGCGAAAAATTTTAGCACGATAGTTGCGAATTGGTTGGCAAACAGGTACCGGAAAGCTGTCAATGATCAAGAACTGTCCATTCAGGTCAACCTTTTTATTCATTTCTTGCCGTATCTGATAAATCAATTGCAATAGCTGACGTGAACGCCGATTAAAACGTGAGTGTGATAAACAATTGAAACATTCACAGAATCTTCTTTGTGATTCAATTCCTGTCTTAGCTTGCCAGATAAGTAAAGCCAAAATCAGACTGTCCGTAGTTTTAATTTGATCAATATTTCGCCGATGAGTAAACTCAGCCGGTGCATACAAACGATACCAGTGCCGACAAATTATCACTAAATCTTTAAAACTAACTTGTAAATGGTGGCTAAAACGCTTAAGCTTAAGGCAGTTCAATCAGATCAGACTCTTTTCTTTTTGATACTACAACTTGAGTCTAGTCCGATTGGACTTTTTTATTAACTAAAACGATTTAACTAGCACCACGCGTACAGTAATGTATTGCAAGCTTCTTTTTTTGTAAGCATCTTGAATGGCCTTTACATCGTTGTTTGCTTGTTCAACAAAGGCTGATTCAGTTGGAACATTGCCTGAAGTAGTTACATCAGTTGATGGAATGAAGACAAGGCTGTCTTTACCATTGATTGTTCTATTTTCAATGTAGTACAAAGTTACGGTCTTGTCGCCTTGCTTAGCTTCAGTTGACCATAAAACATTAATGGTTTGACCCTTAGTATAATTTGAATCAATTTGGTCTGTATTGGTTTGATCCTTAGCTACGACAACAAGCTTTGGATTATCACTATTTACAGTAGCTGAAACAGTTCTATGTTTTACACTAACAGTACCAATCTTAGTATTTGAAGATTGAGTGGTGCCTGCGGCATGAACTGGTTGACCCACTGCCATGCCAGTACCAGCAAGACCTGCTGAAAGCATCACAGCAGCTGCTAATGAAGTAAATAATTTTTTAGTTTTCATTTATAAAATCTCCTAAAAACAAAACTCTTATAATTTAATTATAACATTATTTAGGAAATTCCATTAATTACTTACCCGCAAAGAGCTGGCCGATTGTTCCCATATCTTCTGGGGCAATCGTAAAGTCAGTTTGCGGATTTTCAACGATATCATCTGCTTGAACAATTGGCACAATTCTCTTTTGGGCAAAGTAGCGCAAAACTAATTCCATCGTGCTTGTACCATAATGGCCGGCGATTTCGGCCAATGCATCAATATCGCCTGCAACCGAAAGTTCCACTTGCATCTTGTTTTCTCTAGCTAATTTGATTAAAGATCCATCTTCGTAATCCAAATGAATTACGCTGGGCTTAATCTTAGGTGCTTTCAAAATAGCAGCCAAGGTATCACCATTAGCATTGGTTACACCAATATTCTTGAGCCAGCCTTGGATTTTAACTTGTTCTAATTCTTGCCAAAGTTGCTTATTACGTTCGGCGTCATCACTTAAGCGAAGCATAGCCAAATCGGCATGTTTAGCAACCAGATTATTTCTGATTTCTTTCAAATTATTACGCATCTCTTCACGCGTATTAACTTTTTCAGAAACCTGAATTTCCACGTAAGTTTGCGGACTCAGATTTTTAAAATCGATTTTTTTATCCGCAGTGCAATTAAGCAAACGATAGCCTGCCTTCATTGCCTTTGCGACATCTTCATCACTGGTAACAGTGATGCCAACTTTTGGCATCAAGCTACCATCATTCAAAACAACTGCTTCATCTAATAATGACATTAAATCATTTCTCTCCTTAAGCTAATTCAACATAAATTTTGACAGCTTCTTTGACAGTTTGATAAACAGTTGAGACATGCAAAGTATGAGCTAAAAACTTCTCCTTCTCATCCTTTGACATTTCTGAGTCAAAGAAGACTTTTATGTTCATTTCAGTTACGACGGATTTGCCGTGACCTAGACTTTCAGTTTTAGCATTATTTTCTACACGAAAATTTTTCACGTCTAAACCATGTGACTTAGCGACCATTCCTGCGGACATTACGATGCAGGAATTTACGCTACCACATAGATATTCGACCGGGTTAGGACCCTTATCATGTTCCTTATCGTTGTCATCACAGATAAATTCATGCTCACGGGCCTGGTTAGCAATTTGCCATTCTGTGCCTTCAAGCTTGGACTTTACTAAATATTCACTCATAATGTTGATCCTTTCTTCGTAAATTAATGGTGGTCAATTGCTTCGTTTAAACGTTTGCGCCAGATAAAATAAACTAGCAGCATAAATGGAATCAATACTAGTTCTACTGGATAAAACCATTCAATTGGCAACACGCTATCAACTACTCCGCTTAGCATTGGGCCAAAGGCCATCGCAATATCAAGTCCTAAATAAAAGGTAGAACTAGCTAAACCTTGTTCCTCAATCGGAGCAAGTAAAAGTGCGGTTGATTGTAAAACTGAATAAATAATGCCATAGCCCATTGCCATTCCGGCTGCGGCTAAAGCCATTTGCCAATTATTGTTCATCATGGCTAATAAGCTGATATATGCGACGGTTGAGATTAAGCTAATCCAGAACCAAACACCGAAGCGAACAGTATCAAAATAGCGTTTCAACCCAATTCTGATGATCAGCAGTACTACCGCATAGATCAAGAAATATGATCCTACGGCAACAGACAAATGCTTTTGTTCAACATAGGTAACGATATCTGCCTGCGTTACAAAATATGGTGTCGCAAACAAGGTAGTCAAAATCGCTACCGGTAAAACATTCATCTGAATAAGCTTGAAATGCTTTTTAGGCATCTTGCTTTTATCTTTAACAATTGGCTTGGCATGATCACCAACGAATTGGATAGCTATTACCATTAATAATGCGGAAATAGCCGAGGCGATCAAGCTCTCACGATAACCGATTTTTTGATAAATATTAATCGATAATGCCGGTGCCAAAGCCATGGCTAAGGCATTCATCAAACCATAAAAGCCCATTGCTTCGCCCACGTGCTGCCGCGGCACCAAGAATGCCAGCCAAGTTGTCATACAAACGGTACACAAAACATAGCCGGTACCATTGATCAATCTGAATAAAAGCAGCCAAGCACTTGATGGCGTAAAGATATAGCCTAATACACCAATTAAAATCAAAACACCGCCAATAAAAGATAGACGATATTTTGAAAACTTATCTGTCAAATTGCCGGCAATAGGACGCAAAAACATTGCGGCAACGCTCATAATACCTACGATTACACCGGCAAAGGCGCTGCTTGCCCCTAAGTTCTTGGCATAGCCATTGATCAACGGATTAACGAACATCGTACTAAACATAAAGAAGAAAGATGCTGCCATCACTAATACAACATCTTTGGTATAAATAGATTTTTTCTTTGCCAAATTAATGCCCCATTTCTTTGGCTTAATTATACAACTATCGGCAAAACCTATTTAGCAATCTTCAAAACTACTGTAAAGACGATGTCATCACCTTTGTGACTGACACTGATTCGACCATGAAAGGCTTCGACTAATTCGCGAGCCATGGACAAACCAATGCCGAATCCACCTTTCTTAGAATTATGTGATTCATCTTCACGATAAAAACGGTCGAAGAAGTGACTGTAATCTTCGTTTTTTCCTTCTTTATATGTATTGCTTACCCGTAAAACGGCATTTTTACTTAAAGCACTTTTACTCAGTTCAACTCTAACCTTGCCGTTAGGATCACAATATTTTCTAGCATTATCAAGTAGGATATTAATTACTTCGTTCAAAGAATGTTTTTCCGCCACTACATTGAGGCCTTGGCGAATCGAAACTTGATAAACATAGTGATTCTGCTTCATCACAGATTTGAAATCCTGGGTAGCATCTTCAACTAGTTTAGAAAAATCAACCTTGCTTAATGTGATTTCACCGGTTTCACCAGCCCGTGCCATTGAAATCAGCCGGTTAATCAGTTTAGTCAGTTTTTCTACCTGCTCCTTGGTACTTTCGTTCCATTCGGAGTTATTGCCCAGCATCTCTTCCATCTCAGTGTTGGCCGAAATGACCGCAACTGGAGTTTTCAATTCATGTCCAGCATTTGTAATAAATTCCTGTTGCTTATGGTAGTTATCAACGATCGGTTTAATTGCCCGACCAGAAACCAAGATCAAAACTACGGCAAAGACGATCAGTGAACCGATCCCCAGTACCACGGCCACTCTAAATAACAGCCAGAAACGGTTGTAAATTAGCGTTTCGTTTAAAAATACGACCATTGTTTGACCGACGGAGTTTTTGGCAACCCTGTAAGCATATTGATTTCGACCTACATCTACGCTGCCTGAATCTTGATGGTCAGATAAAGCCTTTCTTGTAATGCTTTTAATTTTCGTACTGTTAACCTGATAAACATTATTATCGTTAACTACGGTCACACGGTGTGACGCATCCACTGTCACTGCAAAATAGCGGTATTGATACACAGCTTCAGGATTATATGGCCCACCTAAGAAATTACGGTTGATGGGATCATTTTGATTGCCAAAGGCCGCATGTGCATTACGTGGTGATAAGTGACCCGCATTTTTGACCAAGGCAGTTAATACGCGGTCAACTTCATTCTTACTTTGCACTCGCGTGATCCCGACAAGACCGCCCAGAGTGATTAACAAAACCAGCAGCAATGCAGCAACGGAAGTCCCGATGAACTTCCAACGGAATTTTTGAATCATCTAATCACCTACTTAACTAATTCATAACTACCACCTTTTTCGCCTTCAATTTTAACTGTGCTACCGATTGACCGCAGTTTTTGGCGTAAATATGAAACATAAACCCAGACTACTTCTGGATTGGCATCTTCGTCGTTCTTCCAGACGCGATTAAAAATATCTTCGGTTGATAATTCTTTATTTTCATTTAGCAAAAAATAATTCATCAATTGGGTCTCGGGGCCGCTTAATTGAATGGAATTATGACTGGCCAGGTTTTGTTGTTCAACGTTAAGTGTTACATCCCCCACAGTCAATAAATTAGGAGTGTAATCATCTTCGCGCCGTTCTTTTGAACGCAATCTCGCAAGAAGCTCTTTTAATGAAAATGGCTTAGTAATATAGTCATCGGCACCACTATCAAGGCCAGTTACGCGGTCGTCAACTTCGGCTTTAGCGGTAAGCATCAAAATATAAGTCTTATCGCCGCTTTCTCTGATCTTCTTCAGCGCAGTAATACCGTCCATTACTGGCATCATGATGTCCAAAATGATCACATCGTAGGAATTGGCTTTAGCATGTTCTACTGCCTTCAATCCATTATCGACGGGATCAACTTCATAGCCGGATTTCTCCATCGCTACCGTTAAAACACGCAATAGCTGAGGTTCATCTTCTGCTACTAAAATTTTCATTAACTAGTCCCCTTCCTTGATTAACTGACGAATCGTCTGCATGCTTACATCACAAGAAGCAAGCTCGTCAGCTACTCGTTTTAATTCTTTCCCGATCATCTCAGGATTCTTGATCTGATGTTTATATTTCATTTCATGTTCAAGACTTGCCCAAGTGTCCATAGCAATTGTTCTTAGCTGCACTTCAACAAAATAATGACCTGGAATATTGCCGTCGACATCTTCGTCGGGTACGGTAATTTCAAGAATCATATGATATGAACGATAACCATTAGGCTTAGCGTTAGTAATATAGTCTTTTTCGTTATAAACACTTACATCATCCCAACTCTTGATGTAGTCAATACAGGTATAAATGTCATCAATAAAGTTGCAGACAACACGCAAGCCGATACTGTCACGCACTTCACGCAAAGCCGAGTGTGCATTCAATGGATAATGCTTTCTGGTACATTTTTCTTCCATGCTAGCTTCACTTTTTACACGGCCATTTAAGTGTTCATATAAACGCTCATGATGAACTTTTTGGTAATTGTTGTTTAATTCATCAAAACGATTCATTAGCTGGTTAAGTATCTTATCCAGTGTGGGGGCGTATTTTCCGTAAATATTCAACATTAGTCCCTTCTTTCGTTTATATCAATTATACCAATGCTTTTTGACTTTTCTTTGAAGGTAACAGGAATTTATAAAATCATAACTTGAACTAAAATTCTTTTAAAATTACAAAAAAAAGACACTTACCAATGAGATTCATTGATAAATGTCTTATTAACTTATCTAGGCAACTTTGAAGTCATTGAAATAATATCGGAAACTTTAACTGCGCCTTCTGGATCAAAGTCACTGTTAAATTCGGCACCACCGGTTAAGTAATAAATGCCATTGTATTTCATTACATATGGGTCAATGAAACTGACATATCTATTCTTTTGGACATTGAATGTCTTGTTTGTGACTCCATAATAGAAATCTGTTTGATAGTAGCGAGCACCCTTTTTTACTTTTGCATAAAGTGAGAAATCCATTGGGTGATCAGGACCGGTTAATTTATCAACCATTCTCTGATACTTCTTGTAGGTTGTGGAAGTACTGAAGTTATCAAGCTTTACGTCACTAGCCTTAACGAAGTAAGTATTCTTTTCTTGAACCATGAAGTAATATTGGCCTTTGATTTTTACAATCAGTGTAGCGAAGATACCAATATTATTACCCTTCTTGATGCTTCTGCCAGTTTGATACAAACGAATCTTGTTAACGTTGAAGCTTGCTCCTTCACCAATTTTAGTCGAGCTTTGGTAAACAGGAGTAGTTCTTTTAGCAACTAAAGAACTCTTTCTTTTATCGTAATCAAGCATTTGGGCATACTTAGCAAGCTTTTTATCTTTATTAATTGAAGCTTGTGTAGCAGAAGAATCGTAGCCCTTCTTATTCTTAATGTTTGGCGTATTTGCTTCCATGTAATCATTAAGATTTAACTTAGTAACAGTACCGCCTTGATCATACTTGTTAGATGCTTTTTCTTTAAAAGTATAAAGAATTAAGTCACGATCATGGTTAGCCCACATTACATCATGAGAATTATCATCATATTGCTGTCTTGCCGCAGTTAAAATCTTGGTGCGATCATATGGACTTAAGAAGTTTGGATAAGCAACCTTAATCTTTTCGACCTGCATACTTTGTTCAATGTGGTTTAATTGCCAAATTGCAAAGTTAACGGCATTACCAGTTGATGAAGTGGAAGCACTGATTTGTTTTGTCTGAGCAACAGCTTGGTCATAATCTTTTTTAACTGAACTTGCGGCACTCTTGTATTTCGCACTTGCTTGAACTTTTTCAGCATTGGCAATTGCGTCAGTTAAACTAGACTTTTCGCTACTTGTAGCAGCATTGTGTCCAGCTTCTGCTTCAGCTGCAGTATTAGCTGGTTCTGGTGCCACACCTTGAGTCAAATTAACATCTGAAGCTTTAACAAATAGTGCGCCTGTTGGTGTACGCTTGCTATCCTTACCAATGTTGCCACCATCAGTAGTTAAGTTTATTTGATTTGCACCGCTACCCACGTAGTAGAACAATTCCGCCTTATTATCTTTAGCATTCCACAAGTAATATGCTCCACCTATTGTGAAAGTTTGGTAGTGGAATGACTTAAAACCAGGGAACATATCTTGCCCATTGACATCGTAGTAGCTAGTACCATTGTTAGCAGAACCTACCTCAGCATTCTTAGGCATTGCTTGTGGAGTAAATAATTTGTCAAAAGTATTGCCATTTTGCACTTGGCTAAGCAAAGTACCGTTGTCATCTTCTAGATAGTGATCAGTACCTACGATGTGGTAGTACTCTTGTGGCACACCATCATCAATCCAGTCACCACCAGGAATTGCACCATGTCCATCGGCCGTGATGATCGTGCCTTTCTTAACAACAGTATCGCCGGCTTGACCTTTGCTATTTAGAACACGGGTATCTCTATTAACTCTTACCCTAACGTTTTGGTCTGTTAAGAGCAGACTATTACTGATGGCACCGATGTTGGAAAGATTGATGTAGCCACCATTACCTACATTTGCGTATTGCTTACCTTTAATCTTGGTAGTTTGAAGGTAAACTTTGCCATCTCTGGTATTGAAGTAATAATGCGTTTTTTCATCAGTTGTTTGAATTGGAAAACTAGGAGTGGCGCCCTTCTTGAAGTAAGCAGTCTTGCCCTTAAATTTGTAAATTCTTTGACCTTTTTTGTTATAGACGTAAGAATTTTTTCTGAAATATACTTTTCGACTTTGAGAAGTAGCGGCTTGTACTATATTTGTTTGTGGAATTTCTACAGCAGAAACGGTGGAGATACCCATCAACACTGCGGCAGAAATTAAAGCCATTTTCTTGTTAAATTTCATTGTTATTACCTCTTGGAATATGCATTTACTTATAAATCAATTATATCAAGATAAGTTATTATTACGTTAAAAAGGCACCTATCGATAAATTTCATCGATAGATGTCTATTTTGGTTAATCTATTCTTCCTTCAATTCAAAATGGCTACCATTTTCGTCAACTATGCCAATAACTTCGGCCTTTTTGTCTCCTACTTCCATCTCGCCCATTCGAATCTCACCGTAACCTTTTTCTTCATCGGTTACTTCAATATCATCAAAGGCATTACGCAACAATTTACGTGCAATCTTGCTTTTAATGCGAACTTCCTTCGATTTTTTCACAGCGGCATCCAATGTGTAGCCAGCATCAAGTTGATCTTTAATAAAGGCAATCAAATAAACTGTCGCTAAACTATAATGACGCACGCCAGATTTTTCAGTAACTGGCTTGATGTAGCCCTTTTGTTCCCAATATCTAAGTTGACGTTGCGACACACCTAGGCTGCTGCTTACGCCACCTATACCTATTTCTAGATTTTCAAAAAGTTGATGTATTTTCTTTTTCTTTGTGTTTTCCATATTTATCAGCCTCACTAATTATTTTTTATTATATTAATTCATGTTAAATTTTTCAACTTACGTGTCATATTTTATATCATATTTGTAAGATTATTTGACATTAATAAAAATTGGGCTTATAGTAATCAACGATTCTTAATTTTCACAAAAGGGGGATGACACATGAATAAACAACCTGTCGATATTCATGGAAAACAATACAATCGTAACTTATTGGTACTAGTATTGATCATCGGCTCATTTTGTACGGTATTAAATGGTACGCTTTTGTCTACTGCTCTACCTTCAATTATGAGAGATTTCAAAATTAGTACAGCCACTGCAGAATGGCTTTCCACCGCATTCTTATTAGTTAACGGTGTAATGATTCCTATTTCTGCTTGGCTAATCAACCGTTTCGGTTCTAAAAAGATGTATTTGACTGCAATGTCTACTTTCTTCATCGGAACTGTTATTGCAGCAATTGCACCTAACTTTCAAACACTTTTAGCCGGAAGAATCATCCAAGGTCTTGGTGTCGGCGTTACCATGCCGCTACTTCAGACCATCATGCTTTCAATCTTCCCAGCTGATAAACGTGGTGCCGCTATGGGGACGGTCGGCATCGTTATCGGTTTGGCTCCTGCTATTGGGCCAACATTATCTGGTTGGGTAGTCGACAATCTTTCCTGGCGTTACCTTTTCAGCATTATTGCTCCAATTGCCGGAATTGTTGTAATCCTTGCTGCCTTTTTAGTAAAAGACGTTTTGCCAACTAAGGATGAAAAAATCGATGTCTTTTCAGTTGCCACTTCAACTATCGGATTCGGTTCTCTACTATATGGTTTTTCAGAAGCTGGTAATAAAGGTTGGACAAATCCTGAAATTTTAGCCTTTATTTTTGTTGGTATCATCTTCGTAATTCTCTTTGGTATTCGCCAATTGAAGATGGATGATCCATTTCTTGATATTAGAGTATTCAAGCACTTCGAATTCTCACTTGCTGCTATTCTTTCAGGTGTTACTAACCTAGCCATGGTTGGAATCGAAATGGTTTTGCCACTTTATATTCAAAACTTACGTGGTGAATCCGCATTTCACTCTGGCTTGATCTTACTTCCAGGTGCTTTGATGATTGGGATTATGTCACCAATTACTGGTCGAATCTTTGACCGTTATGGTGCAAGAAAAATGGCCATTACTGGTATGACACTTCTTACTTTGGGAACTATTCCATTCGTATTTTTAACTGAGAATAGTTCATTCTTAATGATTATTATTCTCTACGCAATCAGAATGGTTGGTGTTGCTCTGGTTATGATGAACGTTACTACTTCAGGGATGAACTCACTTCCATTAGATAAGATTTCTCACGGTACCGCCGTTAACAACACCTTTAGACAGGTATTATCATCAATTGGTACTGCCATCCTTGTTTCAGTATTGACTACAACTACTAACAACAATATGCCAGCCAAGTCAATGCTTAAGACGTTGCCACTTCAATATAAGAATGGTGCAATTAATGCGACACTTGATGGTTTCCATGCCTCATTTGCAATTAGTATTCTCTTTGCATTGATCGCCTTAGTTCTTTCATTCTTCTTGAAGAAAGGTAATCGTGCACGTGAACGTTCAGAGAAGGTGGACAGCTAATGATTTTAATTATCTTAATTCTGGCAGTTATTGCCTTTATCTATTTCAATGTAATTCCTAAAAAGGGTTATATGCCGCTTGCGATTATTTCACTACTCATCGCAGTATTGAGTATCGCTGGAATCGTAGCTCACGACTACAATCACTATGGTATGAATACCCAAACTACCACTGTTAAAAAAGAGCTCGTCTCTTCTGCATCCCCACAATCGTCAATCCTTTTATACCAATCACTTGGCAACGGTACAGAAAAAATCTACCTATATAAAACAAAAAATACAGATAAGAAGCCTACCCCAATTAAAACCGATAAAACTCACGCTAGTGTGAAAAATGCAGATAAGCCTTCAATGACAATCAAGACTGAACGCTACGTTTTCAGTAATGGCTGGAATCAATTCTTGTTTGGCTGGTTTGGTCACAATAATGAGTTGAAGCATCGTGAATATACTTTCAATGTGCCAAAGAATTGGAAGGTTTTATCAATTAAACAAGCTAAGTCTTTGCAAAAGCAAATGGCTAAACGTGCTGCGATGATGAAGAAGATGCAGCAAATGAAACAAGCGCAAATGAAAAAGTAAACAAAAAGCGCAATTCCTTAATTGGAACTGCGTTTTTTCTATACTAAAATCTAAGCTCTGGGCGATAGCCAACATAATGATGCAAAATGTAATCCGAATCTTCTTTCAAATCCCAATAATCGATATTATTAGAAAACATCATAACCGTTTCCTTCGTCTTGTAATTGGCGATAAAGCACGAATTATAACCGGGGATGCTTCCATTGCCGGCGATCACATTATTATGGAAATATACGCCGCCAAAATAGGCCACCTCTTCATGCTGAGTCTGTTGAGAAAAAGTATTGATCATCTTAGGATTCTTTAGCACTGCCTGATTTATAAACTTCCAATAATCTTTTGGCGACATGAATAAGTTCCCTGCTCCAAAATCAGAAGACGTAGTTACTGTAACCTCATGCCAGCTAACATTATTTATAGGCTGAGGCACCTCATTTTTGGCAACCTCAGAAAAATCCTTAATTTGTCTAAGGTTAAGTGGCCCCGCAAAAGTCTGTTTAATATAGTCATTGTAGCTCAGATGCGTCTGCTTACTAATAATTGCTGCTAACAATTCATAGTCAATGTCTTGATAGTCCCAAGTGTGAAGGTGGTCGTACTTGATGTGCTTGAGCATGAAAGCAGTCTGCTCCTTTTCACCTTTTAGCGGCGAATCTGGCCGGGCATTATTGATTACTAGTGTGGTTGAGCAATTCACGGACCGTTATGCTCTTGCTACCCGGAATTTGAGGATAATACGTGGATAGCGACGTATTCCAATCAAGTTGGCCTGTTTGCCTTAATTTATAAATAGCAGTCCCAGTCATGATCTTTTGCAAAGAAGCAATTGGAAACAAGCGATTAGCTTCGACCACTTTTTCTTTATTCGAAGTTTCTTTGTTTTTCACCACAACGGGCTGGCCTTTTTTACCGCTAACCAGGGCTACACCATTGATGTGGTGCCACTTCATGTAGTCCTTAACCTGCGTGGGCAGATCCTTATCGCCGGTCTCTACCCTATCTACCGACCAAGTAAACATCGCTGTGACAACACCGATTGCCAAAACTCCACCTAGTAAAATTCTTCTCCAACGCATGATTTTTCCCTTCCACTCAAGACTTTTTATATGTTTAGTATACATGTCACAGCAAAACATACTAATCTAGTGTTGGATGATTACTCGACGGAGTAGTCGTTCAACACTTTTTCTTTTACTATGTAAAGTGGAGATGAAGCCAATGCCGTGCGTCTTTTGGACACATGATGTCGTAAGCAAAACTGGCAGCTTCACCATTCAATTTAGAATCTCGTCTAAGTATGTTGGCTGTTAAAGTCCGGTTGAGAAAATTAGATCTGATTGAATTGGGTGAAGGTAGCTCATCTCCAAGTAAAGCGGAGGTTTATTCTTATGGATTTATTGAAAACTGTTTTCGGTATTGATGTTAGCAGCCGGAAGTCTAACGTATGCATTATGGTCAATGGCCAAAAAGTTAATGACTATGCCATCTCCAACGATATGGTAGGCTTCAATCAGCTGCTAGATGACCTTAAACAGGTTACCAACCCGCAAATTATCTTTGAAGCAACTGGCGTCTACTCCAGAAGACTCCAGGCGTTTTTGAACATGCACGAATTACGCTATGTCATGATGAACCCACTGGAAGCCAAAAGAAAGACAAAGGATGACCTGCACCAGAACAAGACCGATAAGCTTGATGCAATGTATCTCGCCAAGCTGCAATCTGAGCACCCGCAACGGCTGGCCTATGTTCAAAGCGAAGAATATCAAGAATTGATGGCCAACAACCGCATCTACGAGCAGGCTTCGCACGATCTGATAACCAACAAGAATAGACTGCACAAAGCCATTCAGCTTACTTTCCCAGAGATCGAACACGTGATGGCTACTCCAAGAGGAAAAAACTACTGGAGTATTGTTCTCAGATTCCCGCACCCTGATATCGTATTAGAAACAAAAGAAGCCGATATCATCGACTTCTTAAAGAGCTTATCTGGTATTGGTAAGAAACGTGCTAACGATATAATGCAAAAGCTTATTCGTTTAGCTAAAGTCGCATGCCCAGCTGTCAAAAAAGACAGTGCTTATGTTCATGGCCTCAAAATAGCTATTAACAACATCCTAAGCGCTGAAGAAGAGTGCCAGACTGCTTTACAGGAGATGGCTAAGCTGGCTCCTAAGCGGGATCTGGAGATCCTCACAAGCATTCCAGGCATCGGCGAAAACACTGCCTTGAGAATTATTAGTGAGCTCGGAGATATCAGACGCTTTAAAAACCCTAACCAATTAAATGCCTTCGTTGGCGTTGACCCTCAAGTTTATGAATCTGGCAACCTCACGGCCCACCTGTCAATTTCAAAGCGTGGGACAGCTATCGGCAGAAAGGTGCTGTACTTGGCAATCAACCAAATTCAATCGGCCAAGAAAGCAGGCAACCCTTGCCATATTGCGGATTATTACGAGAAACGAAAACGGTCTTCTGAGACTGCAAGTCACAAGAAGGCCGCTATCGCATCGATCCATAAATTATTACGGACGATCTTCGCTTTAATTAAGAATGATCAATTATATAGCTATGACGTAGCCAAACATAACCAAAGACTTTTGTCATAAAAATTGATCCAATAGATATTATAACAGCCTCTTTTTTGAAATTACAGAAGGCAGGCTGTATTTTTCATGCCCTAAAGTCAGATATTTGACTTGATTCTCCGGAGGCTCCATTCAAATTAGGCTCTTATTTCAAAATAAAATTACCTAAAATCGTTGATAATACTTGACTTAGAGTAGAAAAAAGAGGCGTTAATTTTTACTATTCCTGCAAAAATCACCCTCGAAAAAGCCAAAGGCAATCTATAAATAAGCCAAAAATAATATTTTAAAAATCCTTAACCTATTCTAATGAAAAAATTCGATACAATATTAATTATGATTTTTCAATTTAGAAAGTGGGAAAGAAAGTGACCCAAAAAAGAGCCATCACTCCTTGGTCGATTTTTATTGTTTGTTGTTTTATTTCAATGATTGGCTTTGGCCTGATTGTTAATACTATCGGTCTGTTCTTTGGGCCGATCAGCCAGGAATTTCATGTTGGCCGTGCCAGCGTAGCCTTGATGACTACCCTGCAGAACGCAGCTGCCGCTATTTCACTCCTTTTTGCAGGAAAAGTTATGAAGAAAGTAAACTTGCGCTGGTTACTAACTGCATGTTTCAGCATAATCGCCATCAGTATGTTAACGCTCGCTGCAGCTCACAGCTTAACGCATTTTTACATTGCTTGGATCATCATTGGTATTTGTCAGCCAATTGCAATTACTTTATCAATTCCCGTTCTTTTAAGTAATTGGTTTAACCAAAAACTCGGCACAGTAATGGGTATTTCTCTGGGCCTATCCGCATTCGGTGGAACCATTTTTAACCCGATTATCGCAGATATCATTACTAAATTCGGCTGGCGTGGCGGCTTTATCGCAGAAGGTCTTTTAATTGGCTTGATCTTAATGCCACTTGCTGCTTCAATTAGACCTAACCCTGATGAAAAGCACCCTGCTTACGGCACAACGACTAAGTCTGAATCAAATTCACTCTTAAACGGCATTACGCTTAAAGAAGCACTTCATCAACCAGTCTTTTATGCCTTAGCCTTTGCGATGTTAGCTTTGCAATTTGTGTCGGGAAGCGTTCAGCATATTTCAGGCCACATTACTAATTTAGGAATTTCACCAGTTTTAGCAGCTAGTGTGGTATCCGGTGTAATGATCGGTGCAGCTGTTGGTAAAATTTCCATTGGTTATTTCTTGGATAAATTAAGTCCAATTTTAGTATTGTTGGTCTACTCACTTTTTGGCATTTTAGGTTGGAGTGGCCAAATCTTCTTGACTAACAGTACCCTGCTGACTATCTCTGCTTTTATTCTTGGTTTAGGTCAAGGTGTCTGCCTAGTGGCTCTACCATACTTAATCCAAAAGCAATTTGGCGAAAAAGATTATAGTAATATTTTGTCCGTAATCAACATGCTGGGAGCATTCGCAATGTCGCTATCAGTATACTTGGTAGGTCTATTCTTCGACCAAACCCATTCTTACAACTTAGGATGGACAATTAACGTAATTGCCTATATTCTAAGTTTTATTGCAATCTTTATTACCTTAAGAAAAAAGGCATAAAGCAAAATAAAACCATGGCTCGGTATGAGTCATGGTTTTTCTTTCATTCAAATTTCCAGTTAACTACACGCTTGAACTTTTCAAATGGAAGTAACGTAATTTGACCTAAGTCATTACCTTCTGCAGGTGGACATTGTGCCTCAAAAGTAATCCCATCATATTGGCCAATATTACTTGCAATGCCAATATGGTTAAAGTGATTGCCGGCATAAAGAACTAGCGCTGGTGCGTTAGTTCTCACCGTCAACTTATGCTTTCTAGAACTCAACGTTGCAGCTGGATTATTGCCATTCAAGATAAACGGATGGTCAATCCCATTGCGCAACTTAATTTGTGCATCATCGCTGGTGAGTGCATCCCCAATTCGCTTAGTCTTTCTAAAATCAAAGGCAGTACCAGCCACCTGCTCCATGCCGTGATTAGGCAAGCCGCTTTCATCAACTGGCAAGTAGTAATCTGCATTCAGCTGCAAATCCAGATCTTCGGCACGCTCGCCCAAGTTGAAGTAAGTGTGATTTACCGGATTGAAAATCGTCAGCTTATCACTGACTGCTTCTAATGAATAATGCAAAGTATTGTCATTATCCAATTCGTATCTAGCATGCAACTTCAAGTTGCCTGGATAATCGTTATGACCATCAGGATCAAATAAAGTTAAGTCTACTCTGCTATGTTTTTTATCACACGATGGTCTAAAATTCCAAACTTGCATGTCAGTGCCGACACCACCATGAATATGATTTTCACCATCATTTAGTGGCAATTGATGAATCTCATTGCCATGCTTCCATTGGCCTGCTCTAACGCGGCCAGCAATCCGACCAACGCTGCCACCTAAAAAATTACGCTCTTTAGAATAATCTGCTGGCTTTTTCAATGACAAAATCATGTTTTCGCTATCGACTAGCACCTTTTCTAAGGTTGCACCATAATTTAAAACTTGGGCGACCATGCCATGATCATTTTCAAGGGTAATCTCACACAGGTCCTTGTTATTTTTTCGCCCATATTTTACAAAACTAGTTTTCATTTTTAATCCACATCTTCAGTCAAAGCTGTAATAAATTTATCCCAGCCTTTTTCACCATCTTCAGTATTCTTGAAGACACCTGCATCTTGCAAAACTTGTTCAAAGACTTCTACCAAGGCCTTTTCCATAATTTGATTTACATTATCCGCGGTAATCTTTTCTTTTACCTTAACTTGATCGGCCCATTCCTTGTGACTATCGGCCATCTTGTTGTCCTTACCAAGCCAGTACTTCTTAACTTCTTCAAGTTCGCTCTTAAGACGACCTGGCAAAATAGCACGTCCCATAACTTCAATTAAGCCAATATTTTCTTTCTTAATGTGCCACAACTGCTTATGTGGGTGGAAAATACCCAGTGGATAATCCTTATTAGTATTATTATCACGCAGTACCAAATCAAGCACAAAGCTCTTACCCTCACGGTGCATAATAGGAGTTACCGTATGATGACGCGTTTCTCCATCAAAGGCCTTAATATCACGATCAGCATCAGAATATTGATCCCAGAACTTAATAATTTTGCTACCAAGATCGATTAGATTAAGTGAATTATTACTAATAAGGCGCAAATCACTCATTGGCCAATCAACAATCCCAGCCTTAACATCTGGATATTCATTAAAGACAACAGATTTCTTAATCTTAGCCTTCATCATTGGGAAGGTATGACGACCACCTTGATAGTGCTCATGAGCTAACATTGAGCCACCAACAATTGGTAAATCAGCATTTGAACCAACAAAGTAATGTGGGAAAGTCTTTTCAATTTCAACTAAGTTAATCAAAGTCTGCTGGTTAATAACCATGGGAATATGCTTTTGATCCAAGAAAATACAATGCTCATTGAAGTAAGCATATGGTGAATATTGGAAGCCCCAAGGACGACCAGCAATATTCATGCGAATAATTCTCAAATTAGAACGAGCATTTTTACCATAGCCACCTAAGTAGCCTTCGTTTTCAAGGCAAAGAGCACATTGTGGGTATTTTTTGCCAGTTGCATGAGCCGCTGCCGCAATAGCCTTTGGATCTTTTTCTGGCTTAGATAAATTAATCGTAATTTCAAGACCATGTCCTTTAGAACTAGTACCTGAGAAAACTACATTCTTGGCAATAGCTTCTTTTTTAACGTAATTGTTATTTACACAAAGCTTATAGAACCAATCAGTTGCCTTTTCAGATGATCTTTCCATCTTTTGCCAAAAGATCTCGTTAGTCTTGGATGGAGTTGGCGTTGCTAGATCATACAATTGATCATTTAATACTTCACGTGAAGTAACATCGTCTGGAATTTTTTCATTTTCTACGGCAATATCAACTAATTGTTTTACAGCTGGTTGATCATTTTCTTCTTCATCATGGTCGCCAACTAAGCCGCGAATCTTGTTAATGACATAAACGCGATCAAGTGGCTGATAGGCACCGCTATTAATTATTTCATCTGCAAATTTTTCAATAACTTTCATATCTTATCCTTCCAAAACTAATTAAATTCTCTTGGTACCGTCAACGATTTTGGCATCGTAGAAGCTTGCGTCATAACCGATCTTGTCGCGGTAAATCTTACCAACGTTCTTCTTGAAGTTCTCTGCTTCACTCTTTTTAACAATGGCAATTGCACTACCACCGAAGCCGCCGCCGATCATTCTGGCACCTAAAACTCCAGGTTGCTTCCAAGAAGCTTCAGCTAAAGTATCAAGTTCCTTACCAGTTACTTCATAATCGTAATGTAGTGAAATGTGGGAAGCATTAATCAAACGACCCAGTTTTTCCAAGTCGCCATCTTTCATGGCTTTAGTAGCACGTAAAGTTCTTTGATTTTCACTAACGGCATGACGAGCACGCTTTAGCTCTGTCTCATTATCAATAAGGTAAGAATATTCATCGAAAGTGTCGTTATCTAACTCACCTAGAGCCTTAATATCAAGCTTTTGTTGTAATTTCTTAACTGCATCATGACATTCGCGAACACGGTCATTATATGCAGAATCAGCTAAAGTATGTGGCTTGTTAGTGGCCATGATAATAATTTCATATTCGCCTAAAGCAAGTGGCATGTATTCATATTTCAAAGTATTGCAATCGAGGAAAATGGCACTATCTTTTTTGCCCATAATGCAGGCAAATTGATCCATAATACCTGAGTTCAAGCCTACAAATTCATTTTCGGTTCTTTGACCCATCTTAACTAATGCAATCCGATCAATATCTAAGTTGAATTCATCTTTTAAGATAATCCCCATCAACATTTCGATGGCAGCACTTGATGATAAGCCTGAGCCTGATGGTAAGTTGGCTTTAATATACAGGTTAAAGCCATGATTGATGTTGTCGTATTTTTCACGTAAGTAAGTGATCATGCCTTTAAAGTAGTTAGCCCAGAAACGATCGTCCTTCTCTACAGTGGTATCATCAATATCAAATTCGACGATATCACCATCAACGTTGCCTGAGAAAAGACGTACTTTCTTGTCTTCTCTTGGACCATAAACGCCATAAACACCTAAGCTAATTGCGGCTGGGAAAACATGCCCACCATTATAGTCGGTGTGTTCACCAATAACGTTAATTCTACCTGGTGAGAAGAATACATCTTGTCCCTTTTCACCAAAAGTTTTTTCGTATTCAGTAAGTAATTCTTCTTTATTCATTGTTTGTACCTCAAATTTGTTCTGTAATCGTTTTCAGCTACTAGTATATCTCTTTCACTTCTTTTTAGTAAATAGTTTACTAGAATAAATAAAATGTTTAATTATGTGAACTAAAAAAGCCAGACGTTTGTCTGCAAAAAAATAGCCTTAGCTCACACTAAGACCATTTTGCTTATTAAAATTTTCTTTCACCATGTTGGTAAACTTGTTTATCAGCTTGTTCAACTGCAGATACATCTTTTAACGGATTATCTTTCAGCACTAAGAAATCTGCATATTTTCCTACTTCTAAAGAACCGTAATCTTGATCAATCTTAAGCAATTCCGCAGATCCTAAACCAGCCGCGCGAAGTGCTTGATAATTGCTAGCACCAGCTTTAGTTAATTCGGTAAGTTCTTTAGCCGTATCTTTAAGTGGATTCATGAAAGTACCAGCAGCGATTGTTGAGAAGTTCATGAACAAGGTTGAAAAGATATGATGAGCTTGACCTAACATGTTTTGCGTATCGTTAATAGTCCAGGTCATCCCGAAGATGGCACCCCAAATTGATGTTGGGTGAATACCAAACCATTGAAGCAAACCCCAAGTAAATTGTGATACAAAGGCAAAGGCGTTAGTCTTTGAAATTGCTAAGGCTGGGGCTTGCAAAATTGATAGGAATAATGCTGGCATTGTTTTACCAGTACATGCTGTGCTGAGTCCAATTAAAATAATGAAGACACCAAAAGTAATTGAGCCAGGAATCAATGATGAGAAACTTTGGGCAACTGCAGGTGGAACTGAGTCTGGCAATTTAATTGTAAAGTTTCTTTGCATCAATTTGTTGTAAAGCCATACAGCACAACCACTAATTAAAATTGCGGCGAACACACCTTGAGTACCCAAATATTGAATATCAATATAATTCAATACATTGATTGTTCTCTTAGTGTTTGGAATAGCATATTGGAAGTTCCATGGAATTGAGATAAAGAATGCTGCAAGTCCAAATAGAACATCTGTCATGTGCTCTGTTCTGTCTCTAAAGAATCTGGTTGAGACTTCCCAACTGAAAATTACTACTAGAAGCAAAGCGAAAAAAGTTTAATATACCGTTAGAAACCAAAGCGATTAAGTTTGCTACAGTTTGCAGTCCATGTTCAAACCCACTTTGTTGCCATTGCTGCTCGTTTTATTGTATAGACGATATCATATGGCTGAACATTTAAGACTTCTGTGATTTTTAGAATTACTTGCCCTACTTCAAAATCAAGCAATTTCAATTTGTACTTTTTAAGATTGATTAATTCCAATTGATTTGAATCTACTGTAGCATGCATTAAATTACGTTCCTTTACATAAGTGCCTGCACCTTGGATTCGATAGATTAGGCCTTGGCTTTCCAACTCTTTCATAGCATTACGAACCGTGATGCGACTAACATTGTATGATCTTGCTAGATCGAATTCTTTAGGAAGTTGATCATTAGGTTGATATTCCCCTGTTTCAATCTCATGTTTTAGCTTTTCTGCGATTGCTAAATATTTAGGCGTATCTTTCATATTCTCATCTCAATTCATGA
This sequence comes from Lactobacillus amylovorus DSM 20531, assembly GCF_002706375.1. Lineage (NCBI taxonomy): Bacteria > Bacillati > Bacillota > Bacilli > Lactobacillales > Lactobacillaceae > Lactobacillus > Lactobacillus amylovorus. The sequence continues at coordinate 467,684 of NZ_CP017706.1, forward strand.
TTTGTTATATCATACCGTATGATTTTTATTTTGGTTTACAAAAAAAGAGATAGGTATTCAACCTATCCCTAATCTTCGTTTTTTCTTATCTATTCATAATCAACCAATTCTGAAAGTGGATATCTAGTAGTTGTAATCTCATCTTCAGCCTTTGGATCGTGCTTACCAATCGCAATTGCCATTACTGGTACGTATTGCTTAGGATCAAGTCCCATCACGGCTGCAGCCTTTTTAGTATCATAACCTGCCATCGCATTAGTGTCATAACCATGCTCACGTGCAATCAACATAAATTGCATGGCAGCAAGTGAAGAATCAACCATCGAATCAGCAACTAACATTTCTTGTGGTGCCTTTTCATATAGTGGCATGAATGTATTTAAAGCCGCTTCCATTGCTTCCTTAGTTACTTTCTTTTCTTCATACATGCTGTGCCATAATTGACTGTATTTCTTGAAAGCCAACGTGTTACCGAAGAATAGGACTATGGCAGAGCTATTATCAACTTGCGGGAAGTTAAAAGGCATAAAGTATTGGTGCAGCTTCTCTCTACCCTCTTTTGTATCAACAACTATGAATTTCCAGGCTTGCAAATTGCATGCGGAAGGAGCAGTGATAGTTTCTTCCAGCATTTCATTCATTTCTTCATGACTAATTTTTATGGATGGATCAAATCTACGTACTGAATGTCTTTCAGTCAAAATTTTATGAAAATCATTATTTACTATACTCATTTTTTAAGCCTCCATCGTTATTTCTTATCGCTTACATCATTAGTATAAAGCATATTAGTCATAATGTCGCTCTATTATTGAAAAAGGCGTAAACAAAAAGGATAAATAACTCCCTTTATTATCTAGATATGTACTATAATAATATTAGATTTAGCTAATGAAAGTTAGCTATTTCGATGACTACATCTTCATCTCTTGATATAGTCACGTTTTTCCAAACATCCTAGTGCATTGGAAATAATGATGCACTTGTTCGCGTATAAAAAGACCACTGATTTATTCCGTCGGTGGTCTTTTTATTTATACTATATTCACAGTTAAGTGATATTATTACACTTTAACCATTGTTTAAGCTCTATTCTTGAAATGTCATTCACCCTCTTGCCATCCAAGACAAGCGTGTCAGGCAACAATTTTCTCAACTCTTCCACGCCACGTTCTGGGGTACTCAAAAAGGAAGTTAGAAATTTCGCCTAGCTTCCTTATTTATTGATCTAAATTCGAGGGAAAGAAATAGGATTTGTTACTTGGTTAAGACTTGGACATCCCATCCTTTCATTGAACTCTTAGCTTTTTCACCAGTTAAGATGTCTTCATAATCCGCAAATTTATTTGGCAATTCTCTTTCTTCATTGCTCATGTTAAGCACGAAGTAAAGTTCCTTGCCATCTGCTGTGACACGCTTAGTTACTTCAAGCTTATGGCTGTCGCAAACTAATGATTCAACTCCAGTTTCAAGCACAATGTGGTTGAACAATTGTGTCAAACCTTGGTGACCTAACTTGGTTCCAACGTACCAAGCCTTGCCTTTGCCATAATCATTTTCAGTAATCGCAGCAGTGCCAGCGTAAAACTCATCAGCGTAGCTTGCCAAAACTTTCGCCTTATTTGGATGAATCAAATCACACATTAAGCTAGTTTCGTATTCCTTGTCATCCATCTTAACTCTAACTTTTTGACCTGGAACCATTGCGTCGCTTTCTTCAACCCAGATGCCGGTGACATCTTTCAATGGACCAGGATAGCCACCAAGGTAAACATTGTCAGTTGAATCAACCATACCTGACATGTAGGTAGTAACGAAGTGGCCGCCCTTTTCAACATAGCTGTTGATCTTTTCAGCTAAACCTGCTTTAACCATGTAAAGCACTGGTGCAACAACCAAGTCATAGTTACTAAAGTCATCATCAACACCAATAATATCGGTTGGAATATTGCGTTCATAAAATTGACGGTAGTAGTCCAAAATTGAGTCAACATAATTCAAATCTTGAGTAATGCCATCAACATATTCGTATGACCAGAAGTTGCTCCAGTCAAAGACGATGGCTACCTTTGCTTCAGTCTTAGAACCTAAGATTGTTGGACCAGCCTTCTTTAATTTTTGACCTAAATCAGTCAATTCACGAAAGACTCTAGTATCTGTTCTTTGTGAGTGAGCAATAACTGCGCTGTGAAATTTTTCAGAGCCACCCACTGCTTGCTTTAACTGGAAGAACTGAACGGTATCGGCACCGTGAGCAACGGCTTGAAGTTCAGTTGCGGCCATTTGACCAGGACGTTTCAATGGACTGTATGGCTGCCAGTTAACTTGTGAAGGTGCAGATTCCATCAACATAAATGGTTGATGCTTCAAGCTTCTCATTAAGTCATACAAGAATGCTGGTTTGTAAGTAGGAGCATCATAAGTTGGATAACTATCGTAAGAAATGATGTCTTGGTCTTTAGCCCACTTTTGATAGTCAATCATCTTGTTTGGCAGACTGTGGAAGTTTGTAGTTACAGGCGTTTCAGGATCATACTTTTGGATAATCGCCTTTTCCATCTTGAAGAGGTTTTGCAAACTTTCTGATTGGAAGCGCAAGTAATCAATTGAAAGTCCAGCAACAATAGTTTCGCTTCCTTCTGGACCCCAGGCATCCCCCAACTCGTTTGGAACAACAATTTCATCCCAGTCATAAATCGTGTGACTCCAAACATTCATGTTCCAAGCCTTGTTGAGCGCACCCAAGGTCTTGTATTTGTTTCTCAACCAGTCACGGAAGGAGTTTTGACAATTTCCACAGTAGCAGTTGCCACCGTATTCATTGTTCACGTGCCAAACTACGATATGCGGATTGTCAGCGTAGTGCTGGGCCAATTTTTCAACTAACTCACTATCCAGTCTTTGATAATTCTTGCTGTTCGGACAGAAATTGTGCCGCTGACCAAAGACGTGACGTCTGCCTTGGTAATCAACTCTTGCGATATCCGGATACTTTTTAAACATCCAGGCTGGCATTGCGGCTGTTGCCGTACCCATCACAATATCAAAGTTTGCATCAGATAATTCTTGAACGATCTTGTCTAATTTAGAAAAGTCATAGACTCCTTCTCTAGGTTCAAGAACTGCCCAAGAGAAAATATTAATTGTAGCTGAATTTAAATCTGCCTTTTTAAAGACCTTAATGTCTTCAGGCCATGTTTCTTCTGTCCATTGATCGGGATTGTAGTCTCCACCATAAAGAAAACGTGATAATGTTTTTGTCATTTTTAAACCTCTACTTAAACTGGACTTCTACTACTTCATCACCATGTTTTACAGTAGAACCTGCTTTAATTGGACTAGCTTTTTTAATTCTACCTGGTTGAGTGTAGAAGGTAACGATCGTATCCTTGTAGCCATTCTTAAGAGCCAAATCACGATCAAATTCTAGTAATAAGTTGCCCTTCTTGACTTCTTGTCCATCATCATAATACGTTTCAAAGCCTTCACCACGCAAGTTTACTGTTCCAAGAACAACGTGGACGACTACTTGCAAGCCATTATCTGAGATAATCTCAAAGGCGTGTTTTGTACCAAAGGTAAATCTAATCTTACCATCGAATGGTGCATAGATCTTGCCGGCACTTGGTTTGATTGCGAATCCCTTTCCTGGGAATGGCTTACCATCTTCGTCGACGACGGAGGACATTTGCATCACCATCGGCTGGTGCGTAAATCTTTTGCTGTCTAGGTCTTGCTTTAGTTGAATCATCTTTTTCGATTTCACCTTCAGCAAGCTTAGTCTTCAATTCTTCAACAACTTCGGCGTGTTTCTTTTCGGTCAAAGTTACTTTGCTTAAGAACACGATGATTGAAATCACAGCTAAGATTAAAGGAATATATAAGGCCATTGTATTAAAAGTGCTGATATCGTGTGCTGTCATGTCGGCAGCAGTTGCGGCACCTGTCATACCAGCTGCAATAGCTACATATCCAACCAAAGCATTAGAAACAGCACCAGTGAATTTATCGATCATTGGACGAACTGCCAAAACGACGGCCTCGTTTCTTTGACCACTCTTAAGCTGACCATATTCAATCGCATCAGTTAAGGTCAAAACAGTTACTAATTGAGCAAAGTTGATGTTGAATAAAACCAACCCTAAGTCCATTAACACAACATTATCACGACAGAAAATGAATAAAAGATAAGCACAGATCATGCAAGTTTGACCTGCAACAAACAACCATTTTCTTGGAATGTACCTATTTAAAACTGAATAATGGACTGACACAGAACCCTACAATCGTTGCAGCAAGCCCTACAACCCAGAATTCGCCTGGTTTACCAATGACAAACTTGTACAGATAGAACAAAACCCCGTTAGTAATAGTGTTAGCAAGTGAAAAGACTAAGTAGGCTAAACTTGGCCAAAGAATTTGATCGTTATGGAAAATAGAACTGAAGACTTGAGGCAAAGTAGTTTTCTGCTTGGCTGAATTTCTAATTAAATTGTGCTTTTCTTTAGTACCTAAGCAAACAATAATGGCACAAACAATTGCTAAAGCTGAAATTACAGCCGCAAAGGCAAGCCAACCTGGTGCGCCTTCTTCATGTTTACCAGTAACTGCATAAGTTACCCCAGTTACTAAAGGAACAACGATAATTGCTAAACCGTTCCAACCAATAGCACCTGAAAAGGCACCCAATGAAGTATAAATACCACGCTCATGTGAATCTTCACTTAAAGTCGGAACCATACCCCAATATGAAACATCGGATAATGAATAGAAGATATCAAAGCCGATGTAGATAATTACGAATAAGATAGCGAAAAGAATCCAATTGCTTTGCGCCAAGCCAAAGATTCCAGTAAATAAAATTAATAATAATACTGCACTAACTACAGTACCCAAGAAAATCCATGGCTTAAACTTTCCCATCTTGTTTTGGTATTATCAACTATGTTGCCCAAGATTGGGTCAATAACCAACTCGACAATTCTAATCACTACCATTAAGCCAGTGATTAAACCAATCAATTTATCAGCTACTGATTGCTCTAGCCCACTGAACATTCCGCTAGTAATAAAAATAATAAAGTATGTACTCATTACACCATAAAAAGCTGCGTGTCCTAAGTTACCCAGACAGAATGATGCATAGGAAATTATTTGTTTCCCTGAATTTTTATGACCGTTTGTCATAATGCTTCCTACTAAATTGTTATTATCTGTAATCGTTTACATTTATGAGTATACGCTTACTATCAGTTTTGGTAAATTATTTATTTAATATAACTAAATTACTTACTTATAGTAAAAATAAAAGAGAATGCTATGCCTCAGCATTCTCTTTTCAAAATATTCAAAATAAAAAATTTTTATTTACTAAAAAATTTACTCACCTTTAGGAATAAAGCTTTTACGTACCACTAAGTTAGTGTTCATATTCACATCAATATGCGCACGATCAGGTTGAATAATTAAATTGGTCAGCATAGTTAAAGCTAAATCAATCATTTCCTGCTGGTTGATGTTGTAAGAAGAAAGTGGTGGTGATAAGTACTTCACTACATTACTGTTATTGATACTCAAGATTGCGGTATCTTTTGGTACGTTAATATTTTCTTCGTTAAAGGCTTGTAAAACACCGACTGCTAATGTATCAGAAGCAATTAAAAATGCATCTGGTAAATTGTTCTTGCACTTCTTTATTACTTCTTTGCCAAGCTTATAACCATTTTCAACGCTGAATGGTCCTGAAACGAACATGTTGCTGTCATCTTTTCCGCGAACCTTCATATATTCCGCAAAGGCAACGGAACGTGGATCATTTTCTTGAATATGATCATGCTTAGGGCCAACACCACCAATAAAACCAATCGATTCATAGCTGTTTTTAATAAACAAATCAATAGCATTCTTAACTGTTAAAGTTAAGTTAGGTCTAATTGAATCGAACAATTCGGGAGCTGGATTAGTATCAACAAACACCCCATTTGGTAAAACTTCGTGCAATTTTACCAACTCAGCATTTTCGATTGGCGCTGCTCCTACTCCAATAAAACCTTGGAACAATGAGGCATTTTCAATTAAGTCAGCCGCATTATAAAAGGTCTTCATCTTCATTGATTCTTGCTTAACGGTTTCTACCAAGGCTTGCTTTAAAGAAGTAAAATACTCATCTTGCAACTGTTCTTTATGGTTAGTGCGGTAAAGAAGCGCAATTGTAGGCTTAATTTCCTTTTCTTGGTGGTCTTTCCAATAACCAAGCTTATTAGCAATTTCTAAAATTTTATTTTTGGTATCTGCAGTAATTGATAAGTTAGGATCATTATTGAGCAACCGCGAAACAGTCGCAGAAGAATACCCCGACTTTTGTGCAATTTCTTTAATAGTTGTCATAATTATTTCTTTTCCATTTACTAATATTCCTGTCCTTATTATACAAAATATTTACTTAATTCCAATAAAGACCAATTTTATTCAAAAATATTTTTTCGATATTTGTCAATCAATTTATTTACTTTTAATTACTAAATTATTTATTTATTTGATAAATTATTTAATTTAGTGTTATAATAAAACCGTTTTCAAAATATATTTTTTTATAGAAACTAGGTCTTATCATGAAAGCAAATATCAAATGGCTTGATGATCCCGAAGTATTCAGGATTAATCAACTGCCAGCTCACAGTGATCATCCCTTTTACAAAGATTACCGTGAATGGCAAAACCACAGCAGCAGTTTTAAACAAAGCCTCAACGGTGCCTGGCAGTTTCATTTTTCAAAAGATCCTCAAAGCCGGCCCATTGATTTTTACAAACGCAGCTTTGACTCATCTTCCTTTGACACCATCCCCGTTCCTAGTGAAATTGAATTAAACGGCTACGCCCAAAATCAATACACTAACATTCTGTATCCCTGGGAAAGCAAAATCTATCGTAAACCTGCCTACACCCTGGGGCGCGGCATCAAGGATGGCGATTTTAGTCAAGGAAAAGACAACACAGTCGGTTCATATCTTAAACACTTTGACTTAAATCCTGCTTTAGCCGGCCATGACATCCATATTCAATTCGAAGGCGTTGAACGGGCCATGTATGTCTATCTCAACGGTCACTTCATCGGTTACGCCGAAGATAGTTTCACACCTTCCGAATTCGATCTTACACCTTACATTCAAGCAAAAGACAACATCTTAGCTATCGAAGTCTTCAAACACAGCACTGCTTCCTGGCTAGAAGATCAAGATATGTTTAGATTCTCCGGTATTTTTCGTTCAGTTGAACTCTTAGCCTTACCTCGGACTCATCTAATGGATCTAGATATCAAACCAACTGTTGTTAATGATTACCATGACGGTGTCTTCAACGCTAAATTGCACTTTATGGGTAAAACCAGTGGCAATGTCCACGTCTTAGTTGAAGACATCGATTGCAAAACTTTGCTTAATAAAAAGTTGCCACTTAAATCAACCGTTGAAATTGAAAACGAAACTTTTGCCAATGTTCACCTATGGGACAACCATGACCCATACCTTTATCAATTAATCATTGAAGTTCATGACCAAGATGGCAAATTAGTTGAACTTATTCCTTACCAATTTGGTTTTAGAAAAATTGAAATTACCAAGGATCATGTGGTTTTGCTTAACGGCAAAAGATTAATCATCAACGGCGTTAATCGTCACGAATGGGATGCTAAGCGTGGCCGCAGCATTACCCTAGCCGACATGAAGCAAGACATTGCTACCTTTAAACATAACAACATCAATGCCGTTAGAACCTGCCACTATCCAAATCAAATTCCTTGGTACTATCTCTGCGATCAAAACGGAATTTACATGATGGCGGAAAACAATTTGGAGTCCCACGGCACCTGGCAAAAGTTAGGCCAAGTTGAAGCTACTTCCAATGTACCCGGCAGCATCCCCGAATGGCGTGAAGTCGTCGTCGACCGTGCCCGCAGCAATTATGAAACCTTCAAGAATCACACTGCAATCTTATTCTGGTCACTTGGCAACGAATCATATGCCGGCAGCAACATCGCCGCTATGAACAAATTCTACAAAGATCAGGATTCTTCTCGCCTCACCCACTACGAAGGCGTCTTCCATGCACCAGAATTTAAGAAAGAAATCTCAGACCTTGAAAGCTGTATGTATTTGCCACCTAAAGAGGCAGAAGAATATCTCCAAAATCCTAAAAAGCCACTTGTCGAATGTGAATACATGCACGACATGTGCAACTCCGACGGTGGCATGGGCTCTTACATCAAGCTAATTGATAAATACCCTCAGTACATGGGCGGCTTTATCTGGGACTTCATCGATCAGGCTCTGCTTGTACATGATCCAGTCAGCGGACAGGACGTATTGCGTTACGGTGGCGACTTTGATGATCGTCACTCCGATTATGAATTCTCTGGCGACGGTTTAATGTTCGCAGACCGCACACCCAAACCAGCAATGCAGGAGGTTAGATACTACTATGGCTTACACAAATAATTTACACGTCGTTTATGGCGAAGCTAGTTTAGGAGTTAATGGTCAAGATTTCGCCTATTTATTCAGCTACGAGCGTGGTGGCCTTGAATCTTTGAAAATCAAGGACAAAGAATGGCTTTACCGCACGCCTACACCAACTTTTTGGCGGGCGACCACCGATAACGATCGCGGTAGCGGCTTTAATCAAAAAGCAGCCCAATGGCTAGGAGCTGACATGTTCACTAAATGTGTGGGTATTCACGTTCAAGTTGACGATCACCAATTCGACGAATTGCCTGTCGCTCCAATCAATAATCAATTTAGCAATCAGGAATTCGCCCATGAAGTAAAAGTGGCTTTTGACTACGAAACTTTAACTACTCCTGCAATCAAAGTCAAAATCATTTACAATATTAATGATGCTGGTCACATGACGATTACCATGCATTATTTTGGTAAAAAAGGCTTGCCGCCTTTGCCTGTTATCGGAATGAGATTCATTATGCCAACCAAGGCTAAAAGTTTTGACTATACTGGCTTGTCTGGTGAAACCTACCCTGACAGAATGGCTGGAGCAGAACGCGGAACTTTCCACATTGACGGCTTGCCAGTTACTAAGTATCTTGTACCACAGGAAAACGGAATGCACATGCAGACTAATGAATTAGTCATCACCCGTAATTCTACGCAAAACAATGCGGACAAAGATGGCGACTTTAGTTTAAAGATTACGCAAACTAAGCAGCCATTTAACTTCAGTTTACTGCCATACACTGCAGAAGAATTAGAAAATGCTACCCATATTGAAGAGTTGCCATTGGCTCGTAGAAGCGTATTGGTAATCGCGGGAGCTGTTCGCGGTGTAGGCGGCATCGACAGCTGGGGCTCCGATGTAGAAGAGCAATACCACATCGATCCTGAGCAAGATCATGAATTCTCATTTACGCTAAATTAATTTAAAGAATTTATTTTAAATTAGTAAATAATTTACTAAATAATGTGTTATAATGTAATCGACTTAAGTAAAGATTAATAACCAATTAAAAAAGGAGTAAACATGAAAGTTTTAGTTATCGGCGGTGCCGGCTATATCGGCTCACACGCTGTTCGTGAATTAGTTAAGGAAGGCAACGATGTCGTTGTTCTTGATGCTTTGTACACCGGTCACAGAAAAGCCGTTGATCCCAAGGCCAAGTTTTACCAAGGTGATATCGAAGATACCTTCTTAGTTTCAAAGATTTTACGTGATGAAAAGATCGATGCTGTTATGCACTTTGCTGCATATTCATTGGTACCTGAATCAGTTAAGAAACCACTTAAGTACTACGACAACAACGTTGCTGGAATGATTTCACTTTTGAAAGCAATGAATGACGCTGGTACTAAGTACTTAGTCTTCTCAAGTTCAGCCGCTACCTACGGCATCCCTAAGAAGTTGCCAATCACAGAAGACACCCCACTTAACCCAATCAACCCATACGGTGAAACCAAGATGATGATGGAAAAGATCATGGCTTGGGCCGACAAGGCTGACGGCATTAAGTACACTGCTCTTCGCTACTTCAACGTTGCTGGTGCTTCAAGCGACGGTACAATCGGTGAAGACCACGCTCCAGAAACTCACCTTATTCCAAACATTTTGAAGAGTGCTATTTCTGGTGACGGCAAGTTTACCATCTTCGGTGATGACTACAACACTAAAGACGGTACTAATGTCCGTGACTACGTTCAAGTTGAAGACTTAATTGACGCTCACATCTTAGCTTTAAAGCACATGATGAAGATCAACAAGTCAGATGTCTTTAACTTGGGTACTGCTCACGGCTACTCAAACCTTGAAATTTTGGAAAGTGCTAAGAAAGTTACCGGTATCGACATCCCTTACACTATGGGACCACGTCGTGGCGGTGACCCTGACTCACTTGTTGCCGACTCAACTAAGGCAAGAACCATTTTAGGCTGGAAGCCAAAGCACGAAAATGTCGACGATGTAATCGCAACCGCTTGGAAGTGGCACAAGAGTCACCCAAAGGGCTACGAAGACAAGTAATAAAGTAAATTAAAATAAAATCTAACCCTATCTTTTTAACTATTTCTATTTTCTATTATCCATTTACACGCTAGAAGTTCTAGCGTGTTTTTTGTTTTTGAAATGAAAAGTCGAAGGCTTTACCTTCTTGTTGGCTCCATATTTTTTCAGATTCATCGTCATAAACATGATTCCGGACTTTCTTTTTACCTCTTAAATGCGTTCTCAGCATGCCAAATACACTCTTCATGTGTCCGAAAATTGGTTCCACATCTGACTTTCGACAGCCATAGATGCGTTTGCCTTCTTCGCTTTGAAGAGTCTCTTTTGCTTTTTCTTTTAAATACTGCCAGTTGGGATTGTAGTGAATCTGTCTTTGCCGGCCTGTTTTGGTTTTAGCCAATTGAGTCAGTTCTTCTGTTAATTGAAATTCATCGGCTTCATAGATCTTAAAGTTTCTAACCATGCCGGTAGCTCGATCTTTTCTCTGACTATAACATTTGAAGTTGAAACGGACGCCGGATTTATCTATATAATAGTCGTCTTTTTCGTTATAGTACCAATTGGCAATCTTGGTTGGGTCTTTCTTATACTTCCAAGTTTGTTATTTGTCGTATAAAGAGTAAGGGATTTGATAGTTCTTATCCGAATATTTCTCTTCTAGTAACGTGTAATTGTACTCGCTGCCATAGCCCGCATCAGCCACGATGTTTTGAAACTTGTCGAGAATTCCTCTAGACTCCATCTGCTCTAAAAACGGTTCTAATGTTCTGAAGTCAGTTGGGTTAGGGAATAGGTCAAAATCAACTACATATTGATTAGTAGTTGCCGCTTGAATATTATAGCCCAGCTTTAACTGGCCATTTCTCATATGATCTTCTTTCATATGCATGAAGGTGGCATCATGATCTGTTTTAGAATAACTATTCCGGCCAGCAAAGATCTCTTCAGCTTCTTCATACTTTTTAGCACGCGGAATAAAATCTTTGCGAAGTTTATGCAAGATCTTCTTTAATCCGCGACGTTTGACTTTATTCTGCGATCCACCCGGGATAATTTTAGGTTCCTTTTCGATCTCTTCCGATATCTTCTCGATTTCTTTTTCTGTTTCTTGAGCTAGGATCTCCAGCACTTGACTAGTTTGGGCTTCTTCTTCTGCCATGACTTTGACAACTTCTTTATTGATCAGCTCATCATACAAGGCAGACACATCTTCTTTTAACTTGGCATGGTACTTTTCGACCGCCTTTTTCCAAACAAAAGTATACTTGTTGGCATCCGCCTCGATCTTAGTACCATCAATAAAAACAGCACTTTCGCGGATTAATCCTTCATCTTCTAATAGTGAAGCAAAGTAGACGAAGCATTGTTTAATTACGTCATTAGCGTGGTTGCTTGATCTAAAGTTATTGATCGTGTGATAAGAAATATGTCTATTGCCAGCCAGGATAATCATCGGCAGATTTTCTTCTAGCATTCTTTCAATTTTTCTGCCTGAAAAAACTCTTCTAGAATAAGCAAAGAGCAAGATCTTAAGCATCATTGCTGGGTGATATGCTGGCCTGCCAGTATTAGAAGTTGTTTCCAAGATAACTTCATCTGAACAGAATCGACAAAATCACTGATAACATTAGCTATGTGATTGTCAGGAATAGAAAAATCTAAATTTAATGATAAAGTAGTTTGTCCTGTGATATAATTTTGATACATGTTGAAAGCCCACTTTCTATTGTTTTTTTGTGGTGATTAAATAATATCAAGGAATGGGTTTAAAGTATACAAAAAGAGCGATGACTTCTTATGAAGTTCATCGCTTTTTTCATGACCTGGAAATTAGTTTTTTCCCAGACACTTCGTTTACTCTCGATTACTTATCAGTTGCGTAATCAGAAATCTTCAATTCAGTGTCAGTAGAACTAACCAAAAACTTAGGATCTTGAGTAGCCTTACTATAATGACGAACGTTCATGCTCAATCTACGATTGTGATCGCTAAAACGAATAGTAATCAGATAGTTATATTGAGGCGTGTAAACATCATTTGCATTATAAGCTACACGGTACACTTTTCTAGCTTCTGCTTCAGTTAATTGGTTAACGTTTTTAACATGAACCTTCGCACCGTCTAAGTCGTTAGTCTTTTGTTGCAAGCTCCAAACTGCGAGCTTAACTGCAGCAATCGTTGAAGTATTCGATTTTTCAACATCTTGAGCTAACTTAAGTTGAGTATCATAAGCTTCACGTTTATTACGACTAGTTAAGCGATATGCGTCACTCTTTTCAACATCTGTATGCTTATCGATTTCATTTTGTAAAGCTTGCTTGTCACCAACTGTTGCGGTCTTGCTATCTTGTTCAGCTTCCTCAGGAGTATTTACTGGCTTTAATTCAAGACCACTAACCTTGACATCGCTTTGCTTAACGAAACCATCGCCAACAAATTTATGAGCTTTGCCTATAGTGTAAACATCCCCTTCTGGGGCCATTACGTATTGACTACTAATGTGGTAGAACAATTCTGCCTTTTTCTCACTTGGAACCCAGATGTACATCAAGCGATCTACATTAATCTGTCTTTCTGCATTAGTTGCGGCATGTGGAACAACGACATCAGAAGGCGTACCGTTGATTGTGTAGATTGGCATGTCAGCTGGTTGGGTATATTCAGCAAAAGTGTAGTGGAGATCATCATAGTTAACTGCCTTCATTGCCTTACGTGGAGTAACATCCAATGATGACAAGTAAGCATCCTTTTCACCCTTAATTCTATAAAATGGAACAGCTGAATCATCATTGAATGCAGCAAAATCATCTGAACCACTTGCTGGTGTGTAAATAAATTGATCTACCCTAACCTTTTGTCCCTTTTTGTATTGGGTATCGTTGGCATAGCCGTCTTTGGTGTAGCTGTGAGTTTTATCTGCTTTCACTGTTACATAAGTTTCGTCAACATATTGAATTTTGCCATTAACTACTCCCACATTAGCTGCCTTGACATATTGATTCTTGCCAATGCGGTAGTACTTTTTACCCTTGATTGTCTTTGTATTGTAAAAAAGGATTGGAAGATTTTTCTTTAAAGTTGGTACCTTAACACGCTTGCCCTTGTTGTTATAAACGTAGGAATTGTAATTGAGTAAAAGAGTGTTCTTGTTGTCAATCTTGGCAACCGCATCTGCTCTTACATAAGTGTTTTTGCCAACACGGTAATACTTCTTACCCTTGATTGTTACTAAACCGCTCAAGCGTGGCAAAGTAGTGTTCTTCTTAACAAAGCCACTTAATTCTTTACCATTACCATTGTAGCGAAAGTTATCAAATTGATTGGTAGTAATCGTCTTCTTACTTACCTTAGCGGCTTGAACGACTGATGGATTATTGCTTAAAACTGTGGCAGCTGGGCTCAATGCCATTAAAGTAGCTGCGGAAATTAATGTAATTTTGTTTCTTAGTTTCATTTTTTGCCTCGTATTTTGCTTATCCTTTGATAAATTTCATTAAGTAAAGTATATTCTTTTTTCATTAATAATCACAATAATCAGCTTTGAAGTCAAAAAAATAAATCTACTGAAATCTCAGTAGATTTATTTGCTATCTATTCTTTTCCATCATCTGTCACAAACAAAGCAACGATGAAACCAATAATCGTCAACATAATGGTAAAGTACATACCATAATGAACACCATTAGTGAACTTGAAAGCAGCTGAGCCACTCACCGCATTTCTACCTATTGTTAAAAAACTAGTAGCAAGTGCGGTAGCCAAGGCTCCGACAATCTGTTGCATAGTGTTAAGAATTGCAGAACCATCGGCAGATTCAAGGCCCTTAAGAGAGTTCAAAGCTGAGGTTTGTGATGGTGACATTGCAAGCGGTGCACCGATCATCAAGATAATATGAGCTAAGATTACATACCAGATAGCACTGTGTGTTGTAACTATGCTAAGCATTAGAGCACCAATGAAAGCAATGATAAAACCGATTCGTGCAGGCCACTTTGCACCAAAGCTGTCATACATTCTTCCGGCTAAGGCAGAAGTTACTGCGTTAATAATCCCACCTGGGAGCATGATAATACCGGTCAAAGCTACGGCAACAAGCAAACCATTCTGTAAATATTGAGGCAATAGATACATGGCTGACAAAATAATACCGAAATCAACCATGACTAGAATTGCACCTAAGGTAAAGTTACGGTGTCTGAACACGCGCATGTTTAAAACAAGAATCTCAAGTTTTAACTGACGTCTTACGTAGAAAATTAAAGCGATGATACCAATGATTAAGCATGCAAGAACTTGAACAGAAAGCCAGCCTAATTCACTAGCCAAACTTGCACCGGCGATTAAACCTTAAAATGCAATGATTGACAAAATAATTGAAATAAAGTCAACTTTTGGCTTAGTAATTTGGTTAACATTTTTCAAACTAAACAAGCCAATTACAAAAGCAATTACTAAAAATACAACAAAAGTAAAGAAAATATCGCGCCATTAACCAGCTGCTAGAATCAATCCAGTAAGAGTTGGCCCAATTGCTGGCGCAAACATAATTACCAAAGCAAGAATACCGTTGACTGTTCCCAACTTATTAGGTGGGAAAATCAACATCGCGATAGTAAACATCAACGGCAAGATGATTCCAGTTCCGATACCCTGAATCATTCTACCAATTAAAACCATTGGGAAATTAATTCCAAAACCTGAAATCAGCGATCCAATAATAAAGGCAGCGAGGCCAAATAAAACTAGCTTTTTGGTCGTAAACCACTTAGTAAACAAACTTGAAAGTGGCAGGATTATCCCGATTACGAGCATGTAGCCGGTAACCAGCCATTGAATTGAAGACTGCCCAACTTGAAGAGCCTTCATCAACTGTGGTAAGGCAATGTTAAGTGAAGTTTCACTGAACATTCCTACAAATGATCCTATCATTAATGGGAGAATTGCAAGCCAAGGACGTTTAGCATCAACTCGAGCTTTCATTCCACTTTGTGCATTATCCATTAATTCGTATTCCTCCTTTTTTATTGCAACGTTGATTACTTTACCAGAAAAAATTTTTTCTCGTAAGTAAAAATTTTTGAAACAACAAAAAACTTTCGAAATCCAATCGATCTCGAAAGTTTTTGTTTATATTCAGTTTTTAAATTAGTACTGCAAATCGCTAAATTGCTTATTTGAGTTTTGCTTAGCCAAATCTCTAGTCTTCCAGTATACAGCATTAGTTGTACCTTTGGAGTTAGCTGAAACAATCACATCTTGACCATTTTCGGTATGACGAGCTAAGTAAGTGCTACCTTGACCAGGTTCTTGACCCATATTAGTGAAACTGTAGAAGTTAATGCCATTCATGGTAGTTTGCTTCATGTAGCCTGATAATGAATCAGATGAACTATTGGTATTATCCTTCTTAACGTTCATGCTAAAGCCGGCTTCATCGTTGATCTTGTTGCCTGTAACAGTCAAAGTATCGATATTGCCATTACCAGTATCAGCAGTGTACCAAGTACCTTGAAGAGCTGCTGGAATTACGCTATTTACATTAGCAGTATCCTTAGTTGTAGCACCATCGCCTTCAAGTTTAGCATTTAATTCAGCGTTTTTAGCTAATTGGTTAACTAAATCTGCATCATTTTTATCATTTAGGTAGTTTACAATGTCAGATAAGCTAGCTGTGCCAACATTACGTTGCTTTACAAAAATAGTGATTTGCTTATTAGCACCATCGCCGCTAAGCATATAACGAGCGTTACTGCTCTTGCCTGTACCACTAACTTCGTAAACATAGCCGCTATTGTCTGAAGTAATACCAGTTTCAGCCTTGCTTCTAAAAGCTACGCTCAAATGATTTTGCTTAGCAGCATTTACTGCGATCTCCCAGGTATCACCATACTTTTGTGAAGCATAAACCGCAATTGCACTAGCGGTAGTCTTGTAGTCCATGTTTTCTGCAGAGAGCTTATCTGAATCACTGCTCTTCGAACTAGAGTCTGATGAGGTATTGCTGTTGTTTGAGCTCTTCTTAGAAACTTGACCGCTCTTAGATTGTTCTGATTGTGTATTTCCTTGTGTACTTTGTGAGCATCCTGCCAAAGTTAAAGCGGCTGAGATTGCCACAAGTACGGTTAATTTGCGTTTCAAAAGGATTCTTCCCTTCTATAAAATCTATCTCTTTGACATAATACTATTATAAAAAAAGTAATAAGCCAATCTTTTATCAAAGATATTATAGAAAATTTACGAATTACCTGAGACTAGCAAATTTAGCGTCTACATTAGCTTTAGCTAGCTTAACAGACTTCCAGTAGCTACCGGTGCAACTGCCAGTATCAACGCTATATGTCGCTACAGCCTTATTTTTGCCTTTCTTTTGAACGGTATATAGCCAGCCAAAGTTTTGGGCATTCAAAGCCTGAACGTGATAACAATCAATCCCATTGATATTTTCTATTCTGGCTCTAGCCCATCTTCTAGTTTGTTCAAATGACGTTGGTGCAAAACTACCAGAGATCTTATGGATCTCCCCGCCATTAATGCTATGAGCATCGATCACCAGCTTTTTACCTCGACGGTTGTACCAGGTGCCGCGCAAGTGTTTTGGAACTGTAGCGAGACCATTATCGCCTTTAACACCATATTTATCAGAAGTAATTGACGCTCCCATAGTCGTATAAGCAGCCAGTTTTTTGACATTTTTTATCTCGTTTTTGTCGTTTAAATATGACACAAGCTCATTTAAACTTGCACTACCTATTTTTTTGCGGTTATAAAAATTAACGGTGCTGCCTTCCAAGATGTAAAAAGTATCCGGTTCTTTGCCATTACCGCTAACCTGATAGATATAACCCTTATCCTTAATGTATCTAAAAGCAGTAGCACTCTTTACGGCAACGCTTAAGCCATTTTTATTGGCAGCTTGATAAGTCTTCTGCCAGGCCTTTTTATATTTCAATGCACCATAAACCGTGATCGCACTTGCTTTTTCAGAATCAGATAAATCTTGGGCAACTAATTTTTTTGGAGCCTGTTTTTGAGTGCTAGAAACTCTGCCATTATCTTTATTATCAGTATGAGAATTTTGGCTACATGCCGTTAATCCTAAAACGGCAGCAGTTAAACACATGAATGTTAATATTCTTCTACTCATCAAAAAAGACTCCAAATTCTAATTGCAACACAAAAATATCCCTAAACTTATTAGGGATATTATTACCTTTATTTCTAAATATTATATAGCATATTTGCCCGTTTGACATTGCTCAAACTTTAAAAATTAATAAAAAATCCTCGCACAGAGCGAGGATTCTTACTTGATAATCTACTAAATTACCAATTCATGTAACGTTGACGTTCCCAATCTGAAACAGATTGTGAGTACTTGGACCATTCTAATTCTTTTGATTCGATAAAGCTGTGAGTTAAGTGTTCACCCAAAGCGCTCTTGATTAAGTCATCAGCCTTAAATGCCTTAATTGCGTTGTGAAGAGTAGTTGGAAGTGGCTTGATGCCATGTTCTGCTCTTTCTTCTTCTGACATTTCAAAGATGTTTTCTTCAACTGGCTTCATTGGCATCTTTTGTTCCTTGATACCATTAAGACCAGCAGTCAAACATGCAGCAAGCAACAAGTATGGGTTAGCAGTTGGGTCAGCTGAACGCATTTCCAAACGGGTGTTAATTTCACCAGCACTTGGAATACGAACAAGTGGTGAACGGTTCTTAGCAGCCCAAGCAATGTAGCAAGGTGCTTCAAAACCAGGAATCAAACGCTTGTATGAGTTAACAGTTGGGTTACCAATTGCAGTAATTGCACGAGCATGTTCCAAAATACCGTTCAAGAAGTAAAGTGCAGTGTTTGAAAGGTGGAATTCACCATCTTTGTCGTAGAAGACATTGTGCTTGTTCTTGAAGAGTGACATGTTGTTGTGCATACCGTTTCCGGCTTGACCTTCAACAGGCTTAGCCATAAATGTAGCAAACAAACCATGCTTTCTAGCAATGTGACGAGCAACCATCTTAAAGGTTTGGCATCTGTCAGCAGTAGTTAAAGCATCATCGAATCTAAAGTCGATTTCTTGTTGACCATCACCAACTTCGTGGTGAGCAGCTTCAACTTCGAAACCAATTTCTTCCAAAGTTTCAACGATTTCACGACGGCAACGTGCACCTTCGTCATCTGAAGTCATGTCAAAGTATGATGCGTGGTCTGGAACTTCAGTAGTCCAGTTACCATTTTCATCTAACTTGAAGAGGTGGAATTCCATTTCAAAGCCGATATCAAAGGTATCGAAACCAGCTTCTTTCATTTCACCAAGAACACGCTTCAAGTTGTTTCTCGGATCACCTGCAAATAGCTTACCATCAGTCGTGTGAACTGAACAAATCAAACGACCAATCTTGCCACCGTGTTCGTCACCCCATGGCAATACTGACCAAGTTGATAAGTCAGGGTATAAAACCATGTCACTTTCTTCAAGACGAACAAAGCCGTCAATTGAAGAACCGTCAAAACGAATATCATTAGTCAACACTTTATCCAATTGACTAGTTGGTACTTCAACAGCCTTTTCAGTACCGTTAATATCAGTGAAGCATAAACGTAAAAATCTTACGTCTTTGTCTGCTACTTCTTTTCTAATTTCTTCTGTAGTATATTGTTTACTCATAGCTTTTCCACCTATTAAAAACAAAAAACATTAAATTGGTATGGTCCTATGATTTGATTTTCATCTCCTAGAACTGTTTAATACAGTAGCAGATCAATTTAAAAAAGTCAAATTGGTCTAGTAATATTTTTTAACTTTTACTATTTGTTAAAAAATGTATCGCGAACCGCATTAATGATTGCGACCTTGTCATGAGCATAAGTCAAACCGCCTTGCATATATACTGCGTAAGGTGGTCTAATCGGACCATCTGCTGAGAATTCAATTGTTGAACCTGAAACGAAGTTACCAGCAGCCATAATAATCTTGTCTTCGTAGCCTTCCATGTGGACAGCTTCTGGAGTTACGAAGGAGTCGATTGGCGAGTTCTTTTGTACTTCTTGAACGAACTTCACCATCTTGTCTGGGTCATTGAAGATGATTGTTTCGATAATGTCACTCCGCTTTTCATCCCAGGCAGGCGTTACATTCATGCCCATCTTATCAAACAATGCAGCCGCAAAAATCATACCCTTTTCGGCCATACCAGTTACGTTAGGTGACAAGAAGAAGCCTTCATAGAAGTCATGCAAGTTGCCAATAGTAGCTCCTTCATCGGTACAGCCAGGTGCAGTCAAAGCGAGTTTAGCATTTTCTACTAAGTCCTTTTTACCCACGATGTAGCCACCGGTCTTGGCTAGACCACCGCCGGCATTCTTGATTAAAGAACCAGCCATTAAGTCGGCACCGTATTCAGTTGCTTCGTGCTTTTCAGAAAATTCACCGTAACAATTATCAATAAAGACAATACTCTTAGGACTTACCTTCTTAACAAAGGCAATCATTTCTTTAATTTGATCGATGGTGAAAGTCTTTCTAGTTGAGTAGCCACGTGAACGTTGAATAGCAACGATCTTGGGTTGATCACGCTTCAGAATCTTTTCTGCTTGATCATAGTCAACAGTATTTTCATCATTTAGTGGCACGTATGAAAACTTCACGCCCTTTTCAGCCAAAGTACCACGCTTATCAACGGTTAAGCCGATTACTTTTTGCAAAGTATCATAAGGTTGACCAGTTAAATAAGTTAAAGTATCGCCTGACTTCAAGTTACCGTTTAAAGCAACAAATAAAGTATGCGTACCTGAAACGAATTGTGGACGTACTAAAGCATCTTCAGTATCAAAAACTTGGGCATAAATCCGATCAAGCTTGTCACGGCCCATATCGTCATCACCATAGCCCGTAGAACCGCTTAAATCGGCTTCTGCGACGGCATTATCTTGGAAAGCTTTAAGTACCTTAGCTTGGTTAAAAACGATCTGATCTTCAATTTCTGCCAATTTAGGAGCAATTTGTTGATCAACTTCTTTGACAATCTTTTGTAGTTTTTCTGGTAAATTATTCATTTTTCCATTCCTCGACTTTTGCAATAATCTTTTGTTTACAATCAGGATCATTCAGCGGATCAAACCAAACGACGGGTAGTTGATTTCTAAAATAAGTTAATTGTCGTTTAGCATACCGCCTCGAAGCAGTTTTTAACTGCGTAACACAGCTGTCTAAATCTTCCTTGCCTTCGAAGTAAGGAAAGAATTCCTTGTAAGCAATCGCCTGCAAAATTTGATGCTCTTTAGCACGATTCTCATAAATGAATTTAGCTTCATCCAGCATCCCTTTTTGCATCATCTTGTCGACGCGCAAATTAATTCTGCGATAGATTTCCTGTCTATCAGAATTAAGGCCGATAATCAAATAATCATAGCGGGGGTCAATCTTCTTTTGTTGTTCCGAAAATTTCTTACCAGTACGATCAATTACGGTCAGTGCCCGCATCGTTCTACGTGAATTAGGCACCGGAATCTTCTTAGCTGCAGCCGGATCCTTTTCATTTAATACCTGCCACAGTTTTTCTGGGCCGTAGCGAGCGAGATAATCTTTCCATTTTTGCGACGTACCGCGATTTTCTTCTTGCTTTTCACCCAGCTGCATTTGGTTAAGCAAGGCATTGACATAAAAACCGGTACCTCCAGCTAAAATTGGCAATTTACCTTTAGCACTAATTTCTTTAATAGCTTTTTGGGCTTCGTCAACGAAATCTTTGACTGAAAATTCATCAAACACAGAGCGCGTATCTACTAGGTAATGTTTAACCTTGCTCTGTTCCTCTTTGGTTGCTTTGGCGGTACCAACTTCGACTTCTTGGTAAACTTGCATAGAGTCACCTGAGACGATCTCACCATTTAATTTCTGGGCTAAGGCAATAGCCAGATCAGTCTTGCCAATCGCGGTTGGGCCAACAATGGCTAATACTTTTTGCATATCATCACTTTCACAATCCATTTTTAAACGAAAAAACACATTTGAGCAGATTCTCCTCCCAAATGTGTTTTTCAAATTAATATTTAGACTTTTTAGTTCTGCCGTCCCAGGTCTCAAAACCACCCTTAAGCCAGTGGACTGAAACAAAGCCCTTTTTCTTCAAGAAACGGGCAGCTCTCAATGTGATTGTGTTTGAGTCTGAGTAAAGGTAAACCGGCAAATCACTTCTAAGTTCATTATATTGATACTTAAGCATCGTATATGGCAAGCTTCGCGCACCATCAATATGCTTGCGTTTAAAAGGCTCTTTTTCTCGCAGATCAATAATTTGTGCCTTACGCATGCCTTCTTTAAATTCTTCATTAGTCAATTCACCGCCGAGGGATTTGGCTTGAATCTTATTCCAGGCCCAAACACCACCGAAGACTAAAAGAATAACTAATAAAACAGTATCTAAGACAATTAAAAAACTCGACATAAAATCTAATCTGCCCTTTCATAAAAGTTTACAAATATAATGATACCGCTAAACTAATTTACTTGCTATTGTTTTTCTTATCTTTCTTTTTTTCATTGAGTTCTTCAATGCGATATTCTCTACGTAAAATAAGTTTAGCCATCATATAATCATGTTGATCGATCAAACCAGCCTTATTAATATTGTCGAGTTCTAAGGCCATTAGTTCAATGTCCCAGATTCTTTTACCAATATGAACCAAAATGCCATATTTCTCTAAAAGCTGCTGTACATCATATAAAGTCTTCATTGCTTTTCCTTAGAAGTTAATAATCATACCTGTTCTAACTGTCCAAACTACATAAAAAATTAGTACGGCACCAGCCAAAACACGCCACTTAGGATTGTAAGTCTTCATTACACGATCGCCTAAAATAACCGCTAATAAGAAACCGACAATCAAACCACCGAGGTGACCCCAAATATCGATGCCAGGGGCAAAAATATCAATCCCCAGGTTAATTAAGGCTAAAACGAAGGCCTGTCTACCTAAGAAACTGATCATTGGGTTATGAATATTGCGAAGTCCAATTGCAGTCATCGCACCAAAAAGACCAAACAAAGCAGTGGAAGCACCAGCGCTCAAACCGCGGTCGGAACTAAAGGCTAAACTCATTAGATTACCGCCAATACCGGCTAAAAGATAAGTCACTAAAAATCTAGCGTGACCCATAATCGGTTCAATATATTGCCCCATGTAGTAAATAATTACGGCGTTAGAAACCAAGTGCATTACACCAATATGCAAAAATTGGGCAGTAAATAAACGCCACCATTGGTTGCCAACCACTACGGCGTAGTTGCTCATGGCACCCATTTTCATCAATACGTTGGTATTTTCTGAACCGCCAAGGAATACTTCAGCCAAAAAGACGATCAATAATACTACTAAAATACCCATTGTCACAAATGCTTGCGACAGGTTGATTCTTCGATTCATTTAAAAATCCCCTTAAAATTCGTTATTTGGATATATTTTAATAGATTTTGTCAGTCGTCACAATCGTTTGAATTGGAATATCCGTTTTTTCTACTGGCCATTCTGAACTGGCAAACTGCATTGGCGAACTTACTAGTGAGACAGTCTTAGGATTATATTTAGCCAAAAAACGGTCATAATAACCGCCGCCAAAACCTAAACGAACATGTGAGTCTAACGCAAAAGCTAAACCAGGCACAATCACCAGATCAAGCTCGTTATTAACTTCGGTATCCCCATCAGCAATTTCTTCAACGCCAAATTTTGATTTCACCAGCTTGCTCATATAAGTGTAACGAAGAAAGTCCAATGTATGATCTTGGTCTGCTCTAGCCTTAGCTAAATAAACCTTTTTACCAGCTTCCCACAATCTGGCGATTAATTCTGACGTATCGACTTCAAAAGGCAGAGAAGCGGTCACGCCAATTGTTTGGCTATTTTTAATCAAGTCGGTCTCCATTAGCTTCTCTAACAGGATGCTATCTTCAGTCTCTTTTTCTTTTGTATTCGCGAATTCTTTTAATTTGTTGATTTGTTCTTTTCTTAATTCTGCTTTTTTCATTTTCTCGTCCAAAAATAAAAAAATAGCAGGCACTGAACCTGCTATTTTGGTTTATTACTTAGTTTCACGGTGAAGTGTTACTCGTCTTTCAACTGGGCAATACTTCTTCAAAGATAAACGTTCCGGATGCTTACGCTTGTTCTTCTTAGATAAGTAACTTCTATCGCCACATTCGGTGCATTCTAAAATGATGTTATCTGCCATTTCTTTCACCACCTACACTTTTATTCTGACTGTACTAGAATAGCATTTTTCAAGCAATTTGACCAGTCTTAATCATTATTTTGTTGAATGAAGTTTGAAATAATCCTGAATCATTGCCTTAGCTACCTGTAAAGTATATGTACCTTCACCATCTGGATCAAGTCCTGGGAAAACAACTGCAACCGCAAGTTTTGGATTCTTAGATGGAGCATAACCAATAAAGGTAGCGTTGATTAATTCGATATTGTGTTTTCTGTTAGGGTGTTCTGCATCGTAGTAGAAGGTTTGGGCAGTACCAGTCTTACCTGAGATTGAAGGCTTAACGTTCTTCAATGGGTGAGCAGTACCCCAGCCGTTAGTACCGTGAACTACGCGCCAGAAACCTTGTCTTACAACATTCAATTCATCTGGTGTCCAAGGAATTGCTTGTTGGACATTAGGCTTCTTGTTGTAATTGATGTAAATCTTCTTACCGTC
Source organism: Lactobacillus amylovorus DSM 20531 (assembly GCF_002706375.1). Classification (NCBI taxonomy): domain Bacteria; kingdom Bacillati; phylum Bacillota; class Bacilli; order Lactobacillales; family Lactobacillaceae; genus Lactobacillus; species Lactobacillus amylovorus. The sequence goes on from NZ_CP017706.1 coordinate 491,887, forward strand.
CTTGCTGGTCTTACCAACAGATTGAACGATGTAAGGCTGCATTCTGTAGCCGCCGTTAGCAATAGTTGAAACATATTGTACTAATTGAATTGGCGTATATGCATCGTAGTTACCGTAGGCCAAGTCAAGTACTGAACCTGACAAAATGTTGCCTTTGGAGTTAAATGACTTACCTTCAATACCTGAAACTTCACCTGGAAGGTCAACACCAGTCTTTTGACCTAAACCAAACATAGCGAAGTTTCTACGCAAGATATCAAATGAATCGTTAGGCATATGAATGTATTGCTTAGGCACGTACTTTGCACCTACCCACTTCATAGCAAGGTGCATCATGTAGATGTTACTTGAAACTTCTAGAGCAGTTTCGGCATCAAGAGAACTGAATGTACCGATTGGGTAAACAGATTTCTTAACTGGAGAACCTGGCAAGTAAATTGGCGTATCAGGCAAGGTGTTGTTAGTTGGCGTAATAATATGATTAATCAAACCGCCAGAAACAGTAGCACCCTTAACTACAGAACCCATAACGAATGATTGGTTGATTACACCTAATGCGTTATCTGTAGTCTTACCAGTATTAGTATTTCTGTTAATACCAGCTACGGCTAAAAGCGCACCAGTCTGAGGATTCATAGCAACGGCATAGGCACCGTTAGAGTAGCGTGCAGCACCGGCTGATTCGGCTGAGCTGTATACACGCTTTAATGCAGCTTGAACTTGCTTTTGATACTTGGCATCAATTGTCAGCATCAAACTTGCACCAGCTTGACCATTGTAAACAGTTTTGGTTTGTTGAATATTACCGTTAGACTTAGTAGTTACTCGACTGGTTGACTTTGTCCCCTTCAAAAGTGGTTCATATTCTTCTTCAAGATATGAAGTACCAACACGGTCGTTTCTTGAGTAGCCATTTCTTAAGTAATATTGTAAGTTGTCGCTAGGCAAACCTGACTTTTCAGTTGAAACAGAACCAATGATACTCTGGATTGATGAACCATTTGGATATGATCTTTGCCAGTCGGTACCAATACCAACACCAGGAAGTTCTGACAAGTGTTCACCAACTTGAGCAATTTCCTTATCAGTCAAACCTTTATTCTTAATGTAAATAGTTGATAAAGTATAAGCTCCGGAAATCTTGTTGAAAATCAAAGCAGCAGTCTTTTGCTTTTCATTCAACTTCAGATTCATCTTTTCAACATAATTAAGTTCAGCCTTGTAAATTTCTGAGTTAGTCTTCTTATTACCATCTGCATCAACCTTATCTGACTTAGGCAATTGTGCTGAAATCTTCGTATTATTATTCTCATCAGCTAAATAATAATCGGCTACCATTTGCTTTGTTGGCTTTTCATCGGTAATCTTAATGTAATTACTCAACGCATTTGAGATTTGATAAATCTGCGTCGTGGTAGTCGAAGCACTCTTAGTATAGGTAATGGCATTAGTTGCCTTATTCCCTACTAGGACGCGCCCTTTAGTATCATACATTACCCCACGGGGTACTTGGTTAGATACAACTGTTGAATCAGACTGTTGAACCTCTGCCTTAAAGCGAGAACCGTAGACCAATTGCAGATATGCCAATTGTCCTATCAGCATCGCAAAAAGCACGAGAATAACACCCAGAATGATTCGCATTCTTATTGGAGTTGAGGACTGTTTATTTGAACCAGTCCCACTGTTTTTTCTAAAATAATCCACGTAAATCGTCCCTTACTAAAACTGTATGTATTTTAACAAAAACTGAACGTTAATTCTACGATTGAGAACGGAGCTTAGATAAATTTTAATATGACAAAATATTTTCAAACGCTTAAGTTAAATTTCAATAAAGAAAAAGTGCTTTATTTGATCAGTTTTGTTTTGCCCGGCCTCATTTTCTTAAGTTATTTCTTCTATACCAAAAATGGAGTTTTAACTGTTGATCTGGGCCAGCAATATGTCGACTTCTTAGCCTTTTTCAGAAGCAACTTGTTTACTCACCCGCTTAGACTCATTTATTCATTTTCAAGCGGCTTAGGGGGCTCAATGCTGGCAACGGATGCCTACTATCTGTTTAGCCCCTTTAACCTGCTTTTGTTTTTAGCGCCGCAGAAATTTCTGTCGCAGATGGTGCTCGTCATTATTGCTGCTAAAATTGCGACAGCGGGTCTAACCAGCTATTATTATTGGAAACAAAAAATCGATAATGAGTTTTACGCTTTAGCAGCCAGTGCCGCTTATGCTTTATCAGGTTACACCATCGCTAACCATTTTAACCTAATGTGGCTAGATTCGGTAATGCTTTTGCCATTATTGATTGATGCAATCAACCGCGTGCTAGAGCAAAAGAAGAATCATTTGATTTTGATCACCTTTTTATTGTGGTTCACCAATTTTTACACGGCTTATATGGCCCTTGCCTTTGGCCTCTTTTATCTTTTAAGCAAACTATTTTTCTTCAATAAAAAAGAGCGCTGGCCACTTTTCTGGGAATATTTGAAGAAAAGCATGTGGGGTTCATTTTTAGACGCATTCATGCTTTTGCCCGTCGCAGTTGAAATGTTACAGGGAAAGGCTGCTTCAAGTGCCACTTGGTCCTTGGGCTTTCAATTTGCTCCGTATAACGAATTAGCCAAACTAGCAGATGGCGCATACGACTTTCATGAAATGCAGGAAGGAATGCCCAATATCTATATTGCCCTGCCTTTCGTTTTGCTAGCAATCTTTTATTTCTTAAGTAAAAAAATCAACTGGCGGTACAAACTAGCTAATGGCATTTTATTGATCTTTTTAGTTGTTTCTTTATTCTGGACACCGCTAGTCTTAATTTGTCACCTAGGTCAATTCCCTGTCTGGTATCCAGGTCGTTTCTCTTTTGTGTTGATCTTTTTTGCATTAGATTTAGCAATCATCGCGCTGAAGCAGCGTGAAAAAATCAGTTTCTGGCAAATAGGCGTTTTAATCCTACTAGCGATCGGACTAATCGTTTTCATTACCGTAGACTCTAAGTCATTTACCTTTTTGAATCAAAATGCTCAGACTGCCTCTGCCGCCTTTTTAGCACTTGGTATTCTTTTCATCGGTTTCATCCACAACAGAAGCAACTTTGCAGCTCCGTTCTTCTGTTTAATTATTGAGCTAGAATTGATCATTAATCTGGTTCTATCATTAAACAATTTGGCCTACCAAAACAACGCTGATTACCAAAATTTCGTTCAAAATACTAAACAAGTTACACAATATGCTAAAGATCATGACGACAGATTATATCGGATGGAAAAAACGTTCTATCGCTCCGACGATGATCCATTCAGTGCAAATTACTACGGCCTCAGCACTTTTAATTCTATTTCTAACCAACGCGTTTTAAATCTTTTAAGCAACTTGGGCTTCGTCAACAACAGCAATTCCTACACCAATTATGGCAGCACACCAATTACCGACGATTTATTTGGCGTTAAATACTACATTTTACCTAATGACGATATCACTCCGCTTAAGGCAAATGAGCAGATGAAATATAGCAATTCCAGCAACCGAATCGATACCAGCGACTACGATATTGTGAAAAAATTTGAGCAACTAGTTTTGATGAAAAATGACGATACTTTACCATTTTTATTCTTAACGCCTAAATCTACGACTAAAGTTAAATTTGATTCAACCGATATTACTGGCAATCAAAATAAATTCTTTGAAGCAGCTACGGGAAAACAAACACAACTATTCTCTAGCGTAACCTGGCCTGATCCAAAATTAATTAATATTTCGGGCTGGGACGGCGGCTGGATGCAATACACCAAGAAAGATAAGGCTAAAGAAGGACGCATAATCTTTAACTTTAAACCACAAACTGACGACTCATACTATCTTGAGCTCCCTGGTGATATTGATAATGACTCAATCAGCTTAACCGTTAATGGCAACAGCATTAATACCGACGTACGTGATCAGAATTCTCGCTTAATCAATCTAGGCAGTCGTCAGCGTGGCCAAACTATTCATGTAGTTTTCACGCTTAAAAATAATCAATTAAATCTAAATGCGGCTAACCTTTGGCGTTTGAACACTAAACAGCTTGAGCAAATAATGGACAAATTTAAGCAAAAGCAGCCACAGTTCAAACAAACCTCCGCTTTAACAATTCACTCTAATTCATTTAGCACTAAAAAGACGGAAACAATGAATTCAACTATTCCTAACAGTTTTAATTGGCTCATTTTAGATAATGGTCATATAATTCACAAAAATAAAATACTATTTATGAATACTTTTTTGAATTTTAAATTAAATAAAGGTACACACAAGATTACTCTAATTTACGTTCCTTGGGTATTCTTGATTGGCATAGCTATTAGTTTGCTTACATTATTTCTTTATTTAAGCATTAGAAAATAATTAGTGTTAGCGCTAACAACAAAATTAATACTAGACCTGTCATATGAAAATGTAATAAAATGTATACGTTATAATTCGGGTAAATTAATATAGAAGGAAGATTGAAAATATGGCTCTTAAATACCAAATTGGTGTTGACGCAGGTGGTACTCACTCAACTGCAATCGCATATGACGAAAATGGCAAAGAACTTGGTCGTGCCGAAGGCGGTCCAGGTCAAATTAATGCTGACTACGAAGGCGGAATTAAAAATATTTCCGACACTATCAACGAATTATTAAACAAGATTGATGGCGACTGCATGCGTGTATTAGTTGGTATCGCTGGTCTTTCTGTTGTTGGTAATGCTCCAGAAGTTGCTGCAACTATTTCATCAAGAATCAACAACCTGCCAACTCGTGCTATTACCGACTCACTTTTAGCTCTTTACGCAGGCCTTGAAGGCGATGATGGTGCTTTGGTTATCGCTGGTACTGGTTCTGTTTACAATGGCTTACAAAATGGTCACTTGATCGCTGTAGGTGGTTACGGCAACATCTTAGGTGACGAAGGTTCAGGTTACGCTATTGCTCGTTCAGCTATGCAATCAGCTCTTCTTAGCTGGGACAAACGTGAACACAACTCACTTATCGACATGTTCACTAAGTTGTTCAACGTTGAACACATGGATGAATGTAACGCTAAGTTCTACAAGATGTCTAACCCAGAAGTAGCTGGTATGGCAGTTCACGTTGCTAAGCTTGCTGACAAGGGCGACGAAGATGCAACCAAGATCATTAAGGAACAAGCTCACTTGTTAGCTCGTGACATTATCATCGGTTTGGACCGTTACGAAGATCCAAAACCAATGAAGATTGCTTTAACTGGCTCAGTTTTAGCTAACAACGCCATGCTTAGAGGTCTTGTAGAAGATGAAGTTAAGAGCAAGTACCCTGACGTTATCTTCTCAATTTCAAACGGTGAAAACGCTCGTGCCGTATTGTTTGACAAGAGTAAGGACTACCGTTACTTCACTAACCACGAAGATCGTTAATTTAAATTCTGATAGTTACACAAAAAAGAGATCCGAAAATTTCGGATCTCTTTTTTTCTACAATTTTTCATACAAAGGAGTTAATTCATTAATTCCACTTAAAATAAACTCCTCCATGTCATCTACTCTATCTTGCTTACGAAAGGCAAATTTTCCAAGTAGAAAACTCGTCTTCTTTGCCTCATCATTAAACTGCTTTTGAACCGATGAATCATTCAAGTATTTTTCTAGACTAAGATGATCGACAAACTCCATCTCGTCTTTATCCCATAGATACCAATACGATTTATCTATATTTTTACACCAATCAGGAATATCAGTTAATAAGTGATTATATTCTTCTGGAGTTCCATCTCGACTTTCACTTTTATAATGTTGAAACATTAAATAGACCTGCAATTGCTTTTTATCAAGCATTACACCAATACATGAACTAGCATTTTCTAATCTTGCTAAACGATATGATGCCCAATAATGATCGCGCAGATTCCAACCATTGGTCCAGCTTTCAACGTGAACCTTAGCAAACTTCTCATTTGGCAATTTCTTAGCTACAGTTTGATTAACAGCCTTCCAAGTTTGCCAAACCGCTTTAAATTCATCTTTTAATTGTGCTACTTCTTCTGGTGAATGATTTTCCTTGATCTTTTTAAAAGAAAACTCAGGCTGATCAAAAATCGCAAACATGTCCTCTGTTAGTTCTGTCATTTGCATCCCCTACTCAAATACTACTACTCTTTATGCCGACAAATATAGCATAAGCTGCATTCCAAACAAACAAGATGATCATCATTGCCACTCTGCTCTGGTGCAAAGCAAGAGTAAATACAGCTCCTATGATAAAAATCAATATTAATAAAGCAAGCGAAGCAATTATAAACCACGCTACAAAGGTGAGTTTTATCGCTTTTGAATTTAAATAAAGCGTTGCAACTGTAGTCATTAGAATCGCTGCAACTAATGCAATATGACTATACATCAAGACAAAGCCTTTGCTTACCTGATGATGATTGATGATTTTCTCAGAAAAATTCACATAGCTGGCAAACATCGAGCAAAGCGAAACAAACAATAAAACTGCATAAGTAATCGGTGTCTCACTATTAAAGTAACTAGCCAAATTGACGATTGCTTCGCCAAAAGCAATGATCACGATTAAACTTACTCGTTCAACTAAATGCGGAAAGTTAACTTGTCCAGCTTGAAACTTATCATACATCAATAATGGCAATAAAAAGCCACAAATATAACCGACGATTACGATATAGATGCCAATTTGATAGCCAACAAGCAAACCAACTATAGCCAGCAACAATTCAATCGCCAATATCAAGATAAATGGCTTTTTATCGTTTCTTCATCCTTCGACGTCCCTACCCAATATTGCATGATCAAATCGACCAGCATCGCTACCATGGCTAAGTTAAAGTGTTGGAATGTAATCCGCCATTCGGTATTGATATTGTTGGCCAAATAAACCATGACAAACATGTTGAACAAAATCCGGTTATATCAAAATAATGATTTTGACTATACCTGTTAAAATACAGCGCTTGATATAGCCATATCTGCATGACCACAATTACGACAAACAGAAATTGCAATAAATTAGTCAACGGAATACCGCCATTTACTGGATGGTGAACCATGGCTTTGATTTTTGAAATTGCATAAACAAAAACTAAATCGTAAAAAAGTTCAAACATCCCTACCGGTTTAGCAATTATTTTCTTCATACTTATCCCCTTAAAAAATATCTATCGCTTAATTTTACCAATATTTCTTCAAAGGTGCCTCATCACGACCATTTCTAGTCTGGTATAAATGCTCTTTCACGATTTCGGTCAATACTTCGGCCAATTTATCAATTTGTTCAACTGTCGCATATTCGTAACGACCATGGTAATTACCGCCACCGTTGAACAAGTTAGGCGTAGGGATACCCTTTTGCGTAATGAAGTTACCGTCAGTGCCGCCTCTAAAAGTTTGAATGTTTTGCTTAATACCAAGCTTTTTATATGCATCAAGCGCTAAGTTGACCACATATGGTTGATCCTTAATCACGTTGTAGATATTTTCATATTGACGCCGCATCTTCAGTGAAAAACGATCGCTATATTTTTCATTAAGTTCAGCAACAATATCTTTAATTAATTGTTCTTTTGCAGTAAATTTATTCCAATCAAAATCTCTAATAATCAAACTAATGTCAGCATGATCAACTGAACCTGTCGCATTTAACACCAAGATAAAGCCATCGTGTCCCTTAGATTTTTCTGGTACTTCATCTTTTGGTAAACGATCCAAGAAATCATTCATCAACGTTGCGGCATTCACCATCAAGCCATAAGCTTCACCTGGGTGAACAACAGTGCCACGAATATGGATTTGCGCTTCTGTGGCATTAAAGGTTTCATATTCAAAATCACCGGGACGACCATTTTCCAAAGTATAGGCTAATTCAACATTAGGGAAATCTTTAGCATCAAAACGGCGACCACCATAACCGATTTCTTCATCTGGGCCAAAGCCGATATAAATATCACCGTGTTCAATGTCAGGATGTTCAGTCAAATACTTAAGCATGCTCAAGATTCCGACAATCCCCGCTTTATCATCTGTCCCAAGTAGAGTATGTCCATCTGAAGTAATCAAAGTTTCTCCTTTGCAGCTGGCTAATGCCGGAAAATCTTTCGGATCAAGATAAATACCTTCTTTTTCATCCAGCACCACTCTCTTACCATCATAATTGCGGTGAACCTGTGGCCTAATATTTTCCGCATTAAAATCAGCCGTATCAATATGAGAAAAGAAGCCGATTGGTGTCACATCATCGGTTACATTTTTCTTCAAATGACCAATTGCAAAGCCAGTTTTTTCATTGTAATAGGCATCCAACCCAATCTCTTGAAGCTGCTTAGTCAACTCCTTGCCCATCTTAACTTGACCGATCGAAGTTGGTACTTGATCATGCTTTTCTTCATAAGATCTAGTATTTTCTTTAGCGTAATGAATAAATGTTTTTTCAATAAAGTCTAAATCGTAAAAGGACATCAAATTCCTCCTGTCTAAAAATTAATCTTTATTTAATTTTACACTAATTTTTAAAGAAAAAAAGAACGAAATCTCTTTTAAGAAATTTCGTTCTTGGATTTTATTGTCTTTTACTTGTTCTTCAATTGATCAAGGTGTTCCTTAATCTTGTCAGCTGCGGCTTGAAGCTTTTCACGTTCACTTGAAGTAAGCTTCAATTCAACGACTTGTTCAATCCCATCACGGCCAATAATAGCTGGGTAGCCGATGTAAGTCTTGTATTCTGGGTTATAAACAGATACAGGAGCAAACAAACGCGCATCAGAAAAGACAGCTTGAATCAAACGTGTTGCACAAGTAGCAATTGCATAGCTAGTGTAACCCTTACCGTTAGCAACAACAAATGAGTTCTTGTTAGGTTGCTTGCTCAATTTCTTTTGTTCATTTTCACTAAACAATTGAATAGCAATCTTGTTGTTTACACGCACAGTTGACCAAGCGATAAATTGTGATGAACCGTGTTCGCCTAATACCCAGCCTTCAATGTTTCTTGGGTCTTGACCAAGCTTTTCGCCAACAATTCTTTGCATTCTAGCAGTATCAAGGAAAGTACCTGTACCAAAGACTTGGTTCTTAGATAAGCCAGTAGTTTCTTGCAAAATTTGTGCAACTGCATCACATGGGTTAGAAATGTTGATCAATACGCCTTTGAAGCCAGAATTCTTGATCTTTTCTCCAACCTCTTTAGCATTCTTAGCGTTAAGTTCGAATTCGCCAAAACGATCGCCGGTCTTAACACTAGCAGCGATATCACCAAAAGCAGTTACAACTACATCAGCATCTTTTAATTCATGCCAATCTTGCATAGTTACACGAACGTAGTAATTGTTTCTTGCTAATGTATCGTGTAAGTCATTGTATTCAGCTGCTACTTTGTCTTCATTTTTATCAAGTAAAACTAATTCATCAGCGATACCGTGAGTAAACAAAGTATACGCAACAGTTGCACCAACGTGGCCTAAGCCGATAATACCTACTTTTCTCATAAGGAATCCTTTCTTCTATAAAGAGCAAAAAGAGAGGTAGTTACCTACCCCTCTTTGATTATTAGGCTTCAACCTTGTTAATTACAACGTCAAATTTGCCACCAGGAGTGGTTATTGATACGGTTTCACCCTTCTTCTTGCCAAGCAAAGCTTGTGCGATTGGTGAATCGTTTGAGATCTTGCCATTCAATGGATCAGATTCATCACTACCTACGATAGTGTAGGTTTCTGGATCATCTGTACCAACTTCAGTGTAGGTAACAGTCTTACCAACTGAAACTTCGTTTGGATCAACACTGTCAGCATCTACAACTTGAGCATACTTAAGCATGTCTTCAACTTGTGCGATTCTGTCTTCTACGTGACTTTGTTCGTCCTTAGCTGCATCGTATTCAGAGTTTTCTGACAAGTCACCGAATGAACGAGCAACCTTAATACGTTGAATTACTTCTGGACGTTTAACTAACTTTAAATTCTTTAATTCTGCTTGAAGTTTTTCTTTACCTTCAGCAGTCATTGGATAAGATTTTTCAGGCATATTTTTTAACTCCTCAGAAATTAAATTTTCTTTGCACTGATCAATGATATTGGTTTACACCAGTAAAGTCAACCTTAAACTAACGTACTTTAATGTCAAGATCGTTTTCCAAACCGGCAATAATCTTGTCCATTGCGTTATTAACAACTTTATCAGTTAAGGTATCCTTTCTGTTCAAGAAGGTCAAGTTGTAAGCAAAACTCTTCTTGCCTGCAGCAATGTGGCTACCCTCGTAAACATCGATTACCTTGAGGTCAACCAAGTATTTACCAGCGTTTGACTTAATTACGTTTTCAACTTCTTGGTTAGTTACTTCCTTATCAACCAAAAGTGAAAGGTCACGTTCAATTGCTGGGAACTTAGGTGCTGGAACAGCAGTCATGCCCTTAGTAAGCATTGGAATGATTACATCTAGGTTGATTTCGTAACCATAAAGTTCTGCGTTGCGAAGTGCTTTGTCTGACAAGGTTACTGCGTGAGCAATCATACCGATCATACCTACGTATTGTTTATCGATGTAGATACCAGCAGTTCTAGTTGGGTGCATCCCCTTAATACCTTCAGCCTTGTAAACTACCTTTTCTGGATCGATACCGATTGCAGTAAGCAAGTTGGTCAATTGACCCTTAACAAAGTAGAAGTCTACCTTTTGAGTTAAGTGCTGCCAGTTTTCAGCAAAAGTATTGCCTGAGTACAAGGTAGCAAGGTGTTCATGTTCGTTGTATGTACCACCATCGTGATCGTAAACACGACCTTGTTCAAACAATGCTAATTGGGTTTGCTTTCTAGCGAAGTTATAGCTAGCTGCATCTACCAAACCAGTCATCAAGTTTTGGCGCAAAACTGAACGGCTTGAGTTCAAAGGCATTTGGACCTTAACAGATTCCTTAGGATCCTTAGTGTAGCGAGTAGCCTTTTCTGGTGAAGTCAATGAGTAAGAAATAGCTTCCATCATGCCTTGACCTTCGACAATAGCCTTCATGCGGCGCATCATTTCTTCTTTTTCTGAGTAGCCACCGTGGGTTTCTGCCAAAAGTGGTTGAGTTGATTTCAAGTTGTCGTAACCAAAGATACGGCCTACTTCTTCAACTAAGTCAGCAGGAATTGAAATATCCCATCTTCTATTAGGAATATGAACAGTGATGTCATCGCCATCACGATCAACTGGGAAGCCTAAACGATCAAAGATCTTAAGCATGTCTTCAGGACTAATTTCTGAACCTAAAACCTTGTTAATGTGAGAAATGGTAGTCTTAACTGCAACTGGTTCACGCTTAGTGTCGGCAGCCTTGATAATACCTTCATCAACAGTGGCACTAGCATCATTTCTAAGCAGAAGTGCAGCCATGTTGATTGCCTTTTCAGTGGCATCCCAGTTAGTACCTTTTTCGTAACGACTTGAAGCTTCAGTACGGTTAGCGTGACGAAGAGCAGCTCTTCTAACCAAAGTTGGATCAAAGATTGCGGATTCAAGAATTACGTCAGTAGTTTCAGAGGTAATTTCTGAGTTCAAACCACCCATTACGCCAGCCATCATCACTGGCTTTTCACCATCTGTAATGACGATATCCTTTGGATCAAGTTCAACTTCTTTTTCGTTAAGCAAAGTAAACTTTTCGCCCTTGTTAGCCAATCTAACTTCTAACTTACCGCTTTCGAAAGTCTTGGCATCGTAAGCGTGCATTGGTTGACCAGTCAAAAGCATGACATAGTTAGTTACGTCAACGACGTTGTTAATTGGACGAATACCTGCATTCCACAAGCGTCTTTGCATCCAAAGTGGTGAGTCTTGAATCTTAACACCAGTCAATTTACGTAAGTAGAACTTAGAAGCAAGCTTTTCGTCTACCTTAACGTCAAGTGAATCAGTCCAGTCTGGACCATCTTCTTTTAAGACAACGTCTTCGACCTTAGGCTTTTGGTCAACGATAGCACCAACTTCGTAAGCTGCGCCTTCCATGCTCAAAGTATCAGCACGGTTTGGCGTAATATCGAAGTCTAAAATGTAGTCGTCCATGCCTAAAGCTTCGTAGACATCTTGACCTGGCTTTACGTCAGCATCTTCAGGGAAGACATAAATACCATCAGCGAATTTTTCTGGTACTACAGAATCGTTAAAACCAATTTCTTGCAAACCACAGATCATACCGTAACTTTCCATGCCACGGATCTTGCCCTTCTTGATCTTTTCGTTGCCAGCAATTCTAGCACCGTGAAGAGCAACAATTACTAATTCGCCTGCATCAACGTTAGGAGCACCACAAACGATTTGAAGTGGTTCATCTTCGCCAACATCAACGTGAGTCAAGTGAAGGTGGGTACCTTCAACGCCCTTACAATCAAGGACCTTACCTACGACAAGCTTCTTAAGTCCTTCTTCTGGGTGCTTAACTTCAGCAATTTCAACACCAGTACGAGTAATCTTTTCAGCTAAAGCATGAGGTTCTTGATCTAAATTAAGAAAATCTTGTAACCAATTATATGAAACTAACATCTATTATTTTTCCTCCTTGCGGAATTGCTCTAAGAAACGAACATCGTTAGTGTAGAAGTCACGGATGTCGTCAATGCCGTATTTCAAAATTGCAAAACGATCAAGTCCTACACCGAAGGCGAAACCACCGTAAACATTTGAGTCAACGCCAGCATTTTCCAAAACATTAGGGTGAACCATACCGGCACCTAATACTTCGATCCAGCCAGTGTATTTACAAATAGGACACCCCTCGCCGTTACAGTTGAAGCAAGATACGTCCATTTCAACTGATGGTTCGGTGAATGGGAAGTAACTTGGACGAAGACGAGTTGCTCTATCTTGACCGAAGACGTGCTTAGCGATCATTTCAAGAGTACCCTTCAAATCACTCATGGTTACGTTCTTATCGACAACCAAACCTTCCATTTGCATGAATTGGTGTGAGTGAGTTGCATCGTCATCATCACGACGGTAAACCTTACCAGGACCAACCATCTTAAGTGGGCCCTTTGAGAAGTCATGCTTTTCAAGGACACGAGCTTGGTCACCTGAAGTTTGACTTCTAAGCAAGTCTTCATCGTCAATGTAGAAAGTAGCTTGCATATCACGAGCTGGGTGATCCTTAGGCAAGTTCATCATTTCGAAACAATAGTGGTCTGTTTCAATTTCTGGACCTTGGACAACCTTGTAGCCCATACCAATGAAGTAGCTTTCAAGGTCATCTAAGATGATGTTGATTGGGTGCTTTGAACCTAAGTGGCCTTCACGACCTGGCAAAGTAACGTCAATTCTTTCATCTTCAAGACGCTTAGCCAAAACAGCTTTAACGATATCTTCCTTAGCTGCATCCAATTGAGTGTTAAACAAGTCACGCAATTGGTTTACCTTTTGACCGACTTCACGTCTGTCTTCTGGTGCAACATCACGCATTGAGTGCAAAATTTTGGTTAATTCACCTTTACGACCAACAAGCTCAACTCTTACCTTATTTAAAGTTTGCTCGTCAGTAGCTTTATTGATTTGCTTGAGTCCTTCTTCATGAAGTTCTTTTAACTTATCAAATAAGTCCATTAATTCTTTCCTTTCAAAAACAAAAAAGCTCCGTCCCAGTAGGGACGAAGCTTCGCGGTACCACCCTAGTTTGGACATAGTATGTCCACACTTAAGCTTTCGTTAACGGTGAAATACCGGAATGGGTTAGATTCTACTCCCAAGATGAAATTCACAACTGCTTGTCTATCTTCTCTTTCAGCTTGTTAAAGAAGACTCTCTGTCTAGATAGCAACATTGTTACTAGTCTTGATCTTAGTAATTAACTAATATAATATTTCTTTTTTGGAATTCTTGCAAGCTCCTAGGCCCACTTATCTGCCCAATCATGAACTTGATCAAAGACTGGCTTAAGGTCAGCCCCCTTTTCGGTCAAGCTATAGGAAATAATGCCTGTGTCTTTGTTAACAGTGCGCTTTACAATACCGTCTTGCTCAAGTTCTTTAAGACGCTCAACCAAAACACGGTCAGAGCAAGCTTCAATGCAGCGAACTAGATCCTTAAAACGCATATCCTCTGTGTCGCATAATGAGCTAATGATTAAGCCGTTCCACTTCTTGCCGATTATTCTAAAGGCATTGATAAAGTGACTACACAATTCATAATCTTCCGGTTTACAAGGAGTTGTCTCCTTTTTTTCTTTAACTTCTTGCATAAGTAACTCTCCTATTCATTGGTATAATTCCAGTAAAAATATTATTATATTTTCTTATCTATTATAGAAAAACTACTTACTAATTACAAGTGCTAAGCAAAATGGTAAATCATAATGCCGGCAGCTACTGCCGCATTCAAAGATTCAGCCTTGCCCTTAATTGGAATATACAGCTTTTCATCGCTTAAACTAGCAATAGTTTCGCTTACGCCATGTGCTTCGTTACCGATAATTAAAGCAAGTTGAGGCACCCTCTCAAAGTCTTGCAATTGCTTAGCTGATTTATCAAGCATGCTGGCATAAACAGGAATCGCAGAATCTTGGAAATCAGTGATGACGTCTGCTAAGCCGCGCTTAATCAAATCAATGTGGAATTGACTTCCTTGCATAGCGCGTTGCGTCTTAGGATTGTATAAGTCAGCACTTTCTGGTGACAAAACCACGCCATCAAAACCAGCGGCATCGGCAGTTCTAATGATCGTACCAACATTGCCTGGATCAGCTAAATTATCAAGCAAGACCCATTTACCATAATTAAATGGAAATTCCTTAGGTTGATCGATCTTAAGTACCATGAAGATTTCTTGTGAATTCTTAGTGCTGCTCAAATGACGGGCAATTGCTTTATTGATTAAAATGACGTTTTTGCCATCTAAATCAATATCGTAGTCTTCGTTTACTTGATCAAAAGCTTCTTCTGTTCCTAAGACATATTGATATTTCTTGCCTGCTTTAACAGCTTCTTCAAACAAGTGAAACCCTTCAATTAAGTAGCGGTTTTCTTCATCACGATATTTCTTTTGCTTTAATTTAGCTAATTTTTTAATTGTTGCATTATTAACTGAACTAATTTGTTGCATAATTCTCTCCTTTTTGCTTCTCTCCCCATTATAATGGATAATTGTATATAGAAAAAAGATAAATTAATTGAAAACGAGGCATTCACTATGGAAACTAGAAAATTAGTTGTTTCGGGTTTAGTTCAAGGCGTAGGTTTTCGCTGGAGCACACAAATGCTGGCCAATAAAATGGGCATCCCCGGCACAGTAAGAAATAATTCAGACGGCACCGTAACTATTTACATCCAAGGCGAACCTAGCGAGCTTGATCGCTTTATTGAAAAATTGCCATCTGCATCAGGTTTTGCTCATATTGAAAACATTGACCAAGAATTAGCCTCAAATGTGGAAAAAATGCATAGCTTTAATGTATTATATTAGAGATACATTTTTTAATAGAAACTAAGTGGTGATTATTTTAATGAAAAAAATTAAGAGATATACAGGAGTATTGGCACTCTTAGTAGTTGCTGCTCTTGTATTGAGTGCATGTGGCGCTACCAATAACCCTAATGTGGCTCCTCACAGCGGAATCTATGGTTGGGTTTACCAATGGTTAGGTCGTCCCTTGCAAAACATTATGATCCAAACTGCCCACATGATCGGCGGCGAAAATGGCGCTGGTTGGGGTATCGTGATCATTACTTTTGTCGTTCGTCTTACTTTGATGCCTCTTATGCTTGTACAACAAAATAAGAGCGTACGCCAACAAGAAAAAATGGCCCGTCTGCAGCCACAAATGAAGCTCATTCAAACTGCAATGAAGCATAAGGGAATTACCCCTGACCAACAAATGACCTTGTCAGGTTGGCAAAGAGAGCTATATTCAAAGAACCAAGTTTCTTTGACTGGCGGTATGGGATGCTTGCCTTTGATTATTCAGTTGCCTATTATGTGGGGAATTTACCAAGCGGTATTTTACTCACCACAATTAGCGCACTCAACATTCTTTGGCATCTCCCTTAGTCAAAAATCAGTAGTTTTGGCGATCGTTGCGACTGTCTTCACAGTTATTCAAGGTTACATCTCATTGATCGGCATCCCTGAAGAACAAAAGAAGACAATGCAATCGATGATGATCGTTAACCCAATTATGACTTTATTCTTCAGTTTGTCATTCTCAGGTGCGTTAGCTTTATACTGGGCCGCAGGTAACTTGGTAATGATTATCCAGCAATTAATCGTCACCTTCGTCCTCACCCCTAAGGTTAAGCAACACGTGGCTGAAGAATTAAAGGAAAAGCCTGTTGAAGTAGTTGTTACCCAAGAAAAGGTTGATGCTTTATT
Organism: Lactobacillus amylovorus DSM 20531; assembly: GCF_002706375.1. NCBI lineage: Bacteria > Bacillati > Bacillota > Bacilli > Lactobacillales > Lactobacillaceae > Lactobacillus > Lactobacillus amylovorus. The sequence goes on from NZ_CP017706.1 coordinate 508,230, forward strand.
CAATCCTAGCGGCGAAAGCAATACTGCTAATACCGAAGCTAAGAAAGAATTGCACCAAGATTTACGTAACCGCAACAAGGGTAAGCAACAAAGAAGAAAATAATTAAGATACAAAAAAAGGATCTGGAAAATTCCAGGTCCTATTTTTTTACTTCAAAATGCCATCTGGCACATCATTTTTATGTTTTTCTGCTTCAATCTTTCGTAATTCAGCGGCACGCTTTTTAGAAAGAACTGGGAAGACCATCTTAAATTGACTGCCTTGCCCTTCTACAGATTCAACACTGATTTCGCCCTTATAACTATCAACTAATTTTTGAGCGATTGATAAACCTAAACCATTACCGCCTTTTTCACGGGTTCTGGCCTTGTCCACTCTATAGAAGCGATTAAAGATCTTCTTTTGATCTTCTGGTGAAATACCTTCACCGAAGTCTTGCACCATGATGCTGACTTCTTTTTTGGTTACACCGGCAGAAACATTGATCTGCTTACGATCCGTTGAGTATTTAATACCATTATCGATCAAAATGACCAATAGTTGTTCAAGGTGACCGTGATACATTTGAATCTCAGTATCATCAGGCAAGTCATCCTCATCAAGCTGAATCTTAAAGTCAGGGTGAACCATTGCCAAATCAGAAACAACTCTCCGTACTACTTCATTGACGTTAGTTATTTCATATGGATATTGCACATCAATTTGTTCAGCTCTAGTCAAATCAAGCATTTCTTGGATCAGGTGCTTCATTCGATCAGCTTCTTGCAATGAGGCCTTGATTGATTCATCCAAAATTTGCGGATCATCCTTGCCCCAACGCTCCAGCATGTTTAAGTGTCCTTCAATTACGGCAACAGGGGTCCGCAATTCGTGAGAAACATCCCCAACAAACTGCTTTTGCTGTTCAATATAACTCTGCATTCGATCCAGCATCTGGTTGATAGAACTGGCCAGCTCTGCTAATTCATCGTCACGATTAAGCGGCTTAATTCTGGCCTCACTATTTGGATCAGCATTAACTTCCTTAGCCACTTTAGACATCGTCTTAATCGGTCTAACAACATTGACTACCAAGACATATGAAATAGCCACAAAGAAGATAATTGCAATCAGCGAAATAATCAGCATCCAGTGCAGCAAGTTGCTCATCAAATGGTTGTAATACGTCATTTTATTTGAGACAACCACATACCCAGTCAATTTATTATTAACGGACGAGTACACCTTTTGGTAGGTGACTAGAGTCGTTTTATTATTTCGTTTAACCTGTACTACCCTGCGATTACCCTTAAAAGGACTAAACTTTGGCGTCGTATCACCATTGGCAAAGACAACCTCGTTATGCCGATTGTAGACAGCTACGTTAATATCAGGATTGGATATTAAAGAAATCAGGTTGTCGCTAAAGGCATTGTTCCGCGTATCTTTGCTGCTAATGGCAGGACCGCCGTTCAAGATTCGCCTTGTAGATGGCGATAGCGACGGAATGACATTCGAAATCTCCAACTCATCTGGAATCGAACTTAACGTCCGCTCAAGCGTAACCACTACATTGTCGGAAGTTTCTTCCTGCTGGTACATCGATTGCTTACTTACAATTTGATAAACCACAACTGAAAATAAGACAAAAGAGACCGTAATCGTCAACGCAACGATACTTACCCATCGCACAATTAACGATGAATGTTTGGTCTCTTTAGCTCTATCTCTTTTATTCTTGATCATCATCTTCATCTCTTACCATGTATCCAGTACCACGTACTGTCTTGATGTAAGATGGTTGACCTGGTACATCGATCTTGTTACGCAAGTAACGAACGTAAACTTCGACCACGTTAGTTTCGATGTTTGATTCAGGTCCCCAAATCTTGTTCAACAATTGATCACGACTAACAACGTTGTTCTTATTTTCGATCAATGTCATGAGTAAGTTGTATTCACGTTTAGTTAAATCAATTGCCTTACCGTCACCGCGGTGAACAATTCTATTAGCAGTTTCAATAGTCAAGTCCTTGAACTTAACAATCTTTTGCTTAGCAACAGTTACCTTAGAAGCATCCTTTTCAATCTTTACACGACGCAAAACGGCACGTAAACGTGCAAGAAGTTCTTCAATTGCAAATGGTTTAACGATATAGTCATCAGCACCGTGATCTAGGCCTGATACACGGTCAATAACAGAGTCACGTGCAGTCATCATGATGATAGGAGTAGTCTTAACTTGACGTACACGACGAGCAATTTCCAAACCGTTTAAATCTGGAAGCATTAAGTCAAGTAAAATTGCATCAAAATCTTGGGAAAGGGCATCGTCCAAACCCTTACGGCCGTTGTTTTCTACTACGGTTTCATAATTTTCGTGTTGTAATTCGAGCTCTACAAAGCGAGCCAAGTTTTTTTCATCTTCAATAATCAGAATTTTTGCCATCTTATCTCAGTTCCTCATAGATCAATTTATTCTTTTAATACTAATAAATTAATTAAAAAATACTTTTATAATTAAAGGATACTTTAAAAACCGCTCTAAAACAAGATTAAAAAACAATCAAAGTTAAAATTCTTTGATTGTTTCGATAATTTTGTTACTATTTTTTATCGTTTTTGTCATCTTGATTATCAAGCAAGACTTTCAGCTTAGCAAAAGCTGGGTTAACTTGATTCTTCTTACCTTCATCAAAGGCAGATTCAGAGATAACTTCCCAGCCATTACCTTCTGGGAAAATATTCTTTTCCTTTTCTTCCGGTGTCAAAATAGTAGTTGGAATATTCAGCAACATATTATCTTCAACAGCAGTTTGCAAATCAATAACATCATTATCTACTTGTACGATTGTGTCATTATCCTCTAATTCTTCCTTTGTAGGCTTGCGATCAATGTAGTTTTCTACAAAAGTGAAGTCTTCTTGATAATCAACCGGTTTTAAGCTTCTACTAGATGGAACTGTTAAGTCAGCTGTGATATGAAAATTGCCGGTTACAAATGGTTCTTGATAGAACAAGTCTCCTGATAGATGCACATTCTTGGCATCAATCAAAAGTTCCTTACTTCGCTTGAAAAATTCTGGGCGCATCTCTACATCACGTTCGATATGAGTAAGTGGCTCAGAAGCATTTTTTATTTTAGAAAAACTAATTTCTAACATATTACACCTCTATTGGACGTCGGCCAAAGTTTTGGTCAACTCCCATTATTTGTTCAAATAAACGATCGGTTCTAACTTGAAGTGCAAGAGAACCATCTTTTGCGCTTCTCTTATCAACCTTAGAAATAATTTCCGTTTGGAAATTTTTACGATTATCTTTTAAAAAATTACGTCCAATTTTACTAAAGCCCAAAAGCATTAGTGATTCATGATTAAAGCTAGCAATCATGTCATCTTGCGTCACGTTTAACAGAGTGTATAAACTCAGACGGCGCAAACGAGAATAAGTATACCGCTTAGACTTGATTCTGCGCAAGAATTCAGTGAAATCACGCGACAAGTGAATTTCTTGCTTCATCTTGTATTCGAGTCCTTCACTCATTTGATAGATTTGACGCAAATCTTCCACTGAAGAAGATTCAATGCGGTATTTCAAAAATGGATACAATAAGTTCCAGTTAGGATATACTTTTTGCTTGCTTAAAACTGCGGCTTCGGCTTTAGGCATCCAATACTTCAAGTTGCTGGTATCTTCTCCGTGTAAAAGCAAGTTACGAATTGCGCTGGCACTTTGCACAACGCCACTGCGTTGCAATAAATCATCGTGGCCTGCACCGATTCGATTGATGGGATGCAACTTTAAAGGTGAGCCAAGATTGTAGTTAGCCACGGAATAAGCTAAACCCAAAATGGCATTAGGTTGATTAATTTCATGGCCTACTTCTCGAGCTACCATTTGATTATATTGAGTTGAATAGGTCTGACTATAATCCTTAAAGTCCATATGATTTTTGGGAATTTCCGCAATCTTGCCACCAAGATAGGCAAAATTCAAGTTAGCATCTTCAACCCCAAATACTAAATCTGTGACGCCCAATTTAGATAATTGCTCGATATTACCTAATGAAAATAGGTCAGCTGGTTCAACTGCCGTAGAAAAAGGCGTTTCAAATACTAAATCGGCACCAGATTGCAAAGCGGCTTTGGCGCGCTCCCACTTGCTCATAATGGCCATTTCGCCACGTTGAACGTAGTTGCCTGACATAATAACGACGATAGGATCATTTTGGGCAATTAAGCGTGCCTGATTTAATAAAAATTCGTGACCACTATGGAAAGGATTAAATTCTGAAATAATCCCCACAACGCTCATTTTTATTAGTCTTCCTTTAATTCAACTTGCTTACCATTAGCCCAAAGTTTTTCAAGGTTGTAAAACTCACGTGCTTCCTTGGTAAAGATGTTAACTACAACGTCGCCTAAGTCTACTAAAAGCCAGTTAGAGTCTCTAGTACCTTCGATGCGGTAATCAGTGTAGTTGTTTTGGTGAGCTTCATCAACAATTGAGTTAACAATAGCGTGAAGTTGACGGTTTGAACCTGCACTAGTAATTACGTAGTAATCCGCTAAAATACTGATTCCGCGCATATCATAAGCTTCGGTATCTTCACCGTGACGATCGCTAATAGCTTTAGTAGTAAAATCTAAAATTTCTTGACTAGTCAAATTTTTTCTCCTTTGTTTTTATTATTTAGTACTCCAAACATTATATGCTGCTATAGTGCGTGGATAAATTCTTTTTCTCTTTTCAACTAAAAACTCTAAGGTGTGTGCTAACTGATAGCCGACACCTTCATCAATGTTGGCATAAGTGATTTTACGTGCTTCATCTACGCCAGGAAAATCACGCCCTGGTTCAATAAAGTCGGCCATAAAGACGATTTTGTCCAGCATGGTCATCTCAGTATCACCTGTGGTGTGACGACGCACTGCGGTCAAAATTTCATGATCTCTGATTTTTAGATCGTGTTCGATAAAGTAAGTCCCAACGATACCGTGCCAAATTGCACGATTCCAATTAAGCAAATCCTTGTCAAAATCTTGTTCCTTGATTACCTTACGGTATTCTTCAACGGAAACTTGTTTGGCATAATCATGTACAAAGCCAGCGAGTGCTGCCTTATCTTCATCATAGTGATTCAACTTTGCTAATTTACGGGCAGTTTCACTAACGCGAACGCAGTGCTTAAATCTCTTTTTGTCCATATTAGCTTTTTCTTTAGCAATAATTTCATCACTAGATAATGGTGAATAAGTCTTTTTAAATGTTAGTTTCGTCAAGGTAAAGCCCCTTTTCTTCAATATACTTTCTAACTGGTTCTGGTACCAAATATCTAATTGAAGTACCGGTAGCCACGGAGCGACGAATTGCAGTAGAACTCAAACGAATATCTGGCGCATCTACCCAAATCATTGGATATTGCGGATCTTGTGGATAGCCAGGGCGACGAATTCCGACCAGCGTAACCATTTTAGCCAGAGTAGGTGCTTCTTTCCAGGTATGGAAACTGTTAACTTGATCGCTTCCCATGATTAAATAGTAATTATTCTGTGGTGCTTTTTCCTTTAAGTAGCGCATTGTATCTACAGTATAAGAAACGCCGCCACGGAACAATTCAAGCAATTTAACCCTAAACTTAGGATTATCACGAGTTGCCAAATCTAACATCGTCGCTCTATCTTTAGCTGATGTTAATGGTGCATTCTTGTGAGGTGGAATATTATCTGGCATAAACCAAACCTCATCCAAACGCAACTTAGTCATTGCTTGTTCGGCCGCAACCAAGTGAGCAATATGGACAGGATTAAAAGTACCGCCCATAATGCCGATTTGACGGCCTTTACCATTTTCACGTTCTAATTGAGCCTTAACTTCAGCAGCAGGTGCTTTTTCAATACATTTTGGATTTACCATACGAAAACCTCTAAATCAATGCACGACGAATTCCTAAACCAATACCATCTGGCGTGTAAGTCTTAACAACGCATCCCTCTGGAACGGTCACAAAACCGATCCCACCAAATAAAAGATCGCTCTTATATTCAGTTCGATATTCCTGCCCCTTAAGTGCTGGCAACTTATCGTCTTTAGCAGGTGGAGCAAGCAATTCACCAACATGCTTTTCATAAAAAGCATCAGCGTTGGCCGTCTTAGTGCGGTGAACGTACATATCGCGCGCTACATAAACGGTAAAACTAGTTGACTCGCCTTTTAAATAATCGATTCGTCCAAGTCCGGCTAAGAATAAGGTGTTACCAGGCATAAGCTGATAAGTAGCTGGCTTGAGCGGCTTCTTTGGTGAAATCAATTCCAAGTCTTTAGCATTCAAGTGAGTAGCCAATTGATTATCGGTCATGATCCCTGGGGTGTCGATCAAAAAGTGACCATTTTCAAGTGGAATTTCGATTCGATCCAAAGTTGTACCAGGAAAACGTGACGTGGTAATCAAGTTTTGGATATCACCCATCATGTCGATAATTGCGTTGATCAAAGTAGACTTACCAACGTTGGTTGTACCTACAAAATAAACGTCTTTATCTTGTGATTGTTTATTAATATAAGCAATCAAGCTTTCCAGATTGACCTTTCTCTTAGCAGAAACCAAGAAGATTTCTTTAGGATAAAGGCCCATGCGGTTAGCTTCTTGTCTCATCCAGTCCTTAATCTTGCTTTGTCTAGAATTCTTAGGGAACAGATCGAACTTATTTCCGACTAAGATAAAATCATTGCCACCTACAAAACGCTTTAATGATGATAAAAGTGAATTTGAGAAGTCAAACAAGTCGACCACGTTAACTACTAATGCCTTCTTTTCGGAAAGTGAATTAAGCAGCGCCAAGAAGTCGTCGTTGTTTAAATCGACTGGCATGATTTCGTTATAGTGGCGCAATCTGAAGCAACGTTGGCAGTATACTTCTGCGTTTTCTTCATTTCTTGCTTTGTCTAATGCGCTCTTAGGCAAGTAGCCTGCTTTTTTAGGATCATTGGATTGGAGCACTGCCCCACAACCAATACAAATAATCTCCTCATCCATTTTGCAAAGTCTCCTTAAATGTTACTCGATGTGATAAACCAAGAAAGAAAAAGATGATCTTTTCAAAGAATCGATTAATTCTGGTATTCCACTTATCTGTTTCAACCAGTGGCTTAACCAATACCGTCTCAACTCCAGCCAAATTTCCAGCCTGCATATCGGTAATCAGCTGATCGCCTACCATCATTACTTGATCCTTTTGCAAATGCATTTCTTCGCGTTTACGTGTTATTGCAAACGGTAATGGCTTGCGTGCCTCAGAAACAAAGTCAATGTGGTAAGGGGTAAGCACCTTTCCTACACGTTGAGCATTATTATTCGAAATTACGACCAGCTTAATGTTCGCCTTGGCTAATCGCCTGTTTAATTTGTTCATCTCTTTAGCAGTTTCAAACTTATTCCAAGCAAGAAGCGTATTGTCTAGGTCTGAAAAAACTGCTTTTATTCCCATCTCATTCAATTTCTGGGGGTCCAGATTATAAATAGTATTTATTGTGTATTTTGGTCTAAATAACATATAAACTCTCCATTTTTTATCACTCTCTATAATATCAAAAATGCGTTTGTATTAGAAACTTTTGTTTCATTCTTAGCAAAAAGTGATACAATACTAAACAATTTAACCTATTTCATCAAAAATTTAGAAAGGGAGGAAAATGAGAAAGTTTATCGATTTACACCTTCACCTAGATGGTTCAGTCCCCGTTGCTACAGTTAAGAAGTTAATGAAAGAACACAATATGCCTGCTCTTTCAGATGAAGAACTGCGCCAAGAGTTGTCTGTTGATTCTAGCTGTAAAAGTTTAGATCAATTTTTAGAAAAATTCGCTTTGCCTAACAAATTGATGCAGACAAGACATGATCTTGAAACGATTGTTTATGATTTGCTTGTCGAATTAAAACAGCAAGGTCTGGTTTATGCAGAAATCCGTTTTGCACCGCAGCTGCACACGAAAAAAGGTCTAACTCAAGAAGATGCGATTGAGGCAGCGATTAGTGGACTCAATAAGTTTTTAGCTGATCAAAAGAAACAAATAACTTTACCTGAACTACATGCTGGTTTAATCCTTTGTTTGATGCGCTTTGCCGATAATCAAAAACAGAACATGGAAACTGTGAAGCTGGCTAAAAAGTTTTTGGGCAAAGGTGTAGTCGGCCTTGACTTAGCCGGTGCCGAAGGCCCGATTCCTAACATCAAATATAAGTTCTTCTTTGATCAAGCAAAAAAGCTTGGCGTTCCCTATACAATCCATGCTGGTGAAGCAGACGGTCCCGATTCTATTCGCCAAGCCCTGGCCATGGGTGCCAAAAGAATTGGTCACGGCATTCGTTGCACTGAGGACCCAGAGTTAACGCAGGAATTAATTAAAAAGCAAATCGTGCTGGAATGCTGCGCAACTTCCAACATGAACACCAAAGCATTCGATCAGATTGATTCTTATCCGATTAAAAAATTGCTGCATAAAGGGATGAAAGTTACCCTGAATTCCGACGATATGACGGTTTCAAATACTAATTTACCGCATGAATATAAGTTACTCGAGCAACAAACCAATTTAACGCCAGCAGAAGAAACGACGCTTTACCTAAATGCAGTTGATGCGGCATTTACGACACCAGATGAAAAAATCAGGTTAAGAGCTTTAATTCAAAAATAGTAAAAAATAGAGGTCAGGAATAATTTCCCTGGCCTCTATTTTTGAACTAATTAGTTCAATGCCTTCTTAGCAGTTTCTGCTAATTGTGCAAAAGTCTTTGAATCGTTGTAAGCAATATCAGCTAACATCTTACGGTTCATGTCAACACCAGCTAACTTCAAGCCGTGCATTAACTTAGAATATGAGATGTCGTTTTGTCTTGCAGCTGCGTTAATACGAGCAATCCATAACTTTCTGAATTCACTCTTACGTCTTCTACGGTCGCGGAATGCGTACTTGTATGAAACGAATAATTGAGTGCTTGCAGCCTTAAATTGCATGTGCTTTGCGCCACGGTAACCCTTGGCAAGCTTCATGACCTTCTTACGACGTTTACGTGTTACAATTCCACCTTTAACTCTTGGCATTTAAATTTCCTCCTACTATAGTTTTTTCAAGAACAAATAATTAGTGCATTTGAGCAACCATTTGCTTGATACGCTTCATATCACTGCTTGAAACCATAGCAGCTTTTCTCAAGTGGCGACGTTGCTTCTTAGTCTTACCGTGGAAACGGTGGCCAGTAAATGCGTGGTGACGCTTTAAGCCACCATTTGCAGTTCTCTTAAAACGCTTAGCAGAAGCGCGGTGTGTTTTCATCTTTGGCATATTTCTATTTCCTCCAATTAACTACTTTTTATTTTTGTCCTTTTCACTCTTAGGTGCGAGCATTAAGAACATTGAACGGCCTTCCATCTTAGGCTTGCTAATTACATTAGCAATATCGGAAGTTGATTCAGCCATCTTCTCAAGTACTTGTTGGCCTAATTCCTTATGAGTGATGGCACGACCTCTAAAGCGGATTGATACACGAACCTTAGCTCCTTCTTTAGAAACAAACTTACGAACGTGCTTCAACTTCGTTTCGAAGTCGTTGCCTTCAATTGTTGGACTCAAACGAATTTCTTTGACACTAACTGTCTTGGAATTCTTACGGGATTCCTTAAGCTTCTTTTGTTGTTCGAAGCGGTACTTACCGTAGTCCATGATACGTGCTACAGGTGGCTTGGCATTTGGTGAAATCAAAACAAGGTCAAGACCAGCATCGCTTGCGCGACGTAAGGCTTCCATCTTGTTCATGACGCCAACTTGCTTACCATCTTCATCAATTAAACGGACTTCGCGTGCACGAATTTTATCGTTTAAGATTAAACTTCTTGGTATAACTGTTCACCTCCGTGTTAATTTCGAGGACAAGAAAAAGGCGGGATAAGTATCACCCGCCTTTAATCAACAGAAAATATCGATCAGCCCAGAGGTTAATTTAACTTAGGCGAGAAGCGGGAGCCTCTTCTTGTTCTCAACTAGAAGTAGTATACTCGTTTAACCCTTTTCCGTCAATAAAATTATTATCTTTTCTGAATTAAATTATTTAGCTAATTTCTTTGTAAGCGTAGCTGATGAAGTAGTTGCCAGCACCACCGCCAGCAAGCCAGCCGTTTGCGTTGAAGCCGGTAATGCCGTGGAATTTAAAGGTGTAAGCTTCATATTGTGAATTAGAAACTTTGTCAGCTAATTTGTAGTTAGCCTTTTCATCGGCAGCATTTAACTTTTTATCCCACTTATCTGCTTCTTTACCCTTTAATACCTTATAAACCTTGAGGCCGTTAATGGTATGTGCAGTAATTTTAGTTCTAATAACTTTACCAGCTTCTTTGTGTTACCAAACACCACGCGTATTCTTAGGTGTGGTGAAAAGTTTGGTAGCACCCTAACTAGCAGCATTTGTGCATTCCTATACAGGTATGATAAATAATGTATTTTTAATCATTATTAAATTTTTATAGGAATAAATATAGTATATAAATCACTAAAATACACTAAAGAATATACTTTAAATTAAACCTGTTATCCAAAAAACGGCTAAAAATTTTTTATTTTGTTAATCCTATCCATAGCTAGTTTTAGGCATAAAAAAGGTAGTAGACAGCTTATTGGCCATCTACTACCTTTTAGGTATTTAACTATTTAAATATTAGTTGTTTTCTCTTGAGTATGACTTAACGTCAGCGTCAATTTCCTTGATGAAGTCGTCAAGACTCTTAGAAATTTCTTCGTCAGTACCGTAACGACGTACGTTTACGCTACCGTTCTTCATTTCTTCGTCACCTAATACCAAAGTGTAAGGTACCTTTTGGGTTTGTGATTCACGAATCTTGTAACCCATCTTTTCGTTTCTGTTGTCAACTTCTGCTCTGAAGCCGCGCTTAGCAAGTTCTTGACGAACCTTTTCGGCGTATTCGCCGTGAGCGTCGTTGTTAACTGGGATGATTTCAGCTTGGATTGGAGCAAGCCAAGTTGGGAAGGCACCCTTGTAAATTTCAGTTAAGTAAGCAATGAATCTTTCCATAGTACCAACAATACCACGGTGGATCATAACTGGACGGTGTTCTTCACCATCTTGACCAACGTAAGTTAAGCCAAATCTTTCTGGAAGCATGAAGTCAAGTTGAATAGTTGACATAGTTTCGTCGTTACCCAAAGCAGTCTTAGTTTGGATATCAAGCTTAGGACCGTAGAATGCTGCTTCACCTTCAGCTTCAACGTAGTCAAGGCCAAGGTCATCCATAGCACCCTTAAGCATCTTTTGACTTCTTTCCCACATTTCATCGTTTGCAAAGTACTTTTCAGTGTTCTTTGGATCACGGTATGAAAGTCTGAAGTAGTAATCAGTAATGTCGAAGTCCTTGTATACGTCCATGATCAACTTCAAGATCTTAGCAAATTCGTCTTGAACTTGGTCAAGAGCTACGAAGGTGTGACCATCGTTCAAAGTCATTTCACGTACACGTTGAAGACCTGACAAAGCACCTGATTTTTCGTATCTGTGCATCATACCAAGTTCAGCAACACGAAGTGGCAAGTCACGGTATGAACGAATGTGGTGCTTGTAAATTTGGATGTGTGATGGACAGTTCATTGGACGAAGTTCAAGCATTTCGCCATCACCCATATCCATTGGTGGGAACATGTCATCACGGTAGTGTGCCCAGTGACCTGAAGTCTTGTAAGCGTCAAGGTTCATAAGTACTGGAGTGTAAACGTGTTGGTAACCATCAGCTACTTCACGGTCGATGATGTAACGTTCAACAACACGACGAATAGTAGCACCCTTTGGCATCCAGTAAGGAAGACCTGCACCAACCTTAGGATCTACGAAGAAGAGGTCAAGGTCACGACCGATAGTACGGTGGTCGCGTTCCTTAATTTCTGCACGACGCTTTAAGTCATCCTTCAATGCTGCTTCTTTGAAGAATGCAGTACCGAAGATTCTTTGAAGCATTGGGTTTGATGACTTACCTAACCAGTAAGCACCAGCTACTGACAAAAGCTTGAAGTGCTTGATCTTACCAGTGTTTGGAAGTAATGCGTCAAAACCAAAGTCTACGAAGTCGCCTAACTTGTAAGCGTCAACCTTGTCGCCTTCAACCTTCTTCAAAAGTTCACTCTTGTATGGGTCGTCCTTGTAGATATCTTCAAGTTCTGACTTGTCCATTTCAACGTGTTCAATTGCTTGACCACTCTTAACAAGCTTTTCCATAGCCTTTTCAAGTTCTGGCAATTCAGTAACCTTGATTTGGTCCTTCTTGTCAGTGTCAATGTAGAAGCCACCTTCGTCAGCTACGTGTTCACCTAAACGAAGTTCTGGGTACTTCTTCTTAGCAACAGCTTCAAGTGCAAATGCTGCAGTTGCTCTTAAGATATCCAAACCTTCATCGTCTTTATCAGTAAGGATAGCAATTTCAACGTCGCTATCGATTTCGTAATCAAGTGGCTTAACTTGGCCATTTACCTTAGCACCAACAGCAGCTTTTCCAAGTGAAGTTGCGATTGATGAAGCTACATCTTTAACTGAAACGGCTTTGTCAAATTCTTTCTTTGAGCCGTCTGGTAAAGTAACTGAAAAACTCATAAAATTACCTCCAAAAAAAATCCCAGTGCTCAATAGCACTGGGACGTTAATTGCGTGGTTCCACCCAAAATTCAGGTTAGCGTGTGTCTAACCTCTTATATTCGGATTGATAAAGGTATCCAACCTAAAATTTTAACTTTGGGAATAAACGATTGGGGTGAGCCTCTAATGAAGGACTTCCAGAACTAGGTCCCTCTCTCTGAAGCGAGGTTCATCATGTCTCGTTTAATTAGTTTCAATTATACGCATTCGAGCTGGGGATGCAAGACCTTTTTAAAAATTAATGCAAAGAATTTCTGCGGTCAGGTCCTGGCACCACAATTTCTTTAGCCAAAAAGCGGACACGCTGCATCAGTCTTCTCGCCTTAACTGGGTCGGTCGCATTACGCGTTTCTTCAAAGTGTGACTGCAATGCTTCCATGTCCAAATTGGATGAGAAGAAGGTTGGCAAAACATTATCCATTCTTGCCTGCAAAATTACGCCTAAGACGTCATCACGTGACCATTGGCTGAGACTTTCGGCCCCAATATCATCCAGAATAAGCAAATCACATTCGGATAATCTACGGATTTCTTCTTGCAAGCTAATTCGGCTATTATCGTCAAAGTGACTAGCAAGGCCGGCAATAAATGTTGGCACGTGCAAGAAAATGACGTTTTTATTCATGTTGGTAACGACATAATTAGCAAGACCTGCCAAAATATAGGTCTTACCAACGCCGAAATCGCCTGAAAGATATAAACCTTTTTGGTGCGGGTCTTTTTTATACTTCTTCAAGAAATCATAAATTAAAGCAAGAACATTGTTCCGATCGTCTGTAACGTCAATTTCACTTAAACTAACGTCATGCAAACGAGCAGGCAAATCAATGAGCTGCAGCCGTCTTTGCGCTGCCTTTTTACGGTCTTGTGCGATCTTAGCTCTTGTCGGTGCATAGCGAATGTCGATTACCTTGCCGTTTAAAAATAGCTGCGGTGCATAACCGACCATCACCTTGTTGGGATGCGTTTTTTGTGAATAAAATTCGTAAAGATTCGACATGCTATTGCGAATCATCTTTTGATCGATTTTATCCGCATTTTGCTTAAGAAAAGCTTGCACATCAGGATCATGCAAGGCTTGATTCTCCAAAGTCTTTTCATCGCCTAAATTGCGCTGTTTAACAATTTGCTTGATCACATTGCCTATTGGTTCCATTTATTCACCTGCTTTCTTATTTATTGTTCAAATCTTTAAACAAGTCCTTCAATTGCGCAGTAGAAATACCGGAATTGGTATCCACCTTCTTCTTGCTCCAATCGGTGCCCTTTTCTACGCGCTTATTTTGATAGTTATAGTTTCTTCTGGATCTTCGATTATTGCCATTGCCAAAACTATCGCGACGTTTCTTCACGTACTGCAAAGCCTGAACCGCGGTTGCAACACCATGTTGGAGCCAGTCGTTAGCGATCTTGTAGGCCAAGTTTGAGTTCACTACAGTATCGTAAGTCAAACAAGTATAGGTCAGAATATTGATCAAATCTTCTGGCAAACCATACTGGGTGTGCAAATTATTGATAATCTGCCGCTCGCCTGCACTGGCAATGCCGCCCTTTTCTGTTTTTATCTTATACAAAAACTCAGCGGGTGAGCTTTCATTGGCTTCCTTGAGCAACTTCTTATCGTTGTCGTCCAAGCCCTTAATTGCAGCCAAAGCCTTTTTACGGCCTTCATTTACCTGCTTTTGCACGTGTTCTCTAGTGTTAATCCGTTTGTAGTTCTCAGCTAAAGTATTGCTAATGTCGCGCATGTTCAATTCATACGAACCATGAAGGCATGGCAAACTCTCATCCACGAATTCTTTTTCGGACAAGCCATACGTCTGCATCAAAGAGCGAATTTGATTCTTCTTATTATCAACTTCACTAGCTGGAATTTGATAAACCTCATATTGCTCTTTGATAAAGTCCCAATCGATTGCATCCCTGTCGTTAACTTGGGCCACCTCTTCTTCATGAACTTTGTTTTCTTTGGCGGCCTCAATTACATCGCTGGATGGAGTGATTGCTTCATCCCCCGGCAAACGGAACATATCAAAGAAATTAGCCGAAACATCGCGCGCATTCTTAATAGGCTTTTCCCGCAACTTAGCTTCTTTAGCGAACTTGTGGCTTAATTCATGAAAGGTTTCTTCGCCAACTTTTTCCTTAAGCAAACTTGCAAGAAGCGGCGTAGCGAAAAACTTATCAGCACTAGGCACTTTAAGCAATTTAAACACGATGACGTTATTAAAAACATTATCGGATAAAAATGTTTGAACTAACCCCACGGCCTCTAATTTATGAAGCGATGTAAACATCGTCTTTAAGCTACAATCCAGTTGTTCTTGCAGCGAATAGATACCCTTAGAATCGGAAACGATGCCATATGGGTCGTAGTTGCTGATCAAAGTTTGGTACAAAGCAACCGCAATGGCACCAACCAATGGCTGATATAGTTTAATCAGTATTTGTTCATCTTCGGGAAAAAGCGTAACGCGATTGGCTACATAGTAGAGGTGCTTGGGATCAGATGTCTCAAACATTTTTAATTACCCTTTCCCTTTTTGGCCATCATGTCTTCCATAGTCTTCATAAAGCTAGACATGTCTTTAAATTCACGATAAATGGAAGCAAATCTGATGTAAGCAACATCGTCTAGATCAGCCAACTCGTCCATGACATATTGACCAATCTTCTTAGACGAGATTTCGCTGACGCCTTGCTTTCTTACCTTGTTTTCAACGTGATCAACTAATTGTTCGAATTGTTCACTGCTGATTGGACGCTTTTGACCTGCAGCCATTACACCGTGCAAAATCTTCTTGCGGCTAAATGGTTCACGCGTTCCATCATTCTTAATTACTAATAAAGGCGCCGTTTCAATACGCTCAAAGGTCGTAAAACGGAAACCACAGTTTTCACATTCTCGACGTCTTCTAATTGCCCGGTTTTCATCACTAGGACGTGAATCAATAACGCGGGAGGCATTTTGATGACAATTTGGACATTCCATAGCTACCCCTCTTTTTTGATTTTATTTAATAATTGTTCTAGTTTACTTTCTAGTTCTTTTATTGTACCAGTATTTTCAATTACAAAATCAGCCAATTGTGTTTTTTTAGACAACGGCATTTGGCTATTAATCCGCATTCTGGCTTCTTTATCAGTTAAATTATTTCTTTGTTTTAATCGCTCTATTTGAATAGATTCTGGCAAAGTAATTACCAACACACTATTGGCAATATGCTTCTTATCTAAGCCAGATTCAAAATAAACTGGTGCATCAAGGATAACCATATCTTCATTTTGATATGATGTTATCTTTTGTACTGTTTTATCGAAAATTAGAGGATGAGTCAACTGATTTAGTTTATTTAGCGCACTTTTATTACTAAAAACTAATTGACCGAGCTTTTTACGGTTAATCGTCTGGTCAGAATTCAGATATTCTTCGCCAAAATTATCCTTAATTGCTTGCCAAGAAGCATTTTTTGGCTTCATTAAATCATGCGCTATTTCGTCACAGTCGACAATAGGAATATTTTGCTTTTTAAAAAATTGATCCGCGGTGCTTTTGCCTGTTGCAATTCCGCCAGTTAAAGCTAAAACGTATGTCATTTATAAATCACCTGACAATGAGGGCAAAAAGTGGTGCCCCTTCCTGAAACCTTAATCTTTTCCAAAGTCGTGCCACATCTAGGACATGCTTCACCGGCGTGGCCGTAAACTTGTAGCATTTCTTGGTAACCACCAACTTCGCCGTTTGCATCCAAATAGCTATGAACAGTTGTACCGCGCTTTTCTGTGGCAATTTTGATGGTTTCATTAATATTTTTACGCAGATCTTCTACTTTATTGGCAGGAATTTTGTTAGCCAAACTCAAGGGATGGATCTTGCTTTGCCACAAGGTTTCATCGACATAAATGTTGCCTAAACCTGCAACAACAGTTTGATCGAGCAAGACATTTTTGATGTTCTTCTTTTTTCTCTTTAAGCTAGACAAAAAATACTGCTCACTAAATTCCGGCGTATTGGGTTCAACGCCCAGTTTACCGATGCCAGTTGTTTGTCGCTCGGTTCCGGTCAAAACTAGCTGCATACGGCCAAATTTGCGCACATCGTTATAGCGCAAGGCAGTGCCGTCGGTAAAAATAAATTCTACGTGATCATGCTTGTCTTTAGGCGCTTCCGGCGTAGTTAAATGATACTTTCCTTCCATGCGTAAGTGCGACACAATTGTTAAATTATCATTCAAGCGAATCAATAAATACTTGGCATAGCGGTCGATGCGAATAATCTTTTTGCCTGGCAGTTCATTGACAAACTTGTCATGGTCCGTCGCAACGATTTTTGGATACCACAGAATTACTTTTTCAATTGTCTTTCCTTTAATTAAAGGAGTTAAAGTTCTCCGAACAGTTTCAACTTCGGGCATTTCAGGCATCTAATCACCTACTTTGCATCGTACCAATTGTGGCCCCAACCAGAATCAGCAATTAGTGGCACATCAAGCTTAACTGCTGATTGCATTACTTCTGGCACAATCTTCTTGATTGTTTCAAGTTCATCTTTTGGCACATCAAAAATTAATTCGTCGTGCACCTGAACTACCATCTTGGTCTTGAGGTGCAATTCATCAAGCTTCTTTTGCATGTTAATCATGGCAATCTTGATGATATCAGCAGCTGAACCTTGGATTGGTGAGTTGATGGCGGTTCTTTCAGCAAAGGCACGCACGGTGTACTTCTTAGCGTGAATATCTGGCAAGTATCTGCGACGGTGCATAATTGTTTCGGCATAGCCTTTGTCACGCGCTTTTTGCACAGCCTTATCCATGTAATCCTTGATTTGAGGATATTGTTCGAAGTAGTTGTCGATAAATTCTTGGGCACGTTTTCTAGAAATGCCTAAGTTCTTGGACAAACCGTAATCGGAAATACCATAAACGATACCGAAGTTAACAGCCTTAGCGTGACGACGCATCAGTGGCGTTACTTGATCTGGTGAATCCAAGTGGAAAATCTTCATCGCGGTGTGTGAGTGAATATCGTATCCGGTCTTGAAGGCCTCTTG
This sequence comes from Lactobacillus amylovorus DSM 20531, assembly GCF_002706375.1. Taxonomy (NCBI): domain Bacteria; kingdom Bacillati; phylum Bacillota; class Bacilli; order Lactobacillales; family Lactobacillaceae; genus Lactobacillus; species Lactobacillus amylovorus. Next base: position 525,954 of record NZ_CP017706.1, read on the forward strand.
CATGTTTTGATCGCCAGAAACATGGGCCAAGACACGAAGCTCAACTTGTGAATAGTCGCAAGAGAAAATGTAGCCGTCTGGTTCACTTGGCACGAAGGCCTTTCTGATTTGCTTTCCTTCTTCAGTGCGGGTAGGGATATTTTGCAAGTTAGGATCCACACTAGAAAGTCGACCAGTTGCAGTAAAAGTCTGCAAGTAACGTGTGTGCACGCGGCCATCTGGTTGAATGACGTCAAGCAGACCCTTTACATAGGTAGATTGAATCTTGGCAATTTGACGGTAATCCAAAATTTCACTAACGATTGGACTTTGCGTCTTTAATTGATCCAAGACTTCAACTGAAGTTGAGTAACCAGTTTTGGTCTTTTTGATGACTGGCAAACCAAGCTTTTCGAACAAAATGTGACCTAGTTGCTTAGGTGAATTCAAGTTGAACTTTTCACCGGCTTGGCTATAAATCTTGTCTTCGAGTTCCTTCAATTGAACGGCAAATTCATTTTGCAGTTGAATCAAGGTGCTGGCTTCAACCTTCATCCCGTTCATTTCCATTCTGGCTAAAACGCACGCGGTTGGGATTTCGATCGTATCAAACAAGGCATCTTGTTCGTGGTCTTTGAGCTTTTCAAGCAGAGTCTTCTTGAGTGATTCAATGGCGTTGACCTTGGAAGCTAAGTGGTTGAATAATTCATCATCGTCATCAGGGATGTGTTCACTCTTACCTTTGCCGTAGACTTCAAGGTCGGTCTTAACGGAATAATCCCCATAAAGATGGGCAATTTCACCAAGATCGTTGGAGTTATTTTCATTATTGATCAAGTAGGATGCCAAAAGCATGTCGTAATCAAGGCCGTGAGTGTGAATGCCCAAACGATGTGCAGCAACCATTGTTCTCTTCAGGTCAAAGACGTTCTTCTGAATCTTTTCGTCTTCTAAGATGTGCTTGATATTATCTTCTTCAAGCAATTCAACGTCTCTTGAAACGTAGATCTTGTCATTGATCTTCAAACTGAAGCCAACAAAAGGAGCTAGGTGATAGTTGGCACCAAGCATTTCTAAGTAAAATTCAATGGTATCAGCTTCAGTAGCTTTAACATCTTTAACGTTGTCGTCGTTTAAAACAGTGTATTCTACTTTTTCAACTTCGGTGCTATCTTGACCAGCACCTGAAGCATTTAGGTCAGTTAAGAACTTGCGGAAGTTCATCTTTTCGTAGAATTGACGCAGCTTTTCATAATCAACTGGCTGACGTTTTATATCATCAATATCAATGGTGACTGGTGAATCACGGTCAATAGTTGCTAACTTTTTAGCTAAAAATGCTTTGTCCTTATCGTTGATCAAGTTTTCTTTCAGCTTGGACTTCTTCATTTCGTCGATATGATCGTAAATCCCTTCAACGGAACCGTATTTTTGAATCAAACGTGATGCAGTCTTAGGACCAACTTTAGTTACACCAGGGTAATTATCGGAATTATCCCCCATCAAAGCCTTCATATCAATGAATTCAGTTGGAGTGACGCCGTTAACTTCCTTCATATGTTCAGGTGTGTAGGCTTCAAGTTGAGAAACTCCAGATTTGGTCACTTCAACGGTAGTTTTGTCTGAAGCAAGTTGAGTTAAGTCACGGTCACCAGTCACAACTGTGGTAGTAAAGCCGTTCTTCTCACCTTTATCAACAAAAGTACCAATAATATCGTCGGCTTCATAATTCTTCAATTCATAAGTTTTAATACCCAAGTCATGCAGCATTTCTTGAATATAAGGCATTTGTTCGAGCAACTCTTCTGGAGTTTTCGCACGTCCACCTTTATATTCTCCATACATGTTTGTTCTAAAAGTGACTTTTCCTGCATCAAAAGCTACCAAAATATGGGTTGGCTCAACGTCCTTCAAAAGGACATCAAGCATATTCTTAAAAGCATAAATGGCATTAGTGTGCAGGCCATCCGGACTCTTGAAAGATTCTAGTTGACGATAAAGAGCGTAAAAGGCTCTGAAAGCTACAGAGTTACCATCGATTAGAAGTAATTTTTTATCTGCCATTTTATTCCCCTTTTATAAAAATTGTTCTCTATACTTACTTATCTATTTTACCAGTTTCAATAGCAATCTTTTAATAGGAAGTTTAATGGAAAAGAAAAAAGGCTTCACTTTTGTGGAGTCTTGATCATAAATCATTTTTATTACACTAAAACAGTCCCTTTATGTAGAGAACGTCAAAAAAGCCGCCCTAAAATAGGACGACTTCAAAGCATTTAATTAATTAGACCTGAAAGAGGTCTATAACTATTAAAGCACAAAACTTTTTCCAGTCCATCAAATTTATAAAATAAAATTATGATCAGCATCGGTAATATTGCACTCTTGAACCTATAAATTGTTTACATCAATATCTTCAATTTTATAATTTATATATTTAAAATTTGGACCACACATGCTATTAAGTCCATTGCAATAAGGACAAATATCTTCTGCTATTGTTTCAAATTCTGGTACTCTCAGAAATTCTTTTCGAAAATATTTTTTATGACAGAATCCACATCTTTTAAATTCACTGTCTCCTTCAAATTTTTTGTAAAGATCGTCTTCACCTACAAGCATTTTTAGCAATTCCTCTCTCGATAGTTCTATATCTATGCAACTATTCTATCAATTTAAAATATATTCTTCGAAAAGTGTGCTCAATCTAAAGAAAAGACCCTATATACATTATGATTAAATAAAAATTTTAGGCATTAAAGTAATAAATAGCTCCTTACTGCCTAAAATATAGTTATCTCATGATTCTCTATAAGTTATATAATTAGAATTATTAAAGCTATTAATAAGGAAAGAAGATAACAAGAGAATGAATAAACTAGTAAAGTACTCTACAGCAGCACTACTCACTGCAGGTCTATTTGGCATGAACACTCAAACTACTAATGCTGCAACTAGCTACCGGAGATTAACACACAATGCATATGCTTATAACTACAATGGCCAACGTGCAAACAAAAAGCTTTACCGTAAAGGTAGCAGAGTCAAAGTGATTGGAACTATCGAACTAAATGGTAAAAAATACAACATCATTAGTGGTAATATCTACATCAAGACTTCAAATTTTGCTAAACACAGAAATAGTTCAGCACTAACTAACGGCTATGAAACGAGTTTGGTTCGTAATTCTTACGTGTACAATGCCCAAGGCCAACGTATTAAAGGCATGAAACTCCGTAAAGGTCGCAGTGTAACTTATTACGGCAAGCCGGTACGTATCAATGGCAAAAAGTATGTACAAATTGACGACAACCAATACATACGCTCAAACAATGTTTTATTAGCTTATGATGGTCCAATCAACTCAAACACCAATAAGCGCATCAATTCAAATAATACAAGTACTTCCAACAGCAGTACTTCAACTAATTCACAGCAAAATACTACAAATAGCAGTTCATCAAGTAACACTTCAAACACTGCTAATAGCAGCAGCTCTGCTACAAATGGCTCAAATAGCCAGTCGTCAAATACAAACAGTAATCAAATAGCATCTAGTTCTGAGCTTCCTACTGAAGATGACTATAAAGCCTTAAATGCTCTTCTTGATAAAGCTGCTTCTGCAGATGATGCAGATGAAGGAGCATCTTCATATGCTACACGCAAGCCTTTTGAAGACGCCACAAGCAAGGGCTGGGATTGTATGAATAATTACATGCTTTCTAAGAGTATACCTACTACATACACTAAGGCTGATTTGCAAAAGATGATGTCTGATATTGAAAACACAATGAAAAACTTAGATGGCTACGGTAAAGAAGAAAACATGCCTGTAATTGTAGTTGAGGAGTCAATGCAAGGCCGAAAAATAGATTTGACCCCTGAAGTAAGACAACAAGTACTGAGCTTTGTTAATAAATGGAGAGGCTCAACCGATGCCAAATTTGTAGACAACGATGAAAACATCCAATATACAGATCCCAATGGTAAAGTGCAAAAATCAGGGTTATGGGGCTTTGCCAGAGAAAAGGATGTACAAAATTTTCCTTGGTCACACAAAGACTCAAATAAAACCACAAATTCAAGTAAATAATACAAAGAAAAGTCGCATGGATACTATATCCTACGGCTTTTTAAAAAGGGAGGTTTGATAAACGTGAAGGTTCGAGCAGTGGCTAAGGGTCTGCCACTGCTCAGTTATCCCCATTTATCGCTGCTTCCAGTCCCGAGACGAACTTTGTAAAGCAGTTCTTAATCATTCTTTTTCTGTTTTCGAAAAAGACTTGCTAAAAGAGATTGAATCTCATAATACTGATTCACATGACCCATATTGGTGTCTATACTCTGCACTTTCTCACCAGCGTGGTCTTGTAAAAGAAGCAAACATTGGGAATATGAAAATCATTGATAAATTAGCACAAATTACTCATAAACATTTTTCAAATAAATCAACTTACGCACTCAGAGCATATATTCAATTGATATGTATGATACTTAATATAAAAAGTACTAATGAACTCAGTGATTTAAATTCATCTCTCTTAGCATTCTCCAAGATAACTCAAAATTTTCTAAAAACCCTAACATGACCTTAACATTACTAATTCATATCATTCTGTATATGCAAAAAAGGACGATTTCCACTAAGGAATCGCCTTTTTTATTGTAAATATATTTATTTGTAATTCTCTTGAGTTAGATAAAAAATTGACGTCGTGAAGACTTTAAGCCATTGTTTGCTGTATTTACATTCCTCTTAGATTAGATAAAAAAGCAGCTTTTGCAAACGGCCTGTTTTTATCAGGATTTATTTACATTTCTCACGAGTTAAATGAAGATTTTAAACAAAACATTTGTTTTCTACTCATAAAATTATATCAAAAGATATCAACTAAGAATAGTAGTTACAAGTAGAAATTTATCAATCTTATTTTTGATGTTTTTTATTAAAGTCTCTAATAAATTGTTTCAACTCATCATCAGGTTTAAACTCTCAACGCTTTATCTCACTACTAAACAAAAATTCATTAAATGGTGGAAGGCCCCAACGTGGATTACTGTATAAGATTACTTCAATCTTAGCAACAGTGTCTATCGGTATAAATATGGTAACCATATTACCACTTCTCAGATGTCCTGTTTTATAATCCGTGTCATACCACTTTAAAGTTAGGCTATTACCTTTTCCAGTCAGATAAGGTTCATCTGCAAAGCCTTCATAAACTTTACCATCATTTGTAGTAATTCTAGCTTTTTGACCTAGAATACTATACTTGTGTTTTGTAATTTCATCTGAATCTATAAATCGAGATTCGACTACTTCACCACTTAATCTATATCTAGTGAATATTGGCATGGTACTGTTCCTACTCTTTAGTTAGCTTTATCATATCAAAACAATACTACCTTTTTTAGACAATACTTTTCGATCCAATCTATTTAGATAACTTGTCTATTGAATTTACAATTTTTTCAATTTCAAAAACAATACGTTTTTGTTCATTTAACGGTGGAATTGGTATTAATATCCCCTTTAAATTTGTTTTATTAAACTTTTTCATTGTTGTCCCTGAAGCTATTTGCAATAACTCAAAATTACCTATTGGAGATTTAATAAAGTAATACAAAAACTTATTAAGTTTAGGATCAATCAGTTTAGTCATTATAGAATTAGGAGCTAATGTCATCGGCCTATTTAATTTAGGAACAATAAAACATTTCCCAATTGATCCAATATTGCTTAAGATCAATTCCCCTCCAAATAAATTTGAATTGTTCAAGAAATTATATCCATGTTCATCAGTATATGTCAGATTTTTACTAAAATGATTAGCAAAATCTGCTGTTTTTACCATAATAGCGTAATTTTCTGTTTTATATTTTCGTACGTTATCTCTAATAGCTGCAAAACTACCACTGGCAACTTCATCTGTAATCTTTTCCGCATAGTCTCCCAGTCTTATCCATTCCCAACTATCAGGAATATCAAACGGCTTTTCATCATCAGTAATTACAGGTAACTTTTGGCTCTTCTTAATCTTGCCTTCTTTGATTAATTCAGCTTTTTCATTTTTAATCTTCTTGATTAATTCACTGGCTGGTTCATCATTAGGATCTTGCTTAATCAGCTTGCCTTCCATAGCATACTGCAAGACAGATTGTTTTAATTTATCTTCAAATTCATTATCAATCTTTTGAAGACGATTATATGATTCAGCATATTCATCCACCAAAGGCATTAATTTTTCAATTTTGGCTACAATACGTTTTTGTTCTTCTAATGGTGGGAGTGGTATTACCATTTTTGCTAAAAAAGTTGTACCTACACGCGGCATTTTCATACCGTACATAGAATCATTAACAAGATCAACGAAATATGGTGAAAGCATAACATATCTTAAATACTGTGGAATCAAAGTATTAATATCAACTACATTAATTGGAAACATTTCAGTAGTTGTAAATCCATCCGCTTTAGCAACTTCAACTTTTCGAAGATAAGGTCGCAATTTTCCATACAAGACTGCATTTTTAGAAAAATAGTATTTATTGCTTTTATAAATATCAGTAGACTTTTTTCTAACAATTGCTAAAAATCCTCCACCATCTTTACGAACATCCTTCATATCTACAACCCACGAATTATCAGGAATAGATGTCCCTTTTACAGAATCAAAATTTCCAAATGTGGTAATTTGCTTTAGTCTTCCGTACGTCCAATTTTTTGGAATATCAAATGGCTTTTCCTCATCAGTAATTGCAGACAATTTTCTACTTCTCTTAATTTTACCTTCTTCAATTAATTGATCTTTCTCATTTTCGATCTTCTTAAGCAATTCACTGGCAGGTTCATCATTAGGATCTTGCTTAACTAGCTTACCTTCCACTGCATATTGAAGAATTGAAGCTTTTAATTGTTCAGGAGTCATTAGTCATCCTCCTCAAGCAATTGTTTAATAATGGATAATTGTTTATCAATCTTCGCATTTAATTCTTTACGCTCTTTTTGATATTTATCCATCAATTCAAATGGTGGTAGAACTTCTTCAGTTTCTGTTGGAAAGCCACACAAATCAAAGTTGTAATTATTCTTAGCTAATTCTTCAGGAGTATAAGCCTTAGACTTGTAATTACCATCATCATCTTGAATTTCATGACGATCATTCCACCATTCACGTACAGGATCAAAATGTTCCAGTTTCATTGGACGAGTCTTAGAGAAGTGCTTGTATCCCTTAGGCATATCTAAACGATAGAACCAAGTTTCTTTAGTAGGACCAGTCTTATCAAAGAACAAAATATTAGTTGCAATTGAAGTATATGGACTGAAGATACTACCTGGTAAACGAATAATTGTATGAAGATTGAAGTCCTTAAGCATGCGCTTCTTAATATTAAGTTTTGCACCATCATTACCGAACAAGAAACCATCTGGTAAAATCACACCAACTTTACCATTGTCCTTAATACGATACATGATCAATGCCAAGAACAAGTCAGCAGTTTCACTACTTTGTAAATCTGTAGGGAAATTTTGCTTGATAATAGGTAACTCTGATCCACCGAATGGAGGATTCATCATAATTAAGTCAAACTTATCCTTATCAGTATATTCAGTAACACGCTTTTCGAGTGAGTTTCCATGAACAATGTCTGGATTATCAACATCGTGAAGAAGCAAGTTAGTTACAGCTAAAATATAAGGTTGACCCTTCTTTTCAATACCGAAAACTGCTTTATTGTACAGTTCTCTGTCTTCAACACTATGAACTTGCTTATTCAAAATATTCAGAGCACTAACAAGGAAGCCACCAGTACCACAAGCCAAGTCTGCTATTCTTTGACCCAACTTTGGCTTTAAAGTTTCTGCAATAAAGTCAGTCAAAGCACGTGGAGTGTAGAACTCACCAGAACTACCAGCACTTTGAAGTTCTTTCAGGATACTTTCGTAAATATCACCAAACAAGTGGCGATCTTTAGGATCAGTGAAGTCAACTTCATTAACTACATTTACTACCTGACGCAATAAAACACCATTCTTCATGTAGTTGTTTGCATCAATAAAGGCATCTTTTACAATGGCCTTGCTAATAGGAGTTTCATTAGTTACAGTGATGTTCTTCAACGTAGGCAATAATTTATTGTTAACAAAGTCTAGTAATTCATCACTAGTTAAAGCTTTACCATCTTTATTGTCTTCAGCCCATTCACGCCAGTGCATCCCTTCAGGAATAATTGATTCATAATCATCTTGATCAATGTCCCAAACTTGTTCTCTGTCGTCATAAACTTTCAAGAATAAGATCCAAGATAGTTGCTCAATTCGCTGCGCATCACCATTGATACCTGGATCATTACGCATAATATCTCTTATTCTCTTAACAAACTGAGTTGTTGTACCTGCCATTTAATAAAACTCCCTAACTGTAGATTTTCTCTTTAATTTCTTTAATAGTATTCTCGTAATTCTTTTTACCACCAAAGCTCAAAATGATTTTAACTGCGCCACCATATTTTTCAAATTCAGGTAAGCTTAATACCTTATTACTTTCCAAATCAGTAATACCATCATCCTTATACTTTTCTAGTAAAGTATCCAGAACTTCTCTAGCAGCACCTTGATATTTATCAAGAATACCTGACTTCTTAACATTCTTGATTCTCTCTGATTTGGTCAGTGGTTTTTGATTGTAAGCAAGATGGACCATCAAATCAAATGGATCCATATCTTTAATGCCCTTTTGCTTGATAATTTCTTTATAAAGAATGCCATGCTTTTCCATTTCATCAAGCAACACTTGCTTCTTATCAGCTTTATTCCAAGCCTTAAGAAAATTATCCAATGTAGCATATTCCCCAAGAATATTTTTCTTGGTGTAATCCACTAAAGAAGTAGTGATCAAATTACCATGTTCATCTAAGAATTGCGTTTCTGCATTTGAAACTTTTACATTATGACTTACTTCATATTTTTCTTTAGGTGGCTCAGAAACACCAGGATGATGAGATTTGTGAGATCCTGTACCTTTGTTACCATCAATTATTTCAATTGGCTCACCATCAAATGCTGGATCAGCAAATAATCTTGATACTCCACGGAAATCAATAATAATGAAGTAACTCTTCCCATGATCTGTATCTAATCGAGTACCACGACCGATGATCTGCTTAAATTCCGTCATGGAATTAATGTTTGAATCTAGCACAATTGTCTTACAAGTCTTTACGTTAACACCCGTAGTTAATAGCTTAGAAGTCGTAACTATTGTAGGAACTTTACTTGCAACATCCTCAAAATTATCTAACTGTGCTTTACCAGTATTATCATCACCGGTAATTCTCATGACATAACGTGAATCTTCGGCAACTAAGTCAGTATTTTCATTCACGAAAGCCTGACGCATTCTTTCAGCATGCTCAATGTCTTCACAAAAGACAATAGTTTTATCCCAACGTCGATCGTTGTCCTTCATATATTTACTTACATATTTAGCAACCATTTCGGTACGTTCATCAATGACTAGATTTTTATCAAAGTCGCGTGTTGTATATAATTTCTTATCAAACTCACGACCGTGCTTGTCCCTTTCACCCTTAAATGGACGGAAGCCATTAATATCTACATTGAAATTAACTCTGATAACTTTATATGGGGCCAAGAAACCATCTTCAATACCTTGCTTAAGCGAGTATGTATAAACTGGATCGCCAAAGTATTGAATATTCGAAGCTTCTTTATCATTCTTAGGTGTAGCAGTCATACCTAAATGAGTTACATTAGGGCCATCAAAGTAATCCAAAATTTTACGCCATTGGCTATCAGCTTTAGCCGAACCACGGTGAGCTTCGTCGATTACAACTAAATCAAAGAAGTCAGGCTTAAGTTGTCTAAATGGTTCATGTCCAACATCTTCATCTTTTCCTGCTAGTTGTTGATACAAAGCAAATTGAATTGGATATGAGCTATCCATATGTCCATCTTGAACTTTAGTTATCTTGTCACTTAATGGATTAAAATCACCTATTCTAGCCTGATCAACAAGAATATTACGGTCAGCTAAATAAAGAACTCTATGTTTAATCCCAGCTTTTAATAGACGATAAACAATTTGAAAGGCAGTGTAAGTCTTACCCGTACCAGTAGCCATGACTAATAAGGCACGACGATCACCATTAGCTATCTTTTCTACTACACGGTTAATAGCATTTTGCTGGTAATATCGAGGTGAATATGTATCTCTGGATGAATAATATGGCTCATTAATTGCTTTGATTTCTTTGTCAGATAGTTTCTTTTCTTTAATATATCTCTTCCAAAGTTCTTCTTTAGTTGGAAATTCATCAAGAGTTAAGGTTCTTTCTTTGCCTGTCAGCATGTCATGCTCAACGAATGCATCCCCATTTGAAGAATAAGCAAATGGAACTTGTAAATCTCTGGCATACCCCATACCTTGCTGCAACCCTGCACTGGGTTGTGGGTGCTTTTTTCTGTCCTTAGCTTCAATTACAGCAATCGGATAATTAGGCTTATATAAAAGTAAATAATCCACCTTTTTACCATTACTACGTTTAGCCACATCGTCTACAACATTGATCTGGCCATCCGTATAGTAATATTCCATCAAAGAGTCTTTTTTCTTCCAACCTGCTGTTTCAAAAATAGCAGGTGAAATATATCTGTTCTTGATATCCTCCTCCGTTAAATTCATTTTTTCAGGATCCATATCATTCACCTCATTTAGTTAGGATTTGATTCATCAAAAATCACTTTTAGTTCTATTATCGTAGAAAAAGCGCTACAACTCAATATTCATGCTATTGAAAAAGCCCTTAGTTTTCACAACTAAGAGCTTTTTAATTATCTTCAAAGCCTCCACTTACGTGGAGAACACTAATTACTCGTTCTTCTATTAAAAGTCGCTTCAGGATCACCTCCACTTACGTGGAGAAAATTTTATCATCAATCCTATCAGTGCAACCAAATGTTCGTATTAATTATACCAATTTAAGCCAAAACAAAAAAGCCCTAACTGGGACTTTCTTTAAACATCTAATCTCTCAAAGCACGATTGCCAATATCATGGCGGTAGAAGCAATCTGGCAGCTCAAGCTTACTCAAATAAGAATACACATTATCCTGCGCCTGGACTAGATTGTCGGCTTCCGAAATTACCATGAACAGACGGCCACCATCACCTATCAGATTATCCAAATTACCTTTCACGTTGGCATAATCGATATAAGTATTAGTGCCGTGAGGCAACTTGCCGATCTTCACATTAGGTGCCGGATGCGTTGGATAGCCTTTGCTGCAAACAACCACGCCTAAGATAGAGCAATCATTTTCTTCAATTTCAGGCAGCTTTTCATGATTTACCGCTGCGTCGATTACTTGCGCAAAGTCATTTTTAACACGAGGCAAGACAACTTGCGTTTCAGGATCGCCCAAGCGGACATTATATTCAATGACTTTGGGACCATCCTCAGTTAACATTAAGCCAATGTACAAAACGCCGCAGTAATGATAATTGCCTTGAACTAAACCATTCATCGTGGGCTTCACGATCTCGTCGATCATTCTTTGACGATCCTCTTTTCTCAGCTGTGGCAAAGGAGAATATGATCCCATGCCACCGGTGTTGGGACCTTTGTCGCCATCGCCAACTCGCTTATGATCTTGCGCCATTGGCAAAATGGTAAATTGATCTTCAGAAACAACCACAAACATGGAATATTCAGGACCAACCAAGCATTCTTCAAGCACAACAGCAGTTTGACCACCAGCAAACATTTCTCTGATCGTTTCTTCAGCGACGTCTTGATTCTTAGCAATGGTTACGCCCTTGCCACCAGCCAAGCCATCTTCCTTGATAACTACTGGAAAATCAAAGTCCTTTAACCCGGCAATACAGGTTTCGGCACTAGTATAAGTTTCATAGCGAGCCGTTGGGATGTTGTATTTACTCATGAAGCGCAAAGCGTAATCTTTTGAGCCTTCTAGTTGGGCTGCTCTTTGGTTAGGACCAAAAATCTTTTGTCCTGCCTTTTCAAATTTATCAGTAATGCCAGCACAAAGGACATTTTCTGGACCAACAAATGTCCAATCGATATTGTGGCTTTTGGCAAAATCCAGCAGACCATCAAGATCAGTTTCTTCAATTGGTACAGTTTCAACGCCAATTGTTTGCATCCCCACATTGCCCGGTGCACAATACACAGTCTTCACATGCGGGCTCTCTTTTAACTTCTTCGCTACCGCAAATTCGCGTCCACCTGAACCAACAACCAATAAAACTAAATCATCTTTCATCGTTTTCACCAATTAGTGTCTAAAGTGACGGTAACCTGTAAATACCATTGCCACGCCGTACTTGTCTGCCATCTCGATTGAGTCTTTATCGCGGATGGAACCACCAGGTTGAACGATCGCCTTAATGCCATGTTTAGCCGCATATTCCACACAATCATTGAATGGGAAGAAGGCGTCTGACGCAAGGACTGCGCGGTCATCAATGGCATCCCCAGCATGTTTAATCGCAATCTTAGCGGAATCGATTCTGTTAGGTTGACCAGCACCTACGCCAAGAGTTCTTTCATCGTTTGCAACCACAATCGCATTAGACTTGGTATGTTTTACCGCCTTCAAGGCAAACATCATAGTCTTGAGTTGTGCTTCAGTAGGTTGAGCCTTAGTTACAACTTTCCAGTCATCAGTGTTTTCAACTAAAGCATCTTGTTCTTGCTGCAAAATACCACCCATAACTGAGACAACTTCTGGACGAGTTGGTTCATTTTCCTTATCAAAGTCTAATTCAAGCAATCTGACATTCTTTTTCTTTTCCAAAATTTCAAGTGCATCGTCGGCAAAGCCCGGTGCAATGATGATTTCTAAGAAAATCTTGTGCATCTTTTCGGCAGTAGCTAAATCAACTTTTCTGTTTAAAGCAATCACACCACCAAAGATTGAAACTGAATCGGCTTCATATGCACGGTCCCAAGCTTCTTCAAGCGTGTCGCCGCGGCCAATACCACATGGATTCATGTGCTTCATTGCAACAACAGTTGGTTCATCTTGGAATTCACGAATGCAGCGCAGTGCTTCGTCGGCATCCTTGATATTGTTGTAAGAAAGCTTCTTGCCGTGCAATTGGTGTGCTTGCAAAACTGAGAAGCTCTTTGGAATTGCATCTTCGTAAAGCCATGCTTTTTGGTGGGAGTTTTCACCGTAGCGCATCTTTTCCTTCAGATCATAAGTCAAAGTCAGTTTTTCGGGATCTTCAAGACCAACTTGCTTAGTTAAGTAATTGGCAATAATTGCATCATAAGCGGCAGTTGCTCTAAACACCTTAGCTGCTAGTTTTGCTCTTGTTTCAAGCGTGGTGTTACCATTTTCCGCAATTTCTTTTAAAACTAAATCATAGTCAGCTTTATCGGTTACGACAGTGACATCTTGATAGTTCTTCGAAGCGGCACGTAAAAGGCTTGGACCACCAATATCAATGTTTTCGATTGCTTCTTCTCTAGTAACATCCGGCTTTTCAATCGTTTGTTTAAATGGATAAAGGTTAACGCAAACTAAATCGATTGGCTTGATGTTCAATTTCTCTAAAGTTGCCATATGTTCCGGATCGTTTCTTTTAGCAAGAAGTCCGCCATGAATATATGGGTTCAAAGTCTTCACACGGCCGTCCAAAATCTCAGGGAAATTAGTAACTTCTTCAACGCTGATTGTCTTGATACCAGCTTCATCTAAAGTCTTCTTGGTACCACCGGTAGAAACAATTTCATAGCCATTTTCGGTTAAGCCTTTGGCAAAATCTACCAAGTTGGTCTTATCACTAACGCTGATTAATGCACGTTTCATTTTTAGTTTTCTTCCTTTTCCATTCTTTGACTTAATACTTTTCTTAACGTAGCTGGGAATAGTTGATGTTCTGTTTCATGAACTCTTGCTTCAAGCGTCTCAACCGTATCATCTGGATAAATTGGGACAGCCTGTTGAGCAATGATAGGCCCATGATCCAAATGGGCATCGATAAAATGCACCGTCACGCCGGTTTCTTTTATCTTGCCTTTTTTATAATCATCAAAAGCTCTTTCGATTGAATTGAGGCCGGGATAACTTGGCAATAAGGCGGGATGCAAGTTGATAATTGCATTTGGATATTCGTTTAAAATCGTGGGGCCAACCACCCTGAGATATCCGGATAAAACAATGAAATCAATTTGATAATCCTGCAAAACTTTTAGCAGGCGCTTTTCATAGGCATCTTTGCCACCGCATTCTTTAACGGAAAATGCTTCATGCGGGATGCCTAATCTCTCGGCTCTTTTCACTACCGGGGCATTTGGATGATTGCAAAACATTAAAGCCTCGGTTCCGGGAATTTCGCCGGCTTGAAACTTTTTAGTTAAAGCTTCAAAGTTGGTTCCATTCCCAGAAGCTAAAATAGCAACTCTCATTTTTCTCCTCTATTTGATTACGATCTTTTCTTCCCCTTCGGGGCGTGCAACTAATTGACCAATTTCGTAGAATTTTTCATTCTCGCGATTTAGTTGTTCTTTGACTGCAGCAACGTTTTCTACTGGAACGGCTAAAACTAAACCAACGCCCATATTGAAAGTGTTGTAGCAATCTCGTTCATCTAAATCGCCTAGTTTTTTCAGATAATCAAAAATTGGTAAAACAGGCCACGAACCTTTATTAACCACTGCTTGCAAGTCATTGCCATAAATTCGAGGTAGGTTTTCGATAAAGCCGCCACCAGTAATATGGGCAATGCCGTGAACTAAATGCTTTTTTACTAGTGGCAAAACTGCTTTGACATAGATTCTGGTTGGCGTAAGGAGTGTTTCGCCTACGGTTTTGCCCGCTAATTCTGCTGGTTTGTCGCTTAATGAAACGTCGTGATCTTTGAACAAAATTTTTCTAATTAAACTGAAACCATTAGAATGGACGCCACTCGATGGCAAAGCAATTAAATGATCGCCTGCTTTGGCTAAAGAACTAGATAATAAGTCCTCTTTTTCCGCAATCCCAGTTGAAAAACCAGCCAAATCATATTCGTGGGGTTCATACATATCGGGCATTTCCGCGGTTTCACCACCAATTAAGGCAGAGCCGCTTTGCTTGCATCCCTCAGCCACGCCCTTAACTACGTCAGCCAATTTCTTTGGATCGTTATGACCACAGGCAATGTAATCTAAGAAAAACAGAGGTTCCGCACCTTGGGCTAGCACATCGTTAACGCACATGGCCACGCAATCGATGCCGACCGTGTCGTTTTGGTGCATCTTTTGCGCAATCATCAACTTAGTACCAACGCCATCGGTGCCTGAAACGAGGACCGGATGCTTATAGCCTAGTTCTTCTAAGTCGAACATCCCGCCAAAACTACCAATGCCGCCCATCACGCCTTTACGCTTGGTTGCGGCTACCATCGGATTAATTCGATTGACTAAATCGTAACCAGCAGTAACATCAACACCTGCTTCTTTATAACGATTCATTTTATAAATCCTTTCTTTGTCGCCGTTCTTGGGCATTGAGAGAAGCTAAATAGCCAGCTTCGTAATCATCCAATTTAGTTGGATACTTTCCATTAAAGTAAGCAACTGTCAGACCCGATGAGTCTCCTCGATCAGGCACATCGATTGCTTGGATCAAGCTGTCAACGCTTAAAAAGCCAAGGCTATCAGCACCGATAATTTTCCGCATCTCTTCTACTGAATAATGAGCTGCCATTAATTCGGCTTTAGTTGAAATATCAATGCCGTAAAAACATGGAAATCTAAATGGAGGACTAGCGATTCTAAGGTGTACTTCTTTAGCACCAGCATCTTTAAGCATTTTGACAATTTGCTTAGAAGTGGTTCCCCTTACGATCGAATCGTCGATGACCGCGATCTTTTTACCAGCAACGACACCACGAACAGCTGACAGTTTTAACTTAACACTCTTTTCACGCAAGGCTTGAGTTGGCTGAATGAAGGTTCTGGCAACGTATTGGTTTTTAACCAGACCCATTTCATAAGGCAACCCCAATTCTTCGGCGTAACCAGAAGCAGCTGACAAAGATGAGTTTGGTACGCCAATTACCATGTCAACATCGGCTGGAGCCTCACGAGCTAGCAGCCGCCCCATTCTTTTTCTAGCATTATGAACAGTCACACCATGTATGATTGAATCAGGACGAGCAAAATAGACGTATTCCATTGAGCAGATTGCTAAATGCGTATTTTTAGTAAAATGATCAATTTTCATCCCATCTCGATCAATGATGATTAATTCACCAGGCTGCACATCACAAACAAACTTGGCACCGATGATGTCAAGTGAACAAGTTTCGCTAGAAACAACGTAGGCGCCATTGTCCAATTTACCAATACATAAGGGACGAATCCCATTAGGATCAAGTGCCGCAATCATGCGATCTTTTTGCAAAAGCAGGAAGGCAAAACCACCGTGAACTTCATTCAGGCTTTGCTTTAAAGCTGAAATAAAGCCATCTTTGATATGATTACGAATCAAGTGAATCAAGATTTCGGTATCAGATGAGGATTGAAAAATCGCACCTTGTTTTTCGAGCTTGTTTCGTAAAGACACGGCATTAACTAAATTGCCGTTGTGGGCTAAAGCAACATCACCGTCTAGAAAATGAAAGAGAAATGGTTGTACGTTTTGAATCGAATTACGACCCGTTGTACTGTAGCGAACGTGACCAATGGCACTGTCGCCGACCAATTTTTTAAATCATTCGGATCAGCAAAAGCATCGGATAAAAGGCCACGATCGCGGTGTTGATACAAATGCTCACCATCGCTTGAGACGATGCCGGCCCCTTCTTGTCCGCGGTGTTGCAAGTTATGCAAACCTAGGTAAGTTAATTGACTGGCATCAGGTGCACCAAAGACGCCACATTCCTCATTTAGGCTTTTGATTTCATTAAACAAGGGATGCACTCCTTCCAAATCTTTTGCAATTCAGCTACATCTTCATTTACTTGATCGTTGGCCAGCGAAATGTTCAATTGCTGATCAGCAGTAACTTGACCAATTTCACTAACGGAATCGCCCATTTCTTGTTCAAATTTTGCCGCATTTGCAGGATCAACTGAAACGATCAAGCGACCTGGAGGCTCACTGAAAAGCAGATTTTTATCAAAATCAAGCTTTACCTTTGCACCAAAGTCTGTATCAAAAAGTGTTTCAGCTAAGGAAACGCCTAAGCCACCTTCGCTTAGATCGTGTGCACTTTTGACTAAACCGTTAGCCATTAATGCTTGCAATTTGTAAAGGTATTGCTTTATCTCTGGCAAGTTTGGCGCATGTGGCAATCCGCTAATTTCACCAGTGATCATCTTTTGCAATTCTGAGCTAGCAAAATCATCATCTGTCTTACCCACTAGATAAATCTTGTCACCTGCTTTTTGCATGTGCATTGGAATGACGTGATCATAATCCTTGATTAAACCAACCATCCCAATCATTGGTGATGGATAAATCGCCTTGCCATTATTTTCGTTATAAAGAGAGACATTTCCTGAAACAACCGGTGTTTCTAAAATTTCACATGCATCGGCAATCCCTTGACAAGATTGATGCAATTCCCAGAAAATTTCTGGATCATTAGGGTCACCATAGTTAAGACAGTCAGTAATTGCTAAAGGTTGGGCACCACTAGCCACGATATTTGTTGCACTTTCAAGGACAGTTCTTTGACCACCAACTTTTGGATCAAGATAGACAAAGCGTCCATTAGTATCAGTAGTCATCGCAATTGCCTTCTTAGTATGGCGCACGCGCAAGACGCCGCTATCTGAACCAGGACCTACAATCGTGTCCGTTCGAACCTGTGAATCATATTGTTGCGTTACAAATTGATCGTTAGCAATGGTTGGCTGGTTCAAAAGATCTTTTAAAGTTTGACCGGCACTTTCAATATTTGGTTGCCAATTTTCACTTTGCTCAGCATCAATGATTCTTTGTGGTTTCTTTTCTGCGCTTTTTTCTTCAAGGACTTTTTCAGTTAAAGTTACCACTGGAATATCACATACCACTTGATCATCGTGATGAAGCACGTATCTACCATCATCAGTAATGCGACCAATAGTTACAGCGTCAAGATTAAATTCATCGAAGATCTTTTTAACGTCCTCTTCATGGCCCTTCTTTACACAAAGGAGCATTCTTTCTTGCGATTCGCTAAGCATAATCTCGTAAGCTGACATGTTAGGTTCACGCTGAGGTACCAAGTTAAGATTGAGATCCATCCCGGATTTACCTTCAGTGGCCATTTCAGCACTTGAAGAAACGATGCTGGCTGCTCCCATGTCTTGAATACCAACAAGCCATTCACGATGATTCAAGATCAGTTCCAAGCAAGCTTCCATCAATAATTTTTCCATAAATGGATCACCAACTTGAACCGCTGAACGTTGGGTCGCATGTTCTTCAGAAAAGTCGGCTGAAGCAAAGGTAGCACCGTGAATACCATCACGCCCGGTTTTAGCACCAACGTACATTACCGCATTGCCAACACCTGTAGCATCCCCATGCTCCATATCTTTAATATCCATGATTCCCACATTCATGGCGTTTAATAAAATGTTGCCATTATAGCAAGGATCAAAAGTTGTTTCTCCGCCTAAATTAGGAATTCCCATGCAGTTGCCATAGTCGCCGACGCCCTTGATGGTCTCTTCCATCTTGTAGCGCATTGTTGGATTATCTTTCAATTCACCAAAGTGCAAAGAATCAAGGATTGCAACGGGGCGAGCGCCCATACTGAAAACGTCTCTTAAAATACCGCCAACACCGGTTGCGGCACCCTGGTAAGGTTCTACTGTAGTTGGGTGATTGTGACTTTCAGCCTTAAAAACAACGGCTTGACCATCATCGATATCAACTACACCAGCACCTTCACCTGGACCTTGTACTACGCGTTTACCCGTGGTTGGAAACAGCTTCAACACTGGCTTAGATTTTTTGTAAGAACAGTGCTCGCTCCACATTGCGGAGAACAAGCCGATTTCTGTGTAGTTGGGCAAGCGATGAAGCAAATGATCGCAAATATAGTCATATTCACGTTCTGATAAACTCCAATCAAGGTAAGGTTTCTTTTCTTTGATTTCTTCTGGTGTCATCGCTTGTTTCATGCTTGAACTCCTGCTTTTAAAAGTGACTTAAATAAAGGCAACCCATCTGTTCCACCGAGAATTTGTTCTACCACTCTTTCAGGGTGTGGCATCATGCCTAGAACATTTCCTTCTTTGTTACAAATACCAGCTATATCATGCAGACTGCCGTTAGGATTTTCACCATGATATCTAAAGACAACTTGGTGATTTACTTCTAAATCTTCAAGTACATCTTCATCTGCGTAATAGCTGCCGTCGCCATGAGCAATAGGAATACGGATAAGTTCTTTATCTTCATACTCAGTAGTAAATGGCGTATGCGTATTCTCAACTTCTAAAGTGACAGTCTTGCAAACAAATTGAAGGCTATCGTTTTTCTTAAGTGCTCCTGGAAGCAGTCCCATTTCTGTTAAAATCTGAAAACCATTGCAGACACCTAAAACTAACTTTCCTTCTTCTGCCATCTTCTTAACGGCTGGAATAATGTTTGAAAAGCGAGCAATTGCGCCGGTTCTTAAATAATCCCCATAAGAAAAGCCACCTGGTAAAACAGCTACATCAAAGCCAGCTAAACTTTTTTCCTTGTAAGAAACATATTCGACATCTGCCTGGCAAACAGTGTGAAAGGCTTCGTACATGTCGATATCGCAGTTAGAACCTGGAAAAACGATTACTGCAATTTTCATGCGTTTTCCTCCAAAACTTTGATCTTGTAAGTTTCCATGTTGAAGTTAACCAATAAAGCTTCAGCGATATCCTTCACATCAGCCTTAACTTTATCTAAGTCATCTTCATCAACTGTTACATCGAAGAACTTACCAACGACGATTTTTTTGACTTCGTCATGACCAAGGGAATTAACTGAATCGGTGATTGCAGCTCCTTGTGGATCAAAAACTGAAGGTTTGTAGGTTACGTAAATACGGACAGTAGTCATTTAGATCTCCTTAAGTGCTTCTTGAATGCGGGCTAAGTCTTGTTCATAAACAGTAGTTAAATCGCCGATGTCTCTACGGTAGACATCTTTATCCATATGCTTCTTGGTCTTTTTATCCCAAAGACGGCAGTTATCTGGTGAAAATTCATCTGCAAGGATGATATTTCCATCTGCATCTTTACCAAATTCAAGTTTGAAATCGACTAATTCCATTCCAGCCTTATCAAAAAGCGGAATCAAAAGCTTGTTAACTTGACGAGACAATTCCCAGATCTTCTTTTGCTCTTCAGCGGTCGCAATATGTAATGCAATCGCATCAGATTCGTTCATGATTGGGTCGTCGAGTTCATCACTCTTATAAAAAAGTTCTTCGACTGGCGTATCGAATTTTTCACCTTCGCCCAAGCCATAACGACTTGAGAAATGGCCAGCTGCAATATTTCTAGTAACAACTTCAAGTGGGAACATATCGCACTTTTTAACTAATTCTTCAGTGTCTGAGATTTTCTTGATGAAATGAGTTGGAACTCCGTTTTTGGACAAGTATTCAAAAATCAAAGTTGAAATTTCGTTGTTTAAATAGGCTTTGTTCTTAAAGTCATCCTTCTTCTCGCCATTACCGGCAGTTGCCTGGTCTGTATAAACCACACGTAAAACTTCTGGGTCATCTGTAGACCACATTTCCTTAACTTTACCGGTATACAACAACTTTGCCATTTTATTTTTCTTCTTGGTAAAAATACGAATATTATTAAAGAGTGAATACTAATTTGTTCACTTTATGCTGACAATATTATCAGCTATTGCTTATAATGCCAATATATTATAGAGCATTAAAAATACTATCACGAAGTATTGTTCGTGTTTTAGTGAAAATGATAAATAAAAAACAGAGCTTTAATAGCTCTGCTTAAACAAGATTAATTTACTTTTGTTTTCCAAATATGGGTGTCATTAATTTCTTGCAACGTTTTTTCAATATCGTCAGTAAGAATTGTAACGTGGCCCATTTTACGATTATGACGGATTTCGGCCTTGCCATAGTAGTGAAAATGCCAGTTGCTCTTTTCAGGAATGACTTTTCTTACGCCGGCTACATGTTGACCCAAAACATTCACCATTACCACTTTGGACAACAGCTTAATCTTAGGCAACGGCAAATTGCAAATAGCACGATCATGGATATCAAACTGGTCAAAATTGCAGGCTTCAATCGAATAGTGACCTGAATTATGCGGACGTGGTGCTAGTTCATTGACATAAATATCACCGTTATCCAGAATAAATAGCTCCACACCCAAAATACCGCGCAAATGAATTGCTTCTGCAATTTGCTTAGCAATAGCCTGTGCTTTAGCATAAATTTCTTTTGAAACACGTGCTGGCACAATACTAATATGCAAAATTTCATCGGCATTGTAGTTTTCACTAACTGGGAAAACTGTCACTTCGCCTTTTGCATTTCTTGCGACCATGACAGAAGCTTCAACTTTGAATGGCACCCAGCCTTCAAGAATGCAGTCTCCTGTAGCTAGAATCTCTTTGATGTGCTCATTATTTTCAAGATCGGCATCGCTCTTTAAAACTTCTTGGCCGTGGCCATCGTAGCCACCTTCACAGGTTTTAAGGACACAGTTATAGCCAATCTTTTTAATCGCTTCTTTTAAATCAGTCATGTTTTTAACAGGAAGATAAGGTGCGGTCATACAACCAGCACTACGCAAGAAGTTCTTTTCACGCAGTCTATGCTTAGTAATATAGAGCAGATTGGTGCCTTGAGGAATTTTTACTTTGTCAGCAACATCCTTCAGTGCATTAAGATCCACATTCTCAAATTCATATGTCAAAACGTCACTTTCTTTTGCCAGTTCTTCGATCGCTTTAACATCTGAATATTCGGCCACAATTTGCTTATCGGCTACCTGACCACAAGGACAATCTGGTGTCGGATCCAGCGTAATAACCTTCATGCCGCCATATTTAGCTGACAAGGCCATCATTTGTCCTAATTGACCACCTCCGATAATGCCAATTGTTTTACCTTGCTCAATAAAATCTGGATCAGTCAAGTTCTGCACTGCTTTCTTTTGCTTCATCATGCATCTTTTGTCGATAGTCTTTTAGCTGCTGTCTTATTTTTTCATCACTAATTCCAAGAATTTCCAGTGCAAGAAGTGCTGCATTACTTGCACCTGCATTACCAATGGCAGTCGTAGCCACAGGAATTCCTGTTGGCATTTGCACAATAGATAAAAGAGAATCCATGCCACCTAATGCCTTAGTTTGACCGGGAACACCAATCACTGGAATCACGGTATTTGCGGCAGTCATGCCAGGCAAATGAGCTGCCATACCGGCACCCGCAATAATTACTTTAGTGCCATTTTTCTCAGCATTTTGGGCAAAATCATACATTTCCTTTGGCATTCTATGGGCCGAGATAACATGTTTATCATAGCTAACATTGAACTGATCCAAGATTTCACACGCATGCTTCATCGTTGGCCAATCTGACTTACTACCCATAATTACGCTTATTTCAGACATGATTCTTCCTTGTTAAAATAGTCCTGTAATTTGACCTTGATCATCAATATCCATATTTTCTGCGGCTGGATGCTTTGCTAGACCAGGCATAGTCATCATGGTACCTGATAAAGCGACAATGAAGCCGGCACCTAATTTAGGTACAAAGGAACGAATATGGAAATCAAAATCAGTTGGAGCGCCTAGCTTAGTTTGATCATCTGTAAATGAATATTGGGTCTTAGCAATACATACAGGCAGCTTGTTCCAGCCTTGTTTATCAAAAGTCTTAATTTGCTTTTTGGCTTTGTTAGACAAAACTACACGTTTTGCGCCATAAATCTTGGTAGCAATGGCGTTTAATTTGTCTTCAATTGAATCAGAATTCTTATATAATTCGTGGAAATCAAATTTTTGGTCGGCAAGTTGAACTACTTCTTTAGCCAAATCTTGCGTGCCTTCTCCACCTTTGGCCCAAGCGTCAACTTCAATAGCTTTTACGCCCATTTCAGCACAAGCATCTTGGATTGCTTTGATTTCAGCCTCAGTATCACTAGTAAAGTGATTAATCGCAACCACAATTGGCAAATTATAGCCTTGCATGTTTTTAACGTGTCTGCGCAAGTTTGCCATACCTTTTTGCAAGGCTTGAAGATTTTCTTCAGTCAAATTATTCTTATCGGCACCACCGTTGAGCTTAAGTGCACGACAAGTTGCGACAATTACCACGGCATTTGGCGTCTTGCCTAAGACTGGTCGCTTGATATCCAAGAATTTTTCGGCACCAAGATCTGCACCGAAGCCACATTCAGTAACGGTATAATCAGAAGTCTTTAGCGCAATTTGCGTAGCCAAGACTGAGTTACAGCCATGAGCAATGTTGGCAAATGGTCCACCGTGAACAATAGCAGGAGTGTGATCCAAAGTTTGAACTAAGTTAGGCTTAATAGCATCTTTCAATAAAAGTGTAATTGCACCAGTGAAGCCCAATTGATCAACGGTAACAGGCTTCTTGTCATAGGTATAACCAACAACGATGCGACCAATTCTCTTCTTTAAATCGTGCAAGCTCTCAGATAAGCAAAGAATGGCCATCATTTCTGAAGCAGCGGTAATATCAAAGCCGGTTTCTCGAGGAACACCTTGCATGATGCCACCGAGTCCAGTAACCACGTTTCTTAAAGCACGATCGTTAACGTCTTCGACTCTCTTCCAAATGATTCTGCGTGGATCAAGTCCTAAAGCATTGTCGCGCATAATGTAGTTATCGATTAGAGCCGCCAAGGTGTTGTTAGCAGAAGTTAAGGCATGCATGTCACCAGTGAAGTTTAAATTAATGTCTTCCATTGGGACAACTTGGCTATAGCCACCACCTGTTGCACCGCCTTTGATCCCAAAGACTGGTCCCATTGATGGTTCACGCATGGCAATGGTAGTTTGATGGCCTAATTGGTTAAGCGCATCCCCCAAGCCAACTAAAACAGTGGATTTCCCTTCACCAGCAGAAGTTGGGTTAATACCTGTCACCAAAATCAATTTGTGTTTCTTCCCTTCAATTTCCTTAACAGGCAAGTTGATCTTAGCTTTATAGTGACCATATTGTTCAATATCATCACTGGACAAGCCTAACTTTTGGGCAATTTCAGTGATCGGTTGCATTTTGGCTGCATCAGCAATTTCAATGTCAGTTGGCATGATTGTTCCTTTCATATACCGTACAATATTACTTAATACTTATAGTATCGTTCTTATTTATTGTTATATTAATACAATACATCACTATGTAAGGATTTGCAAAGTTATATTTTGCGAACTATATTTTATTTATTCAAAAATAAAAGTCAAATACCCTATGGTACTTGACTTTACTTAGAAAAAAGCTCAATCCTCATTTGAGAATTGAGCTAATTTTTATTTATTCATCTTTCTTATCGTCGCTGGCATCCCACACCTTTTTCAAAGCAGGAACCTTACCCAAGTCGGTCATTTCATCCTTGCCAACCACGATCAAGTTGTTAGGGCCTTGAGCCAATTGGTTAAAGCTGTCCAAACTTTGGTTTCTGAAGTAACCTTCGCCAGCCTTTGACAAGGCTTCTTGCATCTTTTGTACACGGTAAGCGTCGGCATCAGCTTGCGTCTTAACTGCCTCAGCGTTGGCCTTAGCAGTAGCAACCAAAGCATCGTTCTTAGCCTTAGTGGTCATTTCAATGGTACGAGCTTCACCTTCGGCCTTAGCAATTGCGGCAGTCTTTTCACGGTCGGCAGTAAGTTGTTTGTCCATGGCACGTTGAATTTCAGCACTTGGTAAAAGTTCATCAACGTTGACACGAACGACCTTGATACCGTAGATATCAGTCAGGTCACCAGTTGCAGTGAAAAGTTGATCGTTAATTTCCTTAGTTGAGCCAAGGGCTGCGTTCAAATCCATACGACCAATAATGTCACGCAAGTGACCACGGATTAATTGCACCATTGATTCAACTGAGTCGGTGTTGTTGTAGAAGTAACGGTATGAATCAGTGACCAAGTAGTTCAAAGTTAAACTAGTAGAAATTTCAGCATTATCTTTGGTAATAATTGAGTACTTAGAAATTTCAAGTGGTTGAAGTGCTAATGGAACTTTGCGAATTCTTTGGAAAAGTGGCCAGACAAAGATAAATCCAGCTTTTACTGTCTTAGAATACTTACCCAAGGTTTCAACCAAACCTTCATTATTTTGTGGAACGATTCTAAAACCACAACAAACATACACAATAACTAAAACAACAATAATGCCAATAATAATTCTTGCTATCATAATTTTTACCTCAAAACTTAGTTGTCTTTCTTTTCATTCTTTTCCGCATCAAGCCTCTTGGCGATATCTCCAAGTAAATCTTCCCTTCCGGTCAATGTGTTCAGGCGCTCGTCAAGCAGTTTGGCATATTCATACTTATTCATTTGATCCAAATTATCCCATGCATTTGGAATCTCTACTCTGAAAGGAATACCATTATGAAGAATAATCTGATCATAGAACATGTTAATTGCCGTAGCTGAATTTAACCCCAGCTTTTTCAGAATAGCTTCTGCCTTTTCCTTCTTTTCTGGATTCATTCTGACATAAAGTCCTGTTGTTTTTTCTGCCATAATTTTTACTCCTTTCTGAATTTGATACTATTATATATCGTTTGCATATAAATTACATATATTTTTATCATTTTGAATTAATCGATCTTAATAGCTAAAAATAGGTTTTGTTTTCAGAGTATACTTATATTTATAGAAAGTGAAAATGAAGGAAACAACAATGAAAACTAACAGAAATTCAAAGATTAAGAAAAACAAGTCTAACTTTTGGGATACTCTTCCTCAAATCAATAACAAAGAAAAAAAACAAGAAATTGAAGAGTTAGGTTATAATCCTTCCGAACAACGTGCTGTTGGTAAAGAAAGAATTACTGATTAATATGAAATGAACTACCCCCCATCAGATAGATGGGTGGTCTCTTTTTAGAGATCTTGCGAACACCTAGACTTGCCACGTTCACTCGAAAATGTGGGCTACTTTCATAGCCGACTGTAGTTTTTTAATACCTACAACGTGATAGCGGTCGGGCTTTTTAACAGGGTCTAGTTCCATACCCACTAATTATTTACAGCAGTCTAGCAAACTGCTCTGGCTAGGATATTCTTAGCTGCGTTAACATCGCGATCATGCTCGGCACGACAAAACGGACAAGTCCATTCTCTTACGCTTAGCCAGTCGCGTGTTTTCATATGCGCAAAAGCAGGATTTTTTTGTCCGCAGTCTGAACAAATCCGGCTAGTATATTGCGGTGGGACAACAATCAGCTTCTTGCCGTACCACTTGCACTTATATGCCAGCATTCGTTTAAACATGCTCCAACCTGCATTGGCAATATTATGCGCTAATTTGTGATTGCCTAGAAGATTCTTGGTTTTCAAATCTTCAATGGCAATTACATCATAGTGCTTAACAAGCCAAGTAGTTGCTTGCTGGATGTAGTCTAGGCGAATATTGTTAATCTTTACTTGATACTTGCTTTTAGTCTTTCTAAGCTTTTGCCAGTTGGCAAAGTCGTACTTATCAATCTTAGTCTCTTTGTGTTTTTGATTGAAACGTGCCACTCGCTTCTCAACTGCAGTCCGGTTACGATCACAATGGCTTTGGCGCAAATTTTTAGCTTTTTCTGCTTCAAAAGTTTGCGGTACGCTCCAACGGTGATTATCACTGGTTACTAGCCATTCATTGCCTAAGCCGACATCAATGCCGATCATCTTGCCGGTCTTTTGCGTCTTGGCTTGGTATTGTGGTAATTCTTCCTTCTGATCAGCTACGACAAAGCTTAAATAGAAACGGTCAAGATCAGCGCGATAGACGACCATCATCCGCTTAATCACCTTATGCTTTAGTCGATTAAGTGAACTGGTTTCTACAAATATTGGCTTTCTCGTTCCAATTCTGAGGCAGTATTTATTCACTGTCTGAATCGGGTAGAGCAGACTGCCATCTTTGCGCTTAGAAGGGACATTCTTTAAAGTGGCACTTTGGCGGTAGAAATGCCGTCCTTTAAATTTAGGTGGCTTTCTGCCAACCGGTGTCTGCTTGAAGAAGGCTTCTTGGGCATTGCAGTAATATTCAACTGTTGCCTGCAGAGATGTGGAGTTTGCTTTTTTTAGCCAAGGATATTCCTGCTTTAGTCTTGGCAAGAGCTTTTTTAGGGAAGCAGTTGATGGGAATAATAATTTCTTATTATTTTGATACCGCTTGTCGGTCATGTCTTTAATTTGATTCCATAACCAACGGTTAGCACCAAACAAGCGCCAAAAGTAAGTCTTTTGTGCAGTAGTCGGATACATTCTGATTTGTGCTACACCGTACTTGACTTCATCAAGGGCTCGGTTTGACTTTTGACGCATGGATTATCTTCTCCTTTCTAATCTACTTAAATGGGCGCTCCCATTGAGTTTCTACATAATGCTTGATGGTTTCTTCTGAACAGTTGCCAACAGTTCTTGCAAAATATGATGGCGACCATAAATGATGATGGTACAGGCTTTCTCTGAGTTCCGGCTTTTCTTTAAAGAGCCATCTAGCGGTCGTGCCTTTTAGCTTCTTAATCAAAACTGTAACCGACATCCACGGGGGCATGACTACTTCCAAATGAACGTGGTTAGGCATCACCGTTAGCGCTTCAACTTGACAGGAATTATCAGCGAGGATTTCTCTTATTTTCTGATCTAGCAGTTCACGGCATTCTTGATCTAACACTTTTTTGCGGTATTTGGTTACCCAAACAAGATGATAAATCAAGATCGAGACACTAGAAGAAGTATGATATTCTTTTACCATTAAATCTCTCCTAAACACATATAGCATAAGCTTTTTAGCTTATTTATATTATATCATTAAAAGCAAAAAGGAGGAGAAACAAATTCATCCCCTCATCAATAGATGAGGCGGTATTGTTTGTTTCTCCTCCTAGTTTTCTTTTCTTATTGCATAAAAAGTGCTGATAGTCTTCATAAGCAAAGACACATCAGCGCTTTTTTACTTGGTTAAATTTTTATTATTCTACAAATCAGTAATATGGAAAATTTGGTTTTCCAAAGTTCTTAACTTATATTCTCCACCCTTAATGTACTTTTGGTGGTAAGCCACAGTTAAGTAAATATCATTTGCGGCATTAACATGGATACTTTCCATTTCACTGTAACGATCTGGTAAATCAATACCATCAACCATAGCTACTTGCCAGTTATCACTGTTTGTTTCACCCCATGGGAACTTAACAATCTTACGTGACCAAGTAGTTACTTCACCAGTTTCATGGTTAATCTTTGGTGACAATTGGTTAGAAATATAGATATTCTTGTCATCATCAATAGCATAGCCTTGAACTGAATCAATCATTTGTGGCATTTCTTCATCTGGAGCAACACTTGGATTATCGAAGTTGTCGATGTGGAAAGCACTCAAACAATGTAAATCAGTGATTGGCGTGTTCTTAGTGCCATTTTCATTCAACTTTTGGTTTACTTCATTTAAGTCAAACAAACCAAAGTGACCTGAACCATCATCCCAAATTGAAGCAATCATGAAGTACTTGCCATTTGGTGAAACTGAAGCTTCTACTCTGTGCAAGTGATCATGACCATCATAAGGAACGTCGGTTACGTGATTCAAGTGTGACAAACGTGGAAGTTGTGTATTTGAAGTATATCTTTCTGGTAAAAGTCTTGGGTACTTTACTCGTGCAATTTGAGTAGTCCAGTTGCCTGAATTTGGTTTAGCACCTACGAAATATTCATCCTTGTCATTAGCTGGTACCCAGGTTTGCGTGTGGCCAAAGCCCATCATTACTAAGTGTGGATCAGTATAATCGATGTTCTTGGTTAAACCTTCATGTTTTCTATAAACCAACACATCATGTGCACTGTGAAGAAGTTGCAAGGCAAAAACATGATCACCATTTACTACACCAACTTGCGCTACAACATGGTGCATCCCATTCAAGCGATAAACCAAATGAGGTGTAATACTTTTAACCATTCTTATTTATCTTCTTTCTTTATATCTATTCATTTTCACTTATACATAAATTAGAGACCGTAAAATATTTTGTGTAAGGATGAATATTTCCTTAATTTTATTTCCCTGAATATTAGAAAAAGGAATCCTTTTCCCGTATGATTGATTTGAACGAAAAACATACTAGAAAAGAGATTCCTTCATGAATGATTTTACCAAAGATATGGCTAATGCTCTATTCAATCAGGATAAAATTAATGATTTATTTAGACAAAAGCTCCAACAGGCTGTCAATGACCTGCTTGAATCCGAATTGACTGCCTTTTTAGGCTACAATCCTTATGAGCGCGATGGCTGGAATACCGGAAATTCTAGAAATGGTGCTTATTACCGCAAGGTTGATACGCAATTCGGACAAATAGAAATCAAAGTTCCTAGAGACAGAAACGGTGAGTTTCATCAACACACTATGCCAGATTATAAAAGGCATACTGATGTTTTAGAGCAAACTGTTATCAAGCTCTATTCCAAGAGCGTCACAACCCGAGAAATCGCTGATTTAATTGAGAAAATGTATGGCGGCTATTATTCTCCAGCTATGGTTTCCAATATTTCTAAAGAAATGATTCCCAAAGTTGAGGCATATCATCAGCGACATCTGTCAGATAAGTTCTTCTGCGTTTATCTCGATGCCACCTATATTCCTCTTAAGCGGGTCACTTATGAGCGCGAAGCAGTTTATATCGCCATCGGTATCAAACCTAATGGTCATAAAGAAGTGATCGACTACTGTATTGCGCCTACTGAAAATATTGAGATTTGGAGCGAAATGCTCAAAGGCTTCAAGAGTCGCGGCCTTGAACAGGTAGAGCTCTTCTTGTCTGACGGAGTAGTTGGCATGAAAGAGGCTATCTGCCAGTCCTATCCTAAAACGCATTTTCAACGCTGCTTGGTACACGTCATGCGTAATATCAGTGCCAAAATGCGGGTTGACGATCGACAAAAAGCACTGGATGAATTCAAGCAGATTCATACTCAGTTAAACAAAGAAATGGCTGTACAGGTGCTGCATGAATTCTATCAAAACTGGGAAAAAGCCTACAAAAACGTAGTTAGAGATCTTAGACAGGTTGAGCCTGATCTGTTAACCTTTTACAACTATCCGCCAGCTATTAGAGCTTCAATTTACTCAACTAACATGATTGAATCCTTTAACAACAGGCTTAAGCGGAAAAACAAGCCTAAAACAGAATTTCCAACTGAGCAGTCGCTTGACACCTTTATTGGAGTTCAGGCAATGGATTACAATGACCGTTACTTTAACAGGATTCATAAAGGATTTGGGCAAGTTCGAGACACCCTAGAATCCTATTTTGATTAAAAGATAAATAAAAAAGTCAATCAACGAGAGAGATTATTTACACAAACTTCTTGACAGTCTCCATAAATTATATCCTATCATCAAAAAATAGATTGACTTTATGCCGATAATTTCCAATAATTAGAGTAAATTTTTCTTGGAGGGAAAATTATGAAAAGAAGAACAACACTTTTATTGTCGAGTGCAGTAACCATTGCGGCATTATTTAGCTTCAACTCAAAAGTTCAAGCTGCGGCTGATCCTACGATCAAGGCAACAAATTACAACATGACCGTGAAGTTGAACACTCGCAAGAATCAATTAACAGAAAAAGTTACCATGCACGTTGTTAATAACGGCAATGAACCTGTTAAAAATTTATTGGTTAGAAATATTGCTAGCGGCGTGTTGAAATGCGACCACAAGCATTTTAAGGCTACAAGAAATGCGACAACTTCAGTTAAAAGCATTTCATCAGATGGTCAAAAGCTTTCCTACACTACTGGCAAAGACAAGAGCAATTTATTCGTTAACAAAAGTCTAAATACAGGTGAATCTACTGATTTAACTGTTAACGTAGTTACCGGCGTACCTAAGAGACAAGATCGTTTTGGCTACCAAAATATCAACGGCGGTAAGGGTTATAACCTGTCATTCTGTTTCCCATACTTAAGCGATTATCGCAACGGTAAGTGGAATTATCACCCATACTACGATGCTGGTGAAAACCGCAACAGTGCTGTAAGCAATTTCCACGTTAGCTTTTTCGCACCAAAGAGCTACAAAGTTGCCGCTTCTGGTCAAAGCACAACCAAGAATGGCAAAACTACAATTACCGCCAACAACATGCGTGAGGTCGCAATCGCTGCTTCCAACAAGTTCAAGGTTGACCACGCTTATGCAAACGGCGTAAGAATCAACGACTACTACCTTGCAAGCAAAAACAGCAAGCAATACAACAAGCTTGCTTTGATGACTGCCCAAGACAGTTTCCACATTTTTACCAAAAAGATCGGCAAATATCCTTACAAAGAAATCGATATTACTGAAGGCTTGCTTGGCAAAGATACCGGTGGGATGGAATATCCTGGCTTGATCATGATCGATGCCAGCGACTTTTTACAAAAGAAGCACCCACTTGATAGATATAATGAATTAACTGAAGATGTTTCTCACGAAGTTGGTCACCAATGGTTCTACGGCACTGTCGGCAGCGACGAATACATGGAACCTTGGCTTGACGAAGGTCTTACCAACCTCCTTGAAAATGGCGTTTACGATTTGACCTACACTAAGAGTAAGGCCTACTGTGCTAAACTGATGCACAGCAAGTTCTACACTCGTAAGAACGTCAAGCGTGCTAACAAGATCTTAAAAGAAAATGCTAACCAATTCATTAATAAGAATAAAAAGGCCAACTACATCAACTACCCTGTTAATAATCCACCAAAGGGCGTTGACACTGAAGACATGGCTTACGAACTTGGGATGGACTTCCCTGCTGTTTTAAAGGTTGCCATGGGCGAAAACAAGTTCTTCGATGCTTTACACGATTACTATCAAACTTACTACTTGAAGCAAGCAACTACACAAGACTTCTTGAACATTATCCGCAAGTACGATAATTCAAAGAAGGTTAACAACGTGATCAATAAATTTATTGATCCTAAGTACTTAAGTGAATAAAATCAAATAACCCCGAAAACGTTTGAGTTTCGAGGTTATTTTTACAGTCTCATAAGTGCTAAAATCAACTTATGGGATTATTACAAAGGAGATTAAATATGAACACTAAAAAATTAGCAACTATCGCAGCAGCTTTATTAATCAGTGTTGCACCAGCAGCTGCCATTATCAATCAACCTGTTCACACAGTTCAAGCAGCTACGCAATCACAAAAAGGTAAAGTTACTCTCAAGAAATCCTTTAACGGCACAGTTCAAGTTTTCAACAGTAAGGGCAATGCCGCTACAACTACCCAAAAAGTTAACGGCAAAAAATGGACCGTTGCTTCTACTGTCAAAGCTGGCTTTAGCTTTAAATATTATGGCAAGCCTGTCCTGATCCAAGGTAAAAAAGTAGATGCAAAAACTTCTAAGAACTACCACTACACCACCGCTTCATACGTTAACATTGGTAAAAAGCGCTACATCAAATCTTTGAATGTTAGCTCAATGGATGGTCAAAATGTTTTGATCTTAAGTGCTAACTCTCGCATTTATGATAAAAATGGTCATCGCACTACCTACAATGGTTTGTCCCTCATTCCTAAATATATGTTAGTTAAAACACCAGCTAAAACCCACGCCACAACTAAGAATGACGTATTTTTCTACTTTGCAAATCTTAGCGGATCTAAGAAGAGAAGTTTGAATACAACCACTATCAATGGCAAACCATTTTATGCTTTAGGCAACGGTGCTTATATTTATGCTTCAAATGTTGGTTTTGTTAACGGCAGCACTCTTTACCAAGCTTCTGGCACCACTACAGCCACTATTTTAAACAAGATCCACGTTTTAAATAATAAGCTCAAGTCAACTAGCAAGTTGCTCAAGATTGGTCAAAAAGTTAAGGTAGATGCCACCAAGACCACTGGTAAAGGCGACAGCGCTGCACTTTACTTCAGAATTGCCGGTACCAAGGGCAAAAATGCACAATACATTTACTGGGGCGACGATGCTGAATATGGTATGGATCAAGAAAGTACCACGGATGAATTCCAAGGCAACTTTAATTTAGATAATCACCTGGCAAATTAACACAATATGCTAAAAGTCAACTACCCTAGACTGAAGTCTAGGGCTTAGTGGCTCGTTAGCTTGCGCTAACCAGAACACCAACTTGCTTAGATACGGACTTGACTTACCAGCAATAGTCTTTTGACTATTGCCGATAGAGGTCGTCTAATTACCAAAGCCTTTTAAGTCCGCGAGTTGCTAACGGACTGCAGCCTTTCTAGGCTGCTTTTTTTATTTTAGGATTTTGCCACTTGCTTAATCCTTTTTCTAAGATGTTCACTGCCGCATTCCAATCACGAATATGGGGCATTCGACAAATTGGACAAGTCCACTCCCGATCCTTAAGGGTTAATTTCTTATAACCATTTTGGCCCATAATACTGCCACAAGCATGACAGCATTGAGTAGTATATTTAGGATCAATTGTTAGAAATTCTTTACCATATAGATCTGCCTTATAAGCCAGCATATTCAGGAAACTACGCCAGCCGACATCAGAAATTGATTGCGACAAGGCATGATTCTTTAACAGGTTTTTGCTCCTTAATTCCTCGGCAACTACCAAATCGTGGTTTTTGATTAGTGCAGTTGAGAGTACTTGTAAAAAGTCATTACGCTGTCTGCGAATCTTGTCGTGCAGTCTGGCAACTGATAAGCGTTGCTTTTGATAATTCTTAGCTGTCCGCAAATTACGCCCTTCTTTTTTTGCCCGGCGCTGCCTGCGAGACAAGACACGCTGGGCATGGGCCAGCTTCTTTTTGGTTTTGCGATAAAATCGTGGATTAGCGACCATTGCTCCGTTAGATGCTGTTAGGAAGTTATCTAAATTGAGGTCAATGCCAATTTGACTTTGTGTTTTAGGTAATTCCTTAACAAAAGCAGTATCGCTGCCTAATTGCATAGACAGGTAGAACTGGTCATCAGCGGTCTTTTTTATCGTGACTGTGCCAATTCTAGTTGGTATCTGCTTAAGCAAGCGCTCTTTAATCAGTTTTCTAAAACCAGCAATGCGGACAATTCCCAGCTTAGGCAATTTAATATGTTTAGCATCAATAAATCTAGCTGTCCCGTTATCAAGATAGGCTTCTGACTGCTTAGGATATTGACAGTTGGTCTGATATGACCAGTCGCTGCGTTTTTTGTGAAAAGTCGGAATTCCATGACCAATCTTGCGATAGTTGTTCCAAGCTTTCTGATAGTTTTGAATCGCATTGGCAAGAGCGAGACTATCAATTTCTTTAACACGTAAAAAGCTATAAGCATCACGAATATTCTTAGGCTTAGCCAATAATTCATTATTGATGACTACTGTTTCTGCCAGTTGGACTTCATAGCTATTAAGAGCAGAAAAAGCAAAGGGCATTGCTCGATTTTGCCTATTAGCTAAATAACGTTTAGCATGGTAGCTAGTCCGATTGCGTCCTACATAAGAGTTGTAGACAAAGCGCTGCGCATCATAGTTTAGTTTAATGATTTTCTTTTGCTTAGAACTAGGATAAAAGCGAAGCTTAACGCCAAAATGATAGGCTAAACTGCTCATTCTTTTCATGTATTTCACCTCCTCATAGATTAGATATTTATATTTTACAGGATAAGCGAACATATGTCTCTATTTTTAGAATAAAAAAAGCTGACTGCTAGGTCAGCTTGGCCCTATCCATCCCCGCATTAAAATACGGGGATTTTCGGGCGTTTTTCATTAAAGCAACTTTTCAAAAGCATCTTCGTACTTAGGAATATCGCCGGCACCCATGAACACAATGACAGAGTTCTTATTCTTAGTTAAATCAGCAATATTATCTAAGTCAATCACTTCTGAACCTGGGATATTCTTAACCAAGTCTTCACTTGAAATATCACCATTAGCTTCACGAGCTGAAGCATAAATTGGAGTTACGTAAGCCTTGTCTACGCCACGTAAGATTTCTTCGAAGTCCTTTTGGTATTTCTTAGTTCTTGAGAAAGTATGTGGTTGGAAGACAACAACTAACTTCTTGTCTGGGAACTTTTGACGAGCAGCTTGAATAGTTGCGCGCATTTCAGTTGGGTGGTGAGCATAGTCATCAATAACTGCAATGTCGCCAAAGTCTTTTTCACTAAATCTACGCTTAGCACCCTTAAAGGTAAGTAAA
Organism: Lactobacillus amylovorus DSM 20531; assembly: GCF_002706375.1. Classification (NCBI taxonomy): domain Bacteria; kingdom Bacillati; phylum Bacillota; class Bacilli; order Lactobacillales; family Lactobacillaceae; genus Lactobacillus; species Lactobacillus amylovorus. Next base: position 561,303 of record NZ_CP017706.1, read on the forward strand.
CCATCACGAATATCGTCCATTGGTACCTTTTCAGTGTAGGCAACAGCGATAACAGCAGTTGAGTTCAAAATGCTGTGGTCACCAAACAAGTGAATTTCAAATTCGCCAAGGTCCTTGCCATGAGCTAAAACGTGGAACTTAGAACCAGTAGTTGACTTCTTAATTTCAGTAGCTTGGAAGTCATCAGTATCGTTAAAGCCGTAAGTGTACTTAGGAATATCAGTCTTAAGGCTTTGAAGACGCTTGTCATCGCCCCATACGAACAATGCCTTCTTAGTTTGATCAGCTGCTGATTGGAATGCGCTGGTGTAATCGTCTTGATCCTTGAAGTAGTCTGGGTGGTCAAAGTCGATGTTAGTCATAATTTGGTAATCTGGGTGATATGCCAAAAAGTGACGACGGTATTCATCAGCTTCGTAAACGAAGAAGCGTGAGTCTGGAACACCCTTACCACGACCGTCACCAATTAAGTAAGTAGTTGGTGCAACTTCACCTAAAACGTGTGACAAAAGACTAGTGGTTGAAGTCTTGCCGTGAGTACCTGAAATACCGATTGAAGTGTGCATTTGCACGATTTCTTCAACAGTATCTGGGTAGCTTTGCCACTTAACGCCCTTATCAAGACATGCCTTAACTTCTGGGTTATCTTCCTTGAAGGCGTTACCCTTAACGATTACTTGTTCATCGTTACTCTTGATGTTGCTTGGGTCAAAATCCTTAACTTCAATACCAGCTTTTTCAAGTGGAACTTGAGTGAAGGTGTACTTTTCAATATCACTACCGGCAACGTTGTAGCCTAAGTCGTGAAGAAGTAATGCTAAGGAAGCCATACCGGTTCCTTTAATACCAATAAACCAAATTTGTTTGTTTTTATCTAACATATTTAACTCTCCATAATGTTAAAAATACTCGTCTTTTATTCTAACATTATTTCATTTTTCCGTAGCAAAATCAGAGAACTTTAGAAGTACTTTTTTAGCCCCGCTGCTTGGGATTAAGTAATATCTTGTCTTTTGGTTACCTTTCCAACCTTCTGCTGGATAATAACCTGGCTTGTGTGCCCACTTTTGATATACCTCGACCATTGGATAATTTTTGTCACTATTGTAGGCTTGACGCATTAAATTCAAGATTTGTTGTGCTTCTAGAGGCGTTAAGTTGTTGATGTCTTTTACTTTGACTTTTACACCCTTCAAATTTTTCTTAGCAAAATTAACTTGCCATAAAGCTTCGTTAACTGCAGCCTTAGTTGCATCTTTATCCGCTGCAACAGTCTTCGTATTTTCTATGGCTTGGTCGTACAAGCTACGATTTACCCAGTTGTCTAGACGATACTTATCGGATGCCTTAACAGTACTTTCATCAGAAATTGCATTGGTAAGTGAAGTCTTTTCACTAGTAGTTGCTAATGCACTATTTGCTTTGGCTTCAGCTTCTGTGTTGCTGGTCTTAAGCTTTCTACCACTGAGTGCTACATCACTAGCTTTGACATAGAGATTGCTGTAGGCAGTATTTTGACGATCGTCTTCTGCACCTGATTTGTAAACCAATGAGTTTTGAACATGGTAGTACAATTCAGCTTTGTTTTCCTTGGCATCCCACAAGTAAAGCTTTTGGTTAACGGCCAACTCATCACCGTCAAATTTAGTATCAACCTTTTCACCGTTGACGTTGTAGAAAGCAGTTTGACCTATCTTGAAGTCAGCCACACTATAGCGCATGTTGTACGCATCTTCACCGCTAAGATATTGTTTAGCTAAAGTTGGACCATTATCACCACTCCAAACATAAGGAACGTCTGGACTGCTTTCTTCATATAAGCCAGTATCAATATAAACTGGATTCTTACCGCCTTTTACACGATAGTAAGAAGCAGTATAGTCTCCCATACCGGTTTGAACCACCATATCGGCTGTTACAGTTTGTCCTTTCTTGTACAGCTTATTGATTTGTTGGAAGTCTTGATTGTAAGCAAGTGTATCGGCAACAATCTTAACCTTGATAGGACCTTTGGTATAAAGAGCATTACCATTAATGGCATTTACGTTGTTAGCCTTGATGTACTGATTCTTACCAATTCTGAAGTAATAGTTGTCCTTAATCTTGTAGCTTTTAAGTGAACGAACAGTATGGTTCTTGTTATTAGCCACATAGAAATATTGGCCACCTTTGTCCTGAACTTTACCAGCATATGGTACTAATCGACCTGCTTTAATTACTTGTCGTTGACGTTGACCGCGAGAATTATAAACGGAACTATTTTGAGAAACGAATAAAATTTCCTTGCCATTTAATTTAGCAATTTGGTCACTTTGAATATAGATGTTCTTGCCAATGTTGTAGTAAGTATAAGGCTTACGGTAGTATTCCTCACCGTTTGGAGACTTAATCTTAGTGTTATATGGCAAGTAAGCACGCTTGCCACGGTAGGTCTTCAGTCTCTTACCATTTTTATCGTAGACATATGAATTTCTAGTAAGTACATATGTATCGCCCTTCATTACATACGCATTATTTTGTTTGACATATCCACCATTGCCGATATAGTAATAAGGTTCTTGGTTAATAAGACGTGGTGTTGTGGCACTAGCATAAACCACTTTGTCACCCTTAGTTAAAATAGGTTGACCATAGAATTTATAATTCTTAATTTTGATACTCTTATTGGCATGGATAAATTCGCCTTTTTGTCTAATATAAGGCGTTGCGGTTTTATCGTAGCCTTTATGTAAGGTAATACTTTGTGCATTAACTGTTTGAGAAGTTATTAATCCTAAAGAAACTGCTGCTAAAACAGCCGCTGCACTGGATAAAATTTTATTGTTGAATTTCATTTTCCCCACTCCCTTGTGGCTTTGTTTCAATAACTTTTACAGTTTTATTATACCTTGGTTAATTACTCTAGGATGGAATTTGATTTACGGCAAAAAAAGCGTTGAGATTTTTTCCAATGTCATTAAGTTAAGACATTGACGAAGGTTGGACTTTATGAACCGAATCATTTTGATCCGGTTCTTTTTCTTTCTAAAATAAAAAGTGAGAAGAAAATGTCTCTTCTCACTTCACTTGTTTAAATTTTCAGGTCTTTCAAATAATTTTAGAAAGGTCGTATTATTATGAAAGCCCTTCATTCAAATATTCTAAAGCTGATGGACAATATTATCAATAAAATTGCCGCTAATATTCATGCTTTCTCTACTTCAGATAAGGCTTTTACCCGTTGTCGCAAGCTCAATGTCGTTGACTTGATTAAGCTAATTCTAAATATGGGAGCCGGCAGTTTAAACTCGGAAATCTTTCATGCATTTCCTGATATGAATCTCAGAATGACTACTTCAGCTTTTGAACAGCAGAAAGCTAAATTAAAGCCCGAATGTTTTAAGGAAATTATGTTAGAACTCAGTCGTGAAAGTACTACACTACAATTGTTGGATGATAAGTATTTAGTTGTAGCGATTGATGGATCTGATTTTGACCAGCCATTTAATCCTAAATCGAAAAACATTTTTAACAATAATGAGGGCCAAGTATATTGTCAGATTCACGTAAATGCTCTCTACGATGTCTTGAATAAATTATATTTAGATTTGATTATTCAGCCTCATCGAAAGATGGATGAACGTGAAGCTGCGCTGACAATGTTAGAAAATCTGGACAAGCGAGAAAAAGATTTTTTAGTTTTAATGGATCGCGGCTACAGCAGCTTTAACTTAATTGAAAACTGTAACAGACTAAAGAATTGTCATTATCTTATCAGAACTAAAGCTGGATATGGTGCCATTAAAGAAATCGCTGTATTGCCAGAGCATGAATGTGATATTGACCTTTCGTGCAAAGTAACCTCATTGCATCGCTATTATATGATTCACAAAGATACTGAAAAATTTCTCCACTTAATACACCACAAAAAGCATCACTATAAAGCCGTTCGATCTAAAAATACCTACGATCAGCGCTGGGATTTTGAAGATTTATGCAATGTAAAGTTCCGAGTATGTAAGTTTAGAATTAATCCACCAGGCTCAGATGATGAGTGGGAAGTACTTATCACCAATTTGGATCGAAATGAATATCCTCTGGCTAGGATAAAAGAGATCTATCACCTTCGTTGGGGAATAGAGACTTCTTTTAGAGAGCTTAAATATGATTTAAGTGGCGTTCAGTTTCATTCTAAGAAAGATCAATTTGTTTATATGGAAATATATGCTCATTTTGCAATGTATAACGCTATGAGTTTATCAGTGATTGCAAGCTCAAAACCATATACTCAGGGAAAATACCAATATCAAATAGACTTTAAAATGGCTTGTTGTGTTTGGCGTCGATATTTTAATTCAAGTGATAATTCTGATAAGGGGTTTACGCAACTATTATTAAATATGTCATTTTATCTTACACCAATTAGACCAGGGAGAAAAGACAAGCAAAATTTAAAGAATAAATTAGTGATTGGCTTTCCTTATCGTCTAGCAGCCTAAACTAGTTGAAAAGAACTATCTTCTTGACAGTTTATTTGTGTTACCAAAAAAGACATTTACCGAATAAAATAAGTCGATAAATGTCTTAAAAAGTGACGTCAGATTTGTCAATTCTTAACTTAATGACATTTTAAATATTTTCTCTATAAACCTAATTTAGTAGAATTCCTTAATTTATGAGTTTCTTTTATACTATAACTAGCACTGCTTTAACAGCATAATTGATGTTAATATATCAATTTAAAATACGTTTACTATAATTATTTATTTATTGAATGCAATAAATAATCTACTACAAAACGCAAAGGACTTTGACTATGATGCATTGTTCGATCATCTTATTTATCACACGAAGAAACTAAAAAGATATGATTGCACTGATCTGACAAAGACTTAACCAAGTTTAAAATAATAGTAGACATCCTGTTGGTCGCCCAAGGACAGATCATAAGTTTTATTTCTTTGCCTTTTCAGCGCATTTTTTGCAAATATGCAGTGATGATTCCAATATCTTGAAACAATTTAAAGTAACTTAAATTATTATAAAGTGCAGTAACGTATCTTTGCAGAATTAAGTTGAATATTACCTAATTTATACATTTCAAGTGTAAGATACTTATAAGTATTAGATGAAGTTATAAATAGATCACCTTCTCAAATCAGATGCAATTCAATATTCTGTGATCTGCGAAATACGATCAAGATTCAAACCATCATTAATTTTTTCTTCTATTTCTTGTCCCATTCTATCTTTAATTTTAGTTAAAACATATTTATCATTAGGTATACTATACTTCAAAGTTGCTAACTTTAAACATATTTTAGTTTTATCTTCTGAACTTAATTCATGCTAATATGCATTATTATTCATTACGTTATTCCCTTAATCTACTAAAATATAGCAATTAAAATCCTACAAATAAGCTTAGAACTGTTCTTATAACGTTCACTTTCTACAATTATTAGATCACCATTTAAAACACATTATGATAGGATCACTAACCTAATTTCTATTGGTTCTATGATAAACACACTAAGGTATAAATATATAGAAGTATGACGATATTTTTATCTACCTTTGGATATTATTTTCCATAAATCTTATTAAATAGGTCTTCAATACTAATTTTATCTACTGAATATTGAATATTACGCTGTAATAATTCGACAGTTATTTTTTCTAAAGCATTTGCTTTATTCTTAGAAATAGGTATTAAAACTAATCCATCAGGTAATTTTTCATACTTAAGATGTACCAGTATCTTTGAAACTTCTGATGACATTCGAACCTTTAAGTATTGCTTATTTTGTCCTCTATTATCAAAATCTTGAATTACCCCACCATCTTTTAAAAATAAAATCCGGTCAGCATACATTTGTAAGTTTTGCAATAAATGAGAAGCCATAATAATTGTTTTTTTCTTCTCTTTTAGATCTACAAGTACTTTAGATATTAAAGAAACATTTTGTGGATCCAATCCATTCATGACTTCGTCTAACAACATAACTGGTGTATCTGCAACTACAACCATTGCAAAACATAAACGCTGTTTCATTCCAAGTGAATACGTTTCAACTTTATGATCAACATAGGCATTCATATTAAGTTCATTAACAATTTCATCAACAGATATTTTAGAATTGTCCCATAAATTCGCATAAAGTTTTAAATGATCTCTTCCAGTCATAAATGAAAATAAATCACTTTGATCAGGGAAAGCACATATTTTTTTATGTAGTCTAACAATATCACGCTCATTTTTATAACGTAGACCGTCATACTCAACAAAGCCAACTTGAGGTGTAAGATTATTTAAAATTATATTTATTAAAGTAGACTTTCCTGTACCATTTGGTGCAACCAATCCGGTAATTGTTCCCTCTTCAAAATTTAGGGATAAATCATTAAAAATCTTCTTTTGACCAAAAGATAAGGTCACATGCTGTATTTTTAACATTTACTTTTCACCTCAATTAATTAACGGAATTTTCTTTGTTCTACAGATTAAAAATATAATTGCTTCAATAACTATAACGGTTAACATTAATGAATTTATCCCTTCATTAAATCCCCATCCAGGAGAATCCATCATGTAAGATAAATTGCCAGACAAACTATCACCGATTGTAAAATATGTTGTAGGCAATCGCTGTAAAAATGGATGAACAAAGCCCATTCCCATTGAAAAATAAAACACCTTGCCGCTTACAGCAACTATACTTGCCACAATTTCTGCAACATATTCATTTCTGAATAACAAAGATAATAGCATCGTTAAATGAATAAAAATGAATGTAATTACAACGGTAAATATAAGTAATTGCAAATAATACATACCTAAAGTTGGATAAGTAAACGGTATCTTAAAATATAATCTCCCTGTATAAAAAGTGGTTCTTAAATTAAAGGAGCCTAACCCATATCTAGGAGCAATGCATGCTACTGCAATAATAAAAGCCATCAAGAAATCAAGTAGAACGCCCAGTTCAACTACAGCTGTCTTTATCCACAATACAGTACTTTTACTCAAAGGGATATTTGTAATAACTGTACGGTACTTTTTATCTCTCGGAAAAATGTCAGCTGTACAAAAAATGACGATTATTATTAAAACCAAAGTTGTCCATCCCGATAAGGAATTTTGGATTCTTTGTAAAGCAGTATTTTCTTCCAACACATTTTTATTTAGATTGGCATGACTAGTCAAAAGTGCATTATAAAAATGATGAGTTCGTTGATAACCAAAATGCCCATTCTCTTTATAAATTCCATTGTGCCCATATTCTACTGGATACATAAAATTCTTATTTTCTTTTACAAAAATCAAATGATCAACATATTTAAACCATTTACTTGAATATAGGGTATATGTTCTCCAATCTTTTCTTTTTAAAGCAACTAATCTTTTTTTATCATATTTAAGTATTGTCGGATAAGTTTCAATTGCATTTTTTGCACCCTGACTAGGAATAACCGTTAAATTAGGTTTATTTGCTTGTAAAAATTCTTTTTTTGCAACTTTAAGAAAAGCAGTATCATCTTTATATTCTTTTTTAATGGCATATGGATCAATGCGATTAATAACGTGGTGATCAGGGACACTTACTATCCCAAAATATAAGGCTAACAATGCAGTAACTATGTATAAACCAATATTTTTAGGATTCGTAAAGAATGTTTTTACTTGAAAAAGAAAATAATGCCATTTCACTATGCATCCCTCCCCTTATCGACTAAACACCGAAAAGAGATCATTAAAATTAATGACCACACCATTAATACGAACACACCCATATAACAATTTACAAAGGAGAATTTAGTTATATTAGCTACAGTTCCATTAAATACTTTAGTAATATTCAAATATGTCGAGGGAAGCCATAAGAAATATTTGCTCATTTTTTCTGGAAGGAATGAGATCGTATAAACGAACATCCCTATTAAAATACTCAAATAAACATTTTTAGTTATTTGATTAAGTACCAAAGTTAAAGATGTAGCAAAAATCACTATTACAATGCTATAAAGTAAAAATAGTAAACAGTATAACCATAAAGAGATAGCAGTAATTTTAGTAAAATAAAAAACATCAGGGTATCTTAAATCAGAAAAGCCATTACGGATACCAGCAAATAAATATGCCCCTATCATGCCTATTAGTAGCGGAATAACTGTTAGGGCTAAATTAATATTAATCTTACCTTTTACTTCATCTTCAATTCGATATGGAATATTCTTTAAAACCGTTGGATGATTTAATTTAAGCATCCATACATCACTTGAAACGAAAAGTACATAAAGAAAAATAAAACAGCCTACTAGCGACAAAATATAAATTAAATATGTTGACGAAGATTCTGAATTCATCACTATTGGGATATGATGCTTATAAAGATATTTGTATGAAACCAGTCGCTGATATAGTTCATATTTTGCAGGAACATTGAGCGTTTTTGCACCTTTATAATTATTCCTATAACCAGCAATCATTGTTTTTATTAAGTTTTCTGATCCCTTCAAATAAGATTGTGGATCATTAAATGCCTCACCATTTTGTAAATCAGCAATATATGCTGACTGTTTATTCAAATTATCATAAGTTTGTTTATAACGTTTATTACGAAGCGAGCTTCCATCAAAATAATCAGTATTTACTTGGACTGATTCTGCATAATCACGCCATTGACGAACTCCATCTCCAATTTCTTGAGATTCAACCACAAATAGGAAAAAAGTCATAAAAATTATTAGCAAACAAACCAAAAGAAAGTTCTTTTTTGATTTTATTGCAATCTTGAAGTTGGCTTTAAAATAGTTTGGATTCATAATGGTCACCTTTTAATATAAAAATAACCAATCAGTTTGCCATCTTACATTATGACTTATTGCATTCAATACCAAACTAACTCCCAATTCACCTTCTAAAATTCCCATTTCATATCTACACTTATTATCATAAAGATTCATAGAAACATCCGAAAACAAATATCTTTTATTCCAATTGACATGACTCAATAAGAATTCCAGCATATCATTCATATAGTAATTAAAAGTTTCTTCTTTTGTTTCAAGAAATAAGATATAAGAGCTATATATTGCATTAATCAGTCCATGACACAATATTAGTGAATTAGGTCTAATATCTGTTTTCCAATTTTTTAATACAAATTCAAATTCTTTTTGTAATTTATTAATTAGTAAAACATTATCTATACTCCTTGCAGCCTTAAGCATAGCTCTCAATATTCCTAAAGATCCAAAGCACCAGCCACCGTTTAATGAAGAAATCGATGTATTTTTAACTGCTGTAATACATTCAGGATATAGTGTTTTATTATTTCTAAACTTAAGAAATACGTTTAATAAACGTTGAATATGTTCTTTTAGTTCCGGTGAACTAAATCTAGAATACACTTCTGATAAGATACTCAATATACCAGCCAACCCATGAGCCATTCCCATAAACAAGCCGCCATTAGGTAATAAGATTCTTGATTCACCATTCTCAGGTAAGTTTTTCTTTAATAGATATATTGGAGATTGCGATATATCATTAAAATCTACATAAGATATCCTAATCAAGAAGTTAATAAGTTGTTCAATCCCCCTATTAACTCTCGCAGAATGTATTAATTCATTTGCATGAAAAAGAAAATCTAAAATTCCTACGGATCCATTAAATAGATCATATACTGCAAATATCATATTTTGTTGTTGATATTTTTCAACAGCAAAAACTTTTTCAACTTTATTAGTTATTATTAGAGAGATTTGTGTTAATAGTTTCAGATAATTTGAATCGTATTTTGCCATTTCAAGACAAGCCGTACCCACACCCGATAACCCACTAAATAAGGACAATGACACATTATTTTTATTTATAGAGTTGATCATTGCTTGTGTAATTTTCAAATTTGTGTTTTTTATCAATATTTTTTTATCAACACTATTTGTAGTTTTATATATATCTGAAAGAAAAATGCTCATACCCGCAAGTCCATTTGCAACTCCAATATCAGTACTTTTTTCCTTTAGATTTTGTATACAGCTATCTAGAGAATGATCTAAAATCCTACTAATTTCTTGTTCTATTTTGATCATATTTCTTCCTATCTGACTTCACTTTTTCATACTCCAGTATATTTAAATTTAATTGATATTCTTCCTTCTTAGTTGGTTTGAGAAATCTATTAAAATGCATATGTAGAAGCGAAATCACTACACTATAATATTTTGGTTTACAGTTATTATATTTTTCTTTTACTTTTTCTAAATATTTGAGAATAGGATCAACATAGTTATCTATGTTTTGATCATTAAAAATATAACTTTTTTTTTCAAAGTTAATTAATTGCGATACAATGCTACTATGTTTTGAAATTCTCTGATCCTTTGTAAGAATAAATTTAGCTAAGTATTCAAAATCAACTTTAGCCTTTTCAAGAGTATATGCTGCACTTAAAATAGTTAGTAATTTTATCTTTTCTTCTTGCATATTAATTGTCTTCAAAGCTAATTTACTATCACTCTCAAAAGCCTTTAAAGCATCATTAAATAGTGTCTCTCCTCCATATCTTGAATATTCTGGCCTAAAGTTAACTAATTTGAAGTCATTTATTAATTTTATATTTAAGAGATAGTTCAAGATTTTTAGGATTTTTACTAAAATTCTTTCATCAGCCTGCCAAATTCTTAGACGTAAACTTGGCTTTCCATCATCATTGTACTGAATAAAAAAACAATTTTTTTGAATCCCTGCTCTTTTTAAAACTTCGTTGACAACCTCAACATAATTTTTTTCAAATAAATTAGGATACAAAATAAATGATAAAAATCCATTAGCATAAGTTAATTCATTATTATTTTTTCTATATTCTGATAATACATCCTGACTAGTATTCTTATCTTTACTATCTGCAATATAGAATGAAAAAACTCCTTGAATAATATTATTCTTATGAAATTCTGATATTTCGGGAACCTCAACAAAGCTAATTTGGTTATTACTTTTATGAATTATTTTCTTTAAAGTCTTCAGTTGTAAATCATTACTTAAATCAAAAACTGTTGGTGCTTCTCCTAATGAAACCCCTATTATTCTCGGCACGTTGTATCTATAGCGCCAGTTAGTTATAGCTCTTGAGAAACTTTTATCTTGCTCTTTCATGAACTGAGTATCTAATTTCCATTGTTCTCTACGAATAATTATGTCTTTATATTCTAGTCTTGGAGACCATACTCTTTCACCTAAGTATCCTGGCAAAACAGGTTTAAAGCTTTCATATCTTTCTCTTGAGAGGAAAAACAAGAACCTATACATCTTATTATTAACTGCTAAGCCATTAACCGCATTTGTAAATCTAGGTATAACTCTTTGATGTAAATCTTCGGACCATAAGTAAATACCTTGATCATCTAATCCAACTGATAAAGAATCAATATCAAGTTCCTGTTTAATATTATCTTTAGTACTATTTAAATTAATTTCGTATTTATATGGATTAATATTATTACTAATTGATGCGAATTTTGGATTTTTAAAAAGATACCGAACTTCTGCAATAATTTCATTTTCTGATGCTGACTTTCGTAAAAAACTCAGCATTTTTTTCCTGGCCTCTGATGGATATGCTTGAATAAAACGACCTATAATTTTTCCGTCACAAGAACTACCAATACCTAAATCTAATATTAGTTTGCCATCTACTACGCTTGCGAGTAAATCGCCGGATATATTATGGTAACATTCTTGTTTCATGCCTTCTATTATTTTCTCAGGAATAGTGATTTTAGTTTTATTTTGAATTATTTGTGAAGTAATATAATCTTCTAATAATTGATAATTATTACCTCTATGAAATTCAATATCGTCATTATTCCAGAAATTGAATTCATCTGAATAAACAACCTTTTTTAAAGGTATACGTTCAAATAAATAATTTTCAGAAAAATAATTTCGTAGTTTTTTCCATCCCTTATATTCTTGCTTTGTATCTAAAAAATGAGTTAAAAAATATACTGCAGAATTTACATCTTTATTAATATCTGTATTAGCAGAATCTAAATTAGAACTAAAACATATTGGTTCTTCTTCATAAGTTGTGGCTTTCGAACAACATATAAATCCAATTTTTATTAATTTGTTCAAATAAATAATAAACGCTGATTCAGAAATTATTGAAAATTCTGATTTTATACTCTGAAATAATTTTGAATATAAAGTCCAATTTTGCAAATTTAATCTTAGCCAGTTCAAAATCAAAGTGTCTTTAATACAGGTAGAATTAGTTTTCTTGCCTTCATTTTCTATAAAAATTTTATTTTCTCTTTTTAAGAATAAATTAGTAAGTTTTAATTCAATTTGGGATTTATTATTTTCTGTTATTACACAATTATTACGCGTTATATATCTTAACTTCTTTTCGACTTCCTGAGATTTTATCTTGTTATCAAAGGTTATAAAACCCAATTTAGTCATATATCTGAATGGAGTTGTTCTAGTTCCCATGCGCAATAAATAGTTCTGTAAGGAGACAGCTAACTTTCTTATTTGCTTTTCCTTAGTCATAGATCCATTTTTATATTTGTTTATTGCATTGAACAACAAGGTATTAGAATCTCGTAAGGCTTTTAAAATTAATGGATTACTCTCACAAAATAATATTATCTCATCCAAATTTTGAAATTTTTTCTTTACTATTTCGGTAGATATGATTGGTTTTCTGAATAAATTTATGGGTGATATTACAATATCCAAATAGGTAACTTCCTTTCTTGTAAAAAAATCTCCTAGATTTACTAACCTAAGAGATTCATTGAAAGCTTAGAAATTAATCCATTGTAGCAATTGGACATGGTGGATTAACACATGAACATGAAGAATATGCTGAGTAACTCTTTGCATAACCTTCTGCATCAAATGCATTAACTGCACTTTCATCAATTTTTAAGTCTAATAAAGCAGATTCTGTCATTTTATTGGCCTCCCATAACTCATTGATAAATTCCAAAGTTTAAAAACATAAATTTTTAAACTTTGTACTGTAATTTTATTCTTATATTTTAATGTAGTCTTTATTTTTTCAAATTTGATAATTATTTATACAACTTAATTTCTGGTATTAAGCCATATGGCTCTGGAACAATAACCATTTTAATCACCTCTATAAAAATATAAGATTATTATAGTAATTTAAGGTGATTCTTTTATTACAATTATCAAATTTGAAAATTATTTTGGCAATAATTTTAAAAAATTACTGTATCCACTTAGCGATAGAATTTTTCTAATAGTTTCTTTAGATAAATTATCCCTGGCAAAAACCGCTTTGTAATATAGAGCTAATTCTTTATATCCTATAAATAATGGATCTTCTGGTAATAATTCTATTTCTTTTAAGGCACTATCAATATTTTTAGGATTATTATTGTCATAACAATTTTGCAAATAGTTTATAGCTATTGAGGCAATTAATTCTTGAACGTATTTATCACTATCTTTAATCATTTTAAAATGATTAAAGATAGAATTAACCATTACAGTTAGTTCTTCAAAACTAAAAATAATCATTGAAGTACTAAAAAGTTGCAATGAAAAAGTATCCCAATTATCAGTATTAAAGATTTCGCTTTTAATCCTTCTTTTTTCTTCAGAACTAATATGCTTCAAATTTTTTTGTATAGAACATTTCATTAATTTAGCTAATAAAATTAAATGGTCATCATATTTTAGTTCTTCAATTCGTGTTACAATGTGATTTATTTTATCGAGATTCTGTTCATAAAAAGCCTGTTGTAATTTTTTAGTTAATATTTCCTGTTCTGAAAGTTTATTTGTTTTTATTTCTCGAAAAAATCTTACAACATCAATTCCGTGTAAAGTCAAAATCCTCATTAAATCATTTACATTTATATCAAATAAATTTCTTTCGACTTTCGAATAATATGAAACAGACAAAACAGAACCAACCATTTCTTTTTGTGATAGTCCCAATTCTTTTCTCTTATTTTTTAATGCACTTCCAACTAAAATTGTATTTTCCATCTTAATCACCTATAAGCAGATTTAAAAATTTTATTATGGCCAATTATAGTATTAAACGCAAAAGAAATCAGACTTTAGCGTCTGCTATTGCGTCATTTTTTTACGCGAAAAAATAGCCTTAATTTATCTTCGTAAAACGTTGATAAATCAAGGTTAATCAATCTAAATGAAACTTTATAATACTGATTAGAAGTAGTGAACACTTAAAAGCAATTGCTTGTAGTCTTTAAAGACATTTATCGAATAAAATGATTCGATAAATGTCTTAAAAAGTATTGCCAACTAGGCAATGTCATTAAGTTAAGACATTGACAATTAATATTAGACTTTTAAAGCACTGATTTAACATTTAATTGGTTAAATTGGTGCTTTTTTCGTACAACAAATAAGGCATAGCACAGATTCTGCTTTTTTAAGCTACGCGATATAAATAATATACAGCTGATTTGGGCTTAATATTTCTCTTGTCCTTGCGGCCTGGTCTAATTGGAATGGTATAATAGCTGATCTGAATAAGGATCCGTTCAAAATCTTGCGTTAAAGAAGAAGCCAAATACATGCTCTGAATAATCAAGCATGATTGCTTGAAATTGATGGCATATTGATACTTGCAATGCTTTTGCGGAATATAGGCCTGTGCATCAATTTGACTGATTGCATTAAACATAATCATATGGGCATAAATTTCCATTTCAATAAATTTATCTTGTTTGGAATGGAACTGTACGCTGCCTAAAGAATACTTCAATTTCTTGAAGGAGGTCTCAATACCCCAACGCAGATGATAAAGCTCTTTAATTCTTTTTAGCGAATAATTTTTTCGATCAAGATTGGTTAGCACAACTTCCCATTCTTCTTTGCCTGATTTGGCATCATTAATTCTAAATTTGCAGGCTCGAAATTTTATTGTGCATAACTTGCCAAAATCCCAGCTTAGATCCTGGGTATTTTTAGAGCGATACTTAATATATTGGCGATAATGATGCTGGACATGGTGAATATTCTCACTGGCTTTATGCGTGATGTAGTAATAGTTAGAAGTAGTTACCAGGCAGGAAATCTCACGATCACATTCTTGATCAGGCAATGTCGTTATTTCTTTAACTCCGCCTTGTCCAGCCTTAGTTCGTATTATGTAATGACAGTTAGACAGGCGATTGCAGTTTTCAATCATATTGAAACTAGTGTAGCTACGATCCATTGTTACAATATATGGACCACAATTCAAAGCTTTAAGCATTTGAACAGCCGCTTTGCGTTCATCCATTTCTGATTTAGGCTGAAAAATACAATCCTGGTAGGTATTATTCAATAGATCATATAAGGCATTAACGTGAATTTGTCAATAGGGTTTCTTTTTATGAGAAGAAGCTTGTACAATGTTATTCAATTTCGGATTCCAGATTTGATTAAAGTCAGAGCCATCAATGGCAAACAAACGGTAGTGATGATCAAAAAGTTGAATATTAAATAGATTTTGATTAAAAACAGTCAGAATATGTTTAAAACAAGCAGGAGAAAGCTGGCTTTTGCGTTGAACATAGGCAGAAGTACTAACTACTTTATCGTTCTTTTTAGTTGCATCTTCGCCAAAAGCTTTAAAGAGTTCACTGTTTAAATTCTGACCTTGCATGTTAATTGTAGTTTTAAGGACTGTCGCTGCATTTAAAGTGCGTTTCCTGGTAAAAGCATGAGGATTATTAATAAAATCGTGAATATGATCCCCAGTATTATTGATAATTTGATCAAGACGTTCTAGAATATTCTTATGAAGGGCTTTCATAATTAACACCAGCTTTCTGGCAATAATTTTGAAGGTTTAAAATATATAAGATAGGCGAAAAGGCAGGTCTTTTCGCCTTTATTTTATACAAAAAAAGAGATCGAATCCAAATGATTCGATCTCTAAAAAAGCACCCTTAATTGTCAATGTCTTAACTTAATGACATTGGATTTTTTCTCAACGCTTCTTTTATCTATATTGACCTATTACAATATCTTCTATTTAACTTTATTTAGCTGCAGTAACTGCTGCTTCTTCCTTAGCTTCCTTGGATAATCCAGCAAGGTCACCTAACAATGTAAAATCAATTTGAGTTGCTAGATCTGGCTTTTTACGTAAGAAATCAACTTCAGATGGTTTAACATTTTCGGTCGGATTATCTTTATCAATTAACTCTTGTGAGATTTCACTGTCAGTTAAATTCTTATCTTCTAATACGCTTTCTGTTTCTTTGTCATGAAAAACGCCTTCTTCAACTCTTATTGAAGTTGCTTTTACAAAAAGGTTTAGCAAAACGTACTTTTTTATTTAACTGCAGCAAAAAAGCATCAGACTACCATTTAGTAGCCCAATGACCTTTCTCAATTATAAAGTGATTTCACCACTAGCGATCAATTCGTCGCACTTAGTTGGTTCAAATTCTGCACCAACTTCAAAGTTGTCAGGAACAACCATGATGCCACGCTTTTGAGGTGCGTGTGGCAAACCAAGTTCTCTAGCTGAACAAATCATACCGTATGAATCAACGCCACGTAATTCACCTGGCCAAATTTGTTGACCGTTTGGCATCAAAGTACCTGGAAGTGCAACAACAACCTTTTGACCTTGAGCAATGTTAGGAGCACCACAAACGATTTGGTGTTCTTCACCGTTACCAACTTCAACAGTAGTTACGTGAAGGTGGTCTGAGTCAGGGTGCTTTTCACAAGTCTTAACATAGCCGTAAACAAGAGTTGGCTTGCCGTATGCTAACTTGTCGTCAAAGCCTGCTTCAGCAAGCTTCTTGTTAAGAGCTTCAAGTTCATCATCTGAAAGCTTAACTGGACCATTTGGCAATTTGTCAAAGTCAATCAACTTATCAACGTTGAAGAAGTTATAACCAATAGTCTTACCTTCATCGTTGGTTACGCGAGTAACGTCTTCTTTTTCTTCAAATGAGCTGCGTCCTTCATCATGACCCAAGATAACGATCAAAGTGTTAGGATAAGCTTCTTTATTAGTACTAGTAATCATGCTTTTTAAATCTCCTCTTTTAGTCAAGTGATCGCAAAAATTTTTCTACTTCATCTTTAGTTTTACGGTCCTTATTTACTAGTCTACCAATTTCTTTGCCATCTTGGTAGACAACAAATGAAGGAATTCCCATAATCATTAATTTTTTTGCAACGTCAATTGAGTCATCACGGTCAATTTTGTAAAATTTAGCTTCTGAAAAATCCTTTTCAATTTCTGGCAAAAATGGATCAAGGAAGCGGCAGTCTGGGCACCATGCTGCTGAAAATTCCAAGACAACGCGACCAGACTTAGTAATTTCTTGTAACTTGTCTTCAGTTAATGCTTTAATTTCTTCCATTTTTTATGCCTCTATTCTTTCTTACTTTTTACAAGTATTATACAAAAATGCTGGCTTTTTGCAAACTACTTGGTTTCAAAATGAGCATGCAATGCATAAATCGGATTGCCCTTTGCCGCAAATTTATGCTCATATTCAGTTTCAATGTTCTTTTCAACGATTTCTGGCTTTTCATGGTGTAAATCAACACTCACAAAATCGAAGAACATTCCGTAATTATTCATACTTTGCACAGAATAAGCGAACAAGCCTGAATTATCAGTTTTAAATTCGATATGACCTTCTGGCTTCAACACTTCTTCATACTTACTTAAAAAGCTCTTATAAGTTAAACGACGCTTTTCATGACGAGCCTTTGGCCATGGATCACTAAAGTTCAAGTAGATTACGTCAGTGGTATTCTTGCCAAAAAAGCTGTTAATATCAGCCGCATCCCCACGCAAAATTTGCAAGTTATCCAAACCCTTTTCAAGCTTAGTTCGCAAGATAATACCAGCTGCAGTAGTTTGCAATTCTAAAGCAACGTAGTTTTTGTCGGGATGCATTTCAGCCAAGGTAGTAATAAAGTGACCCTTACCTGATCCTACTTCAATTTCAATTGGATGATCATTGTCAAAACGTTCAGCCCAATCAATCTTCTTATCAGGATCTGGGTTTTGCAACACACTTTCAGGATGATCATTAACAAGCTTTACAGCCCAAGGTTTATTTCTTAATCTCATTTCTCTATTCCCTATCTAATTCCAAAGTTCTTTTGATTCATTTTTCTAACGCGATTTGGCAAGTAAGTGGCAACTACCAATGCGGTAAACACGAGTAAAATACCAATTGCTTCAAATAAGTTTACATTAATTGGCAATAACAATAACCAGAAAATACTGATTAATACCCATTGAATCAGCAAGCCTAAAGTTAATACTTTGACCAAGTCCTTGCCACGATCTTGACGTTCAATTGGGTAAACACGATACATAAAGTTACGGTCGAATTCGGTTGCCATTGGCAATAATTGGTAAACAGTCAAGAAGATCACCAAGCATGATAAGCCAAGCGCCCAGCGCCAATCTTGCACTAACCATGAAATCAAAATTGCGAAGACGGTCATTCTAACCAGCAAGTTCAAATACTCTGGATTTCTAAGTAGTGATCTTCTGTATAAGAACAAGTTAGGATTTTCTTTAGCAATTGACTTAGGCAAAAGGAAGTCCAAGTACTTTCTTCGCTTGATGCTTACTTGCTTTTCTTCGACATCGGTAAACATGCTGAAGACTGAATAAACACGGTCTTTTCTAGCCTTTTCGCTTTCTACAGCATAGCGCCAGTCAAAGAGCAGCTTTTTATTCATCTTATCGCCAAACGATGGCTTAAAGTTAGGCGCAAACAAGATAGTTCCAACTACACCTAAAGCCAAACCTACCATTGGATAATAAGCGGAAAGAATTGCAATAAGCAAGGCAACTAAACTAACTAGTCCAAAACTTAGCTTTTTGCCAAAGTATAGATTGCTTTTTTCAATCTCTAGTTCCGTATCTTTGATAAAGAGCATAGCGAGCACCAACAAGATATAGCTCCAAACACTAATGCCGGCTTTAACTGTCGCAAATGGGAAGACAACCCCTGCCAGCAAGATTTCCAAAATAGCTGGTAAAACCAGGCTATATCTGTGCATGGGACTTAAATATTCATCCATCTGCTCATCTTGCGTGAACAGAAACTGCATATCTGCTTCTTTGATTAAAGTAACAAAGCGTCCTGTCAAAAGAGGCAGCCATAAGATAAAACCAGTTAATGGCTTATAAAACCCAAGGTTAGTTGGCATCGTCTTCATCGCTTCAGCATACCAAAACATCAATGCACCAACTAAAAAGATCAAAGCCAAAATAAAGAAGTCATTGAAAACAAGCGTTAAATATTTAACCGATTGTCTGAGATTCTCATTAAATCTCTTTTTAGCTAACTCACGCATTGCCATGATCCTCTCTATTCAAAGCCAAATACAACTTATCAAATGGATCATCAGGTTTTAAGCCGTAGTGTTCACGAATGTCTTGCAAACTACCGATTATTTCAATCGTACCGTTGTTTAAAACAGCATAATTTGAAATAGCTTGTTGTGCATCAGCCAAAACGTGAGTAGTCATGAGCACCATCTTACCGTTGGCAATAGCTTTTTTAATCAAATCAATTAAGTTAGCAACGGCTAAAGGATCAAGTCCTGTAAATGGTTCATCGATTACGAGTAAACTTGTATCTGCTAAAAAAGCAGAAACGATCATTACCTTTTGGCGCATCCCTTTTGAAAAGTGGATTGGCAACCATTCCAGCTTGTCATCAAGTCTAAACATCTTAAGCAGTTCATGCGCTCTTTCCCAAGCCTTCTTTTCATCCAATTTGTAGCTAAGCATGGTCAATTCCAAATGCTCTTTTAATGTCAATTCTGGATACAAAATTGGTGTTTCAGGAATATAAGCCACTTCACGCTTAAACTTCGTTGGTTGTTGAGTCAAAACTACGTCGTTTAAAGTGATCTTACCTTTTTGCGGTCTAAGCAAACCTAAAATATGCTTAATTGTGGTTGATTTACCGGCCCCATTTAAACCAATTAAGCCCAGCGCTTCACCTGGTTTAATTTCTAAATTTATATCTTTAATAACCGGGACACCTGTATAGCCTCCAGTTAAATGTTCAATTTTTAATGTCATTTTTCCTATCTTTCTTTACTGAATTTCTACATATAGTATGATAGCATGAACTTAATAAGAAACTAAAGTTCAAACACAAGAGGTATATATTATGGAAAAATTAGTAGATGATTGTTTATTCTGTAAAATTATTCGCGGTGAAATTCCTAGTTACACCGTTTTTGAAAACGACGACGTTAAGGCTTTCTTGGATATCTCACAAGTAAACCCAGGTCATACTTTAATGGTGCCAAAGAAGCATATCGTTAACTTGTTTGACTACACCAAAGAAGATGCACAACAATACTTGCAATACATTCCTGAAATTGCCAATGCAATCAATAAGGCCTTCCCTAACGTTACAGGTATGAACATCACCACCAATAATGGTAAATCTGCTAACCAAGTAGTTATGCACTCACACATTCACTTTATCCCTCGTTTTGAAGGCGATGGTTTGAAGCTCATGACTCGCAACAACGCTGACAAGTACGACGAAGCAAAATACAACGAAGTTGCTGATAAGATTAAAGCCCAATTTTAAGGAGTAAACAAATGAAACGCTTTTTATTAGGAACAGTTTTTGGCGCTGCTTTTGGCTTTGTTTTTTCATGCATGAAGGACAGCGATGGCAATCGTCCTGGCAAACCATTGAAAGTTGAATTCGATGCCTTAAAACACGAAAGCAATCGTTTTGCTACTGCATTGCAAAATGCCAAGCAAGCTAGTCGTGAATTAAGCGAACAATTGCCTGCAGCACAACGCACTATTAGCGATATCAGTGATGATGTTGAAAAATATTCTAGACATATTCAACCTACAGTTGATCGCATGAAGCAAAAAGGCGAAGAGTTTAACAAAGATTTGAACTCATTTACTGGTTCAGACACTCAAGATGACGAAAAGGACTAAGAAAAATTAAAGAAAATTTGATTTTTCTGTGAATATTCGTTATTTAAAAACGATTTAGTCATTTTTATGGTATATTAGTTGACAGTTACTTATTTAAGGATGTGGAGATTTAATTATATGAAGAGTTATATGAAAAAAATTGCTGCAGTCGTAGCTGTAGCTGGTGTTGCATTATCAACTGCTGCTTGTTCTAACGGTGGTAGTAATTCTACTGTTGCTTCCTACAAGGGTGGTAAGATTACTCAACAACAATATTACGATGAAATGAAGAAGTCACAAGCTGGTAAATCAACTTTGGCTAACATGATTATCAACCGTGCTTTGGAACAACAATACGGCAAGTACGTTTCATCAAAGAAAGTTGACAAGCAATACAACAACTACAAGAAGCAATACGGCTCACAATTTAGTGCTGTTTTACAACAAAACGGTATGACTGCTTCAAGCTTCAAGGAAAACTTAAAGACTAACCTTCTTTCTGAACAAGCATTAAAGCACATTAAGAAGATTTCAAAGAAGCAAGAACAACAAGCTTGGAAGAGCTACCAACCTAAGGTAACTGTACAACACATTTTGGTTGCTAAGAAGTCAACTGCTCAAAGCATCATCAAGCAATTGAAGGATGGTAAGAGCTTTAAGAGCTTAGCTAAGAAGTACTCACTTGATACTGCTACTAAGAACAAAGCTGGTAAGCTTCCTGCATTTGACTCAACTGATAACACTCTTGACTCATCATTCAAGAACGCTGCATTTAAGCTTAAGACTGGTGAAGTAACTTCAGCCCCAGTTAAGTCACAATCTGGTTACCACGTAATTAAGATGATCAACCACCCAGCTAAGGGTAAGTTTGCTGATCACAAGAAGGCTATCGATGACGAAGTTTACGCATCAATGGCTCAAGACCAAGCAATTATGAAGGACGTTATCTCAACTGTTTTGAAACGTGCTGATGTTTCAATCAAGGATAACGACTTGAAGGACGTATTAGCATCATACGTTTCAACTACTAGCGCTACTAAGTAATAAATATTTAGTTAGTAAATCAGCAAAAAAAGAGGTTAACTTTTTTGAAGTTAACCTCTTTTTTCGTGCACTTTTTATTCCAAATGCTTAGCATTATCCAAAGCTTGATCATGTTTTGGACGATAATAACGCTTGCCATCTTGGCTAAGTAGCGGTTCAGTAAATGTCCCTCTGCCAGTGTGTTGTAATGCATTTGTTACTGCATAAACCATTGCATCCATATCATCGATGCGGTGCAAAATTTCTGCTTCAAGCAATGCTGGTAACTTTGGTGAACCATATTCAAAGCGGCCATGGTGGGACAAAACCATGTGTCTAAGCAAAAGCAAAGTTTCAGATTCTAGATCAATCTTTAAATCTTGTGCAGCCAGCATAATTTGTTCATCAATAAGTACTAAGTGACCAACCAAATTACCTTCTGTGGTGTATTGCGTTGCCGCTGGACCCGTTAGTTCCAAGACCTTGCCCATATCATGCAAAATGCATCCCGCATAAAGTAACGAACGATTAATTTGTTCGTAATTATCAGCCAGACCCTTGGCATCCTTAAGCATCGACAAAGTGTGAAAAGCAAGACCGCCACGCACAGCATGGTGATTGCTCTTTCCTGCGGGATAATCAAAGAAGCGTCTACCCCACTTTTTTAACAAATATTGGACAATCGTCTTCCAAGTTTTATTTTGAATCTGATCAACAAATTGATTAATTTCGGCATGCATATCATTAATCGGTTCTGGAGCTGACTTAACGAATTGATCTAACTCATAGCCTTCTTGTGGTCCAACCACCCTTAAACTATAAATGCGAATTTGAGGACGGCCTTGGTATTCTTCTCTTTTACCGTTCAATTCTACAATCGTACCTGTACTAAAGGTAGCCGCATCTTGATTGGTTGCATCCCAAAAGTTACCCCGAATCTCGCCTGATCCATCGCCAAATTGCATTGCTAAAAAGAGCTTATTTTTCTTATTCCGTCGCAATTGCGAATTCTTAATCAAAACGACGATATCCATTTCTTCGCCGTCATTATAATCTAAGAGTCGTTTAAGCATTTTGATTTCCTTTCGTAAAAGTTAAAGGCTGGATCCCTAATTTTTCGACTAGGTTTTCTTGCGCTGTAAAAATCAGCACTTGATTATTTTCACTAATCTTCTTCAATAATTGTTCAATATATTTGATGCGGTGATCATCAAAGTTAGCAAATGAATCATCGATTAAGATTGGCAAGTTGATTTCATCTTTAATTTGTTCGACAAAGGCTAACTTTAAAGCAAAGTAGAGTTGTTCAGCCGTACCGCGAGACAAGTACTTAACATCACGCTTTTTACCATCTTTTCTGATGACCGTTAATTTCTTGCCGAGTTCAAGATCAACATAACGTCCACCTGTAAGCAAAGCCAAATATTCTTTAGCTGCTTTGAGCATCTTTGGAAAACGTTCATTTGAAGCTAAATCAAGTGAGCGACCAATCCATTTAGCTGCAAGCAAGTTAGCCAAATATTCCTTACTACTGCTTTCAAAATTAGTTTCGGTATTGGCCAAATCCTGTTTCGCTTCAAATACTGCAGTTGAATCAGCCAAATTATTCAACTTAACCTGTACTTGTGCGTTTTGTTGTTGTAAATCGCTGACTTCATTATTAGCTGCAGCTATTTGATCATTCAATTCATGCAATTGCTGCTCTAATTCAGCTGGATTAGTCTTTGTCAATTGAGTTAAATCATCGTTTAAGCTCTTCTTAAGTGCTTCAACCTGCGTCCTAATTTTGGCTTGCTCTAATGAATCTTTGTACACAGCATCATAATCGGCCATATTTTTGACATTAGCTTGAGCAAACAAAGTTTGAAGTTGTAAACCCAATTCTTTCAAATCTTGCTGGTCTTGCTTTAAAGCAGACGAAATCGTCATTCTTCGTTGACCAATTTCTTGACTGTGGTCAATCTTTTCTTCCAGTTCATCAATTCCACTTAAAACGGAGCTAAAATCATCCTCAATTGGCTTTTTCAGCGTATTTTGCACATTTGCGGCTAATTGGGCGACTTCTTGATTAATCTGGCTCAGTTGTTCATTATTTGCCTTCTCAGCGTTTTCTTTTAAGTGATACTGGTTGGCATTAGCCACCAAATTATTAATATCCAAATTATCAGGATTCAAGCCATATTGTTGCCCAAATCCCTGGCGCTTTTGTGCGACCAGTTTTTGCTTTTCCAAAATAGCGGCATTTTGTTTATTGGCGTTATTGCCTTTAACGTAGCCTGCACCAAGAAAGATTAGGCCGGTAATTAAGGCGATCACGCCAACTGTCCCCATCATAACCAGTAAGATCAAACCAAGGACTGCTAGGACAGCACCAATCACATACCAGAGTTTATCATTGGAATTAGGAGCAGCTTCAACTCGATTTTCTTGTTTAGGCAAAGCTAAATAATCTGCTTGCAGCTGTTTGATTTGCTCTGGCGTCAAGTCTAGTACTTGCTTGGTATCAGGAGATAAAGCAAGAATTTGTTCTTTTTCTTGTTTGAGTTCATCAGCTTTTTGCAAACATGATTTGTATTCTGCTTGCCATTGAAGTAGTTGCGGCTTTTGTTGGACAAGCTTTTTGCTAGCTGACAAATCAGCCTGATTATTATCATCCAGATCAGCTAACTGCTCTTTCAAAGACTTAATCGTCTTTTGCAAATTGCGACCTTGCGCCATGATATCTTGCGCTTTTTGATAATTTTCACTATCAAACTGCATATCCTTAACTTGCTTTTGCAAATCTAGCAAAGTTTGGTAATTGCCTAATTCTTTTTGCAGGTCACACAACTCTTGCGCCCTTTTTTGCAGCTTTTCTAAAGCTTGTTGCTTACTCTTTAACTCGTCACTTTTAGCAGTTAAATCACGATCAAGTTCTTCATAATCACCAAACTCTGCTTGCGTTTGAGCCAGATTGTCACGATCGTCTTCCATTTGCTTAAGCAGACGATTTACTTCTGGCTTTTTACCCGTCTTCTTAAACAACTTGCCAGCTTCTTTTTCAAAGCCATCACGCATTTCAAGCAATTTACCACTATTGGCTGCACCCAAGTAATAAATACGTTCAAGCAAGTCTTCTTGACTCAAGCTGCTTACCTGACCCAGCATTTCTTGATTAAAGATAAAGCTGTCGGCATAAAACGAACCATCGATTTTTTGAATTTGATCGAAAAAGAGACTCTCGGGCACTACTTGCCCATCTTTTTTAACGGTTAAAATACCACGCTTAGTCTTATCGCCTTTGGCATACAAGCGCTCTAATTCATATTCGCCATCGTCCGCTTCAAAGACAAGACTGCCACCCATCGGACTCACATGAGCTAACGGCGTATAATCTTCAAAAAACGGAGACGAATTACTGCGCAAATGAAAGCCAAACATGATCTGCTTAATAAAAGCTACCGTCGTACTCTTTCCCGCCTCATTAGCACCAAAGAAGACGTTTATTTCTTTGCTAGGTAAATCAAAAGACTTGTCAGAAAACTGGCCAAAATTGATCATTTTAATTTGTTTCAGTCTCATCTTTAATTCCTTTCAATTTACTCATTAGCTTTACTTCGGTTAATTGCTTAACAGCCTCAATAAATTTAGGATCTTCTGCTAGTGCAGCTGCTTCTGGATCTTTTTTCTTCCAGTCGTTTACGATTTGATTGAACTCATCTACATCAAAAATTTCCGCCTTGGCTTTTTCAAAGGCCTTTTGATCATTCTCATTTAATTTCAAACTGGTATTGGTTTCATAACGAACGTCAACTAGCTGAGAAGCAAATGGCAAATTTTGCGAGATTGTCTGCCAAAAATCAGTATCTGCAGTCAGTTCTCGCTCTTCTTCAGTCAAATATTGTGCACCCTTGATGGTTAAACTAAAGTAAGTCTTTTGCTTAATTTGATTAAGGACTTCAATGATTTTTGTCTGCAAACCTGCTTTATCGATTTCACCTTCCAAATTGATTTCGACAGCTTGCCAAATAATTGGACTAGTTTGTTTAAACTCAATGCTTGTCTTCTTAGTTTGTTCATTGATCTCGCCAAGATAGCAACCTTTAGTGCCCATTTCGTTGATGTGACGCCCCTGAATGTTACCTGGATAAACAATCCATGGATTTTCTGACAAGTTATTGCGTGCGTGAATATGGCCTAAGGCAAAATAATCGTAATTAAGGTTCTGCACTTCACTAGTAGTAAATGGTGCATAAACATTATTAGTTTGTGTTTTTTCTTGTGCGTGCATTAAACCAAAAGTATAATTTTGTCCCTTTGCAGGAAAATCAGGTATCATGTCACGCGTAATATGGTTATTCAAATATGAAAAGCCGATTACATCGTAAGTAAAATCAGCTTTTGTCGCAAAAGTGGCTTTCTCCACTTTTTCACCATTACCCAATAATTTGAAATAAGGTGTTTCAGTAACTAGTAGATCTTCTTTTTTCATGTGGTCGTGGTTACCGAAAATCATCACCACTTGAATTTTTTGGTCAGTCAGCCTTTTTATCTGTTCGGCAAAAAATAGCTGCGCTCTTGGAGATGGCGTGTTGCTATCAAAAGTATCTCCAGCGATTAAGACTAAATCAACATTTTGTTTTAAAGCCAAATCAACAATTCTCGTTAATGATTGATCGGCCGCTTGATATATTTGGTTAAATTCCTTAGATGGCAAAAAAGATAGCCCACGAAATGGACTATCTAAATGCGCATCCGCAAAGTGAATAAATTTCATCGCAAATTCTAGTTTCTAAGGTCTTCATAAAGATCATTAATTGGCTTTGAGTAAGTCTTTTGGATGTCGTTAAGCAAGTCGTATAAAGCTTGTTCTGACTTAAGCATGTTAACGATCAAATCGTTCTTTTGTACTTGGTCGTTCAAGTCCTTGTAAGCTTGTTGATCTTCAGCAGCAAGAGGTTGACCAGCTTGTTGAGCACGCAAAATCTTAGCTTGAAGTTCATCCATCTTCTTGAACATAGCTGAGCTTTCGTCGTTTTCTTCTACATCCTTAATAGCCTTTTGTAAAGCCTTGTATTGATCAGTTTGTGTTAAATCTTCTGCTAATTTGTTAGCTGAATCGTAAACGTTAACCATCATGGTCCTCCTAAATTTTATTGGCCAAATAAGCCTTTCACACTATTATACCATTCATTAATCTTCTGTCCTGCAGAACCTATACCATCTTGAATTTTTTGCCCTAATCCGCCGGTCCAATCAAAGTTTGAACCATTATCTTTCACAATCTGGTTAGGTGCTTTTTCGGTAAATTGAGTCTGAGCGGTATACGGCAGAATGCCTTCCATTTCGGCTTTATATAGTCTAGTAATTCCTGTTTCGGAAATTCCTTGCATATAATGCTGCCTACTGGTTCGGTCAAAACCAACCCAAGTTGCGACAACGATGTCAGGAGTATAACCAACAATCCACTGGTCCTTAGTACCAAAACCATATGAGTTAGGCACTTCAGTTGAACCAGTTTTACCAGCAACACGGTAGCCACTTGGTTGAGCAGATTGACCTGTACCGTTAGTAAATACGCCCAGCATCATCGTAGTCATTTCTTTTGCCGTATTTTCAGAAATAATACGGTGTGTGCCCGGATTGCCATTTTCTGCTAAAACATTACCACTGGCATCTGTAATTCTAGTAATAAAGTAAGAATTGTTAGGCAAATTACCCTTATTGGCAAAGGCAGAATATGCGTGGGCCATTTGTAATGGTGATACACCAGATGAAAGACCACCAAGGGCTAAAGCAAGATTGCGATCGCTCTTTGGCACCTTAATACCAAAGTTTTCAACAGATTGAACACCCTTGTTAACCCCAATCTTATCAAGCAGCCATACAGCAGGTACATTCTTACTTTGAGCTAAGGCTTGGTACATTGGAATCTTATCAGAGTAGGCATTATCAACGTTGTGTGGCTCATAACCGTTCTTACCAAATTTCTGCAGTTTGTTGGAAAGCTCTGAATCATAATGATAACCATCTTGAAGAGCTGGTGCGTAAACAGCAAGCGGCTTGATCGATGAACCAGGCTGACGCTTCATTTGCGTTGCACGGTTGTAGCCACGGAAGACGTGTTGTCCACGTCCCCCAACAACTGCACGTACGGCACCAGTATTAGGATCCATTGCCACACTGGCACCTTGGGCTTCGGTACCATCTGAACCATTTTGTGGGAAAAGCCAGCTTTGTTCAAAGGTATCTTGCATCTTGCTTTGGTAATTTTGGTTAAGGGTAGTGTAAATCTTGAGGCCCTTATTCATTACCTGCTCTTCTGTTAAGCCGTACTTACTAATTGCTTCATCTACAACAGCATCAAAGAAGTATGGGTAACGGTAGCCATCCTTATTCTTAAAGGTATTCTTTAAAGTTAAGCCCTCTTTTGAATAAGCTTTGGCTTGAGCTGAAGTAATTTTGCCATTATCAGCCATTAAGCTCAAAACCAAATTACGACGTGACAGTGCATTAGCCATATGGTCTACAGGGTTGTAGAAACTAGGATTCCGCAGCATCCCTGCCAAAGTGGCAGCTTCACTGACAGTTACATCACTAGCATTTTTACCAAAATATCTACGACTAGCATCTTGCACGCCCCAGACACCGTTACCAAAATAGGCGTTATTCAAGTACATCGTCAAAATGTCTTTTTTGGAATAAACATGGTTGATCTCAATTGCAAAGAACAATTCTTCCAATTTTCGTGAAAAGGTCTGCTGCTGAGTAAGTAGTGAGTTCTTAGCCAGCTGCTGCGTTAATGTGGAACCACCACCGGTAACTTGACCGTGGTGAATAACCAAACTAACGGCGGCACGAACCATACCTTTAACACTAAAACCAGGGTTCGTCCAAAAAGTACGGTCTTCTGTTGAAATGACCGCATTTTGAATATTTGGCGAAATTTTATCATATTCTACAAACGAACCCTTTTGCGAATATAAGGAACCTGCTTTTTTGCCCTTATAATCGTAAATAGTTGTTGTAGTTGAAAGTGACGCCTTTAAATTCGAGATGTTCGAAGTTTTAACTTTAATTGTATAATATGTACAAGTTAAAAGTATTAAAGTGAGTAGGATTAAAATAATCCAGCGTCCGATAAAGAAGCGACTATCAAATCGATGCCATGCATCCTTAAAGCCACTTCTTTTTGGTTGGTCATTATTCATTAAGTACATTGCTCCTTTTTAGAAACAAGAAAATTGTATCATAATTACTAAAACACATGTTTAGAATTGAAGCAGACTTAGGAAATATTTATGGTTTATAATTTTACACTTTTTTATCCAAAAAATCTTGATCCATTACCAGTTAGCGAGGTTCTGCGTAAATTACTTATCCCTAGAAAATGGCGCCATTATTTAAGAATCGAGCAAAATGTAACCATTAATGGTAAATACCGCTACTTCAATGAATTGGTTAAGCCAGGTGACAAAATTGATATCGTGCTTGATCAAATTGATTCAATGCAGCAAACTTACCCTGAAAGTAGACGAATGCCTGACGTTATCTACGAAGACGATAATTTATTGATCATTAATAAAAAGAAGGGGCAGAAAACTCACCCTAACTTAAATGAAACTGATACAGCATTGAATGATTGTGCTACTTATTTAGGTAGCAGTCCGTACATCGTACATCGACTCGATATGCTTACAGGCGGTCTGCTTTTGGTGGCTAAAAATCCGGCAGTTGTTCCTATTTTGAATCGAGAACTCACTACTAAAACTTTTCATCGTGAATATTTGGCTAAAGTTATTCATGCGGATAAATTAAAGAAAAACGGTACTATTGATCTTCCTATTGGTCAGGATCCTGATGATCAAAGAAAAAGAATGGCTCGCAGCGATGGTCTAAGGGCTGTAACCCACTATGAATTACTTAAAAAATATGATAACAATACTGCCCTAGTTAAATTAACGCTTGAAACAGGAAGAACTCACCAGATTCGAGTTCATTTATCAGCAATCGGTTGTCCGATCGTTGGTGATCCTTTATACAATCCAGATTTTGCTGGAGAAAATCTAGCTCTTGATGCTTACGAAATTTCATTGATTAAGCCGTTTTCTTTTGAAAAATTACAGGTTAAATTGCCTGCTGAAAAGATTGAGCTGTAAAAAAGAGATTGCAAGTGCAATCTCCTTTTCTTTTACTGTTCTTATTTATCGATATTATTTTATTTTTGATAATACAAAACATCAGGATCAAATGACTTTGTATCCTTAACGCCAGTGTACATCATCATTTCTGCCAATTGCTCATTCATTTGCTTGAGCTTATCTTCTACTGCCTTAGTACCGCTTTGAAGCAGTTCTGACAAGATTCCGCGGCCAATTAAGACAGCATCAGCACCCATGGCTAAAGCTTTATATGCATCATAACCTGTCATCAAAGAACCATCAACATAAATTTCCATGCCACTACCAACAAGTGCTTTTTTAATTTCAGGCAAAACTGCTAGAGGTGGAACACCAAAAGGTACGCGACCATGGTGGTGTGAAACTACAATTGCCTTGCATCCCGCTTGACGGGCCTTCAAAGCATCGGTCACAGACAACACGCCTTTAGCAATAAACGGTAGCTTGGTACTCTCTGCATAATGCTTTAAATCAGCCATTGTAATTGAACCTAAAGGGATACCGTCAACAACGTCATATTTGCCGTTTTTTCCGGCAATATGGTCGATGTCGATACCTACGGCAACGGCACCATGATCTTCCGCAAATTTAATTTCATCTAAAATCTTGTGATGATCAGCAAAAGGCTTGATAATGCGAATTGTGTCCCCGCCTTGACTGACAATTTCACCATATTCTTCGTTGGTTTCCATACCAATCCAGTTAAGCAAATCCATGTTGCGAGCGGCAACTGCTTTTTCTTGCATTGGTTTTCTCGTTTTATCGCTCAATACTTTATTTAAGTGTGAAACGGCAGCTGGCATCAATGGTGAAGCATACTTTCTACCTAAAATTGTTGTAGTTAAATCAGGCTCAACTGAATCGATCACACGCATCTTTACCAAAATGTTGTCTAAAAAGACACGGTTATGGACATTAGCATCGTCGGCTTTACCACTGGTTACTGGGATCATACCCTTTGGACCAGGCCATGGACTAGTGGCTTCTTCTTTTTTAGATTCTTCATGTTCTAACATCGAAGAACCCGAACTAGCATCAATAGTTTCGGAAGCGCCAGTTACTACATCATTTTTATTTTCTTCGCTCATTCTTTACGCCTTTTCTAAAAAATTCCTTACTAATTATTCTACTAGAAAAAACAAAAAAGTAAGAAAGATCTGTTTTTGAGCAAAATATTTGCAATTTTCAAAATAATCATATCTATTTTCTCAATATAGTGTATAATTCAATCTTGTGTGTATTTTTCACTTATTTTTTTAGAGGAGTAAAAAGTATCTATTATGGAACATACTTGGATGATAAAGTATTTGGCCGAATTTTTCGGTACGATTATTTTAGTAGTTTTAGGTAACGGTTCAGTTGCCAACTCAGTATTGCGTGATACTGGAGGTAATAGCCGCGATGGACAAGCCAATGGTGGGTGGCTTTTAATCGCATTTGGCTTTGGTTTTGGTGTCATGCTTCCTGCGATGTTATTCGGTTCAATTTCAGGTAACCACTTGAATCCGGCCGTAACCCTTGCACAAGCATGTGCAGGTGCATTCCCTTGGGATCAAGTTCTACCATATATCTTGGTTCAAATGCTTGGTGCAATCGTAGGTCAACTTATATTAGTGGCTGTTTACTGGCCATACATTAAGAGAACTGCTAGTGATGACGCTGTTTTTGCCAGCTTTGCGACTGGTGATACTGCCAACAGTAAGTTAAACGGTTTTATCACTATTTGTTGGTACAGCAATTCTTTTGTTTGTAGCCGTTGGTTTATACCGTGGCATGTTCTTCAAGCAATCAGAAGATATTGCCAACCTCGGTGTTGGTTTCTTAATCACCGCATTGGTTATGGCTGTTGGTGGTCCTACCGGTCCTGCATTAAACCCTGCAAGAGACTTAGGTCCACGTATCGTTTATGCACTTTGCCCATTGCCTCATAAGGGTTCTGCTCACTGGGACTACGGTTGGGTACCAGTAGTTGCTCCAATTGCTGGTGGTATCTGCGGTGCATTGTTATACAAGATTGCATTTGGATTATAGAAAAACAAAAGATCGATGATCTTCGTTAAAAAACGTTGATCATCGATCTTTTTTGATATTATTTCAAAATTCAAACAAGCGGTGGTTAATGATAATTCTAAATTCACGATCTTCTTCATCAGCTAAACAACTAGCGACTAATGGTTCATAGCCTCTCTTTTCCTCATCAAACTGATTTCTTTCGGCATCTAGATCTTTAAAGACTTCATCGGGTAACTTATCAACTGGAATTTTGGCTGCTTTTGCTAATTCATCAAAGCTAACTACTACTCCATCTTGTAAAACATCATCATCTTTGCTTTCATTGTATTTCTTTACCAAGAGCTTCATGATGGCCAAAGTTTCTGGTCTTAAGTAATTCAAGGAATCAAAATCAATTACATAATCGTCCATTGCATTTCCCATCCTTTCGTGAAAAATCATTTTTCTCACTTTCAGTATGATGTCCTTTTTGAAAATACCCAAACAACATGACTTAAGATTTTTATATCATTCCACGCTACAACCCCATAAAGATAGTAATAATCAGCAAATCAGCACTACCGCCAAGGCTATAATTCTTTTCTTTAAAAATACGATTTAACTCTAACATGAATTGCTCGCCAGCTTGAGCGCTTCTAAGACTTGCTTGATCGCACTCATTGTTCCAGAAACCGTGTTCTGCGTTTCCGAATTTTGATTAGAAATATAAAAACCGAATCATTCTCTGAATGAACCTGTGCCACCAGCTTTTTTCACTTCTGGCCTGCTTAAGCCAACTACAACACCCATGCCATAGTCTTATGGATAACATTCCTGCATCTGCTTAGCTCTAACATCTTCTTTATTAATGACACCAGCTGCATAAGCTGCTGCAAATATGCCTAAAGAATGTCCTGCAACTAAAGTCGGCTGCCAGCCTAACTTTTTTAATTGATCTACTTGATCAATCTGTAAAAGCAAAATACTCAGCTGAATTTGAACTGAATCTTGATAGCCTTCAGCAGTATCCAGCAGCTTAACTTTGGTCCATTTTTCTACTTGCTCTTTTAATTGAGGATTGACTTGGTCAAGCATGCCCGGATTTTGACCACCTTGACCTGGAAATAACCACAAGTTTCGCAAAATAATCACCTCTTTGGATCTCACATTTTTTTAGTTTAAAACGTTTGGATGACAATTTATAATATATAAATAGAATAATGCTTAACCAAATAGTTATGAATCGAGTAAGCAAAATGAATTTAACTACATTAAAATACTTTATTTCGGTGGCTTCTCTGGGGTCAATCACCGAAGTAGCTAAAGAAGCCTGTGTCAGTCAATCTGCCGTTAGCAAAACTATTAAACAATTGGAAGAAGAAATCGGGGTAGAATTATTCGACCGTGAAGGCAGAACCATCAAACTAAACCAACAAGGTAAACTTTTTTATTCTTATATTTCTGATAGTTTGAATTTGCTTGATCGTGGTATTAAGGCGGTACAAGGCTCAAATCAGAGTCCCTTGAACGTTTTATTTACCGTTACTTCACCTCTCATTTCTAAAATAATCTTGCGCATGCAAGAAGTTCTGCCAAATATCAGCTTAAACATTCACCAGAAAAATAGTTTTGCCAAGGATTTAGAACAATTCGATTTTATTATTTCTACTGCCAAGATTCCTAACTTTAACAGCATCCCCATCACTACTGAGAAATTGCTGATTGGTGCAAAAAAAGGTATTCTTCCTAACAAGGATTTCATTGAACTTAAAGAATTAGAAAAATATATCTTCGTTGGTCTTGATAAAAAAAGAGCTGCAACAAACTATCGATCAATTTTTAAATGCTCACAAAATCAAACTCAATTATCAATATCAATCCGATGAACCGGCAACGGTGCGACAATTGATTGCTAACGGCATTGGGATCGGTTTTATCCCTACTATTAGTTGGCGGGATTTTGAAACTCAAAATATTACCAAGGCTCATATTTATCCGGAAGCACCCCAGCGCACAATTTATTTAAACTCACCCCACCATAATTTGAGCAATGCACAGCGTCTTTTTAGCAACGAAATTGCCAACGTCTCCTTACAAGAACGGGATGCCGCAACAAGATAATTTTTAATTTAAGCCATTGCTTTTTTAAAAAAATACCTTTAAATTAAACTTGAACTTCTTTTGGATCTCACAATTCAAAAGAAAAGAGAGATTTTCATGAAAAAATATCAGTTTAATAGCGTTAACACGGCTGATATTGGCGATTATTTGAAGGTTTTCGCTTGTACGGCTGTAATATCGCAGCCAATTATGTCGATGATCATGGGAGCAGGCCAGTCCATGCATGTGCAAGACATTTTTGGTGTTTTCTATAATTTAGTTAAATATACGGCGCCAGCCTTTATCTTTGGTATTTTGTACACTACCATTCGGACTAATGATGAAAAAGGCAGCTTCTCATATGCCAAGCATATGCGGGCTAATTGGTCTAACCTTTTTTTGCCGACTATTTGGTGGACATTGATTTACCTTTTTGGGATGCCGTGGGTGCAACAAGTCAATCATTTTAATAGCATCGGTTCATTTTGCTGGCAATTCATTAATGGTAATGCGGCGCCGCATCTTTGGTACAACACGATGATGCTGCAATTCATTATCCTAATGTCGCTATTTTGGGTGCTAAGCCGCTTCGTCGGCCATAACTTGACGCGCGGAATCTGGATTGCAATCATTACTTTTGTCCTCTACTTCGCCTGGCTATGGTTCTACGACTACTACATTTTCCACGGCGTGCATGAACATGATTGGTATCTGCTTGATCGCGTGTTCATTTCATTCTTTATCTACGGTGTTTATGGTGTACTAGCTTGGCAACTGCGAAGTTATTATAATCAATTAGTTACTAAGTTATGGTGGCTGATTTCAATTTTATTCATTGGATGCTTCATTTGGACTAATATTGAATTACAAAAATTTGGTCATCCTATCAACTTTAACAATGCTCCATATTACAAGCCATCAATGACCTTGTACTGTTTGACAGTTATTGCACTAATCTCTGCATTTTGCTTGCACCAAGTTAGAAAAAATTCACAGACTAGCTTAAATGTCTTTCACTTTTTAGCTACCTATGCTTATCGAGCATATTTATCCAATGTCTTTTGGAATCAACTAGTTTGGCGCGGCCTCAACATGCAATATCACGCAATCTATCATCCAGTCTTGACTTTGTTTGATACATGGATTTTAACGTGGATCTTATCTTTCACTTCCGCATATTGCTTGCATGTTTGGTGGATGAAAGCTAAAAGTTTAATTTTAAGATAAAAAAGAAGTTACTCACACCGAGTAACTTTCTTTATTTTAATCTTGGATTTTGTATGATTTTATTTGAAGTTTACGATAATTAAGCTTTTTTAGCACTCTTTTGCTCTTCAGCAACAGCCTTATTATCAGCAATTTTGAAGAATGGGAACCAAATCAAAGTACTTAAGACTACTACTACCATAGCGATGATAAAGAATGGAATACCACCTGAGAAGAATGCTTGAACAACACCAGGCATAGTCCATGGCAATTGAATAAATGGATTTACTGTAGCATGGAATAAATCAATTAATCCCCAACTTACCAGACCATTAATGATAGGTTCAAATAGCATCGGCAAGAAGAAAACAGGGTTCAACATAATTGGCATTCCGAATATCAATGGTTCATTAATATTGAACAATGCTGGTACCCCAGCCAATTTTAACATTTGTTTATATCGATCAGATTTTGCTTTAAACATAGAAATAATTAAACCTATTGTGGCACCTTGACCACCGAAAGCACTGTTTAAAATCATAGAAAGCATTGACATCGTGACGTATGGCATTGGCTGTCCTGCCTTAAAGGCATTCTGATTAACAATACCGTTAGCAATGATAATTGGCATTACAATACCATAAACCATATTTGGGTGAATACCAAAGAACCATAAAACATTAGCTAAGGTGTAAATAGCAATAATGCTAATTGGAGAAGCAGTAAATGTTTGCAGTGGTGCTTGAACCAATTTAGTAACACAATCAAAGATGTTACCAAATGCAGTATAACTAAATGCTCCTCTAATTAAAGTCATTAATACCAAAATAATTCCGGCAATTAATGATGGCTGAAGTGAAGCTGCAACATTAGGTGGAACACTGTCAGGTAATTTAATTACAATATTCTTTTTGTTAAGGAATACGTAAAGCATCCCAACAACCCAGCCAACAAGGATAGCAACAACCATACCAGATGAACCAAGGTAATTAGTACCAAAGGCTGTTACCTGAGTCAACTTAGCATGTGTACCAAATGCTCTAGCCATATAATCTTGTGGAGCTAAAATCATAAAACTTGATGCAGCAAGTAATCCCGCTGGCAATGGATTATATTTACACTTTTCTGCATAAACATAAGCAAAGTTAAATACAACAAAGAGTGACAATACATTCATAGTTGCATTTTGTGCAGCGTTAAATTGAGTTGCCCAACCTATCTTTTGTAAAAAGTTAGTCCAAGCTGGGATTGGAAAATTACCAATTAAAAGAACGAAGGCACCACCTAAAGTAATTGGAGTTACTTTCATAAAGGCATCAGCTAATGATGAGAAAAATAGACTTGCTAATGATACTGACAATAAACCTAAAATTCCAAGCTTATTATCCTTTTCGCCAGTTTGTGGCAATTCTTCCCTAAAGGCAAAAGCATGAAAGATAAGTCAGCTGATTATGTTCAACAGGCACCAATGCCATTAACCACAAACATCGTCGAATCCTTCAATATCACACAGCAGAAGAACTCTTCAAGCAATATATTTCTTCATAGCCTAACTGTTGCACTTAATTTGACAATTCAGGTATAAGTTCATTATACTGTTTGTCGACTAGCGTTCACAAAAAATAAAGCTCAGTCATTCGCTGAGCTTTACTACGTAATATCTTAATTTTACAAGCCAAATAATAACAAGTTCTTTCCTTCTACATTCATGGAGCCATCCTTCTTTAGTTGATTCAATGAACGTAAAACGAAATCTCTTTGACTGCCACGTAACTTCTTAGCAGCTTTCATTGCAGCGCTAAAGTCGCGTTTGTTGTTTGCCTTCTTCAGGCTGGTGTTTAGTCTATTAGCAATTCTCTTGAGTGGCTTAGTCACGCCTTGCATAGACTTGCTGTTCAAGTAGTAGTATTGCAAGAAGGCTTGAGTAGTCCAAGTTGAATACTTTTTATCCTTTGAAGCGACCAAGTATACTGGAGCACCAGCGCCGCGACCTTTTACATTAAGAACCTTTTCAATTCTAAACTTAACCTTTTGTACTTTCTTAGGACTGATAGTCTTAGCACCTTTAGCCGGGGTTACATTCTTAACCAATTTGTTGTAGTTAGCTTTGCCAACGTAGATTGGGGATGCATCACGATCGTTAAGAACACGCATGATATAGCCTTCTTTGGTAAAGTTAGCCTTGTTTTGAACTGCTACTACAGGAGCAGTCTTGCTAGTTGCAGCATTTACTGATACAGGTACAACAGCCAATGCACTAGCAGTACCAGCTACTAATAATGCACTCGTTACTAATTTTTGAAATTTCATTTTAAACACAACCTTTTTTGCTGTTTAAATTAGTTTTTAATACCAATTGTGTGCCATCCAAAATCTCTTTGCTGCAGTCCATGAGCCATAACGACCTTTAACATATCTATCAGCAGTACGTTCTTGATTGGCTACACTGTAATCACCATGTAAGTATGACACATCTAATTGAAAACGTCCATAGTATCTGCCTCTTCTAGCAATCCACAACTTAGCTGAACGTTCGCTTGCAGATAATCTACCGTAGTACTTTTGATATTGTGCACTAGAAATTCCACTATGTGCAGTATAGAGTGCTGTAAACAAAAGTGATAAATCTTCATTTTCTTTTCCCTCATAAAATCAACTTATATTTGACATTCATAAGTTACTCAACTACCTCTTCGTAACTTACATAAATTATGATAGCACGGTACTATTCCATTCGAGCTTTCTGTCATAAGCAGCTTATTGCGATACAAATTCAATTCATCAATTAAAATATGATACTAAAACATCACAAATATGAATTAAAATGGTCAAATTTACACACATTGGCTAATTTTTAAGATTGGATTTTATCATATAAATGTTGCATTCTTTTATACGCCGATTGTGAAAAATCAACAGTATCACCGTTTACAAACGTTACTTTGTACTTCGGCAAATCAATTAATTTTATATTTTTAGGATTGGCTAAACAAGATTGACTAATCTTTACTAAAGCCGCAGACTCCTTAGCATATTGATTGATACTGCCAAAGAATTGATTTTCGCCTCTTACATTCACCATAATTAGCTTATGTGGTGTTTTGGTGGTCGAAATATAAATAATATCATCAATATCTACGTTTCTCACTTGTCTTCCCACTTTATAATGAAAAGTTAGCTTTTCTGTATAATCAAAATTCTCAATATTTGAAATAGAAATTTCTAACGTAGCAACAAGCCGCTGTTTAAATCTATCATAATCTTCCTTATTTCTCGGTTTTACAATATAGTCAACAGGACCAAGTCTTCTCTCAAAAGAAATCAAAGATAAGTCGGCATGCGTCGTAATAAAGATAATCTGTGCTCTCTTGTCTTGGTTCTTAATCAATTCTGCTAAATCAAAACCATTATTTTGACCGATCTCTTTACCAAGTTCTATATCTAATAGATAAACACCTCCAGTATAGATATTATCTTTCAAAAACTTCTTTGCGTCTGCAAAAGTAGTTGTAAACGCCACATCAAATTCAATAGCATGCTCATCAGAAAGAATTTCTTCAGCTTTTCCAATCATTTTGACTATATCATTTACTTGCATTTGATCATCATCACAAATGAATACTGGATATTTCATTCTATTCCTCCTTCGTTATCTGGCATAATTTCTAACTCAAAATTGAACCAGCCATTCTCAATTCCATAATTCACAAGCATATATTCTTCATACTTTAACTCTATTTGTTTAACATTGGCTAATCCAATACCAGTATGATGTTTTTTAGTAGAATAACCATCTTTACTTAGGATATCAGAAGCCAAGCTAGTATCTGCTGCTATTCGATTTCGAATTCGAAATTCAAAATTGCCATCTTCTTGATAGTACATAGCATCAACTTTAGCAATATCAGTATTACCAGTTTGCTTAATCAAACTTTGGCTCTCTTCAATCGCATTATCGAATGTAATCCCAATAATCCGTACTATATCAAAAATATTTACTGACTTTGGGATATTATAAATTTCCACATCACAACCAAAACTATAAGGAATTTCTTCATTATAGAGCTTAGCTAACTTAGTAATTACAATACTCTTTAATTCTTCAACATGAATATGATTAACACCTTTATATTTACGAAGTGCTTTTTCATCAATCTGAGTATCAGTATATTCTGCCAGCTGTTTTACAACAGACTCACTATCCCCTTTTTCTGCACTAATTTTCAAACTATTTAAAAGATTCTCATAATCATGCTTAAAATGACGGAGTTCATCTTCATTTTTATCAAGATAATTAGAATATTCTTTTAGTTGAGCATTTTCTATCTGTAGCTGTTGCCCTTTTAATGCTAGTTCTCTATTTCTAATTTCTGTATTTTCTCTCTTTGTTTCTGTTAATTTTAACTGCAGTTTTTGTTGTTCTTGTTCTTGTCTAGTCAATAAATCCTTTTGAATATGTACCATTCCAGCATAAACAAGAATTGCAAAAAAAGTTTGCAACACTAATAAACCCAAAGAAATTTGAATAACTTCTACAGCCCTTCGATCACTAGATAAATAATAATTCACCAGTTCAATTGAAACATACAAATATATAATAATTCCTAAAAATATTGAACTATTGATATCTGTAAGAAACTCCCTGATCCTTTCATTGTATCTATACAAAGCAAGTAGTACTACGATATCTATTAGAATATCCCACAGATATATTTGACTTTCTGAATCGAATAACAAAAAAAGTGAATTTATTAACCTTTCACTCACCATAAAAATAAGATCAACTAAACTAAAAATTATAGCTGACCCTAAAACAAGTTTCTTATTTTTCTTTCTAACTATTCCAAAATAGATATATAATCCCACAATTTCACATATCGTTGTTATTAAATAAAAACTATTAAAAAATATGGAACTTACTATACTTATAAGAATTATTAATCCAGTAAACAAGCTTAAAAAAGTTTTATCTTTTTTATTACGTGCGGAAAGAGATATTCTATCAAAAATTAAAATATCAAAAGTAACAGAAATAATAATAAATATAGTTTGCAGTATTATCTCAAACATTAAATTGGACATTTTTATCTCTTTCCATGTCTTCTCCATTTGTTATATAAAACATGCCACCAATTTGTGGTTCCTGGTATTTCTCTAGTGAAATTCACAAAAGGACTAGCATTTTCATTACTTCCAACAACATTTTCTCCCAGCTTTACATTCTGCTCACTAATCACAGCAGTAGCATATTGTTCACTCACATTTCCATCAGATGCAGCATTTGCTTGTTTAGGCATAGCCACAAATATTGCTACAACTCCTGCAAACATTAACAAACCTATCCAAATTTTTTTCAATTTCATTGTTTATACCTCTTTCATCAATAATCATAATTCGGAGATATAATATCATATTATCCCTCATTTTTAGCAACTCGTCATATTTCCCCGCCTTGGATATCAAATTTGCTTCCAAAAAAGCAGGATAGTCTCTCCTATCCTGCTCAACGAAACCTTTTATACTTAAACTAAAACCAAAACTGTGTAAATGGCTATATACGTAATAAAGAATATTGATAGATACTTAATCATTTGTAAATAGGTGGTCTGTTTATCCGGATGTTCAAAGAATTGTTTTAATTTTGGCCATAATATCGGCAACAAAAAGCAACTAAAAATCAGTGGCCATTTTGCCAAACCAAAAAGAACAACGGCAATTGGAAACAGTAATCCCGCAATAATCAACGCCTTAATTATTTTAAGAGCATTCTTTTTTCCCGTATAACTGGCTAAAGTATGGCGTCCATTGTTTAAATCTTCGTGCAAATCACAAGTATTATTGGCTAATTGCAAAGCATAGAAAATAAGTGTTAAAGGCAAACATCTTATCACAGTGGTTAACGCCAAGTTCCAGGTCAAAGGGTAGACGCCATAAATTGTAACGTAGATACTTACTAATATAATGAAATACGAAATAAAAAAAGATACCACTAATTCACATTGCATTTAGCGGCTTAGGCCCTGCAATGTAAAATATTCCAATAAATACCCCACAATCCCCATTATTAGTACGGGCCAACCAGTACGATAAACCAAAATGATACCCGGAATCGCTGAGATAAAGTAGCTAATCCACACTAAATTCCTAACATCAGTCAAAGGTAACTTCAGTCGTCCAATTGGATTTATATCAGTCAAAAAATGTCGATCTTTGCCATGAAGATAATCATAGTAATTATCAGCGATATTAACTGCTAAATCAAACAGAAAAACATCCACCAAGCACAGCAAGATATTAATCAAATTAAACATGTGATATTGTTGAAACGCCATTGCCGCGCCAAAGACAAACCACACTACGTTTAACGGCGCCGTATAAATCTCTGATAGTTGATAATATACTGGCCAAGATAAAACCTTCTTCATAGTAACTTATTAATCCTCCCATTTTTATTCATATCTTAGTCTTTTTCTAAAACAAAGCATAGCTACCAATTTTGAAAATATTATCACAAATTACTACTTTAGTTATTAATAACTTTCATTACAACTGATGAAACTTCACCACTTTATTCTTCAATAAAATTTTCTGAACCTCAAAGCCATATGCTGGCAATTCTTTTTTTATAGCGTAAAAAAGAATTGTCTAAGGTCACTTCCAGCCTGTTGACCAATCTCATCAAAGGAAAGCTCAAAATTCCCAGTCTCATTATCTTTGATATATTGCCATAATTTATCGTACTTACTCATTATTTATTTTTCAATCCTCAAGATGTAATCTCTTTTTATACTTCTTTTATAATTGAATTTTCTATTTTATAGATTTTTTATAATTCGTACTTTTCATTTTATATTTCTTTTATAGTAAGTTCAATTAGCTAGAATCTAAAGCAAATCTGCAAAAAAATAAAGCCTAGCAAACGCTAGACTTTATTCTTAATAATTATAGAGCCTTTTATTAGTTACGATACTTAAAACTTCTAATCTTCCTTCTTTTTCTTCTCGCCTAATCCAAATAGACTTGCTAATGATACTGACAATAAACCTAAAATTCCAAGCTTATTATCCTTTTCACCAGTTTGTGGCAATTCTTCATCACTTGCCTTTGGCTTATTATTAGCTGTCTCATCAGCACCGTTAAATTCGGACTTAGGACCATTATTACTCATCCATTCACCTGAGGTCCGTGATTACTCGTCCATTCACTCTTAGGTCCACGGTTATTCGACCATGTCGATGACTTAGCAGATTTCTTAGATTCTGCCTTGGCTAATCTATTGGCTAATCTACTTGAATTAGTTGTATGTTTCTTTGCCACCTTAACTTTCTTATTCTTCTTTGCCTTCTTAGTTTTCTTTACTTTATGCTCCTTCTTTGGAGTTGAATGCTTGTCTGAAACAGTTGGTTTCTTTGACTTTTCAGAAACTTCCGGCTTCTTTTCCTTTGAGTCATGATGTTCATCCGTTGGCGGAATTATCACTTTACTGTAAGTTACCGTCTTTTCAATATCACCATCTTCATGATTTACTTCTCCTGCCCTAATTTCTTGTCTTCCTAATAAATCTGCCCAAGCAACGTTTGAAGCATATGCTGTCTTGTTAACTTCCTAGTCCAGTCTGAAATCTGATCAGCAGTTTTTAAAAAACTTATAGCAAGAGATTAATTGACAGAACCTTCAAAAATTTAACCAAAGTGAGGACAAAAAATATAAAAAAGAAAGTAGCAGTAGAACAATTAAAATTTCCTTCATACCAAGAAATTCCTGCAATGGGATTATATTTAAAGCAAGTAGTGAACTATATAAATCAATGTTTAGCGCCCTTAGGAAATATCAAGATTACGAGTTCAATGGTCAGCAATTATGTTAAACATGATCTAATTGCATCCCCTGAAGGCCGGCTATACAGCCGTGAGCAAATCGCCACCCTACTTTTTATCACCATTGCCAAAAACGTGATGGATCAAGAAGACCTGCGCAAGGCGATTGCCATCCAGCAAAAGACCTATTCAACCGAAGTTGCTTATAATTACTTTGCCGCTGAATTGCAGAATGTCTTATTATATGTTTTCAACAAAAAGAAAGAACTGCAAAAGATCGGTCATGATAACACCAGTCAAAAGCAAATGCTGCGCAACGTCATCATGGCCTTTGCTTATCGAGAATATTTGTACCAATTTTTCAAAGAAATTTAAAAGACTCAGCTTATGCTGGGCCTTTTACTTTATGCTTTCTATATTAATCAAAATTACCATGATTTAGCTTAATGTATTGATCAATTTTTCGAAGATTTTAATTATTAAATAAAGCAAAATAAAAAAGTTCAGCTTTCACTGAACTTACAAATCATAAACTATCCATCCATTGATCTAAATCTTTTAAACTACCAATTT
Source organism: Lactobacillus amylovorus DSM 20531 (assembly GCF_002706375.1). Classification (NCBI taxonomy): domain Bacteria; kingdom Bacillati; phylum Bacillota; class Bacilli; order Lactobacillales; family Lactobacillaceae; genus Lactobacillus; species Lactobacillus amylovorus. The sequence continues at coordinate 605,124 of NZ_CP017706.1, forward strand.
TAGTAATGGTATGATTTTCTACCTCTTTTTTGCCTTGTAATGCTTCCACAGTATCTAAAAATTTTAAACTTTTATCATTTTTTAAAAGTCATAAATTTAACCTTTTACTATTTACTTTTCTTCTTCGGTACAAATACTAGTGCAAGGACTAAATTAACAATTATCAGCACAAGCAGCACCATAAACGTCCACTTAGAACCTATTGCCGTGCCATTACCTACATGATTATTTTGTGCAATCGCAATCAAAGTCCCAGCTAATGCAGTTCCGAGTGCTCCAGAAAATTGCTGCAAAGTATTGAAGATCGCGTTGCCTTGGGCATGGTTGGCTTTGCTCAAAGTAATCAATCCACTGGTCATCAGACTGCCAAAACACATCCCATAACCGCCATAATAAAGAACATACAATAATACAATGGCAATACTGCTGAGTGGTGCTAATATATTCATCAAAATCAAACTAGTTAGACTGGCAATTACGCCAATAATGATCGGCAAACGCGCACCTTTTTTATCGAGCAGCTTTCCTGCTAAGGCTGCCATCAAGGCATTTATCACCACACCTGGAAATGTAATCCAACCAGCCAGAGAAACGGATCCATGATTAACGGCTTGCACATAGATTGGAAAGATGAAGCCTAAGGCCAAAGTCGCAATTTTAGCAAAACAATAGGCAATTAGTTGCATGCTAAAACGCAAATTTTTAAATAATTGAGGACTAATCAAGGCTTCCTTATCGGACCAAGATATTTTAGCCAAATTAATAAGCTGATGATTCCTAAAACTAAAAAGCCTAAAACTGGAACTGACAGGAATGAATATTTGGCAATTCGAGTAAAGCTTAGCATTAAGCAAACTAAAGCAACAGCAAAAGACAGCCACTGACCGTACTTGATCTTCACCTTCTGCAAAGGATTGATCTGGCGAATTGAATAGATTCCTGTTAGTAAACTAATTACTATCAGAAACAGTGAAATGATAAAAATCCAGCGCCAATTAAGCGCATCAGTCACGACACCACCAAACACCGGACCAAAGGCTACGGCACAAGCGGTAATCATCGTTCCAATCCCCATCATGAAGCCGAGTTTTTCTTTTGGTACTTCTGCCGGAATAATGTTATACATTAGCGGCAAGCCTATACCTACCAATTCCTTGCAAGGCTCGACCTACTAACAAAAGATCAAACCATGGAGTAACGATATCAATCAGTAAGCCCAATATAAATAATGAAACTCCTAGAATAAATATTTTTTTGGTAGGAATTCTCAACCTGATCTGTGAACTAATTGGCACAATCGTTGCAATCACTAGCAACACCAGGGTATTAACCCATTGAACTTGATCGGTAGTAATTGCAAAGTCTCTAGTCAAGATTGGAAAAGTAACTGTCGTTGCCGTTTCATCAAGGATTCCCAAAAATGAGAGCATCCCTGCCGATAAAATCGCCATCACCAAACGTGGCGTAACTTTTTTAGTCATTTTTTATCTTCTTTTCTTTAACTGGCAAGCGAATAATCGTTTTTAAATTTTCTAACTTTGTACGTTGAGGATTTGATAAATAGATTTCATGATGACGACGCTGATCTGAAAAGTCTAATCCCAAATCATTTTTAGCAATGAATTGATGCATCTTAGCGATAGTAGCAGGCTCATCATCATAACTACCATGATGCATAATTTGTACGCATTTTCCTTCTGTCAAAGTAATTAACTTGACTGACGAAAAATCCAAGCCTTTTTTAATTGCAGCTTCTTTTTTAGCCCAAGCCAAAACTTCATCTGTCACAAACTCAGGCATTCGAATACAGGAAATAAAATTGAATCTTTCTTTATGAGCATAATCAATGCCTTTAACGCCATCTTGCCACCAAAATCCTTCAAGCGGTGGAACCACGAAGTCAAAATAATCTTTAATCTGATGTGAGCCCTTTTTACTCATTTTAATTGTATAGGCTAAACTATACAAGATCATGCTTGTATTCTCCGCCCTCTTGATTTGGATCGCCCTGACCTTGAACAGCAATATATTGCATCTGTGGAACATCAATTAATTCAGGCTTTTTGCCTGGACGATAAAACTGCTTTTCTTCTTTTTTAAAATCGTATGCCATGTCCTGCCTCTATAATTGATGAAACTTAACTGTCTTGTTCTTGAGTGAAATCTTTTTTACCTCAAAACCATAGTCAGGCAGTTCTTTCTTATAATGCAAAAATGAATGGTCGATTGGCGGTCCTGCTGCTTTTTCGATTTCATCAAATGAAAGCTCAAAATCGCCAGTTTTGTTGTCTTTAATATATTGCCACAATTGATCGTATTTACTCATATCTATGTTGCTACACTTTCTAATACTTTCATTAAGATACATCTAATTCTATACTTCTTTGATGGTCGGCTCAATTTATACAAATTTATGCATGAAAAAATCCTATTCAGAAATTACAGTAACTAAGGAAGTCGTGCTAGGTATACTCCAAAAAGGTGACATTGAAGGACAACAACATTTATTCAAACAAAGCGAAAATGAAAACTTTGTTGAAGCTGTGGAGGACACCTGGGTTTGCTCAATTAACCGCGCAGATTTTCAAAAACTTTTGCAGAAAACACCAGATTTGTCATTGAAGCTTTTAAATAATTTCGGTAAAAAGTTAGTCGCAATTGAACATAATTCGGTGCTTAGAAACACCTTGGATGCCAAAGAACGGATATTAGCTTACTTGAATGACCTTGCCAATGAGCAAGGCAAAAATGAAGTAAAATTAGAACTAAAGAAAAAGGACTTAGCCAGTTATTTAGGAATTACGCCGAAGACATTCAGTCGTAAGTTAAAAGAACTAGAAAAAGATGGCAAAATTGAAGTTCATGGTCGCTGGATTAATGTGAAAAGATAAATTATGCAAAAAATAAAGCCCAGCAAAAGCTGAGCTTTATTTTAATTAATAATCAAATGATTATTCTTCGTTTAATGATGAACGGTCGAATGATGCATCCTTAAGTTCGTCATCAATAGTCTTGGTACCTAACCAGCCAATCATTTCCTTCATAGCGTCGGTAATAGCTTCAGTACCTGGCAATAACAACTTACGTGGGTCGTAACCCTTGTTGCCCTTGTCTAAGTCCTTGCCAGCTTCGATGTATTCACGAGTAGCCTTTTGGAATGCTAATTGGAATTCAGTGTTGATGTTAACCTTAGCGATACCAAGTGAAATAGCCTTCTTAACTTGATCTTCAGGAATACCTGAACCACCGTGCAATACAAGTGGTTCTTCTGGAACTGCTTCAGCAATTTCCTTAAGACGGTCGAAGTTCAAGCCTTTCCAGCCTTCTGGGTATACACCGTGGATGTTACCAATACCACAAGCAAGCTTGTCAACACCAGCAGCAACGAAAGCCTTAGCGTCTTCAACTGATGCTAATTCACCGCCGTCAGCACCTTGGTTTTCACCAATCTTACCAATTTCAGCTTCAACTGAAATACCACGTTCGTGAGCTAACTTGATGATTTCCTTAGTCTTAGCTAAGTTTTCTTCAGTATCAAGCTTGTGACCATCAAACATAACTGATGAGTAACCAAGTGCGATACATTCCTTAGCTGATTCAAAGTCACCGTGGTCCAAGTTCAAAATAACTGGAACTGAGATGTTCATTGAATCCATTTGGTCAGCTACCATGTCCTTAACGAACTTGTAACCACCCATGTACTTAGCAGCACCAGTTGATACTTGGATCAACAATGGAGTTCTAGTTTCTTCTGCAGCACGTAATTCTGCACGAGTCCATTCCAAGTTGTTAGTGTTGTAAGCACCTACAGCGTAATGGTTCTTACGAGCATCCTTAAAGATTTGATTACCGTTGTCAAAATAAGCCATAAAAAAATACCTCCTAAATATCTTACATGCATATTGTACCCTAATAATTCTATTATGAACAATTTTTCACAAAATGTAAGCGCTATTTTTTAAATTTTCACGATTTTGCTTACATTTCCTTAGGAGCATTTACGCCTAAAAGTCTGAGTGATTCAGTCAAGACGATTGATGTAGCTTGAACTAAGGCAAGACGAGCACCAATTTTATCGTTCTTAGTTAAAATCTTCACGTTTGCATAGTACTTGTTAAATTTCTTAGCTAAATCAAGAGAATATTTAGCAATTACTGATGGTTCAAACTTTTCACTAGCTCTAGCCACAATTCTTGGGAAGTCTGCTAAATCCTTAGCTACGGCAAATGCCCAATCATCATCAAGAGCTAAATCAGTGTCACTTGGCTTTTCGCCCATCGCGGCAGCTTTACGCAATACACTTTGAGCACGAGCATTGGTGTATTGAACGTAAGGACCAGTATCGCCTTCGAAACGAACGACTTCTTCCAAGTTAAAGTCGAAGTTATCAAGACGATCATTCTTCAAGTCGTGGAAAACAACGGCACCTACACCAACATCATGAGCTACTTGGTCTTGGTTAGCCAAATCTGGGTTTTTTTCTTGAATTTGCTTCTTAGCAAGAGAAACTGCATCCTTCAATACTTGATCAAGGAAGACAACGTTACCCTTTCTAGTTGATAATTTCTTACCGCCTTGAGTAATCAAACCAAATGGAACGTGGTGGATTTCGTCTGCCCAGTCGTAACCCATCTTCTTAAGCACAGTCTTAAGTTCAACAAAGTGTTGCGCTTGTTCGTTACCAACAACGTAAAGCATCTTAACGAAGTTGTATTCCTTCATTCTCCATTCAGCAGCAGCTAAATCACGAGTTAAGTAAATTGAAGTACCATCTGACTTAACGATAATTGCTGGGTTTTCGTCAGGTCCCATGTCAACAACTTGTGCACCTTGAGATTCGTGTAAAAGACCTTTTTCCTTCAATTCATCAATAACTGGTTGCATCTTGTCGTTAAAGAATGCTTCACCATTGTATGAATCAAAAGTTACGCCCAATTCGTTGTAAATGCGCTTGAAGTCTTCAAGAGAAACTTCACGGAACCATTTCCACAATTTAACTGCTTCTGGATCACCGTCTTCAAGTTTCTTGAACCATTCACGACCTTCATCATCGAGTTCAGGATTATTTTCAGCTTCTTTGTGGAAACGAACGTAGTAATGGAAAAGACTCATAATTGGGTCTTTCTTAACGTCTTCTTCGTTACCCCAGTGCTTGTAAGCAGCAATTAACTTACCAAATTGAGTACCGTAGTCACCAAGGTAGTTAATCTTGATTGGAGTATAACCTACTTTTTCCATCGTCTTGGCAATTGAGTTACCAATTACAGTAGAACGAAGGTGCCCCATTGACATTGGCTTAGCAATGTTAGGAGATGACATATCAATTGGAACATTGCCTTCACCTAACTTTTGATCACCGTAGTGTTCCTTTTCAGCTAAAACATCCTTCAAAGTTGATGAAACAAGCTTTTCATGGTCAATGGCAAAGTTAACGTAAGGACCAACAGCTTGGATGCTGGCAAAGTCATCACTGCTTAAGTTTTCAGCAATATCCTTGGCAATAATTGCAGGATTCTTGTGCATAGTCTTAGCCAAAATAAATGCTGGAAAAGCATAGTCACCCATCTTAGCATTCTTTGGACGTTCAATTAATGCAGCAATTTTTTCTTTAGGCAAATCAACTTGGCTTGAAACTAAATCAACTACTTCGTTTTTAAAGTCCATTTTCTTCCTCTTTTCAAATAAAAAAGCCTCTTTCTATTATCTAGAAAGAGACGAGTTACTAACCCGCGGTACCACTCAAATTGATACAAAGTATCCGCTTATTTAAATCATTATTTTAATCAGTTAAACACGCCTTCATTATTCTCTGATATCCAACTTCCACCAACTTGGACTCGCTAAAACAGAAAAATAACTACTACTTTTAACCTACTAGCAAAGATGATTATAACAGGAATGATAAAGGCGTGCCACAAATTTTAACGAAAAAAGCAGATATGACCATTTGCATATCTGTCTAATTTTTTAATGATTCTTGATGACTACTTTAGTACCATTAGGAATATTATCCATAATCCACTTAGAGTCAGGAACACTTAAACGAATACAGCCGTGAGAGCCTTGCGTTCTACCTAATTTAGCAGCTTCCTTTAAATTGTAGCTGCCATCACCTTTAGTAGGTACAGAGTGGAATAAGTAAACATTATCAGGACTCCAGCTTGTCCAGTTGTTAGCCCCTTCTCCTAAATTATAATTGAAGAAACTATCGCCGCGTCCGCCTTGAATACTGTAAGTACCCGTTGGCGTAAGAGATTTACCCTTCTTGAAAATACCGCCAGTAGAAAGCATGGTGTAAATTACCTTGCCTTTTCTTAACAAGTAAGTACGATTGCCTTCAAGTGAGACACGTAAAGTTAAATCTTTTTCTGTTGGACTAATCTTAGGATGTTTCTTAGTCTCACTCTTTTGACGCCAAGTGCCTTCTTTTCTTAAATCCTTAGGATCTTTATATGGACGAAAAATTTCTGTATTTTGTTTAGCCTTTTTCTTAGCTTTTTTCTTTGGTTTAGTCGTCTTACTTTGAATGGTAGCTGCTTCTTGAGAGATATCAGACTTTGGTGCGCAACCGTTAGCTAAACCGATAATTGCTCCAAAAGCCAATACGATGCTGGCCACTCCAATAATAATGTTTTTCTTCATAAACGTGTTAATCTTCTTTTTTAAAAATAATCTTAACTATTATAATTAATGCTTCGCGCATATTAAAGCGTTACGCTAAAAAACATCCCTGAATCGGGATGCTATTTTACTATACTTAAAATTTTAACATGTTTACGATAATTCTGAATACTTTTTCATTAATTTAGGCAATACTTTAGAAACCTCAGTTGGTTTAACAACGTAGTTATCCTTATTAATTAAATCGCCAGCTAGAGAATGAATGTAAACAGCTGCCAGAACAGTGTCGACGCTTGGACCAAATTGAGCTACAAAGCCGCCGATAATACCGGCAAGCGTATCGCCCATGCCGCCAGTTGCCATACCTGGATTGCCCAAAGGGTTAACGAAAACTTGACCTTTGCCATCATAGATATGGGTATGATTTGATTTTAAAACCAACATCGCATTACTATCTGGAATTAGTTGGTTCAAAGCATCAATATTGGCACTATCTGTTTGAAATGGAATTCTAATTTGACTCAGTCTCTGCCATTCCATTTGGTGGGGCGTAAGAATTAAATGACCTGCATTCGTTGGTAAAAGCGATTTATCTTGACTAATCAAGTCAAGCGCACTGGCATCTAGGACTACCGTTTGTTTTTCTGAAGTACATCTTCTCAGAATAACCATAATTTGCTTGGCTAAATCGGACATGCCAAGCCCAGGTCCACAAACCACGACGTCCATATTTTTAATCAAATTAGCCAGCTTGGCATCCCGCCAATCGATAAACATTGCTTCAGGCAAACGTGCATGAAGCGCAGTTAAATTGACCGGATGGGTTGCGACAGCGGTAAGTCCTGCACCACTATTGACCGCTCCTGAAGTCGACATAATAATGGCGCCACCATAGTTTTCGCCACCGCCAATTAAAAGGATTCGACCATAATCGCCCTTATGCGTATCACTTGATCTCTTCGTAATAACCTTTTTTAATATCGCTTCAGTAATTTCTGTCATTTTATCTGCCTCCGAAAAGCCAGCGCCAAATTCTTACAAAGAAGTTGACTTTACCATTAGCTGATAAGGCTTTTGCTTTAACATTCATGCCGTTAGGGTTTGACAAAGAAACAATCTTTTCATTGCCAGACTTGAATTGGTAATTGCCGATTGTTTGATCTTTGGTAATTGGTGCTTCAACAGTCTTTTTATCTAAGCTAGCTACTAAAGTCTTGTCATCTGCTGGATCCCAAATAGTAATTCTGTTCTTCAAGCCCAAGTTAGTAGTTGCGTTGTCACCGTCAGTAACCTTAATTGACTTAGCACCATTCATTTGACTGCCAGCAGTCATCGTAATTGGACGATACTTGTTGAAAATAAAGTTCATCAACTTCTTAGTTTGGATAAAACGTGATGGATCGGTACCGTCTTGGTGACGTGCACCCATAACTACAGTGATCAAACGCGCACCACTGTGTTCAACTGTACCGATAAAGCAAGCACCTGCAGCATCAGTGGTACCAGTCTTTAAACCATCAACTGGGTATGCTTCGTCATATTGAGAAAGACCCTTAAGCATCCAGTTGAAGTTAGCCATCTTAGTAACTTTATTGCCATCCTTAAAGTTTAAGCGGGCAATCTTAGTTGTGTCCAAAACTTCTGGGAAATCCTTGATCAAGTTTTGTCCGATAATTGCCATGTCTTTGGCTGACATAGTGTTTTCATCGTTCTTGTTAACGCCAGGGTAAGCATCCTTGCCTAAATTACCATTAGGTAAACCACAAGCGGTGTAGATTTTGGCATCTTCAATGCCCCACTTTTTAACTTGCGCACGCATTTGATTAATGAAAGCTTTTTGTGAGCCGGCAATGGTTTGACCCAAAAGCATTGCGGCACCGTTAGCTGATTCAATTAACGTTGCTTGGTAAAGTTGTCTGATAGTGTAAGAATGTCCCATTTTAAGTGGTACATTTGAATATTCAGTGTTGTTAGCCACCTTCACGATTGGAGCGGTGGGCTTTACTTTTTGGTCCCATGATAACTTCTTATTCTTAATTGCTTGTAAAGTTAAATAAACAGTGACCAATTTGGTCATTGAAGCAATTGGTAAGGTTTTATCTGCATTTTTGGCGTATAAAATTTGACCGGAATCGCTATCGATAGCAATAGCAGACTTAACGTTCAAATTAAGTTGATCAGCTTGGTAGCTGCTAGTGGCGTCGGCATGTACTGGCGTTGTGAAAACCGCCCCACATGAAATCAACGAAATTGCAGCAACAAAACTAATAAAAGTTCGTTTTATCTTTTTACTAAAAAACATGAAATTCCATCCTTTTGCATAATAAAGTATATTTATGCTTACATTTTACCAAATATTTGGTATGATTATTCATGTACATGAGAAAAATGCCCGCTTGGCGGAATTGGCAGACGCGCAGCGTTCAGGTCGCTGTTCAGGTGACTGAGTGAAGGTTCGAATCCTTTAGCGGGCATAAAGGTAGGTCTAGTAAATGCTAGACCTTTTATTTTACAAAAAGATAAATAATATTTCTTACACAAAGCTTTATATTTTAATCCTCCAAATGCCTTTTGCATCCCTTATGCTGTATAATTACAAGTAACCAATAGCGAGATTAGAAATGAGGCTATTATTATGCAAAAAAGATTAACTAAATCACAAGACAAAATTTTAGTTGGTGTTTTTGGTGGAATTGCTAACTACTTCAATGTAGATCCAGCTTGGGTAAGAATCATTGGTGCTGCTTTAATTATCTTCACTGGTTTCTTCCCGGGCACTGCACTTTATATTATTGCAGCAATGGTAATGCCTGAAGCCAATGAAGTTTCACCTAGAGTCGAAAAGCATGAAACTGATTATCAAACAGGTCGGCCTAACACAATGAACGGTGACTTTACTAAGTCAGATAATCATGATGAAGATTCAAACGATAATCAAGATAATAAAAACTAATTTTTAATAAAAATTTGATCATTCAATTTACGTAGTTACGTATTTGAATGATCTTTTTTCGAGGTGATTTATTTGGATGAAGAAATTGTTGCTCGTCCTTTAATTACGATTACGAATATCATTTGGAGTTTCAATCCTAACACTCATTTGCCTCAAATTTTGTTAATTAAACGAGCTAATGAACCTTTTAAGAATAAATGGGCATTGCCTGAAACTCTGTTACGTAGAAATGAAAGTGCAGATGCTGCTTGTATCCGACTGATTAAAGATAAAATTGGCATGTCCATCCCTCATGGTGCCACTGAACAGTTGGCTACTTTTACTGACCCTAATCGAGTTAGTGGTGAACGTGCACTAGCTTTAGCTTATATGACTTTTTTGCCCGCTATGCCCCAACTTAAGCCTGGCTATGGTGCAACAGAAGCAAGATGGTTCACATTTAATTTTAAGGACCAACATTTTTATTTAAAAAACAATGATATTGATCTAACCTTAACCGAACAATCTAAACTTGCCTTTGATCACCATCTAATCGTAATTGCAGCTATCAAGCGAATTAAGAACAAGCTAGATTACCAACCAACAGTACTTCAAATCTTAGGACCAACATTTACTCTGCGACAAGCACGCGAAGTTTACGCTATTTTCTTAAAAACTACAGTCGACAAAATTGATAATTCTAACTTTAAGAAAACCCATAAAAACATTTTTGAAGAAGTAGGAACAGCTTCTACTAAGCGTTCTGGCCGACCACCTAAGATCTTTAAATTGCGTTAAAACTTGCACTCGCTAAATAACGTGCTACAATCGACACTAATAAAAGTTGATTATACTTTTATTTTTGAAGTAATTAAAGTAAATTATACTTAAAAGAATAGGGAGCAAATAAGAAAAATGTATCATGAACTTTTAACAGATATGTACGAATTTTCAATGGCCAACGGCTATTTTCAAACTCTGCCACATAATAAGCAAGCACGGTTTGATGTCTTCTACCGTAACGTTCCTGACCATGGTAGTTTCGTAGTTAGTGCTGGTTTAATGCAAGCACTAGATGAAATCAAGCACTGGCACTTTACTGCCGATGACATCGCCTACTTACGCTCATTGAAACACTTCTCCGCTGACTTTCTCGATTATCTTGAACATGCTAAAAATCAATGTACCGTTAAAGCTATCCCTGAAGGTACACCAGTTATGCCACAAGAACCAATTCTTTCTATTTCTGGTCCATTAATGGAAGTTCAATTACTGGAAACATTAGTATTAAACATTATTAACCATCAATCACTAATTGCTACTAAAGCGTGGCAAATTACAAATGCAGCTGATGGTCGTGCAGTCATGGAATTTGGTGCTCGCCGTGCTCAAGGTCCTGACGCTGCAACCTACGGTGCTCGTGCCGCAATCATTGGTGGTTGCAGCAGCACCTCTAACGTTTTAGCCGCTAAACTTTTCCATGTACCAGCAGCTGGCACAATGGCTCATGCTTGGATTGAAAGTTTTCCGGATGAATTAACTGCATTTAGAGCTTGGGCCAAAATTTATCCTGACACAGCCGCATTATTAGTCGATACCTACGATGTGGTAAATTCTGGTGTTCCAAACGCTATCAAAGTATTCAAAGAATTACGTGCTGCTGGTCATGAACCAGTTGGCATCAGAATTGACTCTGGTGATATTACTCAATTAGCCAAAAAGGCTAGAAAGATGTTAGACGATGCAGGCTTCCCTAACGCTAAGATCACTGCATCCAATGCTTTAGACGCTCACATCGTTAAAGCTTTACTTGAAGATGGCGCACCACTTGATAACTTTGGTATCGGTGAACGTTTGATTACGAGTTCATCTAGCCCAGTTTTAAGCGGTGTCTACAAAATGTCTGAACTTGAGAACAACGGTAAATGGAAACCTAAGATCAAGATTAGTAACAGTCGTGAAAAGATTACTTTGCCAGGCAATAAGCAAGTTTACCGTCTCTATAAGAAAAATGAACCTAATAAGGCTTTTGCTGATGTCATTGCATTAAATGATGAACAAATCGGTGACACTATTTCTGCAGTCAATGCGGATGTATATGCCACTTGCGACAAAGTTGAATTAAAAGACTTTGTAGCTAAACCACTTTTGAGTGAAATTTTAACTCCTGATCATGAAAAAGATATTGAAACTGACACTTTTGCCATTCAAAAATTCGCTCATCAAAAAATCGCAGAATTACCAACAGCTACTAAGCGTCTAGTTAACCCTGATCGTTATCCTGTCTTTTTGACAAAGAATTTAGCCGACTTACAACAAAAACTGATTTCAGAATACAGAAACATATAGAGGTAAATTATGACTAAAGCACTACTGATTATCGACTACACTAATGATTTCATCGCTGATGACGGTGCACTAACTTGTGGTAAACCTGGGCAAGCAATTGAGGGTCACATTCTAGAATTAGCTGATGAGTTTTATCAAAATGGTGATTATGTGATCTTCCCTACAGATGGTCACACTCACGATAAATTTAGTCCCGAATACAAACTTTTCCCACCACACAATATTATTGGCACTTCTGGACAAGAATTGTATGGCAAAATCAAAACTTGGTATGATGTCCACAAAGATAGCGACAAAGTTTACAAGTTCAACAAGAATCGTTATTCTTCTTTCCAAAACACCAATCTAGATAATTACTTAAGAGAAAGAAAAATTGACGATCTTTGGCTAACGGGTGATTGCACCGATATTTGTGTCTTGCACACCGCCATTGCAGCTTATAATCTAAATTATCATATTACGATTCCAACCGATGCAGTTGCTACCTTCACTAAATATGGGCAACAATGGGCACTGGATCATTTCAAGAATTCATTAGGTGCTAAGTTGGTCTAAATTGTGAATAACTAACCCGAAAAATCCACACTATGTGTGGATTTTTGTTTTATTTTGTCAAAAAGCTCGATATGACGGGCTTTATGGCTATGTTTCACAAGTGAGATTTTGTTTGGTATTGATTTTTCAATTATGTAAGCGCATAGCAGTGTAAATTTATACTTGCATTTTTGTTTCATTAGCCAATTTTATACAAAAAAGATCCGCATTCACGCGAATCTTTATAAACAAGTAATCCACGTAATTAATATTTATCTAAATTCCCGACAACTTCTGCATTTCTTTATGCAAGTCTAGGACGCTGTCTGGGGTCTCGCCTGGACCATGACTAGTAATGTAGCCAGCCAATGCAAGTGCTAAAGCTACTACTTGCATTGGCTTGCCTGCATCCCTCCTGCCATAGGCAACTCTAAAAATATCCATCAACTCAGGATTATTCTTAACTTCTTGATCGTGATTAACAATCTCTTCAATTTTATTTCTAATAATTCTTTCTTCATTTTCAGCCATAATCATGACCCTCTTTCTAAATACATTATACCCTTTAATTGTATTCGCTTACACTAATTATCACTGAAAAGCTTTACTTATTTTCTTTACCGATTACACCAATTAAACTAATAATCGTTGCAGCGATACCCAATGCCATAGCAGCAGTATCTTTATTATTAATAGTTGCTTCTCTGACTGCATCAAGATCCACATCGGATTGCTTTTCAGGTGCCTTAGCCTTGGTTTCACTCTTAGCTGATTTACTCAAACCAACGGTGAAGACGACGTGATAACCAATTTGAGCAATTGCCTTCAATGGAATTTCAGTACTGTACAAATCATTAATGCTTTCACCTGGTTTACCAGTAAGTGGACCAGATGAGGTTAATTGCTTACCATTGTTGTCCAAAACGATAAAGTTAATAATTGCAACTTGATCGTTTTGATCTTTTTTAGGCTTAAGCTCTGAGGCAGCTGCTTTTGGTTCTGTAGCAGCCTTAGGTTCTTCCTTCTTTTCTGGCGTTGCTGGCTTAGCAGACTCTTTCTTTTCAGCCTTGTAAGTTATCTCCAAATCCTTGGCAGGATCATATGGAGCAGTTGTCTTAATATCACAGCTGTAACCCTCTATAGTTGGAACAGCTTGTTGATCTAAAACTTGAGTTGGATCTTTAGGGTCAGTTTCAAAAACAGGAGTTGGTGCACCTGCAATCTTGTTACCGTCTACATCAACTGGAATGATATGACCATTAGCAGTGTAGGTAACCTTCTTATTTACACTTACTTGTGTAACCTTGCCACCTGCAATCGACTTTTTATCGGCATGATAGCCTTTAACTACTGGCACTTGTACATCATCATAATTTTCACGATCTACTTGCCAATCGGTTATATATTGACCATCCGCAAAAATTTTACCAGTAACTCGATCAATAGTTAAACTACGAGTCCATCTAGCTTTTTAAACATTATTGTTTGGAGTAGCAGAACCTGCACCTTCATAATTAACGGCGAATTCTACTTCTCTGAGATATTCTGCTTTTTCAACTTTGTCATTTGGATGATCGACATCAACTGGACCAATTGTATGCTTCATCGCCATGATATAAGTTGGAACGTAGTCATCATTATTACTATAAAATTGGACTTCACCAACTGGATTATATCCATTATCTACTAAAGTGTAGCCTTGCTTTTCAAGCTTCTCAATTGTGTTCTTAGGATCATAATCAACCAACATGTTTGCTTGGCCAGTCAAAGTATCGGTAACAATCTCTTGGTTTTCATCATCATGATCAACATATTCAACTTTAACCGTTTGATCTTCAGTAGAAGGTTGTTGGTTAATTTCATATTCAACGGTGTATTCACGATCACAATCATCAGGTGTAACAGTTTCTCCACCAACTACTGGGTCTTCAGTGATATAACCTGGAATTTCAGGAGTGGTAACCATCAAATAAGTTTGCTTTTCAGGTTGCCAATCAAGTGAATCAACTATCTTCTTAGTCACCTTATCAATCATGACGTTACGCTTAAAAGTAACATAGCTAACATTATCTTGAGGGGTTCTAGTTGCGGCACTTTTATAATGAACAACCTGCTTGCCGACTCTTTCAAGATCGTTTTTAGTGATGCCTAAATTAGCATCCGCATGATCTAATTCTTCTGTATCATGTTTTAACGAAATAGTGTAAGTATACAAAGACTCATTAGAAAAAGCAGGTGCACTACCAGTTGGATCGTACTCGTTATAACTAAGCTTATAACCTTGATCTGCTAACTTTTTAAGCTCATCAGCACTACTGTAATCAACTGCTTTGCCAGCCTTACCTATTATTTCACCAGTACTCGTAATTATTTTCTTATCTTCATCCAGGTCAACATAGTTGATGACAACTTTTTTCTTTCTGCTAAATAGAGACATTATTTTATTCTCCAGTTTTCTAAATATATTCATATATGATGTAAAGTACTATTACCTAGAAACGCAGTCTTTGCTTTTCTAGAAATATTTTACAATTTATCATTCAATTACATTTTAATGATATCACACATATATAACACTTGTTACGAATACTCGTTGCTTTATTTTTTAACTATATATATATTCAAAGTAAGTAAAAAAAGTACATGCAATTTTTTACACGTACTTTTTTACTTATTAAGTTCTACCTTGATAACTTCACCACTTGAATATCTTCGTAGAGTGTTTTGACATGCAATAACCAATCGCCCCTGATTATCAATTGTTACTACTCGACCAGTAATATGCTTGCGGCCTACTTTTAAAGTTACTTTTTTATTTTTCAGATAAGAAAGCTCCCGATAGTTATCTAAAAATTTAGCATTTTGATAAGTCTTGGTAGCTTGGATTATTGCTTTAACTAATTTTCGACTAATTTGATTATTATCAACATCACTTTGCGTGATATTACCGACATGATCTGAAATACTGCTAGGAAAAGATGTAGTAGTGATATTTATACCTATTCCAACAATTAATCCAAATTTAGTTTTCTCTGTCAAGATGCCAGCAATTTTTCTATCATTTAAATAGATATCATTAACCCATTTTAATTGAAAATCATTTGCTGGAAACTGCTTTTTAAGCACTGGAACTACTGAAATTCCAATTGCCAGTGTTAATAAACCTGCATAATTTAGATCTATTTTAAAATTAGGTAAAGCGATACTTAGATAAATTCCTGTTTTAGCAGGTGAATAAAACGATCGTCCTCTTTTGCCATAACCTGCAGTTTGTTCTTGTGCAATAAAGGCCGCAGTTTTATTATTTTTTTCTTCTAAATACTTCTTGGCTAAATCTTGCGTTGAAGTAACTTTCCGATATTCATATATTTGCATTAGCGCAAATGGACACCTTTATCTACAAAAATCACGTCTCCAGTAACACCACTAGCCAAATCACTCATTAAGAAAGCACAGGTATTACCAACCTCTTCTTGCGTAACATTAACACCATCAACAGTTTCACTCTTAGAAATCTTGAGTAAATCTGCATGTCCTTTAATACCAGAAACGGCTAGAGTACGCATTGCGCCTGCAGAGATGGCATTTACGCGAATACCATCTGCACCTAAATCTCGTGCTAAATAGCGCATGCTTGATTCCAAAGCAGCCTTGGCAATACCCATGGTGTTGTAATTAGGCAATGCTCTTTCTGATCCCATGTAAGTTAAGGTTACAAGACTGGCCGGATTATTTAATATTTTTACGCCAGCTTTAGCGACAACTAGGAAAGAATAAGCTGAAACATCAAGCGCCTGACTGAATCCTTCTCTAGTTGAATTTAGAATTGAACCGCCTAATTCTTCTTTTTTAGCAAAAGCAATCGCATGAACAATACCATCAATCTTGCCAAAACGAGATTCAATCGTGTTAAAAGCTTGTTCAATACTTTCATCGCTAGATACATCACATTCAATTAAACGATTTTCATCAGTAACTAATTTACTAATAAATTTCTTTAATCGCTCATTTTGATAAGTATAAATTATTTCTGCTCCTTGTTTTTCCATTGCTTGAGCGCAGCCCCATGCAATAGAACGATTATTGGCAACACCCATTACCAAGATTTTCTTTCCTGTTAAAATTCCACTCATTTTTTCTCCTAGAATTTCCTAAATCTTTTGTATCGTCTAGTTAGCAATTCTTTATCAGATAAGCCACTCAACTTATGCATTTCATTCTGTAATTTTTCGACAATATTTTGACAAACCTTTTGATGATCATCGGGTTCAGCAATAATGCCTTCAATAACACCCATTTTTAACAAATCATTAGGCGTTAATTTCATAACCTCCGCGGCTTCACTAGCTCTCGTCGCATCCTTCCACAAGATAGATGCAAAACCTTCTGGCGACAAAACAGAATAAATACTATTTTCTAGCATCCAAACTTCATCCCCACAAGCAAGTGCTAAGGCACCACCAGAGCCACCTTCGCCATACATGATCGTAATAATTGGCGTTGGAATCTGACTAATTTTAAGTAAATTATGAGCAATTGCCTGTCCTTGACCATTTTCCTCTGCACTCTTGCCAGGATAAGCTCCTGCTGTGTCTACAAATAAAAAGACCGGCCGTCTAAACTTGCCTGCATCTTGAATTAAGCGCAAGGCTTTACGATAACCACTTGGTTCAGGTTGTCCAAAATGTTTTTGCATTCTTTCTTTAATAGAATGTCCTCTACTAGTTGTAATTACTGTTACTGTTTTTTTATTAAAAGTAGCTAGACCACCTACTATTGCTGGATCATCATTACCACAGCGATCGCCATGAAGTTCAAAAAAATCTGGAAAAAGCAATTTACGCAGTTCATGTCCAGAAATGTGGCTTTCATCTCTTGCTGCCTTAACGATATCCATTGCAGTTTTAGTCATGAACTCCACCTACCTTAATTAACCATTCGATTGTTTTCTTTTCTTGTGGACGTTTGACAATATGATCAACAAAACCATGAGCTAACACATTTTCTGCATCTTGCAAATCGGGTGCTACTTTTTCATGAATAGTTTGTTCAATCACCCTTCGACCTGCAAAGCCTACCATCGCATGTGGTTCGGCTAAAATAATGTCGCCTTGGCTAGCAAAACTAGCAGTTACTCCACCAGTAGTCGGATCTGTCAAAATAACTAAATAAAAAAGTCCAGCTTGACTATGCTTGGCAACTGCATTAGATACCTTGGCCATTTGCATTAAAGAAAGGATTCCTTCCTGCATTCTGGCACCACCTGAAGCTGTAAATAATACCACTGGTAAGTGCTCTTCTGTAGCTCTTTCAAATAAACGCGTTAATTTTTCACCAGTCATTTGTCCCAGCGAACCCATAATAAAAGTGGGATCCATAATACCTAAAGCAAACTTAGTTTCATTTATTCGTGCTAAGCCTGTCCATACCGATTCTTTTAAACCACTAATTTTTTGAGCACGTTCAATCTTTTTTGGATAATCAGGGAAATGCAATGGATCCGAAGGTTCAATATCCTTATTCCACTCCCATGCTTTATCAACTAACCAAACCAAGCGTTTTTTAGCAGAAATTCTAAAACCATAAAAGCAATATGGACATTCACAAAACTTATCTAATTCATTAGCAAATATTTCATGATGACATTTAGGACACTCACGAAGCAAACCATCGGGCACACGATCATCTGCTATTTTATCTGCCTTAATATGAGTCTCAGTTGGAGTGTTTTTACGCGGAAATAGTTTCATTTATTTCATTCCTCCATTGCGGCATAAAAATCTGTTCAAGGTAAGTATTAGTAAAATTGCCTTTAATAAAAGTAGGATCATTTAATATACTTAAGTGAAATTCTTGATTAGTAGTTACGCCTCGTAAAACCATTTCATTAAGCAACCGTTTCATCTTGACAATCGCTTCTTTACGCGTAGAACCCAAGGCTACGACTTTAGCTAACATCGAATCATAATATGGCGAAATCTGTTGTCCTTGATAAAGTGCTGTATCGATTCGCATCCCTGGATTACCAACAGGCAAATACAAATAATTTATTTTACCAATCGATGGCATAAAATTACTGGCCGGATCTTCTGCATTAATACGGCATTCAATTGCATGACCCTTAACTTTTAAATCTTCTTGCGTAAAAGGCAATGGTTCACCACTAGCCACCTTTATTTGTGCTTTAACCAAATCAACCCCTGTTACCATTTCAGTTACGGTATGCTCTACCTGAATTCGAGTATTCATCTCCATAAAATAAAAATGATGCTCTGAATCCATCAAAAATTCGATTGTACCAGTGTTGACATAATCAGCTGCTTCAGCAGCTCTGACCGCAATTTGTCCTAGATTTTCACGTTCAGTTTGCGTAATCAAATCACATGGACTTTCTTCCAAAACTTTTTGCTTATTTCTCTGTAAAGAACAATCACGTTCTGGAAAATAAACTGCATGACCAAATGCGTCACGAAAGATTTGAACTTCGATATGCTTCACGTTCTGCATTACCTTTTCCAGATACATTCGATCATCACCAAAGTCATTTTTAGCTTCACTTTGAGCTGATGCTAAAGCCGTCGCCATTTGGCTAGGATCAGCTACTTGTCTAATTCCTTTACCGCCACCACCAGCTGCAGCTTTAAGTAGAACTGGATAGCCAACTTTTGCCGCAATTTTTTTAGCTTCATCAGCATCTTTAATAAAATCCTTTGAACCAGGAGTTACTGGAACACCATGAGCCATCATCAACTGACGCGCGTGCTCTTTGTTGCCCATTTGATCAATCATCTTAGATTTGGGTCCAATAAAAATCAAACCACAGTCCTCACACATTTGAGCAAATTCCGCATTTTCAGATAAAAAACCATAGCCTGGATGAATCGCCTGTGCCCCAGTACCTATCGCAGCCGATAAAATATTTTTAATATTTAAATATGAATCTGTAGGTTGTGGTCCACCAACGCAAACTGCTTCATCAGCTAATTGAACATGCAGGTTTTCACGATCTGCGGTTGAATAGATAGCAACCGTCTTGATACCCATTTCTTTCAAAGACCGAATAATACGGACAGCAATTTCACCACGATTTGCTACCAAAACTTTTTTAAACATTAATTTTCACCTAGCCAATCATAAACGTGAGCTCTGCTTGAGCAATTTTTTTATCTTTTACCCATGCTTCACCTATGCCAACACCGATATTTCTTCTAATTTTGGTTAATTTCGACATTAAAATTATTTGATCACCAGGTCGTGCCTGACCCGTAAAATCAGCTTCTTTAATACCACCAAAGTAAGCAGTCTTGCCAGCAAATTTCTCTTCGCTTAAAAGTGCGATTGCACCTGTTTGTGCCATTGCTTCCACAATTAAAATAGAAGGAAAAACAGGATTTTTAGACGAACTTGCTTGTACAAAGCTTTCACCAAAGCTCACATTATGAACGGCTTTAGCCTCTTGACCTGCCTTAAGTGAAAAAACATGATCAATTAATAGCATGGGGAAACGATGTGGAATAATCGTTTTAATTTCGTTAATTCCTAGTTCTTCGCTCATAAATTAATCTTCCTCTACAGTAATTAACGGTTGACCTACTTCAACTAAATCTTCATTTTCAACCTTTACGCCAGTAACGGTACCCGTTAAATCACTC
This sequence comes from Lactobacillus amylovorus DSM 20531, assembly GCF_002706375.1. Lineage (NCBI taxonomy): Bacteria > Bacillati > Bacillota > Bacilli > Lactobacillales > Lactobacillaceae > Lactobacillus > Lactobacillus amylovorus. The sequence continues at coordinate 625,212 of NZ_CP017706.1, forward strand.
TTAACTTCCGTCATCATCTTCATTGCTTCAATAATGCAGATAGTATCGCCTTTATTAACATGATCGCCTATCTTAACAAATGCAGGCTGATCTGGTTTTGCTTGCAAATAAACAATTCCAACAATTGGCGCTTTAACCGATTTAGCATTTTGGGTAGCAAACTTAGGAGTAAAAGCTTTAGCCTGTTCTGTTTTCTCAATTGGATTTGTGGATTTAACTATTGGTTGTTGAGAAATCTTATTCTTGTTTTTACTCAAATAGAAATGGAAATCACCATCATCAATTTTTAATTCACGCAAATCTGAATCTTCAAATTGATTCATTAAGGCTTGTATTTTTTCTAAATCCATTACTTTTCACTCCACTTCTTAAATGCTAAAACTGCATTGTGTCCACCAAAACCAAAAGAGTTAGAAATTGCATACTCAATATTCTGCTTTTGATTATCCTGATTAACTAAATTAATTTGGCATTCTGGATCTTGATTAAAACAACCAACGTTAGGTGGCAAAACACCTTTTTCTAAACTAGCAACCGTGATTACCGCTTCAATTGCTCCAGCAGCACCTAGCAAATGCCCAGTCATTCCTTTAGTTGAGCTAACCAAAACTGAGCAGTCTTTACCAAAGACTTGATTGATTGCCTTGCTTTCACCAGCATCATTAGCATGAGTAGCAGTACCATGCGCATTAACATAGCCCACTTGATCAGGAGTAATACGGGCCTGCATAATTGCTTTGCTCATTGAACGAGCGGCTTCAGTTCCTTCAGGATCAGGCGAAGTAATATGATATGCATCACTAGTTGCACCGTAACCAACAATTTCGCCTAAAACTTTGGCACCACGAGCTTGTGCATGTTCCAAGCTTTCAATAACTAATGCACCGGCACCTTCACCCATGACAAAACCATTTCGATCTTGATCAAAGGGCAAAGATGCATGATTAGAGTCAGTACTAGTTGATAGAGCAGTCAATGCCGCAAAACCGGCGATGGCAGTTTCATTGATAGTTGCTTCAGCACCACCAGTGATCATTACTTGTGCATCCCCTTCTCTAATTCGGCGATAAGCTTCACCAATTGAGTTAGTTCCTGAAGCACAGGCAGTCACGATTGAAGTTGAAATATTTTTAGCATTAAAACGAATAGAAATATTACCGGCCGCCATATTGGCAATTGCCATTGGAATAAAGAATGGTGATACACGTTTTGGACCCTTATCATGCATTCGAATAACTTGATCTTGAATAGTAGTTAATCCACCTATTCCGGAACCAAAAATCACACCTAAATCTTCTGGATTAGTATTTTTATCATCAATGCCAGCCATCTCCATTGCTTCACTGGCAACTTGAATGGCATATTGAGAATATAAATCTAACCTTCTGGCTTCTCTTTTGCCGACATAGTCATTTTTGTCATAATTATCGATTTCACCAGCCACACTAATACCAGTTTCTGATGCATCAAATTTAGTAATTGGTTTAATACCAATTTTGCCCGCTAGAGAATTCTTAACAAAATTTTCAACGCCATTACCATTGGGAGCAATGACGCCCATTCCTGTAATTACTACTCTTTGCATATTGCCTCTCTAAATAGTCATTCCGCCGTCAACCACAATTGTTTGACCAGTAACATAATCATTTTGAGCTAAGAAAACCGCACCTTGGGCTACTTCTTCGGCCAAGCCAAAACGACCTAAAGGAATCTGTTCTAAAATATTTTTCTTAACTCTGTCGGACAACTTTTGCGTCATTTCGGTATCAATCATGCCCGGTGCAATTGCATTAACGCGAATACTTCTAAGTGCTCCTTCGCGAGCGATTGATTTAGTTAAACCAATTAGCCCTGCCTTAGCGGCTGCATAATTAGCTTGCCCAGCGTTGCCGTGTAAACCAACCACACTAGATAAATTAATAATGACGCCGGAGCGTTGCTTGTTCATTTTCTTCATGATTGCTTTACTTAAGAAAAATGGTACTTTCAAATCTAAATTAAGCACCTTTTCAAAATCAGCTTCATGCATGCCAATGAACATCTTGTCTTTGGCTAAACCGGCATTGTTCACCAAGATATCAATTTGACCAAATAAATCCCAAGCTTTTTTGCTTAATTCATCTAAGTCAACCTGAGTCAAATCCGCTTGTAGATACTGATATTCAACATTTTCTTGCTCTAAAGCATTTTTTAAATCTTCAGACAATTCTTTTCGGCCATTCAAGATCAGCTTTGCGCCCTGCTTAGCAAAAGCAATCGCCATTGCGGCGCCGATTCCATGAGTTGAACCTGTAATAAAAACGACTTTATCCTTTAATTCCATGTTCTTCCTCTACAAAAGCTTGATATTCTGCATAACTGCCAATGTGACTGCACTTAAGGTGACGATCAATTTGTTTAGCAAACGAAGATAAAACTTTGCCTGGTCCGATTTCTAAAATTCGATCAACTTGGTCATGTTCAATCAAATATTTCACACAACTACCAAAGTGAGTTGGTACAGCTAATTGTTTAGCCATGATTTCACCCCAGTTTTTATCAAAAGGTAAAGCAGTTGTATTTGAAATAACTGGAACTGAATTTTCTTTAAAATCCACATCTGCTAACCGTTTAGTCATTTTAGCTTTGGCATGATCAAATAGTGGCGTATGGAAAGCTCCGTTAACTTTCAACATAATGATTCGATGAGCTAAGCCTTTTTCTTTGATTTGTTTAAGTGCAAGTTCGACATCGCTCTTCTCACCTGCAATAACAACTTGCTTAGGCGAATTATAGTTAGCGATATAAACACGCTTAGCTTGTCTTTGTAAATCGTCAATCAAGACTTCAAGTTCATCTAAATCTGGCTTTAAAATGGCGGCCATTCCATTTTCCACTTGATCAGCATCTTCTTGCATATAACGTGCGCGATCACTGACCAAACTCAAACAGTTTTCTAAATCTAAGGCACCACTTACACACATTGCACTGTATTCACCTAAAGAAAGACCGACCATACCACCGATATTTAAATCAGTGTCCCTTTTTAGCATGCGGTAAATGCCAATTTCAAAAGCTACCAAAGCGGGCTGCACATTGATTGTTTTATTTAGCTCGCCATTTTTATCTTCAAAAATAGCAATCAAATCTTGATGGCTGGCAGAACTAGCTTTTTCGATCGTGTCTTTAAACAAAGGATCTTCTAAAAAATCAAGTCCCATTCCTGCTTTTTGTGCACCTTGACCGCTAAACAGAATACCGTAACTCATTATTTTTGCTTATCCATTTCTGTTTGAACGAAGTCAATTAATTGACTAACAGTTTGAATGCTGTCATCGGCATCTAAATCAATGTCGTACTTGTCTTCTAATTCATTCAAAATTTCAAAAAGATCCAAACTGTCGGCATCTAAATCATTTTTAAAGTTAGTAGTCATTGTGATCTTTTCTGGTTCAACATCTAATTCGTCTTGAGCAATATCTTGTACGTCTTTTAAAATTTCTTCTTTAGTCATTGTTTGTTCTCCTTAAAATTAATACTTAATAATTAGTGTGGCGGTCGTTAAGCCACCACCAAATCCACTTAAAGCGATAACTTCGCCTGGTTTTATTTGCCTTTTTTGCATCATTTCTGCTAGCAAAATTGCTTCACTAGCAGCTGCTGTATTGCCATACTCGTCAATATCAATCGCAAATTTGCTTAATGGCTGTTTTAACTTTTTAGCTACTTGAGCAATGATTCGGCTGTTTGCTTGATGCAAAAGAAAATAATCGATTTGCTCAAGTTCAACTTGTGCATCTGAGCAAGCTTTCAGAATTGATCGTGGAACTTCATGTGTGGCAAAGCGATAAACTTCTTGGCCATTCATAGTGAAGGCTGATAATTTTCTCTTATTTTTTAAGACATCATCAGTAACACCTAAATGACCAGCAACTAATCGATCACCTTTGTTGCCAAAAGTTCGTAAACTTTGCCCTAAAAAGTGTTTCATATTGGTTTGCTCTAATAAAACACCACCAGCCCCATCGCCAAATAAAACTGCTGTTGAACGATCCGTCCAATCTAACAGCTTAGATAACACCTCAGCTCCAATCACTATTGCATTTTGCAAATGATTCGTTAACATCATCCCTCTAGCAAGGCTAACAGCATAAGAAAAACCTGAGCAGGCCGCCGAGATATCAAAGCAAACTGCATTTTCGGCACCGATTCTACCTTGAACCATTGCTGCAGTAGCTGGCGTCATATTATCAGGTGACATCGTTGCCACAATGATGAGGTCAATGTCTTGAGCAGATACGCTACTTTTTTTCAACAGGCCTATCGCTACTTGAGTTGCTAAGTCTGAGGTATTTTCCTTTTGACTAATGTATCGTCTTTTTATACCTGTACGTTTAACAATCCATTCGTCCGAGGTATCCATGATTTTACTTAAATCATTATTGGTAACAATATGCTCAGGCACAGCAAAATTAGTCGCTACAATTTTTACGTCTTTCACTTTTATTCTGTCCTAAAACTCAAATCTGCTGTACAAGCTTTTTTCTCAGCAATTAAAACCTCTGCTTGGCAAGAATATTTTTCCTTAGCAATAACTTTGATCGTCAATTGCATCCCTGGTTTAACCATTTCACGGAAACGTCCGCGCTTAACCTGAGTAAGAACCAAATCTGGCTCATCCCACATTAACTTGGCTGCTTCCACCATTGATTCAATTAAAAGTACTCCTGGCATCACTGGATTATTAGGAAAATGTCCTTGAAAGTAGATTTCATTAGCACTAACACTCTTTTGAGCAATGATTTGCTTGTCTTTATCCAAAACAACAACTTGGTCCAGTAGCATCAAAGATGGCTGACAATCTAACTTACTTTGAATTTCAGCAGCATTAATTGGCATAATTTCATCTCCGTTTTTCTCATTTTATTATAATTAGTATATCTAACTATTTGATATGCAAATCATATCATTATTCTTTTTATTGTCAACAAATATTAAGCTCATATAGAAATCGAGAAATTCGATATTCTTAGTATTGAAAGCCTTTTTATTTAAAAATTATTTTTTCGTGCATTAAAAAAAGCAGGCTGAATCTTCAGTCTGCTTAGTAAAGCCAAAATAGTATTAATGTGAGTTCAAAAAATCGTCCAAGTTCTTAAAAGCATGATAAATCGTTTGCAATTCATTTTCATCTAGATTTTGCAAAAAGCTTTTAACCATACGATTGTGATAAGCATGATATGCACGACATACCACTCTACCCCGCATCGTTAACTTCAAATGAACAACGCGGCGATCTTGTCGGCCACGAATTCGTTCAACGTAGCCTTTTCTAACTAGTCGATCGACAGTTACTGTCATCGTAGCTCTTGTTAAATGTAATTTTTCTGCTACTTGAGATGTAGTTGGACGTTCATACATGGTAATAGCATCAATGGCGTGCAATTCTTTTGGGGTAAGATCATTGAAGCGACTTTTCTTTAATTCTTCTTCAATTCGTTGAATTCCGTAGTATACATGATATAAAGCATCATTAATTTCCTGGTATAAGTTATTCATAAAGATTACCTATCTTCTTAGTTAAGTTCTCAGTAATAATAATAGCATTTTATGAACATAACTACATATCTCAGATTTGTTATTATGTATAATAAATATTTCTTATTAAATTATCCCTGATAAAATATCGAAAAAGGAGGTATGCCAATGAATATGAAACTTGGAGAATATCTAAGAGAAGAACGAAAGAAATTAGGATTAACGCAACAAGACTTTGTACAAAATATTATTTCCGTTTCTCAATATTCTAGAGTGGAAAACGGTGAACAAGATTTTAAAGTATCAGATTTTGTTAAACTAATATCCATTAATAATTTAGATATAAATCAATTGATTCAAACTTTTCAAAATAATACACAAATAAAACAAACTGTATTAGAAACTTTAGCTCAAGCCTTTTACGATAGAGATTTAACGAAGGTCAAAAAAATAAAAGACTATTTAAAACAAAGTAGCCTTGATAATTCATTATTGCTTAGAACAGAATTGATTATTTTGACTTTAGAAAATAAAGATATTTCGCATAATAAAAATCTTGAAAGACAATTTTCAGAAGAATTAAACAAGTTTGACGATTGGACAAATGACAAAGTATTTCTTCAATTATTCGGAAGTTCAATGTTAATTTTCGATATGGATAGATTAAACATTTATATGAACAAGATTTTGAGTGAGTATACCAACAAAATTTACTCCCTTTCATTTGAAGATCAAAGAAGAATTGCAGGTATTTGTATAAACTATTTAAATCGTTGTTATTCAGAGAAGAATTTAGTCTTGGTTAATAAATCTATTAATCTTTTAAATAAATTAGCACGAAACCCGGATCTATTAATGTATAGGTTGCTAGGAAAATACTTTAAATATTTGTTTAATAATGAAAATGTAAAAAAAGATCAAATATTAGATCTTCTAAAAGATGCAGGATACGAAAAATTTACTATAAATCTTGCCAAGTAATAAAATTTGCAAATTTACAAATTTCAAATTTATTTATTATTTACGTTTTATAATCAGTTTATCTTCTAAAGAAAGGAGAATGGTTATGGTTATCGTTGTATTACCAGTTTTAAGTAATTAAAAAATACCTAAAATTCAATTCATTAAAGCATTGACTAGGTACTCAAGTTAAGAAAAATAATGTTATATATTAAAGGAGTATTTATATGAATAACAACTGTCAAGTATTAAACCCAGATGCTAAATTAGATTTCGAAATTTTGGATCAACTTAAAGAAGCTGGTCACGAATTACTTTCTGGTCCAAAACAAAGTTGTAATAATAATTGTTAATTAAAGAAGGGCTTCGGCCCTTTTTTAATTAACAAAACATAGGAGTACTGCTAATGGATAAAAAGGAAATAAAAGAAAAAATACTTTTAATTATCAAGAATTATTTAGAAGATAACGGAATTGATGCTCAAGATTTAAATGAAAAATCTAACCTTATGAAAGATTACGAATTAGACTCTTTAGATTATCTAGAACTATTTGATAATTTAGAAGAAAAACTTGATATTCAAGTTTCTGATAATATGAAAGACTATGATGCTTTATTATCAGTAGAACAATTAATACAATATGTAATTTCAAACAAAACAAATGTATAGAATTAAAAAGACTGTTAAATTATTTCAGAATAAAAACAAAATTAAGATAATCTTTATGAATACTCATAAAGAAATAAATATTAAATGCACTGAGGTATGTCGCTTTATTTTAAATTTACTTACTTCTGGTATAACAAAATCTAATTTAATTAATCGAATTAAAAATAACTATCCTCGGGTATCCGACAAAGAAATACAAGACTTTTTTTACTTCTTAATTGAATCTCAAGTGATTGAAAAAGTTAGAAAAAATAAATATGAAAATTCTATTGTAAGCAGACAAGTCATTTTTTATTCAGATATTGTATCTAACTCAGAAGCTATGCAAGATAAATTAAGTAATAAGACGATTTTAATTTTAGGCTTAGGTGGTGTAGGTAGTTGTATTTCATATTTCTTAGCTCAAGCAGGAATAACTCATTTCATACTTGTAGATTCTGATATAGTTGAAAATACTAACCTAGGTAGACAGGCTCTATATTTTAAAGATGACATTGGAAAATATAAAGTTGATGCAATATCCAATAAACTCAAAAAAATAAATCCTAATATAGTTGTTGAAAAGCATGTATTTACTATACACAGTAAAAATGATTTTACGAAAATAAATCAAATTCCAGATATTGTAGTTAATTGTCTTGATGAACCCAATAGTTATTTTACTGGAAAATGGGTAACTAATTACTACCTCAGTTTAGGTGTACCCATGATAAATGGAATTGGTTACAGAGGAAGAACTATAAGTTTAGGTCTCACTACGATTCCAGGGAAAACTATTTGCTGGAATTGCGCTAATTTATCATACGGTAGTGAAATCAAAAATTACGTGCCTGTTTTAAATCATGATTCACAAGCAGGTGTTACAAGCACTCTGGCTAATTTCATTGCTTCTATTCATGCTCAAGAAGTTATAAATGTTTTATGCAAAGAATTGAATCCTATTTTAACTAATAAGATAGGAATAATTGATTTTCTTACTTTAAAAATCAAGTGGATTACGTTGACAATTAATAAAAAAGATTATTGTCCTATTTGTAAAAAGGGAAACTAATATATGATTAAACAAGCTTTTATTTTCGATTCCTTAATTAAAGATTATAAATTTTATCAAGGTTTATTAAAAGAATATACTGACTATGACAAACAATTACAGGTTTTCAAAAAAATCAGAGAAGAATCTGTAAATCAAGAAATAGTCAAGAACATACAACTGTATAAAAAACTAATTGATAATATTCTTTTAACGAATATCAATTCAAGTTCAGAAAGGAAAATTGAAATTATTGAGAAATATTTTACAAGAGATTTTTATAATACTCCTGTATACTATGGCTTTCACCTATTTCATTTTTATTCTCCAGATTTTATAAAAGATAATGTCGAAATTATTAATGAAAAAGTCTATTTAGATTCTATAAAAAAATACGGTGCAGTTGTACTTAATCCTTTACATAATGATTTATATCAAATATTAACGAATTACATTTCCTTAATAAATAAAAATATAATTTGTTCTTTATATGGATTAGAAACATCTTTAAAAAAGATAGAAAAAATCAATAAGTTATACACTCCTACTGTTAAGAACATTGAGTATAATTATATAGTTGACAATTACGGTGTTCCATATCCGTTAATATTAAGAAAAGCATTAAAAGATATTAGCCAAGGCAAAGTGGTAGCAATCCCACCAGAAATTTCAATGGGCTTAGGACCACAACATACTGTAAAATTATTAGGTAAGGATGTCTCAATGCCATTAGGTAGTTCATGGGTAAGCAACAAAATGCAGGTTCCAATTATAATATTACATACTGAAATGACAGAAAAATATAAAATTAAGATCACTTTTGAAGATCCGATTTATCCATCTGAAATTCAAAATCGACAAAATATTATTGATGAATCTACACATGTATTTAAAAAAATAGATAAAATCATCAGAAACAATCCATATTCTTGGTGTGGATATGATACTTTCGACAAAATGATGATAAAGTAAAAGCCTATGTTAAACAAAAAATCCTATTTTATCTCACGTGCCGTTGGCGGCATAGCCAATTCACTTTTCAGCATGGTCTTCATCTGGTGGCTACAAACATCCACCAAAAGTTCCTTTGTTGTGGGAATCGCCGAAGCCATCTTTTCCACCACAGCTGCCCTTTCCATCTTTTATGGTCCAATTATCGATCGCTATTCATTTAAGAAAACTAGCTATTACTCAATGCTCGTACAAACAGTTTTCTTATTTGCCACAACCGCTGCAGTTTATCAGTTCAGTAAAAGTTACATTTTAGCGTTAATTTGCGCAGGTGTAGTCTCCATCTGTGATGAATTCTTTAATCCAGCGGATCGAGCAATTTTAAAGGAAACGGTAGCTGATGAGCAAGAGTTAAATAATCTAATCTCAAAAGTTAGCAGTATCGATCAGTTCGTAAACATTGCTGGAACAGTATTTTCAGGTCTTTTATTAACCTGGTTGATTTCCGCCAATGTAATGTTAATTTGTAGTTTGCTAAGTTTAATCAGTCTTGTATTTTTGTTCTATGCTTTAAAAGAAGTTAAAAACAGAGTACCACAAGAGGCAAAGCCCAAATACTATAAGCAAATTTTTAGTGGCTATAAGTTTATCAAAAATAACCAATTTCTAAATCATTATTTTTGGTCTTCAATCCTGTACTCATTTGTAACGCCAGCAATGACAATCTTATTGCCACGAATCGCCCAAAGAAGCGGTAAAGCCAGCTTCTATAGTATGTTCTACATCTGCTTCATGCTTGGTTTTATCATCGGTGCAACTATTGCAGGTAAATTAACTGTACGAATAAAAACTATTGGTTTTACCTGGCTAAGTAGTGCTATTCCCTTAATTTCGATGATCTTCTTCAGTAATAGTTGGCTCATCTTCATGGGACTGATTTTTCTATTTGGTTTGATGACAAGCATTCATAATATTTTAGCTGAGTCAATGATTCAAATTACCTCAAATGACGAAGTACTTGGACGTGTTTTAACCACTATTCGCACTAGTACCTCTATTGGTGGACCGATTAGTTCAATTGCAGCTGGTATTTTGCTTGATAATTCTGACGAAACAGTTTTGATCTTGGCCTGCGGATTCATCATTCTTGTTAGTGGATTTAATATTTTCAGAGCAATTGGTAAAACAGCATAAAAAAACCACAGAGTCGATTTTTCAACTCTGTGGTTTTTAAATATCAAAGTGTTTTTACTTTAAGTTGTTGTAGTAGTCTGGGGCTACATCTTCGTACCAAGTAGTCTTAGCCTTGTCAGTATCAGCCATGATTGAAAGGTGTGAGAACCATGAATCTTTAGCTGCACCATGCCAGTGTCTAGTGTTTGGTGAAACAATGTAAACGTCACCTGGGGTCATCTTGTGAGCTGGCTTCCCCTCTTCTTGTACCCAGCCTTCACCAGCAACACAAACTAAGATTTGTGGAACTGTGTGTTCATGCCACTTGTTAATACAGCCTGGTTCAAAGTTAACATTTGCAATGTTGCAGTTAGCTTTGGTTGCAAGTGGGTTTAAGTAACTTTTACCGGTGAAATACTTTGCGTATGCATCGTTTGATGTACCAAAACCAAATGGAGTATTCTTTACTTCTTCTTCATTCTTAGCCATATTATTATCCTTCTTTTCTTTATTGATTGCTTATCATTTATTTCAATTAATATTCTATTCTCAAAAGAAGGAATTGAGAAATATTTATAATTACTAGTTAGTTATAACTTTTGCTTATAGTAAATGTTATAATAAAGGTCCTTGGCAGGGGCACTAAAGTCGATTTAAATTAAATCGGCTTTTTTCTCACTCTTTTTATGAAAGCGCTTTTATTATAATGAATTCTATGTTAAAGTAAATGGTGTAAAGGATAATATGAATTGGAATAAACATTATGATGTTTATTCTCCAGATAAGGAGATGGCTTATTATGACAGCCACTATTGGAATTACTTTTTTAGCACTTGAACTAATTGGGGTCTTTGTTTTAACTGCAATTACTCCAGATTAGCTATCATTACAAATGCAACACTCCTAGAATAATTTTTGCACATTGTTTAAAACCCTTAAATGTAACAAAAAACAACCAATGTCTGAATGACGACATTGGTTGTTTTTGTCTTATTCAATTTTAACCATGGATGTGAAACTTAACCAAAATATTTTCGATTCGACTACCCATAATCTTTTGGGCTAAATCCGTCTTCAATGCAGCAAAGCCATAAAAGGCAATACCGACACTAACAGATAAAATTACTAAAATCAGAGCCGTAATTCTATGATCTGGATTCAAGAACTTGCCTAAACCCATTTCTACCAATTTAACAATCAAGAACATCCCGATTGAAAATGCAGTGATTCCGATTAATCTGCGGCTGGTTCTATTCAAATTGAAATCATATTGTACTTCCAAGTGTTTAAGTGATAAAAGCACAATTACTAATAAACCAAGATTAGTAGCAACTAGTGGTCCGTAGATCTTGAATAAAAAGATCATTGGGAACTGCAAGATCCCTTTTAGAATTAAACCTAAGACTAAATATTTAATAGCCAGGCCATTTTCTGATAAACCTTGCAAAATTGCCATTAATACCGTGAACAAACCCAAGCTAATTGCAGTAAATGAAGATAAGTAAAGCACTTTACTACCAAGTGGATCTGGACCATAAAAGACGGTATAAATTGGTCTACTAATAGCTGCCATCCCAAATGCGGCTGGAATCATTACGAATAAGAACAAGTCCATCGTATTCGCAATCTGTCTAGAAATGCTTCTGAAGTCGCCCCTTGTATGCGCTGCTGATAAAAGCGGAATTGCAGTTACCGCCATCGCACTAGCCAAAGAAACGATAATCATAATTAACTTGTTAGCATTCAAACCAAACAGTGCGTACCAGTCTTCAATTGTATCTGAGCTAGCGTGAACCAAACCAGCAATCATTGGGTGGAAAGTATATTGGTCAACCAATGAGAACAAGGTAATTCCTGAATCAATAATGATAAATGGAATAGCCTGTTCAATAATTTCCACAAATAATTGTGTGGTTGAAACTCGCAGACGATTATTGGAATGAGCAACTAAGCTATCTAGCTGCTTTCTTCTTGAAAATAAGAACCAGACAAGCAAGCCGATACCAAATGCGGCACCAATTGCGGCAGCTAAATTAGATTGAATAACTGCGTGGACATATGAACCATGCTGCACTTGCATAATTACAAAGGCAGTTAACAGCATCCATACCACACGCGCAAACTGCTCCACAAATTGCGACATGGCACTCGGCATCATATCCGCGTAACCCTGGAAATATCCACGCATGATACTCAAAATCGGAATAATCAAAATGGCATAAGACAAGCTACGCATAACCGCAACCTGTCTCGGATCGCTTTGACTCCCATTTGACGCCAAAAGCGGCGAGACAAAATACATAATCGCGGCCGATACGACACCTAGGATTGCCATTAGGACTAATCCTCTATGAAATAGTTTACGTCCAATACCATATTCGTTTAGCGCATTGTACTTGGCTACCTGCTTGGCAATTGCACCGGGAATTCCAGCAGTCGAAATCAGAATAAAAATGGTATAGATATTATAACTTCGAGCCGTCAACGCATTAGCAATATTCCCATATGCACCCATCCATGCATACCATGGAATGATATATAGCGCACCTAGAATTCTTGAAGCAATCGAACCAAAGGTCATCCATGCGGAGCCTTTTAGAAACGTATTTTGTGTATCTTTGCTATTTAAGTTATTTTCTTCTTCCATGAATTTTCCCTAATAAGAAGTATTAACTAATTAATTATCACGCAATTTAAGCGATAAGTATAAAACTTATTGTTCTTTTAGGAAAAACTTAACTTATTTAGCTACGATGTTAACGATCTTGTTTGGTACGACGATAACTTTCTTAACGTCCTTGCCTTCTAAGAATTTTTGAACGTGTGGAAGTGCCATAGCTTGTTTTTGAACGTCGTTTCTGTCAGCATCCTTAGCTGCTTGGAACTTGCCACGAAGCTTACCGTTGACTTGAACCATGATTTCAACAGTTGATTCAACTAACTTAGCTGGATCGTAAGTTGGCCACTTAGCGTAAGTAATTGATTCATCATGACCAAATATTTGCCAAATTTCTTCCATCATGTGTGGAGCAACTGGCGCCAAAAGCTTAACGAAGCCTTCTGCGTATTCCCGTGGAATAGTCTTAGCCTTTTGTGCAGCATTGATGAAGACCATCATTTGAGAAATAGCAGTGTTGAAATGAAGTGCATCAAAGTCTTCAGTTACCTTCTTAACAGTTTCGGCGTAAACCTTATCAAGTTCGCCATCGTTCTTATCAACAATGCGTTCTTGAGGAATTGCCTTAAGGTCAAGGTCGTTAACGAATAGACGCCATACACGGTCTAAGAACTTCTTAGTTGAAGCTGGACCATTGTCGTCCCAGTCGATTGATGCATCAAGTGGTCCCATGAACATTTCGTACATTCTAAGTGAGTCTGCACCGTATTCATCGATCACGTCATCTGGGTTAACAACGTTCCCCTTAGACTTAGACATCTTTTCGTGGTTCTTCAAAATCAAACCTTGGTTGTACAAGCGTTGGAATGGTTCCTTGGTTGGAACAACACCCAAGTCGTAAAGAACCTTGTGCCAGAATCTTGCATAAAGAAGGTGACGAACGGCGTGTTCTGCACCACCAATGTAAAGATCAACTGGAAGCCATTGCTTAAGTAAGTCATAGTCAGCTAATTCTTTATCATTGTGTGGGTCAACATAACGAAGGTAGTACCAGCTTGAACCTGCCCAGTTAGGCATAGTGTTAGTTTCACGCTTACCTTTTCTACCGTTTTTATCAACTACATTTACCCAGTCAGTCAAGTTAGCTAATGGACTTTCTGGAGTACCTGATGGCTTAATGTCAGTTGCATGTGGCAAACGAAGTGGCAATTGGTCTTCAGGAACAAGAGTAGTTTCACCATCTTCCCAGTGAATAACTGGAATTGGTTCACCCCAGTAACGTTGACGAGAGAAGTCCCAGTCACGAAGCTTGTAGTTAACCTTCTTTTCACCACAGTTGTGGTCTTCAAGCCAGTCAACCATCTTCTTCTTAGCGTCTTCAATGTTTAAGCCGTTTAAGAATTCTGAATTAATGTGTGGACCATCCTCAGTGAAGGCTTCCTTAGTAATGTCGCCGCCTTTAAGTACTGGATTAATTGGTAAACCAAACTTGGTAGCAAAAGCGTAGTCACGATCATCGTGGGCAGGAACTGCCATTACGGCACCTGTACCGTAGCTTGCTAAAACATAGTCTGAAATCCAGATTGGAACTTCCTTGCCGTTTACTGGATTAATTGCGTAAGCACCAGTAAAGACACCAGTCTTGTTCTTGTTCAAGTCAGTTCTTTCAAGGTCTGATTTTGATTCAATCTTCTTGATGTAGGCATTAACTTCGTCTCTGTGTGCATCAGTAGTAATTTCTTGTACCAACTTGTTTTCTGGAGCAAGAACAGTGTATGAACAACCGAATAAAGTATCAGGACGAGTAGTAAAGATATCGAAGGTCTTGTCGCTGCCCTTAATCTTGAAGGTTACTTGAGCACCAACTGAACGGCCGATCCAGTTTCTTTGCATTTCCTTAACTGGTTCTGGCCAGTCCAAGCCATCAAGGTCTTCCAAAAGACGGTCTGCATATGCAGTCATCTTAAGCATCCATTGACGCATGTTCTTACGGTAAACTGGGTAACCACCACGTTCAGTCTTACCATCGATAACTTCTTCGTTTGCAACAACAGTACCTAAATCTGGTGACCAGTTAACTGGAACTTCGGCTTCATATGCGAGGCCCTTCTTGTACATTTGTTCAAAGACCCATTGAGTCCACTTGTAGTAGTTAGGGTCTGAAGTGGTAACTTCACGGTCCCAGTCATACGAGAAACCTAACTTGTTCAATTGACGCTTGAAGTTAGCAATGTTGTTCTTAGTAACAACTTCTGGATCTTCACCAGTCTTTAAAGCGTATTGTTCAGTTGGCAAACCAAATGCATCCCAACCCATTGGGTGAAGCACGTTGTAGCCTTGTGCACGCTTCATTCTAGAAACAATATCAGTTGCAGTGTATCCTTCTGGGTGACCAACGTGAAGTCCCTTACCAGATGGGAATGGGAACATATCCAATGCATAATAATTCTTCTTATTGGGATCAGTACCTGTCTTAAAAGTATCGTGCTTTGCCCAATAATCTTGCCATTTCTTTTCAACTACTTTGTGGTTATACAAATCATTTACTCCTTTGCAAAATAAAAAGCCCTATGAACTAAATCATAGGACGAAATAATCGCGGTACCACCTAAGTTTCACATAATGTGACACTTAATTTGCTCCTTAACGCGGATGGCAACGATAGGTTCTTATACCAGGACGAGTTCGTAATTTTATTCTAAGGCTTCGCAGCAACCAGCCTCTCTCTGAAAAAATATCCTTACTAATACTTCCTGACCTTTATTTTCTTATAGATAATGATTATAATTTACCACAAATGCTAAAAATTACAAGAGGGGTGCACTTTTTGATTAATACAAAAAATCCACCAAGAGACACCTTAATCCCAGGTGCTATTTTTGTGGTCATCTATGCTGCGTGGGCGATTTTAGTTTCATCAAGCTCACAATTTATCCATAGTTTTGACAACGCAGTAATTAGTATGGTTTGCAACACAAATCCGGCTAACGTTGCTTTTGCCAAAACTTTTACCAATTTAGGTAACACCAACGTAATCACGATTGAAACTATTATTTTATTCATCATTTTAATCGTCTTTAAGCAATACGCCTACGCGTTTTTCACGGCGGGGATAATGATCTGCGCTAACGCTTACAACTGGATCATCAAACATGCCGTTCAACGGCATCGTCCAATTGTCCACCACCTGGTTTATGCGGATGGCTACAGTTTCCCATCTGGTCACTCAGTTGGTAGTGCAGCACTGTTTGGAGTTTTAATTATTTTGACTATTTTGCTCGTGAAAAGCAAATTCTGGAAAACATTGTTGATCATCATTTGGGCACTATTTCCAATCTTGATTGGCTACACTAGAATCTTCGTTCACGTTCACTACCCATCAGATGTGTTTGGTGGTTGGATCGAAGGAATCACCTTTGTCTTACTTGGTTATTCATTCTTGTACCACTTCTACATTGAGCCAAAAATGATGGAGCACAAACGAAAATAAGCGATAAAAAATAAGCATCAACTGATGCTTATTTTTTTGCATTCGTTTTTCTTTTAATGATACAAGTCAAAACGACCAACTGATAATGTTTCCTTTAAACCACCAGTTTCCATCAATGACTTATCAATGATTATTTTCTTCAAAGCTGAAGCCATATATCCTTTGTATCCGTGGCCCATTGCCTTACCTGCAGCCTTAGTTTCACCCACTGCTACAACTACACCTAAATCATGGTAAACGTACTTTGAAGGTCTTGCTTGGCCGTTTATGCGGCTTCTAATATCCTTAGCAGCATAGTTTGCCATTGAAAGAGCCATTTGAGCTGTATTTGGCCATGGCCACTTTTTACCAGGGACCATAACGCTGGAAACATCCCCCAGAAGGTAAATATCATCACTTTCAGGAGCAGTTAAATGATCGCTGACCATTACTCTGCCACGACGATTCTTAAAGCCTGATGCCTCAATCACAGGGCTGCCGCTGAAGCCCATCATCCAAATTCTAGTACCTGCTGGGATTTCCTTGATTTCATCAGAATCTTTCATTTTATATAAAACGGAATGATCTGAAACTCCTTGCACAAAGGCTGGATTAATAATTTCAATACTATTTTTCTTAACTAAACCCAGTGCATAATCTAAGAGCTTACCTTGGAACATTGGCAAAAGAGCTGGCGAACCATCCAGCATCTTGATCGTAATGTCCTTAGCATCTGCTCCGGCCATTTTGGCAAAGCGTGGACGTGCTTCGGCTAAGGCACCTGCTAATTCGATTGCTTGAAAGCCAGCACCGCAGATCACAATTGACAAATGCTTTTTATCTTTATCCTCACGATATGCTTTCATTTCTGCATAAATATGATCACGAATTGCTTGTGCTTCCTTAACATTGCTCATTGGCAAAGCATTTTCTTTAGCACCTTGAATGCCCATATCGTTTAAGACCCAGCCTAAGCCAACTACCAAATAGTCATAGCTAAGCGGTGCATGATTCTTTAATTCAACGTTCTTTTCTTTGATGTTGATCTTTTCTACTCGATCGACAATTAATTCAGTCATATCTTTATCAAGCACATCACTTAACTGATAAGACATTCTCGTATATGGATAACTGCCTGAAGCAACCTCATAGAGTCGCATGGTTTCGTAGTGGTATGGATTTTGATCAACTAGGATAATTTTTACTTCTTTGTGCAATTTCTTTTGTAAAGCGATAACAGTTTTCAAACCTGCATACCCTGCACCTAAAACAACGATTGTTTTCATAATAATCCTCGATTTCTAGCTAAAGCAAAACGCCAATGATGTAAGTAATTGAATAAGTTAAAGCACCTACTAATAGCGTTTTGACTGCACAAATAAACGTTTCAGTTTTTACCTGTTTTTGTAACAGTAATTTGTTTTGCTTATAAACAAACGGTACAATTAAAACTGTTAACCAGACAGTGACTGGTGCAATTTTCAAAAATGGTAAAACAATGATGACTAAAAATGCCAAAACATTTTTCATACTGTAAGCAGTCAATGCGGCTTTTTTACCAATGAAGTGTACGATTGTCTTGCGATGATTGTCTTCATCTTCTTGCGCATCACAGATGTTGTTGGCTAGCATTAAATTAGAAATCCATAACTCGTCAGCTAGAGCCAACAAGAAGACTTGGCCAACACTAAGCCAGTTCCAAGCAAAGACCTGATAAGCATTCAGATAAACGCTCAGCAGTACAATCATAAAGCCCATAGTAAAGCCTGAAGCTAACTCACCTAAGGGCAAACTTGAAATCGGGTGTGGACCAGATGAATAACCAAAACCAATAAAGTAACAGAAGAGACCCATCCATAGAACTGCCCAACCGGTTTGTGAAGCTAGCCAAATTCCGATAGCAGCTGAAATTAGTGTCATGCTGATAATCAGATTTCTGACTAACTTAGGATCGATATTTTCTCGACCAATAATGTTAGTTTTTTGTTGGTAAGATTTACTATCTGCGTGATAATAGTCATTATAATTATCCAACATATCTACTACCATATTGAACATAAACATGGCAATGAAGAAGACAATTGATACGCCCCAGTTAATGGAATGATAATAATATGCACTGAAACATAATCCCAGCGAGAACGGCATCACGCTAGCCGGTTTCGCCTTGATTTCTACCAATTCTAAAAATGTACTTATTGACATCAAGACACTTCCTCTCAAAGATGTCTAATTATTTATAATAATTATAGTTTTATTTAGTTAAGGAACCTCATCAATGAATAATTCTAAACCATGGAAAAAATATCCTCTGATCGCCAGTGAGCTTGAAGAGGTCAACCAATTCATTCAGAAGACCATCAAGACACCACACAAGAGCCTGCAAACTGCTTTATTGCAAATGGCAGATAACGGTGGCAAATATTTACGACCTAGTCTGCTTTTGCTTGCAGCTCATGCAGTGGGCAAAGCTAACAAGCAAACTATCAAGTTAGCTTCATCCATCGAAATTTTACACATGGCCACTTTGATTCATGATGATATCATTGATGACTCCGACGAACGCCGTGGCAACGTAAGCATTCAAGCTGCTTTTGGTAAAGATGTAGCCGTTTATACTGGCGATTTACTCTTTACCGACTTCTTCGACTTGATGCTTAACGCCATTGATGAAAATGAATATCTCGCCCGCAATGCGCAAACGATGCGCAAGATTTTAAACGGGGAATTAGGTCAGATGGCTGAACGTTTTAATCTAAAACAGACACTAGATGACTATCTTGGTGATATCAAAGGTAAAACCGCCGCTCTCTTCCGTTTAGCCGCTGAAGAAGGTGCCCATTTTGCTGGTGGCAATATCGATCAAAGCAGTGCTCTAGCACAATTTGGTGAAAACTTAGGCATTGCCTTTCAAATTGTCGATGACATTCTTGATTACAGCGGTGGCAAGCAGTTAAACAAACCAACGCTAGAGGATTTAGCCACTGGAGTCTATTCTCTGCCACTTTTGCTTGCATTAAACCAACCTGCACTAAGAAATAAGCTGCTACCTTTACTTAACAAGAAACGCCAAATGACTTTAGCAGATATGCAAAAAGTACAAAGTATTCTGTTAGACAGCACTGTTATTGACGATAGTCACAAGTTAGCCCGTCAATATGCGCAAAAGGCAATTGATAACTTAGCCATTTTTAAACCTAATCCTGCTGTTTTATTACTTAAGAAATTACCTAACACGCTGTTAACACGCAGCTTTTAGTCGATCAAAGTCCTTGATCGGCTTTTTTCAATTCACGATAACGTGAATTTTGCCACAATTGTTCTGGCGTACCCTGCATGGCAATCTGACCGTCTTCGATAAAAATAACCTGATTCATTTTTTCAATACCTTGCAAATGGTGAGTTATCCAAATCAAAGTTTTACCATTCAGTTGCTTCATAAAAGTTTCAATGACAGCTTGCTCTGTAATTGGATCTAAACCTACGGTTGGTTCATCTAGCAAAACGATAGGCGTATTTTTCAAAAGAATACGAGCTAAAGATAAGCGGTGCCGCTCACCACCAGAAAAGCGCAATCCCGCTTCTTCTACTTGCGTCTCCAGCTTTTCAGGTAAAGCCTCAATCGTCTTTTTCAAACCTACTCGGTCAAGTACATCCCAGAGTTGATCATCACTTGCCTCTTTATTACCTAAGCGTAGGTTATTAGCAATTGTCGTGTTGAACAAATATGGCTTCTGATTAATGACGCTAAAGTATTTCGGCATTTGATCGCCAAACTTTGTAACATCGATACCATTCAAATCAATTTGTCCTTCAGTTGGCTTTCGATCACCTCTTAATAAGGCAGCCAAAGTACTCTTGCCTGCTCCGCTTTTACCCAAGATCGCAATCTTTTCACCAGCATGAATATTTAAATTAATGCCACGTAAGATTTCTTTCTTAGTATGTAGATAAGTATAGTGAATATTCTGAATAGTTAAATTATATGGTGCTGCAATTGACAGCGCCTTTTCTTTTACCTTTTGATCAGGATCAGGTAGGTTATTCAATCTAACTAATGACTTTTGATAAACATTTGTTTCCTGTGCTGCCGTTGGTAAACCGGCCAAAGCTTCATTGAGTGGAAAGGCCGCCAAAACAAAGGCTGCAATCCAGTTAGTTAATAGACTCTGCTGACCACCAAATTTAGCTGCACCCCAGATAATTAAGCTAATAACTATCAGCAAAAAGAGCATCTGCATCAAGAAATTTCGGAAGCGTTCAAACTTCTTCATCCTTTGGTGAACGTCCAATAATTTTTCTCGACTATCAACGTGCAACTGTAAGAATTCCTGACTTCTGCCAGCAAGCATCCAATCGGTTACACCCATGACATTGTCAGTCAGGTCAACGTAGAGCTTGTCTTGTGCAGCTTTTTCATAATCTTGCCGTGCTCCATTAATCACAATTGACCAAATAGGAATTGCAAAAATCATTAAACCGAAGGTAACTAGCATCCACAAGCCCATCAGTGGCGATAAAATACCTAGACTGATGACAATAATAGCGTAAAGTCCCCAGGCTACGAACATCGGAAAGATTGACCGTAAGTAAAGATTTTGAATGTGACTAATATCATCTGAGAGCAATCCTAAAACATCCCCCAGCTGATATTTACTGTTGAATAATGCCGCGTCTTTTTCCAAGGCATCATACATCTTTTGTCTAAACTTAGATGTCATTCGTAAAACCCAATTATGGCTGACGATTCTTTCAAAATACTGAATCGTTGGTCTAGCAATTCCCAACGCTCTTGTTAAAACTATTGGCACATATACCAGCAAAATATTTTCTGGACGTGTGGCAGATTTACTAATTAAAAAGCCTGCACAAAACATCAAGCCTGCACCACAGACAAAAGTTAAAATCCCTAAGAAAATGGCTAAAATTAATGTCTTTTTGTAACGGTGTAAAAATGGTTTTACCCAGCGATCATGTTTTAACGCTTTAATAATTAGAATTTTATTGCTCATCATGATCGCCTCTCATCTTTTCTATCAATTTGACAAAGTAGCCATTTTTCTTTTCCAGTTCGTCAAAGGTTCCTTGTTCCACCAATTTGCCATGATCCATTACCAAAATATAATCCATCTCTTTCATCCAGTGCAGCCTATGCGTAGCGAAAATCACTAGATGATCTTTCATTAGTGGCAACATTTTTTTCTTCAAGTCAACTTCAGTTTCAATATCCAGATGGGCTGTAGGCTCATCGAAGATCATGACTTTACGTTGTTGATCTAGAAAGGCACGGGCCAAAGCAATTCTTTGTGCTTGTCCTCCAGATAAGACACGCTTGCCTTGACCGATAATCGTATCTAAACCATCCGGTAGTTCCTTTACCAAATCATCCAAACCAACTACATGAATTGCTTGCCTAATTTCATCATCAGAAGCCCCCGGAGTATAAAAGGCAACATTATCACGCAAACTTGCAGTGAAAACATAGGGATTCTGTGGAATATAAATCAATTGTTTGTGCCAGTTAGGTATGTTTAATGTTTTCGCATCTTGTTTTTGAATTGTAATTTCACCATTTTTTGGAGTTAAAAAGCCACTAAGCAAATTAATCAAAGTTGACTTACCCGAGCCACTCATTCCGATTACGCCAACTTTTTCATAGCCATGAATATTTAACGAAACAGGACCTATCTTACTGCCTTTTTCATATTTAAAATTCATATCTTTAATTGTTAGTTGGTCGTCTTGACTCCATTGACTTAATTGCAATTCTTCTACCGGCTCTTTTGGCGCCTTGATCAATTCATTGATCCGATGAAAAGCATTTTTTCCATTCAAGGTTGCGTGAAAATCACCGGCAAAATTACGAATCGGCAAAAAATATTCTGGCGCCAAAATCAAAATCGCTAAAGCTGGGAAAAGCGTAATCTTGCCATTTAACAAATCAAATCCAAGATAAACGGCAATCACAGCAATCGATAAAGTAGTAAAAAAATCTAGTGCAAACGTCGATAACATTGCGACACGCAAAACAGCCATAGTTTTACGTCTAAAGTTTTCGCTTAAATGAAAAATACTGGTGGAATAGCGCTTGCTCAAGCCCAAGTATTTCAATGTATCAATTCCGCGCAATGAATCAATAAAGTTATTAGACAATATCTGGAAATTACCAAATTGTTTAATCGCCTTATCTTGTGCCGCATGTCCCAGAATAATCATAAACAGTACGATTAGTGGGTACATGATTAATAAGATCAGCGCACATTGCCAATTGACGAAGAGCATTGCAATAAAAAGCAAAACTGGCACGATCATCATCGTTAAAACTTTGTTATAGATCAGTTTAATGTAATTGCGGACTTCATCAATTCCATCTAGCGCCATAGTAATTAAACTGCCTGTTCCCTGCTTTTGGACTAAAGCCTGACCTTCATTAAAAACTTTGCTTAATAACTTCTGCCGCAGCTTTTCTGATTCCTGGTTGGAATAATGGCCCAGCATTTTATCCTGAAACCACTCATTTAACTGCCGACCAGTAAAACAAAGCGCAAATAGCAGTAAGTACAGCCAGTTCAGCTTTTTTCCCTGCCAGAGAATAGTCAGAACCATACTTAACGATAGAGCTTGACCAATAATCAAAAAGGCTTGCAGAACTTCAAGCACTGCAAGCCTTCTAACAATTACACCAGCACCATCAAGTTTAAAAAGGTGTTGATCAATCATATTAATATCCTTCTCCTATTGCAGGCATTTCAATTCTCTTGCGGAAAATCCAGTATGACCAAATTGTGTAAGCCAAAATACATGGAATTAAAATTATTGTAGCAATCGTCATCACAATTAATGTGTAATTAGATGATGATGCGCTTTGAATCATCAAATCATATTTACTACTGATTGATGAAATCATGACTCTTGGGAATAATCCACAGAAAATCAAAGCAACTAATGACACCAAGGTCAAGCCACTAAAGAAGAATGCCCAGCCTTGTTTGTTAACAAAGTTAGCTACATGACCTGCTACTGAAAAGCCCACGATCAAAGCCAAGCAAAGCAAGGTCAAAATTGGGTGTACTTGCAAGAAGTCAGTTTGGAACAATAAAAGTAGTGCAAAGATAACTTCACCAACATAAAGTACCCAGTAAAGAGCTTTAGAGTAGTTTTGTGCACGATCACTTATTACGCCCTTAGTCTTTAAAGCAATATAGTTCAAACCATGCAAATATGTTAACAAAGTTAAAGCAATACCGCCGACAATTGAGAACCAGTTAAAGTAGTCAAAGAAGTGCGCAGTCATATCGCCGTGAGCATCAAGTGGCATCCCTTTAATCATCGAAATAAACATCACGCCTAAAAAGAAAGGTGCAATAAAACTACCAATGGCCATTGCGTTATCCCAAAATGGTTTACGTGGCTCAGGGCTCTTGGCACGAAACTCAAAAGAAACACCACGAATAATTAAACCTACAAGGATAATAAGCAAGATCAGGTAATAGCCTGAGAACAATGAAGCATACCAATATGGGAATGATGCAAACATCGCACCACCTGCCGTAATTAGCCAAACCTCGTTTGCATCCCAAACCGGGCCAATCGTAGCAATAATTTGACTTCTTTCTTTTTCATTATGACCTAAAGTCTTAGCGGCCATTCCGACTCCGTAGTCAAAGCCATCAAGAAAGAAGAAACCACTAAATAAAACTCCAATTAATATGAACCATAGGATTTGCAAGAATGACATTTAAAAGGCCCCCTTTGCAAATGGATCTGTTTCCTTATCACTAGTTTGACCCTGCATAGCCAATTCTTCAGGATCATTGTGTAAGAAGCGAACAATTAAGCTAATTAAAATAATAGCTAAGCCGGTAAACAAACAGAAGTAAACAATATTCGATGTAAGTAGTGAAGCAACTGAAACATTTGGTGAAACACTTTGAGCAATGGTAAATAGTCCATAAACTGTCCAAGGAGCACGACCAAGTTCAGTAATTAACCAACCACAAGTATTAGCAATAAATGGTGTAAAGGTCATTAAAGCTAATACCCATAGGCACCAACGATGCTCATAAAGAGTTTGCTTCTTCTTACGAGTCAAAATTAAGCCCACAATTGAAACAAGAGCCATCAATGCACCAAATCCTGCCATAAAGCGGAAGCTCCAGAATAAAGTGTTAACTGGAACATAATAGTTCATCTTATGGCCATCAATATGAGTACCATACTTCTTTTCCATTTCTTTATTGACTTCTTCCATCCCTTTAACAGAACCAGTAGTACTGTGGTATGAAAGAATACTCAACATATCTGGAATTTCGATTTTACCTTTAACTTCATGAGTCTTAGTATTAGCAAAACCAATCATCGTCCATGGAGCTTTTTCACCAGTTGTCTTATATAAAGCTTCTGTTGCTGCAAACTTCATTGGTTGTTCATGAACCAAGTATTGCATTTGGACATCCCCCATGCCAATTGAACCAATGGAGAAAATAAGCATCAATGTTAAACCAATGCGAATTGTCTTATGATAAATTGCTTTATTAATATCAGACAATGTCCGTTTCTTCAAAAGTTGGAAAGCTGCTAATCCAGTAATAATTGTGGCACCTGTCAAAATTGCGCCAGTGATTACATGACCGAATTCAAACATTAATTGTTTATTGGTCAAAAGAGCACCGAAGTTAACCATTTCGGCACGACCATTTCTAATGGCAAATCCGGTTGGATGTTGCATAAATGAGTTAGCAGTTAAAATCCAAACTGCAGATGTGATCGTCCCAAAGATAATCATCCAAATAAAGAACAAATGTAAGCCTTTCTTAACTTTGTCCCAGGTAAACATCCATAGTCCAATAAAGGTTGATTCGATGAAGAATGAAAGTAATGCTTCAAATGCAAGTGGTGCACCGAAGATATCACCCATAAATCTTGAATAGTCGGACCAGTTCATCCCAAATTGGAATTCCTGAATAATACCTGTTACAACTCCCACTGCAAAGCTCAAAAGAAATACATTTCCCCAGAACTTTGTCATTTTCTTATATTCAGGCTTGCCAGTATGAACATACATAGATTCCATAATTGCTACAACGAACACCGTACCAATTGAAAATGGTACGAAGAAAAAGTGAAAGATCGTTGTCATAGCAAATTGGAATCTCGCTAAACTAACAATATTCATTTTTAGCGCCTCCATAATTTCCCATTACATACGTCCCTGTCTAAAATAACATTCATTATTTTGTTCAACTTAAGTGTACAACCTCTTCTTTTTACTTTCAAGCCGGCTATTAATGCGCTTTCAATAATGTTATCTTATTTTAGTGTTAGCTTTGCCTTTTAATTATAACATTATGAGTTTGTTATACAGTTTCTTTCAAAAAAAGCTAAAGAAAAAAGACTAGTTTTAAGGATGTCAATAAAAAAGAGCACTTTTATAAAAATATATATTTTCGTAAATTGCAATAATAAATTGAACATTTATACTGCTTGATAGATATGATCTAATTCTTTCTCAAAGATTTCATCTGGAGTATGATATGCCAAGATCTTTCTTGGTAGCGAATTGCACCAGGTTTCAATATTAATGATATCTTGAAGAGAATAGTTATTGATGTAATCACCCTTGGGAATAAATCTGCGAATAAGGCCATTGTGTCTTTCAACAGTGCCTTTATCACAAGAAGTATATGGATGAGCATAGTAAACCAGGGTTTTTGAAACTGTCTCCAGATTGGATAAATCCGCAAACTCTGATCCATTATCAGTTGTAATTGTCTTAAAGATGTCATTCCAGTGTTCACTATACTGTTTGCGCAGAGCCTGAAAAGCAGTCATCACACTGGCGGCTGTCTTATCAGGAATACGCAAGATTAAAAATTCACGGCTCATTCGTTCAGACAAAGTTAGCAGTACTTGATCATCCTTAGTTTTATGTCCTAAGACTAAATCGCATTCCCAGTGGCCAAATTCCTTACGATCATTGATCTCCTTGGGACGTTCTTCAATACTTCGGCCAAGCTTTTTCTTATTTTTACGAATGCGATGTATTTTAGTATTGCGCTTTAACTTTTCTGGCAAATCAGAATTTCTCATACCCATTAAGCATTGATCTACATAGTTGTACAAGGTTCTGGTGCAAACTACCTGATCACGAGAAAATTCTCCTAAAGCTAAGCAGCGATTGGCACATACATCAAGAGACCAGCCATCTTCGCAGAAATGCTTATTAACGTATTTGATAAAGTCAGATTTCTTTAAGAAATCTGATTTACGACCGCAATTCTTACGATGTATTTGGTAAGCTTTATCACCTTGTTGTGCCTTATAGCGTTTTTGCTTACCATGATAAAGCAAAACAGTACCACGTTTAACCTCATAACTGATAGTAGAAGGAGAGCAATCAAGCTCACGAGCAATAGCCCTAAGAGAGAAACCGTCTTTAATACGGGTTTGAATAACAACCCGTTGCTCAAATGATAAATGCTTTCCCTTTTGGTGCTTAGGCATGATAGAATGTAAAGAGTCCATTTGTGACCTCCAATAGATGTTTTTGTGGTTATTAACATTCTATCAAACAGGTCCAAATGGACTTTTTATTTTTCTAAAGTGTTCAATTTGATTTTACAATCGGCGAAATATATATTTTATTTTAAAATTTTTAAATGGGCTAGTTTGTTATTCTATTTTCAAGCAAAAAAGCCAGATATCTTTATGATATCTGACTTTATTTTATTTATTTATAATTTTACGGTCTTTATATGTCTGGTTTAACAAAATTGAAATTATGATAACAATCATTGAAACAACATAGGCTGCTTTCAAACCACCTAAAAGTATTTGACGCAATTGTGGTACAACATTGCTTGCTAAAGTCTTGGCATTTTCTGCGGAAACAATCTTGTTCATCATTTCCTGCGTTAGACCTGGATGTTTTGTTAGACCTTTAGCTACCATCGTATTAAAAGCAATACCGTAAATGGAGACCATCATTGTTTGTCCCAAATATTTCATCAAGGTATTAAACGACGTAGCTACACCAATATCGTCCTTTGGAACTAACACTTGCGACCTTACCTGTGAAGCCGTCGTAATCGCGCCAAAAGCTGTTCCGTTGAATGCAGCAACGATGCAAAATACCCAAAATGGAGTATAAATTGGCACTAAAATTAAAACTAGGTCAGCACCAACTAAAATGGTCAACATATAGTCATACGTTTTCTTTATACCCCAACGGCCTAGCATCCCGCCAATTAAGAACGAACCTACAATCCACATCAATGAACTTGGCGTTACGGCAAAACCGGCAAGTGAAGCATTAGTACCATTAATTCCCTGCATCCAAGTTGGAATATAGAATTCAAAGCCGATAACTACACCTGAGATAAGTAATGTGATTATGTTTAGTGCAAAGAACTCTTTATCTTTTAGCATCGAGAGCGGCATTATTGGATCCGCTGCGCGCTTTTCTGCCCTAAAGAATAGAATTACAGATACTACAATCAAAACGGCTAGAGCGGCCATAACTAGCATATTCGTGCTGCTACCTAAATCTTGCAAGAAGAACATTAAAGCTAGAAGCAACAATACTAACCAAACTGTACCTTGCAAGTCCAATTTTGAACTCGATTTATGCTTAGGTTCTCTTAAATATATAAGTACTAATAAAAACGCAATAATTCCAATTGGCACATTAATATAAAAGACCCAGTGCCAAGACAGATGTTGCACAATAAATCCACCTAAAAGCGGAGCAATAACTGAAGCCACTCCCCAGAAGCCCGAGTTAAGTCCTAACATTTTAGCGCGTTTTTGCAAAGTATAAAGGTCAGCGATAATAGTGATTGCGACTGGCTGAACCGCCCCTGAACCTAATCCCTGAATTATTCTAAACAATATCAGTTCAATCATGTTTTGTGCTAGGCCACATAATGACGATCCAATGACAAACAATGCAATTCCAAACAAAAAAACTGGCTTTCGCCCAATGCTATCCGCCAGTTTTCCGTATAAAGGAGTCGAAACAGCCGTCATCAGCAGAAAGATCGATACAACCCAGTTCATAATTTCTAGCCCATCAAGGTCTGAAACTATTGTAGGCATTGCAGTAGAAACGATCGTTCCTTCAATAGCGGTCATAAATGTTGTCATAAAAATCGCAAGCGTGACTACAGGCACGTTTGTTTTTTTCATTTAATTTACTCCTCGAATATTTTTATTGATGATCTTTAATATAATCAAGCAAATCTTGAGTCTTATCGGTCTTTTCCCATGGTAAATCGACATCTGTTCTGCCAAAGTGACCATATGCAGCAGTTTGTTCGTAAATAGGACGACGCAAGTTAAGCATCTTGATAATGCCAGCTGGACGAAGATCAAATACGTTGCGAACTGCTTCGGTTAAAAGTTCATCGTCAACTTTACCTGTGCCAGCAGTATCGATCATGATTGATACTGGGTGAGCTACACCGATGGCATATGCAAGTTGTACTTCACAACGATATGCAAGACCTGCTGCTACGATGTTTTTGGCAACGTAACGGGCAGCGTAACTAGCACTACGGTCAACCTTTGTTGGATCCTTACCTGAGAAGGCACCACCACCGTGACGAGCGTAACCACCGTAAGTATCAACGATAATCTTACGACCAGTTAAACCAGAGTCACCTTTAGGACCACCGATAACGAAACGACCAGATGGGTTAATCAAAAACTTAGTCTTTTCATCCAAGTATTCAGCTGGAATAACTTCCTTAATTACTAAGTCGATCATTGCGCGGCGAATTTCTTCATTTGAAACTTCTGCATCGGTTTGAGTAGAAATAACTACTGTGTCCACACGGAGTGGCTTATTATTTTCATCATATTCTACAGTAACTTGAGCCTTAGCATCTGGACGAAGCCAATCTAAAGTATGATCTTTTCTAAGTGCGGCTACTCGTCTCATCAAGCGGTGAGCAAGTGAGATTGGCAATGGCATAAGTTCAGGTGTTTCCTTAATAGCGAAACCAAACATTAAGCCTTGGTCACCAGCACCGATTTGGTCCAACTCATCCTTATCAGACTTGTTTTCTCTAGTTTCAAGTGAGTGATCAACACCACCGGCGATATCTGGTGATTGTTCATCGATATCAACCATTACGGCACAGTTGTTACCATCGAAACCTAATTCAGGACGATCATATCCAATCTTCAAGACGGTCTTGCGTACGACATCTTGAATGTCGACATATGCATTGGTAGAAATTTCACCAAATACGAAAACCATACCTGTAGTTACGATCGTCTCACAAGCTACGTGTGAGTTAGGATCCTTCTTAAGCATCGCATCCAAAATTGCATCTGAAATTTGGTCAGCAACCTTGTCTGGATGTCCTTCAGAAACTGATTCTGAAGTAAACAAACGTCTTTCCATATTAGTCCCCCTATATAGACATTGGCTATTCGGTTACAAGGCATCTTCATTAGCTAACAACTAGTGAATCCTCTCAGGACTTGAACCGATAAAATTATTACTTTCGTTCGCTCTTTTGCATAAAAAAAGACTACCGCCTCTGC
The DNA here is from genome assembly GCF_002706375.1 of Lactobacillus amylovorus DSM 20531. NCBI lineage: Bacteria > Bacillati > Bacillota > Bacilli > Lactobacillales > Lactobacillaceae > Lactobacillus > Lactobacillus amylovorus. The sequence continues at coordinate 655,150 of NZ_CP017706.1, forward strand.
GGTAGCCCCGAACGATGGAGGATACAGGGCTCGAACCTGTGACCTCCTGCTTGTAAGGCAGATGCTCTCCCAGCTGAGCTAATCCTCCATAAGTGACCCGTACGGGATTTGAACCCATGTTACGGCCGTGAAAGGGCCGTGTCTTAACCACTTGACCAACGGGTCATATCTCTTAATCAAGAGCACTTCATTATAATAACTAATTAAGTTTCAAAAGTCAAGAACTTTTTTAAATCTTAGTTATCTGAGTGACATCTCAATCACAACGTTTATTATATTACTAGATAACGTAGTAATATGCAAGGGTTATTTTGAAAAAATATCAAATAATTTTTGATAATTGCCACGCATCCACTCGTAATAGCTTGTGCCATTAGGCATGGTCTCTCTCACCTTCAAGACAGGGATCTGATTTTGGTTAGCTAATTTAACCATTCCATTGACAGTGCTGCTTGAAGCTTGAACATTATTAACGAAGAAAGAAATCTTCTTATGCTTAATGGATTGCTGCATATTATGAACTACCTGTGCACTAGGGTCCGTCTCATTCTCTACGGCCTCTTCAAAGGCAGTATTTCCGATCTTAAAGTGGCAACGTTCAAGAGCATAGTCAAATACCGGCTCACTGACAAATACGGGCTTAGAGTGTTTTCCATCAATTTGAGCAGCAAGCTCCTTGATATTCTGAATTTTCTTTAAATAGTTTCGGCCATTTTTTCTAAAATATGCCGCATTCTTTGGATCAATCTGGCTTGCCCGTTTCACAATGTAATTTACATATCGTTTAGGCATATCCAAGTTATACCAAATATGCGGATTATCGCCCTGCTTTAAGCCCATAAGTTGTTCACCAACTTTGGTCACATGAATATCATTCGAATCAGCTAATTTAGTCATCCAATCATCGTAACCCAAGCCATTAGCAATTACGATATTCGCGTTAGCTACTTCTTTAGCAGAATTGGTAGTAGGTTCAAAATCATGAGGATCAGTGTCGCCATTAGTAATAATAGCTTGAACTTCTCCGTGTTTACCTACGATATTTCTGGCAATATTTGCATAGATATTAGTTGAAGTTACAATATCTACTTTATGATTTTTAGTATTTGCTTCTCTTTTTGTAGAACATGCAGTTAGAGTTAAAACTATCCCTAATAAAGTCGTGATTAATAAAAATACTTTCTTTAACTTCATGTCATCTTCGCTCCTTTTAGAACCATTATAAAGGATTGTTCTTATTATAAGAAGGTAAAACAAAAACCGCCTTAGAATTCTTCAAAGACGGTCCTTTTAACCCATTACGGAGTGTGAGGGATTTGAACCCTCGATACAGGTATAAGCCCGTATACATGATTTCCAATCATGCTCCTTAAGCCACTCGGACAACACTCCATAAAAAGTGCTCCGGCTGTCAGACTCGAACTGACGACATCTTGATTAACAGTCAAGCGCTCTACCAACTGAGCTAAGCCGGAATATTAAAAAAGAGCACGGCAGCTTCCTTTCCTCGCAGGCAGTTGCCCACCAACTACTTTCGGCGTTAAGAAGCTTAACTTCTGTGTTCGGCATGGGAACAGGTGTATCCTTCTTGCTTTCGCCACCGTACTCTTTTGAGCTACTACGCTCAAAACTAAACATAATCTTTCGCAAAAAAACTTTTCAGATCGCTTCGCTTTGGTCAAGTCCTCGACTGATTAGTACTGGTCCGCTCCATTCTTCACAGAACTTCCACTCCCAGCCTATCTACCTCATCGTCTCTGAGGTGTCTTACTGCTTACGCAAAGGAAATCTCATCTTGAGGGGGGCTTCGCACTTAGATGCTTTCAGCGCTTATCCCTTCCGCACATAGCTACCCAGCGATGCTCCTGGCGGAACAACTGGTACACCAGCGGTGCGTCCATCCCGGTCCTCTCGTACTAAGGACAGCTCCTCTCAAATTTCCTACGCCCACGACGGATAGGGACCGAACTGTCTCACGACGTTCTGAACCCAGCTCGCGTGCCGCTTTAATGGGCGAACAGCCCAACCCTTGGGACCGACTTCAGCCCCAGGATGCGACGAGCCGACATCGAGGTGCCAAACCTCCCCGTCGATGTGAACTCTTGGGGGAGATAAGCCTGTTATCCCCAGGGTAGCTTTTATCCGTTGAGTGATGGCCCTTCCATACGGTACCACCAGATCACTAAGCCCGACTTTCGTCCCTGCTCGAGTTGTCTCTCTCGCAGTCAAGCTCCCTTATACCTTTACACTCTGCGAATGATTTCCAACCATTCTGAGGGAACCTTTGGGCGCCTCCGTTACACTTTAGGAGGCGACCGCCCCAGTCAAACTGCCCACCTGACACTGTCCCTGGCCTGGCTTACAGGTCGAGGTTAGAGCATCCTTCAAACAAGGGTAGTATCCCAACATTGCCTCCTGCAAGACTAGCGTCCTGCATTCCTTGGCTCCTACCTATCCTGTACATGTTTAAAAGATACTCAATATCAAGCTACAGTGAAGCTCCATGGGGTCTTTCCGTCCTGTCGCGGGTAACCCGCATCTTCACGGGTATTATAATTTCACCGAGTCTCTCGTTGAGACAGTGCCCAAATCATTACACCTTTCGTGCAGGTCGGAACTTACCCGACAAGGAATTTCGCTACCTTAGGACCGTTATAGTTACGGCCGCCGTTTACTGGGGCTTCAATTCAAACCTTCGCTTGCGCTAAGCTCTCCTCTTAACCTTCCAGCACCGGGCAGGTGTCAGCCTCTATACGTCATCTTACGATTTTGCAGAGACCTGTGTTTTTGATAAACAGTTGTTTGGGCCTATTCACTGCGGCTAACCACTCTCATGGCCAGCACCCCTTCTTCCGAAGTTACGGGGTCATTTTGCCGAGTTCCTTAACGAGAGTTCTCTCGCTCACCTTAGTGTTCTCCACTCGACTACCTGTGTCGGTTTGCGGTACGGGTATGTTCTCTCTGGCTAGAAGCTTTTCTTGGCAGTGTGACTACATCACCTTCGCTACTTTTACTTCGCTACTCATCACAGCTCATGTTGCTGGTTAGAAGCATTTGACTCTTAACCGCACTCGCTGCTTGAACATCGATCCAGCTCGATGCGTGTTTCGCCTCCTGCGTCCCTCCATTGCTCATAACGATTGAACACAGTACAGGAATCTCTACCTGTTATCCATCGACTACGCCTCTCGGCCTTGCCTTAGGTCCCGACTTACCCTGGGCGGACGAGCCTGCCCCAGGAAACCTTAGTCTTTCGGCGGATAGGATTCTCACCTATCTTTCGCTACTCATACCGGCATTCTCACTTCTAAGCGCTCCAACTATCCTCTCGATTAGCCTTCGCCGCACTTAGAACGCTCTCCTACCACGTGCTCTTTAAAACACATCCACAGTTTCGGTACTATGCTTAGCCCCGGTAAATTTTCGGCGCAGCGCCACTCGACTAGTGAGCTATTACGCACTCTTTGAATGATGGCTGCTTCTGAGCCAACGTCCTAGTTGTCTACGCAACTCCACATCCTTTTCCACTTAGCATAGATTTGGGGACCTTAACTGGTGATCTGGGCTGTTTCCCTTTCGACTACGGATCTTATCACTCGCAGTCTGACTCCCGTGTATGGATATATGGAATTCGCAGTTTATCTGGATTCAGTAACCCCTGACGGGCCCCTAGTCCAAACAGAGCTCTACCTCCATTATCCTCTCCACGAGGCTAGCCCTAAAGCTATTTCGGAGAGAACCAGCTATCTCCAAGTTCGTTTGGAATTTCACCGCTACCCACAACTCATCCCCGCAATTTTTAACTTACGTGGGTTCGGCCCTCCAGTGCGTTTTACCACACCTTCAGCCTGGTCATGGGTAGGTCACTTGGTTTCGGGTCTACGTCAACTAACTTCTCGCCCTATTCAGACTCGCTTTCGCTCCGGCTCCGTCTTTTCTGACTTAACCTCGCTAGTTAACGTAACTCGCCGGTTCATTCTACAAAAGGCACGCCATTGCACTTTAATGTGCTTTGACTACTTGTAGACACACGGTTTCAGGTTCTCTTTCACTCCCCTTCCGGGGTTCTTTTCACCTTTCCCTCACGGTACTGGTTCACTATCGGTCACTAATTAGTATTTAGCCTTGCGAGATGGTCCTCGCGGTTTCAACCGGGATTCCTCGTGTCCCGGCCTACTCAGGATTCTGCTAGGCGCGCTTGCAATTTCGCTTACGGGGCTCTCACCCTCTCTGGCTTACCTTCCCAGATAATTCTGCTATCACTTACGCTGCCACGTCGCAGTCCTACAACCCCAAATGATAAATCACTTGGTTTGGGCTCTTTCCTCTTCGCTCGCCGCTACTAAGGAAATCGATTTTTCTTTCTCTTCCTGCAGCTACTTAGATGTTTCAGTTCACTGCGTATTCCTTTGAATGACTATCTATTCATCATTCAATAATGCATCGCTGCATTGGGTTCCCCCATTCGGACATCTCCGGATCTTAGCGTACTTACCGCTCCCCGAAGCTTTTCGTAGTTCGTCACGTCCTTCATCGGCTTTTAGTGCCTAGGCATTCACCGTGCGCCCTTTTCTACTTGACCTTACTCAAGAATTCTCTTCTCGGTCGCTCTACAATCTGTTCTCTTTGATTGTCTCGGTTTTTTGCTTGGATTATATTCAGTTTTCAATGTACTAACTCTTTGAGGTACTACCCTCAAAACTAAACAAAGTTTCTCAGTGTGCTTCCGCTTGCTCTGGATACTTCTCTTAGTATTTCTACTCTCCATATCCTTCGCTTCCTTAGAAAGGAGGTGATCCAGCCGCAGGTTCTCCTACGGCTACCTTGTTACGACTTCACCCCAGTCATCTGCCCTGCCTTAGACGGCTCCTTCCCGAAGGTTAGGCCACCGGCTTTGGGCATTGCAGACTCCCATGGTGTGACGGGCGGTGTGTACAAGGCCCGGGAACGTATTCACCGCGGCGTGCTGATCCGCGATTACTAGCGATTCCAGCTTCGTGCAGTCGAGTTGCAGACTGCAGTCCGAACTGAGAACAGCTTTCAGAGATTCGCTTGCCTTCGCAGGCTTGCTTCTCGTTGTACTGCCCATTGTAGCACGTGTGTAGCCCAGGTCATAAGGGGCATGATGACTTGACGTCATCCCCACCTTCCTCCGGTTTGTCACCGGCAGTCTCATTAGAGTGCCCAACTTAATGCTGGCAACTAATAACAAGGGTTGCGCTCGTTGCGGGACTTAACCCAACATCTCACGACACGAGCTGACGACAGCCATGCACCACCTGTCTTAGCGTCCCCGAAGGGAACTCCATATCTCTACAGATTGCACTAGATGTCAAGACCTGGTAAGGTTCTTCGCGTTGCTTCGAATTAAACCACATGCTCCACCGCTTGTGCGGGCCCCCGTCAATTCCTTTGAGTTTCAACCTTGCGGTCGTACTCCCCAGGCGGAGTGCTTAATGCGTTAGCTGCAGCACTGAGAGGCGGAAACCTCCCAACACTTAGCACTCATCGTTTACGGCATGGACTACCAGGGTATCTAATCCTGTTCGCTACCCATGCTTTCGAGCCTCAGCGTCAGTTGCAGACCAGAGAGCCGCCTTCGCCACTGGTGTTCTTCCATATATCTACGCATTCCACCGCTACACATGGAGTTCCACTCTCCTCTTCTGCACTCAAGAAAAACAGTTTCCGATGCAGTTCCTCGGTTAAGCCGAGGGCTTTCACATTAGACTTATTTTTCCGCCTGCGCTCGCTTTACGCCCAATAAATCCGGACAACGCTTGCCACCTACGTATTACCGCGGCTGCTGGCACGTAGTTAGCCGTGACTTTCTGGTTGATTACCGTCAAATAAAGGCCAGTTACTACCTCTATCCTTCTTCACCAACAACAGAGCTTTACGATCCGAAAACCTTCTTCACTCACGCGGCGTTGCTCCATCAGACTTGCGTCCATTGTGGAAGATTCCCTACTGCTGCCTCCCGTAGGAGTTTGGGCCGTGTCTCAGTCCCAATGTGGCCGATCAGTCTCTCAACTCGGCTATGCATCGTCGCCTTGGTAAGCCGTTACCTTACCAACTAGCTAATGCACCGCGGGGCCATCCCTTAGCGACAGCTTACGCCGCCTTTCAAAAGCTGATCATGCGATCTGCTTTATTATCCGGTATTAGCACCTGTTTCCAAATGGTATCCCAGACTTAGGGGCAGGTTCCCCACGTGTTACTCACCCATCCGCCGCTCGCTTTCCCAACGTCATTACCGAAGTAAATCTGTTGGTTCCGCTCGCTCGACTTGCATGTATTAGGCACGCCGCCAGCGTTCGTCCTGAGCCAGGATCAAACTCTCATTTTAAAAAGTTTGAAATGACTTCATTTCGATTATTTAAGATCTTTGTCTCAAATTTATTGCTTGCGAATTGACTTCGCTTTTTGTTTGGGTTTTTACACCCGCACACTTTTAGCGAAACTTTGTTCAGTTTTCAAAGTACTACCTCCGTCCGGTTCAACCAGACGGCTTTTATATTTTATCAAACCCTCAAGCCCTTGTCAAGAACTTTTTTGAATTTGTTTTTCGTCATCCGCTCGAGTTATTCATCTCTTGCCTGACGACATTTAAATATATTACCAGCTTCTTCTCCCCTTTGCAAGTACTTTTTTCATTTTATCGATTTTTCCTTTGCTCAGGCTTCTTATTCAAGCTGTGCCGCTTCTCTCGAAACGACTTTATTAAGTTACCCTATTTCTGCTCTTTTTGCAAGTTTGCCCCTTCGTTCGCTTCACTTATGAAACGCGTGGTTTAGTTGTAACCACTTCTAAAATTGCATCCCTCATTCGACAATTATTTTCTTAACACTAAAAGTTTAACGCAACTGATCGTTCGAAATTTGCTTAAAATCCACTTATTTTTCGTCAAAAATTTTTTGATTTTTTTCAAAATAAACAAAAAAGTCCACGATCTTCTGATCAATGTCATTAAGTTAAGACATTGACTAATCTGATGACACTTTTTGAGACATTTATCGAATTATTTTATTTGATAAATGTCTTTTTTTGATAGCACAAATAAGCCATCTTAAGATAGCCGTTTAAATTAGTTCAAGCTGCTAGACGATAAGGAAAGCCAACTACTAATTTAACTTTTAGATTTCGTTTATCTTTTCTTCCTGGTCGAATGGGCGTTAAATAAAATGCCACATCTAGCAGTAATTGTGTGAAGTTTTTATCTGAATTATCACTTATACTAAAATATCGTCGCCAGATACAACAGGCCATTTTAAAATCTATTTGATATTGATATTTTCCCTGAGTATACGGTTTTGAGCTCGCAATTATTGATAAACTCACGGCATTATACATTGCAAAATGGGCGTATATTTCCATATAAACAAATTGATCTTTTTTAGAATGAAACTGTATGCCGCTTAAGTCATATTTAAGCTCCCTAAAAGAAGTTTCTATTCCCCAGCGAAGATGATAGATCTCTTTCATTCTAGCTAAAGGATATTCATTTCGATCTAAATTGGTGATGAGGACTTCCCACTCATCGTCTGAACCTGGTGGATTGATTCTAAACTTACAAACTCTAAATCTAACATCACACATATCCTCAAAATCCCAGCGTTGATCTCTGGTATTTTTAGAACGAACAGCTTTATAGTGATGCTTTTTGTGAAGAATCAGGTGAAGAAACTTTTCTGTATCTTTATGGGTGACATAATAATAATGTGACGAAGTTACTCTGCATGATAAGTCAATATCGTATTCATGATTCGACATAGCTACAATTTCTTTAAAAGCACCATCTCCGGATTTTGATCGCATAACATAGTGGCAATGTTTTAATCGATTGCAATTTTCAATTAAATTAAAGCTAATGTAGCCACGATCCATCAGGACTAGAAAATCTTTTTCTTGCTGGGCTAATTTCTTTATCATGGTTAAAGCTGCCTCACGTTCATCCATTTTTTGTCTAGGTTGGATAACCATGTCTAAATATAATTTATTCAAAACATCATAAAAAGCGTTTACATGTATCTGGCAATATTTTCTACCATCTTTGCCTTGAAAAATATTCTTTGATTTTGGATTAAAAGGCTGATCAAAATCGGAACCATCAATCGCTACAACTAAGTATTTGTCATCTAGTAATTGCGGTGCATTGTTTGCCTGACTAAGCTCAGCCATAATTTCTTTAAAGCATTCAGGCTTTAATTTAGCCTTTTGTTGTTCAAAAGCCGAAGCAGTCATTCTAGAATTTATGTCAGGAAAAGCATGAAAAATTTCCGAATTCAGGCTGCCAGCTCCCATGTTAAGAATTAACTTAATCAAATCAGTGGAATTGAGCTTACGACAGCGAATAAAAGCTTGATCAGATACAGAGAAATCGTGAATGTTGTCAGCGATTTTATTGATAATACTATCCATCAGCTTTAAAATATTTGAGTGAAGGGATTTCATAAGAGGCACAGCTTTCTATGAAAGACCAGATAATATGACGAAAGTGAGCAGAAGGGCAAATAAACTCTGCTTACTTTTTATTTTAAAAAGAAAAAAGACCGAATCAAAATGATTCGATCTTTAAAAGCTGTCGATATAATGTCAATGTCTTAACTTAATGACATTGATCTTCTGATCGTGAACTTGTCTAAATACCATATCTGCGATGAATTTCGCGTTTTTGGTCTCTTTCTTTAATTGTCTGACGCTTGTCATATTCTTTTTTACCTTGACCTACGCCAATTAAAACTTTAGCAAAACCGTGCTTCAAATAAACCTTTAATGGAATAATTGCAATACCACGTTCGGCTTGTGCTTTAGCTAATCGATTAATCTCCTTTTTGTGTAAAAGAAGTCGCCGACTTCTAAGTGGTTCGTGATTATATCGATTGCCTTGCTTATATTCACTAATATGCACGTTCTCCAAAAAAGCCGAGCCATTAATAATCTGCACGTAGCCATCGCGTAAATTGATACGACGGGCACGCACGGACTTAATTTCTGTCCCAGTTAAAGCAATACCAGCTTCATATGTTTCTTTAATGAAATAATCGTGGCGTGCTTTTTTATTCTGTGCAATTAAGTTTTCGTCTTTTTCTTTTTCTTTTTTCATTAAGGTCACTCCTTAATGTTTAAAATTTCTTTGGTTTCTTCTATTACTGCCACGTCCATGACTTCTACGGTCTCCGCGACTATTATAGTTGCCACCACCACGGTGACCATGATCATTATGGAAACCTCTATTGCCACGACGACGGTTATTCATCCCTCTATCACGATGTTTTCTCTTAGGTGCATTAGGGTCATAAACTTCAAAGTTCAATTGATGCTGTTCAACGTTAGCATTAATAAGGGTAACCTTAATTGGCATCCCTATCTTGTATTGTTTATGCGTACCACGTCCCGTCAAAGTCAATGATTTTTCGTTAAAGCTGTAGAAGTCATCAGTTAAGTTAGAAATATGCACTAAGCCTTCAACGGTATTAGGCAGTTGAATAAACATCCCGAAACTAGTAACTGAAGATACTACGGCATCAAAGTGTTCTCCCACTTGATCTGCCATGTATTCTGTCATCTTCAAATCGTTTACTTCACGTTCAGTATCAATTGAACGTCTTTCTTGTGTAGAAGTTTGTTCCGCAACATCTGGTAAATATCCAGCAAAGTGTTTTTGAATGTCTTCACTAGTACCCTTTTCTTGGTACGCATGAATCATTCTGTGCACCATCAAGTCAGAGTATCTTCTAATTGGTGAAGTAAAGTGGGTGTAGTATTTAGCCGCAAGGCCAAAGTGTCCCAAAGCTTCTTCAGAGTATCTGGCCTGCTTTAAACTACGTAACATCATCATTTGCACAACTGCTTCTTCAGGTGTACCAGTTGTCTTAGATACTACTTTTTGCAAATCTAATGGCTTAACGTTCTCTGGATCTGCATGAATATTTAAGCCAAATGCACTACAGAATTCAAAGAAGTTTCTAATTCTTTCAGAATCTGGAGTTTCGTGAACACGGTATAAGAATGGAACTTGCTTCTTGTAGAAATCTTCTGCGACAGTTTCATTTGCCATTAACATGAAGGACTCGATCATCTTTTCGGCTGTACCACGTTCGTGAAGAACGATATCAGTTGGCTTGCCTTGATCATCCACAATAATCTTTGCTTCTGGTTCTTCAAAGTCAATCGCACCACGTGCATGACGTTGCTTGTATAAAATAGCATGCAAATCAGCCATTTCTTCAAGCATTGGACGTAATTTGACGTATTTATCTTCCAAACCGTCCATGTCGCCCTTCAAGGTTTGGTTAACCTTGTTGTAAGTCATACGTCCATGTGAGCGCATTACAGCAGGATAAATCTTGTAGCCTACTCTCTTACCTTCAGGCGTAATTTCCATGTCACAAGATAAGACAAGACGGTCTACACCTTCATTTAAGGAACAGATACCATTTGAAAGTCTAAATGGCAACATTGGAATAACTCGATCAACCAAGTAAGTACTGTTGCCACGAGCAAAGGCTTCTTCATTCAAAGGAGTATTTTCAGTTACATAGTGAGATACATCCGCAATATGAACTCCTAAATGGTAGTTGCCGTTAGGAAGTTTCCATAAAACTACGGCATCGTCAAAGTCTTTTGAGTCATCCCCATCAATAGTTACGGCAGGTTGATCAGTAATATCTACTCTGCCTTTTTTCTCTTCTTCAGTAACATGGTCTGGAATTGCATTAGCTTGTGCCATTGCATCTTCAGGCCAATCAGTTCTGACATCATGAGCTGAAACAATTGACATAATATCAACGCCAGGATCATTTTTATTACCAATGATCTTGATAACAGCACCTGTCATTGATTCAGGATTATCTTTGTCAGGGTAGTCCTTAATTGATACCTTAACCATGTCGCCCATTTGTGGGATTAAACCATTTTCAGATAAGTAAACACGGTATTTATGTAACTTCTTGTTGTCACTAATAGCATAACCAATGAAATGACTGACTTTTCTTTGTTCATCAGTTAATGGGTGAAATTCACCAACTAAACTTTCAAGGCCACGTTCAAGAATTTCTTCGATTTGTCCTTCTGGCCCTTTACCATTCCATGGGTTGCCCCCAGCTGTAATCTTAACCTTTACTCGGTCGCCATCAACAGCGTATTTAGTATAGTCGGCGGCGATAAAGACATCATAGGCTTCTTCATCATCAAGTTTTACAAAGCCAAAGCCTTTATCATTAGCTCTAAAGTTTCCTTCAACGATGGTATTTTCTTGAGCTAATTGATATTGTCCTTTACCATCTGTAATAATCTTTTTTTCATGCTCTAAAAATGAGAGAGCTTTAATTAATTCAGTAAAATTACCTAATCTATCACGACGTGCTTCTCGTTCGATTTGATCTACACGAAATTGTTTTTGTGGATTATGGCGAAAAATTTCTAAAACACCGGACAAAATTTTTTCGTTTTGTGCCATGTAATTAATCTCCGATCTTTATTTAATATAAAAAAAGCCTCCCCATCATACTGATCGGGAGGTACAAAATTTATTTTGAAGACATGTAAGCTAGAATAATAGCAAAAACGAAAAAGAATACCAATAAAACTGAGGTTACTTTTTCCATAAATGCTTCAAAACCACGTTTTTTGGTTTGACCACTAAAAACGGCTCCGCCTGATAAGGCGTTCAATGCATCTTGTTGTTTTTGTGGCTGCATCATTGTTGCAATAACGATTAAAATTGAAACAATGATTAGTAGCGTCATAACTAAATTATACAATGCGCTGCCTCCAATACACACATACGGCTTACCTATCAATTTTATCACAAACTGCTATTTTTTGCAGTTATTTTTTTAACTCAGGAGCATCTGTCTTGAAATCTTTCTGAGTTGTCTTCTTATGATTCTTATACCAAAGAGAGGTCTTGCTTGGATCATCATATAGACGTTTTAATGACGGCTCCTTGTTATAATCATAATCTTTAGGTTTCACTTTAGTAAACCACTTAGGACGATAGAACCGCAACAAATTACCGTTAATCACACGATCAGACAGAGAAAGCTGTGTAGTAACCTGGTTAGAAATCGAAGTAAGTTTAGTCTTCAACTTCTTATCGGGTTTTATCTTCTGTCCTGTCTTGGTGTCATAATAATTGCTGCCTACTTTAGAGTATTCTGGCGTAATAAAGTCACCATTTCTCTGTGCCACAATTTGAGGCGTATGCTTACTCAACAAATCATAGCCAAATTGAATAGTTCCCTTATCATTTACACCAAGCAAATTAAGCAGTGTTGGCAAAACATCAATTTCACCGCCATAAGTATGGTTAATGCCACCTTTAAGTCCCTTCATATGGAACATCAATGGGACTCTTTGAAATTGTAAATTATCAAAATCATTAAATGACTTCTTCTTAAGCAATTCAGCACTTGCTTTATGGTGGTTGCCTGAGATTCCGTAGTGGTCACCATAGAGAACAACCAAAGTGTTCTTATCAAGACCGGTCTTCTTCATCCACCGCATTAGTTCACCAATGGCTTGATCAAGATAGTGCGCTGTTTGAACATAACCATCAACGGTTTCATCCCCCGTGTTGGTTTTATCAATGGTCTGATTCTTCTTATCAAGTTGATATGGATAGTGGTTCGTTACCGTAATCATCTTCAAATAAAATGGTTGTGGCAAACGTTCAATATACTTGATTGATTGGTCAAAGAAGATCTTATCCTTTAAGCCATAGCCGATGTAATAGCTTGGCTTATTTTTATAAAAGGAAAGTGGCATAAAGTATTGGTAGCCAAATGACTTATAAGCATTATTTCTATTCCAAAATGATCCAGCACCACCATGCATTACAGCAGTAGTATAGCCTGCTTCTTGATGCAAAATTGCTGGGGCACTTTCAAAAGTATTGGAAGTACCATAAGTAGACATTGCAGAGCCTGATTGCAAACCATACAGTGAGTTCTCAAGCATCATTTCTGCATCGGAAGTCTTACCTTGACCTACTTGATTAAAGAAATTATCAAAACTAATAGTATCTTTTTGATGATAGATCTTATTCAAGTTAGGCGTTACTTCTTTACCCTTCCACTTATAGCCAATCAAAAATTGCTGGAAACTTTCTAGGTGAATGATTAAAACATTCTTTCCTTTAGCTACGCCAGTATATTCAGGATTTGGTTTAACATAATTGGCTTTCAAATAGTTTCTAACAGAGCGTAAGTCAGAAACATTAGCCTTAGCCATCTGCGCACTAGTCTGCGCTGTCTTATAGCCGTCATAAACGGCATATTCATTGATTCCCAAATATTTAACAATGTAGTTATTATCAAAAGTTCTTGTTAAAAGACCTGAACGATCCTTTTGAGCCATCAACAGATTTAATCCCATTAGACTAGCTGCTAAAAGTTCAATTAAAAGATTTACCTTAAGCTTCAAAGGACGAACGTCTATCTTGATAACTTTCGTAAGCAGCAATGCAATAACTATCGCGATATCAGCAAAGGCCAAGAAATCACTTGCTAAAGTTATCCCTGCAATACTTTTTCCTAAATTATCTGAAGTTGAACCTGATGTCTTAATGATTGAAAATGACAAAAAGTTTGAAAACTCTCGGTAATAAAGAATATTTGAAAAAAGCCATAGTGTCAGGATGAAATCAATTATCAAAACTATCCAATACGATTTCCGCCCTTTAAAGAACAATCCGATTCCTAAAAGGAGCATCCCTGAAGGAATAGGATTAATTAAAAGCAAAAATTGCTGCATTGGACCAACTGCACCTAAATTAAACTTGGTCAAATAAATAAAGTATGTTTTCAGCCAAAATAAAACTAAAACAATCGTAAAAAATCCAAGTTTGGTTTGCGTTAGCCATTTAAAAAAAGACTTGATACGTTCCATTGCTCTCTCCTCTCGTTACGGTATTTTATCTTACTACGGATTTGAGCAAGACTCATTTCTTTTAATAAAAATTAATTACTTTCTGTACTTTTTATCTTTTTCGGCTTAAAAATCCAACCGAAAATTCCTAAAATCATACCGAAAAAGTAAGTTGCAAAACGCCAAACAAACATTGCAAGAATTAAAGCACCATGCGATGAAACAAAAGTAGAAAACAATGTTTGGAAACTATATTCCGCTCCACCTGAAGCACCAGGAATTGGAATAATTGCCATAAACATAATAATCATAATATTCATCTGCGTGACGCTGCTCCATGAACATGGAACATTCAATGCTGTCAGCACCATAAACGGGATCGAGTAAAAGAACAATAACTGTAAAACAGTTAAAATGGACGAAATTATTAGTTTATTCTTTTCTTTTTTGAGTTTTTGACTTTCTGCATAAAACGTATCGATTTTTTCTAAAGTAGCTGTACGCCATTTTTCAACACGTTCCTTTTTCATAAATTTGCCTAATAAATCCATCACCCAATTAGTTGCTCTTTTGGTAAAACGGTAGGCAAACATAATCGCGAGTAAGAAAATGATCGAACTAATATGGATTAAAAAGCCAATCGCTATAAATACAGCTAGGCCGGCAAACTTAGTCATTACTGTATGGAAGCCAAAAATAATCGTAAAGACGTAGGCGAAGAACACAACTATCTGATAAATGATAAATTTCATTAACAAGATAGATGTTGAACGTCCACCTTCCATGCCCATTTGGATCATTGCAGCAAGTTGCGAAGGTTGGCCCCCTGTCGACATTGGCGTAATCGCATTAAATAAAGCTTGAATAATAGGAATACGCAAAAAAGACCAGGCCGATCGTTTAGGCTCATTTTTACGATGGGCCAAAGTTGCCAATATTCCAGCTTCACAAACATAGGATAAAAGCATTAGACCGAACACCATTATCAATGCCCAAATATTGAGGCCATGAGCTGCTCCCAATATCTCTGATAATGGCGTAGATTTTAAGTCCGTATATAGAACAAAGGCACTGATTGCCAAAACAATCAGAACGCCCAATAAATGTTTTTTATTCATTAGCGAATTTGCCCTAATTCTTTTCCTAATTTGTATTGCTCATGATAAAACTCATTCCAAATTTTAGCTAATCGTTCCTCAGAATATTCTTGACTAGCTTTATTGGACAATTCACTATACTTCTTTAATAATTGTGGATCTTTTACAGCTTTCTGCAAAATTTGATTCATTTCGCCGAAGTCTTTACCGCTCATATAATATCCGTCAATAATTGCCTTATACAAATCAAGGTCACGCAGCAAAACTGGCGTACCACAGCTAAATGCTTCTAAGACAGACATTGGGAACAATTCATCATATGATGGTAAGACAAACAAGTCAGCAATGTTCAGGTAATTAACCAACTTAGCACGATCAACTATTCCGGCAAAAGTTAAGTTCTTAGGTGGATTGTCGACCATCTGCTTGTAGTGATCATATCCATCCGTAATTTTGCCAAATGAAAAGCCACCAGCCCAAATAAATTGCACATCAGGATTAGCTTCAGCCATTTTAACAAAATCATCAATACCCTTACGTTCTTGAACTTGTCCGTCGCCAAACACAACGAATTTATCAAGTGGAATACCTAGTTCATGACGAAAAGCATTTTTACTTGCAAGTGATTCTTCGTAGAACTTTTCCTTAGAAACAAAGTTAGGAATGTATTTTACCTTGTCACGATCAATGCCATAATCAACCAATTTATCAATAAAAATTGGATTAACTACAACGATTTGATCCATTCGTTGATAAAAATCAATTACGTAATTATAAAAGACCTTTTTAGCAACACCAGGTAATTTAATAGAACCTTCAAGCGTATCAGGTAAAAAGTGTACATAGCCTATTTTTCTACCACGAGCTGGTGAAAAGCTGTTGGCATAGTAAGTTGGATTAATTGTATGGTAGTGGGTCAAATCACTATTGCCATATTTATTAATCGTTACATAAAATTCATCTACTAAACGCGTTCTCAGCAATTTGATCAATTCATTATAAGCAGAGCCAACACCTTGACCCTTAACTGAATCTGCTTGCGAGAACATATTAATTCTAATCATCTACATCCTCTTTTTATAAATCTTCGTGCTTAGGCTGATAATTATCAATTGCATATTGATAAAAATTATATACATCTGTAGCAAATTGATCAGAGGAAATTTTTTGCAATTTATTTTGTAAAACTTCCTGAGGAATTTTTCTGCGCCCTTTTTTAAGCAATTCAATAATTTCTTCTAGCATTTCTTTTTGAGTAGTGAAGGTACGACCGAAAATTTCTTTATCAAAAATATTCTCTGTGTAATCAGTATCATAAACTACACATGGAGTACCAGCAGCTAATGCTTCAATATAAGTAAGCCCTTGAGTTTCTGTATCACTGGCCGAAACAAAAAGATCTGCCATGCGGTAATAGTTGCCGACATCGCCGTGTTCAACGTTCCCAGCAAAAATCACATAATCTTCCAAAGTTAAACGTTCTACTTGATCTTTTAGAACATCAACATCTGGTCCATCACCAGCAATCACGAATTTAACATTTGGAAATTCTTCAATAATATCGGGCATCACATTTAAAATATGATTTATTTTCTTTTCAGCTGCAATTCTACTCAATGTCAAGATTACTGGCACATCCTTAGCAATGCCTAAATCTTTTCGCACATCACGTTTTGCGTCGCAATTTATTCCCTGAATATCTACGCCAGTAGGAATAACTCTAATAGGAATTTGTACGCCATAACGGTGCAACAAATCTTCTACTCGACCACTAGGGGCGATACAGCCATCCATATTTTTCAAATAGCTTTTTACAAATTGTTTAACATGGTATGGACGAAGTAAGTGACCATTAAGAATATAGTGCAAGTAATCTTCATACATTGTGTGGTATGTATGAATAGCGGGAATATCTAATTGGTGAGCTACATATTTTCCAATACTTCCCAAGGCAAATTCGGTTTGTGTATGAACAATATCCAAATTTACTTCTTTAGCAACCTTTGTAGCTTCGAACAACCCTCTAAAGGCTATTCTTCTATCGGTAAACGAAACAAACGGTATGCTGCTAAAGCGAAAGACATTTGGCTCCACTGTCCCTTTTTTTACATTTGGATCTGTTGTGGTAAAAATAAATACATTATGCCCCTGCCTTTCCAAGGCGTCTTTTAACGTCTTTATTGAAGTAGCCACGCCACTTATCTGGGGAAAATATGTATCGGTATAAAGACCAATATTCATTTAAATACCTCCATATTTAGCATTATAAAGATTACTCAAACTATGTGCAATTTTAAATACTAAATTAATAACATATCTTAACAAAAAAAGCGATCCAACTTAATGGATCGCTTATAAAAGATAGCGGTGATCGGGGTCGAACCGATACGTCCGTAATGGACACCAGATTTTGAGTCTGACGCGTCTGCCAATTCCGCCACACCGCCATAATATTAAATTTTAAATAATCAACTTATTCGGTTGATAAGGCGGAGGTCGGACTCGAACCGACGATTAAGGTTTTGCAGACCTCTGCCTTACCGCTTGGCTACACCGCCATAAGTTATAAAATTATTTAGAATTGGGATAGCTGGGCTCGAACCAGCGCATGTTAGAGTCAAAGTCTAATGCCTTACCACTTGGCTATATCCCAATACTAGGGCGGAATGTGGGATTCGAACCCACGCATGCCGGATCCACAAACCGGTGTGTTAACCCCTTCACCAATTCCGCCATGAAGGTAAACAGGGATAGTAGGAATTGAACCCACATCAGCGGTTTTGGAGACCGATGTACTACCATTATACTATATCCCTATTATGGAGGAGGGTGGATTCGAACCGCCGAACTCAGAGAGAGCGGTTTTACAGACCGCCGCGTTTAGCCACTTCGCTACTCCTCCAGCTTGATGGCGCGGGACGGAATCGAACCGCCGACACAAGGAGCTTCAATCCTTTGCTCTACCAACTGAGCTACCGAGCCATCTTACGGTCCATGTGGGATTTGAACCCACGATCTCCTCCGTGACAGGGAGGCGAGATAAACCACTGCTCCAATGGACCAAATTGCGGGAGCTGGATTTGAACCAACGACCTTCGGGTTATGAGCCCGACGAGCTACCAGACTGCTCCATCCCGCGATAATATTAAGGAGGATGTGGGATTTGAACCCACGCGCGGCAGAACCGCCTAACGGTTTTCAAAACCGTCCCCTTAAGCCACTTGGGTAATCCTCCATTAGCTTAATGCCAAAATATATTAAACTGGCAAATGACCCGTACGGGATTTGAACCCATGTTACGGCCGTGAAAGGGCCGTGTCTTAACCACTTGACCAACGGGTCGTGTCTCTTAATCAAAAGCACCTAATTATAATACCGAATCAAGTCTTAAAAGTCAAGTACTTTTTTTAACCTTCTTTCAAAACTCAATTGCTTAGGCGATCTCTCAATCACAACGTATCTAATATTAATAGATATGCAGCTGAAATGCAAGTACTTTTTTTATTTTTTTGCAAAAAAGTGCAAATACGCTGTAATAAAGACATTACACCACTACTTTTATACTTCATTTTCGTCGGCATGTAATATGTATTCATATCAACTGATGTAGTTAATTTCAAATTCATCTAAACAACTTTTACTGTTTTAGTTTTGCTTTTCTTGTCTACCCTCTTCATTACTTTTCTAAAATGATTATTTAGACATAAAAAACTTAAATATGTTTTTCCTTCCCAGGGTGCAGAAATAATCAATGTCTTATTTTTATTGTCTATGACGTCTTATACTTCTTCGACCATTCTATTAGGCCGTACACTATTTGCAGGCTTATCTTCACCTATTTTTGACTCTGTCAAATTATCTTGATCATACTGTTCGATTAACTAATGCACAACCAGAAATTAGATTAGAACATCAATAATTGCAGAACAATAACCTTCTGCTTCCGTCAAACCAAAATACATCTAAGTTAATAGGCGACTATTAGAATTTAATATCTCTAAAGTTTGTTCGCGCTAATTCTTTAACTAACGGAGCATCAGCAGGTGCCCAATTTAATTTCTGAACTTCATCAGCAGATAACCATTCCACCTCACTATGAGCAACAAGATCAAAATTATTCGTTAACAATTTTGCAAAGAAAACTGTTAATTTAACTATTCCAAAATCATATTCATAACTTACTGTTTCACCCAATTGTGGTCCAATTTGTACTTCATCATGGAATTCCTCTTTAAGTTCTCTTTTAGCGGCTTCCTGAGGTGTCTCGCCCTTCTCTATCTTTCCACCGGGAAACTCCCACATTCCGCCTACTAATCGATTAGCATTGCGTTTTCCGGCCAATACTTTATTTTTATCTTGATCTATAATTACTACACCTGCAACTTTGATAATTTTCTTTGCCATTTTATTCTCCTAAATGTTCTTAATTGTATTCTACACTAATCAATCCTTAGGAAATAATATGTTTCAGCCAGATAAAAAAGACCTAGTCTTGATACTCTATTTCCAAACTAGGTCTACTATTTATTTTTAGCAACAAAAAAGCTCGATAAACGAGCTTCAAATAATATTACGGAGACTGAGGGATTCGAACCCTCGCACCGGAATAACCCGATCTACACCCTTAGCAGGGGCGCCTCTTCAGCCACTTGAGTAAGTCTCCAATGGGCCTAAATGGACTTGAACCATCGACCTCACGCTTATCAGGCGTGCGCTCTAAACCAGCTGAGCTATAGGCCCATAAAAGCGGGTAACGAGAATCGGACTCGCGACTAAAGCTTGGAAGGCTTTCGTTTTACCACTAAACTATACCCGCACCTAATATAAAAAATGAGTGGCGCGGGACGGAATCGAACCGCCGACACAAGGAGCTTCAATCCTTTGCTCTACCAACTGAGCTACCGAGCCATCTTACGGTCCATGTGGGATTTGAACCCACGATCTCCTCCGTGACAGGGAGGCGAGATAAACCACTGCTCCAATGGACCAAATTGCGGGAGCTGGATTTGAACCAACGACCTTCGGGTTATGAGCCCGACGAGCTACCAGACTGCTCCATCCCGCGATAATTATTAAACTATCTGTAATTAATGGACCTTGTAGGACTCGAACCTACGACAAGACGGTTATGAGCCGTCTGCTCTAACCAACTGAGCTAAAGGTCCAAGTTTACAATATAGCGGCGGGGGGGATCGAACCCTCGACCTCCCGGGTATGAACCGGACGCTCTAGCCAGCTGAGCTACACCGCCAAAATATGTAACTAATTACCATTAGATACAATCGGGAAAACAGGATTCGAACCTGCGACCCCCTGGTCCCAAACCAGGTGCTCTACCAAACTGAGCCATTTCCCGTTATATGCGCCCTGAAGGATTTGAACCTTCAACCTTCTGATTCGTAGTCAGACACTCTATCCAGTTGCGCTAAGGGCGCATCATCAATGCCGGGGATCGGAGTCGAACCGATACGGTTGAAACCAACCGCGGGATTTTAAGTCCCGTGCGTCTACCAATTCCGCCACTCCGGCGTGTTGATGAAAGCGGAAGACGGGATTCGAACCCGCGACCCCCACCATGGCAAGGTGATGTTCTACCACTGAACTACTTCCGCAAAATATAAATGCCGATTATACGACTTGAACGTACGACCCCCTGTTTACAAGACAGATGCTCTACCAACTGAGCTAAATCGGCAAAATGTCAACATGTGGTTGGCAATACGGGTAGTGGGACTTGAACCCACACGTCCGAAAACACTAGAACCTAAATCTAGCGCGTCTGCCAATTCCGCCACACCCGCAAATATAGGGTCATGAGCCGTGAGGGACTTGAACCCTCGACCCACGGATTAAAAGTCCGTTGCTCTACCAACTGAGCTAACGACTCGATGGAGGATACAGGGCTCGAACCTGTGACCTCCTGCTTGTAAGGCAGATGCTCTCCCAGCTGAGCTAATCCTCCATGAGCACGGCAGCTTCCTTTCCTCGCAGGCAGTTGCCCACCAACTACTTTCGGCGTTAAGAAGCTTAACTTCTGTGTTCGGCATGGGAACAGGTGTATCCTTCTTGCTTTCGCCACCGTACTCTTTTGAGCTACTACGCTCAAAACTAAACATAATCTTTCGCAAAAAAACTTTTCAGATCGCTTCGCTTTGGTCAAGTCCTCGACTGATTAGTACTGGTCCGCTCCATTCTTCACAGAACTTCCACTCCCAGCCTATCTACCTCATCGTCTCTGAGGTGTCTTACTGCTTACGCAAAGGAAATCTCATCTTGAGGGGGGCTTCGCACTTAGATGCTTTCAGCGCTTATCCCTTCCGCACATAGCTACCCAGCGATGCTCCTGGCGGAACAACTGGTACACCAGCGGTGCGTCCATCCCGGTCCTCTCGTACTAAGGACAGCTCCTCTCAAATTTCCTACGCCCACGACGGATAGGGACCGAACTGTCTCACGACGTTCTGAACCCAGCTCGCGTGCCGCTTTAATGGGCGAACAGCCCAACCCTTGGGACCGACTTCAGCCCCAGGATGCGACGAGCCGACATCGAGGTGCCAAACCTCCCCGTCGATGTGAACTCTTGGGGGAGATAAGCCTGTTATCCCCAGGGTAGCTTTTATCCGTTGAGTGATGGCCCTTCCATACGGTACCACCAGATCACTAAGCCCGACTTTCGTCCCTGCTCGAGTTGTCTCTCTCACAGTCAAGCTCCCTTATACCTTTACACTCTGCGAATGATTTCCAACCATTCTGAGGGAACCTTTGGGCGCCTCCGTTACACTTTAGGAGGCGACCGCCCCAGTCAAACTGCCCACCTGACACTGTCCCTGGCCTGGCTTACAGGTCGAGGTTAGAGCATCCTTCAAACAAGGGTAGTATCCCAACATTGCCTCCTGCAAGACTAGCGTCCTGCATTCCTTGGCTCCTACCTATCCTGTACATGTTTAAAAGATACTCAATATCAAGCTACAGTGAAGCTCCATGGGGTCTTTCCGTCCTGTCGCGGGTAACCCGCATCTTCACGGGTATTATAATTTCACCGAGTCTCTCGTTGAGACAGTGCCCAAATCATTACACCTTTCGTGCAGGTCGGAACTTACCCGACAAGGAATTTCGCTACCTTAGGACCGTTATAGTTACGGCCGCCGTTTACTGGGGCTTCAATTCAAACCTTCGCTTGCGCTAAGCTCTCCTCTTAACCTTCCAGCACCGGGCAGGTGTCAGCCTCTATACGTCATCTTACGATTTTGCAGAGACCTGTGTTTTTGATAAACAGTTGTTTGGGCCTATTCACTGCGGCTAACCACTCTCATGGCCAGCACCCCTTCTTCCGAAGTTACGGGGTCATTTTGCCGAGTTCCTTAACGAGAGTTCTCTCGCTCACCTTAGTGTTCTCCACTCGACTACCTGTGTCGGTTTGCGGTACGGGTATGTTCTCTCTGGCTAGAAGCTTTTCTTGGCAGTGTGACTACATCACCTTCGCTACTTTTACTTCGCTACTCATCACAGCTCATGTTGCTGGTTAGAAGCATTTGACTCTTAACCGCACTCGCTGCTTGAACATCGATCCAGCTCGATGCGTGTTTCGCCTCCTGCGTCCCTCCATTGCTCATAACGATTGAACACAGTACAGGAATCTCTACCTGTTATCCATCGACTACGCCTCTCGGCCTTGCCTTAGGTCCCGACTTACCCTGGGCGGACGAGCCTGCCCCAGGAAACCTTAGTCTTTCGGCGGATAGGATTCTCACCTATCTTTCGCTACTCATACCGGCATTCTCACTTCTAAGCGCTCCAACTATCCTCTCGATTAGCCTTCGCCGCACTTAGAACGCTCTCCTACCACGTGCTCTTTAAAACACATCCACAGTTTCGGTACTATGCTTAGCCCCGGTAAATTTTCGGCGCAGCGCCACTCGACTAGTGAGCTATTACGCACTCTTTGAATGATGGCTGCTTCTGAGCCAACGTCCTAGTTGTCTACGCAACTCCACATCCTTTTCCACTTAGCATAGATTTGGGGACCTTAACTGGTGATCTGGGCTGTTTCCCTTTCGACTACGGATCTTATCACTCGCAGTCTGACTCCCGTGTATGGATATATGGAATTCGCAGTTTATCTGGATTCAGTAACCCCTGACGGGCCCCTAGTCCAAACAGAGCTCTACCTCCATTATCCTCTCCACGAGGCTAGCCCTAAAGCTATTTCGGAGAGAACCAGCTATCTCCAAGTTCGTTTGGAATTTCACCGCTACCCACAACTCATCCCCGCAATTTTTAACTTACGTGGGTTCGGCCCTCCAGTGCGTTTTACCACACCTTCAGCCTGGTCATGGGTAGGTCACTTGGTTTCGGGTCTACGTCAACTAACTTCTCGCCCTATTCAGACTCGCTTTCGCTCCGGCTCCGTCTTTTCTGACTTAACCTCGCTAGTTAACGTAACTCGCCGGTTCATTCTACAAAAGGCACGCCATTGCACTTTAATGTGCTTTGACTACTTGTAGACACACGGTTTCAGGTTCTCTTTCACTCCCCTCCCGGGGTTCTTTTCACCTTTCCCTCACGGTACTGGTTCACTATCGGTCACTAATTAGTATTTAGCCTTGCGAGATGGTCCTCGCGGTTTCAACCGGGATTCCTCGTGTCCCGGCCTACTCAGGATTCTGCTAGGCGCGCTTGCAATTTCGCTTACGGGGCTCTCACCCTCTCTGGCTTACCTTCCCAGATAATTCTGCTATCACTTACGCTGCCACGTCGCAGTCCTACAACCCCAAATGATAAATCACTTGGTTTGGGCTCTTTCCTCTTCGCTCGCCGCTACTAAGGAAATCGATTTTTCTTTCTCTTCCTGCAGCTACTTAGATGTTTCAGTTCACTGCGTATTCCTTTGAATGACTATCTATTCATCATTCAATAATGCATCGCTGCATTGGGTTCCCCCATTCGGACATCTCCGGATCTTAGCGTACTTACCGCTCCCCGAAGCTTTTCGTAGTTCGTCACGTCCTTCATCGGCTTTTAGTGCCTAGGCATTCACCGTGCGCCCTTTTCTACTTGACCTTACTCAAGAATTCTCTTCTCGGTCGCTCTACAATCTGTTCTCTTTGATTGTCTCGGTTTTTTGCTTGGATTATATTCAGTTTTCAATGTACTAACTCTTTGAGGTACTACCCTCAAAACTAAACAAAGTTTCTCAGTGTGCTTCCGCTTGCTCTGGATACTTCTCTTAGTATTTCTACTCTCCATATCCTTCGCTTCCTTAGAAAGGAGGTGATCCAGCCGCAGGTTCTCCTACGGCTACCTTGTTACGACTTCACCCCAGTCATCTGCCCTGCCTTAGACGGCTCCTTCCCGAAGGTTAGGCCACCGGCTTTGGGCATTGCAGACTCCCATGGTGTGACGGGCGGTGTGTACAAGGCCCGGGAACGTATTCACCGCGGCGTGCTGATCCGCGATTACTAGCGATTCCAGCTTCGTGCAGTCGAGTTGCAGACTGCAGTCCGAACTGAGAACAGCTTTCAGAGATTCGCTTGCCTTCGCAGGCTTGCTTCTCGTTGTACTGCCCATTGTAGCACGTGTGTAGCCCAGGTCATAAGGGGCATGATGACTTGACGTCATCCCCACCTTCCTCCGGTTTGTCACCGGCAGTCTCATTAGAGTGCCCAACTTAATGCTGGCAACTAATAACAAGGGTTGCGCTCGTTGCGGGACTTAACCCAACATCTCACGACACGAGCTGACGACAGCCATGCACCACCTGTCTTAGCGTCCCCGAAGGGAACTCCATATCTCTACAGATTGCACTAGATGTCAAGACCTGGTAAGGTTCTTCGCGTTGCTTCGAATTAAACCACATGCTCCACCGCTTGTGCGGGCCCCCGTCAATTCCTTTGAGTTTCAACCTTGCGGTCGTACTCCCCAGGCGGAGTGCTTAATGCGTTAGCTGCAGCACTGAGAGGCGGAAACCTCCCAACACTTAGCACTCATCGTTTACGGCATGGACTACCAGGGTATCTAATCCTGTTCGCTACCCATGCTTTCGAGCCTCAGCGTCAGTTGCAGACCAGAGAGCCGCCTTCGCCACTGGTGTTCTTCCATATATCTACGCATTCCACCGCTACACATGGAGTTCCACTCTCCTCTTCTGCACTCAAGAAAAACAGTTTCCGATGCAGTTCCTCGGTTAAGCCGAGGGCTTTCACATTAGACTTATTTTTCCGCCTGCGCTCGCTTTACGCCCAATAAATCCGGACAACGCTTGCCACCTACGTATTACCGCGGCTGCTGGCACGTAGTTAGCCGTGACTTTCTGGTTGATTACCGTCAAATAAAGGCCAGTTACTACCTCTATCCTTCTTCACCAACAACAGAGCTTTACGATCCGAAAACCTTCTTCACTCACGCGGCGTTGCTCCATCAGACTTGCGTCCATTGTGGAAGATTCCCTACTGCTGCCTCCCGTAGGAGTTTGGGCCGTGTCTCAGTCCCAATGTGGCCGATCAGTCTCTCAACTCGGCTATGCATCGTCGCCTTGGTAAGCCGTTACCTTACCAACTAGCTAATGCACCGCGGGGCCATCCCTTAGCGACAGCTTACGCCGCCTTTCAAAAGCTGATCATGCGATCTGCTTTATTATCCGGTATTAGCACCTGTTTCCAAATGGTATCCCAGACTTAGGGGCAGGTTCCCCACGTGTTACTCACCCATCCGCCGCTCGCTTTCCCAACGTCATTACCGAAGTAAATCTGTTGGTTCCGCTCGCTCGACTTGCATGTATTAGGCACGCCGCCAGCGTTCGTCCTGAGCCAGGATCAAACTCTCATTTTAAAAAGTTTGAAATGACTTCATTTCGATTATTTAAGATCTTTGTCTCAAATTTATTGCTTGCGAATTGACTTCGCTTTTTGTTTGGGTTTTTACACCCGCACACTTTTAGCGAAACTTTGTTCAGTTTTCAAAGTACTACCTCCGTCCGGTTCAACCAGACGGCTTTTATATTTTATCAAACCCTCAAGCCCTTGTCAAGAACTTTTTTGAATTTGTTTTTCGTCATCCGCTCGAGTTATTCATCTCTTGCCTGACGACATTTAAATATATTACCAGCTTCTTCTCCCCTTTGCAAGTACTTTTTTCATTTTATCGATTTTTCCTTTGCTCAGGCTTCTTATTCAAGCTGTGCCCTTCTCTCGAAACGACTTTATTAATATATAATACTTGCAAAACAAATGCAAGCACTTTTTTAATTAATAATTTGTCACGCTTAAAAACGCGACTTCAATAATATAACCTATTTACTACTAACGAGCAAGCATAATTTTCAAATGAATATTGCTCTAATTCATGTTAAAGTTGATACAGCAACACTTAGAGGAGGTTTTTAAAATTAAAAAAGTTGATTTAGCTATCATTGGTGCCGGTCCTGTTGGAACATTTGCCGCACATTTCGCCCATTTACATGGTTTAAATACAATCCTTTTTGATTCCCTATCCGAGTTGGGCGGTCAACCGCAAATGCTTTATCCTTTTAAACAGATAACTGACATCCCTGCTTTCGGCACAATCAAAGCGCATGATTTAATTCAAAGATTAACTGCAAACTTAGAAAACGAAACTGAAATAGTAACTAATCATAAAGTTGAAAACATCGTCAAAAACGCAGACGGTTTTACAATTGATGATTCAGTCTTCGCACGCAGCATTATTATCGCTACAGGAGCAGGCGCATTCAAACCTAAAGAGCTCCCACTTAAAATGAACGATGACATCAAAAAAAGAGTTCATTACTTTATTAGGGATCCTAAAAAATTTGCTAACCAAACAATCGGTGTTTTTGGTGGTGGCGACTCAGCTCTAGATTTAGCACTTGAACTTGCAAATTATGCTGATATTAAATTAATTCATCGCCGTGATCAATTCCGTGGGCTCGAATCAAATGTGCAAAAACTCAAATCCTTAAAAAACGTTGAAATTCTTACCCCATATCTTCCTAAAGATATTCAATTAATCGATAATAAGTTAGACATCAGTCTTAAGGAAATGGGAGACACTCAATTGCGTCATGAACAATTCGATCAGATTGTAGTAGCCTACGGCTTTAGAGCTAATAATCGTTTCGTTAAAAAATGGGGCATCGATCTTAAAGGGACAAATATTCCAGTTGATCGAGCAATGAAAACCAATATTGATGGAATTTATGCAGCAGGCGATGTTGTTTCTTACTCTGGACGTGTTCCTTTAATTGCTTTAGGTTTTGGCGAAGCTCAAATTGCTATTACATCAATTATGCGCAACCTATTTCCGGAAAAGACTTTAACAATCCATTCAACGAGTATATAGGGGGTTTTTATGGCTTTAATTGATTTTATTTTGCATATTGACGACCACTTAGTCACCATCGTTAATCAATTTGGCGGTTGGTCTTACCTAATCCTTTTCGCCATTATTTTTATCGAAACTGGTTTAGTCGTTTTTCCATTCTTACCGGGAGATTCTCTTATCTTTGCGGCAAGTGCAATGGCAGCCAATCCAAAGTACGGTTTAAATGTTTGGCTAATTTACGTAGTGGTCGCCTTGGCCGCAATTGTCGGTGATACGGTCAACTATGAAATAGGTGCTTGGTCTACTCGAGCTGGAGAAAAACATAGCTGGTTCAATAAACTAATCAATGAAAATAACCGATTGGCAGCTGAAAAGTTCTTCGAACGTCATGGTCCAACCACGATTGTTATAGGAAGATTTATACCATTTATTCGTACTTTTGTTCCGTTCATTTCAGGCGGCAGCAAGATGCATTATGGCAAATTCATTACATATAATATCGTAGGTGGCCTGCTTTGGACGGGATTATTTACAACAATCGGATTCTTCTTTGGTAATATTCCATTTGTAAAGGATCACTTCTCAATGATCGTAATTGCCATTATCCTTGTTTCGGTAGTGCCAATTGCTATTGTTGCTTTAAAGAAAAAATTGTCATTAAAAAAAGAATTCCATTAACGGAATTCTTTGGTTCTATGATAAATCCTGTTGATAGATTTCTATGATATTCTATCAATAGGATTTTTTGCATTAAAAAAGAGGCACAAGCCTCACTGCATAATGTCCTTTGATACCACTCTTTAGAAATTAAGGTGAATTGCTTATGTCCTCTTATAATGATTGTATTAAATTTTCTCTGAATATTAAAGACCCTTTGTTAGAATTTTTTGATATCTCAACTGGCAAATACCGCAATCGTAAAGCCAAGTTCTACCACGCTATTGTACATTTAGACCATTGCTTAAACTGTGGCTCCGCTAACATCGTACATAACGGTCATTTGTATTCTAATGTGCGTTATCCTGCTTTAGATGCTAGTCTGCCCGTCTTTATCAGAATAGCTAAAGAAAGAATTATCTGCCGTGATTGTCAGACAAATTCGATGGCTCAAACAGAACTAGTAGATAAATACTGCTGTATTTCTAATGCCACCAAGCGTAAAATTATTGGCTCTTTAACCGAAGACTGGTCCATGAAGAGCATTGCCAGACAAACTTCAACTTCAACCAATACCGTGCAACGCGTACTAGAGAAATATAGTCCGTCTTCCTTTGAAGATACTGACTGGCTGCCGGAATACCTGGCTTTTGATGAATTCAGAGGCGTTGGCAGGCAGCTGCACTTTATTGCCATTGATGGTCACACGCACAAAATAGTTAAGGTACTGCCTACCAGATTAAAAAAAGATATTATCAATTACTTTAAACGTTTCCCAATAACCGTAAGAAACAAGGTTAAGACTGTAACTATGGATCTTAATTACTATTATGACATTATGGCTAAGGAGCTTTTTCCTAATGCTCAAGTAATCCTCGACCGTTTCCATATCGTTCAGATGCTTAACCGTTCCTTTAATTCCTGTCGCATTCAAGAAATGAAGAAGCACAAAAAAGGTTCATGGGAATACAACCTGCTTAAATATTACTGGAAGCTTTATCTTAAGCCTTTTGATGACCTGGAAAAAGTTAAGCCGTGCTATCAATCCAGATTAAAAGATACCCTAACTCAAGAACAAATCGTGGCTGATGGGCTTTCTTTAAACAATGAGCTTGAAAATACTTATAACCTTATGCAAGATATCAGTAAAGCTTTAAAAGATAGAGATACCAAGAAGTTACGAAGCCTAATTCAAAGCAAAGATCATGTTGGCAATATGATGCACACCACTTTAAATACTTTCAAACGTAATCTACATGATATTCTCAACGCTGCTAAGTTCGATGAATCAAACGGTTGCCTTGAAGGAACCAACCGTAAGATTAAACAGATTGAACGTACTGCCTACGGTTACGCTAACTTCAATCATCTAGTAACCAGAATCGATCTAGAAGAAAAGGATGCCATTATTAAGGAAAAAGCATCAGACTACTATTTAGCAGCCTAATGCCTTTCTCTATTATTTATTTTTTAATTGACTTCTATCAACACCATTTCTTATAGAATGTCAAGCATTACTACAGAGAAAAAAGAGTATACTAAACATAACCCCAAAAGACTAGTCTTTTGGCAGTTTTTCACTTATTGCGTGCTAAGCATTTATTAATGAATTGCCTTAGAATAATTATAAAGTTGATGTGTGTGGACCAAATTTATAATAGTGCGATTCAAATGATTGGCGCATGCTATTAAAGCTACCTTGTCATGCTTATTGAAAGGCGGCTTTTTTAATTTGTAATAGTAATCAATTAAATGATTTTGAATTTTGCCTTGATTTCTTAACATACTTCGAATCATGTCTGTTTCAACAGCTCTGCCTTGACTACTACCTCTACGATTAATTGTATCGCCTTTAATGTATTTACCAGACTGATATCTGTTTAAATCCAAACCTAGGAAAGCATTGAGTTGTTTATAATTATCAAAGCGAGCAATATCACCAGTAAAGCCTAATAATAGAGCGCTATTTAATTGACCGGCTCCGGGAATACTGGAAATAACTTTGAAATCATCCAAGCCAACAGCCGTCTTGATTAACTTGTTTTGAATATAGGCTATTTCTTTATTGTAGCTTTCTATCTCATCGCAATATTCTGAAATAATTTCAATTTCTAAAGAATTTGCTGGAACAGCAGGATAAGAATCTTTAGCTGCTAACCAAACTTGAGCACAATAACTTTGAATTACATCTTTATGTATTCGCCTGCTAACAGATTGGTAAACTCTAGTGGTCATTTCTTTAAGAGTTAATCCTACCAAAAAGTCAGGATGACAATACATTCTAAATACTTGAAGAGCTAAAACTGCATAAGCATTTTTAAAAATCTGATTTAGTTCTGGGAAAGTAAGCTCTAAGCTAGAACGAAGGAAATTAAGTATTCTGGTTCTACATTTAATTAACTGCTTATATCTCAAAGATAAAATCCGTAAAGATTCATACAACGAATTAGATTGTTTATTACAGTGATTCTTTATTTCCGCTAATTGAGTTTTACCCAATAAAGCTAATTTAAATGAATCATTCTTGTCAGTTTTATTTCTTCTCAAAGAAGCCATTCTTAATTTTGCTTCTAGGGGATTTAGCTCATAAAATTTGACCTTTTTATTTTTTAAATAAGTAGTAAGCTGAGCCGAATAAACACCTGTAGTTTCAAATATTATTATTGTACCGGGTTTAATATAAGAATTTAATATTTGGAAACCGCTCTTATTATGCTTAAATTTAAAAGCTATTTCTTCCGCTTCTTTTGTTATCAAAGTGGCATGACTTTCACCTTGACTAACATCAATACCAATAATATTCACCTAATCACCCCATTTTAATCGATTGAGGCAAATATTTATTTTCAGCTCCATTTCTTGATTATACGATCTCTGAGATCCACACCCTTAATCTAGTTTGATTGAAAATAAACATTTATGGGCCCGTTTGACAGTCGAATTTAATATTCCATTCTGTTGTCGACCTCAACCTCAATCTAAGTATAAGAAAAAAGGTAGATAAAAACATCGTCATGTTTCTATCTACCTTTATACTTTAGGGTGTTTGACAAAGAGCCAATTCTTTTTTATTTACGCAATAATTTTTCTGCAAAATAGAGTTCATAAATGATTCCCGCCACGGCAAAGCATGAAGCGAAAAATCCTTCGGTTAAAACATTAATAATTGGATCCGTATCAGGATCAAATAGCCAATCGTTGTTGTTGAACAAAATATGGTGAAAGATCACAAAGAAACTATCAAAATTTGTCACCGCAAAAGGAAAAACAACAATCGGAAGCAAGAGCAAAATAAGCGCTGCTGATTTATTTAAATCTAGCAATGCTTTTTTTCTTTGCTTTTTAAAGATAAAATGCAGCACCAAACAAATGATAAAAACAAGTACGGCTAACACAAATAATTGCTTACATTCCGCAAAGTGTTCAGCAGCATTTGGTGATGTGGAAAAATCGTCCATTTTAAGCTTATTTTTAAAGGGCCAGATCAAATAAACCATCAACTGGTTATAGTTATGCATGACCTTAAATAAAGACATGTGAACCGTCTCATTTGTCTTCTGAACGATCATGAAAATAAAGAGCAAGGGCCAGCTTGCAATAATTGTCCCAACTACACTACTAGTTAAAGCAAATAAGAAGTGATAAATGACTGAAAAAATATTGTCTTTTGTGATCATAGTTTTAACTCGTCTAAATTATTAACCAAAATTGTTGGTTGTCTTTTGCCTTGAATATCTTCTTTTTGAGTCACGCCAGTCAAAGTTAACAATTGATCCACGTCACTATTAAAGCCAGCTTTAATATCCGTATTGTAATTATCGCCTACTAAAAGGGTATCTTCTTTGGTGTAGCCCATTTTATCCAAAGCCATATTAACAATAATTGATTCTGGCTTACCGATATATAGAGGCTCTACGCCACTAGAAGCTGCTACAAAGGCACATTGGGCACCGTTACCAGGGATTAATTCCCCTTCCGCCGGCAAATTCATGTCAGCATTTGTCCCAATAAAAGTTGCACCATTTCTAATTGCATTTGAAGCTACGCGTACCTTATGGTAGGTCAAATCCTTATCCATTCCGACAATCACATAGTCTGGATCTTTTTCATTTAGTTCAAACTCAGGGTGCTTCAAGATTTCGGTCCATAATCCAATTTCACCGATAATGTACACACCAATCTTTTTCTTATGATTGTGAGCCAGAATATAGCTAACCGTAGCCATGCTTGGAGTATAAACATGGCTAATATCAGTATCAACGCCGTGGCCTTTTAACTTATCAACCACCATTTGTGGTGTTCTGGTCGTATTATTAGTTAAAAATAAATAGTCTTTATTATGCTCGATCAAACGATGAACAAATCTTACTCCAGACTCTACAGTTTCTTTTCCACGGTAAACCGTACCGTCTAAGTCAATCATAAATAACCGGTAATCTTTCACTAGTTTCCCTTTCTCTTTTTAATAATAAATGAATGATGCCGTCCAAATTCTTTCTTTATTGCAATTGATTGCTTCTTCTTGAATTTAGTTTGATGAACGCGCCGTTTCTTAAATGGATTATTGTTATTATTCTCATTTTTACGCTGTTCCTTATAGTGGCGCCGACTGCGAAAACGTTCTTTTTTATTATGCTCACGCTCATAACGTTCATGCGTCTTTTTCTTAGGATGCTGATAAAAATGCGTAGGATGCGTTAACTCCAAGATAAAATATGGTCCACCTGGATTACAATACTCCTTCAAGTAATCAACAATCGCCAACTCTTTTTTATCAATTGAAGTGCGGGCCTCATCTTTATAAAAGCCTTTCAAACGCAAGTGTTCACTAGAAACATCCCCCACTAAATAATCATATTGATCCAAATAGGGATCATACTTTTTACGCAAGGTTTCTAAATCCAGTGCATCCCTCTCATTGGCAATGATGCTATAAAGCTGATCATTGATTTTGATACTCCTACCATCTTGGGCTACGTTAGCCAAGGGATGACGAAGCGGCTGTTCTTGTTCAAACTTATTCGTTTTCTCTTCGCTATTTTCTTCTGAGTTCTTCTTGTTCTTTTCAGTCATTTACTTCACATCTCTTGATAATGGATATTTTTTGGCTAAATAATTGCCTACAACTTCACGTAAAAATTGAGGGAATAAGAATTCATTTTCACCAACAATAGCCAACGTTGGGAAAAATGGAACCAAAACATAGTGGTCCAAACAGGCTAATTGATAATCTTTTTCTGGATCAACTTCACGACCATTCACATAAACAATTCGCTTACGCATATCTAGTTTGATCCCTTTATAGTACATTTGACCAAAGATCTTGCCTCTGAAGCTCATGCCTTGCAAATGAAAATGATCAAGATAATGACGGTTCTTTTCAATTTCCATTACCAAACGCCACAAGTCGCTGCCCTTTAATGTTGAGCGCACCACGTGCATTGGGTGTGGCAAAGCGTTTTGTAAATCGAATTGAGTTAAAATTCCACTCTTAAATGGGGTTAAAAACAAACCTGAGCTTAGAATCGCCAAGTCAGTTTTCGCAAAATCAGCAATCGCATCAAGGGAAGCTTGAACTGCGGCTACCTTGTCATCTGCAAATTTTTCAGGTAAATCTGCCACTTTACGTTCAGACAGCAATTTTTTACCCTTTTCATAATAGCCGCGAATCACTGCTTCATCTCCTGGCTCTTCTGGCATAGATGCAGTAGCAACCGTATTCGGAACAATCTTAGTTACATGATGATCATCTAATTCAACATGAATGTCACCAACATAGTTACCCCATTTACCAGTTTGGGTAATCCAAGTATGATCTACTTTTTCTCCATGGACGATTAAATCATGACTGTGCCCGCCAACAATTAAATCAATTTGAGGATAATTCTTAGCTAACCAGCGATCCATCTTCAGGCCAACGTGTGTTAATAAAATAAGTACGTCATATTGACCATCGATTTCTTTAAGTTCCTTATCCATCGTGCTTCCTAGCATTTTTACGTGCCAGTGATTAGGACCATACGTCATTGGATAAGCGGCAGTCAAGCCGATTACGGCAATGCGCGTATTCTTTTTAGTAGTTAAAATCTTGTGTCCTACTGCCCATTTAGGCATAGTTTCGTCTTCTTCACGCAAATTCGCCAAAATTGTAGGAAAATCAGCATGATCAAACAAACGCTCTAACACCCAATGCGGGTTAGAAATTCCTTCGTTATTGCCAATCGTAAGGGCCGTGTATTTAAAGCCATTCATTAATTTAACATTGGCTTGACCTTCTGTGGCATCAGTAAGTGGATGGGAACGATCCATAAAATCTCCCGCGTCAAAAGTATAAACCTCATCAACAGAAGTATCTGCCTGCGCCTTTTTTAAATAGCGTCCTATCTTAGGAAAATGTTCAAAATGTGAATGAAGATCATTTGTATGTAAAATTCGCCATGTTTCTTCCATTTTTGTACCACTTTCTAACCAATTCGATTGGCTTTTAATACCATATTATACGCATCGAGGATTTTTCCTTTAGGCTTTTCCCATTCCACCCATTTTGGATTTTTCCAATCGTCTTCATTTGTTAAAGTCTGCAAATCATAAGTATCATTAATATATTTTTCGTATTCAATCAATGCCTTGGTTCGTGGAATATTCAGTTGCAATATTCTAACGCTCTTGATAGCGCCATGGTCTGCTGCTAATTCGGCAATCCCATTTTGATCGATATTAGAAATTTCATAATATCGACTGCCATCATTTCTTGTAATTTCTTCAATTAAATCCAATTGTTCCATCAAATCACCCTTAAGGAATAAAAGAATCATACTATAAAAAATAGAAAAAAATGTGTAACCATGCTATTGTAAGTATGCGATAGAGGTGTACACATGAAAATTAAAAGCCAAGTATTTTGGGCTATTTTTTTTAGCTTAGTCTTTTTTACAACTAGCGGTTTTACTGTCGTTGGTCACCGCGGCGATCCTATCAAATATACTGAAGAAACAATTCAAGCTGATAACTCCGCCTTCAATTCTGGTGCCGACTACGTTGAACTCGATCTTCAACTTTCTAAAGATGGAGTATTGGTCATCTCTCATGATGATGACCTTTACCGAGTTACTCATACACATGCAATTGTATCACAAAATGACTTTAAGACACTTAAACAGCTAAGGTACGATAATGGCGAACACGTCATGTCACTGAATGAGCTTTTTAAGTATTATAAAAATAGGCCAAATACTAAATTTGTTTTAGAGACAAAAATAGATCATAGCATTAACCCTTCTTATGAGCTAGAAGATAAAATTGCTCAAGTAGTTAAAAAATATCATATGCAAAACAGAATTATGATCCATTCTTTTTCTGCCGCAAGTTTATTTCATTTAAGAGAACTAATGCCACATGCATATTTAATCCTAATTGTTGGTAGTCTTCGCCGCATTAACTTCAGTATTTTACCTCAGGTCAATGCAGTTAACGCCTCATCCGATATTGTTCAAGAGCATCCCTTCTTAATTCACTGGCTCCATAAATTGCATAAGCAACTTTATGTCTGGGCCAAAATGGATGAATCGCCTGCTTTATGGCATTGGCTAATCAACCGAAATGTTGACGGGGTTGTAACTAACTTTCCGGCTACTGGTTTTAAATATAAATTAGCCAAAAGTGGCACCAAAAAATATACCATCAATCGTTCAGGAATCTATTTTGGCAAAACTAAAACTGCCACAATGATGAATCCTTATGTGCGAATCAAAGAAAAGAAATATGTCTATCCAGGACAAAAACTTAACGTAACTTATGGCGTACGAGTTGATGATCGTCTTTATTACCAAATTGCCGAAAAGACATTTATCTCTGCGGAATTTGTTAACTTAGATTTACGCCAGCAAGATATTGCCCCATATCAGAATAAAAAGATTATGGCTAAGCCAAACACTAAAGTTACGCTGTACAGTTATCCAGATAATCAGGCCCAAACCAATAAAGTTTTACCTGCTGACAAACTATTCAAGATTCAAAACTTTAACGGCAGTCCTAAAAATATGTGGCTCTACACCAAGCTAGGCTGGGTTAAAGCAAATCAAATTCTGTTCTACGGCTTCTTCAGTAAACAAGCTTTTGCAGATTACAAGAAATTGCCAAGAGTTAGTCATTACACTAACTTGGCCTTGTTAACATATAATCCAAATAACCCAATTAAAGAACTAACCTTTAGTGAAAAGCAAAAGGCCGTTAACCATATTATTTATTAAAGACAAAAAAGACCAGTTCCTACGAACTGATCTTTTTTAATTTACTGATTTTAATTATTGGTTTAAAGTACTTTGCTTCTTAACCAATTCATATGGCAATTCAATATGAATATCGTCAACTTCTTCGTTGTTCATCAACTTAGTCAACATTCTCATAGCTACGGCACCCATATCGTAAAGTGGTTGCTTAATGGTAGTCAAAGCTGGACGAACAACTGAAGCCAATTGAGTAGCACTCGCAGTAACGATTTCAAATTCTTCAGGAACCTTAGTACCTGCATCCATTGCTGAATTCAAGATACCTACTGAAGAAATGTCACGAGTTACAATTACACCATCAATACCATCTTTAACGAGTTGAGGATATAAGTTGTAACCATCTGAGTAATCCTTAATGCCAGTATAAATATGTGGTTCACCCAAATTGTTTGCTCTAATGAATTCTTCGTAAGCTGGAATTCTATTTTCGCCATTAACTACGGCATCTTGATCGCCAACTACAATAGCCAAGTTCTTCTTGCCATCATGCATGAGCAAGTTCAACGCTTCGGTATCAGCCTTCTTGTAATCAATCGTAACTGAAGCGAATTCTTCACGATTGTCCTTGGTACCTGCCAAAACTACAGGCGTTTCAGTACGTTTAAATGCTTCCGCAGCCTCATCTGGCAAACGGTTTGACATATAAATTACACCGTCAACTTGCTTGTTAAGCAAACTTTGAATAACTTGATCTTCTTTCATCAAGCGATTTTCAATACTGGTAATGATAATGTTGTACTTGTACAAAAGTGCAATATCATCAATCCCCTTTGATAATTCCGCAAAATATAAATTGGTTAAATCTGGGACGATTAAACCAACAGTAGTGGTACGCTTAGAAGCTAAACCTTGTGCTACCGCATTTGGTTGGTAGTGCAATCTCTTAATAACCTCTAATACGCGATCACGAGTTTCTTTTCTAACATTATTGTTCCCATTAACAACACGAGAAACAGTAGCCATTGAAACTTTAGCTTCTCGAGCAACATCATAAATAGTAACATCTTGCTTATGCATTCTCATCTCAGTCCTTCCCAAAACTCCTTCGCCCTAATAATGTATCATTATCTAGTCTCAAGCGCAAACGTTTACAACTTTTCTTTCATTTTTTCATGCATAAATCATGGTATACTTGCAATAAATTTAAGAAAAGAGGAACGCTATGAACTTAGATAAATTACAACAATGGTTGCAAGATTACGGCAATGACCTTGCCTTTATTTCCAACCCAATTACCATTTCATACTTCACTGGCTATTCAATGGATCCTCATGAACGAATTTTTGCCTTGGTCGTATTTAAAGACGCAGAACCATTCGTATTCTGCCCTGCTTTAAACGTAGAAGAAGCCAAAAATTCTGAATGGGACGGCGACGTTATCGGCTACCTTGATTCAGAAGATCCATGGGGTATTATTGCTGACAACGTTAGAAAACGCGCAAGTGAGCATCACAACTGGGCAATTGAAAAAGACGATTTATCTGTTGCCCACTACCAACGCTTACGTGGCGAATTTCCAAACTCCAGCTTCACTAACGACGTATCTCCTTTCATCGAAAGACTTCGTTTATACAAGACGCCTGAAGAAATTAAGAAACTTCAAGGTGCCGGTGCTGAAGCTGACTTTGCTTTCAAGATTGGTTTTGATGCCATTAGAACTGGCGTTACTGAAAGAAGCATCGCTGGTCAAATCGACTACCAATTAAAGATTCAAAAAGGCGTAATGCATGAAAGTTTTGAAACTATTGTGCAAGCTGGTAAGAATGCCGCTAACCCTCACCTAGGTCCAACCATGAACACAGTTCAACCTAACGAATTAGTTTTGTTCGACTTAGGTACCATGCACGATGGCTACGCATCAGACTCAAGTAGAACTGTGGCCTACGGCGAACCAAGCGACAAACAACGTGAAATTTACGAAGTCGACTGCGAAGCTCAACAAGCAGCAATTGAAGCAGCTAAACCTGGTATTACTGCAGAAGAACTTGATCGTGTTGCTCGTGACATCATCACCAAAGCTGGATATGGCGAATACTTCATTCACCGTTTAGGTCACGGTATCGGTAAAAACGTACACGAATACCCATCAATCGTTCAAGGCAATGACTTGGTACTTGAAGAAGGCATGTGCTTCTCAATTGAACCTGGTATTTACATCCCTGGCTTTGCCGGTGTTAGAATCGAAGACTGTGGTGTCGTTACTAAAGATGGTTTCAAGCCATTTACCCACACCGACAAAGACTTAAAGATCTTGCCACTCAAAGATTAAGACAAAAAGAAAAAGGCCGATTAAATCGGCCCTTTTTTAGTAGATTTGATTAAGCTTCTGGCTTATCTTCTTCTGCATCTTCAGCGTTGTGTTCTTCTTCTGCGTTGTTTAAATCATCGACAGATTCTTGAGCATTGTCGCCTGCAGTAACATCGTCATCTTTATTTGAATCATCAATTACGATATCATCGAAGTCTTTTAATTCCGAATCATCTTCAACATTCTTTGGGAATGAAGCTAATTGATTCTTGACAATTTCAGTACCATTATCGTATTTCTTCTTCAAATCTTGAAGCTTGTCGTTATCTTTAATTTTGTTCTTAACGTCATCAACTTGTTCATCACTAACAAGAAGTGAGCCTGCGAGAAAACCTGCTGCACATCCAGCAACGGCACCTAATACAAAACTTGCTAACTTTTTCATGGTAAATTCCCCCTTTATTAACTTTCACCTCTGCGACGCTTACGTCTTGCGAATACCGTCGCAGCTATTGAAGAAACAAGACCAGCATGGCTAAAATGATTGCTGCTAAAGCGTTTAGCGATCTTCTTGGATGAATCATTTAACTCTGATACGCTTTCGCCTAAATCTGCAGCAGCTTGAACTACTGGATCTAACGTCTTCATTTTACCATTAACATCGACCATCAGGTCATTAGTTTTATCCAACAAATCATTTGTTTGATCCATCAGACTATCCATATCTTTTGTCATCTTTTTTAATGATTCATTAGTTGTTTGAATAGTTGTACTGGTTTCTTTTAATAATTTTGCGGTTCTAGTAAGCATTGGAATTGTAAACAATACCAAAATCAAGAAAGCGATAGCCGCAATCAAACCAGCTAAAGCACCATAAGAAATTGTCATTTTTAACCTCCATTATTATCTAAAAAAAGTCTAGCATGAAAATGCTTTATTCTCAATCTATGTATTGTTATTATTTTATAGAACTGAAACTTGAAAGCACTAAAACTAGCCGGATCTCTTATCGGATCTGGCTTTTTGTTTCTTAAATTAGTTTTTAAGTTGTCCTCAGAAGTTGCTTTTGAATGAAAACCGGCAATAACTTAATAAAGTTGTCTAATATTTGTTCCACTGTCGCGGAGATTTCGGCCTTTACTTCTTTGAAAGCTGTAAGCAAGTAGACCAATGCTTCTTCAAAGGCTAAATCAGGCAGCGCCTCATTCATTAGATAGAATAAATCGCCTAAGGTTCGATCATCGGTACTTTGTCTTTCTTGCCAAGCTAACAGATCATAAGTTAGAGCCGTCACGGCAATGTAGCCGCATTGTCCATCATAGCTTTGGATCTGTGATTTGTTTAAGGCTAAATATTGCTTAGCTGCTTTAAAATAAGTTTCGATCTGCCATCTGCGGCCATAGAGCTGAATGATTTCTTGTGGATGCAGCTTGTATTGCGTAGTTGCCAGTACTAAATATTTTCCTTTACTGCCGCGTTTAGTGACATAGACTAATCTAATTGGAAAAGCATGTCCTTGATATTCGGCTTCAACCACGCTGCTATAGAGATAGTCTGTTTTCTGATGCATTTTGGAAGCAGCCAAACGTTCATACAGTCCTTTGACATCATAAAGGCGGCCGCGGTAACGATAATAAACTTTCTTGGTCTGCTTAAGCATGCCTACGCTATCTAACCCTAATTGCTTCAGCTGCCAGAACATTTTAGGTGAAGAGAACCAGCTATCAAATAAGACATATTCAGCTGATATGCCCATAGCGACAGCTTGCTTAATCAGCTCTACGGTGACAGTATTCATCGGTCTTTGAGCTTGAGTTCTTCTACGGCCAGCAATTGAGCGCTGATCAGTAGTGACTGGTTGGCTGCCAATCATATTCTCTTTTTTCTTGGTTGACATCAAAGCAAAATTAACCGGTAAGAAGGTATTACCGTCGCTCCAGCCAATAGTTAAGCCCCGATAGCCGGTTAGAAATTCATGTTTATCATGATCATAGACTTTAGCCAATAGTTCAGTCTTCTTAGAACAAGAGCGAGCCATTAGCGTATCATCAACGATTAAAGCTAATCTTCTACGCCGATCGATTACCGGCTTCAAAACAGAAATCAGTTTGACAGCAGTCAAACAAACTAGCTTCTGCCAGTTAATACGACCATCATTAAGCACATTTCTGCCAGTTTTGGCAGTAAAATCCTTTGCGCGCTGACAGCGGTAAAGCGACTTTCTTGCAAATCTAGCCTTGATCATCCAGGTAATAACCATTAACAAGCTAACCAGGGAATGGCGTTTAAAATTTACCTTTTTGCTTAAATCAGCTAGACCAATTAATTTAGAAAAAGCAAAAATTAAAGATTCAGTGTCCTTTTCTTGGTCGAATTGCGTTATACTTTTCATTGCGTAGGATCTCCTTTACTTTGAATTTGACACTTAAAGTATAACGCGGAGAGATCCTGCGTTTTTATTTTTACGCAAAAAAGACTAGGAACCATGGCAAAAGAGCATGATTTCTAGCTTTCAAGTTTCAGTTATAGAATCATAATGTAAAGAAAGGACCATCTATGAAGCTTCCCTCACAATTAAATATTCAAAAAATAAAACTAGACTGGGATAAAATCGGTCAAAATTTACTTTCTACTGTTTGGCAGTTAGCAATTACGACCCTGATCTTTTATCTATTATCTCACTTTGGGCATAAATTAATTAACAATTATTTAGCTAAACACAATACATTAAAAAATAAACGCTCTAAAACAATTGCTGCTTTGATCAACAGTTTATTCCAATATACGTTGATCTTCTTTTATTTGTTTGGCGTCTTATCAATTTTAGGTGTGCCAGTTGGAACGCTACTGGCCAGTGCCGGAATTTTCTCCCTAGCTTTAGGGATGGGGGCCCAAGGATTTGTCAGTGATCT
Organism: Lactobacillus amylovorus DSM 20531; assembly: GCF_002706375.1. Lineage (NCBI taxonomy): Bacteria > Bacillati > Bacillota > Bacilli > Lactobacillales > Lactobacillaceae > Lactobacillus > Lactobacillus amylovorus. The sequence goes on from NZ_CP017706.1 coordinate 696,542, forward strand.
GGTCAACGGTTTCTTCATCTTGAGTGAGGACCAATTCGATGTTGGTGACTTGGTACAAATTGGCACTAACGTAGGAACTGTAGTTCAACTGGGGCTTAGAACCACTAGATTAAAAGGTTCAGATGGTTCAATTATCTACATTCCTAACCGTAATATTACCATCGTGCAAAACCTAGCTCATGGCGGTGTGGCACTTGATATTAACCTTGACCTTGATGCTGAAAACGATGTTACAGAAGTAAGCCGCCTCATCAAGCAATGCAATCAAACTATTCAACCCGAGAAAAAGACAATTGTTCAAGGCCCAACGATTACAGGAATCACGGAACAAACCGGCAACAAATTTGTTTACAGCATTCACTTTCAAGTTAAGCCAGGAAAACAAAGTGCAGTTAGAAATTTGTATTTAACTAAATACATTCAAACTTTGCAAAAAAATGGCATTAAATTTGCTAGTGTGCCTACCCCAAAAACAACCCAAGCTAAGTAAAAAATGTCCAGTTTTAAAAACTGGGCATTTTTATTTTTGACTTCTTTGTAAGTTCTATAAATAGCAATTATTCCTGAAAGATTGATCAGAATAAGTATCCACCAAACTTTTTTATCTGCCATGGAAATCGTAGTTAAAAACCAGATATCAAATAAAACATAAAGTAGAAAAATAATTAAAATATTCTAATATCCTAGCTTAACCACATATCGTAAATAATATTTTCTAGTTGCCGACAAACACGCTGCCACCATCACAAAAATTGCTGGAATTCCGATTACCCATAATGCCATAATTGCGCCTCTTTCAAAGCATGATTTATTTTTGCTATTTTTATTATCATGCTTTTAGTAGCACCCATTTACTTATTTCCGAAATCTCGGAAACCAATTTATTCACCATAGATCTGTTTAATTTGTGTAAATGCAACCTGAAAATCTGATTTCATATTTTTAAGTCCTAGAAAATCTAAATACTTAAACAAAGAAGCTATTTCAGTACTGTCATTATTCTTGGCATAATCAATCAAACTATGCATGAATTTTTTACGAATAGTTTCTTCCGCATACAGATTCATTATTTCTAACGTATCTAATTTTTCTAACAAACTTTCAGCTTTGGGCAGATCCTTTTTATTTAATGGCCCATCCTGATACCGCTTTAAATACTGCAACGAAATTGCTTTAAGCTGCTTGATATTATTTGCTCCATATGCATCGGCAATATCTTGAATTGAAAAATATAAATGTGAACTGACCGTATTTTCTAAAAATTCCATTGGTTGAACATGGATATTAAAAAGCAAGGCAATAACTTTACACCAGGATAAATTATCCTTGCCCTTTTCCCATTCTGCTAGCGTAGACTTGTTAGTAATCCCCTTTGCTACATCAACTAAATTAATATGATGAGCTACACGCATTTTTCTAAATTTCGGGCCATAGATATTATCTTTTATTACATTTTCTTTCACAGAGGTCTCCTACTTACAAGCACAAAAAGGTGTTCCAAAATGAACACCTTTTTTCTTTTTATTCAAATTGTTCAAGCCAAGCAGGTAATTCTTGTAATAATTTTTCTACTGCACGACCACGGTGAGAAATTTCATTCTTTTCATCAGTAGTCATTTGTGCAAAAGTTTTACCCTTTTCTGGTACATAAAACAATGGATCATAACCAAAGCCATCTTCACCTTGTGGCAATGGTAAAATGCGACCTGCGCATGTACCCGAAACGACTAAATCTTTATCAAATTCACCTGGCATCGAAACCACGATTGTGGTCCAGAACTTAGCCGTTCTCTTTTCCTTGGGCACACCGCCAAGCTCAGCTAATAATTTAGCATTGTTTTTGGCATCATTATGAGCTTCACCAGCATAGCGAGCACTTCTTACGCCCGGTTCACCATTTAATGCATCAACCATCAAACCAGAGTCGTCCGCAATTGTTGGCATTTTACTAAAATCAGCCAATTCATGTGCCTTAATTTTAGCGTTGGCTTCAAAAGTATGACCACTTTCAATTGGATGTGGTGGATTTTTCAAATCCGCATTTGTTTTAATGATTACATCAACATCAGCTTGTTTGAAAGCTTCTTTTAATTCACGTGCCTTACCTTGATTGCTAGTCGCAAACAAAATTTCTTTAACCATTATTCGTTCTCCGTATCTACGTGTTTGGAAGTTAAAGTGTCATCATCCATAAACGTACGCGCTAATTTATCAAAGCTTGTTGAATTACCAGTAGTGTAGTATTCATGAACTGGCTTATGCCCTTCTTCACTAAACAAACCATCACGGCGCATTACGTTGAATGTATATTGTGCTACTTGATCAGCAGGATCTAAAATAGTTACATTTTCATCGTCAATTGCTTCTTTGAATTCTTGTTCAATTAATGGATAGTGGGTGCAGCCCAAAACCAAGGTATCAAATTCCTTACCTTTTAAAGAAGCTAAACTTTCTTTAACCACCTTTAAATTAGTCGCATGATCTTCCTGTGCTTCAACTAATGGAGCAAGTTTTGGCGTAGCTAATTCTGTTACTTCAATTTCTGGATCACGGAAATGAATTTCTTTTTCATAAGCATGTGAACCTACGGTTACACTAGTTGCTACAACCGCTACCTTTTTATTCTTAGTAGTTCTAGAAGCTGCTAGTGCACCTGATTGAATAACCCCGATAATCTGCGGTTCAATTTCTTTTTCAATTGTCCCCATGGCCGCAGCGGTTGCCGTATTGCAGGCAAAAATTACCAGCTTCACATCATTATTAAGCAAGAACTTAACTGATCTGCGTGTTAAATTAATAATATCTTCTTTAGTTCGATTGCCATATGGCATATGTGCGTTATCACCAATAAAAACGGTGGATTCATTAGGCAGTTTTTCAATTACTTTTTTAGCGATAGACAGGCCGCCTAGACCTGAATCTAGTAGTCCAATTGGACGATTATCCATGATAAAAAACCTCTTATTAAGAAAAAAATTATTTTCTACTCCTACTAGTTTACGGTAAAATAAAAAAGAATAAAAGGGATGAACAAGTTTATGACAGAAAATACAGAACACTCTAATGAACACGTATATTTTATTAATCAGCTTTACCGCGACTTTCTTTTGCCAACCATTTTAGGCGACGATAATGCATCTATTCTTTACTGGGCCGGCAAACGAGTTGCTCGCAAATATGATCTAACCGATTTTGACGATTTAGCTGACTTCTTTGCCATGGCTGAATTCGGCAAACTCAAAAAGACCAAGGAAAGACGCTCTTCTACCACTTTTGAACTTAGTGGACAAACAGTAGAAGATCGTTTAGACAGCGACAGTAAAGAATTTTCACTTGAAAGTGGCATGATTGCTGAAGCAGTTCAAAAGGCTACTGGCAAGACTACCGAAAGTGAAATCAACATTTTGCCTAAAGAAAAGAAAGTGGAAATCACCGCTAGATTCTAAAATCTAGACTATAAATTAGGACTCCTATATACTTAATTTGTAACCGTATTACAACTAGATCTATATATAGGAGTAAATAAAATGCTTAAGGAATTTAAAAAATTTATTGCCCGCGGAAATGTAATTGATTTAGCAGTCGGTGTAATTATTGGTGCAGCTTTTACTGCCATTGTGCAATCACTTGTTACGAATCTAATCAATCCTTTAATCGGATTATTCGTAGGCAGAATCGATCTTTCCAACATAGTTCTTCAAGTCGGGGATGCTAAATTTAAATACGGCAGCTTTTTAAATTCAGTAATTAACTTCCTGATTATTGCCTTTGTTGTATTTTTAATTGTTAAAGCTGTTAACAAATTTACCAAAAAAGAGGAAAAAGAAGCGCCTGCTACACCAACTGAGGCAGATTACTTAAAAGAAATCCGTGATTTGCTTAAAGAAAAAGAAGTATAGTAAACATTCTAAGCTAAATAGTGAATTAGTTATTCGACGGGATAATTGATTCACTATTTTTGTTCTTTTGTGGAATTGAGATAGTAGTAAAACAATATGCCATGAGGGCCTTAGGCACTTGATGTCACATAGTAAACTGGCAGTTTTACTTAGGTTTTCAATAGTCTCTTCGAAGAATGTAGACACAAGAGATGTCGAGTTTAGAAACATACTAACCTAAGTATTGGGTTGAAGTTCGACGGAACTTTAATCAAATACTTTATTTTTATCTAAAATAAAGGTGAAGATAAAGCATAAAGTCATATCTAATTTAAGGCAAAAAATGTCGTTTTAGAAACAGGCTGCTTTACCGACTATTTAGAAGTCTCTTCGAAGTATGCAGGCACTTGATGCCGGGTTTAGAAAATAAGAATTAAATAGTTCGATAAGGTATTTTATCTTTAAAACTTCGGGAGGTTCAATCATGGAAAATTGTAAAGTGATTGTTGGCATTGATGTTAGCAGTAAGGACTCTACTGTCTGCGTTCTAATGGATAAAGTTAGGCAGGGTAAGACATTTAAAATAAGCAATGACATGGTCGGCTTCCAGCAGCTTTATAAAAGATTACGTCTTTACTCTGTCATTCCTTTGATAGTCTTTGAATCAACAGGAGTATATTCTTTGAGCTTGCAGGCTTTTTTAGAGAAGAAGCATATTCAATATCTAAAGCTTAATCCTTTGAAAGCTAAAAAGCTGATGGATAATAACCTTCGTCATAATAAGACCGATCAAGTTGACGCTTATCGTCTAGCTCTGATACAGTTTAATGCTCCACAGAAGCTACTTAAGCCTCAGTCTCGGGCATACCATGAAATGCAAAATGCAAGCAGATACTATGAAGAATTGAATAAAGCTATGGTTGTTGCCAAGAATCAGCTTCATCGTAATCTGCAGACAACTTTCCCACAAATTGAAAATCTCATGTGTCATCCTACAGGTAAAATTTATTGGTCAGTAGTTGCCTTATTTCCGCATGCACAAGCTGTTTTAGATAGTAACAAGGAACATATTTTGGGCGAATTAGAAACTATATCGGGATTAAGCCAGAAAAAAGCCGAATACCTTACGCAACGCTTAATCTCTTTGGCTCGATTAACTTGTGCCTATGACAATAAGGATAGTATTGTTATCCGTGCTATTCAAAGAAATATTGCCAGTCTTTTTTCTCTTGATCAGGAGAAAAAGGAAGCACTGGCCTACCTGTATAAATTAGCCAGTAAAAATCAGGCTGATACCCGTATATTAACCATTTATCAAAGCATTCCTGGTATTGCCAAAACAACAGCCTTAAGATTATTGGCTGAATTAGGTGATTTAAGACGATTTGACAGTCCTAACCAAATTGATGCTTTCATCGGCATTGATCCTGGCATCTATCAGTCTGGTGAATTAGACAGTCATTTAAGTATTACCAAACACGGCAATTCAATTGCCAGAAAGATCATGTATTTAAGTATCGGTCAAATGGAATCAGTAAAGACTACCCAGCCCTGTCATATTACTGACTATTATGATAGAAAAAAATCTTCTCAAAGCCGCGGCTTCAAGAAGATTGCCATTGCATCAGTACATAAACTAATTCGAACCATGTATGCACTGGTTACAAAGAATCAATTATATGATTACAACGTAGCCACTAGGAATCAAAGACTTTAGTTGAAATCAAATAATCACTTTCAGTATAACAACCTATGAAAAAACTACAAGAATTCATAGGCTTCTTTGTGTTACCTAATAAATATGCACTAAACTTTTATTTAATCTTTTCAGCTTTATTCGCACCATTATTTTTAAGAAAATATTTAAATTAAACGTTGATAATACTTGAATTAAAGTAGAAAAATTAGATCTGATTTCTTAAGCAAATACGTTTTACTACTTGGCTTTAAGGAGGTTTATCTTATGCAAGTTACTTTTGGAATTGATGTAAGCAAGTCTACTTCTACTGTTTGCGAGCTTATTGGTGAAAGCAAAAATGAACTGACAATTACCAATGATCGTCCTGGTTTTGTTCAGCTGCTCAAAGAACTATCTGCTTTTTCTAAGCATCCACAAATAATCTTCGAAGCTACAGGAGTCTACTCACGCAGACTGCAGACTTTTCTTGAAGACTATGACTATGATTATGTAATTCTTAATCCGCTTAAAGCTAAAAAGGAAATGGATCTTGGGTTAAGATACAACAAGACTGATAAAACTGATGCTTATCATTTAGCCTTAATTCAAAAGCTGCATCATCATCCTGTTAATCAAATTCAATCTCAAACCTATAAGCAACTTAATTCACTAAGTCGTTTCTATGATCAGTTGACAAGCGACTTAGTAACGGCTAAAAATAGACTTCATCAAGCCTTACAGTCAACCTTTCCTGAGATTGAAACTTTATTTTGCTCTGCCAAAGGCAAGAATTACTGGCAAATAGTGCCCCATTATCCTCACTGTGATTTAGTGAGAAAAAATGATAAAAAGCAAATTATTAATTGGTTGATGCGGTTAAAAGGCGTTGGCTTTAAGCATGCTCAAAGAACTACAGATAAACTAATCGAGTTAGCCAATAAAGCTTATCCTGTTGTTTCATGTAACAGTGTAGAAGCCGAACAGGTGCAATACTATGCTCAAAGTCTCCTCAATTTGAGTGATCAAAGAGAACAGCTAATTGAGCGAATGGTCAAGTTAGCCCAATCCTTGCCTAATCATAATTTAGAAAACTTGGAAAGCATTCCCGGCTTTGCTCAAATTACCGCAGTTAGAGTCTTGGCAGAATTAGGAGATTTACGCAGATTTAGTAATCCCAATAAAATCAACGCTTTTATTGGGATTGACCCAGGCAGATATCAATCAGGCGAAATGGATTCTAACTTGAGCATTTCTAAGCATGGCAATGCAGTGGCACGTAAGCTGCTTTATCGCGCTATTGGTCAAATTGATAATGCATCAAAGACCAACCCTTGTCATATAGCAGACTATTATGAAAGCAAAAAGCTATCCTCTCAAACCAAAGGATTCAAGAAGATAGCTATTGCTTCAATACATAAATTAATCAGAACGATCTATGCTCTGATTATCAAGGATCAACTATATGATTACAACGTAGCCACACATAACCAAAAAGGCTTTAGTCGTAATTAATTGATCAAGTACATTATAAAACGAAGCTTGTAAAAATAATATATTTGCAGGTTTATTTGTTATACCATCTTTTAAAAATAATTCGCCCATAATTTCTATATATCAAAAATACAATAAAAAAACAAAGTCAAACACCCTATTGTGCTTGACTTTACGTAGAAAAAAGCCTGAGGTCGATTGGTCTCAAGCTTTTTTGATTATCTTTTTTCTTTAATCAGTGTATTGATCCAAAATTTGGTCCAACTTTTCCTTTGGAGTGTAACCAGTAATTCGATCAACAATGTTGCCATCCTTCTTGATAATCAAAGTTGGGATAGCCATAATGCCAAGGTTCTTAGCAGTATCTTGGTTTTGATCAACATCCATCTTGTAGAAGTTAACGTCTTGACGTTCTTCTGACAATTGTTCAATTACTGGTGATTGCATCTTACATGGACCACACCAAGTTGCCCAAAAGTCAACTAAAGCAACACCATTACTAGTTTCTTCATCGAAGTTTTGATCATTAATTGCATCAACCATAATATTTACCTCACTAAATAAATTTCTAAAGTTTATATTATTAGTATATTCATCTTACTTACTTTTTGCAAGTAAATTGCTTACTTCAATTCAACAATCGTTGCTCCGTTACCGCCTTCGTTAGCTGGCGCATAGTTAAAGCTCTTGACGTGTCTGCTGTTACGCAAATATTGCCATACCCCTTTACGGATTGCACCAGTACCAATTCCGTGAATTATCGTTACTGTGCCAAGGCCGGCTAATAAAACAGAATCGATATAACGATCAAGGTTAGTCATTGCTTCGTCATAGCGTTGACCGCGCAGGTCTAATTCACTATGAGCATTGCTTCTTCTAACTGCACTAGTAGCTCTAACTAAATGTTTAGGCTTAGTAGATTCGTTCTTTTCAATTCGCTCAATATCACGATCGCTAACTTTTACCTTGATAATTCCCATCTGAACCTCATATTCATGTTCGGACAGCTTCTTGGTAATAGTCCCTGTTTGACCGTATGAGAGGACTTTTACACGGTCACCTACATTTACATGATGACGACGCTTTTCACGCTGTAAGACCTTGTTATGGGCTAAATTGTTAGCCTGACGTTCCAGACTGTTTAATTCACCCTTAGCTTCAATGATCTTGTTTTCTTTTATGCCAGCATTCTTTTGCTTTTCAAGTTGTTCAATAATTTGATCAGCCTTTTTACGACGCTTGGCAATGATTTCATTCGCTCTTTCTTGAGCAAAATCAAGCTGCTTTTGTACGCGTTGATTGTACCAATCAAGTGCTTGTTGCAATTTTTGTTCCAACTTTTGGCTACGATCTAAACTAGTCTCCAAACGATTGCGTGCACTAGTGGCCGCCTTAGTTTGCGCATTCAACTTAGAAATCATCTTGTTAATGTCTGAATCTTCATCTGACATTAAGTTTTGCGCATTTTTAACTACATCTTCACGCATCCCCAATCGACGAGCAATCGCAAAGGCATTACTGTGACCAGGAATACCAATTTGCAAATGATAAGTTGGTGACAAAGTCTTCAAATCAAATTCCATTGAGGCATTTGTAGTACGAGGACGGTTGTAGCCGTAAAGTTTTAATTCAGGATAGTGCGTCGTAACCATGATCTTGGCATCTTTTTGACGCAAAAAGTCCAAAATACTGATAGCCAAACTGGCACCTTCTTCTGGGTCGGTACCTGCACCAATTTCGTCAATTAAAACCAAGGTTTCCTTGTTCACATTTTTCATAATGGCTACAATGTCATTGATGTGGGATGAGAAAGTACTCAATGATTGCTCAATCGATTGTTCATCACCGATATCAGCGTAGACCTCTTCAAACACACCAACTTTACTACCTTCTTCGGCTGGAATAAACAAACCAGATTGAGCCATTAATTGCAACAAACCTGCAGTTTTTAATGTGATAGTCTTACCACCGGTGTTTGGACCAGTGATTAACATCGTATCAAAATCATCACCCAAACGAATATCATTTGGTACAACTTTTTCAGGATCAATCAATGGGTGACGCGCGTTGCGTAAATTAATTGAGTGATCCTTAGTTAAAATTGGTTCGCTAGCCTTCATGCTTTTAGCCAATTTAGCTTTAGCTTGCAAGAAGTCTAGTCGTGTTAAAGCAGTCGCAATATTATTCAAACTGTCAATTTCCTCTCTAGCTAAGCCAGACAAGTGCTTTAAAATATTGCGGATCTCTTGTTTTTCTTGAGCAATCAAATTTTGTTGACGGTTGTTCAGGTTTAAAACTGCTTCTGGTTCAATAAACAAAGTTTGACCACTGGCACTTTGATCGTGAACTACACCACCAAATTTTGCTCTATATTCTTGTTTAACTGGAATAACGTAACGATCATCACGAATAGTTACAATTTGTTCAGATAAGTATTTACTGCTGTTGCCCTTGGTATAAGCATTCATCTTATCCTTGATTTCTTCTTCATTGCTTGCAATATCGTGACGCAAACGAGCTAAAGCACTTGAAGCCGTATCAAGTACTTCACCATCATAATCAAGGGACTTCTTTAATTCTCTAAAAAGAAGATCTGGCACATCTAATTGATCCAAGATTGAATCAATAGCTGATAAATCTATTTTTTCATCATCAAGATCTTCCAAAAAACTATTAATTTCATTAGCCAGGCTTAAGACAAGCAATAAGTTGCCCAGCTCTTTAGCATTCAAATTTGCCTTTACGCCCAAACGTTTAGTACTTGGACGGACATCTTTAAAGTCAGTTAAAGGAAGTTGCCCTTGGATTCTAAGCAAATCTGCTAATGCCAAAGTTTGTTTTAATTCCGTTTGTACTTGGTCAAAATCATCACTTGGTACTAGCCTTTCAGCTTCTTTCTTAGCTGGTTCAGTAATAGCTAGTTCACTTAAGCGTTTGGTAATTTCGCCAAATTCTAAAATTTTTAAAATCTTTTTATTCATAGCTATTTATTTTTCTTAAAACTAACAAAAAGGACCAGCCACAGCCAGTCCTTTTTTTATTTACTTACCACTCAAGCGGTCATCGTCTAAGAAAGTATTCAAAACTCCTTGGACCATATCCCACTCATCATCAGATTCGATTTCGTGCAAATCACTACTTGTTACATCGCCTGCATCATCTGCATCGTAACTGAAAGCTTGTACTTCGATATCTTCATCATCGCCAACAGCGGCTGGATAAAGAAGCACGTATGATTTGTCATAATCATCAGAATGAAAAGTAAATAATACTTCATACAATTCTTCATTACCTTGATCGTCGATCAAAGTAATTTGACGATCTTCATCGTCACCATTAACTTGTGCTGCCATGTTAATCCTTTCGGTGTAAATCTAAATAATTTTGCAAGATGAGCACCGCTGCCATCTGATCAATCACTTGTTTACGTTTCTTACGGTCATGAATACCAGCATCTTCTACAAGTACTCGCCGTGACTCAATTGTTGTTAATCTTTCATCAGAATAATACACAGGTAAACCAAACTTTTCTTCAAGTCGTTTGCCATATGCCTTACTTCGTGCAACAGAAGATCCTGAAGTCCCATCCATATTCTTAGGCAAACCCAATACGAATCCTTCTGGATCATATTGTCTTACCAATTTCTTTAAGGGATGCATACCAAAATTATATTTGGTTTCATCAATTTGAATAGTTTCTAACTTTTGTGCAGTAATGCCTAGCTCATCGCTAACAGCAACCCCTACGGTTTTAGAACCTACATCTAGACCTAATAATCGCATTATTTATTCTTACCAAGATAACTCTTAACAAGTTCTTCAATAATCTCGTCACGTTCGTGCTTAAGAATCAAGTTACGGGCATCATTGTGCCGTGGAATATAAGCAGGATCGCCGGAAAGTAAGTAACCTACAATCTGGTTGATAGGATTATAGCCCTTTTCTTCAAGCGCATTGTAAACATCTTGCAGAGTATCATAAACATTTTTCCCCTTATTCTGGTTAAAGTCAAAATGCATAGTCTTATCTAGCGAACTCATATTTATTCCTCCTGTCAACAATTTTACTTGAAAAAAAGCGTAAACACAATTAATTAATGCTTAGTTCTTAGAAATTTCGTCAATAACAGCTTTAATAGCGTCATTCAAACCTTCTGGTTTCTTACCACCGGCTTGAGCCATGTTTGGACGACCACCGCCGCCGCCACCAAAGATTGGGGCAGCAATCTTGATCAAGTCGCCGGCTTTAAGACCCTTGTCTAATGCCTTTTGGTCCAAGCTGATGATCATGTTAGCCTTGCCATCGTTATTAGCAGCTAATACCAAAACATCTGACTTGTTGCCACTCCTCCAGTTGTCGGCAAGTTCACGCAAGTCATTCATGTTGTTTACATCTGCAATAGCTGAGATTACAGTCAAATCGCCAGCTTGCTTTACATTGTCAAAGATTTGACCAGCCTTAGCTTGGTTGATCTTCTTAGTCAAAGCTTCAACTTGCTTTTGGCTATCGTGAAGGTCACTTTCAAGTGAGTCAATCTTATCAATAATGTTGTCTGGCTTAGTTGCCTTAACATATTCTTGAATGTTATCAAGCAAGCTTGAACGTTCTGCTAAGTATTCATAAGCCTTCTTTGAAGTTACGGCTTCAATTCTACGCATACCTGCACCAACAGCTGATTCAGAAGTGATCTTGAAAATACCGATTTGGTTAGTGTTGTCTACGTGAGTACCACCACAGAATTCAGATGAGAAGTCACCCATTTGTACGACACGAACCTTGTCACCGTACTTACCGTTGAACAATGCTAAGGCACCCATCTTTTCACCTTCTTCAGGTGTAGTGATAGTAGTCTTAACTTGAATAGCTTCCCAAATCTTTTGGTTTACTAATTTTTCAACAGTCTTGATTTCACGTTGAGTCATTGGTTCCAAAGCAGTGAAATCAAATCTCAAGTAATCAGGATCAACTAATGAACCTGCTTGGTGAGTGTGTTCACCCAATACTTGACGAAGGGCTGCGTGAAGAAGGTGGGTTGCTGAGTGAGAGTGACGAAGACCTTCACGACGTTCCTTATCAAGCTTCAATATGTATTCCTTACCCTTTTCTACAGGCAAAATAAGGTCAACGAAGTGTAAGTTTTGGTCGTTAGGAGCGTGTTGAACGTCAGTAACCTTAGCAACAAGTTCGCCATCTTGGCTATAAATGTTACCATGATCGGCAACTTGACCACCACGTTCTGCGTAGAATGGAGTCTTATCAAATACTAAAGTTGCGTGTTCTCCATCAGCCTTGTCGACTAACTTATCGTCAACAACGATATCAAGCAACTTAGCATGTGGTTCTTCGTAAGTATCACGTTCAAATACTGACTTGTCCTTAATGTTCATCAAGGTTACATCTTGACGACCCATTGATTGAAGGTCACCACGAGCTTTACGTGCACGTTCCTTTTGAGCTTCCATTTCAGCATCGAAGCCCTTCTTGTCAACCTTAAGGCCAGCATCTTGAGCTGATTCAAAAGTTAATTCGTATGGGAAGCCGTAAGTATCGAACATCTTGAAGGCATCCTTACCTGAAATGGTCTTGTCCTTTGAGTTCTTAGCCTTGTCGATTAAGTCGTCAAGCAAAGTCAAACCAGTATCAAGAGTTGATTGGAATCTTTCTTCTTCGTTTTGAATAACGTTTTCGATGAAGCCACGTTGATCCATTACTTCTGGGTAGTGACTTTCCATGATCTTACCTACAACTGGTACAAGCTTGTAAAGGAAGGCACCCCTAATACCCAAACGTTGACCGTTCAAGTCAGCACGACGGATCAAACGACGTAAAACATAACCACGGCCTGAGTTTGATGGAAGAGCACCATCAGCAATAGCAAAACTTACAGCACGAACGTGGTCAGCAATAATCTTGAATGCAGTAGTGTCTTCTTTGTTTTCACCGTACTTCTTGCCATCAGTCATTTCTTCAGTTGCATGAATAATTGGCAAGAATAAGTCAGTTTCAAAGTTAGTTGGTGCATCTTGCAAAATTGAAAGTACACGTTCAAGACCCATACCAGTATCGATGTTCTTGTGTGGTTGATCAACGTACTTACCATTTGGCAAGTGGTTGTATTGTGAAAATACGATGTTCCAAATTTCAAGGTAACGAGCATTTTCACCACCAGGGAAGTTTTCTGGATCGTCTTCAGCAACATCGTTGTTTTCTTGACCACGGTCGTAGAAGATTTCAGTATCAGGACCACATGGACCTTCACCAATATCCCAGAAGTTATCTTCAAGTTTTACAATGTGGTCTGCTGGCATACCAGCTTTTACCCAAACCTTGAATGAATCTTCATCTTTTGGATAAACAGTACAGTATAATTTATCCTTTGGTAAACCTAACCACTTAGGACTAGTTAAGAATTCCCATGCCCAAGGAATAGCTTCATCTCTGAAGTAGTCACCTACTGAGAAGTTACCAAGCATTTCAAAGAAAGTTTGGTGACGAGCAGTTTTACCAACGTTTTCAATATCGTTAGTTCTGATAGATTTTTGTGAAGAAGTAATTCTGCGGTTCTTTGGTACAACTGAACCATCGAAGTATTTCTTCATCGTAGCAACACCAGAGTTAATCCACAAAAGAGTTGGGTCATCTTGTGGAATAAGTGATGCACTAGGCATAATCATGTGACCATGTTCTTTGAAGAAGTCTAAGAACATTTGACGAAACTCTGAACTATTTAGTTTCTTCATTAATAATTTCTCCCTAAAACAAATAAAAAACACCATTGCAGTTATTCAAGGACGCTCCACGCGCGGTACCACCTTGATTGCAACAGTGTTTGTTACCTCTTAATATTCTTAATTATTAAACTTAAAGGAGCATTTCTTGACCATTATTAAACCTTCCCATCCTTCGGCTCTCTCTATGAAATAATTAATCAAAAAACATATCTTAAGCTGAAAATAATTGTACTACAAAATTAACGTATGTCAACGCCCTTGCTCTCTACGACGCTTTCTTTGTCGTTTAGCTTTCCTAATTTCATGACGTTGTTCAAGCTTGCGCTTTTGACGATTGTCTTCGGCAATTGCACGCTTGATCTTCTTCTTGTAGCCTGGCTTACGCTTTCTCTTTTCTTTCTTAACATAGCCAACTAACTTGGTATCAAGCTTGCGGTTCTTGCTTTGACGATTTTCACGACTGCAGTAGTGCTTACGTGGTACAAGTTCGCCATTCTTAATTTCGACAAAGTCAAAGTGAACACCCATCTTTTCAAGTTCTTCAATGCGGTTCATTTCTTCTTCACGAATCAAGGTAATAGCATGACCTGATAAACCATTTCGACCAGTTCTACCAATTCGGTGAATAACGAATTCAATATCACGTGGAATTTCGTAGTTAATGACCAAACTAACCCCATCGATATCTAGGCCACGAGCAGCTAAATCGCTGGCTACAACGTATTGATATTGACCTTGTTCAACCTGACGCAGAGTTCTTTTTCTTTCTCTTTCGGTAACTCCGCCGTGAATCTTGGCTACTTTTAAGCCTTGATCTTGCAAGTACTTGGTCAATTCATCAACAGTTTGTTTAGTATTGGCAAAGACTAAAGCCAAATATGGTTGGCCCATCGTAAGCAACTTGTACAAAACGCTCTTGCGGTTCTTAGAACCAATATCGATTAAGTCATTCTTAATCGTTGGTGCAATTACGCTTGGGTTATCAATGACGATTTGGTCAGGGTGAGCCATGTATTTACGCAAAAAGTTAGACAACTTAACTGGAATTGTAGCTGAGAAGGCTGCAATTTGAACGTCCTTAGGCAATTTAGTGGCTACTTGATCGATATCTGCTAAAAAGCCCATGTCTAACGTCATATCAGCTTCATCGATGACAAAGGTCTTCACTTGATCTACTGCAAAAACTTTCTTTTGTACAAAGTCCAAAAGTCGACCAGGTGTCGCAATTACTAACTGTGGCGTATTATTTTGGTACTTTTCAAGTTGACGTTCTCTGTCAGTTCCGCCAGCCAAGTGAGCAATTGAAAAGTTCACCCCTGAAGCTTTTCTAAGTTCACGTGCTACTTGATAAAGTTGATCAGCTAATTCACGACTAGGCAAAGTAATAATTGCTTGCACAGTATGAGCAGCTTCATCAATTTCATTAAAAATTGGCACCAAATATGCATGTGTCTTACCTGATCCTGTAGCAGCTTGAACTACTACGCTTAAATCAGAAAGCATTGCAGGAATAACCTTTTCCTGCACCTTAGTTGGCTTTTCAAAGTGAATCTTCTTTAAACCGGCTTGAACGGCAGGCTTAATTCTGGAATCTTCAAAAATATTATTCATGATCTTCTTTATACTTCTTAGTTACTTCAACGACTTCCGCAAAGATTTGCTTTACTTCGTCCAAATCCTTGGCGTTGGCACCACTTGCAAGAGCATGGCCACCACCATCATGCTTAGCAGCAAGTTCATTAATAATTGGGCCCTTTGAACGGTAGTGTACACGGTAAGTGCCATCTGGCTTTTCTACAAAGACGTTCCAAGCCAAAACATCTTTAATGCGGCCTGGAGTTGATACTGCTACGTTAGATTGATCATCAGTTAACACTAACTTCTTAAGGTCGTCTTGAGTCAAAATAGTGTAAGCTGCACCAACTGGGTCAATTTCCATCTTGTCCATTGCAAGTGCTTGAAGCTTAGCTTCATCAAAGGTTACATCGGCAATGTTTCTAGCGATTTCAGTAATATCAATCCCAGTTGAAGCAAGTTGAGCAGCTACCTTAAAGGTGTGTTCTGAAGTTTCAGGGTACATAAAGCGGCCAGTGTCACCTACAATACCTGCGTAAAGTGGGTAAGCAATTTCCTTAGTAATCTTAAAATCTTCAGCGTTTAAGAAATCAACAATGATTTGGCAAGCTGCAGGAGCATCTGGATCAACGTAGCTCATGTCTGCGTATGGATCAACATCTGGGTGGTGGTCAATCTTAATCAAGAAATCACCCTTGTTGTAAAGCTTGTTAGAAATTCTTGGTGTATTGGCAGTATCAGTAGTGATTACCAAAGCACCTTCATAATCAGTAGCCTTAACTTGGTCCATGTGGTTGATCCAAGCAAGATCGCCTTCGTCGTTTTCACCAGCACAAAGCACACGCTTGTCTGGAAACTTTTCCATAATTGCACGAGCTAATCCAGCTTGTGAGCCAATTGCATCTGGGTCTGGACTAGTGTGACGGTGCAAGATAATAGTTGGATATTGTAAGATTTTTTCGTAAATGTCATCAAAACTACTCATTGTTTTTCCCTCGTCTTCTAAAAATATCTGTATCTAGTTTAACAGAAAAACGCGTCTGATTAATAATCGAACAAATTAATTGCCTGATAATTTTCTTTTTTAAAGTCCGTCGCTGTTACGCCTAACAAACGAATACCATCTTCTAGAAAGCCATGTGTACTCTCAAATAATTCTCTAGCTACCTCATAAAAATCAAAACGATCGTCAGAGGGCTTTGCCAATTTCCTCCGTTTCGTAACCGTATCAAAATTATTATTGCGGATTTTCAAAACAATCGTAGAAGCGTGAAAGTTGCGCTTTTTTAATTCTTTTTCTAAATAATCACAATAAACGCGAATTCTGCTGAGAGCTTCATCTTGAGTGAAAATCGCTGGTTCATAGGTACGCTCGATGCCAATTGATTTTCGGTTGACCTCTGAATCGGTCACTACCGGATTTAAATCGATGCCACGCGCATGTTGGGCCAAAATATAACCCATCTTTTTAAAC
The DNA here is from genome assembly GCF_002706375.1 of Lactobacillus amylovorus DSM 20531. Classification (NCBI taxonomy): domain Bacteria; kingdom Bacillati; phylum Bacillota; class Bacilli; order Lactobacillales; family Lactobacillaceae; genus Lactobacillus; species Lactobacillus amylovorus. Next base: position 713,369 of record NZ_CP017706.1, read on the forward strand.
TTATTAAGCAAAACCAGTACATCAACTTGCTGCAAATCGGCACCTGTATAAACACCCAGCTCATGCAATTGTTCCTGCGTTTTAGGGCCAATACCCGGAAACTTCTCGATTTTTTGCATCCCTAAAAATTGTTTAGCCTCACTTGGTAAAATCACGGTACGGCCAAACGGCTTGGCATATTCTGAGCCCATCTTGGCTAAAAATTTATTGTAGGAAACGCCAAAAGATGAATTTAACCCTACTTCTTTTCTAATCCTTTTTTGTAAATCAAGCGCTAACTTAACAGTTGATTCCTCACCCAATTTATTATGAGTTACGTCAAGATACGCTTCATCAAGTGCAACTGATTCTACTCTGTCAGTAATATCATGCATAAAAGAATGAATCTGAGCCGAAACGCTACGGTAAGTTTTAAAATCAGGTGCTACAAAAACTAGCTTATCCTTGGGAACCAAACGCACAGCCTGAATACTAGCCATTGCTGAGTGGACCCCATATTTACGCGCAACATAATTACAAGTTGCCACTACGCCGTGCCCATTATTCTCACATGGATCTTGTCCTACAATCAGCGCTTTATCTTTATATTCTGGATGTCTTCTAGTTTCCACTGAAGCGTAAAAAGCATCCATATCCAGATGAATAATCCGGCGATGGATGTCATTTTGCGGTAATAAATTTTCTTTATTCATAAATCCAATGTTCAGTTGGTGATTCAAAGATATTGTCTGCTTCCTTTGGACCCATTCTGTATGGCAAGTATTGCGCAATTTCTGGATTGCCTGCTTCGTTTTCTTTTTGCCATGCATCTTCAACAGCATCAATGAATTCCCAGTAACGCTTCAATTCGCTCCAGTGAGTGAAGTTGGTTGAATCGTTAACAAATACATCATGAAGCAAACGTTCATAACCATCTGGCACCTTAGCCATTTCTTCCTTTGAAAAGGCGTAGGTTAAATCTTCACGACGAATACCTGGTTCGTCAATCTTCTTACCATTGATAGTGATATAAATCTTACTTTCAGGATCAACTTCAATCGTAATGTTGTTTGAATGAGCTTGACCATATGGATTATTGATATGCTTTAAAACAATATCAATTCTGGTCTTCTTTTCCTTAAATTCCTTACCAGTTCTGAAGTAAATTGGCACGCCAGCAATTGGGCCACTTGTAAACTTAGTCTTACCAGCTACATAAGTTTCAGTAGTTGAATCAGGATCAACATTAGGTTCTTTCTTGTAAGCAAAAGTAGTATCGCTGCCTAAGTATTGGCCTCTTACAAAGTTCTTCTTAACTTCTTCTGGAGTTGGAATAATTAAACTCTTGAGCAATTCTTGCTTAGCTTGGTGAACGCTGTCTGATGACAAGTCCTTAGGTTCTGGCATTGCAAGCAAAGTAATGATTTGGAAGATGTGGTTTTGAACCATATCACGCAAAGCGCCTGAAGTATCGTAGTAACCACCACGTGCTTCTACACCTAAACGTTCTGCCAAAGTAATTTGAATATTCTTAATGTATTCGCCTGACCAGATATTCTTAATCAATGGGTTGGTAAAGCGCATTGGCATAATATTTTGAATCATTTCCTTGCCTAAGTAGTGGTCGATTCTGAAAATATCATTTTCATCAAATGAGGCGGTAATTTCTTTATTTAATTGTTCAGCTGAAACTAAATCATGACCAAATGGCTTTTCAACTACGATACGGTTAAAGCCGCTACCGGTTAAGTGTTGATCATTGATATGAGTGGCAATTGTACCAAAGAATCTTGGTGCCATAGCCATGTAAAATAGACAGTTGCCCTGAGCTGAGTAGCGATCATCAAGTTCTTGAGCCAATTTCTTCAAAGTTACATAGTGTTCAACATTAGTAACATCGTGAGATTGGTAATAGAAGTGACTAGCAAATGCCTTTACTTCGTTTTCATCTACTTGATCATGAGTTTCGTGAATAGCATCTGAAACTTGTTCACGTAAATACTCATGTGACCATGGACGACGTGCAGTACCAATGACTGCAAAGTTGTCATGGATCAAACCTTGTTCATATAAATTAAACAAGGATGGGTAAAGCTTACGGTGAGCTAAGTCACCACTACCACCAAAAATAATCATTATAACTGGGATATTTTTCATAACTAAGTCCCTTTCTTTAATTCGTTATTTCATTCATATTCTATTTTACAACAACCAATTTTTAGGCAAAATAAAAAGCGCGTTATTTTGCGCTTTTTGTTGGTCAATTATTTATCTTCTTTTTTAGCTTCATCTGAAGAAGCAGGCTTAGCTGGTTCTGCTGGTTTAGCAGCTTCGGCTGGCTTTGCGGCTTCGGCTGGAGCTGCTGGCTTAGCAGCAGCTGGCAATACACGACGAATAGCCATTCTTTCGAAAGTTAAGTAAATGCCGTCTGCATCAACAACAACAGTCTTATCACTGTTGATCTTGTCAATCTTTGCGTGCAAACCGTCTACTAAAATAACTTCGTCGCCCTTCTTCAACTTATCCATCATTTGCAATCTTTGTTGTTGTTGCTTCTTTTGTGGACGGATCATACCAAAGTAAGTAAAACCAATCAAAATAATGAATAAGATGATCATCATCCAGTTGTTGCCGGCAGCACCGCCAGCGTTTGCTAAAAATACAGTATTCAAATTTTTCACCTCATAAAACTATTAAATTTTTCAATATAATATATCCATTATACAGAAAATTTTGCTATTTATCACCCGGAATAGGCAAACCTAACTGTAAATATGCCTTATCGGTCACCATTCTGCCACGGGGCGTTAATAAAATAAAACCATGTTGAAGCAAATATGGTTCATAGAGTGACTCAATCGTCTCCATATCCTCACCAATATTTGCGGCCAAAGTTCTAATACCAACAGGGCCACCATTATAGCCCTCAATCATGGTTCTTAACAATTTACGGTCAGTTTGATCTAGCCCTTCATCGTCAACCTGCAGCTGCTTTAATGCATTTTCGGTAGTGGCAAGCGAGATCGTCTTTTCGCCTTTTACTTCCGCAAAATCACGTACACGCTTTAACAAGCGATTAGCTACACGGGGCGTTCCGCGTGAACGACGAGCTAGTTCATTCGCAGCCTCTGGCGCAATTGAAGTATGGAAAACATCGCTTGAACGTTGCACAATCTTTTCCAATTCGTCAACAGTGTAATACTGCATGTGCTCCACGATTCCAAAACGGTCACGCAAAGGAGCAGATAACTGTCCAGCAAGTGTCGTTGCCCCAATTAAAGTAAATGGTGGAAGCGGCACGTGAACTGCGTGCGTAGTTTGCCCTTCACCAATTACGATATCAATGTAGTAGTCCTCCATTGCGGAATAAAGGACTTCCTCAACCGGTTTAGCAAGACGATGAATTTCATCGATAAATAAGACATCGCCTGGATCAAGATCAGATAGCAATGCTACCAAATCGCCGGCTTTTTCAATTGCCGGGCCACTAGTACTCTTTAAGTTAACGCCCAATTCATTGGCAATTACAAAAGCTAATGTCGTCTTACCTAAACCCGGTGGTCCATATAGCAAAACGTGATCTAATGCCTCATCACGTTGTTTTGCGGCTTTAATATAAATGGACATTTCTTTTTTAACACGCTCTTGGCCCAAATACTGGTCCAAAGTTTGCGGTCTCAAAGATAATTCCATTGCTTCTTCTTCAGAGCCTTCAACTTGTCCTGAAGTTACTGCATCATCTTTTTCTGCCACCAGTTTCACTTCCTTATTAAAAATCCATTGCTTGTACTATTATAACAAGAACTACTTCTTAAGCAGCAATGCTAAACCTTTTTTAATATATTGATCTGCTGTATCGGCATCGACCTCGATTAACTTAGGCGTAATACGGTCAACTTCTTTTTGGGTATAGCCCAAAGCAATTAATGCTAATAATGCATCATTTAATGCTGGAGAAATTTCTTCATCGTTATCCTTACGATCAAGACGAGCAACGTAGTCGCCTAACTTCCCCTTTAGATCAAGCACAATCTGTGAGGCGGTCTTTTTGCCCACACCAGGGAAGCGAGTTAAGTATTTAACTTCACCTTGTTCAATTGCTTCAGCTAAGGAATTGCTGTCTTCGGCTGCCATAATTGCCATGGCACTCTTAGGACCAATGCCGCTTACACTAAGCAACTTAAGGAAAAGTCCTTTGTCATCTTGACTCTGGAAACCATATAAAGTAATGCCGGTATCACGCACAACTTGTTCGATATAAACCTTGGCCTTTTGTCCTTGAGTATAAGCAAATGGCGTTGGACTATACACCTTATAGCCCACTCCGTTAACATCTACTACGATATAGCTTGGCGTAATGACGGAAATTATTCCTTCAAAATATTCATACATTATTAATCATCCCTTTTGAACATCTTTTTTAATTCATTTTGGCTCATGCGGACCAAAACTAGACGCCCTGAGGCATCATGATATGGATCAGCCGTTTTGCGCAAATCACTAATAATTTGTTTTGCTTCTGCGGCAGACAAATCGATTTTCCCCGTTACTGCATGTTTGGCTTCCATCTCAGCTACACGTTTAAACAGATTCTCAGATTGACCCTTATCCAAATTCAGATAACTATCTAAGATTTGGCGAATCGTTTCTTCGATATTTTCATGAATCCAAGTTGGATATGAACGCACAATAAAACTATTTTGACCAAATTCTTCTAAGTAAATGCCAATCTGTTTAATCTGCTCCAGCTTATCTTTAATTTGGATAAAATCTAGATTACCGAATTCTAAGACAATTGGCGTAAGCAGTCCCTGCTGCACAATTTTTTTAGAAGCTAGTATCTGATATGTTTTTTCAAATTGCAGTCTTCTTCTAGCTGCAACCTGATCGATCAAGAACAGATCCCCTTCATTCTCTGCAATGATGTAGGTATCGGTTTGACCAACATAGGCTAGACGTGGCAAATTGTTGGCTAAAACTTCATCCCCGCTGGAAATCACCTCTTGATTAGCAGAAGAGGCACCAAAAGGCGTAAGTTTTTGCTGCTCTTCTACATTTTGATCCCAGGTTTTGGTGATAATGTATTTGTCATTTTCACGCGGAATGTTTAGATCAACGTATTTGCCAGTTCCCTCGGTATCTTCTTTTTCAGTTTCCTTAGCAGCCTTAAATTTTGGTTTTTCTACCTGATCATGAATTTCTGGTACTTCTTTACGTTCTGTATTTACTACATCTTGATTCAAGTTAAATTGCAATTGGTCTACTAATGTTTCACGCTTATTTTCTAGATTGGCAAATGCACTAGTTTGCTCAACTTTTTCCACAAGTGCATTACTGATTGCAGTTGTAATCAATCGACTAAGTTCTTTTTCCTTAGATAAACGTACCTCTTGCTTAGTGGGATGCACATTTACATCGACTAACAAAGGATCGACCTTAATAGACACAACAGCAATTGGATAATGCCGCGCCTCAAGTTTGGAGCCATAACCATCCATAATTGCTGTATTCAGTTGGAAGTTTCGAATATAACGTCCATTAAGCAGAATTGAAATAAAGTTGCGGGTTGAACGAGTCAATTCTGGTTTAGAAATTAAGCCCGTAACTTTAAAATCAGTATCTTCTGCCTCAATGTCTTCCATTTTTTCCGCAATATGGCGCCCATAAACATTGGCAACAGTTTGTTTTAAATTACCATTGCCAGTTGTTCTGAGTAAAATTTTACCCGTATTCGACAAGGCAAAAGATACTTGTGGATAACCTAATGCTAAGCGATTAATAATATCCACAATCTTCATGATTTCGGTTCGTGGACTGCGCAGATACTTCAATCTCGCTGGCGTGTTGAAAAACAGATCTTGCACCGTAATCTTGGTCCCTTTTTGCGATGCCGCATCTTCTTGACCTTTTTTATTGCCGCCACTAAAAGTAGCTCTTGTACCAATTGCTCCGTCTGTTGCCGTTAAAATTTCTACGTGACTTACCGCGGAAATTGAAGCCAGAGCTTCACCTCTAAAGCCTAAAGTCGAAACTTTAAACAGATCATGCTCGTTGCTAATTTTACTAGTCGCATGACGCGTAAAAGCCAGGTCAACTTGATCACGTTCAATTCCTGTACCGTTGTCCTGTACTACAATTTGCTTTAATCCTGCATCCACAAAATCTACTCTGATTCGGGTGGCTCCAGCATCAAGGGAGTTTTCCACCAATTCTTTAACTACGCTGGCAGGACGTTCAATAACTTCACCTGCCGCAATTTGATTGGTTAAAGTTTCAGATAATTCATGAATTTTAGGCATAATTAGTTATCATCCTTCAAGTCTTTTTGCCAATCCGCTACCATTTGCATAATTTGAAGTGGTGTCTTATCGGCCAAATAAAGATTAGAAATATCGTCAAGCACATCTTGTTCCGCATCGGTCATAGCTGGCTTGTCATTTTGTACTTGCTCTTCCTCATCTGAACTATCCACAGGCTCTGCGAATAAGTCTAATTGCTGACTAACTGGAGCAAGTTCACTGCCTTGTGCTTCAAGACGTTTTAATAATTTGGTTGCTTCACGCAATACGGCACGTGGTAAACCAGCAAGTTGGGCAACGTGAATACCATAACTTTGGTCGGCTGGTCCTGGTAAAATTTTGTGCAAAAAGATCAGCTTGCCATTTTCTTCAGTCGCACCAACGTGGATGTTCTTTAAATGATCTAGTGTCTCATCAAGTGCAGTTAATTCATGGTAGTGGGTCGCAAATAATGCCTTAGCTCCTACTTTATCATGCAGATACTTAACGATCGCCCCAGCTAAAGCCATACCATCGTAAGTTGCAGTACCACGACCAATTTCGTCAAAGAGAACCAAACTGCGTTTAGTTGCATATTGCAAAGCATCGTTTGCTTCGCTCATTTCAACCATGAAGGTACTTTGACCAGAAATCAGGTCATCGGCAGCACCAATTCGAGTAAAGATTTGATCAAATATTGGCAAATCAGCACTATCAGCTGGGACAAAGGAGCCCACTTGCGCCATGATTGCGATTAAAGCCATTTGTCTCATGTAGGTACTCTTACCAGACATGTTAGGACCAGTAATCAAGAAAATGTTGGTAGCTGAATCCATTTTGACATCGTTAGGGATGTAGGAACCAGCAGTCATAACTTTTTCAACTACTGGGTGGCGGCCATTAACCACATCGATATCCTGATTATCGGTATGGAAGTGAGGTCTGCAGTAATTATTTTGTTCAGCTACGGTCGCAAAGCCGCAGTAAACGTCTAAGGCTGCAAGTTGCCCACCCAATTTTTGCAAGGCAGGAATATACTTCTTAACTTCCTCACGTAATTTAACGAACAAGTCATATTCCAAGTCAGTTGAACGAGTTTGCGCCTCCAAGATTAAATTTTCGTGTTCCTTCAACTCTGGCGTAATGTAACGTTCAGCGTTGGTCAAAGTCTGTTTACGCGTGTAGCGATCCAGTGGCACCTTGCTCTTATTACCATTAGATACTTGAATGTAATAGCCAAAGACCTTGTTATAGCCAACTTTCAAGTTATCAATACCGGTCTTTTGTCGTTCGTCAGCTTCCATTTGAGCTAACCACTTTTTACCATTATTCATGGCATCCTTGTAGCGGTCCAGTTGCTTATCAACGCCTTCGCGAATTAAGCCACCTTCTGTAGTCAAAATTGGTGGATCCTTAACCAAAGTCGTTGAAATCATTTCTGCTACGCCCTTTAATGGATCAATCTTTTGGGCAAAATCTTCTAGCACTTGACTATCTGATTGGTTCAAAGCATCCAAAATTACAGGCACAGCTTGAAGTGAGCGGGATAATTGCAAAAGTTCACGTGCATTAACATTGCCAAAGGCAATTCGACCAGTTAAACGCTCTAGGTCATAAACGCCCTTCAACGCATCAATCGCATTTTCACGTGTGAAGTAACCATCAAGCAGAGCTTGCACCATTTCTTCACGGTGATTGATCTCATCCACATTGAGCAGTGGTCGAGCTAACCATTGCTTAAGCAGACGCCCACCCATTGCCGTATGAGTTTTATCAAGAACCCAGAAAAGCGAGCCCATTTTTTTACCAGTTTTAGCAGATGCAACTAATTCCAAATTATTTTGAACAGTATGCGACATCTGTAAGTATTGGTTTACTTCGTAGCTCTTAGCAATTTGCAAGTGGGCTAAGCTTCTCTTTTGGGTAGATAAAAGATAGCCTACCAGTTGACGCGTAGCTTCTTTTTCTGCCTTATTGGTTAAATTTTGTTCAACATAAGAAATCTCGGCATGTTCGCCTTCAATTGGCGTAGGCGCGGAAACGGTGATATTAGCCTTATGCATAAAGTCCTTATTTTGTTCAGTCAAAGGACCATTGTAAACAACTTCGCGTGTTCTTAATGATAAAAGTTCATTAGAAACAGCTTCGAAGCTCTTCAAATGTGTCGCATAAATTTCACCAGTTGATAAATCACTGTAGGCTAAGCCAAAGCCACTCTTAGTAGTCACTACTGAAGTTAAATAGTTAGAATCCTTAGCATCATTGGGACCTTCATTCATCATGGTACCTGGAGTTACCAATTGAATAATGCCACGCTTTACCATGCCCTTAGCTTTTTTAGGATCTTCGAGCTGTTCGCAAAGTGCAACCTTATATCCCTTTTCAACCAAAGTATTTACATAAGTATCAACGGCCAAATGAGGTACACCAGCCATCGGAATTGGATTCTTAGTTTTATTTGAACGGTGTGTTAAAGTTAATTCAAGAATCTGAGCGCCCTTAACCGCATCGTCTTCGAAAAGTTCGTAGAAATCTCCGACACGATAAAAAAGAAAGGCATCAGGATATTGCTTTTTAATTTCGTAATATTGCTCCATCATTGGAGTCGTACTTGCTTTTGCCATACAATCTCTTTTCTATTCCTATGCTTGATCACTGGTAATTATTATACGCTATAAAGGAAGATAAAAGAAAAACTTCGAAGCTGAACTTTTTTGCTCAACTTCGAAGTCTATTTAAGTATTTATTTGGATTTGAACTAGAGTGAGAGTTTTATTCTTTTATCAGAAATTAGTTTCTAAATTACATACCCATTCCTGGGGCGCCGGCACCTGCACCACCTTGTGGAGCAGCTGGCTTTTCTTCAGGAATTTCTGCAACAACAGCTTCAGTAGTAAGGAGTAATGCAGCAATTGAAGCAGCGTTTTGTAAAGCGGTACGAGTTACCTTAGTTGGGTCAATGATACCTGCGTCAACCATGTTTTCCCACTTGTCAGTAGCAGCGTTGTAACCAACTTCGTTTTCTTGGTTTTCAAGCTTGTTCAATACAACGGCACCGTCTTTACCTGCGTTTTCAGCAATTTGACGAACTGGTGCTGAAAGTGCTCTTAAAACAATGTTGATACCAGTTTGTTCATCTGGAGTGTCACCCTTAAGGTCCTTGATAGCCTTTTCTACGTCTACCAAAGCAGTACCACCACCAGCAACATAACCTTCGTCAACAGCAGCACGGGTTGAGTTCAAGGCATCTTCGATTCTGTAACGACGTTCCTTAAGCTCAGTTTCGGTAGCAGCACCAACGTGGATAACAGCTACACCACCAGTAAGTTTTGCAAGACGTTCTTGCAACTTCTTCTTGTCAAAGTCTGAAGTTGATTCTTCAATTTGCTTTCTGATTGAATCTTCACGTTCTTGGATAGCGTCCTTTGAACCAGCACCGTCAACAATAGTAGTTGAGTCCTTGGTTACAGTTACACGACGAGCTTGACCTAATTGATCAATCTTAGCATCCTTCAATTCAAGACCTAAGTCATCAGTAATTACTGTACCACCAGTCAAAGCAGCGATATCTTGTAATTGAGCCTTACGACGGTCACCAAAGCCAGGAGCCTTAACAGCAACAACGTTGAAAGTACCACGGATCTTGTTCAATACAAGAGTTGGAAGAGCTTCACCAGAAACATCGTCAGCAATGATTAACAAAGCCTTACCTTGTTGAACGATTTCTTGAAGAAGTGGCAAAATGTCTTGGATGTTAGAAATCTTCTTGTCAGTGATCAAGATGTATGGGTTGTCAAGATCTGCTTCCATCTTGTCGTTGTCAGTTACCATGTATTGTGATAAGTAACCACGATCGAATTGCATACCTTCAACTACTGAAAGTTCAGTGTTGATACCACGTGAATCTTCAATAGTGATAACACCATCGTGACCAACCTTTTCCATAGCGTCAGCGATTAAGTCACCAACTTCTTTAGATGCTGATGAAACAGCAGCTACGTTAGCGATTTGGTCCTTTGATTCAACCTTGTGGCTGATCTTGTGTAATTCATCAACGGCAGCTTGAGTAGCCTTTTCAATACCGCGACGAATACCTACAGGGTTAGCACCAGCAGTAACGTTCTTCATACCTTCACGAGCAATTGCTTGAGTTAAAACAGTTGCAGTAGTAGTACCGTCACCGGCAATGTCGTTAGTCTTTTGTGCAGCTTCAGCAACAAGCTTAGCACCCATGTTTTCGTAGTGGTCTTTTAATTCAATTGACTTAGCAATAGTAACACCATCGTTAGTAATATCTGGGTTGCCGTAGCTTTGTTCCAAAACAACGTTTCTACCCTTAGGACCAATAGTGGTCTTAACAGTATCAGCTAACTTGTCAACACCCTTTAAAAGGGAACGTCTTGCATTTTCTGAGAATTTAATATCTTTTGCCATATTCTATATCCGCTCCTTTAATTACTTTTCAATTGCTAAAATGTCTTTTTCGTGAAGAACTAAATACTTTTCGCCTTCGTATTCAACGTTAGTGCCTGAATATCTGTCGTAGATAACTACGTCGCCCTTCTTAACGACCATAGGAATCTTTTCGCCGTTTGATGCGTAAGCACCTTCACCGACAGCTACAACTTCGCCTTCAATTGGCTTCTTCTTAGCATTTGATGCTAAAACGATGCCGCCAACTGTCTTTTCTTCTTCTTCTTTAACTTTAACGATTACACGATCACCGATTGGTTGTAACACGTTTAGTCCCCCTTATAACTTATTTTCTTCTTTTTAAAAGTTTAAAATCATTATTAATTGATTAGCACTCTTATTTATCAAGTGCTAACTTACAAATATGATAATAACCCGTTTACCAAAAAAAAGCAAGAAAAAATTAGCACTTTTTTATAATGAGTGCTAATTTTGAATTTTCTTAATCTTTTACATGTTTAACAGTTAAATCTCCCATGGTATTTCTACCCTGTAAGATCAACTTGGTGCCAGTTCCCTTGCTGTGATCAATATCGACATCGCTCAAACTATTTTGCATATTATTTTCAACTTGCCAATCACTAGGAATATAAACATTAACGTCACACATTGAAGTATTAACGTTCATAATTACTTCATCTCCTGCAGCTTTAGCACCGTCTAAATAAACGCTAACTTCGCCCATAGTAGAATCAATAGTAATAGTCTTTAAATTTTGTGAATGGATATAGCGTGAAGCTTCTGACATTTTTCCACTGATCACCACATTATCACTATCAACACCGAAGCTGCTATCAGTGATCACATTGTCTGAGTCAAAAGTTTTATTTTTCAAATCTGACCAGTTAGCATCCACTTTTTTACCATTAATAATCACTGTCGGCTTGAAACTTTTTCTAAAAATCAAACTAATTCCAGCAGAAATTAGAAATGCGACAAGCAAAATAGTCCACGGAGCAAGCGCTGCAATATGAAGTGGCTTAGCATAAATAATTAATAAAAATGCAATTGAAAAAATAGACCCATATAAATTTTTATTTATTATTGAAGTAATTAAACTAGCTGCAAAAACTACTGTCCAAAAGATCGCCCAGAAACCTATCGTAAATGGTAATAAATGTAACTGGTCAATTACTAAGAACACGGCAGCTGCAATTAACCCAACGCCCCAGAAAATTCGACTCCACTTAGCTTTCATTAGTAAGTCCTTCTTTCGTTTAATTTATCTTTTAATTCGCGGTAGTAACGTCTAGAAACATAAACGGTTTTGTAAGAATGATGAAATTGAATCTGGCAATTAGAAATTGATTTAGTCAAAGCATAAATCTGATCTAAGTTAAGAATTGTTGATTTAGATACTCGCATAAATTGTCCGCCAAGCAAATTTTCTAATTCATACAACTTGTATTTCACAGCATAGCTATGATTTATAGTATGTGCCATTACCTGTTTATCAGCAGTTTCAAAGAATAGAATCTGATTTATATCGAGATAATATGCTTTGTCATCCTTTACTCCAGTAATTTGATCAGGATGAGATGATTCATCTTGCAATTTACGATAAATTCGCTCTAGTTCTGGAGTAATTTTATTAGCTTTGATAATTACTTCCGATTCCTGGTTATCAGGATCAATTTCTAATTTAACCTTCATTTTTTTCATCCCCTTCATTTCTATAATCCTATTACACCGCGTTTTATTAAGAAAAACTAGCTAATTCAACTAAGTGGTCACAAAATTGAAGTAAGCGGTCATTTTTTAAAACCAATCAAAAATTGAAGAAAATAATGCATCCCATAGTCCTTCGACCAAGGTATAAGATAATTGCTTTTTATAAGCCTTACCAAAGCTGGTATATTCATATGTTTTATTTGCTTCTTCATCGGTAAAGTAATATTTGCCATTTTTCCGACTGCACAAAGTTCTAATCAAGGCAACAAGCATCCCCAAAAGCATGAAAAAGATGACTAGAATAATTATGAAGACGATTCCTGTCCAACTTTGTAGGTAGTAGTTAAAGCCTAGCGAAACCATCTAAAGCAAATAGAAAATAAAAGTTAAACCACTAGTAAAAATGCGTGGCAGTTTTATTTTGGCCGTTAATAGAATTGCCGGAATAATGGGCAAAATTGAAAAGATGAGCAAAACTATGCCATAACTTTTAGTAACATTCTTCACTCCACTAAAAAAGATAAAAACTATGCTCAAAATGATGCAAGCAATGAACAATAACCAAGTTCGATTTCTTTTTACATTCATGATTATCCACCTTCTTTTTTGTAGCATAACATGAAAAATCGCTCAAGATTGTTTCTTGAGCGATTTTCTTCATATTAGTTTTTACTGTGTAGCCTATCCTGTTCTTTTTGTCTATTCTCTATAGTTTCCGCAAACTGCAAATCAATTCTTGGACGTTTTGTATCATTTGCATAGATATAAGTTTGTGTTCCTTTGATCCGGTAGAAGCAATAAACCCTGCTAGAAACATTATAGTTTTTCAAATTGAGTAAAGCATCAACTCTGACTTTTTGCCCCTTTTTAACCATCTGAGAAATTGGATTACCCGCATAATTATACAGATGAGCATCACGCTTAACAGTCAAAGTTAATTCTGTAGCGTAAACTGCGTATTTACCTATATGGCCCACATTGGCTGCTTTAACATAATTACCTTGCCCCATGTTATAGTATGGCTGCTTTTTAATCATGCGATATGAAACATAACACATCTTTTTTGGTTGACCATAATCGTTTACAAAAAAGTAGAATGGTGCATTAACCGGAAGTCCATCATACTGGCTTCTAGTATAAGGCATACTAGTATATGGATTAGTTACCGTTTTAGATGTTAAGTTACCAACTAACGTAACTTTTTCTCCCTTAAACAATTTCTTGTAGGAAGTCTTACGTTTACCACTTTTATCATATACATAAGTATTATGATTCAATGTACCAGTATAAGTTGCAGCTGATGTATTTTGTGAGAAGAAACAGAGGAAGCTCACCACCATAAGTACCGCAATGTAAAAGTTCAAATACTTTTTAGAATGTTTCATTCAATAGTCACCTTTATAAGATACCAAACACTTGATATATTCTACTTTCTACAACTGTGTTATTAGCATCATATTTATCATGGTACGATGCTGTCACATATACGTTTCCAGTTCCAGTAATTTGAATACTTTCTAACTCTGTATAATAATTATTATCTACTATACCATTTAATGAGAAGGCTTGACCATTATTATTAGACGAAGATCCCCACGGAATTTTTACAATCTTAGGATGAATGTCACTTTCTATAGTGGTAGATTTTTGACAAGTAACATAAATATTCCAGTTATTATCGATATCAAATCCTTGTACAGAATCGATATACGTATCTCCACTGCCGCCATTAAAAAAGTTATCAATGTGAAATGCATTCTTCTCTTTATCAAATACATTTATTGGAACTGGTGTTGTACCATAAGAATTCAATTTACTATTAATTGAATCTAAATTATACAAAGCAAAATGACCTGAATAATTATTCCAAATACCTGCGATCAGTAACTTATCATAATTAGGAGTTGCTGCGGCTTCTACTCTCAATAAGTGTTGACCATGCCAATTGGCATCTGTTGCTTCAACTAACTGAGATAACCGAGGTAATTGAGTATTTTTGTCATAACTCTCTCCAAATTTCATTCGAGCAATCTGAGTACTCCATTTAATTCCCTCAGTAACTCGTTCATTAGGCTTCACACCCACAAACCAATTATTTTTTGTAGCATATTCCCATGTCTGAGTATGACCACTCGCAGTACCTGTCAACCAAGTTTGAGGTGACGGGAAACTTAAGTATTCTTGATCATTTCGAATTCTACTTACTAAAGTTTGATTTTTATACATCTGTAAAGCGTACACATACGTTTCACCAATGTTTCCTTTTTGTACCACTCTAGCATACGGCATCTTCAAAGTGTGTAATAATTGTACTTGTGCTTCAATCATAATAATTCTTCCTTCCAGTTTTACACAAGCCACATCAAACCAATAATTGTAGAAATTACTGGTGTTACCAATATATCCATATCTATACCTTCCTTCTTTTCTCACACCTTTGATACTAACCATTATCTTTTTAATTAGATACTTCCTTTACCAAACCTTGATCTTGTTTTCCAAATGGAAACTATTTCTCTGGTAGTCCACTTACTATCTTAGGGACAACTCGTTTTAATACGCTTAAAGTTTGTGCCAATTCCTTTTCATTCTTGAAAAAAACAGCATCATAATAATCACCCATCAGCTTATCTAAGGTCAATTCAGGAATTCCCGGTAAATTTTGTAAAAAATTGATATATTTTCGAGCCATTCTTTTAGCACGATAATCATATAAAACATGCAAATAATTAACGAAAATATTGCCAATACGCTTTTGTGTATCTAATGGATATTGATCTATCTTTTGATATTTCACCAACAATTTATTCATCAAGGTAGCTAAGAAGTTAAAATCAATTACTCTAGTAGAATTTCCAATAATTCTCAACATATCTGGATCATCCATCCAGGTAGCATCCCTTTCAAAATAATTAATTAACTTTGCGCTTAGTTCTTGCTTGGTTTCTTTTAAATTATTAGTCAAAACTGCAACTACTAATTCAGCCCGAATTTGTAACTCTTCCGCATCAGAAAAATCGGCTAATTGTTCTTTTACTGCCTTAGCCAATTTAATATCTGGCTTATAAAAAGCTTTAGTTAACTGATCTGCTAGTTCATTTAAACTATTCCGTTTTTTATCAATAATCTTTTTTCTAAAATTATTAACATCGATTTTTCTAGCATCTAATAATTCAAATAAGTCTTTTGCCTTTATGTCCTGAATATCATTTTCAATCTTAGAATAATGAGATACAGAAATAGATGTTCCTTCCACCATTTCTTTTTGCGTCAAATCCAAGTTTTCTCTTTCTTTTCTTAAAGCATCACCAATCGTCATAATTTTTCCTTCTAACAATTTAGAATTTTTAATCAATTATATTATTTAACATGAAAAATCGCCCAAGATTATCTCTTGAGCGTTTTTCTTTATTGTTAATTGTTTTAAGGAATAAGATATCAACGATTAATTACGAGCTGTAACAGCGATTAACTTATCACCATGCTTGTCGCCTGCATCAGTAATACGTTGAACATTTGCATAGTTGGCAGTGTTAGTAATTACTACCATTACAGTAGTATCTTAGCCTGCCTTCTTGACAGCATCTAAGTCAACGCTGCCAAGTTTGTCACCCTTTTGAACACGTTGGCCTTGCTTTACAAAGCTTTCGAAGTGTTCACCCTTAAGGTTTACAGTATCAAGACCGATGTGGATTAAAACTTCAGCACCATCATCTGACTTAATACCATATGCGTGCTTAGTTTCGTAAGCAATAGTTACAGTACCAGTTACTGGTGCGTAAATAGTACCATCACTTGGAATAACTGCAGCACCGTCACCCATCAACTTAGCTGAGAATACTTGATCGTTAACCTTAGTTAAGCTTTCTGGAGTACCGTCAACTGGTGAAGCAATAACTTCATCCTTTAATGATAATTGTTCTTTTGAAACTTTTTCTGCTTTTTGATTTTCTTCAGCTTGAGTAGTTGCGTCATTTACTGGTACGTCTTGACTTGCAACTTCTTCCTTCAAGTGACCCTTACCGTAAACATAAGTAAGAATGAATGCAACTGCAAAACTAATTGCAACTGAGACAACCCACATTGGGATAGTCTTTGGATAAATTGAAAGGAATCCTAAGAAACCAGCTGAACCAAGAGCTGCAGCAGTTACGTGCATCAAGCCAGCAAATGCAGCAGCCACACCTGAACCAATTAAGGCACAGAAGAATGGGAACTTGTACTTCAAGTTAACACCGAAAAGTGCTGGTTCAGTAATACCAAGAAGTGCTGAAACACCTGATGAACTTGCCAAACCCTTCATCTTTTCGTTCTTAGTTAAGAAGTAAACTGCGAAAGTTGCGGCACCTTGTGCAACGTTAGCCATACATGCAGTAACGAAGATAAAGTCACCAGAACTTGCTGGGTTCTTAGCAAAGGCTGCCAAAAGTTGAGTTTCAACAGCTGGGAAACTTTGGTGAAGGCCAGTAGTAACAATTGCTGAGTAAGTAAGACCAAAGATACCCATACCAAAGGCACCAGTAGTGTTGTAAAGCCATACGATTGCATTAGTAATAGCGTCAGATACGCCCTTGAATACTGGTCCAATGATTGTGAAAGTCAAGAAACCAGTAATCATAATTGAAAGAAGTGGCGTAAAGGTAAAGTCAACTGCAGATGGTAAGTGCTTGTGGAAGAATTTTTCCAAAATTGATAATACCCAAACAGCTACTAAAACTGGAATAACTTGGTATTGGTAGTTGGTTTGAGCAACGTGCAAACCGAAGATGTTCCAGAAGTGGTTAGCACCTTGAAGTCCAGGTGTAGTCATAATCATACCGATTGTTGCACCTAAGAATTGGTTGGCACCAAACCGTTTAGCCGCCGACATACCAACTAGAATTGGCATGAAGATAAATGGAGCGGCTGACATTACCTGAATCATTTCTGACATTCCGGCAATGTTTGGAGCCATTTGAACAACTGACTTAGGACCAAATAGTCCTGGTGAAGTCAAGAAGTTGTTCAAAGCCATCAACAAACCACCAGCAAATAAGGCTGGAATAATTGGAACGAAGATGTCAGACAAAAGCTTAATGAAGTCCATGATTGGATTCTTCTTTTGGCCTTCAGCTGCTACCTTCTTTAAATCATCGGTTGATAATTCCTTAAGACCTGTGATTTTAATGAATTCGTCGTAAACGTCATTAACATCCCCTGGCCCAATAATAACTTGATATTGGCCATTAGTCTTAAATGTGCCTTTAACATCTGGATCGTTGTCCAATGCTTTTTGATCAACCTTTGAGTCATCTTTTAAAACTAAACGCAAACGAGTAGCACAGTGAGCACCAGCGATAATATTGTCGCGGCCCACGTCTTTAATTACTCGTTCAGCCACCTTTCTGTGGTCCATATTTGTTTCCTCCCATGTAAGCGCTTTATTATCATTTCACTAATTATGATAACGCATTCAAAAATATGTCAATCGCTTGACATAAATTTCTATATTTTATTTTTACTTATAGTTTTTATTATGGATAAATAAGGCATTATTGTAGTAAATACCAATATGAAAAATATGATAATCGTTTGACATTTTTTTATAATCTACTAAAATATCATATAAAGATAACGCTTACATGGAGGCTTTTATTATGGAATGGACAAGAGAAAAACGTTACTTACCTTATAGTAAATGGGATGCCGATACTTTACTTCATTTGCAAGCACAAGCAGCCAATTCCCCTTACCAAATGCACTATCACTTACATCCAATTTCTGGGTTAATCAACGATCCAAATGGTTTTTCTTACTTTAATGGTGAATATCATCTTTTCTATCAATCATATCCATTTGGTGCTGTTCACGGCTTAAAGTCATGGGTTCACTTTAAATCATCAGATTTAGTTAACTGGGAAAGCTTAGGCTTAGCTGTTGAACCCGATACAATGGCTGATTCTCACGGGGCATACTCAGGTTCTGCTCGTGAAATTGACGGCAAATTATTCCTAATGTACACAGGTAACCACCGCGATGAAAATTGGGTTCGCATCCCTTATCAAGTTGGTGCTTGGATGGACAAAAATGGGAAGGTTGCTGATAAAACTATCTTATTTAAGAATCCTGACCACATTACTGAACACTTCCGCGACCCACAAATTTTAAAGCAAAACGACACCTACTACGCTATTTTGGGTGCACAAGACAAAGCTGAAAAACATGGTCATATTGATGTGTGGAAATCAAAGGATTTAAAGAATTGGGAAGAACTAGGCTTCTTAGACATGGGCACAGATGACTTAGGTTACATGATCGAATGTCCTAACATTGTTAGAGTCGATGGCCACGTTGTTGTAATTTTCTGCCCTCAAGGCTTAGA
This sequence comes from Lactobacillus amylovorus DSM 20531, assembly GCF_002706375.1. NCBI lineage: Bacteria > Bacillati > Bacillota > Bacilli > Lactobacillales > Lactobacillaceae > Lactobacillus > Lactobacillus amylovorus. The sequence goes on from NZ_CP017706.1 coordinate 732,131, forward strand.
CAAGAAGATTGCCGACTACGATGACATTTACCCTAACATGTACATCATTGCCGACGACATTGATTTTAAAAATCATAAATTAATCAATCCTGGTAAATTGCACAATTTGGACAAAGGCTTCGACGTTTACGCTACCCAAGCATTTAACGCACCTAATGGCAAAGTCTATGAAATCAGCTGGGTTGGTTTACCAGATACCACTTACCCAACCGATAATGAAAACTGGGCCAACTGCCTTAGTCAAGTCAAAAAATTATCTATCAAAGATGGTAAGTTAATGCAAAAACCTGTTTCTGCTATGCAAGAACTTCGTTACAATGAAAAAGAAATTTCAGACGAAAACAAAGCTAGTCAACAATATGAAGCTGAACTCACAATTAAAGCTGGTCAAAAAGGCAGTCTTTACCTTGCCGCAAACGATAATTTAACTAGCGGCCTTAAACTTGATTTCGACACTGAAAACGGAACTTTAATTCTTGATCGTTCTAACGCTGGTCAAAAAGTTTCTGTCGATTATGGTGAAACTAGACAAGCTAACTTTGAAGCTAACACTGACTTAAAGTTAAACATCTTTATTGATCATTCATTAATTGAAATTTTCGTGAACCACGGCGAAGAAGTTTTAACCGGTCGTTATTTTGCAGATCAAAACAATACTAAATTCGCATTTGCACAAAAGACACACTATAATGGTAAATTATGGCAAATGAAAACTATTCTTTAGATTAAGGTGATATAGATGGCAGCTAAATTAAGCGATGTTGCCAAAGAAGCAGGTTGTTCAGTTACTACGGTTTCACGTGTAATCAACAACCATGGCTATTTAAGTCAAAAAACCAAAGATAAAGTTTTTGCGGCAATGCGAAAGCTAAATTATCAACCCAATTCTGTTGCCCGCTCTCTTCAAGGTAAAAGAATGAATCTAGTTGGATTGATTTTCCCTGGTATTATTAATCCATTTTTTGCGGAACTAGTGCAAAACATCGAAGAAGAATTATTCAAAAAAGGCTACAAAGTTATCATGTGCAACGCTAGTCGTGATAAAGAAAAAGAGCATGAATATTTACGCATGCTCCAAGCCAATCAAGTTGATGGTATTATCGCAGGTGCACACAACTTGGGGATTGAAGAATATAAGCAATTAGGTTTGCCAATTGTTTCTTTTGACCGTAAATTATCTGATAATGTCCCTATCGTAAGTTGTGATAACTACCAAGGTATCAAATTAGCCATGCATGATTTAATTCAAGCCGGCTGTAAAAAGATTTACTTTTTGGGTAATGAACATAAAAAAGGCAATCCTACCGATGAACGATTGGATACCTATCTCGATGAAGTGAAAAAGCATGACTTAAAACCACATATTCGTTCTGTCGCTTTTTCTGATTCTTCTAACATTAAAAATATGCAAATTCATGACATGTTAGTTGAAAACCATCCTGATGGCGTAGTTTGCACTGACGATTTAACTGCTATCTTGGTTTTACAAGAAGCTAAAAAATTAGGTATTAAAGTCCCTAAGGAATTAAAAGTAATCGGCTTTGATGGCACTAAATTGATTCAGACTTATCATTCTGAATTAACCACCATCGCCCAACCTATTCACGATATTGCTACATTATTAGTGGATTTGCTTTTAAAGCGAATTGCACATCCCGACGAAGAGCTAAAGCAAATGAACTACACATTGCCTGTAAAACTAATTAAAAGTGAAACGACCGCATAAAAAAACGACTGAGTTGAATCTCAGTCGTTTTTGTTTTGGCATTAATTTTCTTTATCGCTGTCTAAGAAGTAGATCAGTGTTTGTAATTCAGTGGCTAAATCTACGTTTTGTACACGGACATTAGCTGGAGCAGACAATCTAATTGGAGTAAAGTTCATAATTCCCTTTACACCAGCATCTACCATTTCATCAGTTGTCTTTTGCGCTGCAGTTGAAGGAACGGTTAAAATTGCAATTGAAATTTGTTGGTCACTCAATTGTTGCTTTAAATCGTCCATGTCATAAACGGGAACACCGCTTAAAATACGACCAGTGATTTCCTTATTAATATCAAAAGCACATGAAATTCTAATATTGTTACTACGTTTAAAGTTGTAATTTAACAAGGCACGTCCCAAGTTACCTACACCGATCAAGGCAACATTAGTCAATGTGTCTTGATTCAAAATCTTCTTGAAGAATGTAAGCAAGTTCTTAACGTCGTAGCCATATCCACGTTTACCTAATGCGCCAAAATAAGAAAAGTCTCTTCTAATTGAGGCACTATCAACTTGAACAGCTTCTGACAATTCAGTTGATGAAACCTTATCTTTGCCTTCTTCATTCAAAATCAGCAAATAACGGTAATATAATGGTAATCTTTTGGCTGTTGCCTTTGGAATCTTTATTTTTTCCATTTGAAGCCCTCCAAACTTATTCCATGTTTGTGAATGTACAATCAATCACTACTATCATAACTGTTATTATGCCTTTTGTGCAAGTATCTTTTTCACAAAGATACACTTTTTCACATATTGACATGAGAAAACCAGTAATATTAGGCTTGCATCATATGATAGAATAATGATTAGGTGAAAAATTATGATTATTGCACAAGGACACGATTTAGAACAACAATTTGGTGCCAACACGTTATTTAAGAATGTTACTTTTTCAATCGATTCAAATGCAAGAATCGGCTTAGTTGGCCCTAATGGGGTTGGTAAAACTACCCTATTAAAAATTATGACAGGCGAACAAGAACCTACTCGTGGTGAATTTACCGTTAATAAAGGTATTGATGTAGGTTATATCGCCCAGGAAAATGCTTTAGACGAAGACAAAACTATCTGGGATGAAATGGAATCCGTTTTTGCTCCTTTAATCAAAGAAGGCAAAGTATTAACCAACATGCAGCAACAAATTGCAGACCATCCTGAAGATCAGGACTTACTAAAGCAATATGACCAAAAGCAGTTCAATTTTGAACAAAAAGGTGGCTATACTTACCAATCAGATATCAAGAGTATCCTTAACGGCTTTAAGTTTCCTGAAGATACTTGGCAAAAACGCATTGGTAGTTTATCTGGTGGTGAAAAAACCAGATTAGCCTTCGTTAAGTTGCTTTTGCGTAAGCCTGCCTTGCTCTTACTAGACGAACCAACCAACTATTTGGACCTAGATACGCTTGATTGGCTGGAAGGCTTTTTAAAGAACTACAGCGGCGCCATTTTAGTAGTATCCCACGACCAATACTTTTTGGATCATTTGGCAACACAAATTTTTGAGTTGCAATTTGGTAAGCTGACTACTTTTAAAGGTAATTATTCTGCCTACGTAATGCAGCGTGAACAACGTGATAAAGATCAAGAAGCTGCTTACGAAAAACAACAAGCTGAAATCAAGAAAGATGAAGAGTTCATTCAAAAGAACTTGGTTCGTGCCACAACTACTAAGAGAGCACAAAGTCGCCGCAAGAAGCTAGAAAAGATCGATCGCATCAAGCCGCCTAAGCATAAGAACAAGGTGCGTATTCACTTTAGTAGCGAACGTCCATCTGGTAAGGAAGTTTTAATCTTTAATGATTTAACTATTGGCTATCCTGAAAAAACGATGGTGAGTGACATCTCCTTCCAAGTAAATAAAGGTGATCGTGTCGCCGTCATCGGTCCTAACGGAATCGGCAAATCTACTTTACTGAAGACAATTATGAAGCAGCTGAAGCCAAAAGGCGGTTCAATCAAGTATGGTGCTTCGTTAGACATTGGTTACTACGACCAGGAATTGCAAGGACTCGATCCATCTAAGACTGTTTTGGACACCGTTTGGGATCGTCATAAGACTATGCCAGAACGTGACGTTCGTTCAATTTTGGCCAGTTTCTTATTTACGGCTAAAGATATCGATAAAACAGTTGGACAATTATCTGGTGGTCAAAAGGCGCGTTTAACTTTAACTGTCTTGTCACTTGAACATGACAATTTCTTACTAATGGACGAACCAACCAACCACTTGGATATTGAAGCTAAAGAAGTACTTGAAAAAGCATTGAAGGACTTTGATGGTACTTTGCTCTTTGTATCCCACGACCGTTACTTCATTAACCAACTTGCCAATAAGATCGTTTCAGTTAGAGATGGTCATGCCAAGATTTATAATGGTAACTATTCTTACTACCTTGATGAAAAAGCAAAGCAAGCTAATGCCACAGCTAGCGCAACTGAAGATGCGGAACCTGTAAAGGCAGTTAGTGAACAAAAGCTTTCTTACCAGGAACAAAAACAGCGTGATTCGCAAAAGAGAAAATTGCAACGAGCAATCGATCAAGCGGAAAAAGAAATCGAAGACTTAGAAGCTAAAGAAAAAGATATTCAAAACGAAATGGCTAACCCAGAGATTGCTTCTAACTTTGATAAATTGGGACCTCTTCAAGAACAACTAGACGAGATTCAAAAGCAACTAGATACTGCTAACAACAACTGGGGAAAGGCTATCGAAGAACTAGATAACTTTGAATAAAAGACAGCCACTATAACTAAATAGTTATAGTGTTTTTTTGCCTTATTATACATGTATTATAAATAACGCAGCTTATTTCTATAATTGCTTGTATCTTATTTTTAAGAGGTGTATCTTGATCTTGAATGTGAGGTTATAAGCATTTTTTATTTTTGAAAGAAGGATTTATCGTGGTTGATAATACATCACTCACTGGTGCAGCACTTTTAATCGATGCTTTACAAGCCAATGGATTAAACAATATGTATGGTGTTGTAGGTATTCCAGTTACCGATTTTGCCCGTTTAGCTGAACTAAAGGGTATGAAATTTTATGGATTTAGACGTGAAGACTCAGCCGTAGATGCAGCAGCAGCTGCTGGTTTTATTACAGGTAAACCTGGCGTAGCTTTAACTGTATCCGCTCCTTGATTTTTAAATGGTTTAACAGCTTTAGCACAAGCTACTAAGAACTGTTTCCCATTAATTATGATCTCAGGTTCATCTGATCGTCACATTATCGACCTTGATCGTGGAGATTACGAAGGTCTTGATCAATACAACGTTGCTAAACCATTCTGTAAAGCAGCTTACCGTGTTGATCGTGCAGAAGATATGGGCTTAGCCGTTGCTCGTGCTGTTAGAACAGCAGTTAGTGGCCGTCCAGGTGGTGTTTATTTGGACCTTCCTGCAGCAACTGTTAGCGACACTGTTGCACAAAAGTCAGATGCCAACATCTACAAAGTAGTAGATCCAGCACCAAAGCAATTACCATCAGACGAAGCAATTAACCGTGCCGTTGAATTATTAAATAATGCTAAGCACCCTGTACTTCTTCTTGGTAAAGGTGCCGCATATGCTCAAGCTGAAGATGAAATCAGAGAATTAGTTACTAAGACCAACATTCCATTCTTACCAATGTCAATGGCTAAGGGTGTTGTTCCAGACGACTCACCAGCATCTGCTGCCTCCGCTCGTTCATTTACACTTGGTCAAGCCGACGTTGTTCTTCTGGTTGGCGCTCGTCTTAACTGGATGCTTTCAAATGGTGGTTCACCATTATTCAGCCCAGATGCTAAATTCATTCAAGTTGATATTGATGCAACTGAATTTGATTCCAACAGAAAGATTGATGCTCCATTACAAGGTGACATTAAGTCAGTAATGCAAAAATTCAATTCTGCTGTTATTGACGCTGGTGTCAAGGCACCGCAAGATTGGCTTGATCAAATTAAGACCGAAAGTGAAAAGAACAACACTAAATTTGCTAAGAGAATCTCTGCTTCAGAAGCTAAGCCAACTTTAGGTTACTACAGTGCAATCGAACCTATTAATGACCTTCTTCAAAAACATCCAGATACTTATATAGTAAGTGAAGGTGCTAACACCTTGGACATTGGTCGTAACTTAATCAGCATGCAAAAACCTCGTCACCGTCTTGACACTGGTACTTGGGGTGTTATGGGTGTCGGCATGGGTTACGCCATCGCTACAGCCGTTGAAACTGGCAAGCCAGTTATCGCCCTTGAAGGTGACTCAGCCTTTGGTTTTGACGGTATGGAAATGGAAACTATCTGCCGTTACCACTTACCTGTTATTGTCGTTGTTGTTAACAACGGTGGTATTTACAACGGTGATGTTAACGTTGTTCCTGACCAACCAGGCCCAACTGTCTTGGATCACGACGCTCACTATGGTGACATTGCTAAGGCATTTGGCGGTGACAGTTACCGTGTAAATAACTACACTGAAATGAAAGATGCCCTCGAAAAAGCATACGAATCAGGCAACCCAACAATTATTGATGCTCAAATCCCAGCATCAATGGGTAAAGAATCAGGTCACATTGGCAACTTAAACCCAAAGTTGGACTTAAGTTCTCTTGAAGAAAAGGAGAATAAATAATGGCTGAAGAAAATAAATATGCACCTTTAAAAGGTATTAAGGTTGTTGACCGGACTCAAGTACAATCTGGTCCTTCATGTACTCAACTTTTAGCATGGCTCGGTGCTGACGTTATCAAGATTGAACGTCCCAACACTGGTGACCCAACTAGAAATGAATTGCTTGATATTCAAGATTCATGGAGTCTTTACTACTTGCAATTAAATGCTAACAAGAAGTCATTGACTTTGAATATCAAGACTGACGAAGGTAAAAAGATTATGTACGACTTAATCAAGAAGGCCGATGTCTTTGTTGAAAACATCGCTCCTGGTTCTGCCGAACGTAATGGCTTTGGTTGGGAAAAATTGCATGCAATGAACCCCAAGTTGATCTATGCTTCATTGAAGGGCTTTAACAAAGGCTCACGTTTTGAAAATGTTAAGGCATTTGAACCAGTTGCTCAATCTGCTGGTGGTGCTGCTTCTGCTACTGGTTGGAACAAGGGTGAAAACAATGTACCTACTCAATCAGCAGCTGCTTTAGGTGACTCCAACTCAGGAATGCACTTAACAATCGGTATTTTAGCTGCCCTTCTTCAACGTGAACAAACTGGTGAAGGTACTTTTGTATACCAATCAATGCAAGATGCTGTATTGAACCTTTGCCGTATCAAGTTACGTGACCAAATTATGTTGGACAATTTAGGTGCTTTACCTCACTACGCTGTTTACCCTAACTACAAATGGGGCAAAGCTATTCCTCGTGCTGAGAATACCGAAGGTGGTCAAGTTATTGGTTGGACTTACAAGGCTAAGGGCTGGGAAACTGATCCTAACGCTTACGTATACATTGTTGTTCAAAATAGTAACAAGAGCTGGGAAGCTATTGCCAACACAATGGGTCACCCAAAATGGATCACCGATGAACGCTTCCAAGATTGGCAACACCGTCAATTAAACAAAGAAGATCTTTACAAGTGTATTGAAAGCTACACCAAGAACTATGACAAGTATGAATTAACCAAGACTTTGGGTAAAGCTGGTATTCCAGTTGGTCCTGTTCTTGACTGGCACGAACTTGAAAATGATCCAGACTTGAACTCAGATGGTACAATTGTCACTATTGATCAAGGTGGCAATCGTGGCAAATTCAAGACTATTGGTTTACCATTTACTCTTTCTAACTACAAGCCTGATTACAAACGCGCTCCAGACCTTGGTGAAAACAACAAAGAAATCTTATCTTCACTTGGTTACGATCCAGATCAAATCGAAAAGTTAACTGAAGAAGGCGTAATTTCTAAGGCTAAAGGTCCTAAGAACCCACGCACTGAAGTTATCAAAGGTGAATAATTAATTTACCGAAAAAAGCTGTTCAAAATCTGCAATGTCATTAAGTTAAGACATTGACATTATATCGACAGCTTTTAAAGATCGAATCATTTTGATTCGGTCTTTTTTCTTTTTAAAATAAAAAGTAAGCAGAGTTTATTTGCCCTTCTGCTCACTTTCGTCATATTATCTGGTCTTTCATAGAAAGCTGTGCCTCTTATGAAATCCCTTCACTCAAATATTTTAAAGCTGATGGATAGTATTATCAATAAAATCGCTGACAACATTCACGATTTCTCTGTATCTGATCAAGCTTTTACTCGCTGTCGTAAGCTCAATTCCACTGATTTGATTAAGTTAATTCTTAACATGGGAGCTGGCAGCCTGAATTCGGAAATTTTTCATGCTTTTCCTGACATAAATTCTAGAATGACTGCTTCGGCTTTTGAACAACAAAAGGCTAAATTAAAGCCTGAATGCTTTAAAGAAATTATGGCTGAGCTTAGTCAGGCAAACAATGCACCGCAATTACTAGATGACAAATACTTAGTTGTAGCGATTGATGGTTCCGATTTTGATCAGCCTTTTAATCCAAAATCAAAGAATATTTTTCAAGGCAAAGATGGTAGAAAATATTGCCAGATACATGTAAACGCTTTTTATGATGTTTTGAATAAATTATATTTAGACATGGTTATCCAACCTAGACAAAAAATGGATGAACGTGAGGCAGCTTTAACCATGATAAAGAAATTAGCCCAGCAAGAAAAAGATTTTCTAGTCCTGATGGATCGTGGCTACATTAGCTTTAATTTAATTGAAAATTGCAATCGATTAAAACATTGCCACTATGTTATGCGATCAAAATCCGGAGATGGTGCTTTTAAAGAAATTGTAGCTATGTCGAATCATGAATACGATATTGACTTATCATGCAGAGTAACTTCGTCACATTATTATTATGTCACCCATAAAGATACAGAAAAGTTTCTTCACCTGATTCTTCACAAAAAGCATCACTATAAAGCTGTTCGTTCTAAAAATACCAGAGATCAACGCTGGGATTTTGAGGATATGTGTGATGTTAGATTTAGAGTTTGTAAGTTTAGAATCAATCCACCAGGTTCAGACGATGAGTGGGAAGTCCTCATCACCAATTTAGATCGAAATGAATATCCTCTAGCTAGAATGAAAGAGATCTATCATCTTCGCTGGGGAATAGAAACTTCTTTTAGGGAGCTTAAATATGACTTAAGCGGCATACAGTTTCATTCTAAAAAAGATCAATTTGTTTATATGGAAATATACGCCCATTTTGCAATGTATAATGCCGTGAGTTTATCAATAATTGCGAGCTCAAAACCGTATACTCAGGGAAAATATCAATATCAAATAGATTTTAAAATGGCCTGTTGTATCTGGCGACGATATTTTAGTATAAGTGATAATTCAGATAAAAACTTCACACAATTACTGCTAGATGTGGCATTTTATTTAACGCCCATTCGACCAGGAAGAAAAGATAAACGAAATCTAAAAGTTAAATTAGTAGTTGGCTTTCCTTATCGTCTAGCAGCTTGAACTAATTTAAACGGCTATCTTAAGATGGCTTATTTGTGCTATCAAAAAAAGACATTTATCAAATAAAATAATTCGATAAATGTCTCAAAAAGTGTCATCAGATTAGTCAATGTCTTAACTTAATGACATTGCAAAATCTGGACAGCTTTTTTCTTTTACATAGAAAGTGTGTCATAATGACCGAACCTAATTACAGTGAATTAGAAGCTAAAAATGTTCACTTATATAAAGATAAGCCCTACCCCTTAAGCGGTATTTTAGTCGTCGATTTTACCCACGTTTTATCAGGCCCAACCTGTACCAGAATGTTAGCAGATGCAGGTGCACGGGTAATTCATATTGAACGAAAAACTGGTGACGATACGCGTCATATGGGACCATACATCGCTGATGGTTCTAGTGAATACTTTAGAATCTGCAATGCAGGTAAAGAATCCATTGCTTTAGATTTAAAAGATCCTAAAGACCATGCATTAGCCGAAAAAATGATTGCTAAAGCAGATGTTGTAGTTGAAAACTTCCGTCCTGGCGTTATGAAGCGTCTAGGATTTGGCCCTGAAGAAATGGTCAAAAAATATCCCAAATTGATCTTTGCCTCTATTTCTGGTTTTGGTCAATATGGTCCTTGGTCTAAACAAGCGGCTTACGATACGATTATTCAAGCTGTTTCAGGCTTAATGGATGCAACTGGTACGCCCGAAGGCAAACCAACTAGAGTCGGTACTTCAGTGTCTGATGTAGTGGCCGGTATTATGGGCTATAGCGCCATTATGACGGCCTTAGTTGCTCGTGATCGTACTGGTAAAGGAACTACTGTTGACGTTTCAATGCTTGACTCTACCTTCTCCTTAATGGTTCAGGATTTAATGATCGCATTAGGGCCACACAAGATGCCACATCGTATCGGCAATCGCCACCCAGATATGTATCCATTCGATACCTTTGACTGTAAAGATCAGCCTATTGCCATCTGTTGTGGTAACGATCATTTATGGAGTCTGTTATCACATGCCTTAGGCCACGATGAATGGGTTGAGCAAAAAGACTTCAAAACTAACGACTTACGCGAAAAAACTGGCAAAAAGTTAAAGATGCAATGCAAAGTGTCCTCAAGACTAAAGATGCAGCTGAATGGGATAAAATTTTGCATGAAGCTGGCGTCCCTGCTGGTCTTGTCCTTAACGTAGATAAGACACGCCGGTTGGATCAAATTATCGCGCGTGGCATGGTTAAGACTTTGCCAGATGGCAATGAAGTACTAGGCTCACCGATGAAGTACAGTACGTGGAATTCCTATGGTCTGCAAAAAGATTCACCAAAGTTAGATGAAAATGGCGATGAAATTCGGAAAGAATTTGAATAATACAAAAATGAGATGACTACTTTTATAAGTCATCTCATTTTTTGCTCTATTTCTTCAAATCAATCATAAAGTAGTTCTCATCCCCACGATAAGTAGCAATCGAATATTCCAATGGCAATTCATTTTTTGAATAGCCATAAGTATGAAAGTAAAACACCGGATCTTTTTCCTTAATATTTAACAAATCCGCCGTCATTCCATCTGCAGATTTTACTTCTAGTTTACGTTTAACGTGAACAATCGGTAATCCTCTTTGCTCTAATTCTTGATAAAGAGACTGCTTAGTAAAATCTATCTTTGCAAAATCTACGAGCTTATCTGCTGACAAATACGTTGTAACTACAACAAGCGGATTCTGATCAACGGAACGTAATCGCGTTAATTTATAAACCTGCTCTTTTTCTTTTAAATCCAAAGCCTGTGCTACTTCTTCTGAAGCAAGAACCTTCTTAAAAAACAATACCTGCGTCTGTGCGGTCAAACCTTTCTCCGTCATTTCGCTATTATAGCTTTGTAAAACCTGCGTAAATTCCTGGCTAATCTTGGTCTGCTTAACGATCGTCCCTACATGCTTGCGCCGTTCCAGATAACCTTGATTGACCAAATCCTGAACGGCATGGCTAATCGTCGGACGTGAGACATTGTACTTCTTAACCAGATCCATCTCTTTAGGAATTAGATCGCCTATCTTATAATGTCCACTAATAATTCTTTGCCGCAGAATTTCTTCGATCTCTTGATACTTTACTTTAGTCATCTTGTGGTAAAAACTCCTGCGCTTTTTCCAGAACCTTAATCGCATTCAGACTATGCTCGTAAGCTTCATCAGCAGCTGCTTGATTATGCTCTTTAATCGCCTTAATAAAGTAATTAAACTCGCTAATCATCCGGTGATAATATTGATTATAGTTAAAATGCTGAGCCTTTTCTGAGCCGATCTGAACATAATAATCCGGCAGAACGTTCAATGGGCCATCAAAGCAAATCAAGCCCTTCTCGCCCTCAATATAAGATCTTGTTGGGCCTACAGCGTCCTTAGCGGCAATCAAACTAGCTTGCTTGTCATCATAAGTTAGATTCAAAATTCCTGACGTATCGGTATTGCGTTGAATTGTAGGTAGATACGTAATCGTCTTAGGCTGACCAAATAAGCTGACGCAGAAATTGATATTGTAGATGTTCATATCCATCAAGGCTCCGCCGCCCATTTTGCGGTCAAATTTAGCAATGTGTTCACCTGCTAAGAATTCTTGATAATGACTGGAAATTTGCGTCAGATTTAAAGCGACCACATGAATTTTGCCAATCTTCTTCAAATCTTGCTTGAGATGCATGTAGTTTTCCAAATAAAGGACAGTCATAGCTTCAAAGAGCAAGACATGATGTTCATCGGCAACCTGCTTGAGTTCTTTGACTTGTTCACTAGTCTCAACCAGTGGCTTTTCACAGATGACATTTTTGTTAGCCATTAATGCTTCCTTAGCAATTGGAAAGTGCAGTGAATTAGGTACACCAATATAAATCGTATCAATATCGCTATCTGCAAACATAGCCTGATTATCTGTGTAGACCTTATCTATCTTATATTTTTCAGCTAATTCTTCTGCTACCGCTTTTGATCTAGCTAAAGTAGAAATAGCCACTAATTCTAAATCTTGTATTTTTGAACTAGCTGATAAAAAGTCGTGGACAATTTGACCGCTACCTACAATTCCTAATCTCATTATTTTCTCCTAACGTTCAATCTCAATACTATCAACGTGATCATCTTGCATCCGGCGCCTCAAAGCTTCATAAATCTTCACGCCAGCAGAACAGCCAATTCGATCAGCACCGGACCGTACCATAGCCAAAAAATCATCACTGTTGCGAATTCCGCCTGCCGCCTTAACCTTTACATCACCGCCAACAACTGATTTCATTAACTTAACATCTTCGACTTTTGCGCCAGATGTACCAAAACCAGTAGAAGTCTTAATAAAGTCCGGTTTTACTTCTTTAGCAATTTCAGCTAATTTCTTAATTTCATCCTTAGTTAAGTAACAATTTTCAAAAATTACTTTGCATGGAATATGATGTTCATGACATACATCAACCATCTCTTGCATTTCACGCTTGATGTAGTCATACTTCTTGGCCTTCAGCTCAGTAATATTGATCACATAATCAATCTCATTGGCACCGTTCTTGATTGCATCCCTTGTATCAAAAACCTTGGATTCAATAGTCTGCTGTCCCAGTGGGAAAGCAATTGCGGCACCAGTATCAATGTCCGTTCCCTTCAATTGTTCTGAACAAAACTTAGATTGCACTTGGTTAATAGCAACCATCTTGAAGTGATACTTTTTTGCCTCATCACAAAGTTTCTTCATGTCAGCTTCCGTTGCATCTGCGTGCAGATTCGTGTGATCAATTAAACGTGCAAAGTCATCTAAAGTGTATTTCATATTTATGCCTCTTTTATATGTTATATCATATTACTTACATAGCTGATCATAAGTGCATAATATATAAAAGTCAAGACTTATGTAATAACATAAAAAGCACCTAACTTTACGTTAGATGCTTTTTTATTCATTACTTCTTTAGTTCAGCATATTTTTAGCATAAGGTAATTCCAAAGATGGATCAGCATTAAGTGTCAGGTCTGCAAATTGACCATCATTGTAAAGGTTATATGCGGCTGCACCAATCATTGCGGCATTATCACCACAAAGCTTGATGTCTGGCAAAATTACCTTTGGCTGATCTTCCTTAGGCAGCTTAGCAATTTCTGCGCTCATGCGATCACGTAAACCATGATTAGCGGCTACCCCACCACCCATAATAAAGGTCTTAGGTTTGTATTGCTTAATTGCACGCATCGTCTTATGAGCAAGCACATCAATTACAGCAGCTTGGAAGCTAGCAGCCAAATCATACTTGTTCAATTTTTCATGAATTTGATCGGCATGGTGGCAAGTGTTGATAAAGGCTGACTTCAAACCTGAGAATGAGAAGTCAGAATCATCATCTTCCATCATTGCACGTGGGAAGTTAAAGGTATCCTTACCTTCATGTGCCCATGCATCAATTGTCTTACCAGCTGGGTAATTTACGCCAAGAACACGACCGATCTTATCGTAAGCTTCACCAGCAGCGTCATCACGAGTATCACCGATAATCTCAAAGTGAACTGGATCTTTCAATAAAACAATTTCGGTATGTCCACCAGATACTTGCAAAGCAAGGGCTGGGTATTCGATCTCATCCTTTAATTGCGCTGCCATAATGTGACCCATAATGTGGTCAACGCCAATTAACGGAATACCAGTAGCCATAGAAGCGGCTTTGGCTGCGCTAACACCAATTAAAAGTGCACCAACTAAGCCTGGACCATAAGTTACGGCAATTGCATCGATATCTTTCCAAGTACAATTTGCTTCACTTAAAGCTTCTTTAGTAATTTGGCTAATTACTTCAATATGGTGACGACTGGCAACTTCTGGCACTACCCCGCCAAAACGTTGGTGACTTTTGATTTGGGTTGCGACGATCAAACTCTCAATGTCACGTCCATTTTTGATCACGGCAGTGGAAGTTTCATCACATGAGCTTTCGTAAGCTAAAATGCGAACATCTTTCTTTTCACTCAAAACGTAAACTTCTTTCTTTTAATCTGATGTGGCTTCAACCATAACACCATATTCATGGCATCAGTATGCGTATCTTGATAATAATCTTTACGAATAAAATTCCCTTTAAAACCTAATGATTGATACAATCTTTGAGCAATTTCATTATCGGTTTTAACCTCTAAAGTTACACTATCACTATCATTTTCACGAGCACGATCGATCATCATTTGCATTAAATAGCGACCAATGTGTTGGTGTTGATAAGCTGGTGCAACTGCAATATTAGTAATATGAGTTTCTTCAGGACTAAAGCGTGCCCCGATAAAGGCAACCAAAGTAGACGCTTGATAAACAACTAAATAAAGAGAATTACGTCTTTTTCTTAATTCAGTTTCAAAAGAGAATTTATTCCAAGGTGTTCGACCCGAATATACTTGTTCTTCCAAAACCAATAAATCAGGAATATTATCATCTGTTGCTTGCATTATCTGCAAAATATTACCATTCACGTTTGCCATAAATGGCGTAAAACTCATATCAATTCGATTAATTTGTGGATGGAAAAATTGATTAAACTTCTTCAACATAATGACTGTCAGGCTCGAATGGTTTGCCTGTCTTCTTATGCCAATCAACTTCCGCTTGAGTTCTGCGTAAGTAGCGTGGCAATAACTTGTCAGGATCAATTGGAGTAGCTGAAACAGCTAACTTGCCAATTAAACCGGCATGAATTACATTTTGATTATCATCACCGTATTCATAAGGAATATTTAAAGCCTTGATCTTTTCATCTTGCTTTTCAAGACCTGATCCTACGAATACGATCTTCTTTACTTCATTTTCAGCGGCATATTCTTGAATAGCCTTAATTAAAGCATCAATGTTGTAGTGACCATCTGGAATTACATTTTCTGGAATATCACCGCTCTTGTAACCACCAGCAAAGTAGTTATCGTTTCTCGCATCAAGACCAGCGATGACGAGTGCATCCCCAGCAACACCCTTAGCCAAAGCTTGCAAAGTTGAAATGCCAACTACTTCTTTATCTAAAATGCTGGCAAACATCTTAACAGTTGTAATCCCAATTCTTAATCCAGTATATGAACCAGGTCCAATTGCGACTGCAAAGCGATCAATATCTTTTAAAGTTAATTTGTTTTCTTTTAAAATTTCGTCAATTAATGGATCAAGATGTTCACTGTGATTGCGTTCATCTCGTTCATTTTTTTCAACAATTACTTGTTGATCTTCATTTAAAGCTACGCTCAAATGATTAGTAGCTGTAGAAACACTTAAGATTTTCATTACTATTATTCTCTTTCCGCTTTAAATCACTTTTTTATTTTAACACGAGAAACAGCTTGCAATACAAAGTAGATTACTACCATTTGAATCCATGGTACGATCGTTTCTTTAGGTAAGCGCTGAATCAAAGCCGCTTTAAAATCTAGATTGTACATAATGTGCAGCCATAATGTATTCATGCCAATGTTTACGATAAGTGTAACCAAAATGGTTGAAGCGATTATCCGCCAAATTTTAACTGGCTTATCATACAAAAACAAAGCATAAATCAATGGGCCAGCCATAGCGGTTAGAGTAAAACCAATAAAGAAGCCACCTTGATTACCAAAAATTGCTGAACTAACTAAGTCGCTAATTCCGCCTCCAATAGTTCCCCAAACTGGGCCAAAAAAGTAGCCTAGTAATACACTCCCAATAAAACCTAGGCCTACCTTAACAGTAGTTGGTCCAAATGAAAATTGTCCAAGGATAATTTTCATTGCCACAACGATCCCTAAAAAGATCATTTGTTGTAAATTAGTTCGTAAAATTTTCTTAACACTCATTTGCTGTCCCCCTCGACAAAAAAAGCATGACCCAAGTGTCATGTTTTTATTTATTATATCTTACACCATTTTAATTCACAAACTGCTTGCTCAGTTCCATCATCAGTCTTGATGGCATGATATGAGGTAATCTCATCATCCTGAACTAAAGTCATGCAAGAATGCACATTTTTTCCATAATGTACTTCTTTATCAAATTTAATATCAATGGCACTAATTTCATGATCTTTCAAAAAATCACGGTCCAGCATATCAATAAACCAACTGAAGTAATGACTGTTAGTTACATGATGGTTAGTGTCTAAATCATCGTAACGCACACGGTATACTCGCTCATGATCATATTCTTCTTGTGGTCGCAGGCGAGGAAAACGGGGCATCTTTTTAAGTAGCGGCACCCCCCAATCTTCCATCATTTTTAAATCAGCAGGAACCATGTGACGCTTCTTCAAATCTAGCATCACCCATTGGCTCTTTACATCAACTAACGAATTACCTGCTTCATCGTCTACGCCAAAATCACGATATTCAAAAAAGCGATTATAACCGCTAGCTATCGTACTCAATTTGACCTTGTCTTCGGGCTTAGGCAATTGGTTAATATCAAAGCGGTATTGCGTAACTACCCAGCCTAATCCGCGCTTTAATAAATCGTCTGTACCGGCACCACCTTGATCTAATTGGTGTTCTGAAGTCTGCATTAAGAGATCTACTAAGGCCGGTATCTTCAAGCGACGATTTTCATCACAATCTTTAAATTCGATTTGATAGTCTTCAGTATATTTCATTAGTAATTACCTTTGATGATATTGGTCATACAATTCATTCTTAGAAACACTGTGCTCCTTGGCAACTTGCTTAATCGCATCTTTTTTGGATTCGCCTTTGTCTACCAAATCGTTTACTAAATCAATCAATTCTGGCCAAGATAATTGTTTAGGTGCTTCAGTATTGGGTGAAATCAAGATAACGAATTCGCCTCGTGGTGCATTTTCACTGAAATACTCAGTTACTTCTTTAACCGTGCCACGAATAAATTCTTCGTGAATTTTAGTTAATTCTCGTGCCGCCACAATTTGTCGATCCGCTGGTAAAACAGTGCTTAAATTCTTTAAGGTTTTAGCTAAACGGTGAGGTGCTTCATAAAAGATTGAGGTAGCCTTAGCTTCTTCCATTTGTTTAAAGTATGGCTTTTGTTCGGATGATTTTCTTGGTAAAAAGCCGTAGTAAGTAAATGGCTGAGCATCAAAGCCTGAAGCAATCAAAGCTGTCGCAAAGGCAGATGGACCTGGAAGAGGTACTACTGGAATATCATTTTTGATACATTCTTGAACCAAAATATAGCCTGGATCAGAAATTACCGGCATCCCCGCATCACTAATTTCCGCAATTACGGCCCCATCCTTCATCAACTTGATTAATTCAGGAGCACGTTCTTTAGAATTATATTTGTGAAATGAGATCATCTTATTGTGGACACCAATTTTTTCTAGCAAAATGCCACTCGTTCTCGTATCTTCTGCAGCAATATAATCGGCATCGGTTAATACCTTTTTTGCTCGAATAGTAATATCTTTCAAATTACCAATTGGTGTAGGTACTAAATAAAGTTTTCCTTCATCTTTGGCATAACTGCTTTGACGTTTCATTTATCTACCGTCCTTTTTAATACCCTTTTTTTCGCCAAAATTGTCTAAGATATCAAGACAAAACATACAGTCTGCACTAGGATCACGGTGAGAACCATAATACATATTGCAGATATGATAGCCTGAATCATAAATCTTCTTCAGTGATTCTAATCCACTTTGCGTTTTAGTTTCAGGTGTTGCTTGATTTGCGGTTAGTTTGTCTAACTTTTCGTGCAACAGTTGATTTTCAACTTTCAGCTCAGTATTTTCTTTCAAAGTGTCTAAAATATCATTTTCAAGACTAGCAATAGTCTTAGCCATATTTTCTGTAGTTTCTTTTACCTTTTTTAATTTTGAATATGGATCCAACTTAAAACACCTACTTCCATTCTAGGGCAAGATAATCTAACGAATTACGTAAACTAACATTGCTCAACCGCATTTTATCTACCTCAATTAAGTTTTTGAGCATCTGTGCAGCCATTCCCATCTTTCGCGGATCATTTAAATCATGTTCTGCCAGCAGCTTTAACCTAACTAAAATGTAACGTTGCTCTGATACCAGCTTAGCATTTTCGGATAATTTATGCGCGCTAACTAATGCCAAACTGTTATGTTCAAGCATTTCTTGATAAAAATATTTGATCTCCTGGTCTCTTTTTTCCAGATTGCCTAATTCATCAATTTCATCTTTAGAAAAACCATTCTCAAGCAGTACTGCAGTTTTGCCATCAGGCTTTTCACCGTTATCAAAATTGATGATCTGTGTTCTTGAGCGAATTGTCGGTAAAATCTGATCGCTATTATTAGTAATCAAAATCGTGACCACCGGTGCAATCGGCTCTTCCAACAGATTAAGTAAACCATTAGCAGCGGATAAAGTTAATTTTTGAGCTTCATTAATAAAGAAGAAGCGTCTGCTGCTTTCGACCGGACTCTTAGCAAGTTCTTCTTTAAGTGGTCTTACCTGATCAATCCCCAAAGTTTGCTTACCTTCAGGTCCGACAAGTAAAACATCCGGATGGTTGCCTGATAATATTTGTCTGCAGTTTTGACAAGTACCATCAGGCTTGTTTTCACCAGTGCAGTTAAATAAACATGCTAGCCAATAAGCTGTGTTAAGTGCACGACTTTCATCACTATCAACAAAAAGATAACTATGAGCTAACCTCTTCTGCTCATATGCGCGACGTAAGAATTGGGTTTGCTTCGTACCCACATTTGTAATATCAATCATTAGAATCGTTTAAACTCATCAACTGGGACAACAAAACAAGTTGCACCACCAACTGTAATCCTCAATGGTTGGGTAATTTCATATCCAGTAGAAAGCATGTGTGGTGTTGCAATCTCTTCTCTTGCCCGAGACTCTTGCTTAATTATCTTCAAAACATCGTCTACTTTTTCATCTTCACAACCAATTAAAAAGGTCGTATTTCCTTGACTTAGAAAACCACCTGAAGTTGCTAATTTAGTAGCGCGAAAATCATTTTGAACAAATGCTCTTTGTAAATTATTTGAATCTTCTCTTTGAACAATAGCGATTACTAATTTCATTTAATCAGTCCTTAAAATATCTCTGGCATTCGCTGTTTTAGTGTGGCAATTACTTGATCTACAACTTGGTCAATCGGTTGAGTTCCATCGATCGTCACAAAGCGTTCAGGATACATAGCCCTTACCTTCAAAAAGCCTTGGTAGACTTTTTTGTGGAAAGATAAATTTTCTTGCTCTAAGCGATCCTCTTGGCCTGGACGGAGTTTTTGAATTCGGCTAAGACCAATTTCAGGAGCGACATCGATAAAGAAAGTCAAATCTGGATCCAACTTATTTGTAGCAAAATCATTGATCTGCTTTACTTCTTTAATACCTAAATCACGGCCTTCGCCTTGATAAGCTAAAGAACTATCCACAAAGCGATCTGAAAAAACAATCTTGCCTGCTTCAAGTGCTGGCTTGATAATTTCTTCTACGTGTTGACTTCTCGCTGCAGCATATAAAAGTGCTTCAGTTTTGGCATCCATTTTATCATTGGCCGGATCCAAAATAATATCACGAATCTTTTCTGCGATCTTTGATCCACCAGGTTCACGCGTCACAAGATATTGTGGTTTAAGCTGAGAACCTATTTTAGCCAATACTTCCTTTAAAACTGTACTTTTTCCTGCGCCATCTGGGCCTTCGAAACTAACAAAATAACCTGTCATAAAATCCTCCATAGGTCTATTTTACAGAAGTTTCACAGAGATTAACAGTACTTGTAGTTTTTTTATTAGGCAAAATAAAAAAGCCCCAAAATTGGAACTAATTTTATTGAGTAATCGCGTTAGTGATACCACTAAATCTTGTGCTTCGATGACGAGCTTCATTATACAAAAAAGTATACTTGGCTCTTAAAATTTTGCCTTGGATATAATTATCATCAGATAAATCCAAAGTAGTTTGATCTAAATCTTGCTCTAAAGCAATTTGATTTTGTAATTTCTCAATCTCGGCTACTAATTTTTGATCGCCGAGTTCTTTGATTTTATCTTTTTTTCTAGCCATTATAGAGTCGTTCTTCCTTGTACTGCCCGTTTCAAAGTAATTGAATTGGCATATTCAATATCGCTACCTACAGATAAACCTGCAGCTAAGCGAGTAACTTTAATACCAGCTGGTTTGATCAATTTGCTGATGTACATTGCGGTTGATTCACCCTCAGGAGTCGAATTAAGAGCTAAAATCACTTCTTTAACTTCGTCATGCTTTTGCAAACGAGTAATTAAAGATTTAATGTTGATTTCTTCTGGACCAATTCCATCCATTGGTGATAATACGCCGTGAAGCACATGATACAAACCGCTGTATTCACCCATCTCTTCAAAAGACATTACATCTTTAGGCTGTTCAACCACCATAATCGTTGTTTGATCACGATTATGGTTAGAACAAATATCACAGATATCTTTTTCGGTAATATTGCCACAAATTGGACATTGATGGATATCTTTTTTCACTTGAATTAATGCTTTAGCAAAATCTTCCACATCTTCTTGCGGCATATCCATTGTGTAAAAAGCCAATCTAGTGGCGGTCTTTTCACCAATGCCTGGAAGTTTCATATAAGCATCAATTAAATGAGCTATTGGTAATGGATATTGCAATTACATCAAGCCTTTCGTGTATTTGCCTAAACTTGCTTGGGTTGCTTCATCGATTTGAGCTAAGCCTTTGTTAACCGCATCGATTACTAAATCTTGCAACATATCAGGATCGTCTGGATCGATTGCTTCTTTATCGATCTTGAGGTCTTTAAGCTTACGGTCACCAGTAAATGTAGCAACTACCATATCATCTGCTGACTTACCGGTAAATTCTTGGGCAGTAATGTTTTCTTGTTCTTCTGCCATTTGAGCTTGCAACTTCTTAGCTTGCTTCATCATTTGTTGCATGTTCATGCCGCCCATACCGCCGAAATTAGGTCTTCTACTCATTGTTTTTATCTCCTTAATCTTTAATGGTTACTGCATCCCCGAATAGATCCTTAGCTTTATCAATTACTTCGGTATCTTCTTTGGAGTCTGCTTCTTCTTTATCTTCGATTTGTTGCTTTTTCTTGGCTAATAATTCAGCCTTGTGACTTTCAACGAATTCTTTTCTTACTGCCAGCCAATCACTATCTGGGACTAAAACGATACCATAATAATGTTTAGCAAACTTTTCGATATAACTCGTTAATTTTTCCAGCAAATCACTATCTGAACTAGCATTTTCAAACCACAAAGTATACTTGCATTTCATGACTACTTGATCAGGACTAGCTGCCACTGGTTCAAGTACATCAAGCAATGCTCTTTCAGAAACTGCCAAGACAGATTGCAAATCAGGCCACACATTTTTGATGGTATTTAAATTATCTCTAGTGGCGTTTTCAAGAACATGATAAACCTGTTTGCGATTTTCTGCTGTAGTTTTTTTGATATTTTTGACTGGCTTTTTCTTAACTGATTCAGCCGGCTTGGCCTTCACCTTAGGCACTGATTTTGGAATCGCCGTATCCAATTGAAAAACCTGATCTTTTGCAAAAGATGGTCTCTTGGAAAGCTGTTGAACTTTTTGCGTTAATTCAACCACTTGATTCTTTAAAGCGGCGAGTTCCGCAGAAATGTCCGTACTACCTTGTTGTGGTACTTGTGCAGTCTTAGCTACAGGTGCAGATGTTGATGCTGCTACTTGTTTCGATTCACTTGTAGTAGCCTCTACCAAGAATACTTCCAATGGAATTTGTTGCTGGTTAGTATAGCGCAAATCGTTCAATGCCTTATTAGCCAAAGTAATCAAACGATAATATGTTGAAGTAGGTACATCTTTTATTTTAGCGATAAAGTCTTCCGATAAAAACATATTTTTATCGTCATCGCCTGTTTTGATGATCATCAAGCTCTTGGTGGCCATATCGACTAATTCATCCAAGATGTTCTTGGAGCTGGCACCCTTATCTAATTCTTCTTGAGCTAGCTTCAAAGCAGCGGGTGCATCTTTACTTAATAATTTAAGCAAAATTTGTTCGACATTTTTACGATCAGCAAAACCAGTAATCTGCAAAGCATCTTCATAATTGACGCTTTCTTTTTCATAACTAAGCAGCTGGTCCAAAATGCTGAGCGCATCACGCATCCCACCATCAGCTACCTGTGCGATGACCGCAATTGCCTTATCTTCGTATTTAATATTTTCTTGATCGAGAATATACTTCATTCTCTTTTCAAGATCAGCCTTGGAAATTCGTTTAAAATTGTAGCGCTGCGTTCTAGAAATGATCGTAGCTGGTACTTTTTGCAATTCTGTCGTTGCCAAAATGAAAACGACATGCTCTGGCGGCTCTTCTAGCGTTTTAAGCAATGCGTTAAAAGCACCCATTGAGAGCATATGAACTTCGTCGATGATGTAAACTTTGTACTTTCCTTCTGTTGGAGCGTACTTTACCTTATCACGAATTTCACGGATTTCATCAACACCGTTGTTGGAAGCTGCATCGATTTCCATAATATCAGGCATTGATCCTTGATCTGCCGCAATACAATTGGCGCATTTATTGCATGGTTCGCCATCTTGAAGATTAGTACAGTTTAATGCTTTCGCAAATATCTTGGCACAAGAGGTCTTACCAGTACCACGAGGTCCCGCAAACAAAAATGCATGAGAAACTTTGCCTCGGATAATCGCATTTTTAAGCGTATCGGTAATTGCTTCTTGCCCAATCACACTATCAAAAGTCCGTGGCCGCCATTTTCGATATAGTGCTTGATAAGCCATAAATTCTCTTCCCTAGTAAAAAAGCTCCTAACTCTAAAAGAGCTAAGAGCTTGTTAATGTCTAATAAAGGGCACATGCCTGAACGACCTTAGTGCTGCTACCTTCCGGTCCTGACACGCTTCAGAGGTCAAACATTGCCCAAAAAGTATAATAACGTATTTTAGAACTTTTTTCTAGTTTATTGCCTCAAAAAATTAATTATTTTCTTCTTTTTGAGCTTGTTTTGCTTCTTTTTGTTTTTGCCGAATTGCTCTAAAGAAGTCTTTTAACATTTGGGCACATTGATCACGATAAAGACCGCGAATTGCATGAGGATGGTGGTTAAATTTTTCCACAGTAAATAAATCCACAACTGATCCACAGGCGCCTGCTTTAGGATCAAGCGCACCAAAATAGACATCTTTAATGCGCGAATTAATAATTGCACCAGCGCACATCGGACAAGGTTCTAAAGTTACGAATAAACTACAGTCAATTAGTCTCCACATGCCTAAATTCTTACATGCTTCTTTAATAGCAATCATCTCCGCATGTTGGGTGGCATCTTCATCTAATTCTCGCCTATTATAACCAGTGCCGATTACCTTGCCATCAGGATCAACTATTATGGCTCCGATAGGGACTTCTCCTTGCTTCTCAGCCTCTTTTGCCTGGGCTATGGCTAATTGCATGTATTTCTGTTTATCATCGCTAGAAAGCATTATTTTCACTCACATTCAATTTAAGTTCTTTCCATTTTATTTTACCAAAAAAGGACTAGCCATTTTGACTAGTCCTTTAATCTTTTAGTGAGTACTGATTATAAAGTACTGATGTTGCGATTTCTAAAGTTGTGGTAGAAGAAGATACCTGACAAAATAAGGTACAATGCAGTGATACTTGCTGGGCCAGCAGTTTCGTTATCGCCTGAGATCCAACCCAACATAAATACACCAACGATTACAATTAAAACAGCAACGATATATTTCCAAACTTTTTTCATGGCTAATTAACCTCTTCACATATTCTCTATCTTTATACCTTCATTATAGAGAGGCTAACCGCCAAAAGAAAGCATTTTTATAAACTCTAATGTTGATCTAATAAGGCTTTTACGCAATTCTTATTTATTTAATTCTTAGTTGATTTTAAGATATAATAGCCTTTATCTCTTGTTAAAATTTCACAATTTTCGTAAGTGGCAGTCATATTCTTACGGGCACTAGGTTCTCCCTGCTTTTTCTGGATTACTACTAAGAGCACGCCACCACTCACTAAATGCTCATTTGCACCCATTAAAATCTCATTTACGACTTTTTTGCCGGCTCTAATCGGCGGATTTGTTAAAATTAAGCCAAACTTTTTATCATTATCCACCTGTGCATAACAATCAGAAGTGTAGATATCCACATTAGAGATATGATTATTCTTGGCATTTTGTCTAGCTAAATTAAGTCCACGCTCATTAACATCAACCATATCAACTGTTTGATCAGGCCAAAACTTAGCTGCAAACAAACCAATTGGGCCATAGCCAGTACCTACGTCCAAAATACCCTCTTTAGGAAAAGTTACGTCCTTCATGGTCTTGATTAAAACACCACTACCGTAATCAATTCGCATTTTGGAAAAGACGCCGGCATCAGTGGTAAATTTCAAATCAATATCATCTACATGATAATCTACAACGTGCTCATCATGCTTAGCCGTAGGATCTGCCGCAAAGTACATTTGATTTTTTTCTTCGCTCATCTAATTATCCTTTCTTTTTTCAAACCAATCTTTTATTTTACTTAGTTCACTTGAATTTTGCTCGATCTTTAAATTTTCAATTTCGGCCTGTAGCTTTTTATTTTGATCCTTTAAGGCCTGATTTTGCTTTTCAATATCATCAAGCTTTTTCAGAATTAATTCAATATTATCATGCGTCTCATGAGTATGAGCTCCATTCGTTCGCCGCATTAAATATGACGTAATGGATGACGTCAGCATACCGACAATACCAATACCCAAGAGCATGGTTATCAACGTGACGAACTTCCCTACAATACTGTGAGGCGGAATTGTTTTACCAAAAATTGCATCATAACCGACTGTTGAAGCAGTTGAAACAACCCACCAAAAAGCCGTATTCAGTGTCACATGTTCGGCAATCGCAAAGGCCTCAGCACCAACTAAAATAAACGTAATGGTAAAAAAGATGACGTAAAGTAAGCCGTTGGTATGAAAGATTTCCCTTAATTTTCCCATTAAACCGGCCAGTCGAATCAAACGTAATAATCGCAAGTCCGACACTAATCCAGACAAATTAAAGACGTTTAGTCCAACGAATAGCAGTCCCATTGGAATAATGCTCAATAAATCATAGATATGTGTTTTAAAGAAAACCTTTTTATCTTTTGCTTGTCTTAAATGATAAAAATAATCAATTGCAAAATAGACTACGATACCCGCATTTATCCAAAACCATTTGCTCGTAGGTTGATCGATGCTAATTACTGCCGCAAAATCTAATAAAATTAAAAAGATTGAAATAATGGATAAAATCGCCATTACCCATTGATATGGCGTTAATTTTTTATTTATACCTTGCATCATAAAATAAATTACACAAAAAAATAAGTCCTTCGTTATGTGCGAAGAACTTATTCTTAATTGCCCTAAGGCATTAATTATTTAAGGGTTACAGTTGCGCCAACGCCTTCAAGTTGTTCCTTGATCTTGTTTGCGTCGTCTTCTGAAGCGCCTTCCTTAACGATAACTGGAGCACCGTCAACCAACTTCTTAGCATCAAGTAAGCCCTTGCCAGTGATGTCACGGATTTCCTTGATAACCTTAACCTTTTCTTGACCTGCGTCAGTTAATTCAACGTCGAATTCTGACTTAGCAGCAGCAGCGTCACCAGCACCTGCAGCAGCAACTGGAGCAGCAGCAGTAACGTCAAATTCGTCTTCAATAGCCTTTACAAGGTCGTTCAATTCAAGAATTGAAGCACCCTTTAATTCTTCAATAATCTTATCAGTATCTAAAGCCATTTAAGTATCCTCCGAAAAATTAGAATTTAGATATTAAATACAATTGTTTATTATTCAGCTGAGTCTTCATCCTTTGATTCAGCAACAGCCTTAACAGCATAAGCGAAGTCGCGGATAGGAGCTTGCAATACAGAAACAAGCATTGAAAGCAAACCTTCGCGGCCTGGGATTGCAGCAAGTTCCTTGATTTCATCCTTAGAAGTTAACTTGCCTTCAAGCATACCACCCTTGATTTCGATAACATCGAAGTCATCTTCGTACTTAGAAACAATACGTGCAGGTTCAGTAATGTCATCAGCGTTATCAGTGTAGATAACAGCAGTTGGGCCTACAAAAGTATCGTCAAGGCCTTCAATACCAGCCTTAGCAGCAGCACGTCTCAAGTAAGTGTTCTTGATAACCCTCATCTTAACGTCGTTATCACGAAGTTCCTTACGCATGTTAGTAACTTCTTCAACAGTTAAACCAAGGTAGTTGATTACTAAGATAGCCTTAGCATTCTTAAGTTCTTCAGCAAATGCATCAACGAGCTTTTCCTTTTCAGCAATAGCAGCTTTACTCAATTAATTTCACCTCCATGATCGCATTGATAAATTCTATAAGGCCTTTTTAAAGCAAAAATTCCATGCCGAAAGACATGGAGCATAAAAATCTTCATTATCTTCTGGCCTCGGCGGGATTTTGAGGCGTCATGCCACCCGAGTCTTAGGTAGAATTTACAGTTATTTAGTATAGCAGGCATTGCAAGAGATAGCAAGGATAAATTTACAAATTGTAGAATAATCTGTAAGATAGTACAAAAAAGATTGGAGAGAAATATGACAGATCAAGAACGAAAAGAACGTATTTTAACCAAATTACGCAACATTGTCTTCCTATTACTCGGAACTACCGTTGTCTTCATCAGTATCGCCAGCATCGTTTCAAACACCGCCTTTGGCAATATCGTTTCAAATGCTGTTTGGATTGTTCTAGCCTTAATTTTGATAGTTCAGGCCTTTATAAGTATTTATCAGAGTTTTAGACCATTAGCTTCTAAGGCCAAAATCTTTTTACTTACAGATTGGGCCACTATCCTACTCGGAATTCTACTAGGTAATTGTGCTTATTTAATGAAAAATAATCTCTGGTTAATCATCGGAATTGCAATCTTTATTGCTGGCTGCATCCCTATCAAGGACAAAAAATAAAAGCTTCGCCAAATGGCGAAGTCTTTTTAGTTCAATTTATTAATGTAACATGCCTGCAAGAATTGGTAAGAACCAAATCCAGAAAATACAACTTACTGCAAAGAAGACAGTTGAAACAGCAACTGAACTTGCACCTTCCTTAACATAAATGTTGTAACGACTAGAAATGATAATACCTGAAAATGCAGGTGGCAATCCGGTTGCTAAACAAAGCATTGAAATCTTCTGCGGGTCTGATCCCATACCACATAAGTATGCGGCAGCTACAATAATTGCAGGAGTTAAGAACAAACGGAAGAATGTATTCCAGATAACTTCTTTATCAATTGAGAATTTAACAGTTGATAAAGCTAACCCGGCAGCTAAAACAGCAACACCAGCATTAGCCTTAGCAATCAAATCAAACGTAGGAGCCCATGAACTAGGAACTCTAATTCCGATCAAAACAAGGATAACAGCGATAAGTGGAGCAGCAGCAACTGGCTTCTTAATCGCATCAAGAACTGATTTCAAAGTTGGATTCATATGCTTGCCATTGTCTTCGCCAGCATGATCCTTGAATTCAGCATGAACTAAATCAATTTCACGTTGAATTCCTTTTTCGCTAAGAGCTTTAGCTTCTTCGTCACTTACAGGTACGTCGTCAGGAACAGTAACCTTCTTGACCTTCTTAACAGTAGTACCTTTTGAGGTAACTTAACTTCAACCTCAGTACCACCATTATTCTTCTTAGCCTTTTCCTTTAAAGCAGCTTGTCCTCTATTAATTAAAGACAAACCTAAAGGAATGGTAATCGCATTAACAACAATAGAAACAATCCCGATAACCAAGTTAGTTGTTGCGTTGTTTCCGTAGATTGGATCAAGAACGGCAAAGCCCAAGAATCCAATAGTTGATGAACCAGCAATCATCGCACAAACTGCAGCTTCTTGAGTTGATCTGTGAAACATCAATTTATCCAAATAGTAACTGAGCATGAATAAGCCTGTAACACCTACTAATGAGATCAATGTCAAAACTATGTCTTGTGCGAACATTTTTCTCGTAGCTTTGACAATTGAAATAAACAAAGCTGCAGGCAATGCAATATTTAAAACTAGTTTATTCAAACCTTGACGCTGATCGTCGTCAAAGAATGTTAACTTTCCACATACGTACCCTAATAGCATGATGACTAGTATGGGAACGATGTCATTAACCAAAATCGTAGTCATGGGTCCCCTCCCCAAAAACAAGATATAATTCATTTTAAATAACACTATATATATTTAAAACACTTTACTTCATTATTATGGTCATCATCTGTTTAAAAGTAAATTGAATATGGTAACTTTTTATAGTATGATCATAAATAACGTATAGTTATTATTAATCAAAAAAATAGAGGGACATATTGTCCCTCTATTTTATAAAGTTTGATTCTCTGTTGCGTTAGTCAACTCTTCTAGTTCACCAGTAGTCTTGTAAACTACCCAACTAGCCAAGTTAACGATGTGGTCACCAATTCGTTCTAGCAACCTAGTTACTACAAAGTAACTTGATGAAGCTGCAGCTTTGGATGGATCGTCCTCAATTCCATCAACAATTAACTTTCTTGCGCGTACATAATCATGGTCAATAATGCCATCACGACTGGCAACCTCTTTAGCCATTTTTTCGTCATCTTGTACGTAAGCCGTCAAAATTTGAATAAGCATGTGACGAACATTGTGAGTCATATTTGAAATGATCTCTTCAACTTCAGGAATTCTTGGATTACCCTTTACACGAATTGTTTCAAGAGCAATACTCATGGCATTTTCACCGATTCTTTCCAAATCAGTTGTTGCCTTCAAAATACTAATAACTACTCTGAAGTCAGTAGCTACTGGTTGTTGTAAGGCCATTAATTTCAAGGCCTTTTTTTGAATATCGATTGATTCAGTAGGAATCTTTTCTTCATTATCAACCATAGATTGAGCTGTCTTCTTATCATGATCAACAAATGCGCGTGTGGCTTGATCGATTTGATCATTTACAAAAACACCCATTTCCATAAATTGCGTGTTTAATTTCTTTAATTCATCTAAAAATATTTCGTGCATCTTTATACCTCAAAATTTAACCAAAACGACCGTTAAGGTAATCACTTGTAATTTGCTTCTTAGGTGCAATAAACATTTCTTCAGTCTTGCCTGCTTCGATTAAGTCACCATTCATCAAAAAGGCTGTTTGATCGGAAATACGACCCGCTTGCTGCAAGTTGTGGGTAACCATAATAAAAGTATATTGGTGCTTCAAATCCATCAAGGTTTCTTCGATTTCACTACTTGAGATTGGATCTAGCGCACTCGTAGGCTCATCAAGAAGAACCACTTTAGGTCTGACAGCTAGCGCACGAGCAATACAAATTCTCTGTTGCTGTCCACCTGAAAAGGCCTGCGCATTGCGGTTCAAGTTATCCTTAGTTTCTTTCCAAATTGCGGCTTGCTTCAGACTTTCTTCAACACGTTGATCGATTAAATCTTTATCTTTTACACCAGCAATTCGCAAACCATAAGCCACATTGTCATAAACTGAGAATGGAAATGGGGTTGGTTGTTGGAACACCATTCCGACGTTCTTGCGCAATTCTACCAAATCCATCTTGGAACTATAAATATCTTGTCCCTCAAACTTAATCTCACCTGTAATATTGATATTTTCAATATCATCGTTCATCCGATTAAGGCAACGCAAGAAAGTAGACTTACCACATCCTGATGGTCCAATTAATGCCGTTAATTCTTTTTCCTGAAAATTAAGATTGATCCCATGAAGTGCTTCATAGTCACCATATTTTAGATGTACATCTTTTGCTGTAATAATTGTTGTCATTTTAACCAAAACTTCCCTGAATATAATCTTCAGTAATCTTTCCTTTAGGATTAGTAAAGATATCTGCAGTTGTATTATATTCAATCACATGACCCAAATGGAAAAACGCCGTATAATCACTAATTCTTGAAGCTTGCTGCATGTTATGCGTAACCATAATCATAGTATATTTACTGCGAAGCTGCTTTAATGTATCTTCTAGCTTCGAAGTAGATACTGGATCTAGCGCACTTGCTGGTTCATCTAAAAGTAAAATTTCTGGCTTAACAGCTAATGCACGAGCAATACACAAACGCTGTTGCTGTCCACCTGAAAGAGCCAAAGCACTTTTATCAAGCTTGTCTTTTACTTCGTCCCATAATGCGGCGGCACACAAACTTTCTTCAACTATTTTATCTAGTTCTTCTTTGTCATTTTGTCCGTCTGCTTTTAAAGCGTAAACAATATTTTCTCTAATTGACTTAGGAAATGGATTTGGTCGCTGGAATACCATTCCAATGTTTTTTCTTAATTCATAAACATTGATATTTGGCTTATTTACGTCCAAACCGTGGAACCAGATTTCTCCTTTTACTGTTGCTACTCGATCATTCATCCGATTTAGTGAGCGTAAAAAGGTAGATTTACCTGAACCTGAAGCACCAATTAAAGCTGTGATTGTATTTTTCTTGAATTGTAAACTAGCATCAAACAATTTCTGAATTTTTCCACCATATAAAACACTTAAGTCTTTGGTGGATAATTCCAAATCATCTTTAGCAAAAGTTTTTACATAGCTTTGTTCTAAATCTTGCATTACATCACCTTATTTAGCTGCGGTTAACTTACGGTACAATTTATTACCCAAATAACGCGCACCTAAATTAAATACAATTACTACGATAACAAGTAATGCTGATGTAGCAGCCGAAACGATTGTGGCATCTGGAATAATACCTTCTGTATTTACTTTCCAAATATGCACAGCCAGAGTTTCAGCTGGACGCATTACATTTAATGGACTAGTCGGACTAAATGGATTCCAATCTGCATAATTTACAGTAGAACCACTTTGACCAGCTGTATAAATTAAGGCAGCCGCTTCACCGAAAATTCTACCTGCACTTAAAATAATCCCAGTTAAAATACCTGGCAAAGCTGCTGGTAATACGATGCCACGGATCGTTTTCCAGTTGGATAATCCCAAAGCAAGCCCGGCTTCACGCTGATCTTGCGGCACGCCTTTAATTGCTTCTTCAATGTTACTAGTCAAAATAGGTAAATTGAAGAAAGTTAACGCAAGCGCACCAGAAATAATTGAGAAACCAAAGCCAAATTGAACTACGAAGAGTAAGTAACCAAACAAACCAACAACGATTGATGGCAATGAACTCAAAATTTGAATAGTAGTTCTAATCAAATTAGTTATCCAATTATCCTTGGCATATTCAGCTAGATAAATAGCTGCGCCTAACGCGATTGGCAATGAGATAATCGTGGTCAGGATTAATAAATACAATGAATTGAATAATTGATCTCTAACCCCACCACCAGCTTGATAAGATGAAGCCTCAGAGGTTAAAAAGTGCCATGACAAATGAGGAATACCAGTAATCAGGATATTACCCAAAATGCCCGCCAAGATCAAAACAACGATGCCAACTAAAATATAGATAATAACTGTTGCTAATTTATCTCTCTTTTTTGCGTCCATTCTACTTTTGACCTCTCTTTCCTACTAATTTAACTAAGAAGTTAAAGACTAAAGACATGATCAAAAGAAGCAATGCCAATGACCATAATGCGTTGTTAGGCAATGTGCCCATAACCGTATTACCCATTTGACTTGTTAATTGACTCGTTAATGTTGCAGATGGACTGACCAAATTGTATGGCATCAAAACTGCGTTACCGATTACCATTTGTACGGCTAAGGCTTCACCAAAGGCACGGGCCATACCGAAAATAACAGCAGTTAAAATTCTAGGAGTAGCTACTCGCAAAACAACATGATAAATAGTTTGCCAGTGAGTTGCACCAAGTGCCATTGAAGCTTTTCTAAAATGACTTGGTACTGCCTTTAAACTATCTACTGTTAATGAAGTAATCGTTGGCAAAACCATTACGAACAAAACTAAAGTAGCCGCTAAAATACCAAAACCTGTTCCGCCAAATAGATTTCTAATTGTGGGAACAATAATGGTTAAACCCAAGAAACCATAAACAACGGAAGGAACACCTACAAGCAATTCAGTAACTGATTGTAAGAAATTTGCACCTTTTTTAGATGAATACTCTGTCATGAAAAGAGCAATTGCGATCGCAAATGGTGTAGCAATCAAAGCTGCCAAAAGCGTTACCGCAAATGAAGTAACAATCATTACTGCAGCACCGACATGGTTCTTGCCTTCACCTGGATCCCAATCTGTAGAAGTTAAGAAATGGAACACATTAACATGATCGCTCACAAAAGTAGCTAAACCGTGGTAACCTACAAAGCCGATAATGGAAACCACCAAAACAATGATCAAACCGATTGCGAAGTAAGTTAAGCCTTTACCCCAGTACTCTTGATGAGTTTCTTTAGAAGGTTTAGTTAACTTATCAATGTCAACACTAATCGGTCCCATCTTATTTAATTTAACGTGAGGGACCTGTTGTTCAGCAATCGCCTGATCAACAACCTTTTTTAAATCTTCTTTGTTCTCCATAAACTATTTTCCTATTTGCGTAACTTGATTTTTACTATTACGAGTAACTTTCATATCATTAATACTCAAATAACCGATCTTAGGCACAAGATCTTTTTGTACCTTTTTGCCGAGCATATACTTAATAAAGGCTTTAGTTTGCTTATTAGGTTCGCCTTTAGTATACATATGCTCATATGACCAAAGTTTCCATTTATTAGTAGTAATGTTTTTGTTTGTTGGTTTAACATTATCAATACTCAATTTTTGAATATGAGTGTCGTGAGCATATGGGAATGACAAGTAACTGATGGCTCCCGGAGTACTATTGACAATTTTCTTTACTGTCCCGTTTGAGTCTTGTTCTTGAGACTTAATTGGTTTTTGACCTCGCAAAATTATATCTTCAAAAGTACCTCTAGTACCACTACCCTTTGAACGGTTGATTACAGTAATTGCTTCATTTTTGCCACCAAGTTGTTTCCAATTGGTAACTTTTCCTGTAAAGATCTTGGTTAGTTCATTGGTAGTAATATTTTTTATACCAACATCTTTATTAACAATAGGTACAATTCCAACTACGGCTACTCTATAGTCTTTTAGCTTATTTGCTTGAATTCCTTTTTGAGTTTCCGCAAACACATCAGAAGTCCCAATTTGCACTGCGCCAGCTTGAACTTGGCTAAGTCCAGTACCGGAACCACCACCTTGAACAACAATGTTGCTATTAGAATGGCTTAAGCGATAATCATTGCCTGCTTGTTCGGCTAAAAGTTGCATGGCACTTGAACCAACAATCGTAATTTTTGAACCATTATTGGCACAAGCGGTTGTAGCAACCAATGTCAACAACAAAAGTATGATTAATTTTCCTATCGAATGCTTTCTCATTGCCTTTGCTATATAAAACATGGAAATATGTAAAATAATTAGTTTTTCTACATATTAGAAAGATGTATATTTTCCTTTCTTTATTTTATTTACTGTCGTCAACACCAGTATTCCGATATTCCAATTTAGGAGTAATCGCATTGACTAACTCTTACAGCTTAAGGACCTAGCCAGCCCCGATTGTTTTCTTTATTTTGCTAAAGCTAAAAGATTTAATACTGCATTTTCATCTCTATTATTATTATAGCCACACTGATAACAGATATACTCATTATGCTTTGTACCATGCTTTTGATTGCCTTGCAGAGTGATCTTTTCATCACCTTTTTTGACATAACCACACTTTGCACATCTTTGTGTTGATGGATACGTTTTAGAGGTAAGAATTAATTTTTTATTGTACCAATCGCACTTGTAAGTTAAGATCTGTCTGAATCTGCTAAAAAGCGAGCTCTGCATGCCTTTTGAAGCCACATGCCTCATCATCATTTCTTTGACTGCTAAATCTTCGATCGTAATTATTCACTAACTTGGTAGTGAATTTTTGTAAAAGATCATTTTGGATATTAGCTATTTTACGATAATCTCTTTGCAGTTTGATTCTCACTGCTAAGTAATTATTTGATTTAATAGCTAGCTTACCATTAATTTCTCTTTTACGGGCTAACATTCTTTGATAATGCTTAATTCGCTTATAGAGCTTTTGCAATTTGGCTGGCAAGACATTGATTTGATCCTCTGTATAGTTGAAATGACCGACATTAACATCAACTGCAGTTTTTTGATGAGTTTTAGTCTTAGCAGTAACTTCCTCTTCATAAGACAAGGCTGCATAATAAGTCTCATTTTCTTTAAAGATGCTTATCACTTTAACTTGGTTTATCTTTAAAGCTGCATAGCTTGCTAGATCGAACCAATTATCTTTGGAAATATTTATTGGCTTATCAAGCCGAAGCTTGCCATTAATAATTTTAGCTCGATCTGTTTTAAAGCCTTGTCTAGGAGCTTTCTTGGATTTAAATTTAGGTTTACCCCAATCAGGCTGTGACTTGTCAAAGAAGTTCTTCCAGGCATTAGCTAAATCCTTGATAGCTAATTGGAGGTACCTAGCGGATAGATCATATGCCAATCTGATTTATTAGTTACCAATTCATCACGAACTCTGCGTTCATTAGGACTAGGGTTATCTTTAGCACTTAAGGTATGAGCCTCATACTTCAACTGCCAGATTTCCAACCCTTTATTCCAACAATATCTGCGATAGTCACATAAAGCATCAAGATGTCTCTGCATTGTTTTATTTACTTTTAGCTTAACTACTTGTGTTTTAATCATTGCCTTTCTCCTCAATCGAACATCAGTTTAGCAGACAGGCAATTTAATACAAGCGAACAAAATATTAAATTTTACTCAGCTTCATTTTCCATGTTTAACTTTCTAAGTGAAACTGATTTTTACTATTTTTTCTATGTTTATCTATATTTTTATTGGCTGCTAATCTTCCCCTTATATTTAAGATTTGATCGCAAAGATAAATTAATGATACCATACAAAAAAGCGCCCCGCTATAACACGGGGCGCTTATTAAAATATATTTAAATTAGTCCAAGTTTAATGGATCAAGCTTGATACCAGGACCAAAGGTTGCTGAAATTGTAACACTCTTAATGTATTGACCCTTAGCTGAAGCAGGACGTGCACGTAAAATTACATCACGTAAAGCGTCAAAGTTTTCAACTAATTGGTCTTCAGTAAATGATACCTTACCAATAGGAGTGTGAATAGCAGCTTGACGGTCAACACGGTATTCTACTTGACCAGCCTTAACATTCTTAACGGCCTTTTCGATGTCCATAGTTACAGTACCAGTCTTAGGGTTTGGCATTAA
Source organism: Lactobacillus amylovorus DSM 20531 (assembly GCF_002706375.1). Classification (NCBI taxonomy): domain Bacteria; kingdom Bacillati; phylum Bacillota; class Bacilli; order Lactobacillales; family Lactobacillaceae; genus Lactobacillus; species Lactobacillus amylovorus. The sequence continues at coordinate 767,679 of NZ_CP017706.1, forward strand.
GCCCTTAGGTCCAAGAATACGACCTAAACGACCTACCTTAGCCATCATCATTGGAGTGGCAACTACAACGTCGAAATCTAACCAACCGTCTTGAATCTTTTGTACTAAGTCGTCTGAGCCAACAAAGTCAGCACCTGCAGCCTTAGCTTGATCAGCTTGTGGGCCTTCAGCAAATACTACAACGGTTTGAGTCTTACCAGTACCATTTGGTAAAACAAGTGAACCACGGATTTGTTGGTCTGCTTGCTTAGGATCTACGCTCAAGTTGTAAGCTACATCAACTGTAGCGTCAAAGTTAGCGTATGAGGTTTCCTTAACAAGTTTCATAGCTTCTGCTACTGAGTATAATTTATTTGAGTCTACCTTCTTGGCAGCATCTAAATATTTCTTACCATGCTTTGGCATGTGATTTCCTCCTTGTATATGTGGTCAAACGAGCTTCTCTAACTCTCCCACCTAATGTGTTACCTAAATAACAGGATTAGTCTTCGACTTCGATACCCATGCTTCTAGCGGTACCTTCAACCATGCGCATAGCAGCTTCGATGTCAGCAGCGTTAAGGTCTTTCATCTTAGTCTCGGCAATTTCCTTGACTTGGTCCTTGGTTACCTTACCAACTTTCTTGGTGTTAGGTTCACCAGAAGCCTTCTTGATCTTAGCAGCTTGCTTCAAAAGTACTGGTGCTGGTGGAGTCTTAGTTACGAATTCGAATGAACGGTCTTCGTAAACAGTAATAACTACAGGGATAATCATGCCCTTTTGGTCAGCAGTTCTAGCATTGAAGTCCTTAGTAAAACCAACAATGTTAATACCAGCTTGACCCAAAGCAGGACCAACTGGAGGTGCAGGGGTTGCAGCGCCAGCTGGAATTTGTAACTTAACTACGTTAATAACTTTCTTTGCCACGGTCAAAACCTCCTTGATTCCGTGATGCGGTTAAAATGGAGAATTTTCCTTTTTCTCCTCCCACAATAATAAACGTACCGTATTAGAATAACATCGTTTCAGTACAATTACAACAATAATTTACAATTATTCGTTTTCGTCCAACTTCTTAACTTGATCGTAGTCAATTTCAGCAGTAGTTGCACGACCAAACATATCAACTGAAACATATAATTTGTACTTATCAGGTTGAATGTCAGTGATCTTACCAACCATACCATTGAAGGCACCTTCAGTAATAGTTACTGATTCGCCAACATCGAAGTTAGTAGTTGGTTCCTTAGCAGGTTGGCCTTGGTTCTTAAGCAAACGTTCAACTTCTTCTGGAAGAAGTGGTGAAGGCTTAGAACCACCACCGTGTGAACCAACAAAGCCAGTTACGTTAGGAGTGTTTCTTACGATGAACCAACTTTCATCAGTCATTACCATTTCAACTAAAACGTAACCTGGGAAAATCTTTTCTTCAACTTCTTGCTTCTTGCCGCGGACAGTTTCAACCTTTTCTTCTTCAGGAACCATTACGCTGAAAATGTAATCTTGCATCCCCATACTTTGAGCACGAGAAAGCAAGTCTGACTTAACCTTATCTTCATAGCCAGAATAAGTGTGCAATACATACCATTTCTTTTGAGCTGTTTCGACCATTTTGACTTCTCCTTAATTTAGGTAAACAAAAAAACCTCTACTCAGAGGTTTCTCTTCTTCGCTTTTATTAATTATAGCATGAATCAAAGGTAAATTCTATTACCTACGATTACATAATTCTTTGAGTTAACCAACTGAAGAGCCAGTCAAGAGCGCCTAAATATGCTGCAAATAAAATTGAACTAGTAATAACAATTGCAGTATCGTGTCTGTTTTGCTTAGCTGATGGCCAAGTAACCATCTTCATTTCTTGAGCTACACTCTTAAAAAACTTAATCATTAACTTCTTTACCTCGTTTCTTTATGCAAAGTCATCTTACCGCAATGCTTGCAGAACTTCTTCAGTTCAAGTCGCTGAGTGCGATTCTTGCTTGCGGTGATTGAGTAGTTGCGTGACCCACATACGCTGCAGGCTAAGGCTGCTTTTTTCACTGCCATAGTCTCACTTCCAAACTTTTATTAAAACACATACTTAAGGAGTATTTTATACTGATCTGCCCTATTGCGTCAATAAACAAAACTAATGATAACCTATTCGATTTTTATATTTTAATTATGCGTCCTACTTATCTATAATAAGTGTGAGTAATAAGTATGAATATTTTGCAGAAAGGAAACTTATTATGAATAAACACCCAGAATATTTATTAAATAACATTTCTGGTCCTAAAGACTTAAAGAAGCTCTCCATTCCTGAAATGGAAGAATTAGCTAAAGAAATTAGAACCTTAATTCTCGAAAAAGACGCAGCTGAAGGTGGCCACCTTGGTCCAGACTTGGGTATCGTAGAAGCAACTATTGCTTACCACTACGTTTTTGATGCACCTAAAGACAAGATCGTTTGGGATGTTTCTCACCAAACTTACCCACACAAGATGTTGACTGGTCGTGCTCTTGCCTGGATTGATCCAGATCATTACGAAGACGTAACTCCATATACTAACCCAGATGAAAGTCCATATGACTACTACGCTGTAGGTCACACCTCTACTTCGATTGCTTTAGCAACAGGTATGGCTAAAGCTAGAGATTTAATGGGTAGACACGAAAACATCATGGCTTTAATCGGTGATGGTTCAATGACTGGCGGCTTAGCTTATGAAGGTTTAAACAACGCAGTTATTGAAAAGCACAACATTGTTGTCGTAGTTAACGACAACCAAATGTCCATCGACGAAAACGTGGGTGGTTTAGTCACCGCTTTAAAGAAATTGCGTGATTCAAATGGTGAAACTAAAGAAAACCCATTTACTGCAATGGGCTTTGACTACCGCTACGTTGCTGATGGTAACGATGTTAAATCAATGATTGATGCCTTCAAGGCAGTTAAAGATGTAGATCACCCAATTTTGCTTCATATCAACACCTTGAAAGGTAAGGGCTATGAACCAGCTATCGACAATGAAGAAGCTCACCACTGGGTAATGCCATTTGATTTAAAGACCGACAAGACAACTGTTCCAGCCCCAGAAGGTCCAACTGCAAATTCTGTTGCAATGGATGTAATGAAGAAGCACATTGAAAATGGTGAAAAGATCATGGCTATCGATGCTGCAATTCCTGGTGTCTTTGGTCTTGATGAAATTAAGAATAAATATCCTGAAAACTACCACGATGTAGGTATTGCCGAGCAAGAGTCTGTTGCCTTTGCTGCAGGTATGGCTAAGGAAGGTGCAGTTCCAGTATTGTTTGAAAATTCAACCTTCTTACAACGTGCCTTTGACCAATTATCACACGACGTTGCCGCAAACGACTTGCCTGTTGTCATGATGGTTGCCGGTGGCGGAATGTCTGGTACAAGTAAGACCCACCTTGGTATTTTTGATCAAGTAATGATTTCTAATTTACCTAACTGGATCTACCTTGCCCCTACCACCTTGGCTGAAGAAAAAGACATGATGGAATGGGCTATTAAGCAAAGAAAGCACCCAGTTGCAATCAAGATACCAACTAAGCGTGTTCCTGCAGGCAAAGATGTTAGTCGTGATTACTCAGAAATCAAATATGATATCAAGCCTGGTAACGACGTCGCAGTTTTGGCTTTAGGTGACATGTACGAAATGCTTGGTAAAGAAGTTGCTGAAAAACTCGGTGCAAGTTTGGTTAACCCAATTTCAGCTAATATCTTAGACACCGCTTCATTAGATAAATTAGCTGATGAAAACAAAGTTATCGTAACTCTTGAAGACAACATTTTAGACGGTGGCTTTGGTGAAAAGGTTGCTTCATACCTCGGTGACAAAGACGTCAAAGTTTTGAATTACGGTCAAAAACGTGTTTACACTGATCAAGTTCCATTAAAAGACATTTTGAAAGATAACCGTATGACTGTTGATCAAATCGTTGAAGACGTTAAGAACGCCTAAAAATAAATATTTAAAAACAAACTAAAAATCTCTTCGGGTAATCCTGAAGAGATTTTTTATGGCAAAATAAGTCGAGTACTTTTCTAGATAATTCGGCATAATACAACATGTAAGGAGGAATAAAATTGGAACAAGAGGCTACATCGAAATGATGCCAATTAATGATTAATCTTTATTCACAAATTTTCTATAAGAAGCAGCCAAAGCATTTTTGACTTCACAATAAAGTGGGAACAAATTTTGATAAACAGCTGCTTCTTTTTGATTAGGGAAATACACTTTGTCTATTTGAGCAAATTGTTTAATCTCACTTAGTTTTTCATTAAGACCTAACGCCTGTCTTGTCAAAAACATAGCAGCCAGCGTCCCACTCTGTTGCTCTTTCATGGTCACAATCGGCACGTTAAAAATATCAGCACAAAGCTGTCTTACAAAATCATTCTTTAAGAAGCCACCAGTTGCATTAATTGCGACTGGCTTTTTCGTATTTTTAATCAAACTAAAGGCCGCATCATACAGATTAAAAATAATACCTTCAATTACTGCTCGCGCCATTTCAGGCTTTTGATGCATGCGCGTTAAGCCAACAAATGAACCACGCGCATTGGCATCCCAAATTGGAGCACGTTCTCCGCCTAAGTAAGGCAAAAAGATTAAGCCTCGGCTTCCTGCTGAAGCAGTTTGCGCAACATCCAAATAATCTTGCGGTGTCTCATCGGCATCAAACAAGGTCTGACGTGCCCAATTAAATACGATCCCGCCGTTATTTACTGGACCGCCCAATAGATAATGTTTTTTATCAACTGGATAACAGAAATAACTAGCCTTTTGATCGATCTTAGGTTGATCAACGATTGTTCTAACCGCGCCTGACGTACCTACGTTTAAAGCAAAATGATCACTATCAATTGCGTTAACCCCAATTGTAGATAAATAGCCATCACTGGCTCCTAAAACAATTTTAGTATCAGGATTTATCCCTAGTTTTTGCACATAATCCTCTTTAATAGGAGCGATAATTTCCGTCGGCTGTGCTATTTCAGGTAGCTGATCTCGCTTTACATTTAACAGATCCAACAATTCTTGATCCCAAGTTAGTGTTTCAAGATTGAGCATCCCTGTCCCAGCCGCCATCGTAGTATCGACGACTAGCTTACCTGTTAAACGAAAGATCAAATATTCCTTGATCCCAATCCATTTTTCAGCTTGGTTAAACAGCTCCTGCTTTTTATCTTTTAACCACAAAAGTTTATAAATTGGTGCCATCGGGTGCATTGGCATCCCTGTTTTTCGATATATCTTTTGCGCCAAACCACTTCTTTTCGCATCCTGGACAATATTCTTCGCACAATTATCTGCCCACGTAATGCTATTAGTTAATAGGTTATTGTCTTTGCCTAAACCAATCAGGCTATGCATCTGGCTAGACCAAGAGATAGCCGCAATTTCACCGTCTACCTTCTGCGCTAAAGCAAAAATAATTTCTTGAACTGCATCAAAAATCATCTTAGGATCTTCTTCAGCTTGTCCTATTTTAGTTTGAATTAATGGGTAACCCTTACTAGCCGAAAAAAACAGCCTTACCCTTTTCATCATAAAGTACGCCTTTAGTTGCCGTTGTACCGACATCCATGCCAATAATATATTTCATTTTATTTCTGATAAAACTTCTTCCATTTCTTATAAGACTTATCTTGCCAAGATTTTGGCAAATCTTCCCAATCCCAGTGGCGGTCTTTTATCTTTTGTAGAAATAAACCTTCACTTCGAGCTAGTTCTTTAACTAATTTAAGATTCTTACCTCTTAAATTTAAGAAAATAGTTTCCCATTCATCCTTAATTTGAATAAAGAATTCTCGATGCTTTTTATCAACTAACTTAATAATTAAACTACCCTGCCATTTTAAAACGATATGCTTAATAATTTCTTCTAATTTATCAAAACCAATATTACGAATATTCTTACCTACATACTTACTATACTTTTTCGGATAAAATTCTGGTTCTAAATATACTTCTGCATAATTATATTCCATCATTGCAAAAGTTATACTAGTAACACTCTCGGCAAAAGCAGGTAAATAAGACTTGTCACACCAATCTTGATAGCCATCATAGTAAGAATCCTCACGACCAATAGTTTTCGGTACAGTATCTAAATAATAATAAACTGTATTATCAGTCAGAAATTCAATAATGCGGTTCATTTCTTCAATTTCTTTTATTACTTGTTTGCGTTTCTTTTTCTTGCTTTTGCTCATAACTTTCCCTTTTCAATAATTTTTGAAAATTATAGCAAAAGATTATTTGAAGCACAAAAAAGACAACTACCGGAGAGTAGCTGTCTTTGGTGGTCAAACATGCGTGACCACGGTGCGTAGAACATTGTTTTTAGTCGGATTTACTTCTTAAGATTTTCGTTAACGAAGGCTTCGATCTTATCGTCTGAGTCTTTCAAAAATGGAAGCATATCTTCTTCCGTCTTCATGGTATCTCTACCATTCTTTTCCATAAAGTAGTCCCAAAGGGCATCTCTAACTGGCATGTTTGAATCACTCCAGTCAAATACTTCTTTCATGTGACGGTCTAACAATGCAGTCTTAATAATTTCGTCTGCCATCTTAAATTACCTCCTAAAATATTCTACGTTTATTATTATACCGCACTTTCTTTTTATAGCATACTAAAAAAGTACTTTGCGCATTTTTTGCAGGGTCCTTGATCTTGCTCTAATCAGTTGAATTGCCTCAATTTTTAAATGATCAATCACGTATTCCGCACTCATTTCACCAATAATCGTCATTAATGCGATTAATTCCAAACGTGATAAACTTTTGACGAATTCATTGTAGGTATCGTTGATTGGAATCGCTAATTCGCTCCGCCTCGGCTCCTGAATTCCCTGAATTTTGACACTTTCCCAGGAAATAGATTGATCATAAACCTGTCTTTTAAAAGCATTATTGTACCTAATCAAAGTTCGCGCATGATTCGACAATTTTGTTTTATACAAACTACCAAAATTACCTTTTTCACTGGAATAAACTAAGGCAGCTTCATAACAAATAATCATGGCCTCCTGTTCCCAATCATTGCGATCATAATGACCCAGGTAATACTTTTTTACAACTGAATTCACTAACGGTTTATATAATACAAATAATTTTTCTAAAGCCTCATCATCCCCGGCTTTAACTTTTTTAATTAACTTTCTCTCTTTTACTCTCATCTCTGTATCCTCTTTCAAAGTTCATTTTGAGGATACAGGTTGAGCTCTGAGCATGATAAGAGAACAAAAGTTTATACCGACAGATTGGCCATTTTGTACAAAAAAAGCCGACAAAATTCAACTTTTGTCAGTTTTTTCTTATTTTAATGGATGTCTACTGTTAAATGCTTGATAGAGCAAAACACCTGTTGCCACACTCGCATTCAATGATTGAACGTGACCAATCATTGGCAAAGTAATGGTTTGATCCATTTGTTTCTTAAGTAATGGAGCGATTCCTTTACCTTCGTTACCAATAACCAAAACTGTTTTACCATTGGCATTCCATTCACGGTAATCAACACCAGCCATGTCTGTACCAAAGATCCAGTAGCCGCGCTTCTTCAATTCCTTAGTTGTTTGGACCAAATTGTTTACACGGGCAACAGGAACATAATCGATCGCACCGGTTGAAGTCTTAGCTACAACCGAGGTCAAACCAGTGGCATGACGCTTAGGAATAATAATTCCGTCTACGCCTGTCGCATCTGCAGAACGTAAAATGGAACCTAGATTATGCGGATCTTCAATTGAATCAAGCATCAATAAAAATGGTTCTTTTCCTTCTTGGTCAAATTGATCAAGCAGTTGATCCAAGTCGGCATATTCAAAACTAGAGATTGCCAAAACAAGCCCTTGGTGGTTGCCGCCTTCAACTAAACGATCCAACTTATTCTTAGGAACGGTCTGAACCACCAATCTCTTTTTCTTAGTAATCGCATATACTTGATTAGCAAAGTCTTCTTGCACGCCATGTTGCAAAAACACCTTATTGATTTGATCAGAGTTATGCGTCTTCAAATAATCCAGTCCGGCATGGCGACCAAAAACAAAATCTTTATTCGAAGTCATAATCTTTTAGTCCGTCCTTTTCTACTGTATCAATGCACCATTTACTTAATTCTTGCACACGATCATCTTGATTTAACAAATTCAAGTAACCGATCATCGCCTCAAAACCAGTTGACAATTGATAAGTCTTAAGGCTAGTATGCTTAGCTTTAGTATGACTCTTGGCATTGCGACCGCGGCGAAATGCAGTTAACTCATCGTCTGTGAGCAATTCTTCATCCTGCATTTTAGTTACTAGTGCAGCTTGTGCTTTAGCAGAAACATAATGCGTTGCTTCACGTTGCAAAACTTGTGGTTTTACTATTCCGCCACAAACTAAGTGGCGACGAATGATCACTTCGTAGACCGCATCCCCCAAATAAGCCAAAGTTTGACCATTCAAAGTATCCGGATTTACATCTTCTTCAGTTAATTTTTTTATTTTAGTCACGAGTCCACCTTGTCCCTTGTGGGGTATCTTGAATCGTAATGCCCATTTCCTTTAATTGATCGCGCAATTTATCACTAGTTGCCCAATCCTTGTTAGCACGAGCTTCATCACGCTTTTTTACCAATTCTTCAATCTCATCATCATTTGAACCGGCATTTTGAGCACACAACTTTTCTGTATCAACGCCGAAGACTAACAACCAAGCTGCTAATTTCTTTTCAAAAAGTGTCAACGTCTCTTTATCAGCCTTTTCACTGTTGGCATTGGCATTTACTGCTGGAAGCAAATCATAAATAGCAGTTAAGGCATTTTGCACATTAAAGTCATCGTCCATTGCAGTAACGAACTTTTGCTCAGTTTCTTCAATTGACTTAGCCAAATCTGGTGCTGCTTCACTAGCAGTATCATCTTCAAGACGGTAATTGATATTGGTTAAAGTATTCTTGAATCTATCTAAAATAGTAGCAGCTTGTTTTAAGTTTTCTTCGGAGTAGTTAATTTGACGACGGTATTGCACGCTAGCCATGAAGAAACGCAATACTTGTGGATCAACTTCCTTTAAAATGTCATGCACAGTGACAAAGTTATGTAGTGACTTAGACATCTTTTCTTGATCCTTGCCCACGGTAACAAAACCGTTGTGAAGCCAGTAATTAACAAACTTCTTGCCAGTCTTTGCTTCACTTTGAGCAATTTCATTTTCATGGTGTGGGAATTCAAGGTCTTGACCACCACCGTGAATATCAATTGTGTCGCCCAAATATTTGGTACTCATCACTGAACATTCAATGTGCCAACCTGGACGGCCCTTGCCCCAAGGTGAATCCCAAGCAATTTCATCAGGCTCTTTTTGAGCTTTCCAAAGAGCAAAATCAATTGGATCTTCCTTACGATTTTGTTCTTCATCGTTGATATGCTCTGAAGCACCTTCTTCAAGTTGTTCGATATTTTGATCACTAAGTTCGCCGTAGTGCTTAAACTTGCGTGCACGGTAGTAAACATCGCCATCTACTTCATAAGCATAGCCTTTATCAATTAAAGTTTTAACGAAATTGATAATATCTTTAATTTCATGAGTTGCACGAGGATGCAGTGTAGCAGGTTCAATATTTAAGGCAGTTGTGTCTTCCAAAAAAGCATTGATAAACTTTTCTGCAAGTTTAGGCACAGTCGTCCCTTCAGCGCGAGCTTCATTGATCATCTTGTCATCAACATCAGTAAAATTAGAAACGTATTTTACCTTATAGCCTTTATATTCAAAATATCGTCTGATCGTATCAAAAGCGATTGAACTACGAGCATTGCCGATATGAATATAGTTATACACGGTTGGTCCACAGACATACATGCTAATTTGTCCTGAAACCAGTGGTTTAAATTCTTCTTTTTTGCGCGTCAGTGTATTGTAGACTTTCAAAGCTAACACTCATCCCTTCTGTGAAAATAGCTAATTTTTATTTTAGCAGAAACAAAAAGAAGTTGTAGTCTTCTGCAGCTTCTTCTTTGCTTTATTCTCTTTTAATTAAAGATTGTTAGCACTCATTTGCTTCAAGGTTAAGTCAATGTGTTCTACAACACGTTCCTTACCCAAAAGTTCCATGGCTTCACCGATACCAGGGCCAACCATTGAACGAGTAGTAGCAATTCTGATTGGCATAAAGAGCTTTCTACCCTTAACGCCAGTTGCCTTACGAGTAGCTTGGATAGCATTCATGATTTGAACTGAAGTAAATCTTGGAATGAGGTCTAATTGCTTCTTGAATTCTTCAATTACGCCGCGACCATCATCGTTCTTAATTTCTTCAATTTCTTCGTCTGAAAGATTCTTAGCATCTTCAAAGAAGATCTTAGCCATGTCAACGATTTGCTTAGTGTATGACATTTGTACTGAGTAAATGTTAACCAATTGACGTACCCATTCCATCTTTTCTGGGGTTGGGTGTTCATCAATTAAGCCTGCTTCTTGCAAGTTGTTCAAAGCAAGGTCAAGCAAGGTATCACGATCAGCCTTCTTGATATATTGGTTGTTGATCCATTCAAGCTTCTTTTGGTCAAATGCAGCAGGTGATTTAGACAAACGAGCTGGATCAAATTGCTTGATAAATTCACGCTTAGTGAAGATTTCGTTTTCACCCTTTGGTGACCAACCAAGAAGTGTAATGAAGTTAAACATAGCTTCTGGTAAGTAACCAAGGTCACGATATTGTTCAATAAATTGAAGAACTGATTCATCACGCTTAGAAAGCTTCTTACCAGTTTCTGAGTTAATGATCAAAGTCATGTGACCAAACTTAGGTGGCTTCCAGCCAAGTGCTTCATAAACTACTAATTGCTTAGGAGTGTTTGAAACGTGGTCATCACCACGAAGTACGTGGGTAATCTTCATCAAGTGGTCGTCAATTACAACGGCAAAGTTGTAAGTTGGCATACCGTCACGCTTTTGAATAACGAAGTCGCCACCGATAGTGTCTGATTCGAATTCAAGGTGACCCTTAACGATATCATCCCATGAGTAGGTTTCCATTTCTGGAATGTGAATACGTACAACTGGCTTAAGCCCCTTTGCCTTAGCTTCGTCTTGAGCTTGCTTAATTTCGTCAGCAGTCATACCTTCGTATTCGTAAGTGTAGTGAGGAGCAACACCCATAGCACGTTGTTCTTCACGTTGAGCTTCAAGTTCTTCCTCAGTCTTGTATGAGTAGTATGCCTTGCCTTCGTCGATCAATTGATCAATGTACTTTTGGTAAATTTCTTTTCTTTCTGATTGACGGTATGGACCGTAGTCTCCACCCTTGTCAGGACCTTCATCCCAGTCAATGCCTAACCAGTGAAGGTTTTCCATTTGAGACTTAGAACCGCCCTTAACGTTACGTTTTTGGTCGGTATCTTCAATTCTCAATACCATAGTACCCTTGTTGTGACGGGCGAATAAATAGTTAAAAAGTGCAGTACGTGCGTTACCAATGTGCAAGTGACCAGTTGGACTTGGTGCATATCTTACACGGATTTTTTCTTTAGCCAAAATTCATGCCTCTTTCAAAAATAGTAGATTTAAACAATCTTAGTTTACTCGTTATATAGGAAGAATTCAATTAGTGCTAATCAAAAACTAATTTTAATGCTTGTGGAATACTGGAAACTGGAATTACTTCGATTCCATAATCTTTAAGACCAGCATACATGTTGTGCCGCGGTACAAAGATTCGTTTAAAGCCAACTTTAGCGGCTTCTTTTACCCTAGCATCGATCTTGTCTACGCGGCGAACTTCACCGGTTAAACCAACTTCACCTACAAAGCAGTCCGTTGGTGAAATTTCTTTATCTGTGTAACTAGATGCCACAGCCATAACAATAGCTAAATCAATTGCCGGTTCATTCAGTTTAATCCCGCCAGTTGCAGTTAAATAAACATCTTGATTTTGCAGCATTAAATTGCCACGCTTTTCAAGAACGGCAAGTAAAAGAGCTGCTCGATTGTAGTCAAGGCCTGAAGTTGTTCGCTTCGCATAGCCAAATGCCGTTGGGGTTACCAAAGCTTGGATTTCAGCTAAAAGTGGACGGGTTCCTTCAAGCGAAACAACGACAGCTGAACCAGTCGAGTTAGGCAATCTTTGATCAAGAAAAATAGATGATGGATTAGTAACTTCTTTTAGCCCTTCATTGACCATCTCAAACATGCCAATTTCGTTAGCAGCACCAAAACGGTTTTTAACAGAGTGCAGGATACGGTAAGAGTGGTGTTCATCCCCCTCAAAATAAAGTACTGTATCCACCATGTGTTCCATAATCTTAGGACCAGCAATGGTCCCTTCTTTAGTCACGTGACCGATAACAAAAATCGTGATCGCATCCATTTTAGCGATCTTCATGAGCTCACTGGTTACTTCCCTAACCTGTGAAGCTGAACCGGTCATCGAGTCCAAACTAGGTTCATTCATCGTTTGAATGGAATCGATCACCACAAAATCAGGTTTAACATCATTAATCTGTTCACGAATATCATGCATGTCAGTTTCGGGATATAACAGCATGTTGCTTTGCCCTACGCAAAGTCGATCGGCTCTTAACTTGATCTGATTAGCTGATTCTTCCCCTGAAACATATAGTACTTTATATTTTTCAGATAAATCGCTCATGATCTGCAGCATCAATGTAGATTTACCAATTCCGGGATCCCCGCCAATTAAGACAAGCGATCCTGGCACAATACCGCCACCTAAAACACGATTTAATTCTTCAGATTTGGTAGGAATTCTTTCTTCTTTTTCTGCCTTAATTTCGTCTAACTTAACCGGTTCATTGACGCCGGTCTTTTGAATTAAACGACTAGCTGTAGCCTTAGTAGAACGCTTTTGTACTTCTTCAGTCTCTTTTTCAAATTGGTTCCAAGCACCACAGTTAGGACATCTACCCAAGTAACTCGCAGAAATATAGCCACAGGAGCGACATTTATATTGTGTTTTTACTCTTGCCATTAATCATCCTTCTTTTCATTAGTAGAACCAAAACCACTAATTCTTTGTCTACTGATTGGATCATCGTCGTCAGTTTTAAGATATTTAATAAAAATTCCTTGTGCAATGCGATCACCCTTATGAATGTGTAAAGGACGCACGCCGTAATTAAGCATTTGCACAAAAATTTCGCCTTCATTATTTGGATTGTTGTAATAATCTGAATCGATTACTCCTATGCCATTAGGCAATGCAAGATTACGTTTAAAAGTGTTAGATGAACGGTTGGCTAAAATCAATACTTCATCTTCATGCATATAAGCTTTCAAACCTGTAGGAACCAAAAATGGTTTTAATATTTGATCCGCCATTTCGTAGTCACGTTCATAAAGTTGGTGACCATTTCTGATTAATCTAAAAATTCTGACAAAGTTAAGACGCCAAATACTAGGAATGGTAATATCTTCAGCTGCCTCAAGATCATAGCCAGCACTTGCCAAGGTTTGTCTTCTAGGCAAGTTAATCCCTTTATCTTGATATTTTTTTACTACTTCAAATCCACGTGTCTTCATTAGTTAACTCCATTTACTTCTTTTATTTTGCTAGTTATCTATTTTACAATGTTTTAGGTAAACACAAAATAATTAACTTCCCATTATTTATTACGCAAAAAAAGCGTGATTTTTTCTTAGAAAAGGTAAAAAATGTCTGAAACTAAAAAATATTTTACGCTATCTAACAGTAATGACGACCAAATCACATCACGAACTGATTTAGATTTAATTGAACGTAAGGATGCTACCGTCTGGGTGATGAACCATATTTTTATTAATCCTGATGAACATGACCCACATGAAATCAGTTTGCTAATGAAACAAGTGATCGCTTATGTTCAAGAATCTGGTAAAAAGGTGTGGCCGCTTGATCCGATCGCCATTAAGTACTTTGAAAAGCATCCCGAATTAAACGATATTTGGTATCATCGTCCATTTACAAAATAGACGTTTCTCCCTTTATAGGCTAAAATGGAGTTAGATTTCCATTAAAAAGGGAGGAAAAATTAATGGCAAAAGAAATTTCTAATGATACAATCGAAAAATTCAAGAACGATTTAACCAATCATCCTGCATACAAAGTAGCTAGCCGTGCTGCTCAAGAAAACGGTATTTTCAAGGCAAGCCAAGACTTACAAACTAAGATTGATCTTGATCCAACCTTCTCAATTGAAATCGACACTGGTAAGTCAGCTGACCAAAAGCAATCAGGTCGTTGCTGGATGTTCTCAGCTTTGAACACCATGCGTCACCCACTTCAAAAGAAGTTCAAGTTAAAGGACTTCGAATTATCTCAAAACTACACTAACTTCTGGGACAAATTCGAAAAGTCAAACTGGTTCTTCGAAAATGTTATCGCAACTGCAGACAAGTCACTTGGTGATCGTAAGGTTTCATTCTTGTTTGCTACTCCACAACAAGATGGTGGTCAATGGGACATGCTTTGCGGCATCATTGAAAAGTACGGTATCGTACCAAAGAGCGTTTACCCAGAAACTGCTAACTCAAACAATTCTAGTGCATTAAACGACACTTTAAACACTTTACTTCGTAAAGATGGTCTTGAATTGCGTAAGTTAGTTAACGATGGCAAGTCAGAAGACGAAGTTCAAGCTCGCAAGGAAGAAATGTTAAACGACGTCTTCCGTGTACTTTCAATTTCACTTGGTGTTCCTCCAACAAAGTTCAGCTTTGAATACAGAGACGACGACAAGAACTACCACATTGATAAGGACATCACTCCTAAGGAATTCTTCGACAAATATGTTGGCATGGACCTTGAAAACCACATTTCAACTATCAATGCTCCAACTAGCGACAAGCCTTTCCACAAGGTATTCTCAGTTGAATACTTAGGTAACGTTGAAGGCGGTCGTCAAGTTCGTCACTTGAACCTTAAAGTTGATGAAATGAAGGACTTAATCATCAAGCAATTAAAGAGCGGTGAAGTTGTTTGGTTCGGTTCAAACGTTGTTAAGGATTCAGAAAGAAGAGCTGGTCTCCTTGATACTAATCTTTACCGTCGTGACGAATTGTTCGACACTAACTTCTCAATGACTAAAGCTGAAAAGCTTGATTCTGGCGAAAGCATGATGGACCACGCTATGGTTATCACCGGTGTTGACATTGTTGATGGCAAACCAACTAAATGGAAGATTGAAAACTCATGGGGTGAAAAGCCAGGCTTTAAGGGTTACTTCGTAATGAGCGACAAGTGGTTCGATTCATTCGTTTACCAAGCTGTTATTAACAAGAAGTTCTTGCCAGATGACCTCAAGAAGGCATATGACGAAGGCAAGAAGAACCCTATTCAATTGTTGCCATGGGACCCAATGGGTGCTTTAGCATTTGAATATTAATTCAATAATTTTATAAAAGAAAAGAGCTACGTTTTTAAAACGTAACTCTTTTTTTGCACTCTTTTACCAAATATGAAGCAAACGGGTTGCATCAAGTTTGCTTAAATTGAACTGGTGCACATGTTGCTTTGGATTTTCTGGAAATTCTTTAATAAAATCAGCAACATTATACAATCCAGTTGAATATGTCCATACACCCTTCACTTTTCTAATTGGGTCAAGCATTTCATTTCTAATTGGATATGCCGAGATCAAGAAATGCTTGTGGTGAAACTTAAAGACAAAATATGGCAACTTGAATTGCTTTACCGCTTCATCCTCAGTCTTAGCAATTGAAACCACATTGCGGTAAGTTCCATACTTCTCAGTAAACTTTTCATTAAATGAGAAGTAGAAGTTCGAGATATGCACATGTGGAAAATCTTCTTCACTTACCTTATCTGGAACGGCAATTACGTGTGAATAACGATCAAGATTGCTTTCCTTTTGTGATAGTGCATGATCCATTTGTGTTGGGATAATCTTATGTGCCCAACTTGGAACTTCTGGATGTGCTTCATATGAACGATACATTTGCTTAACAACTTCTGGCTTTACCCAATCGTAATGCATTCTGGTTTGATTACGCTTAAGTAAGTTTTCCAACGTGTTGTGCTGCATTAAATCAACTACGAAACATTCATAGTGATACTTGTCTACCCATGGCTTGAAATGCTCAATTGCGCTAGGAACGATGTGTGTTCCATCAACAATTACAGTTTCCCCATGTTCCATCTTGTGTTCTACAAGGTGATCCACCATTTGCTCAGTACGCACAGTTACGTGCCGCGGAATCACTTGGTGTAATACATCCGCATCCTCTTGATAATAAACTGTTAAATCCGCCAATAATAAC
Source organism: Lactobacillus amylovorus DSM 20531 (assembly GCF_002706375.1). Classification (NCBI taxonomy): domain Bacteria; kingdom Bacillati; phylum Bacillota; class Bacilli; order Lactobacillales; family Lactobacillaceae; genus Lactobacillus; species Lactobacillus amylovorus. The sequence continues at coordinate 783,948 of NZ_CP017706.1, forward strand.
CGAATTTGATCACGACTGATCGCATAAGGCGTTAAGTGATGACGGGCAATAAAAGAAGACTTACCGGAGCCAGGTGCACCTCGCAATAAAAATAATTTACGCATGCAAAATACTCCAAACTAATATACTAGAAATCATATTAAATTCTACCATAATTGTAGGTAAATCCCTCTTTAGAGCATTAAAAAAATGCAGGTTCTCTGCATTTTTAACGTAAAATCTTTTTATCAACAATATTTAACTGATCATCCATCGTATAAACAATTGGTTCTGCATTAGGTACTTCAAGGTTAACAATGTCATGATCATTAATGTTTTCAAGCTTTTTAATCAAAGCACGAAGACTTGAACCATGAGCTACGATTAATTGGTCTTCGCCATTTAACAATCTCGAAGCAATATGATCATAGTAATATGGCATCAAACGTTTTTGGGTTTGATGTAAACTTTCTGCTCGTGGCATCAAATGTTGATCGCATAATTTATAGCGACGATCAATCATTGGCGAACCTTGAGCAGGTGGAACGGAATCAAAACCTCTCCGCCAGAGTAAAACTTGTTCTACACCGAATACTTTACGCGAGATATCCTTGTTAAGGCCACGTAGAGCCCCGTAGTGACGTTCATTTAGTCGCCACGTCTTAGTGATAGGGAGCCATAACAAATTACATGTATCGGCGACAATATTGGCTGTCGTAATAGCACGCGACAAGACTGAAGTATGGATATGCGTTGGAGCAAAGTCTGAGATAGTATTAATTAATTCGCCTGCCTGCTTAGCCTGCTCCTCACCCTTGTGAGTCAATGGAACATCGTTCCATCCAGTATAAACATTTGCGGCATTGGCAACACTTTCGCCATGTCGAACTAATACTAATTTAGCCATTCTATTATCCTTTATTAATCAAACATCTAATAATCATTACGATTCCACCGATGGTGAAAATCACGCCCAAAATCATAAAAGCCCTAATGCCGCCTTTATTATTAGGCTGCTTGCGTCGATTAAAGGCATATGACATATCGTATATGCCCATAACTAAAACGATTATCGCTGTAAAAATATTGACTGAAAACATTTATCCACCTAATTTTCGTTATTACCGCGGCCTGGAACGATCATCTTATCATTACGGCCACGTTCACATTCTGCTTGTAAAGTAATGTGATTGATGCACAATTCTTCTTTTAACTTTTTACCAATCTTTTGATAAAGCTGTTCCAGTTCGCCAGCTTGCAGATTACGATCGACGTTAATGTGAGCGTCCATCATAATAAAATCATCACTATAGCGCCAAACATGGACATGGTGAACATTCTTTACTTCAGGGAATGACAACATAATCTCGTTAACTTTAGTCAAATCGATATTAGGATTTGATTCCATTAACACATTGGCTGCCTTCATTGTGATTTCATATGCTTCATGCAAAACAAAGAGTGAAACCAAAATAGTCAAAACTGGGTCAAGCCAAGTCACATTCCAGAAGTAAATAAAAATCGCACCAATTACGACCGCTACACTTGATAATGCATCGCTAAGCATATGAATAAAGGTTGAGCGCACATTCAAATTACCCTTAGAATCTCTGTGCATAGCAAACATTGAGATCAAGTTAGCCACAAGACCAATGATTGAGACAGCCAGCATAATTCCGCCATGAATATGTTCTGGCTCCCAGAAGCGTTGAATTGCTTCTACGAATAAAACTACACTGATTACGATCAGAATAACGCCATTCGTAAAGGCGGCTAACGTCTCCGCCCGCTCATAACCGAAAGTCTTGTGTTGATTACGACTACGTCTACTAATCAGGTGAGCGACAAAAGATAAAATAATCGCACCTACATCACTTAAATTGTGGACAGCATCTGAAAGCAAAGCTAGTGATCCTGAAAAAATACCACCTAAGAATTCGGCAATAGTAATAACAACATTTAACAGCGTAACAAATACATAGCGCTTAGTTGTATGATCTTTATTCATTTAAATTTTCCTCTTGCTATCAGTGTACCAAAAAAGGCCCTACTTATGCAGTAGGACTTTCTTATAATTTTTCTGCATCAACATTGTAGTCAACAATTTCAAATTGACCATCGTCATGCAAAATTCCTCTAGTAACGCTGCCGTTATTTGGAAAAATGATGTCATGCTTACCATCACTTCTATTCCAATACTTAATCGACAAGGTTTTAATAAAATCGCCGTGTGTAACTAGCAGAACTCTCTTTTCATTTTTGGTAAGATCACCTAATACTTGGATCCCACGGACCATTCTTTTATCGAGTTCTTCCGTATTCTCTGCTAAGTGACGTGGATCGGCCTTCTTAGTAGCCTCACGGAAATCATGCAGGCCCACTTGATTGATAATCTTAGTGACATCGTCTTCATGACCGATTCCGGCTGCCATCGCTACTTGATCCCAGGTTTGGTTAATATCATCACCTTCGAAAGTTCCAAAGAAAACTTCACGAAATTCCGGCAACTTTTTAATTTTACCAATATCCGAGACCAAATTAGCGTCTTTCATTAAGTGAACGGTGTCAATTGCTCTTTTCAAATCTGATGAGTACATGTTGTCAAAGTGAACTTGGCTTAATGCATCTGCAGTTCTCTTTAAATCGTTAATTCCCTTCACAGTTAGTGGAGAATCACACCAGCCTTGAACTTTGTTCAGCTGGTTAAACATAGTCTCACCGTGGCGAACTAAATAAACTTCTGTTGCCATCTATTAACCCCTCCCTTTGTATTAATAAATATTGTATCAAACTTAGCCTAGGTATGCTGTATAAAAGAAGTAGGCTGACTGAACGAATGCCAAAGTTGCAATAAAAATTCTAACCGGCTTTTCAGGAACACGTCTTAAAATAGCTGGCCCAATATAACCACCAATGAACATTCCGATTGCTAGTGGAATTGCTTGAAGCCAATAAATGTGAGAAGTAAACATAAAGATTATTAAAGCAACTAAGTTAGCAAAGCCACTAATCACATTTTTAATTGCATTAATTACGATAAACTTCTCATTCGTAATGTAGGTTAAAATTACCAATACGATAACACCACCGGCGGCACCGAAATAACCAGTGTAAGCACCCATGATTAAAAGCGTGCCTAAGTAAACAATTCTTAACCAAGTAGGCTGCTTTTCCGTATTTAATGTATTATGCTTTCCCGAAACAAGAATCATAATTCCAGAAAATGCGATGAAGAACGGTACTGCTTTTTCAAAAACACTAGAAGGAAACGAAAGAAGCAACATGCATCCCACAATTGAGCCAAGCACGGTAAAAATCGTGAAAAACCATGTTTCCTTCCAATGTCCCTTTAATTCCTTGATTGAAGAAATGGTTGAGCCAATACTCGTCCAAATTAAAGCGGCGTCATTAGTTACATTTGCATAAACTGGCGGAATCCCCACTGCAAGTAATACTGGATACGAAGCAAGCGAGGCCATTGAAGCAATGGATGATAATAAACCACCGCCAACCCACCTAATAATAAGAAAATAGCCGTCCAGATTGTCATTCTTAAATCCTTTCTAAAAATTATCGAGTTCATTATAATTCTTATAGAGATTAACGCAAAAAGAAGGTACTATATGTCAACATTTGAAACATTAATTTTCATCCCTGAGGGTAGTCTTTTAAATCAAAAACTAGCCGAAAAGACTGCTTTGCGCCAAGCCTTAAAGCATTTTGGCCTCGATTGGGGACCAGCCGAACGCTTAAGGTACACTAGTCTGCAAAAACAATTTAAAACTTTATCTGATGACGAGCAAATCGATTTATCTTTAACCACTTTTTTGGATAAGGATATTAAGGAAACACGCCCTGTTTTTGACGACTTAATGAAAGAACAAACTAGGCTTGTCAAAGGTGCGCCTGATTTTCTAGATCAAATTAGTTCTTTGCGTTTAATTTTGCTTGCTAAAGAAACTAAAGCTCAAATTGAACCTCGCCTTACGCCATCTGAATTGCTTAGTTCGTTTGATTATACTTACTTTGCAGATGATTTTAAAGACAAATTACCTAGCAAAAATATCTTTTTCAAAATTCTCAAGGATCATCCCGAAATTGACCCTGATACTGTTTTAGTAATCGGTACCAACTTAGATGAGGAAATTCAAGGTGCAGAAAATGCTAACTTGAAGTCACTATGGTTGGCTCCTAAAAAAGATAAGATTCCTATTTCACCACATCCTACTTTGCATTTGAGTAAATTAACAGACCTCTCATTTTATTTAGACATTAATTAACTAGTATAATTAATATAGTGAAGAAAGGAAGGTTATATAATGACAAAAGTTGCTGTAATCTTTGCAGATGGCTGCGAAGAAGTTGAAGGCTTAAGCGTAGTTGACGTACTTCGTCGTTTAAATGTGCAATGTGATATGGTTGGCCTAACCAGTAAAAAGGTTGATGGCGACCACCACATCGAAATCACTTGTGACAAAGTTGTTGATGATAGCTTACTTGATTACGATTTAGTTGCATTCCCAGGCGGAATGACCGGTTCCGCAAACTTACGTGACAACGAAAAGTTGCGTGATTTGATGGTTACGCGTCACGAAGAAGGTAAATGGGATGCTGCGATGTGTGCTGCACCTCGTGCCCTCGCACGTTATGGCGTGTTAGATGACGCTGACTTCACCTGCTACCCAGGTATTGAACAAGAATGCTTGAAATATCAACCAAATGCTCATTTTTCAGAAAGAATCAGCGTTACTGACGATAAGCACAAGATTGTAACTAGCCGTGGTCCTGCTACTGCTTGGGCATTTGCTTTTGCAATCGTCGAAGCACTTGGCATTGACACTAAGGACTTGAAGAAAGGCATGCTTTACGATTACTTAGCTGACAATATTCAAGATAGTTTATAATTTCAAGCAAAAAGAGCAAATCTAGATGGACTTGCTCTTTTTTTATTTTTCAATTAATTGCATACGCTCATTAAAGTAATTTTTATAGGCCAAGTAACCTGCTATCACTGCTCCCAGCCCTGTAGCAGATAGCAGCATGAATGTAACCATAATCTGATATTTGATCGCATATACAGGATCAACTCCGGCGAAAATCAATCCTGACATCATACCTGGCAAGTTAACTAAACCTACAGTTTTAGCCGAATCAATTGTTGGTTGCATCGCAGTTTTAATACTTCTGCGTAAAATTGGCATACTGGAATCTTTGATATCCGCTCCTAATGCCAATTTTTCTAAGATTTGTTGGCGTTGATCATGAAAACTTTCATTCAGTGTTTTATAACAGAGCCCAATTGCAACCATTTCATTACCAGCTATCATGCCTGTGATTGGAATGATTTGCATTGGCACTAATTTAATCGTCTTTGAAAGCATTAGCACGCCCAACGTAATATAAGTCCCAATCAGCAGCGCCACAAAAGATTGCCATAATTTTTTATCAGGATTAGGGTCTCTCTTATTGGCATTCCATGATGCATTAAAAATTATCAACAGGGTAATCACAATCGTGAGCCAAACATTGTTGATTTTAAAAATGTATTTCAGAATATAACCTACAATGGTTAACTGAATAATCGCACGGGCCACACTATAAAAAACATCCTTGGTTAATCCCAAGTGCTCTTTCATAGAGATTACGACAGAAACCATAACTAATGCAACCGAGAGAAACAACGATAAATTGCTAACAGCTAAATCTTTCATTTTACTAATTTTCCTTCCGCCACTTTAATGATTTGACCAGCTTGATGAATTTCATCATTATCGTGAGTAACTTGAATAATAGTCGTGTTGCCTTTATGTACATTCTGAATTAAGCGATGCACAATTTCTTTACTATCATTGTCCAAACCCGTGGTAATTTCATCTAGTAAAAGCACTTCTGGTTTAAACAATAGATTACGAATCAAAGCTACCCTTTGCTTTTCCCCACCTGATAGCTCTGTAATATTTTTATTTAAAAAATCTGGCTTTAGGTCAACAGATTCTAGTACCTGCTCCATTTTACTTTGATCAGGGGTTTGCTTTCTAATTTTAAATGGAAACTCCAAATTGTCTTTAACAGTTTCTCCAAAAAGACTTGGCTGTTGAAAACAATATGATACTTGGCGCCGATAATTTGTTGGTGAGTATGTATTAATATTTTTATCTTTAAAATCAATTTCTCCAGAAGTTGGTGAAATTAAATTAGCCAATAACTTTAACAGCGTACTCTTCCCTCCACCAGAAGGACCAACAATTGTTAAAAAAGCCCCTGTTGCAATATTCAGTGAAAAATTTGAAATGATATCTTTATCTTTTACGCGATAACCAACATTTTTTAGTGACAGGATCATTTTGCACCTACTTTGAATAATCAAAACTGTTAGTTTAATTTTACATCTTTATCATTAGTTAACTTTGTACTTTAGCAAAACTTAGAAATAATTTTAGGCACAAAAAAAAGCATCCCTGGTTGGAATGCTTTTTTGATATATAAACGTAAAATCCACAGATTAACGCTTTGAGAATTTCAGGTTAGTAAACCTAGAACAATTTTCTATTCTGGTGAATTCTAATCCATCATATTCCATACAATTTTGATTATGATTCTAATTAATATGGAAGAAACTGGAACAAAATTCTTTAGATTGGAAAACAATGTGACCAATTGTGACCATTTTGCCGATTATCTTACTAAACTTCATTCTTCTTGGATGGAGTTTTTTTATTTAAATAAAGGGATCCAATCTCTAACTTCCTTTGACACTTTATATGCTTTTGTCATCATTGAATTTTCAACTAAATATTGTAATCCAGAGCTTGTAGCATATGTATTCTGAATATTACAAATTATAGTTGGTCCTTGAAGTGTAGGTTTTAACGATACGCCTCTAATATATCCATCTTCTAAAAGCATTTGTAACGTCAGAATAAATTGCTTCTCTGAAATACCAATATTATCTGGGCTTAAAACATCTGGATCTACAAAGATACCATTTTCGTAACAATACTTTAAATATGTAAGAATCTTATACGCAACATTAAAGTAATTATTTTTATTTACCTTTAAATCATTAGGATCATATTCTTTATTCATTTATCTTCTTCCTCAATGTTTCCAAAAATCTTCAACCTTTTTTAGAAATATATTCATCATGTAATTCCATTAAGCGAGATCTCAGATCTCCACTAAATACAAATTCATTAATTGGCGGATGTCCCCAACGCGGATTACTATGCAAAATAGATTCTATTTTAACAACGATATTTAATGGAATAAATATTGTAGTCATATCTCCACTTCTTAAATGAAATGTTTCATAATCTATGTCGTACCATTTTAACGTTACACAATTACCTTTACCAGATAAATAAGGTTCATTAGCAAAACCTTCATAAGTCCTACCATCATTGATAGTTACTCTGGTCATTTGTCCTAAGCAACTATATTTATGATCTGTCACTTCTTCAATATCAATAAACCTTGAAAAAGATACATCTCCATCAAATTTATATTTAGTGTATATGATCATTATTTTTCCTTATCTTTGGTCAATTTTTCATACATCTTAAACAGATAAGCTACAGCATCACTTTCAGTTGTTCCTTTAACTGGTAAGCCATAAGCTTCCATTACTGCGCGATCATTATCTTGATGTGCCTTAAGTAATTCCTTTGGCATAGTTAACGGATCATATAGATCAGCAAGTGAACTATCTGGATACAATGCACGTGCATCTAAAATAGCTTGCGCTGTTTTTTCAATTTTTGCCTTTTGTTTATCTGTTGGTGTTGGCCATGGGAAATTAGTATATACAAGTTCTTTTGAATATTGATAATCACTTTTCATTCTTCCTGCTACTAATCTCATCCATGCCATATGTACATTAGATTCTAAAATTCCCAAATGATAATTAGTAGCATCAGCTATCATAAGACTACTCCCATTAACAATAATATTAGGATCTATAAATGGAATTGGAATATACCTACGTTTTTCTGATGAAACTTTTGGAAATACCAGCATCTTAGAATTAGGTTGTCTAATTTCACCAAATAAATAAGGTGTATTCGCTAATTTCTGTGTTGCCGTTCTTCCGCTATTCTCTCTGAATTCTTTAGTCTTATTAATGCGATCTACAATAAATTTTGATTTTCTGTATTGTGAAGGATTAGCCCCATTAAGCCATAAACACCATCTATATTTATTTTTGATAATTTCTTGTCCACCAGTATACGGCTTTACAAATTGTAAAAATTGTTCTCCTTCTTTAGCTACTTCTTCTACATCTTTTTTACTTAGAATTAAAAATCCCTTGTCAATCGGCATACTTCCATAATGCATCTCTGGCGCTTTTTCATCAATATTTGATGCACTTTTAGAGATAACTAAATCTTGAGGTAAATAGTCAACAAGATATGGACTGATATGTTTAACCTTAGTAACCTTTCCTTGACTAAATAAGAATTTTTCTTTTCTTTCATTATTATCATTAGAAAAACCAATGATAATGACATGAACATGTGCCTTATCTTTAGCTTCACTGTCCCATGCAAAAGTTCTCCAAGCAAAATTAATGGTTATATTATTTAAATGTTTCCATAAAGGAGCAACTTGTTCACCTTGAGAAATAGAATTAGTTGAGACAAAGGCTACCTGCGTCTTTTGAAGTTTTATATATTCGTTTGCTTTTTTATACCATCCACAAACATAATCTAATACACTGATACTTGTATCTTTAGATCCTACTTTAAATACATCTTTTAGTTCTTGTTTTTGAGCTTTACTTTGTTCTTTCTTCCCAATAAATGGAGGATTCCCCATAATATAATGACAAGCATAATTAGGAATCACATCATTCCAATCCATTGTTAAGGCATTACCTTCATGAATATGCGTATAAGTCTTTAATGGCAGGAAATCCCAGTCAGCATAAAAGATATCTTTGGTTTCTTCAAGCATCTGACTTTCTGCAATCCATAAAGCCGTTTTAGCAACAGACACGGCAAAATCATTAATCTCAATTCCGTAGAATTGTTGAATAGAAACTTTAATAATATCTTTAGCCTGACCAACATCAAGTGAGGGGTTAGGATAGATCAATTTTATTGCTTCATTTTCCAACTTTCTTAATTGTAAATATGTCTCAGTTAAGAAATTACCAGAACCACAAGCAGGATCAAAGAAAGTTAAATTAGCAAGCTTCTCTTGAAATTTTCTAGCCTTTTTCTTTAAAGTTGCTAATTGTTTTGTTTTCTTTATCTCATTCAGTTCATTCTTAAAATCATTCAAAAATAAAGGATCAATTACCTTATGAATATTTTCTACTGAAGTATAGTGCATCCCTCCCTGTCGTCTAGTTTCAGGGTTCAAAGTTGACTCAAATACAGCGCCAAAAATAGTAGGACTGATGTCAGACCAGTCAAACTCATCACTAGCTTTACTTAATAATAAGCTACGCAATTCATCAGTAAACGATGGAATCTCGATATCTTCATTAGAAAACATCCCACCATTAACATAAGGAAATTCCGCCAATTTAGGATCATCATCAGCTAGGTAAGGATCTCTATCTTCTTCTTTGGTATCTAGTACCTTAAACAATTTAATCAAAGCCTGTCTCATTTGCCTTGCATCAAATTGCTCAAGATAATCATGGAACATATTTCTTTTACCAAAAATCCCAGCATCTTCAGCATATAGACAAAATACAATTCTTACACAAAGCTGATTAATGCTCTTTTGTGAATGTTCATTGTTAGGGTCTTTATATTGCTTTAAAAGTTCATCATAGATTTTACCAACTAATTCACCAGCACTTAATGAAACTTGTTTTTCTTTCTCTAAATGCTCGTTACTTTTATCGACTAAAAATTCAAGTTGATAGTAATTCTTTTCTAAATCCTTCAGTTCAATTCTAACTGGTTCAGAGTTAGGATGCTCCATGTCATACACACGGAATTCAATGAAGTTACAAGTAACAATCCAGCGTGGGCGCTCAGAATAAGGTAAATTATTAGCATATCTTTGCGCTTGTTGAAAAGGTGTTAACAACTCTCCGCTAGATTGCCTAATAGGTTTATCTAGATCTTTATTACTACCCTTTTGTTCAATCATCACATGCGTTTGATCAATGTAGCCATCAATAAAACTTTCATGTGATAACTGAACTTTCTTTTCGAATTTAATGAATTGCTCTGGCTCTTCTACTCCCAAAACATCTCGTAAAAGCTGTAGCCAAAATGATTGGCTATCTTGTTTTTCATGCCCTCGGTTTTGCCAATTTTGAATAAATTGTTTAGCGTTTCGTTTTTGTGTTGTAATATCCATAATAAAAATTTCTCACTTAATTTTATGATGATAATTTAGCATTAAATATCTTTTATTCCAGCATTCCGTAAAGCATCAAATATCAAATTATCTGCATTATTTTTCTCTAAGTATTGATATAAAAAACGTGAAAAATTATGTCTAATATTTGAAGCTTGATTTGATAACACATTATCTTCGATCATCAATAATTCTAAGTTAGATAAAGTGTAGCTTTCAAACGAATATATTGAATTTTTTATTTTTTTCTTTAAATCTTTATCAGATATTTTAGCAATCTTATTAAAAGAATATTTAGAATGTAATTTCTCTTTTTCAACATTTTCCTTTACATCAAAGAAAAATGACTTTGATAACTTTGATTTTGCTTCAAGGAACTGTTTAAACATATTATTTTTTTCTAAACTGGCAAGATTAATTACTTGAGGAAAAATATCATTCCAAGTTCTAAGAAAACTTAGTATATCTTCATACCTGTCTAGTTCAACATTTCTTGCCAATTGCTGTGCTTTAACTTCATTAGCCACCTTCAAAGCAAAATCATCAATTAAAGAATCAATTTCCGTAAAAATATTATTTCTAAAATTAGACTGATTAAATTCAGATATGATTTCTTTAGGCGAATGAGGAAGAAGAGACAACGTTTTAGTCGGATATTCTCGTCTTTCAATCTCATGCTTCAATGCAAATAAATATGGTTCGGTCATAAGATATTTAGTCTTTCCTTTACCTGGAGTACCATATAAATTTTCATAGATGTCTCTCATCTCACTTTTCTCAATATCATCAAACTCATCATCTAATGCCGATAAAACTATACTTTGCTCATTTTCTTTAAATAAATAGGGACTGTAAAATAGTTTGTGTAAGGATGAATGATTCCTTAAATTAATTTCTGAAAACATTAGAAAAAGGAGTTCCTTTCTCGTATGATTGGATTGAACAAAAAAACAACATACAGAAAGAAGAACTCCTTCATGAATGATTTTACCAAAAATATGGCTCAAGCACTCCAATAATCAAGACAAAGTTAATGATTTTTTGCGCAAGGAAATTCAAACTGCAGTTAATCAATTGCTTGAAGCTGAATTGACTGCCTTTTTAGGCTATGATCCTTATGCAAAAAGCGGATGGAACTCTGGCAATTCCAGAAACGGCATCTATTATCGCAAGGTTGATACGCAGTTTGGCCAGATCGAAATTCAGGTTCCCAGAGACAGAAACGGCGAATTTCATCAGCACACTCTGCCTGACTACAAGCAGCACTCGGACGTCCTGGAAAGCATGATTATCAAGCTTTATGCCAAAGGCGTCACTACCAGAGAAATAGCCGATCTGATTGAAAAGATGTACGGCAGCCATTACAGTCCGGCTCAGGTATCAAATATTTCCAAGCAAATGATTCCAAAGGTTGAAGCCTATCACAAACGCAAGCTTAGCGACAGGTTCTTTTGCGTTTATCTTGACGCAACGTATCTTCCGCTGTGCCGAGAAACGTTTGAGCGTGAAGCCGTCTATATTGCCATCGGCATCAGGCCCAATGGCCATAAAGAAGTAATCGACTACTGCATAGCACCCAGCGAAAACGTCGAAGTTTGGACTGACTTGCTTCAAAACATGAGATCGCGGGGTTTGAAGCAAGTCGAGCTTTTCTTGTCTGACGGTGTTGTCGGCATGAAAACAGCTCTGGCAAAGACTTATCCCAAAGCACATTTTCAGCGCTGCCTGGTTCATGTCATGCGCAATATTTGCAATAAAGTGCGTGTTGACGATCGTGAGACAATCATGAACGATTTCAAGCAGATTCATAGGCAGCCTAACAAGACAGCCGCTGTACAAACTCTTCATGCATTCTATGACAAATGGAACAAGGCATACAATCATGTCATTAGGAATCTAAAAGACATTGAGCCTGATCTATTGGTCTTTTACAACTATCCCAAACAGATCAGACCCTCAATCTATTCCACCAACATGATTGAATCCTTTAACAATGTCGTTAAACGCAAGGCAAAGCCCAAAGCAGAGTTTCCAAGCGAGCAGTCGCTTGATACTTTCATTGGCATTCAGGCAATAAGCTACAATGATCGCTACTTCAACCGAATCCATAAAGGCTTCGGCCAAGTGCAGGATACATTGGAATCCTACTTTGACTAAGAAAAAATTAAAAAATCAATTTACGAGAAAGATCTATTTACACAAACTATTTGACAGTTTCAATAAATAATCGTATTTAGGGAAAACATGCAATTTTTCAATTTTATTATCAGAGAAAAGATTTCGTGACCAACCTTTGTAAGCATTTTGCTTAAACCATTCTTCATCTGTAGTAGTAGGTTTTCTATTATTTATTTTCAAATACGTTCCTTTTATATCTGATCTAATAATTTTTTGTAATTGTCGTCTTTGTGTAGAAAGATAGTCGTCATTTTTACTGTAAAAAGAATTCCAATGTTTTCGTATTTTTTTTTCTGCTTCCTCGAATGTAAACCATTTATTGGCTTTAACTATATCTTCCAAATGTTTTCTTTCTTTATCAGATAGCTTCATTATAAATACCTTATTTTATTTTCTAACAATGACCATTTAACCTATACATCATTTAACTGCCGTAAACTATAAGAGAATTAAGTTTACGGCAGTTATCTTAATTCAATTATACTAATAAATTGCCTTTAATTAGAAAGGACTTTCATCATGAAAGCAAGAAGATCTAGTGGCTACTCAGAAGAAGTAGCAAGCGTTTATGTATCTGAAGATACAGATGTTGTTTTGTTAAGCACTAAGCTTGAGCCACGAGTAAAGTGGGAAAATCACAAGCCGACAAATGAAATTACAGGTTATCGCATCTTATGTGGTATGCCGGACAATTATTTCTACGTCAAGTTTAATAAGAAGGTTAAACTACCACCTTTCAATTCAAAGATTAAGTTTAAGCACTTACAGGCTTGTGAAGTAGAGAATAACGTTTGGTTTAAAGCAGAGGATATTGAGGAGGCTTAATTATGATTAATCCGACACTCGATGAAATTGCAGCTCACTGTAAGCAGGCCATCAACATGGCTTTAAACAAAGATGGTGAAACATCTTATACATTGTCATTCGATGTTAGAGCAACTGAAAAAGACTTAAAGTTCATATTTTATAGTCCTTCAGCCTTATTGCTTAATCTGGAATTGTACAATCGACTAACGTCGATTATCAGCACGAATGCCTATCCCTATTTTACAGTCTTTCCACAACCATCACCATTATTAGTACCTTGGGAAACAGATAACCTACATAAAGCCCGAGCGTGGGCTTTCCCGTGGAAAAGAGGTATCTCAAAAAGACTTGTTATAAATGATGCTGATTCATTTTTAGATCTAAATGCTAAAAATGGAAATATCTGGTTAATGCAAAATTATTGTGTAAATATTAATTCATTAACATCTGTAGCGATCATGGGATTATCGGGCTCTGGCAAAACCATGCTCACAAAATGGCTCAATAGCAATGCTGCCAGAATGGGAAAAGTAATTACGATTGATCCGAAAGGGTCAAAAGATCTAGTCTGGTGGGCACGTGATAATAATCAAGAAATTATTTATCCATCCCCAGACGTATCAAAGTCTGATTTCTTATCAAAAGTAAACGATAAACTAAGCCAAGTACTGCAGTTAGTATATCAAAGGCAGAGTGAGTATCTTCAATCTCATGCTAATGTCAACAAGAAATTTCTACCTGTTGTTGTCACTATTGATGAACTTAGCGCTCTTACAACTGGTGCAAATAAACGAATTGTTGATTCATTTTTTAGCTTGTTGCAAACAATTACTTTGTTAGCAAGAGAAAGTAATGTTCACTTAGTACTAATCTCACAAGAATTAGATGCAAAAACGATACCTACATCTGTAAGATCTCAATGTAACTTACGTATTTTGATGGGGCTTGTAAATTCCAAGAGCTGTCAATATTTGTTTCCAGATTTTGATGTTTCAAGCATCGTAGTACCTTCTGGTGTAGCAACTGGAATTATTCAAAAAATTAATAGTAATGATGTGCCGGCAATTACCCCATTTCTGGCACCTACAGTTAAAGGATGGTAGACAAGAATGAAATTATTTCTTCCAATTTATGAATTATTAGCAAGTGTGCTCATTTTTTGTGTAGATTGGTTAATTCATCAATTAAATCTGTTCATGCAGTATCAAACTATTGTTTTAATTATAGGTATTGGACTACTAATTTTGGCAGTCAGTTCCGTTTATCTATTGTCTAGAAGACGAGGTTTTGTTAATTACTGCAAGTCGTTGAATGATACTGGCAGATTAAGACGATTCCTACGCCAACAAAACTCGATCAATGATTTTACGTCAAAAACAAAAGTTAATCTTGATCAAAGAATCTATAATTCCGCTCTTTGGTACACATACATTGATTATGCAGAAGACTCAATGAAAGTATGGGTATGTATTCCTAATAACTTTAAAGCTAAAAAAGTATTAGATAGTAATTTAGATAATCTTGCTCAGGAAGTAAGCAGTTATACCGATAAATATATTTGCTCAAGTCATACTCGTAAAGGAAGTTTTTACGTCTATAAAGGTGAGAAAAAATGACGCGCGGTTTGGAGCTAGCGCTTGTCGCAGACAAGAGCGCTAAGGCGAAAAACCGCGCCCATAAAAAATATATATTAATTACAATGTGTAATTATCTCACAAAAGCCATTACGTTGGGGCTAGGAGCTTGTTATCTAGCCCCAATCACTAATGTGTAAATTGTGTAAAAAAAGAAGGAGCATTTAAATGTGAAAAAAATAATACGTGTAAGAAGTTTCATGTATACACAAGATTTAGATCACTTACCGTTTAAACCAGAAGAATTAAAAGACAGATTAGAAAAATCTGGTGCCGAGGAGTGGGCTTATATCTTACATGATAAGGACACTGATAAAGATGATAAGGAAGTACGTCCACATTTTCATGTGATGCTACATTTCAAAGATGCCAAAACTATTTCAAGAGTTGCAAAAGTTTTTGCTGACCAAGAACAATATATTGAAGCATGGCACAGCACTATAAATAATGGCTACAGTTACTTAATTCATGAAACTAATAATGCAAAGAAAAAACATCATTATAGTCCTTCCGAAGTCATAGCATCATTTGATTTTGAAGAAAAAATCAAAGAAATTAGAAAAAATGTTAAAAAGCCTTCTCGAAAAGAAATTGAAAACTTTATTGATAACTATTCTAATGAAAAGCTGACTAAAGAAGAATTACAAGAAAAAATTGGTGTTCTTGAAATGGCAAAACATAAAATCCTATTGGATCATATTGATGATATTTTAGCCTATAAAAAACACCAACAATTTCTCAAAGATTTCAAAGGACAACGCTGCCGAACATACTGGTTATACGGGGTATCTGGCATTGGGAAAACAAAACTAATCAGAGAAATTTTAGAAGAAAGACATCCTAAAGATTTCTTTATTTCCGGAAGTAGTAAAGATCATTTTCAGGAATATAAAGGACAACACTTTATTGTAATTAATGATCTTAGACCTCGCGATTATGAATATGGTCAGTTACTAACTCTACTTGATCCATGGGAAATAGATAAGACTGCCAAGCGACGCTATAAAGATGTTTTTATAAATGTTTGTGCGTATTTTATCAGCACTCCTTACAGTCCTTTAAATTTTTACAACGAATGTCGGATTGATAATAGACTTGTTGATACATTTTCTCAACTTGAAAGACGAGTTATCGCTTTACATCTCACAAAAGATAATCGTGAAAAAATAAAACAGGATCTAATCACTGATGATAAATTATTTGAAGCCATTTGGAAGATAAAATCGCAAAAAAATACTAGTCATGCTAATAGCAACAAAAGCAATGACTAGATTACTTACTACCTAGATTTTATCTCAATATGGATAACTAAACAATCTCAGGAGAATAATATAATGGCTAAATTATTAACTCGCGAAGAAGCTTCAAAATACATTGGCATTGATCCCAAAACTTTTGATAAAGTATTTCGCTCTGATCCTGATTTTAAAAGATTTAAACTAGGAGAACACACAGAACGCTTTACCATTAAAAGTATCGAAGCTTTCATCGATCTTAAAGAAACAAAATTAAAAAAGATTTGAGAAATAGTCGGTTATCTGCTAACTTTATTGCTAGTAAGATAGTCGGCTTTTCTTTTGAAAGGACGATTAAATTTATGGCAAGCATTGAAAAACGTGGCTCTTCATACAGAGCTAGAGTAACTATTTATCAACATGGAAAGCGTGATTACTTAACTAAGAGTTTTAAAACTGAAAAAGAAGCTAAAGTTTGGGGGACTACTCTTGAATTACAAAAAGCTAAAGGTCAAGCAATAGCCCAGCAAAACACTTTATTCAAGGACTTTTATTACTTATTCGTTCAAACAGTAAAAGTGCATGATGTCAGAAAAGCTACTTTTGATAATTATATTAAAGCTGGTAAAGTAATTGATAATCTTTTTCCAACCGCTAAACTTGGCAAACTCGATGATGTGCAAATGCAAAGTATCTTAGATAAATATGGTGAAACACATTCTAAGAAAACAGTAACCGAGTTACTTAAGAAAATTAGAACTGCCCTCCGGTATGCTTATGCTAAGGGATACATTTATAATGATTTTGCTAGTTTACTTAAAGCACACGGAAAAGAATTACCTAAACGCAATAAAGCTTTATCAATGTCTGATCTAACTAAGTTAAAACATTATTTGCTTGAACATACAGATAATGAATTTAACTTAATGGTGTTACTTGAAATTAGTACTGGTTTAAGACGTGGTGAAATTTTAGGTATTAAACCTGAGGATGTACATTACGATGGTCAATATTATTGCGTTGAAGTAAAACGCTCAATTAGCCCTACTACTGATGATACTAAACTAAAAACAAAGCATTCTAGACGTAGTGTTACTATTCCTGAAAATATTTATGACTTACTTAAGACTATTACACCTAAACAATCAGGATATTTATTTGATTGGTTTAGCTTTAAACAATCAGGTATGTTAAAAGAATTGCTCAAAAAAATAGGTATCCCTACAACCACATTTCACGGTTTAAGAGATACCCACGCTTCTTTTTTATTCAGTAATAATATTCCTTTATCCTATGTTAGCAGAAGATTAGGACATGACTCAATCTTAACTACTGAAAAATATTATCTGGAATTAATGCCAGAAAAAAAGCACTCGCAAGATGCGAATGCTTTAAATCTATTGGAATCCCTATAGCATTGTGACCATAGGTGACCAACTGAAGTCTCCAAAACGTTGATATAACAACATTTTTGAACGTAAATATTAACGCTTTGAGAATTGAGAAGCTTTACGGGCTTTCTTCAAACCTGGCTTCTTTCTTTCCTTCATTCTTGGGTCACGGGTTAAAAAACCTGCCTTCTTAAGTGGACCACGGAAGTCTGGGTCAACTTCAAGAAGAGCACGTGCAACACCGAGACGGATAGCTCCAGCTTGGCCTGAGAAACCACCACCGTTAACATTAACGTGGACGTCGTATTGACCGTCAGTTTCAGTTAATGTTAAAGGTTGCTTCAAATCTTTAACCAAGTTAGGGAATGGAATGTATTGATCAACATCTTTACCGTTAACAGTGATCTTACCGTTACCTGGTACTAAACGAACACGCGCAACTGAATCCTTGCGGCGACCAGTACCTGTGTATGCAGCTTGTTGTGCCATTATTTAACCTCCTAGATTAACTTGTTAATATCTAACTTTTCAGGCTTTTGTGCTTCATGCTTGTGATCTTCACCAGCATAAACGTGCATCTTCATGAATTCTTGGTGACCAAGAGTATTCTTTGGAAGCATGCCCTTAACTGAGATTTCAACCATCTTTACTGGGTTATTAGCAAGCAACTCGCCGTATGAAGTAGCTTTTAAGCCACCGCGCCATTCTGAGTGGTGGTAGTAAATCTTGTCAGAAGCCTTTTTACCAGTCAACTTAATCTTTGATGCGTTGATAATAATAACATTATCACCGGTATCAACATTAGGTGTGTATTGAGGCTTGTTCTTACCTCTCAAAATAGTGGCTACAGCTGCAGAAAGACGACCAAGAGATACGTCAGTTGCATCAATAATGTACCACTTACGTTCGATTTCACTAGATTTTGCTAATGGTGTAGTACGCAATTTAAATTCCTCCGTTTATTTGCAGTTTGAAAACAATAAGTTTCCGGGGCCTATCGTGGACAAACATACTATATTAGAGTACGTCCTTTTTTGAAAAAAGTCAATTATAAATGCCAGTCTTAAAGAATTTATTCTTGCATTTTTAGAGAAATAAAAAACGCTGATTGTAAAATCAAATTGAACACTTTAGAAAAATAAAAAGTCCATTTGGACCTGTTTGATAGAATGTTAATAATCACAAAAACATCTATTGGAGGTCACAAATGGACTCTTTACATTCTATTATGCCTAAGCACCAAAAGGGAAAGCATTTATCATTTGAGCAACGGGTTGTTATTCAAACCCGTATTAAAGACGGTTTCTCTCTTAGGGCTATTGCTCGTGAGCTTGATTGCTCTCCTTCTACTATCAGTTATGAGGTTAAACGTGGTACTGTTTTGCTTTATCATGGTAAGCAAAAACGCTATAAGGCACAACAAGGTGATAAAGCTTACCAAATACATCGTAAGAATTGCGGTCGTAAATCAGATTTCTTAAAGAAATCTGACTTTATCAAATACGTTAATAAGCATTTCTGCGAAGATGGCTGGTCTCTTGATGTATGTGCCAATCGCTGCTTAGCTTTAGGAGAATTTTCTCGTGATCAGGTAGTTTGCACTAGAACCTTGTACAACTATGTAGATCAATGCTTAATGGGTATGAGAAATTCTGATTTGCCAGAAAAGTTAAAGCGCAATACTAAAATACATCGCATTCGTAAAAATAAGAAAAAGCTTGGCCGAAGTATTGAAGAACGTCCCAAGGAGATCAATGATCGTAAGGAATTTGGCCACTGGGAATGCGATTTAGTCTTAGGACATAAAACTAAGGATGATCAAGTACTGCTAACTTTGTCTGAACGAATGAGCCGTGAATTTTTAATCTTGCGTATTCCTGATAAGACAGCCGCCAGTGTGATGACTGCTTTTCAGGCTCTGCGCAAACAGTATAGTGAACACTGGAATGACATCTTTAAGACAATTACAACTGATAATGGATCAGAGTTTGCGGATTTATCCAATCTGGAGACAGTTTCAAAAACCCTGGTTTACTATGCTCATCCATATACTTCTTGTGATAAAGGCACTGTTGAAAGACACAATGGCCTTATTCGCAGATTTATTCCCAAAGGTGATTACATCAATAACTATTCTCTTCAAGATATCATTAATATTGAAACCTGGTGCAATTCGCTACCAAGAAAGATCTTGGCATATCATACTCCAGATGAAATCTTTGAGAAAGAATTAGATCATATCTATCAAGCAGTATAAATGTTCAATTTATTATTGCAATTTACGGAGAAATAAAAAATCATATTTCAGTAAAAATACCAAAATATGATAATTCTTTATTTTGCCAGTCTAGCAAGCTTTTTTGTCTTATATGCATAAGCAGCAGTATAAGGACCAGCACCAGTAGCAATACGTAATGCTTTTACCTTCTTGCCTTTAACTTTACGCGTAACAGGAATATAGTAGACTCCGTCTCCTGCTAAACTAACCCAATTATTGACATTGAAGCCCTTTTTATAATTGTAGCCAGCATAAATATTCTTAGTTTTCTCAATAAATTGATTACGTTTCTTCTCAGAAGCATTATAAACATGTTTCTCAAAATACTTTTGTGAAGGAACATATAGTTTATCTTTATCAACAGCATGGGCCGTAATTTTAACAGTATAAATCTTTTGGGTTCCCTTGCTATCACGATCAAGATAATACCAATTACCGCGCGTTGCTACAGGCGTGCTATAGGGATGCAAAATTCCGTAGGCAGCTTCTACCTTTTGTGGTTTTAAACCTAATTGAAGAAGTCCTAAGAACACAAAGAATACAACCGAAAATAAGTAAACAAATCTCTTTTTCATTTTACTTACCTCCTAAAAAAGCACTTACACTTATTTTAATTAAATCATTAATCCTTGGTCTTGACGATATTTTTGTGGAATTTCGTCATAAAATACATGATACAAATATAAGCCGCTTGCTTGTGCCGTCTGACGAACTTCTTGTCTATCTTTGGCTAAAATCACTCGTTTTAAATCATGAACTGGTCGACGATCATTGCCTATCTCTAGCAATGCAGCAACCATAATTCGGACCATATTATACAGAAAGCCTGAGCCAATGAAATCGAATATTATTTCATTTTCTTCTTCGTTTTTCCTGATATTGACATAATAAATAGTTCGAACCTTATCTTCTATTTGACCACCACTGGCTGCAAAACTAGTAAAGTCATGTGTCCCAAGTAAATCTTTAGCTGCTTCTTGCATCTTTTTAATATCAAGATGGTATTGAAAATGACCTGTATAAAATCGTTTAAATGGGTTCACAAAATGGTCTAAACTAACGCGATATCGATACCATTTTCCCTTAATTGAATATCTAGCGTGGAAATTTTCGTCCACTATTTGACAATCTGTAAAAACAATATCAGTTGGCATCATTGAATTTAAAGCTAAAATCATTCTGTGGACTGGAATCGTCTTTCCAGGATAGTCGAAGTGAATCACTTGCCCCACAGCATGTACTCCAGCATCTGTTCTACCAGATCCTTGAACAATAACTCGCTTACCCTTAGTCATCTTCTTAAGAGCATCTTCTATTGTTCCTTGGACCGTTCGCTGATCTGGCTGAAGTTGAAAGCCATGAAACAAATGACCATCATACGACATTGTCATTTTATATCTAGTTAACATAATTAGTGATTCCTAAAAATTAATAGTAACAATACTAATGCGATGAAATAGAATAATGAAATTAAATCATATTTTGACCAATTCAAAACTCTATATTTGGTTCGACCACTACTGCCACGATAGCCACGTGATTCCATAGCAGTCGATAAATCAATTGCGGTTTCTAGAGAGTGAATAAACAATGGCACCAATATTGGCGTAATTGCTTTTGCTCTTTTTACTAGACCACCATCATTGAAATCAGCCCCACGTGATCTTTGAGCATTCATTATCTTCAAAGTTTCATCAAACAATGTTGGGACAAAACGAAGAGCAATTGAAATTACTAGCGCAATTTTATCCACTGGCACTTTAAATATTTTTAATGGTTTTAGTAACCACTCCATCGCATCGGCGATTTCAAGTGGCATCGTAGTAACCGTCATGACCGTTGAGATCAAAATGATCAAAGTGAATCTAATAAAAGTATAGGCCGCATTAACCAACCCGTAACTAGAGATAGTAAAAATCCACCATTGCCAGTATGTTTTCCCACCGGTCATAAAGAATAATTGCAATAAAGACGTGAAAAAGATTAACCCAATTAACGGTTTAACCCCATCCCAGAACACTCTTACTTTTAACCTTGTTGCGAAAACCGCTGCTAAACAAAATACTGTGATAATAGCGTAAGTTATGGGATTATTTGCCAAAAAAATCACGAAAATAAATAGTATTGTAATCAATAATTTACCACGTGGATCCATTTTATAGACAAGAGAATTTCCCGGGATATATCGCCCAACAATTATTTTACTCATCAAACTCTCCCTTCAAATTCTCCTTGATTCCATCTACAAGTTGATCAAGCGTTAACGGATTCTGTGCAAAATTATAATTTGCTAATTCTGAAGCAAAACGACTAGGGGTTGGTTCCATTAGATAATGCTTTTCCAGCCAATTTTTATCTTTGAAAATATTCTCCGGTTTATCGTGTTTAATTAGCTGTCCATGTTCCATCACTAATACATCATCTGCAAATTCAGCAACATCATCCATATTATGCGTAACTAAAATTACAGTATGGCCAGCCTTTTGATAGTTCAAAAACAACTTCATCATTTCTTTACGAGACCGTGGATCAAGACCAGCAGCAGGCTCATCCAAGCACAGTACTTGAGGTTCATTTACCATTACCCCGGCAATAGCTACTCGTCTCATTTGCCCGCCTGAAAGCTCAAACGGAGATTTAGTTGCTATCTCTTCAGGCAGTCCTACTTTGCTCAGCCATTCAAAGGCTTTGGTTTTTGCTTCTTTTTCTGTCGCACCAAAATTCTTAGGTCCAAATTCAATATCTTCTAACACAGTATTCTCAAATAATTGTGCTTCAGGAAATTGAAAAACTAGACTAACTCGTTTACGCAATTCTTTTAAATTTTTATTACTTGTTTGAGGAGTGATATGATATCCGGCAATATCTATTGAACCTTTGCTTGGCTTCAGCAACGCATTAAAATGCTGCATAAGCGTAGATTTACCACTACCAGTATGTCCAATCAAAGCAATGAATTTATTGTCAGCTAATTCGAAAGAAACGTTATCTAGCCCCCTTTTTTTCATTGTTGTTCCTGGAGAATAAATATAATCTACTTTTTCGAATTTAATTGACATAAGTACTGTTTCAACTCATCTTTCGTTTGTACATCTTTTGGTATTGTAATGCCTAATTGATTTAATTTATATATCAATTTATCTACAAAAGGAATATCTAATCCAATTTGCCGCGGCATTTCTGTTTGACTGAAAATTTCTGTTGGCGATGCTTGTGCCAATATTTTCCCTTCATTTAGCACAATGACATTATCTGCCATATCAGCTTCATCGATATCATGCGTAATAGAGAGAATGGTTAAATTTTTTTCTGACATTAAGCGTTTAATTATCTTTAATATTTGGTCTCTACCGCTGGGGTCTAGCATTGACGTCGATTCATCCAAGATAATAATCTCTGGTTCAACAGCAAGAATACCTGCAATAGCTACTCTTTGCTTTTGACCACCAGATAAATTGGCAGGTTCAGCATCAATATAATCCAGCATTCCCACATCAGATAATACCTTTTTAACGGTCTGTACCATCTGGTCCCTAGGAACACCACGATTTTCTAATCCAAATGCTACATCGTCACCAACTGTAGCTCCAACAAATTGATTATCCGGATTTTGAAAAACTATACCAACTTTTTCTCTAATGTCCCAAACATTTTCTGAATTTAGATTCATTCCGGAAACAGTAATTACACTGCCAGAGTCCTTATCAGGTAAAAGTAAACCATTAATCAACTTGGAAATTGTGGATTTACCACTCCCATTATGGCCTATTAAAGCTGTCCATGAACCTTTTTTTACTTTAAAATTAATTTTCTTAAGGACAGGTGCTTTAGATTCTGGATATGTAAATGTCACATCTTTAAACTCAATAGCATTGCTAATTGTCATATTTCACTCTCCCTTCCAACTCACTTAATAGTAATTGTAACAGAAAAAAGGGTAAAAAAAATCACCCATGAAGAGGGATGATTTTCATCATCTAAGCTAGACTAAGCTTGCGCCATCATCTTTACGCTTATTCTCACTTTCATGGATAATTCTTAATACGT
Source organism: Lactobacillus amylovorus DSM 20531 (assembly GCF_002706375.1). Classification (NCBI taxonomy): domain Bacteria; kingdom Bacillati; phylum Bacillota; class Bacilli; order Lactobacillales; family Lactobacillaceae; genus Lactobacillus; species Lactobacillus amylovorus. Next base: position 807,817 of record NZ_CP017706.1, read on the forward strand.
ATTAAGTTTTTGACTATTCTAGACTAATTCAAGAATAACCATTGGAGCAGCGTCACCTTTACGAGGAACTGCTAACTTCAAAATTCTAGTGTAACCACCATTACGGTCTTTGTAACGAGGTGCTACATCGCTGAAAAGCTTTTGCAATGCTGACTTAACAACTACAGTATCCTTTTCTTCGTGGATATCTGCAACTTCGTCACGTACAAATGCTGCAGCCTTTCTTCTTGAAGCTAAATCGCCGCGCTTACCTAAAGTGATCATCTTTTCGGCAGTCTTGCGAACTTCTTTAGCACGAGTTTCAGTAGTAACAATGCGTTCGTTCATGATTAATTGAGTAGTCATTTCTCTTAGCATTGCTTTTCTGTGAGCACTATCGCGACCTAATTTACGGTATGCCATGGGTTTGCCTCCTTTATTGCCTACTTTTAGTCTTCTTGACGAAGTGAAAGACCTAAGTCGGCTAATTTATTCTTAACTTCTTCCAATGATTTACGTCCTAAGTTACGTACACGCATCATATCTGATTCTGTCTTATCAGTTAACTCTTGAAGAGTGTTAATGCCGGCACGTTTCAGGCAGTTGTATGAACGAACAGAAAGGTCAAGCTCTTCAATTGTCATTTCAAGCTTCTTTTCCTTCTTATCGTTTTCCTTTTCCACCATTACTTCGCTGAATTGAGTATTTGCATCAGCTGATTCAAATACCTTGAAGTGTTCAACTAAGATCTTAGCAGCAAAACTAAGGGCGTCATTAGGCTTGATTGAACCGTCAGTCCAAATCTCAAAAGTGAGCTTGTCGAAATCGTCTCTCTTACCAACACGAGTTGATTCAACTTGGTAGTTAACCTTTTTAATTGGTGAGAATAATGAATCAACAGGAATTACTCCGATTGGCATGTCATCACTCTTATTGTCACTTGCAGTTACATATCCTCTACCATTCTTTACGGCGAGTTCCATATGTAAATGCCCACCTTCAGCAATGGTACAAATATATTGATCTGGATTCAAGACTTGAACGTCTGCATCAACTTTAAGATCATCAGCAGTTACTGTGGCAGGACCTTCAACGTCTAATTCAATAACCTTTTGTTCATCTGAAAGAGACTTTAATTCAAGTTTCTTCAAGTTCAGAATAATTTTGGTTACATCTTCTCTGACGCCAGGAACTGTTGAAAACTCGTGTAAAACGCCATCAATTTGCACATAAACAAGTCCAGTACCCGGAATAGAAGTAAGTAAAACTCTTCTTAAAGAATTACCTAAAGTAGTACCAAAGCCTCGCTCAAGTGGTTCAACAACAAACTTACCGTAAGAATCTTCTTGTTCAACAACGGTAATATTTGGTTTTTCAAATTCAATCATTACTGGGCCCCTTTCAAAACGTAACGTCCTATATCATCAAGGACAAAATTAAACACGACGACGTTTTGGTGGTCTGGAACCATTGTGGGGAACTGGCGTAACGTCACGAATTGCAGTAATTTCAAGACCAGTTGCTTGAAGTGATCTAATAGCAGATTCACGACCAGCACCAGGACCTTTAACTGAAACTTCTACATGTTTCATACCTTGGTCCATTGCACTCTTAGCTGCTGCTTCAGCTGCCATTTGAGCTGCAAATGGAGTAGACTTACGACTACCCTTAAAGCCCAATGCACCAGCTGAAGACCAAGCAACTGCATTACCTTGAACGTCAGTAATCATGACTAAAGTATTATTAAACGTTGAGTGAATGTGTGCAACACCGCTTTCAACATGCTTCTTCACACGACGCTTACGTGCTGTTTTCTTTGCAGGCATCAATAAACCTCCTTATAAATAAAATTAACGGTTTCTCTTAGTACCCTTACGAGTACGAGCATTGTTCTTGGTATTTTGGCCACGAACTGGAAGTCCACGGCGGTGACGAATACCACGATAAGAACCAATATCAACTAAGCGCTTAATGTTCATGCTTACTTCACGACGCAAGTCACCTTCAACACGGTACTTGTCAACTTCAGCACGAAGCTTTTCTTGATCTTCTGGAGTTAAATCCTTTGAACGAACGTCTTCAGATACACCAGCATCAGCACAAATCTTCTTAGCAGTTGTGTCACCAATACCGTAAATGTAAGTTAAGGCAACAACAATTCGCTTATCTCTTGGTAAGTCAACACCAGCAATACGAGCCATAAACTACACCTCCTCTTTTTTCTATTAACCTTGACGTTGCTTGTGCTTTGGATTTGCTGGGCAAATTACCATAACACGGCCATGTCTTTTAATAACTTTACAATGTTCACACATTGGTTTAACAGATGGTCTAACCTTCATGTTTCCCTCCGTTATATTATTTTATAAATCGATACGTAATTCTACCTTTAGTTAAATCGTATGGAGACAATTCAACAGTCACACGGTCTCCTGGCAAAATACGAATGTAGTGCATTCTAATTTTACCGGAAACGTGTGCTAAAATAGTAGCTCCATTTTCCAATTCAACTTTAAACATAGCATTAGGTAAGGTATCAACTACCTTACCTTCTACTTCAATGACATCATCTTTTGCCAAAGTTGTTCCTCCGCAATTAATACAGTCATACTTTGAAATTATAACACGGATAAAAAATTATACAAATTTTTCTTTATTGATTATTACTCAATACCGCATCAATGTCTTCAAAGACTTTTTCTGGAGTTTGTTCACCATTAATTACAGTAAGCAAACCTTTCTTTTGATAAAAGTCTTTCAAAGGAGCATTCATCTTTTCGTTAACTTCAAGACGATTCTTAACTACTTCTGGCTTATCGTCTTCACGTTGGTAGAATTCGTGTCCACCACAACGATCACAAGTACCTTCAACTTTAGGTTGCTTAGAAATCTTGTTGTAAGTAGCACCACAATTCTTACACATGTATCTTGCTGATAAACGCTTGATCAAAGTATCTTCGTCAACTTCAAGCGCGATGACATTTGTTAAAGGCTTGTTCAAACGTTTAGTAATGCCTTCAAGAAGTTCTGCTTGTACAGTAGTTCTTGGAAAACCGTCTAAGATGAAACCTTCTTTAATATCAGGTTGACCTAAACGTTCTTCAACTAATCTAGCAGTAACTTCATCTGGTACCAAATTACCTTTGTCGATGTAGCTTTTAGCTTCAAGACCAACCTTGGTCTTGTTAGCCATTGCTTCCCTAAACATATCTCCAGTTGAGATATGAGTTAAGTGATATTTGTCAACGATTCTCTCTGATGCTGTACCCTTACCAGCACCTGGTAAGCCTAAAAGAATTAAGTTAATCATTTTTCCGTTCCTATCTGATGAATCCAACATATTCTCTCTTCATTAACAAACCGTTAATTTGACGAGATAACTCAAGAACAACCCCAATTACAATTAAAAGACTTGTTCCTCCTAAACCAATGGAACTTGGGAGATTCCAGAAGTTTGTGGCCAATTGAGGCAATAGAGCAACTAAACCTAAAAATACTGAACCTACAGTTGATAATTTAATCAACATCTTTGAAATATAATTCTGGGTATCTTTTCCTGGCCAAACACTAGGAATGTAAGCACCTTGCTTTTGTAAGTTTTCTGCCAGCTTCTCAGGGTTAACCTGTACGAAAGCGTAGAAGAATGTAAATAAGATAATCAATAAAGTGTAGATGATAACCCCAGGAGTAGTTTGTAAACTAAAGATCTGGTTCATTACTTTAAACCATTGTTGATCGCCTTGGGTTCTTTGAAAGGCCATTAAAATTGTTGCCGGTGTAATGATAAATGAACTGGCGAAAATAACTGGAATAACTCCAGATACATTAACTTTTAATGGTAGAAAACTTTCAGAACCACTAATCGTCGCTCTTCTTGTGTATTGAATAGGAATGCGACGATCAGCTTGTTCAACCCATGTAACTAATTGAGTAACTACAAGGATTGCAACTATAACCGCGATGAAGAACAAAATACCTTTCCAACGATCACTGGAACTATTGTTAATAATTGATTCTTTGTAGATTTGCCATAAACCACTTGGTAATCTTGCAATGATACCAGCAAAAATAATTACTGATACACCATTACCAAGACCTTTATCGGTGATTTCATCACCCAACCATGTCAATAACATGGTACCAGCGGTCATGATAATAGCAATTTCTACATAAGTTTGAGGGGATTGGTTTTTAACCAATCCCATTTGAGTCAAGGCATTGAAACCTAACGTAATACCAATACTTTGAACAAAAGCAACAACTAATGCTAAATATCTTGTTACTTGATTAGTTTTACGACGACCTACTTCACCTTGTTTTCCCCATTCTACCAATGTCGGTACAATATCCATCTGTAACAGCTGGATTACAATTTGTGCCGTGATGTACGGGGAAACACCCAAAGAAAATATTGAATAGTTATCTAGCCCACCACCAGATACAGTATCTAGCATTGGAACTAATCCAGTTTGAGCAACCTGTGTGATCGCCTTTGCATTAACACCTGGAACAGTGATATTAGCACCGATCCGGTAGATTAATAGAATAAAGAGAGTGAAATAAATTTTATTTCTAATTTCTTTATCCTTAAAGGCGTTCTTCAAGGTCGAAAACATTAGATCACCTCAACAGTTCCGCCAGCGGCTTCAACTGCTTTCTTAGCAGCTGCGGAAACTTTATTAACCTTTACAGTTAACTTAACTTTTAATTCTCCGTTACCAAGTAACTTAACGCCTGATAATTCTTTCTTTACCAAGCCGTTTTCCTTAAGAGTTTCAACAGTTACTTCACTGCCATCTTTGAACTTATTTAAGTCATCTAAATTTACGATTGCGTATTCTTTACGGTTGATGTTCTTAAAACCACGCTTTGGCATAGTTCTGAACAATGGCATTTGACCACCTTCAAAACCTAAACGTGTGTGACCGCCTTGACGAGCCAATTGACCCTTTTGACCACGGCCAGAAGTCTTACCGTAACCACTTGAAGTACCACGACCGACACGTTTTCTATCACGACGTGAGCCTTCAGCAGAATGTAATTCATGAAGCTTCATTAAATTGGGCACCTCCTTGATATCCTATTTATTAATCTCTTCAACAGAGATTAAGTGAGCAATTTTCAATAATGCACCACGAGTAGCAGCGTTGTCTGGAAGAACAACAGTACTATCTACTCTACCCAAGCCAAGAGCTTTAACAATCTTTCTTTGTTCAGGTAGACGGTGAGCAGCACTTCTAATTAAAGTAATCTTTAAATCAGTCATCTATGATCTCCCTAATCTAAGCTCTTTCAGGTTGACGAAGTTTTTCTACTTCTTCACTAGTTCTAAGCTTCTTCAAACCATCGATAGTTGCACGAACAACGTTGATTGGAGTATTAGAACCAAGTGATTTTGAAGTTACGTCTGAGATACCAGCCATATCCATAACGATACGTACGGCACCACCAGCAGCAACACCAGAACCAGCTTCGGCAGGCTTCAATAAAATGTTACCTGAACCGTAGTGACCAATAACTTCATGAGGAATAGTAGTACCAACTTTAGGTACATTGATCATTTTCTTCTTACCGTCTTCTACAGCCTTACGGATTGCTTCTGGGACTTCTTGAGCTTTACCAGTACCAAAACCTACACGGCCTTTCTTGTCGCCAACAACAACAAGAGCAGCAAATCTCATGCGACGGCCACCTTTAACAACCTTAGTAATACGGTTGACAGCGACTAATTGATCTTCGATATCGTCTTTGTTTCTACGATTGTTACGAGAATCATTGCGGTTTGCCATGTGTTAATCTCCTTTCCTAGAATTCTAATCCGTTTTCACGAGCAGCATCAGCTAATGCTTGAACACGGCCGTGGTATAAGTAACCACTTCTATCAAATACAACGGCAGAAATGTTCTTTGCCTCAGCAGCTTCAGCAATTGCCTTACCTACAGCAGCAGCTTGTTCTACCTTAGTTGCATCTTCTGATACGTTTTCATCCAAAGTTGAGGCGCTTGCAAGCGTAACACCCGCTACGTCATCAATTAATTGAGCGTAGATGTTTTTATTTGAACGAAAAATGCTTAAGCGTGGGCGCTCAGCAGTACCAGAAATCTTACTACGAATACGTTTACGACGCTTTAAGCGTAACTTGTTTTTATCTGGTTTAGAAATCACAATTTCACCTCAAAATAAACTACTTATTACTTACCTGTCTTACCTTCCTTACGACGTACGTATTCGTCAACGTAACGAATACCTTTACCCTTGTAAGGTTCTGGTGGACGTACGGCGCGGATTTCAGCTGCAAATTGACCAACATCTTGCTTTGATACACCTTCAACTTCTACATCAGTTGCTGAAGTTGCCTTTACAGATACACCTTCTGGTGCAGTCAATACAACTGGGTGTGAGTAACCAACATTCAAAGTAATCTTGTTGCCTTGTGCTTGTGCACGGTAACCAACACCGATTAACTTCAAAGTCTTCTTGTAACCATCAACTACACCTTCGATCATTGAAGCTAAGTTAGCTCTTTCAGTACCGTGAAGTGCTTTATCGTTTTCACTTGAACGTGAGAAGTTGATCTTACCATCTTTTTGTTCAAAAGTGATCTTTGGATCGAAGTATCTAGTTAATTCACCTTTAGGACCCTTAACAGTAATGTTGTCGCCTTCTTTGGTAACAGTAACACTGTCAGGGACTTCAATAGTCTTTAAACCGATTCGGCTCATTGATTGTTCTCCTTTCTGTCAGTATTACCAAATGTAGGCAATTACTTCGCCGCCAACGTTCTTTTGTCTTGCTTCCTTGTCGGTAATAACACCAGCAGAAGTAGAAACGATGGCAATGCCCAAACCATTAAGAACTTTAGGTAAGTCTTCAGCGCTTACGTAGTTTCTAAGACCTGGCTTAGAAATACGCTTCAAACCTGAAATTACACGTTCTCCATTTGGACCGTATTTCAAGAATACCTTGATAATGCCTTGCTTGTTGTCATCTGCAACTTCGTAATCACGGATGAAACCTTCGCGCTTCAAAATTTCTGAAATAGACTTTTTAATGTTTGATGCAGGAATTTCAACTGAATCGTGCTTTGCCATGTTGGCATTTCTGATTCTAGTCAAGTAATCTGCGATTGGATCTGTCATGACCATTTAAGCTATCCTCCTAACCGTATCCTACCAACTAGCCTTTTTAAGACCAGGGATTTGACCCTTGTGTGCTAATTCCTTTAAGCAAATACGGCATAAACCGAATTTACGGTATACGGAGTGTGGACGACCACATCTCTCGCAACGTGTATATTCACGTGAAGAGAACTTAGCAGGACGACGATTTCTGATTTTTTGTGATGTTTTAGCCATTAATGTCCTCCACTATCTTGCAAACGGCATACCAAATTGAGTCAAAAGTTCACGAGCTTCTTCGTCAGTGTTGGCAGTAGTTACGATAACAATGTCTAAACCTCTAGTGCGGTTAACTTTATCAAAATCGATTTCTGGGAAAATCAATTGTTCCTTGATACCCAAAGTGTAGTTACCACGACCATCAAATGAACGAGTTGATACACCACGGAAGTCACGAACACGTGGAAGAGAAACATTGATCAACTTGTATAAGAAGTCGTACATTCTATCGCCTCTAAGAGTAACCTTAGCACCGATAGACATACCTTCACGTAAACGGAAGTTAGCGATTGACTTCTTAGCCTTAGTGATTAATGGCTTTTGGCCTGAAATCAAAGTTAATTCTTCAACTGCTTCGTCCAAGTTCTTGGCGTTTGAAACAGCGTCACCAACACCCATGTTTAAAACGATCTTGTCAATCTTAGGAATTTGCATTGATGAAGTGTAGTTGAACTTTTCTTCCAATGCAGGAGCTACTTTTTCTTTGTATTCTTCAGCTAAATAACTTGCCATTTGTGTCCTCCCTTCTACTTATCTTCTTTTTTACTAATTACTTTAACGTTTGATGCGTGAATTGAACCTTCTGATTCAACTACACCACCATTAGCGTTAACTTGTGAAGGCTTTTGGTGCTTCTTAATCTTGTTAACGCCCTTAACAACTACGCGGTTCTTCTTAACGTTAACAGAAAGAACAGTACCTTCTTTACCTTTATCTTTTCCGGCAATAACTTTTACCTTGTCACCAGTTTTAACGAACATCAGTGCACCTCACTATCAATTATAAGACTTCAGGAGCAAGAGAGACGATCTTCATAAAGTCGTGCTCACGTAACTCACGTGCAACTGGCCCAAAGATACGAGTACCACGTGGGCTCTTATCTGCGTTAATAATTACGCCAGCATTTTCGTCGAATTTGATGTATGAACCATCTTCACGACGTGCACCTGATTTGGTTCTAACAATAACTGCTTTTACAACGTCGCCTTTTTTGACAACGCCACCTGGTGTTGCTTGCTTAACAGTACATACTACGATGTCACCGATGTTACCAGTCTTACGCTTTGAACCACCTAAGACTCTAATAACTAAAAGTTCTCTGGCACCAGAGTTATCAGCAACCTTTAAACGGGATTCGTTTTGAATCACTGTGTAATCCTCCCCTCACTAAATCCGCAAATTAAACAGATTTCTTAACAATCTTTACTAAACGGAAGCGCTTCTTACGAGATAATGGACGGGTTTCCATGATACGTACAGTATCGCCAACTTTAGCTTCGTTATTTTCGTCTTGTGCGTAGTACTTCTTTGAATATTTGATACGCTTGTTGTAAACAGGGTGGTTCTTGTAAGTGTCAGCAACGACTACAATAGTCTTGTCCATCTTATCAGAAACTACACGACCTTGGTATACGTGACGACGATTTCTTTCGTTTGTTTCGCTCAAGTTAATAGCTCCCTTCCATTAATTGTTTTCTAACGCTTTTTCGCTCAGAATAGTCTTAATTCTGGCGATATTCTTGCGGACTTTACTCAAGCGAGCGGTATTTTCTAATTGACCCGTTGCTTGTTGGAAACGCAAATTAAAGAGTTCTTCTTTATATTGCTTTTCTTTTTCTAACATTTCATCAGTGGTTAATGCTCTGATATCTTTAGCCTTCATTAGATTCGCCACCTACTTCCGAACTTCTAGTTACAAACTTAGTCTTAATTGGTAACTTAGTTGAAGCAAGACGTAAAGCTTCACGAGCAGTTGCTTCATCAACACCACCAATTTCAAACATAATCTTTTCTCTCTTAACTACAGCTACCCAACCTGCTGGTGCACCTTTACCAGAACCCATACGTACACCAACACCTTTAGCAGTGTATGACTTTTGAGGGAAAATTCTAATCCAAACTTTACCGCCACGCTTCATGTAACGTGTCATAGCAACACGGGCAGCTTCGATTTGACGGTTAGTAATCCAATGTGATTCGAGGGCTTCAAGACCATATTCACCAAAGGCAATATACTTACCACCTTTAGCAGCACCACGCATCTTTCCACGGAATTCACGACGGTGTTTTACTCGTTTTGGTACTAAAGGCATTATCTATTTCCTCCCTTCGCTGGCTTTGAAGCTGGCTTATTCTTACGAGTTGGTAAGACTTCACCACGGTTGATCCAAACCTGGACACCAATTTCACCGTAAGTAGTGAATGCATTTACCCAAGCGTAATCAATATCAGCTCTCAAAGTTTGTAATGGAACACGACCTTCTGTGTGCCATTCTCTTCTTGCCATGTCGGCACCGTTCAAACGACCTGAAGTTTGAACCTTAATACCCTTGGCACCAGCACGCATAGCTCTTTGAGTAGCTTGACGCATAGCACGTCTGAAAGCAATACGAGCTTCAAGTTGACGAGCGATACCATCAGCTACTAATTCAGCATCAAGATCTGGTTTCTTAATTTCAACAATATTAATGTGAACTTGCTTACCAGTTAAAGCATTTAATTGTTTTCTTAAAGCTTCAACTTCAGAACCACCTTTACCAATTACCATACCTGGCTTAGCAGTATGAATTGAGATGTTGATTCTGTTAGCTGCACGTTCAATTTCAACAGTAGATACTGAAGCATCCTTCAATTTTTCTGAGATAAATTTTCTGATTCGAAGGTCTTCGTTTAAAGTTTCTTTGTATCCCTTGTCAGCATACCATTTTGATTCCCAATCGCGGATAACACCGAGACGAAAACCGTTTGGGTTAATCTTTTGACCCATTAATATACCTCCCTTAATCGTTCTTTTCTGAAACTACTACAACTACGTGACTGGTTCTCTTGTTAATTGGAGAAGCCATACCCTTAGCACGTGGACGGAATCTCTTCAAGGTTGCACCTTCGTTTACGTAAGCTTCTGATACGTAAAGGTTAGCACTTTCAAGATCGTAGTTGTGTTCTGCGTTAGCAATAGCTGAACGTAAAACTTTTTCAACGATTGGGGAAGCAGCTCTAGGCGTAAATTCTAAGATTGCTAATGCTTCAGCAACGCTCTTGCCACGAATTAAGTCAACGACTAAACGAGCTTTTCTTGGAGCGATGCGAACAGTTCTTGCTTCAGCCTTAGCTGAACTAATTTGTTCTGCCATTTAGATGTTTCTCCTTCCTCTAAGCTTGTGTTGTGGCTTTATCATCAGTGGATCTGTGTCCGTGGAAAGTTCTTGTTGGAACAAATTCACCTAACTTATGACCAACCATGTCTTCAGTAACATATACTGGAACATGTTTTCTACCATCGTAAACAGCTATAGTCAAACCTACAAAGGAAGGGAAAATAGTTGAACGACGTGACCAAGTCTTAATAACTTGTTTCTTATCTGCATCTGCTTGTGCATCAACCTTCTTTAATAAAGATGCATCAGCAAAAGGACCTTTTTTAATACTACGGCTCATTAATTAACCCTCCTTCTATTATTTGCTACCCTTACGGTGACGAATGATTAACTTCTCGCTAGCCTTCTTGATATCTCTAGTCTTGATACCACGAGCCTTCTTACCCCATGGAGTCATAGGTTGTGGACGACCAACAGGAGCCTTACCTTCACCACCACCATGTGGGTGATCGTTAGGGTTCATTACAGAACCACGTGATTGAGGACGCTTGCCTAACCAACGCTTACGACCAGCTTTACCTAATTGGATTAAGGAGTGTTGTTCGTTACCAACCACACCGATAGTAGCACGGCATGATGATAAAATCTTACGAACTTCGCCACTTTGTAATCTAATCAAAGTGTAGTCCCCATCAACACCTAAAACTTGAGCTGAAGCACCAGCACTTCTTACAAGTTGACCACCCTTGCCTGGCTTCAATTCAATATTGTGAATTGCAGTACCAGTAGGGATGTTCTTCAATGCTAATGCATTACCTGGCTTAATGTCAACTTCGTCGCCTGATTCAACGATGTCGCCAACCTTTAAGCCCTTAGGTGCCAAAATGTAAGCCTTGATACCATCAGTGTAGTGAAGCAAAGCGATGTTAGCAGTTCTGTTGGGATCGTATTCGATTGCCTTTACAACTGCCTTTGCATTGTCTTTGTTACGCTTAAAGTCGATGATACGGTATTTTTGTTTGTGACCACCACCACGGTGTCTTACAGTGATATGACCATATGAGTTACGACCTGCAGTGTGTGATTGTGATTCAAGTAAAGTCTTTTCAGGCTTTGTCTTGGTAATCTCAGCAAAGTCGGAAGAAGTCATATGACGACGACCATTCGTGGTTGGCTTGTAAATCTTAATAGCCAATTGACTGACCTCCTATTACTTATTGTCTTCTTTATCTTCGTCTTGGAAAATCTTAATACTGTTTGAATCGTCAGTTAAAGCAACAATAGCCTTTCTACGACGAGCAGTCTTACCAGTGTAACGACCTACTCGCTTGTCCTTGCCGCGAACGTTCATAATGTTAACGTTCTTTACTTTAACATCGAAGATTTCTTCAACAGCATTGCGAACTTGTGTCTTGGTTGCAGTTAAAAGCACGTCGAAAGTGTACTTCTTATCATCCATTAAGTTCGTAGACTTTTCAGTAATGACAGGTCTTAAAATGATATCGCGTGCATCCATTAAGCCAAAACCTCCTCGATCTTCTTAACAGCATCTTGAGACAAGATTAACTTGCCGTAGTTAACAGCATCTTCAACATTCAAACCGTTAACTGGAACAGCCTTAACCTTAGCCAAGTTTCTTGCGGAAAGTTGTACATTGTTATCATCAGTAACAATTAAAACCTTACCATCAGCGTTTAAGCTGTTTAACATTGATACTAATTCCTTAGTCTTAGGAGCTGACATAGTCAACTTGTCTAAAACGATTAAATCATTGTCAATCAACTTTTGGGAAAGAACTGACTTAATAGCCAAACGACGTTGCTTTCTTGGCATAGTGTATGCGTATGAACGTGGAATTGGGCCAAATACTGTACCACCGCCACGCCATTGTGGAGCTCTGATAGAACCTTGACGAGCACGACCAGTACCCTTTTGTCTCCAAGGTTTCTTACCACCGCCGCGAACAGCAGATCTATTCTTAACCTTTGAGGTACCTTGACGCTTGCCGGCTCTTTGTCTAATGATTGCTTCAAAAACGACGTTATCGTTAGGTTCAATACCAAAAACTTTATCGTTTAAAGTAACTTCACCAGAGTCTTTACCGTTTTGATCCATAACTTTTAAATTAGCCATTCTAGTCCTCCTTCCTATTTATCAGCCTTAACAGCTTTAGAAGCAGTCTTAACAACGATTAATGAGTTCTTAGCACCAGGAACATTACCCTTAATCATTAATACGTTCTTATCTGCTACAACTTTTTCAATTACTAAGTTTTCAATGGTAACTTTCTTTACACCCATGTGACCTGGCAAACGCTTGCCCTTTGGTACACGGTTAATGATGGAACCCATTGAACCAGGAATTCTGTGGTATCTTGAACCGTGGGTTTCTGGTCCTCTTGATTGGCCCCAACGCTTAATGTTACCTTGGTATCCATGACCTCTTGAAGTACCAGTAACGTTTACAACGTCACCTTCCTTGAATGTATCCACAGTAACTTCTGAGCCGACTTCATAGTCCTTAAGCTCAACACCGCGGATTTCCCGAATGAAGCGCTTAGGCGAAGTCTTTGCTTTATCAGCATGACCTTTTTCTGGTTTGTTGCTCAAAACTTCACGCTTGTCTTGGTAACCTAATTGAACTGCTTCGTAACCGTCTGACTCAACAGTCTTAACTTGCATAACAACGTTAGGAGTTGCTTCTACAACAGTTACAGGAACAAGGACACCATCTTTAGTAAAGATTTGAGTCATACCAACTTTTCTTCCTAAGATTCCTTTGGTCATGTTTACACCTCTTTCTATTATTTAAATTACAGTTTAATTTCGATGTCTACGCCGCTTGGAAGATCAAGCTTCATTAATGAATCAACAGTCTTAGGTGTTGGATTCAAAATGTCGATCAAACGCTTGTGAGTGCGCATTTCAAATTGTTCACGTGAGTCCTTGTTCTTGTGTGGTGAACGAAGAACAGTGAATAAAGTTCTTTCTGTTGGAAGAGGAACTGGACCTGAAATTTCAGCACCAGTTCTCTTTGCAGTAGCTACGATCTTAGCAGCTGATTCATCGAGAATACCATGTTCGTAAGACTTAAGTCTAATACGAATTGTTTGACTTGCCATTAAATTACCTCCTTAACGTCTTCTTTAAAAGATGACTAGCTCGGCAAAAATTCCCCGCACGCCACTGTGGCAATGCAGCCTGGTGTGCCGCAACCTTTTGCGTCAAAGCTTTACAACAATATTCTAGCTTTAGAGCACAATTGCCCCTCAAGCACAAAGACTATTGTACTTTGTCTCCCCTTAAATATCAAGGGTTAAGGGCATTTTTCTAAAAATTTTTTCAAAAAAAGAGCTATTGAAAAATCTTCAATAACTCTTTTTTGTATGTAATTGTTTTCAATTAAGCTAAAAGCATTTCGGCTTTTTTAACTGAAATTATTCAGCTTCGCCGCCACGCTTCTTGATGATTTCAGCTTGAATTGACTTAGGAGTTGGTGAGTAGTGATCAAATACCATAGTAAATGTACCACGACCTTGAGTTGATGAACGCAAAGTAGTTGCGTAACCAAACATTTCTGAAAGTGGAACAAATGAGTTAATGATCTTAGCACCGGCTCTGTCTTCCATACCTTCCATGGTACCACGACGAGCAGTGATTGAACCCATAACGTCACCTAAGTATTCTTCTGGAGTAGTTACTTGAACCTTCATAATTGGTTCCAAGATAACCGCGCCAGCCTTTGAAGCAGCGTTCTTCAAAGCAAGTGAAGCAGCAACCTTGAAGGCAGCTTCTGATGAGTCGACTTCGTGGTAACTACCATCGTAAAGCTTAGCCTTAACGTCGATCAATGGGTAACCTGCAAGAACACCATTCTTCATAGCTTCTTGTAAACCTTGGTCAACTGAAGGAATGAATTCACGAGGAACAACACCACCAACGATGGCATCTTCGAATTCGTAACCCTTACCTTCTTCGTTAGGAGTAAAGTCAATCCAAACGTCACCGTATTGACCTTTACCACCTGATTGACGAACAAACTTACCTTGTGCCTTAGCTTCCTTGGTGAAGGTTTCACGGTAAGCAACTTGTGGTTCACCGATCTTAGCATCAACGTTAAATTCACGTCTCATACGTTCAACCATGATGTCAAGGTGAAGTTCACCCATACCTGAAATCAAAGTTTGACCAGTTTCTGGGTTAGTTTCAGCACGGAAAGTTGGGTCTTCTTCAGTAAGCTTTTGCAAAGCAACGTCCATCTTATCACGGTCAGCCTTTGACTTAGGTTCAACTGATACTTGGATAACTGGATCTGGAACTTTCAAGCTTTCCAAAATAAGTGGGTGATCTGGGTCAGTTAATGAGTCACCAGTAGTGGTGTTCTTCAAACCGATGGCACCAGCGATATCACCTGAGAATACTTCTGGAATTTCAGTTCTTGAGTTGGCGTGCATTTGAAGCAAACGACCTACACGTTCACGACTGTTCTTTGAAGCGTTCAATACGTATGAACCTGATTCAAGAGAACCGGTGTAAACACGGATGAAAGTCAAACGACCTACGAATGGGTCAGTAGCGATCTTGAATGCAAGAGCTGCAAATGGCTTCTTATCGTCAGCCATAAGTTCAACTTCATCACCAGTCTTAGGATCGTGAGCAATGTAAGGCTTAACGTCAAGTGGTGATGGCAAGTAGTCAATAACACCATCAAGCATCATTTGAACACCCTTGTTCTTGAATGCTGAACCAGCGTAAACTGGGAAGAACTTCAAGTCCAAAGTAGCTTTACGGATAGCTGCCTTTAATTCATCGTTAGAAATTTCTTCACCGCCAAGGAATTTTTCCATGATGCCGTCATCAACATCGGCTACGGCTTCAATTAAGTCGTTACGACGTGCTTCAGCTTCTTCCTTGTATTCGTCAGGAACTGGAACAGTATCCCACTTAGAACCAAGCTTGTCTTCGTCGTAGATGTCGGCAACCATGTTGATTAAGTCGATAACACCTTCAAAAGTGTCAGCTGAACCAATTGGCATTTGAACAGCATGTGCATTAGCGTTTAAACGTTCGTGCAATGACTTAACTGACTTATCGAAGTCAGCACCGATCTTATCCATCTTGTTAACGAAAACAATACGAGGAACACCGTAAGTTTCAGCTTGACGCCATACGTTTTCAGTTTGTGGTTCAACACCAGCTTGGGCATCAAGAACAGTTACGGCACCATCAAGAACACGAAGTGAACGTTCTACTTCGATAGTGAAGTCAACGTGTCCTGGGGTGTCGATGATGTTAATTCTGTGGTCTTTCCATTGTGCAGTAGTAGCTGCAGAAGTAATGGTGATACCACGTTCCTTTTCTTCATCCATCCAGTCCATTTGTGAATCACCTTCGTGAGTTTCACCAATTTTGTGGATCTTACCAGTGTAGTAAAGGATACGTTCAGTAGTAGTAGTCTTACCCGCATCGATGTGGGCCATAATACCAATGTTACGTGTCTTTGCTAATGGAAATTCACGCTTGTTAGCCATAAATTATTCTCTCCTTAAATTAAAACGAACAAATTAGAAGCGGTAGTGTGCAAATGCACGGTTAGCTTCAGCCATACGGTGAACATCTTCACGCTTCTTAACTGCTGAACCAGTGTTGTTTGAAGCATCGATAATTTCGTTAGCTAAACGTTCATCCATAGTGTGTTCGTTACGTAAACGAGCGTATGAAACAAGCCATCTTAAACCTAAAGTAGTTCTTCTTTCAGGACGTACTTCAACTGGGATTTGGTAGTTTGAACCACCGATACGGCGAGCTCTAACTTCCAAAACTGGCATAACGTTGTTCATAGCTTCTTCAAATACATCAAGTGGTTCCTTACCAGTCTTGTCTTGAACAATGTTGAAAGCATCGTAAAGGATTGAAGATGCCTTAGCTCTCTTACCATCAATCATTAAGTGGTTGATTAACTTGGTAACAAGCTTTGAGTTGTAAACTGGATCTGCTAAAACGTCTCTCTTAGTTACGTGACCTTTTCTAGGCATTATTTAACTCCTCCTTTAATCTTTCTTAGCACCGTACTTAGAACGGCTTTGCTTTCTGCCATCAACACCAGCAGTATCGAGGGCACCACGAACGATGTGGTAACGTACACCAGGAAGGTCCGTTACACGACCACCACGGATTAATACAACTGAGTGTTCTTGCAAGTTGTGGCCTTCACCTGGGATGTAGGCAGTAACTTCGATCAAGTTTGAAAGACGAACACGAGCGTACTTACGCAAAGCTGAGTTAGGCTTCTTTGGAGTCATAGTACCAACACGAGTTGCAACACCGCGCATTTGTGGAGCTGGGTTGAATACTGATTCCTTCTTCATACTGTTGTAGCTGTAATTCAAAGCAGGTGACTTTGATTTAGTAACCTTTGAATGACGGCCTTTTCTTACCAATTGATTAATGGTTGGCATTAATTTTTCCTCCTAAAAATTACTATTTTGTTCACACATCCGGGAGTTTCTTTTTTTGGCTCACGAATAGACTGTTCAAAACATACAAAGACTATTGTACTCGGTTTTAAACAGAAATCAAACTTTTTCAAAATAAAAAAAGAAAAATCACCTTTTTTGCGTAATAAATAATGAGGTGATTTTTTTGAATTCAATATATTATTTTTTCAATTTTATGATTGGTAGTTGCTTGGCATCCCATGCCCTAGTTATTTATGAGCGCTGGCCCGAGCAAAACACTATCTTTTCTCGTTCTCATTGCAGCAATTGCAAATTTGAGCTTTTGCTTTTAGATGAAATACCAATTTTTTCTTTTTTATTCTTAAAAGGTCGTTGCCGATATTGCCAATCCCCTATTCCTGCAGAATTATTTTTATTTGAAATAATTGGCGGTATTGCTTTCACTACAATTGATTTTAGTAATAAAAATTGCATTTTAACATCAATCTTACTTTTTTCATTACTATTAACTACAATCGCAGATTATAACCAACAAAGTTTTGATTTGCTTTTTCTTGTTCCCGCTGCTGTAATTGCTCTCCTATATAATCAATTCGCTAACTACAAGCTAATAGATTGGATTTCTTTTGGCTGCATCACATTTGTTTTAAGTTGGAATATTTTTAAGCAAAAAATGGGATCTGGCGATCTACTCATTTATTTAATAATTGCAAGCTACTTTTCTGTAACTGCAGCTAGCCTTGCTTTACTTGTGGCTTCTTTTCTAGCAATTACCGTTTTTATAATTGAGCAAAACAACAAAAAGCAGAGTTTCCCTTTTTTACCCTATATCTTTATTGGTTTAATCTTCACTCAATTTTTAATATAAAAAAAGCGTTTCTACCAATAAGATAGAAACACTTTTTATTAGATAAAGCTATTTTTACTTAGCCTTGTCCTTTTCTTTCATCTGTTTTTCGATATCAGCAATTGAGTAAACTGAATCTGGCTTCTTTACATCAGCTTCAGGTTCCATGCTGCGGTATACAGGCATACCAGTACCAGCTGGAATAATCTTACCGATAATAACGTTTTCCTTAAGTCCAAGAAGTGGGTCGTTCTTGCCTCTGATTGAAGCATCAGTAAGCACACGAGTAGTTTCCTGGAATGAAGCAGCTGACAAGAAACTGTTAGTTTCCAAAGCGGCCTTAGTAATACCTAAGATTACGCTTTGTGCAGTTGCTGGAATACCACCAGAAATGATTACTTCCTTGTTGCGGTCTCTAAATTGACCGATATCCATTACTTCACCTGGTAAGATGTCAGTTTCACCTGGGTCAAGTACACGTACCTTTTGAAGCATTTGACGAGTCAATACTTCGACGTGCTTATCAGAGATATCTACACCCTGCATTCTGTAGGCTTTTTGAACTTCAGCTAAGATGTACTTTTCAGTAGTCAAAGTATCAGTTACTTGGATCAATTCCTTAGGGTCAACAGAACCAAGAGTCAACTTATCACCACGGTGAACAGTATCGCCTTCAGCTACGGCAACAGAAGCAGTGTAAGGAACACTGTAACTTCTAGTATCAATCTTGCCCTTAACTGTGATTTCACGAGTATGTTCTGCTGGGTTTTCTTGAATTGAATCAACTACACCATCTACTTCAGAAATGGTTGCACGACCCTTAGGGTTACGTGCTTCGAACAATTCTTGAACACGAGGCAAACCTTGAGTAATATCTTCAGCACCGGCAACACCACCGTTGTGGAAAGTTCTCAAAGTAAGCTGAGTACCTGGTTCACCAATTGATTGTGCGGCAACCGTACCAACTGCTTCACCGACCTCAACTTCTTCACCAGTAGCAAGGTTCATACCGTAACACTTGCGACATACACCGTGAGGAGTATCACAGGTAAGAATTGAACGAATCTTAACGTGAGTTACACTAGCATCACAAATCTTGTGAGCCATAGCTTCGTCCATCATGACATCTTTACCAACGATAGCTTCACCGGTCTTTGGATCCTTAACAGTTTCAGCAGTAAAACGACCAAGTAAACGGTCAAATAATGGTTCGATTAATTCGTCACCTTCCATGATGGCGCTAACTGTAATACCACGATCAGTACCACAATCGTCTTCACGGATAATAACATCCTGAGCAACATCAACCAAACGACGAGTCAAGTAACCTGACTGAGCAGTTTTCAAAGCAGTATCAGTCATACCTTTACGAGCACCGTGAGTGGACATGAACAATTCAAGCACAGACAAACCTTCCTTGAAGTTTGAGGTAACTGGAATTTCGAACAAACCACCGTTTGGAGTAGCCATCAAACCACGCATACCGGCTAACTGAGTAAAGTTAGAAATGTTACCACGGGCACCTGAGTCGGCCATGATTGAAATTGGGTTGCGAGGTGAGTGAATTTGAGCAATTTCGTTTTGGATTTCATCCTTACATGCATTCCAAATACTAATTACTCGATCGTGACGTTCTTGCTCAGTAATTAAACCACGTCTGAATTGCTTAGAAACAATATCAACTTGCTTACGTGCCTTAGCTACCTTTTCATCCTTATCGTGGATTTCAGGAACGTCATTCATACCAATAGTAATACCTGAAGTAGTTGAACTAGTGTAACCTAACTTCTTCAAGTCATCCAAGTATTCTGAAGTTCTTTGAACCTTGTAGTACTTGTAAATAGTAGCAATAGAATCTGATAAGAAGCTACTCTTGAATGGACTAGCAATCAAATAATCGGCAACTTTATCGATTCTGTCCTTAATGTCTTCACCTTCGTCTAAGAAGTACTTAGCATCCAATGGATTGTTCAAGTTCTTCTCAGTTGGTTCATTGATGTAGAAGTAGTCATCTGGGAACAATTGGTTGAAGACGATCTTACCATAAGTGGTAATGAAGATACCATGTTCATGTCCCTTAGGCCATGGCTTCTTAGGCATAGAATCTGCTGACATACCAATAATAGTATGGTAGTGAATGTCACCATTTTCGTAAGCTACAGTTGCTTCTGCTGGTGAACTGAAGATCATGCCTTCACCTTCACGACCACGTTCAGCTTGAGTTAACCAGTAGTTACCCAAAACGATATCCTGTGATGGAGTAACGATTGGCTTACCATCCTTAGGAGCCAAGATGTGGTGAGCTGCAAGCATAAGCAAACGTGATTCAGCAACAGCTTCATCTGAAAGTGGAACGTGGATGGCCATCTGGTCACCATCGAAGTCGGCGTTGTAAGCTTCACAAGCTAATGGGTGAAGTCTGATTGACTTACCTGGTACCAAAACTGGTTCAAAGGCTTGGATACTCAAACGGTGAAGAGTAGGTGCACGGTTCAAAAGAACTGGACGTTCCTTAATAACATCTTCAAGTACATCCCAGATATCGTCATCTTCACGATCGATCTTACGCTTAGCATTCTTAATGTTAGAAGCAATACCACGCTTAACCAATTCGTGCATTACGAATGGTTTGAACAATTCCAAAGCCATTGGACGAGGAACACCACATTGATAGAACTTCAATTTTGGTGAAACATCGATAACTGAACGACCTGAGTAGTCTACACGCTTACCAAGCAAGTTTTGACGGAAACGACCTTGCTTACCTTTAAGCATGTGTGAAAGTGACTTAAGTGGACGGTTACCTGGTCCTACAACTGGACGACCACGACGACCGTTGTCAATTAAAGCATCAACAGCTTCTTGAAGCATACGCTTTTCGTTTTGAACGATGATGTTTGGAGCGTTCAAATCAAGCAATCTCTTCAAACGGTTATTACGGTTAATAACACGTCTGTACAAATCGTTCAAATCTGAAGTTGCGAAACGTCCACCTTCAAGTTGAACCATTGGACGAAGATCTGGTGGGATAACTGGAACAGCATCCATAACCATCCATTCAGGTTTGTTGCCTGACTTCTTGAATGCATCCAAAATATCCAAACGTCTGATTGCACGAGTACGCTTTTGACCAGTTGCAGTTTGAAGTTCTTTCTTCAAATCCTTAACTTCTTTGTCAAGGTCAACCTTCTTAAGCAAATCACGGATAGCTTCAGCACCCATTTTAGCTACAAAGCGATTACCGTATTTTGCCTTTTGTTCACGATATTCAGCTTCAGTTAATAATTGCTTAGGTTCAAGATCAGTATCACCTGGGTCAATTACGATGTATGCAGCAAAGTAAATTACTTCTTCAAGCAATCTTGGAGAAATATCCAATACCAAACCCATTCTTGATGGAATACCTTTGAAGTACCAAATATGAGTTACAGGAGCTGCTAATTCGATGTGACCCATACGTTCTCTTCTTACCTTTGAAGAAGTAACTTCAACGCCACAACGATCACAAACTATGCCGCGGTATCTAACACCCTTGTACTTACCACAAGCACATGACCAATCTTTTGTTGGTCCAAAAATTCTTTCATCAAACAAGCCATCTTTTTCAGGCTTTAAAGTACGGTAGTTGATGGTCTCTGGCTTCTTAACTTCACCATATGACCAGCTTCTGATCTTGTTAGGTGATGCAAGACCAATTTGCATACTTTCAAACTTATTTACGTCGATCAAAAGTTTAACCTCCTACTATTTAGAAACTTTACCGTCAGATTCATCTGCAGGAGCTGCTGGCTTGTCTGCAGTCTTTTCGTCATCTTTTTTATCTTCTGATTTTTCAGTTTCTTCGGCTAACTTCTTCTTTTCTTGTTCTTCTGCCATGCGTGACAATGCATCGATATTCAAGTGTTCACTTGATTCTCCATCCATATCACGAAGTTCAATTTCCTTGTGGTTCATATCAAGAACACGAATGTCCAAACCTAATGATTGAAGTTCCTTAACAAGAACACGGAATGATTCAGGTACACCTGGCTTAGGAATTCTTTCGCCCTTAACGATAGCTTCATATGCTCTTACACGACCAACAACGTCATCTGACTTGTAAGTCAAGATTTCTTGCAATGTGTAAGCAGCACCGTAAGCTTCAAGAGCCCAAACTTCCATTTCACCGAAACGCTGACCACCGAATTGAGCTTTACCACCCAAAGGTTGTTGAGTAACCAATGAGTAAGGCCCAATTGAACGAGCGTGGATCTTGTCGTCAACCATGTGAGTAAGTTTCAAGTAGTGCATGACACCAACTGATACACGGTTGTGGAATGGTTCACCGGTACGACCATCGTAAATAACAGTCTTACCGTCTTTATCAACACCAGCTTGACGAACAGTATCCCAAACATCGTTTTCGTTTGCACCATCAAATACTGGAGTTGCAACGTGAATACCTAATTGACGAGCAGCAGCACCCAAGTGCAATTCAAGAAGCTGTCCAATGTTCATACGTGATGGAACACCCATTGGGTTCAAACAAATGTCTACTGGAGTACCATCTGGAAGATATGGCATATCTTCTTCTGGAACAACTGCGGCAACAGTACCCTTGTTACCGTGACGACCAGACATCTTGTCACCAACTTGGATCTTTCTCTTTTGGGCAATGTAGACACGAACCATAGTGTTTACACCTGGAGAAAGTTCGTCGCCGGCTTCACGAGTATAAACCTTAACGTCTTGAACGATACCGCCACCACCGTGTGGTACACGAAGCGAAGTATCACGAACTTCACGAGCCTTTTCACCAAAGATAGCGTGAAGTAATCTTTCTTCAGCAGATAATTCGGTTACACCCTTAGGAGTTACCTTACCTACCAAAATGTCGCCATCGTGAACTTCTGCACCGACACGAACGATACCATCGGCATCAAGATCCTTCAATGCATCTTCACCAATGTTAGGCAATTCTCTAGTGATTTCTTCAGGACCAAGCTTAGTATCACGAGCTTCTGATTCGTAGTCTTCGATACTAATTGAAGTGTAGACATCATCCTTAACCAAACGTTCTGAAAGCATGATGGCATCTTCGTAGTTGTACATGTTCCAAGTCATAAATGCGATCAATGGGTTTTGACCTAAAGCAAGTTCGCCGTGATCCATAGTTGGACCGTTAGCAATAACGTCGCTTACGTCAACGTGATCACCTAATTTAACATTAGGAGTTTGGTTGTATGACTTAGAGTTGTTTGAACGACGGTACTTTTCAAGAGTGTACTTGTCTAAGGTGCCATCTTCACGTCTAATACGGATTTCGTTGGCATCAACGTATTCAACAGTACCTGCAGCCTTAGCAATTAAAGCGGCACCTGAATCGTGAGCTGCACGATATTCCATACCAGTACCAACAAGTGAACCGTGTGGGTTGATCAAAGGAGCAGCCTGACGTTGCTGGTTGGCACCCATCAAAGCACGGTTGGAGTCGTCGTTTTCAAGGAATGGAATACATGCTGAAGCAACTGAAACAACTTGCTTAGGAATAACGTCCATATAGTCAATCTTGTCTGGAGTAACTTCGACGTTATCTTCCTTTTGACGAGCCAAAATAATGTTTTCCTTAAATGAACCATCGTCATTCAAAGGAGTGTTAGCACCGGCAATGATGTAGTTATCTTCTTCATCAGCAGTCAAGTAGTCGATCTTGTCAGTTACCTTGTGAGTATCCCAAGAAACACGACGGTATGGAGTTTCAATGAAACCATACTTGTTAATGATTGCGTATGAAGCAAGTGAGTTGATCAAACCAATGTTAGGACCTTCAGGTGTTTCAATAGGACACAAGCGACCATAGTGAGTATAGTGAACGTCACGAACTTCATATCCGGCACGGTCACGAGTCAAACCACCAGGCCCTAAAGCTGACATACGACGCTTGTGGGTCAATTCACCTAATGGGTTGTGTTGGTCCATGAACTGTGAAAGTTGTGATGAACCGAAGAATTCCTTGATACTTGCAACAATTGGACGAATGTTGATCAATTGTTGTGGAGTAACAGCTGATGGATCTTGGATTGACATTCTTTCACGAACAACACGTTCCATTCTTGCTAAACCAATTCTGAATTGGTTTTGAAGAAGTTCACCAACACGACGAATACGACGGTTACCCAAGTGGTCGATATCATCAGTAGTACCGATCTTGTCTTGCAATGCAAAGAAGTAGTTGATTGAAGCCAAAACATCAGCTGGAGTTAAGTGCTTAACATCTGCAGCAATATGACCATTAGACATCAACTTAACTTCACGTTCAGGGTCAACCTTTGAGTAAACCTTAATTTCTTGAACAGTAATGGGATCTGGCAATACACCTTCCTTTGAAGGTTGGTAAGTTACCATCTTGAAGTCATCACGATCAAGGTATGGAGCAAGCTTGTCCATTACTTCGTGGTTAACAACAGTATCTTTCTTAGCAATGATTTCACCAGTATCTGGATCAGCCAAAGTTTCAGCTAAAGTTTGACCGTACAAACGGTTCTTAAGTGAAAGCTTCTTGTTGATCTTGTAACGACCAACTGGTGCCAAGTCGTAACGACGTGGATCAAAGAAACGGGCATATAGCAATGAACGTGATGAATCAGTAGTCTTTGGTTCACCTGGACGAAGTCTTTCGTAAATGTCCTTCAAAGCTTCAGCTACACGTGAGTCAGCTGGGTTCTTGTGAACATCCTTGTCCAAAGTAAATTGCAAAGTATCGCTTTGACCAAACATATCAATAATGTCGCTGTCAGAGCCAATACCCATTGCTCTAATCAAAACTGTAAGTGGCAACTTACGAGTACGGTCAACACGAACAAATGAAACATTCTTAGCGTCAGTTTCATATTCAAGCCAAGCACCACGGTTAGGAATAACAGTAGTACCAAAGATTTGACGACCGTTCTTGTCGTAATCGCCAGTGTAATATACACCAGGAGATCTTACTAATTGAGAAACGATAACTCTTTCAGCACCATTAACGATGAATGAACCTGATTCAGTCATCAATGGTAAATCGCCAAAGAATACATCTTGAGTCTTAATTTCACCAGTTTCTTGGTTAGTAAGCTTCAAAGTAACGTGCATTGGTGCAGCATAAGTTGCATCGTGATCACGAGCTTCATCAACTGTGTACTTAGGCTTTTGAAGCTTGTAGCCAACATATTCTAATGAAAGCTTACCTGAGAAGTCACTAATAGGCATAATGTCATCAAAGACTTCTTTAATGCCTTTATCAAGAAACCACTTATATGATTCGGTTTGAACATCGGTCAAGTTTGGCAGCTTCAATACTTCCTTAATTCGGGAAAAACTGCGTCTAGTTCGATGCTTACCGTAGTTCACTACGTGTCCATTTAACAAGGAAAAACATCCTTTCTGTCTAAGAAAGCAAATATTACATTTCTGTTACAAATTCAAAAAACCGCAATTTTAGGCATAAAAAAGACAAAAACAACGTATGTCGTTTTTGTCAATATCATTTTGCTGGACAATAGATCAGCAAAATCCTGAATCTCAGTCTTTTTAAACCAAAAAAATTATATGTTATTTTCGGTGAATTGTCAAGGCTAAATGCCTATTACTACTTGACTTTTTCCAATTTTTTGGTAACTTTAGCAACTTCAAATTTCAACTTGCCATGTTGACTGCCAATCTTCAAAGTATCACCTTTTTGAACTTCACCAGTTATCAACATTTCAGCCACTTTATCTTCAATATCATTTTGAATTGCTCTTCTAAGAGGACGTGCTCCGTTTTCTGGATCATAACCATCTTGAACAATCTTGTCCAAAGCAGCACGAGAAAGCTTAAGCGTAATACCCTTCTTTTGCAAACGTTCAATCAATTTGTGAGTAAGCAAAGTAACAATGCTACGCAATTGTTTCTTATCCAATTCATCGAAGACAATTGTTTCATCAATTCTGTTCAAAAATTCTGGACGGAAGAATTGCTTGATTGCTTGTTCAACCTTGCTTTGTCTTTCCTTAGCTTGATCTGCATTGTCAGCATTAAAGCCAACTGCGTTTTGATCAAACAATGAACGTGAACCTAAGTTAGAGGTCATGATAATAACGGTATTTCTAAAGTCGACTTTTCTACCCTTAGAATCGGTCAAAAATCCTTCATCAAGGACTTGTAAAAGCAAGTTAAATACATCTGGGTGGGCTTTTTCTACTTCATCAAGTAAAACTACTGAGTATGGATGACGACGAACTTGTTCTGAAAGTTGACCACCTTCTTCATAGCCAACGTAGCCAGGAGCCGAGCCAATCAACTTGCTTGAAGCAATTTGATCCATATATTCAGACATATCGAGTCTGATCATGTTGTCTTCTGAACCAAACATTGCTGCAGCAACTGACTTAGCAAGTTCAGTTTTACCTACACCTGTTGGTCCTAAGAATAAGAATGAACCAATTGGACGATGTTCATCCTTAATTCCACTTCTGCTACGACGAATAGCGCGAGCAACTGCAGAAACAGCCTTGTCTTGGCCGATAACACGCTTGTGCAAGAGGCTTTCCAGGTTAGCCAATTGACGTGTTTCATTACGCTTCATTTGGGTAACTGGCACACCAGTCCAATCTGAAACAACCTTAGCGATGTCTTCAGGCTCAACGATTGCACTTGCACTTACCTTAGAATGCAAAGTATCGATCAACTTTTCACGTTGTGCTTGCAAGTTATTTTGTTCATCTTGCAATTGAGCAGCCTTAACAAAGTTTTGACTTGCAGCAGCTTCATTCTTTTGATCGATCAAATTCTTAATCTTATCGTTGATTTGCACTAATTTGTCATTAGAGCCGACATTATTGCGGATCTTTACTGCTGCACTAGCTTCATCGACTAAGTCAATCGCCTTGTCTGGTAAAAATCTGTCATAAATGTAACGACTTGATAAATCAACAGCGTCTTCAAGGCTAGCTTCAGGAATAGCTACGTGGTGGAACTTTTCATATTTTGGCTTTAAGCCTTGTAAAATAGCCAATGCTTCTTTTTTTGAAGGTTCGTTAAGACGAACTTGTTGGAAACGACGAGCCAAAGCTTGATCTTTTTCAATGTACTTTTGATATTCATCAAAAGTAGTTGCACCAATCATTTGGATATCACCACGAGCAAGTGATGGCTTCAAAATATTAGAAGCATCGATTGCACCTTCGGCACCACCAGCACCAATCAAGGTATGCATTTCATCAACAAACAAGATGACCTTGCCGTCTTTTGCGATTTCATCCAAGATCTTCTTCATTCGATCTTCGAATTCACCACGGTACTTAGTGCCGGCAACCAAGTTACCCATATTCAGTGCCATGACACGCTTATCAAGTAAATCTTCTGGCACCTTTTTCTTAACGATTTCTGTGGCAATTGCTTCAGCTACAGCAGTCTTACCAACACCGGGTTCACCAACTAAAACCGGATTATTCTTGGTACGACGAGAAAGAATTTGAATTACACGCTTAATTTCTTTATCACGACCAATAACCGGATCAATTGCGCCTTCGCGTGAACGTTGATTCAAGTTAATTGCTACCTTATCCAAGGTAGGTGTCGTGCTAGCTTTCCGCTTCTTTTGTGCTGGTACTGCTGATGTATTATTGGTGCCTAACCAGTTAGCTGAATCGCCGAAGTCTTGGTCTTGTTCCAAGCTATCAATTGCATCTTGGCGCAAACGACCAATATCGACATTTAAGTTCTTCAAAATCATTGCTGACAATACTTGTTCACTAGCAGTTATTCCTAGCAAAACGTGGTTAGTTTGAATTTCTTTATATCCACCTTGATCTGCTTGTCTTTTAGCATAATCTAATGCCAAGCTCAATCGAGGTGACATTTCCATATAACTAGCTTTAGGTGCTGAGCCGTAGCCAGTGTAGCTTTCAATTTCTTCACGCACAGCAGTAGGAGTTAATCCCCATGAGCGGAGAATCTTCCCTGCTTCACCATATGTTTCAATCACTAAAGCTAATAAGACATGTTCTGTTCCAATCAAGCGATGATGGAAATTCTGTGCTTGTTCACGTGCGATTTCCAATACTTGATTAACACTTTTACTATATGAGTTTTCCATACAAACACCACCCTTTAAAATACGCTATGGTATTTTACTTTTATTTTGTCAGTAAGTAAAATAATTTAACTCGCTATCAGTACATTATGAGTAAAAATTACTAATTAAGCAAAAATCGCTTTAGCAATCTCAGTTAAATACTTTTCGTCTGTCTCATCAAAATTGTTTAACTTAGTCGAGTCAAAGTCAAATACACCCCATAATTTTTGATCTTTAAAAATAGGGATAACTATTTCTGAATTTGAAGCACTATCGCAAGCAATATGACCAGCGAATTCATGCACATTAGGGACAATTTGTGTTCTTTCTGTTTGTGCTGCTGTTCCGCAGACGCCTTTGCCCATTTGAATATGCACACAAGCTGGCATCCCTTGAAATGGACCTAAAATCAATTCACCATTTTCAAAACGATAAACTCCAGCAAAATTTACATTAGATAATGAATTAAACAAAAGTGCAGATACATTGGCAGTATTTGCGATCCAGTCTTCTTCGCCATCAACCAATGCCTTCGCCTGTTCTACTAACAATTCATAGTTCTCTTTAGTAGTTGCTACCATATTTATCCCCTCAAGTTTTAATGGCTATTATAACAAAAAGAAATAGGCTGTCCTAACAGACAGCCTATTTTCTATCGGGAAAACGCGATTTGAACGCGCGACCTCTACGTCCCGAACGTAGCGCTCTACCAAACTGAGCTATTTCCCGAAAAAAAAGACTCACCATTCGGTGAGCCTTCTATCTTAGAGCGGAAGACGGGATTCGAACCCGCGACCCCCACCATGGCAAGGTGATGTTCTACCACTGAACTACTTCCGCGACAACAGATATTATTATAGCAAACTTCATTTTCTTTGCAAGACCTTTTTACCAAAAAAGATAAATTTATTTTAGGCACAAAAAAAGCTCACATTCGTGAGCTCTTCATCTTAGAGCGGAAGACGGGATTCGAACCCGCGACCCCCACCATGGCAAGGTGATGTTCTACCACTGAACTACTTCCGCGTAACAAATATTATTATAGCAAATACATTCTTCTTTGCAAATACTTTTTGAAAAAATATTACTTATCTGTTTTTAACTAAGTTAATTTTAGTTATTGTACCGAATTAAAAAAATTGCTACAATATCTTCAATTTAATTAAAGGAGATTTCACATGAGATTATGTACTATTGCTTTCTAAATCAAAATCTTAATATTAGGAAGCGAGAAAAACATGCCAAAATTTAATATCAGAGAATATCAACCAAACGATTATGCTGAAGTATGCCGCAATCACGACGTTAGTCGTAAAGAAGAGCTAACAATTGGTGGTGCGGAAAAATACTTCATACCTTTAGAGACAGCTCCATATAAGGATGATTTTTTCTCCTGCAAAATTTATGTAGCTTATGATGCTGACAGCATATTGGGCTTCGTTGCAGTTCATCCCCAAGAACTGGATTACATTTATGTAGATCCAATTCATCAAAATAAAGGTATCGGGTATGCTTTAGCAACGACAGCTTTTAGGTACATGAGTCGACCAGTTAGTCTTGATGTATTTGCAGAAAATACTAAGGCCAAAAAGCTTTACAAAAAATTAGGCTTTAAGTGTCAAGAAGTTAGATATCAGCAATGGGATTTAAATGATCCTAAAAAATACTCTGATGAAAAAATGATTCTCAATTAAAAAATACATAAACAAAAACTCTTATCCATGCTTAAAACATAGATAAGAGTTTTTTAATTTATAAGATTACTTGTTTTCTTTATTCTTTTTTTCCATATCAGCCTTAACTTCAGCTTCTACGCTTTCAACACGTTCTGGACGCATAGTTGGGAACAAAAGAACATCACGAATAGCTGGAGCATCAGTCAAAAGCATTACCAAACGGTCAATACCGATACCCAAACCACCTGTAGGTGGCATACCGTATTCCATAGCACGAAGGTAATCTTCATCGATCATGTCAGCTTCGTCGTTACCTGCTTCACGTTCTTCCATTTGAGCTTCGAAACGTTCACGTTGGTCGTCAGGATCGTTCAATTCTGAGAAGGCGTTACCGTATTCTTCACCCATGATGTAAATTTCGAAACGATCAGTAAATCTTGGATCGTCAGCATTCTTCTTAGCAAGTGGTGAGATTTCTACTGGGTGACCGTAAACGAAGGTTGGGTCAACAATAGTTTCTTCACAGTACTTTTCAAAGAAGGCGTTAATAATTTGACCAACTTTCCAGAACTTTTCAACGTGGATGTCGTGGTCTTCCGCAATCTTAGTTGCTTCTTCAAGAGTCATTGGCTTCCAGAAGTCAACACCAGTCTTTTCCTTGATCAAGTCAACCATGTGAACGCGACGGAATGGCTTGCCTAAGTCAATGTCAGTACCTTGGTAAGTGATCTTACCGTCATCTGAAACAACCTTAGCTGCAGCACGGATAATACCTTCAGCTTCATCCATAACATCGTGGTAGTCCCAGTATGCTGCGTAACTTTCAAGTTCAGTAAATTCCGGGTTGTGGTGAGTGTCCAAACCTTCGTTTCTGAATACACGGCCAATTTCGTAAACACGTTCCATATCACCAACAATCAAACGCTTAAGTGGAAGTTCCAAAGCAATTCTCATGTAAAGGTTAATATCCAAAGCGTTGTGGTGAGTAATAAATGGACGAGCTTCAGCACCACCAGGAATGTTGTGAAGTACTGGAGTTTCAACTTCCAAGAAGTTTTGACCATTTAAGTAGTCACGAATAGCTTGAATGATTTGAGTACGGTGAACAAAGCGCATGTAGCTGTCACGGTTAGTGATCAAATCAAGGTAACGTTGACGGTAAATTGCTTCAACATCCTTCAAGCCGTGGTACTTGTCTGGTAAAGGACGAAGAGCCTTGGACAAGAATGTTACGTGAAGAGCTCTAATAGTAAGCTCGCCAGTATTGGTCTTCATAACTTCACCATCGATACCTAAGAAGTCACCGATATCTGATTTCTTGAAGATCTTGTAGTTGTCTTCACCAACGATGTCTTTACGTACGTAAATTTGAATCTTGCCAGTACGGTCGTAAAGGTCAGCGAAACCTACCTTACCCTTACCACGCTTAGCAAGCATACGACCAGCAATTTTGGTCTTAGGCATGTCATCGTTTAATTCATCTTTATCTTCTTTGCCATACTTTTCTTCTAAAGTACTTGCTAAATCTTGACGATCAAATTTTCTTTGGCCAAATGGTTCAATTCCATTTTCGCGCATTTCGTCCATCTTTTGGCGACGAACTCTTAATTGGTCGTTCATTTCATTCTTTGCCAATTTATCTTTCCTCCATTTATTCGTTCTTTGTCGCGCGCCGTGCAACACGAGCTTCTTCTCTTTTTTCGTATTCATCTACAAAGTTATCAAGCAAGTCATACACTTCTTGACGCGTCCAGACCTCATTTATTTTAGCACGAGTACGGGCCGAACGGGGAATTCCCTTTAAATAGTATGCAGCTTGTTGACGAAATTCAGGAACTGCCCGCTTTTCGCCGTGAATTTTAATCAATCCTTCAAGCTGATGCTTGGCTGTTTCAACTTTTTCACGCACAGTTTGTGGTGGCAAAGTTTCACCAGTCTCTAAATAATGTACCATATCCTGCAAAATCCAAGGATTACCTAGTGCGGCACGTCCTACCATCACTGCAGTACAACCAATTTCATCTAGAGCCTTCTTAGCAAGCTCAGGGGTTCTGATATCGCCGTTTGCTACGAATGGTACATCCAAAACTTGGGCAACATCATGCAAAACTCCCCAATCAGCTTCACCTTGATACATTTGCTTTCTAGTTCTACCATGCATTGCAATCATGCTGGCACCTGCTTCTTGAGCAGCCAATGCATTTTCTACGGCAAAAATATGCTTGCGATCCCAACCAATTCTCATTTTAACAGAAACTGGTTTTTGCACATTCTGTACCACGGCATGAACCATTTGATAAATCTTGTTAGAATCAAGAAGCCATTTAGATCCTGCATCAGTTTTAGTAACTTTAGGTACAGGACAACCCATGTTGATATCAATGATATCAGCATCAGTATGTTGATCAACGTATTGAGCAGCTTGTAGCAATGTTTCTTCGGTCCCTCCGAAGATTTGAATACTCATTGGGTGTTCTCTTGGGTCAACATCCATCATGCTCAAAGTTTTCTTATTTCGATAAATAATCCCATGATCTGAGATCATTTCGCAGACAACCAGCCCAGCTCCGAATTCCTTACATACAACGCGGAATGCTGAGTTTGAAACTCCCGCCATCGGCGCAACAACAACTCGGTTTGGAATGGTGATATCGCGAATTTTCCAGCTGTTATCCACCAAATCATCCTTTCAAAATACCCTATTATAATATCAAAAAAGCCCCAGAGGATAAAACCTTAGGACTTTTTAATTAAAATTAATAATCTTTGTCGTCTTTTTTCTTGGCTAAAATTTCTTTCAATTCATCTTCAGTGTAGTGATATTTGTTGCCACAGAAGTTGCAAGTAAGTTCAGCACCGTGATCTTCATCGATCATAGCTTTTAATTGTGAGGACTTCAAGGTTTCAAGGATTCCAGCGTACTTTTTCTTTGAACAGTCACAGCTGAATGCAACGTCGTCTTTTTCAAGGATCTTGCAGTCAGTACCTAAAATCTTGCGGGCCAAATCTTCTGGAGTCATTCCGTCTAAGAATGAAGTTGAAAGAGCTGGTAATTCATCGATGCGCTTGATAGTTTGATCAATCAAGGCATCACTTGCACCTGGTAAAGCTTGAAGCATAAATCCGCCGGCTTCACCAATTGAATTATTTGGATTTACAAAAACAGACAAACCAACGGCTGATGGAATTTGTTCTGACTTAGTAAGGTAGTATGCAAAGTCTTCGGCAATTTCACCAGAAACGATTGGCACTTGACCAGTGTAAGGTTCCTTTAAGCCGAGGTCCTTAGTAACTTCAAACCAACCTTGACCAACAGCCTTTTTAACATCAATGTGACCATTCTTCTTAGGTGGCAAAGCAATGTGTGGGTTCTTTACATAGCCCTTAACAGTTAAATCAGACTTGGCAGTTACAATTGTTGGGCCAACTGGACCGTTGCCTAACAATCTAACAGTTAATTCTTCTTTATCAGTAAGTTCGGCACCTGCCAAAAGCAATGAACCTACTAAAGTACGACCAAGTACTGCTGCAGATGCTGACCATAAATCATGACGCTTTTGGGCTTCGCTTACCACACCTTTAGCAGTAATTGTTAGTAAACGTAAATTCTTAGTTTTATCAATTGATTTTACTAAATAATCATTCATCATTTATCCTTCTCTCTAAAAAAATAGAGCCTTTTTCAGGCCCTACTTTTTATTTAATTATCTTTGTGCTCATCGTCTTCTGCAGGTGAATCTGTCTTAGTTGAATCAGTGTTTTGATTCTTTTCAGGATTTTCTGCATTGTGTTCTTCAACTTCATGATTCTTTTCTGATGGAGTTTCCAAAGCATCCTTTTCTTGATCAGCTAAAGCTTGATATGAATCTTTCTTTTCTGCCTTTTCAACTTCACGCTTTTCTGCAGCGGCTTTAGCCTCTTCGTAAGTTGAAGCCTTTGATTCGCTTGGATATTCGCTTTCGTACTTTTCAGGCATCTTACCAGTCTTGTACAAAGACATGATTTGCTTTTCGTCCAAAGTTTCGTATTTAAGCAAAGCTTCCGCAATAATTCTGTGCTTCTCTTTGTTTTCTTTTACGATTTCTAAGGCCTTAGCATGAGCTTCATCCAAGATCTTCTTGACAGCTTCATCAATCTTAGCAGAAGTTGCTTCACTGTATGGCTTGAATCCGTAAGGATTGGTTTCGCCTTCTTTTTCAAGCTCAACCATACCTAAGGAGTCAGTCATACCGTAGTTAACAACCATGCTATGAGCAATTGCTGTAGCTTGTTCAAAGTCGTTTGAAGCACCGGTTGATTTATCACCAATTGTTGCTTCTTCACCAGCACGACCACCCATTAAACCAACAATTTGTTCAAATAATTGTTTCTTAGTCAAAATGAATTGATCGTCTTTTGGAAGCATGATGTTGTAACCACCAGCACGACCACGTGGCACGATAGTTACTTTACGTACAGTTCTTGAATCGCTTAAGACCAAACCACAGATTGAGTGTCCAGCTTCGTGGAAAGCAACTCTACGTCTTTCGGGTTCTGCAATCAAGCGGTCCTTCTTAGCTGGACCAGCGATTACACGGTCTTCAGCTTCATCAATATCTGAAGCAGTAATTTCGGTACCGTTTCTACGAGCAGCTACCAAAGCAGCTTCGTTCAAAACATTAGCTAAGTCAGCACCTACGAAACCAGGTGTTTGACGAGCAACTTCCTTCAAGTCAACGTCTGGAGCAAGCGGCTTGTTCTTGGCATGTACCTTCAAAATAGCTTCACGACCACGAACGTCAGGACGACCAACCAAAACCTTACGGTCGAAACGACCAGGACGAAGCAAGGCTGGGTCCAAAACGTCTGAACGGTTAGTAGCGGCAATGACGATTACGCCTTCGTCGCCTTCGAAACCATCCATTTCAACCAATAATTGGTTCAAAGTTTGTTCACGTTCATCGTTGCCACCGCCGGTGCCGTTACCACGACGACGACCAATGGCATCAATTTCATCGATAAAGATGATACTTGGTGCATTCTTCTTAGCGTTGTTGAACAAGTCACGTACACGACTAGCACCAACACCAACAAACATTTCAACGAAGTCTGAACCTGAGATTGAGTAAAATGGTACGTTAGCTTCACCAGCTACGGCACGAGCAAGCAAAGTTTTACCAGTACCGGGAGGACCCTCAAGTAAAACACCAGATGGGATTCTAGCACCCAATTTAGTGTATTTCGATGGGTCTTTTAAGAATTCAACAACTTCGACTAATTCTTGCTTTTCTTCTTCTTCACCAGCTACGTCAGAGAAACGGACCTTATTCTTAGAAGGATCCTCTGGTTTAACGTGTGAGCGACCGAAGTTCATAATTCCGCCGCTGCCACCACGACCAGCACCGCTTTGGTTCATCATCATCCAAAGCATGACGATAAATAAAACAGTTGGCACAAGCATGACAATGGTTGAAATCCAATTGCCTGATTGTGATTCTCCCTGAGTAGTCATCCGAGCATTACTCTTTTGTGCCAAGTTCTGCACATTATAAACTGTCGAATCATTTTGTAACATGGTAGTAGAGAAGTTAGACACTTTTCTACTTGAGTTATTACTAAAGAAATCAAAACTATTATTTGATTGATTCTTTGTTGTTTGTGCATTCTTGTAACTACCTGTAACAGTGTAGACACCATTAGCAGGTTGAACACTAAAGTTTTTAACTTTGCCTTGGCGTAAATCCTTAACAAATTGTGAGTAGCTGATATTTTCACTACTGCCTCCATTGTTAGAACCGCCGAGTGCCCAGTTGATTCCCCATAGGAGTAGAAGGAACACAACTATATAGAAAAGGCCATTTGAAAGTAGCCTATTCCGGTTATTCTTCATAAAAAACCTCCGCAAAGTCTTCAAGTTATACGTTTAAAATTCTATCACAAAATATGTTGCGACCACTAATATTTTCAACTATTTTGAAGACTTTTTAACATTTATATAAAAAATACTGTTTACCGTTTTCAATCCAATTTTGATTTTGATATGCCACTTCGACAAAAACTGGTTCATCATCTGCATAAATAGTTAGACATAGTGGTCGTAAAGATAATGGAACAGCATGTTCCGCAAATTTTTTCTTTGCTTTGGTTCTTTGACCATCTTGAAGCAAAAGTTTTGCCCCAGGAATCAGTGACCCTGCACTAAAATCCGCTTTTTCTTCAAACCAAAAATCACCTATTTCTGCCTTATCCTTTGCTTTTTGATCAGTTAAAACAAATGTCACACCTTGAAAAGCAAACGGAATATTCAATTGAATCGGATAAGGAACGATCATATTTATTTTTGCTTTTTTAGTCAAATAAAAATAGCCCTGATACTCAATTACGGCAAAATTACCTAAATTTTTATTAACGCGGCGGTGGAATTTTTCCCAGATATTCTTCTGCCAAAAAATATTTCGCTCATTTTCTGGTAAAGCAGTTAATTTTTCACTTTTAATGCGATATGCCTGCCCCAAAAAGGGAGTCAATTGACCAATGTCGTCTACTTTTTGGTCAATAAATTCATCTAAATTAGTCATTTTCTTGCTATAGTTCAAAGCATTCGCAATTAAAGCAGGATTTTCTTTTTTTAGTAGCGGAACAACATGGTGGCGCAGTCGATTGCGCATGGTTTCATCCTCGTTGTTAGTCGAATCCGTGATAAACTCAATGCCATTTTTTTGATCATACTCAAACAGTTCTTGCTTGCTATAAGCCAAAAGTGGCCTAAGTAGGGAAACTCCATGCATTACCCCTACTGCTTGCAAGCTATTCATTTCTTCGGGATTGCCCGAGCGAATAAACTTAAGCAAAATATTCTCTAGCAAATCATCACCATGATGGGCCGTTAACAAATAATCTGCCTTTTCTTTCTTAGCTATTTGAGTCAAAAAAGCATAGCGTGCATCCCTCGCCGCTGCCTCAATCCCTGCAGCCGGCTGCTCATCTTTTGCCCACACTGCCGTAAACAGCGGAATGTCGTACTTCTTGCAATACTCCTGCAAAATTTTAGTCTCGTTTTTACTATCGCTGCGCAATTGATGATCAAAATGAGCCGCAATTACCTGCACCTTCATCTTCTGCAACATATCGAGTAAGGCCATCGAATCCGGCCCCGCACTTGCCGCTACCAAGAATTTTTTATTATTCAGCTCGATGCCGTTATCTTCAAAAAAATCATTAATCTTCATAAATTTACCCAACAAAAAATGGCCCACTACAGGCCATTTTCTAATTTTCAGTTAACACTTGCTTTAACTCGGCAATTTCTTTTTTGGCATCTTTAGCCGTCTTATTTAGAACTTGATCAAATTCAGCAGGCTTTACATCTGAAAATTGATTATCATGATCAATTAACTTCGGATCATTCACACGAGTAATCGACAAATTAAATCTGCCCTTATGAATATGAACGACAACTACGCGGACTTCTTGTCCAACCTTGTATTGCCGTCTTTCTCTTGGCCAATTATTGCCAAAATCACCATGGTGAACTAATCCTGAATGCTTATTTGGCAAAGTAACGAAAATTCCTAAGTTAGTAATATTGTTAATTACTCCCGTTACTCGATTGCCAGCTTGGTATCTTTCCATTAATTATCGTTTCCTTCGTGGACGTTATAAATCTTCTCATTATTTTTAGAGTAATAGAACTTATAACGAATTAGCTTTGCAACATAATTTGGATCCTTTAGATCCTGTCTTTTCGTTGTCAACTCACGATCTTTAGCTTTCACTTGAGCTAAAGTTTGTTTTTCAGCTTCAACTTGGTTATTTATTCGTCCAGTTTGAGAAATCTTAATTGCAATTTGTACGCCTAATACAACAAAGATAATTGCAAAAACAGCAATTATTCTGTTCAATCTTACACGATGCACTTCTTTTTCTCTTTTAGCCTGTTTACGTTTTAAACGCGCCCTTTGCTCTTCTGGACTCATCGAATTATAAATACGTGGACCATGATTCATTTTTGTTAATCCCCTATTGCTTGTTACTGTAAATGCAATCAAGTTAAGTATAACAGCGATTTACTTAAAAGTCATTAATCAACTAATTCGTAAAGTTCGCTTGCTTCAGCCTTTTTAGTGGTCTCACGAATATTCAAAACTTTGGCTTTAATAACTCTAGCACCGTAGCCAATTTCAATAATGTCATCAATTTTAACATCATAACTTGACTTAACGACACGACCATTAACCTTGATTCTGCCTTGGTCTGCCATTTCCTTAGCTACAGTTCTTCTTTTAACTAATCTTGAAACTTTCAAAAATTTATCAATTCTCATTTTTATTCCTCGCAATTATCTTTGTACAATATCGCTTGCTGCCTGCAAGAATGTGGCTAATTCATTGAATAAAACACGATTCTTCATTTCATCAGGCATTTGCAGCAATACTACCATCCGTTTTTCTTGATTCATGCTAATACGGGCTTTCATATTCACGTGTTCAAGTGCCTTGAAGATATTAGGTCCTTCTAATTCACGTGAAGCCGCATTATTGAATTCAACTTTAATTTTATCGCCAGTTTTAAGGACAGTCAGCACTTGCGCCAAATCTGCATCAACCTTTAAACCAGCAACCGCCAACAAGTTCTCTACTGCTGCAGGATAATCACCGAAACGATCAATTAATTCGTCTTCAATTTTATCCAATTCATCTTGATCGGCAACAGCTTTAATCTTCTTATAGAATTCGATCTTTTCTTCCTGATCGCCAATATATGAATCAGGAATATATGCTTCAAACTTAAGATCGATTTCAGCATTCGACTTCTTAACGGTCTTTTTGCCCTTACGTTCTTTAATAGCATCACTCAACATTTGTGAGTACAAGTCATAGCCAACACTATCGATAAAGCCGTGCTGCTGGGCACCTAGCATGTTGCCGGCACCTCTGATTGATAAATCACGCATGGCAATCTTGAAACCTGACCCAAGTTCAGTAAAGTCGCGAATCGCATCTAGCCGCTTTTCACCAACTTCAGTCAAAACCTTATTTGGTTGGTAAAGGAAATAGGCATAAGCCAATCTGGCACTTCTACCAATTCGACCACGCAATTGATACAGCTGACTCAAGCCATAGTGATCGGCATCTTCAATGATCATGGTATTAACGTTAGGCATATCAATACCAGTTTCAATGATTGTGGTCGTTACCAAAATATCAAATTCACGATTCAAAAAACGATACAGAATATCTTCCAGCTGGTTCTGACTCATTCTGCCGTGTGCACTAGCGATCCGGGCATTTGGAATCAACTGCTGCAACTTTTCAACCGTTTCGTCGATGTCGCTAATTCGGTTGTGTAAATAAAAGACTTGACCGCCACGCTTCATTTCTCTTAGACAGGCATCCTTGATTACGCTAGGAATTTGTTCCATGACGTAAGTTTGAATTGGATATCTATTTTGTGGTGGAGTTTCCATAACTGATAAATCACGTACCCCAACCATTGACATGTGCAACGTACGTGGAATTGGCGTAGCCGTCAGCGTCAAAACATCGATATTTGCCTTTAATTGCTTTAACTTTTCCTTGTGTTTAACACCAAAGCGCTGCTCTTCATCAACAATTAACAGACCCAAGTCCTTGAAATGCACATCTTTAGACAAAAGTCGGTGAGTTCCCACAACTAAGTCGATTTTGCCATCTTCAAGTCCTTCGATGATCTCTTTTGATTCAGCCGGAGTTTGAAAACGTGACAACATCGCCGTGTTTACTGGGAAATCCTTAAACCGATCCTGAATTGTCTCATAGTGCTGCTGAGCCAAAATAGTCGTAGGTACCAAAAAGGCAACCTGCTTATTATCTTGAATTGCCTTAAAAGCAGCCCGCAAAGCAACTTCAGTTTTACCAAAACCAACGTCCCCAACTAGCAAACGATCCATTGGCTTCGGCTTTTCCATATCTTCTTTAATTTCCTTAATTGAACGCAACTGGTCAGGCGTTTCAGGGTATGGAAAGGCATCATCGAATTGGCGCTGCAAGTCATCATCTGGTGAAAAGGCAAAACCTTTTTCAGATTCACGTTTAGCATAAAGTTCGATCAAATCATCGGCAATATCTTCAACCTTAGATTGAACTTTCCGCTTGGTTTTAGCCCATTCGCTACCACCTAGTTTGTTAATATGTGGCGTCTTGCCCTCTGAACCAACGTATTTTTGAACCAAGCTCAATTGATCCGCTGGCACGAAAAGCTGGTCGCCATGCTGGTAAGTAATGGTGATATAGTCTCGTTTTACGCCATTATTTTCGAGAGTCTTAATTCCTTCAAAACGGCCAATACCATGATTGACGTGAACAACGTAGTCGCCAGGTTTAAGTTCGGTATAATTACGCAATCTTTGCGCGTTTTCCAAGGTCTTAATTCGTTTTTTACGTTGCGGACGCTTATTAAATAGTTCTCGTTCAGTTAAATAAACTAATTTAACCGTTGGTAAAGAAAAGCCGCTGGCATAGCCACCAACCATGATTTGAGCTCTGCCTTCAACTAATTCGTCTTCACCGACAATTGGCAAATTAAGGCCAAAATCAACCATTGTTTGATCAATCTGTCTAGCTCTTTTATCATTGTCGGCTTGCAAGACAACCGTTTGACCAGACTTTTGGTAGGATTCAAGTTCTGATTTAATCAACGGCATTTGACTAAAGAATTGTTCCGGCTCACGCGTTTGCCAGTTGAGCATCTGTCCTAAACGCAAGCGTCCCATGCTTCTTTGGAAAAGTGAAAAGTAAATCCGATGATGCTTATCTTTACTTAAAACATCATCAAAATCAGACCGCAATTCTTGATGTGGCAACATTGCGCCAGTTTTTAGTTCATCACTAATAAATGCCGCATTTTGCTTATCCACGTCTTCAACTGCTTGCTTAATCAATGGCAAATCATCCAATAAAATTTCACCATTTTTAGGCAAATATTCTAATAAGCTGCTTGGCTTTTCAATTAAGTAGTCGACCAAAAAAGCGTAATTATCCGGCAACCCGCCATCTTCAAGATTATCGAGCGCTACTGCAAAGTGATCTTTTACAGCCTTAGCTGGTGCAGGTGCATCGACCATATCCTTTTTAATTTTTTCCGCTGCATTAAAAATTTCATCCTTGGCAAAAACGCGGTCTTGCGCAGCAGCCACCGTTACCTGCTCAATTTCTTTTTGACTCCGTTGACTTGCCAAGTCAAATTCCTTGATAGTATCAATTTCATCGCCAAAGAATTCGATTCTGACCGGATTTTCACGATCTAGTGGATAAATATCCAAGATATCACCACGAATGGCAAATTCACCAGGACGGGCTACCAATGCCTCTTTTTTATAGCCAGCACCAACTAACCAATTATTCAGTTCGGTTAATTCATATTCTTTTTCTGGTGCAAATTCTCGCCGTGCCTTGGCAAAATCTGCCGGCGACGATAATTTATACTGCAATCCCTGTGGTGTGGTTACCACAATGCCTGGTTTACCGCTCAATAAAAAATTCAAAGATTGGATTCGGCTGCTTAATTCGTCTGGTGAACTAACCGCAGTTTGCGTAGCAATGGTTGCATCGACTGGAAAATAATGGGCAGCATCGTCTTCCAAAATTGAGTTTAATTCACCATATAGGTTCTGGGCCTTGCTTTCATTTTCTTCAATTAAAATTAAAGGCGCATTTGGCTCAGAAACAATTTGCTTTAAGAGTAGACTAAAAGCACCGGCATTAGCGCCAGTGATTAGTGAGTTTTTTACTTGTTTTGTTTTTGCAATAAAATTATTTAAATCTTGATCTTGTTTAAGTATTTCTGTTAAACGCATTTTAATTATATTTATTCATCAAATATTGACTATCGCGACCTGCAATAAAGTCGTCGATAATCTTTACGCTTGTATCAAATGCATCATCCATCAACTTTTGTTGTTCATCATTAAATGGGGTAAGCACCCATGAAACGACAGTTGCATTCTTAGGGTGACGAATACCGATCTTTAAACGGTTGAACTTTTCAGTTCCTAAATCACGGATAATGCTCTTAATTCCGTTATGACCACCAGATTTTCCATTGGCTCTAATTCTAATTTTACCAATTGGCATATCCATATCGTCTTGAATGATCAAAATATTTTCAGGATCAACCTTAAAGAAGTTAGCGACTTGACTAACTGAACGACCCGATTCATTCATATAAGTTTGTGGTTCAAGCAAAATTACATCTTCACCGTTAACTTTTTGCTTGGTCCAAAGTCCTTCAAATTTATCCTTATCTAGTGACAAGCCCTTTTCATCAAGATAATGATCCATTGTCATAAATCCTGTGTTGTGCTTGGTTTTATCGTATTTTTGGCCTGGATTGCCTAAACCTGCAATTATTTTCATTAATATATACCCCTCATTACATAATCCCTCATATAATAGCACAAACAATAAATAATAATTTTATTAATGCTTGCTAACATGGTATAATTTGCTTTGTTAAAATTATCACTAATAAAAAGGAGACTTTATTGTTATGGCAAGAGTTGAAAAACCCCGTAAAGTTATTTTAGTCGGTGACGGTGCCGTAGGTTCTACCTTCGCATTCTCAATGGTACAACAAGGTATCGCTGAAGAATTAGGTATCATCGACATCGCTAAGGAACACGTTCAAGGTGACGCAATCGACTTAGCAGATGCTACTCCATGGACTTACCCAAAGAACATCTACGCAGCTGATTACCCAGACTGCAAGGACGCAGACTTAATCGTTATCACTGCTGGTGCTCCACAAAAGCCAGGTGAAACTCGTCTTGACCTTGTAAACAAGAACTTGAAGATTTTATCATCAATCGTTGAACCAATCGTTGAATCAGGCTTTGATGGTATCTTCTTAGTAGTTGCAAACCCAGTTGACATTTTGACTCACGCAACTTGGAAGATCTCAGGCTTCCCTAAGGATCGTGTTATCGGTTCAGGTACTTCACTTGACACTGGTCGTCTTCAAAAGGTTATCGGTGAAATGGAACACGTTGACCCACGTTCAGTTAACGCATACATGCTTGGTGAACACGGTGATACTGAATTCCCAGCATGGAGCTACAACAATGTTGGTGGCGTAAAGGTTAGTGACTGGGTTAAGGCTCACGGTATGGATGAATCTAAGCTTGAAGACATCCACAAGGAAGTTGCTGACATGGCTTACGACATCATCAACAAGAAGGGTGCTACCTTCTACGGTATCGGTACTGCTTCAGCAATGATCGCTAAGGCTATCTTGAACGACGAACACCGTGTACTTCCACTTTCAGTAGCTATGGATGGTCAATACGGCTTACACGACCTTCACATTGGTACTCCTGCAGTTGTTGGCCGCAAGGGTCTTGAACAAATCATCGAAATGCCATTAAGCGATGATGAACAAGCTAAGATGGAAGCTTCTGCAAAGCAATTGAAGGAAGTTATGGACAAGGCCTTCAAGGAAACTGGCGTTAAGGTTCGTCAATAATCCATTAAACTTTAATTTAAAAAGCATCTC
This sequence comes from Lactobacillus amylovorus DSM 20531, assembly GCF_002706375.1. Taxonomy (NCBI): domain Bacteria; kingdom Bacillati; phylum Bacillota; class Bacilli; order Lactobacillales; family Lactobacillaceae; genus Lactobacillus; species Lactobacillus amylovorus. The sequence continues at coordinate 850,852 of NZ_CP017706.1, forward strand.
CGCTAAGAAGATGCTTTTTTATTTGCCCAACTATTGTTAAAATATAGTTGATTATCTTAGCTGGTCTTTAATTAATATTTAATTAACTCATTGATTATGCTATAATTACTTGTAATATTTTCCCTTTGGAGGCGAACTCATGCTTATTAAATCTTTAGTTATTAAGAAAGATTATTTAACTACAGTTAATGAAAAAGCCACGTTAGCAGAAGCATTAAAAGTCTTAGAAGATTCAGGTTATAGATGTGTGCCTATTGTAGATGATACTGGTACAATTTTCCGCGGTAACATTTATAAGATGCACATCTACCGTCATAAGTCACAAGGCGGCGATATGAATTTACCTGTAACCTACTTGCTTAAGAACGCAACTAAGGCCATCAAGGTTAACTCACCTTTCTTCAAGGTATTCTTTAACATCAAGGACTTACCATACATCGCTGTTTTGGATGAAGAAAATCACTTCTACGGTATTCTTACCCACTCAAGATTGCTTGATATGTTGTCAGATGCCTGGGATATTAAGAACGGTTCCTACGTTTTAACTGTTTTGTCTGACAACGCACGTGGTAACTTGATTAAGATGTCTAAGATCGTGTCTAAGCACACTAACATGTCTAGTGTAATGACACTTGATGCGGCAGCTGGTGAACTTCAAGGCGACTTCGTAAGAAGAACATTATTCACCTTACCTGCTGGCGTTTCAGAAATCACTATGAAGACTATTGTTGATAAGCTGCATAAAAAAGGTTTTGTTGTTTCAGAAATCGAAGATTTGCAAGCTGGTATGACAATCATGAGTGATGAAAACCCTGGCGTATTTATTGAACGCCCATCACAAGACTAAATGAAAATTTGACCATAATAAAAAGCTTCTAGAAATTCTAGAAGCTTTTTTGTCTGCCTAATATATTTAAATATTACTTTTCGTAGTAAACACGTGGCAAACGATCATTTAATAAGCAAGCTACTTCGTAGTGAATAGTATCAACGTAGTCAGCTGCAGCCTTAATGTTGTTAGGAGCAGTAGGATCAGCTGAGATGATTTCTACCTTAGTACCTACTGGCATCTTTTCTGGCATTTTTACCATAAATTGATCCATACAAATACGACCAACAATTGGGCAATACTTGTCTCCTACCTTAACCTTGAAGCCTTGGAACTTTCTGATCCAGCCGTCGGCATAACCAACAGGTACAGTACCGATAATCGTATCTTCATCAGCCACAAAAGTTGAACCGTAACTTACACCGTCACCCTTATGAATTGTCTTAACATGAGTCAATTCACTTTCAAATGACAAGGCTGGTTCAAGCTTAAATGCAGGCTTTAAATCAGGGGTATCAGGAGTTGAAGATGGGTTTAAACCATAAATTCCGATACCAAAACGAACTAAATCACTCTTGATGCCACTATGGAAAATACTTGCGGCAGTGTTGTCAATGTGGATCCACTTTGGCTTAACTGTTAACAAGCTTTCCATATGTCTGAACTTCTTAATTTGACGTTCAAAGTAAGATTCATCGCTACTGTCTGCAGAAGCAAAGTGAGCAAACATGCCCTCTACAAAGAAGTTGTCATTGTTCTCCAAGAACTTGTTGGCAGCAATAAAGTCCTCATCTTCGTTAAAGCCGATTCTGCCCATACCTGAATCAATACCTAAATGAATCTTCAATTGTAAGTTGTCTTTTTCTAGGTACTTTTCAGCTTCTTTAAGCCATTCTAAGTTTGGTACAGTCAATGAAACGTCATTGACAGCGGCAATTGGTGCATATTCAGGTGATACAACACCTAAAACCAAAATTGGCTTAACAATGTCGTTGTGACGCAATTGCAAAGCTTCATCCAAAATAGCAACACAAAAACCAGCTGCACCGACTTCATCAGCTACTTTAGCCACTTCAACTGCACCGTGACCATAAGCGTTGGCCTTAACAACTGCCAGCATCTTTTGACCTGGTTCAAGATGCTTCATTTCATTTTCAAGATTTCTTCTAATCGCACCCAAATTAACTTTTACTACTGCGGGACGATGATAGCCTGGAACCATTATTAATTTTCCTCCAAAACTACAAATGTAATAATTTCATGATTATCATGTGTGATACTTGGGTAAATCTTCCCATCAAACTTGGTTGAGGTCATTACAGGATGACCCAAATCATCCCATAGGGTTTCAACGTCTTGAAAACCGACGTACTTGCCAAGACCTGTCCCCATTGCTTTAGAAAAAGATTCTTTTAGTGAAAAACGACCACCAAGATATTCAACTTTTCTTTTGCCCTTCATCTTTTGATATTGAGCAAATTCGTTTGGAGTCAATACTTTTTTAGCGAAGGAATCACCTTTGTCTACAATCTTCTTTACTCGTTCAACTTCAACTGAGTCGATTCCTACACCTTTAATCATAATTTTCACCTCACACAATGACATCATTATAATACAAAAAAGAAGTTGTCAGAATAACAACTTCTTTTTTTAGGATAAAAATTAATCTTTTTTATTCTTGATAATAAATTCATGACCATTGCCACGACCGCGATTACCACGATTGCCATTATGACGATAGTTGTGGTTGTTGCGACGGTGATAATTACCATTGCCATGTCCACGATTGTTGCGTCCCTTGCCGCGACCGCCACGGTTGTGACGACCATCTCCCTTGTATGGAAGTGGCTTTTCTGGGGTGATCTTAACCTTAACGTCAGAAGAATCTTTAGAAAGATTCTTCAAGAAGGCTGCAACCAAATCAAGTGCTGAGTAGTTATCAAGCAGTTCACTAGCTTCTTGCGTGTACTTGCCCAAATCACCATTCATCAAATCTTCGATTTCAGCTTCAGCTTGCTTCAATTGACCACGGAAAGCTTGCGCATCTGTAGGTGGACGAAGTGGTGACATCTTCTTCTTGGTTAATTGTTCGATGGTTTTCATGTAACCAATTTCATTTGGCGTTACAAAAGTTACTGAAATTCCGTTTTGACCGGCACGACCAGTTCTACCAATACGGTGAACGTAAGAATCTGGATCTTGCGGAATATCGTAGTTATAAACGTGAGTAACACCTGAAATATCAAGTCCACGAGCAGCGACATCAGTAGCTACCAAAATATCAAGCTTACCTTCACGGAATCGCTTCAAGACAGCCATTCTGCGAGCTTGTGACAAGTCACCGTGAATACCGGCTGCATTATAGCCACGAGCTTGCAAGCCACGTGTCAGCTCATCTACGCGGCGTTTAGTACGACCAAAGACCAAAGCCAAGTCTGGACCTTGAACATCGATTAAACGACACATAATGTCGAATTTCTCTGATTCTTTGGCACGAACAAAGTATTGGTCGATTAAGTCTGCAGTTAATTCCTTAGCCTTAATTTGAACAATTTCAGGATGGTTCATGAACTTTTCGCCAATACGTAAGATTGGCTTAGGCATCGTTGCACTAAAGAGCAAAGTTTGCTTGCGGTTCTTGGCATACTTCAAAATGCTTTCAATATCTTGAATAAAGCCCATATCAAGCATTTCGTCTGCTTCATCTAGAACAACAGCCTTAACTTTGTCCAAATTGATTGTGCCACGCTTTAAGTGATCCAATAAACGTCCTGGAGTACCTACTAAAATTGATGGTACATGGTGCTTTAAAGAACGAATTTGACGACCAATATCAGCTCCACCATAAACTACTTGTACGTGGGCATGTTCATCACGACCTAGACGGAATAATTCCTCTTGAGTCTGAATAGCCAATTCACGCGTTGGTTCAATAATGATCGCTTGAATTGCTTTTTCTTTTTTATCAATAATTTGTAAAATTGGCAAACCAAAAGCAGCAGTCTTACCTGTACCAGTTTGTGCTTGACCAATTACATCCTTGCCCGCTAAAGCAAGTGGAATAGTTTGTTCCTGGATTGGAGTTGCTTCTTCAAAGCCTGAGCGTTTAATTGCCTTAAGAAGCGCATCGTTTAATCCTAATTCTGAAAATTTCAAAAAATTTATTCTCCTATCTTAGTCGGGCTAAGACATTTTCAAGGTGCATCCCGTGTGAACCCTTTAATACAACAATGTCGTCCGGCTTAATATCATTTTTAAGATCGTCGATCATACGATCCATTTGATCTTGTGTATAATAATGCAAATGTTCTGGCTTATACTTGTCTTTCAATGCATCGTACAAGTTCTTCATTTCAGGGCCGTACAAATATACTTCATTGATGATTTGTGGATCCAAAGTATCACTTAAACCAGCGTGAAGTGCAGGAGAGTTCTTACCTAATTCAAGCATATCGCCCAAGACGGCAATTCTACGACCGTCGTCTTTAACTTCAACTTGACCAAAGCTAGTAACAACGGCTCTAACAGCAGTTGGGTTAGAGTTATAAACGTCGCTCATAATTGCTTCGCCGGCATCGCCCTTTTCCCACTCCATTCTGTTAGCAGTTGGCTTGAAGTTAGAAAGTGATGAGGCAATTTCTTCATCGCTTTCGCCAAAGTGACGACCAACACTAATTGCAGCCATAGCGTTTGAAACGTTGTGCTTACCAATCATTGGGATTGAGAACTTTTGCTCTGAATCGTTAATAGTGAAAGTAGCATGGTGCATGTAGCTCTTAAAGCCAGTAGCGTGAACTGTATCTTCATCCCTGAAGCCAAAGGTAGCCTTAACTTGATCAAGCTTCTTAGCACGTTCTTGTAACAATGGTTCATCACCGTTGAAGATAAATTCACCGTCTTCACGCAAGAAGTCGGTAATTTCCATCTTGGCATCGGCAATCTTGTCACGTGTACCAAAGAATTCGATGTGAGCTTCACCAATCATAGTGATTACGGCTACATCAGGATGAGTCAATTCACTTAAGTGGTGTAATTGACCAGGTCTGTCCATAGCCATTTCAAGTACCAAAATTTCAGTATTTGGCTTCATTTCAAGAATGGTCATTGGCACACCAATCTCGTTATTAAAGTTGGCTTGTGTCTTATGAACGTTAAAACGCTTGGACAAAACGGCAGCTACCATGTCTTTAGTAGTAGTCTTACCATTTGAACCAGTAATACCAACTACAGTTGGGTTAACCTTGCGTAAGTAGTAGCGTGCCAAATCTTGCATTGCGCTAAGTGGATCATCTACTTCGATTACCGCAATATTCTCTGGTTTGTTAGGATGTCCCTTCTTCCAAAGCGTAGCAGAAGCACCATTACTAATAGCACCAGCTACGAAATCATGTCCATCACGTTCACCTTCAAGTGGTACAAACAAACCACCATTTGTGATCTTTCTGGAGTCAAAGGCAACAGAAGTAATAACTGTTTGATCGTCGCCTTCACAAGTTGTATTTAAAGCCTTGGCAATTTCCGCCATTTGCATTTTCATTGAATAATTACTCCCATAAAAACAATGTTATACAGACACCATTATACTGTCTTTCAAGTATTATGCCAAATAATCTATAACAAAAAAGCAGCCCCCCAATGGGACTGCTTCCACCAGATAAAGGTTTACTTCTTCAAGCCGTACTTCTTGTTGAACTTTTCGATTCGACCATCTGCTTGAGCAAACTTTTGCTTGCCAGTGTAGAATGGGTGTGAATCTGATGAAACTTCAACACGTACTAATGGGTAAGTCTTACCTTCGTAGTCGATAGTTTCTTCTGGCTTCAAAGTTGAACCAGCTAAGAACTTAGCACCAGTAGCTGAGTCCATGAAAACTACTTTTTGATAATCTGGATGAATACCTTGTTTCATAATTTATTACTCCTTTGCCATGACCGTATTACAGATCATAGATTAATCGATTAACGTAGACTAGAATACCATCTTCAAGTTATTAATTCAAGATATTTTTTCAATAACTACTACTTAATTATTTTGCAGGCAAAAGCTTCATAAGGCTTAAGAGTAATCCCCTTTAAATTGCCTCTTTCTTCATAGTTAGCAACTAAAACTTGATCAATCTGATCATCAGAATCAAACTTCTGCTCTTCACCAGATAAGTTAGCAACTACTAACCATTTCTTTCCATCTAAGACGCGGTAATATGCTAAAACTGCATTCCCTGTATCAGGAATCAATTCGAAATCACCGTTTACCACAACATCATTTTCATGCCGCAACTTAATCAATTTTTGATAAGTGTAAAAAATTGAATCTGGATCAGCCAATGCTTTTTCTACATTAATATCAACATAGTTAGGATTAGTTGCTAGCCATGGCTTACCATCTGAAAAGCCGGCATTCTTATCATCATTCCATTGCATAGGACGACGAGCATTGTCACGGCCCTTAACATTGATAGCATGAATCAGCTCATCTTTGTCATTGCCTTCAGCTAAACGCTCGTTGTACATATTAATGCTTTCGATATCTTCTACTTCACTAATATCTTTTACCGGACAATTAGTCATGCCGATTTCTTCACCATTAAAGATGTATGGTGTGCCGTGCATCATGTGCAAAACGATGGCAAACATCTTAGCACATTGTACGCGATATTCTTTGTCATTGCCCCAGCGAGAAATTACTCGTGGAATATCATGGTTTTCCCAGAACAAACTGTTCCAAGCATGGTCAAAATCAATCTCAGTTTGCCATTTAACTAAAACTTTCTTCAATTCGCCCAGATCGAGCGGACGCAAATCCCACTTTTCTTTACCTGGTTGTTGGTCTAAAGATTGATTTTCAAATTGGAAGACCATCGATAATTCATGACGTGCAGGATCAGAATATTCTTCCGCAATCTTTGGTGTTGCATTCCAAGTTTCACCAACTGTCATCACATCACGCTTGCCAAAAGTATTCTTGTTCATTTCTTGCAAATATGGATGAAGCATTGGGCCATTTTCACGAATCATCTTGTCGGGATCCTTACCGATCAATTCGATCACGTCCATCCGGAAGCCGCCGATACCCTTATTAAGCCAGAAATTCATCATGTCGTAGATCTTATGGCGCAATTCTGGATTCTTCCAATTTAAATCTGGCTGTTGATCAGCAAAAAAGTGTAAGTAATATTGACCTGTTTTTTCATCAAATTTCCAAGCTGACCCTGAAAAGGCTGACTTTAATTCATTAGGTTCATGACCATCAACTGGATCACGCCAAATGTAGTAGTCACGATATGGATTATCCTTGCTCTTTCTTGATTCAATGAACCACTTATGTTGATCAGATGTATGGTTTACCACCAAGTCCATCACGATTCTGATATGGTGTTCTTTTGCCTTTTTAATCAGCTCATCCATATCAGCCATCGTGCCGTATTGTGGATCGATCGCTTCGTAATCAGAAATATCATAGCCATTGTCGACGCCAGGTGATTGATAAACTGGTGAAAGCCAAATGGCATCAATCCCTAATTTTTCTAAGTAACCTAATCTTGAAATAATTCCTTGCAAATCCCCAATTCCATCGCCATTGCTGTCTTGGAATGACTTAGGATAAACTTGATAAACAACTGCTTTTTTCCACCATGGAGTAGTCATAAACATTTCCTCACTTCTAAAAATCTTTTTCTTATTTATTACTATAAAGAAGTTATGTAAGCACTTGCAAGAAATGGTAAACTGTTAACGGTATCAGAATTTTTTAGATGTAATTATATGAAACAACTTCCTTTTAAAGCCGTTGCCGTAGACGTCGACGGTACTTTTGAAAATGATAAAAAAGTATACGATCATGAGATGTTTGGCGAGATTTTATACAGATTATACAAGCATGGTGCCCACTTCATTATCGCCAGTGGTCGTCCTGCCGGTCGTCTTCATGATGACTTTATCGACTTCATCGATTCAGTCGACTTTGTGGCAGATAATGGCGCCGTACTCGTCCGCGATGGCAAGATTATTCGTACCACTACTTTTACTAAAAAATGCATTTTGCATTTGATCGACTATCTGCACCAACGTTATCCTGGCGCTGTTGATACCTTATTAGTTAGCGGTGTTAAACACTCTTACTTTTTAAAGAGTACGCCAGCTGAATTTAAGCGAGGGCATCATTATTTCTACCCTAACAGCGTTGAAATTGATGACTTCAACCAAATTCCAGAAGATGATCAATACACCAAAATCACAGTCGATTATCCAAGTAAAGTCAGACGTGAATTAGAATATGGTTTTAATAGCCGCAGCGTTGAAAAAATTCACGTTACCACTAGTGGCTGGAATTATATGGATATTATCCCTCAAGGCGTTAATAAAGCTACTGGATTAAAAGAATTTCTAGCCTACCTTGATGTACCGAGAAGCGAATTAATTGCTTTCGGTGACGGTGAAAATGACATTGAAATGCTTAAACTGGCTGGTTTTAGCTATGCCATGGAAAACGGCCAAGATAGCGTTAAAAAGATTGCCAAGTTTATTGCTCCAAGCAACAACGACAACGGTGTGTTCAAAGTATTAAATAAATACCTAAATGAAGCCAATAACTAAAAAGAGCTGCTGAGAAAAATCCCAACAACTCTTTATTTTTGCTTATTTTTTATTTTGGGCGATGTGTTCGGCATATGGATCTAATTGATCACGACCACTCTTAACGCCCCAGTAATAGAATAAAAGTGAAACGACAATGATAACGACAAAGTCAAATGGGTACTTGATCCAGTTTTGACCGCCAAAGCCGTTACTGCCGATATAGGACATAAACGACATAAAAATCAAATAGCCAATCATCCACCAGCAATTATGCAACTGCTTCTTTAAATCTGAATGCTGGTAGCGAATTTCATAATAGAAGTAAATTGGCAAACCTAGCGCAATTACCAAGATAACTTGAATCGTTGTTGGCCACATTGACCAATATATTGCTAAACTAGTTAAGACAAAAGCAATTGGTGCTAGCCATGGCATGTAACGTGGCTTAAATGGACGATCAAGATCTGGACGAATTTTTCTTAAAGTCATTACCGTCACTGGACCAGTTAGGTAGGCAATCAAAGTAGAAGCTGTAATTACAGTAGCCAATAGGTTCCAGTTTCTAAATAAGCTAACCAAGATCACGGCCAAAATCAGATCGGTAGCCATTGCGTAACGTGGAATCATGTACTTTTGATTGATCCGGCCGAGCCACTTAGGCAAGTGACGCGTATGGGTCATTGCAGCCAAGGCTCTTGAAGCAGTAGCCACGAATGCTACACCGGTACCAAACGGCGAGACAAAGGCATCAAGATAAAGCAGAATTACCAACCAGTTAATGCCTAAGATAATCGCTAAGTCCGCAAATGGTGAAGTAAAGTCGATCCCGTGCCAGCCTACTTGGCAAGCATGCTAGGTTCAACTGCACCAATAAAGGTTACTTGCAACATAATATAAATTGCGGCAGTAATTAACATTGAAATGAGTACCCCACGCACAATGTTCTTGCGTGGATTTTTCAATTCCCCACCCATATTAATTACAGTTTGAAAGGCATCATAAGACATGATAATGCCGGAAACTGACGTTGCTTCGAAGATTGAACGTGAACCATATGGCATGAATTCATTAATGTTAGTACCAAAGTTTTGTGGGTGGAAAACACTGCAAATCAAGGTAACAATCGTCAAAGTTGGCAATAAAATTTTAAAAACTGAAATTAGGTTGGTAAAATGCGTCATGATTTTTACTGACCAGAAATTGATCATGGTAAAAATAAGCATAAAGATGAAAACAACGCCGATTCCTTCAAAAGTAATATCGCCATTCTTAATGAAGTTCTTCGTCCAATTAGCCCAACTCCACGGCCATGAACTCATATATTGCACGGCGGCTACAGCTTCCATCGGCACTAATGTAACCAGCGAAATCCAGTTAGCCCAAGCCGCGATAAAACCTAACAGCGGTCCGTGGCTATATTGCGCATACCGGCTCATCCCACCACTTTCAGGAAACATCGAACCTAATTCTACATAGGTTAACGCAATCGCAATAATAATTACTGCACCCAAAATCCATGAAAGAATGGCGGCTGGACCAGCAATCTTTGCGGCTGATCCTGAACCAAACAGCCAACCAGAGCCAATCAATGAATTTAGCGCCAGCATAATGGCAGAAAATAACCCTATTTTATGTCGTTTTAGTTTTTCCAAATCATCACTTATCCTATCCTTGCCCCAATATCATACATAGTTCTAAATTATAACAAAAAAGCCCCTAGTTTTCTACTAGGGGTTAGCTACTTTATTCAACTGGATGCTTTTGCGTTAAAGCATGTACTTCATCTTTAACATGTTCAATCGTCTTTTCATCTTTTGGATTAGATAAGATTTTGATAATCAATGAAGCCGTCTTCTTAGCATCATCTTCGTCAAAGCCGCGGCTAGTAACGGCTGGCGTACCGATTCTTAAGCCACTTGTGACAAATGGACTACGCTTATCGCCTGGAATTGATTCCTTATTAGTAGTGATGTTAACAGAATCCAGCAATGTTTGAGCCTCTTTACCAGTTAAACCAGTATCTGTAATATCGATGATCATCAAGTGATTGTCAGTACCACCGGAAACCACGCGAATATTGTCTGATTCGCTAAATACTTCAGCCATTGCCTTAGCATTCTTGATTACTTGCTTGATGTAATCAGTAAATTGTGGTTGCAAGTCTTCATAAAATGCTTGTGCTTTACCAGCAATTACGTGTTCAAGCGGACCACCTTGAATGCCTGGGAACAAAGCGGAATTAATCTTTTTACCAATTTCAAGATTATTAGATAAAATCATCCCACCACGAGGTCCACGCAAAGTCTTATGCGTAGTAGTTGTCACAACATCCGCAACTGGAATTGGACTTGGGTGTTGGACTGTCGCAACAAGACCTGCAATATGCGCCATGTCTACCATTAAATATGCGCCAACTTCGTCGGCAATATCGCGGAACTTTTGCCAATCAATAATGCGGCTGTAGGCGGAAGCACCAGCTACGATCAACTTGGGCTTAACGTCTAAAGCGATCTTACGGATTTGATCAAAATCAAGTTCTTCAGTTTCTACATTTAAACCATATGAATAAGACTTGTATTCCTTACCACTAAAGTTGACCTTAGCACCATGAGTAAGGTGCCCTCCGGCGTCCATGCCCATGCCTAAAATGACGTCACCTGGTTTTAAAAGTGCTTGGTAAACGGCCATGTTAGCTTGTGAGCCGGAGTGTGGTTGTACGTTAGCGAATTTAGCGTTAAACAACTTTTTAGCATAATCAATTGCCAGTTGTTCTACTTCATCAATGTATTGGCAACCACCGTAGTAGCGACGACCAGGATAGCCTTCTGCATATTTGTTGGTTAAAACTGAACCTTGAGCTTCTCTAACAGCATCGGAGACAATATTTTCTGAAGCGATCAATTCGATCGTATCTTGTTGACGTTTTTCTTCCTTATGAATTGCATCCCACAATGCTGGTGATTTTTCTGCGTATTTCAAAAGAAACCCTCCTTTTTATAAAACATTTCCTACCTATTTAAAATTATACTATTGATTAATTTCTAACGACATTTAAATATGCACGATTGCTGCGAGGAAATTCTTTCTTAAATGCGGCAAACAAAGCATGGCGACATTCTGTAGTCTCAGCTAATTAATAATCTTTTTTCAAAAAGCATCCTCAGGGTAAAAAGAGTGTTCAAGCTAAAATCGGCTCTGCGATTAAAAAAGAAGTGCAAACTGGGATGAGCAAGGTTAAATTAGCTACACGAAAAAAGATCAATAACCTGCCCTGCTATGAAATGCGGCTTAACTTAGGCAAAAATGGTTCTGTCCGAATAGCTTTTACCGTTCATGACAATCAAGCTACCGTTTACTACCTAACCACGACCCTGCAAAAAAGTGAATTCAGTAAGGAGCTTGAGAAAGCATTAAATGGTATATTATAAGTAGATACTAAAAACTATTTAAAATAATATATAAAGCTAATTTCGGGACTGTAAAATAGTTTGTGTAAGGATGAATGATTCCTTAAATTAATTTCTGAAAATATTAGAAAAAGGAGTTCCTTTCTCGTATGATTGGATTGAACAAAAAAACAACATACAGAAAGAAGAACTCCTTCATGAATGATTTTACCAAAAATATGGCTCAAGCACTCCAATAATCAAGACAAAGTTAATGATTTTTTGCGCAAGGAAATTCAATCTGCAGTTAATCAATTGCTTGAAGCTGAATTGACTGCCTTTTTAGGCTATGATCCTTATGCAAAAAGCGGATGGAACTCTGGCAATTCCAGAAACGGCATCTATTATCGCAAGGTTGATACGCAGTTTGGCCAGATCGAAATTCAGGTTCCCAGAGACAGAAACGGCGAATTTCATCAGCACACTCTGCCTGACTACAAGCAGCACTCGGACGTCCTGGAAAGCATGATTATCAAGCTTTATGCCAAAGGCGTCACTACCAGAGAAATAGCCGATCTGATTGAAAAGATGTACGGCAGCCATTACAGTCCGGCTCAGGTATCAAATATTTCCAAGCAAATGATTCCAAAGGTTGAAGCCTATCACAAACGCAAGCTTAGCGACAGGTTCTTTTGCGTTTATCTTGACGCAACGTATCTTCCGCTGTGCCGAGAAACGTTTGAGCGTGAAGCCGTCCATATTGCCATCGGCATCAGGCCCAATGGCCATAAAGAAGTAATCGACTACTGCATAGCACCCAGCGAAAACGTCGAAGTTTGGACTGAAATGCTTCAAAACATGAGATCGCGGGGTTTGAAGCAAGTCGAGCTTTTCTTGTCTGACGGTGTTGTCGGCATGAAAACAGCTCTGGCAAAGACTTATCCCAAAGCACATTTTCAGCGCTGCCTGGTTCATGTCATGCGCAATATTTGCAATAAAGTGCGTGTTGACGATCGTGAGACAATCATGAACGATTTCAAGCAGATTCATAGGCAGCCTAACAAGACAGCCGCTGTACAAACTCTTCATGCATTCTATGACAAATGGAACAAGGCATACAATCATGTCATTAGGAATCTAAAAGACATTGAGCCTGATCTATTGGTCTTTTACAACTATCCCAAACAGATCAGACCCTCAATCTATTCCACCAACATGATTGAATCCTTTAACAATGTCGTTAAACGCAAGGCAAAGCCCAAAGCAGAGTTTCCAAGCGAGCAGTCGCTTGATACTTTCATTGACATTCAGGCAATAAGCTACAATGATCGCTACTTCAACCGAATCCATAAAGGCTTCGGCCAAGTGCAGGATACATTGGAATCCTACTTTGACTAAGAAAAAATTAAAAAATCAATTTACGAGAAAGATCTATTTACACAAACTATTTGACAGTTTCCTAATTTCATAGTTTTTATCACATGAATTAATCAAAAATTTGTGTTATTCTTCTATACATCTACTAAAAATATGTTTATAATTTTTAGGTTGAATAGGGGTGAAATTCTGATCATGAGAAAAGTTAACTATACTAAAAAACATCACATGTATTTAATGAATCACGTTAATGGTGATGTCATCGAAGTTAAAATGGACAAGAAGAACAAGTCCTTTAAGAAATTAAGACTTTATCGGCAAGACGGTTTAGGAAACTATTATCTAGATCCACATGCAGAGTTAAGAGATCAGAATAGTTTGGCCACTAAAGAGAATATTGTAGCAGCTGGTAAAAAAGTCAGTCATCACATTTCTGACATCAAGAACTGGCATCATAGAGTAAAGCCAGTTTTCAACGCTGATCACAAAATTATCGACTTCGAACCTAGAATTACTTTGAAGCATCATGAGCATATTCAAAACGCAAAGAGATACTTGCGTCACCTAGACAATCACCATGCAGATTTCCTTTTCCGCAAGAATAATAAGGGTCGTTTAATGGCACCTTGGAACTATGTTAAGGATGTCATCTACGAAGACCGCAACAAAGAAATGGTTATCGCTCATAAGGTACATAAATTATCAAAATAATGAGAAAGCTCTCAGCATTGTTTCGATGCCGAGAGCTTTTTTGGTGGTCTATTCCCTTATTCTCCATCACAGCTACAGCAGCTTTAGCATAATCACGTTTGTATTCCTGATTAACTTGATTCCAATTAACATTTTTAAAGTGCTTTTTCTAGACAATCACCTACAACATGTCTATAGTAAACACAAAGAGGCGATTTTATTATGGAAACAAAACAATTCTGTTACAGAAAAGCAAACTTTCAAATTTCTAAAGCCCCAACTTTTGTAGAAGACTCTAGTAAAAAATTAAAGAAAATAAAAAAACAAATCAAACGTAAATTGCAATAATAAATTGAACATTTATACTGCTTGATAGATATGATCTAATTCTTTCTCAAAGATTTCATCTGGAGTATGATATGCCAAGATCTTTCTTGGTAGTGAATTGCACCAGGTTTCAATATTAATGATATCTTGAAGAGAATAGTTATTGATGTAATCACCTTTGGGAATAAATCTGCGAATAAGGCCATTGTGTCTTTCAACAGTGCCTTTATCACAAGAAGTATATGGATGAGCATAGTAAACCAGGGTTTTTGAAACTGTCTCCAGATTGGATAAATCCGCAAACTCTGATCCATTATCAGTTGTAATTGTCTTAAAGATGTCATTCCAATGTTCACTATACTGTTTGCGCAGAGCCTGAAAAGCAGTCATCACACTGGCGGCTGTCTTATCAGGAATACGCAAGATTAAAAATTCACGGCTCATTCGTTCAGACAAAGTTAGCAGTACCTGATCATCCTTAGTTTTATGTCCTAAGACTAAATCGCATTCCCAGTGGCCAAATTCTTTACGATCATTGATCTCCTTGGGACGTTCTTCAATACTTCGGCCAAGCTTTTTCTTATTTTTACGAATGCGATGTATTTTAGTATTGCGCTTTAACTTTTCTGGCAAATCAGAATTTCTCATACCCATTAAGCATTGATCTACATAGTTGTACAAGGTTCTAGTGCAAACTACCTGATCACGAGAAAATTCTCCTAAAGCTAAGCAGCGATTGGCACATACATCAAGAGACCAGCCATCTTCGCAGAAATGCTTATTAACGTATTTGATAAAGTCAGATTTCTTTAAGAAATCTGATTTACGACCGCAATTCTTACGATGTATTTGGTAAGCTTTATCACCTTGTTGTGCCTTATAGCGTTTTTTCTTACCATGATAAAGCAAAACAGTACCACGTTTAACCTCATAACTGATAGTAGAAGGAGAGCAATCAAGCTCACGAGCAATAGCCCTAAGAGAGAAACCGTCTTTAATACGGGTTTGAATAACAACCCGTTGTTCAAATGATAAATGCTTTCCCTTTTGGTGCTTAGGCATGATAGAATGTAAAGAGTCCATTTGTGACCTCCAATAGATGTTTTTGTGATTATTAACATTCTATCAAACAGGTCCAAATGGACTTTTTATTTTTCTAAAGTGTTCAATTTGATTTTACAATCGGCGGAAATAACTTTTTCAAAAAAATTAATTATTATATAGAAGAAGCCCATTTTCCCTTCTACAATGATGTGCTAACTGGAAAACCAATCAATACGATAATTGGAAATTCCATAGATCATTATTTTTCAGAAAAATACTACGATATTACAAGTCCAAATTGGATACCCGTTCAAATCAATGAAGCAAATTTTGTATATTTGATATCAGTCAAAGCTATTTTAGATTTTTTACATGAAATGCCTTATAGAATTAAATCTAATAATGATTTACTCAATACACCTGGCTTTAATCTTAAAAAGTAAAATCTCGAACTTCTTGCTTCTCTTCGTCAGTTAATCCATATGCATCCATTACCAATTCATCAATTTCATCATTTTCTTTAGAGTAATCTTGCTTAGATTCTGCTTTACTGATAATCAATGAGACCACATCTGCAATTTGCTTTTGTAAAACTTGTGATGCTATTGGTATAGGGAATTGTTTAACATCTGTGTTTACTAATCTTGGAAATGTTTTCCGTTGAAATTTATCAAACTTCATTATTAACCATAATGTTAAGCATTTTGAATTAATCACACCTAGCAAGTAATATATGTTAATTTTATTAATATCTGTGAGTATAATCGATGTTCTATCACTAATAAAATTCTTATCAGTAAAAGTAGCAAGTATTGCCTGCTCACTCATTGTAGGTATTTGCCTGATTAAGATTCTTTCTCCTTGAAAAATCTTTGGATCTCTCATTGCTGCTAAATTTGGTCCATATTTCAAATATTTATGATCCCAATTAAGTTGATACCTATCAATTGTTCGTCCCATAAAATATGGTTTATACGTTTCATCTTTTTGAAAATCGGCCTCATAGATATGTTCTTTAATATCATTCTTGGTCATCGCTGGGATGCCTTTACCAACTTCATAGACGTTTACACCTGCTTTAACTACTGCCAAATTTTCTTCAGATATAGAATTAAAAGAGTTTATTTTATTAAAAGCATCAGTATATTTCCTATACTTTACTTTTGAAATACTAATTACAGACTCATCCTTAAAAAATTTGTAATTAACTGTACCTAAAGTTTGGTAATCATCTTGTATTAATTCACCTACTGTTATTTGAGATGGTTTTGTCTTAGTACCAAATACTAAGCAATTATCAACACTAGCATCAGCAAAAATTTTATCTAAAGAATTAATAATAATTAATCCACCCATTTTATTAATCAAAAACTTTCGCATTTTAGAATCTGTATTGATAGTCAGCATATTATTAGGCACGATATAAGCAAAGGTACCATTTTTCTTTAATAAGTTATAACCCAATTCCATAAACAGCGTATAAGTATTAGCTTGGTATTCATCCACTTCATAATGTGAAAGATAATATTGCTTCGTTTTATCATCAAATGACTGATTTCTTGCAAAAATATATGGTGGATTTGCAATAACAATGTCAAAGCCGACAAAATCCCCATCTTGATCTAAAACTTCTGGAAATTCCAAACGCCATTCAAGCGCATTATTATAAAAGGGATCTCCCTTTCTATTTTCAAAGCTTTCTTTTGCTTCTCTAACTTTTTGTCTCAATTCAGCAATTTTCTTATTATCACCTTTTTGATCAAAAAGGTTAGTAGTTCCTGCTAATTCTGCAAGTGCTTTATCATATGTTTCAGCTTCAGGAGATCTCCAGCTGTTCACAAAAGTACTTTTAATACTATTAATCTTGCCATTAATTTCAGATTTAATGTTTTTATCACTAGTATCTTTATATTGTTTGACTAACTCAACATATTGCTTAAAGTCTTTTTTACGGAGATCAAATTTATCAGTAAGATCATAACGATGAATCAAGCTATCCCCAACTTTGATATTAATATCAATATTAGGAAGGGTTGTTAGATATCTATGCCCATTATCATCTTCTGAATAATATGCATTCTTTAAAAGTTCAATCCATAATCTTAAACGACAAATATTTACAGAGTTTGGATTTAAATCCACACCATAAAGACAGTTTTCAATAATTGTCTTTTTTTGTTGGAACAGTGCTTTTTGCACTCTTAATGAATTAGGCTTATTAGCATCATAAGAATAGTTATTACCATATTCATCTTGAATAATTAATTCATCATTAGCTACGGTACAACTAATATCATTTAATAAATTACCATCGGCATCAAATAGCACTCTAAGGGATGCTTTAATAGCAATCAATTCATTAAGCACAGAAACAAGGAAATGCCCTGAACCAACTGCGGGATCTAATACTTTTAATTCATCAATTGCATCACTAATCTTCTTACGATTTTCAACAGAAAAATGATAGTCTCTGGTAATGTATCCTAGTTCAGTTATACTCTTAGCATCAGTTTTTAAAGTTTCATTGACCTTAGTGAGAACAGCTTGTCTAACTGCTCTTTTAGCCATATACATGGTTATTTTGCCTGGTGTAAAGAATGATAACCATTAATCTTTTCAAAGATTAACCCCAATACAGATGCATTAATTAATTGGTCTTGACTCTTCTTGCTCTTGGCATCTACTGCAGATGTAAAATCATATGAATTTAAGAACTTGAAAAGATAATCTAAAATTTGAATCTTACCTGTTAATTTCTTACCATTAGCATCCCTTAATTTTGTTTTAGAATAGACCTCTATTTCACCTTCGCGTAATCCATTAATATTTATACCTTCTTTTGAAGATTCAAGTTCTGTTCTTTCAAATAGAGAGCTATTCATATAAGGAACATATGGGAATTTTTCTTTTATTCTATCTCTTCTGTCTTTTACTTTCTTAGCCATTACCAGGAAGAAAAGTTCATTAAGATCATCAAAAGAGGTGATTTTTTTAGAGTTCATGAACTTATAATCATCACTATGATTGAAACTAACTAAAGAAGATTCCAAAAGTTTCAAGAATAGAATTCTATTGATCCACACAACATTCAATTGCATGGCAATATCAAATTGTTGACTTTCTGGAACATCATTTATATCTAATTGTTCAATAGTATTTTCAATTAAAGAAGCATCTTGTCTTTTTCCTTCTTTAAATCTACTAATAACCTTATTTCCACTCTTCTTCTCTTCGTGAAGCCCCATAATGTATAAAAGCTCATTGTAGAAATTCTTATTCAAGCTATTTGAGTCCGCAAAAACCATTTCATTTAAAAGGTTTTCAGTACTAAAGAATCTATAAAGACGGGTTATGTCTTGCTTTTTAAACTCATTAGAATTAGCTTTTAAGGAATCTCTCAAGTCAAAATAACCAATTTTAATTGGCTTAGTTAAAGCCTTATCAATTGCTGGAGCAATAACCTCATCAAATAAGAAATCAGTTTTGGTACTAGATAGTTGTCTTGCTTCTAACTTATTAAACAGATCAACTAACTTTTTATTTTTATAAAAATACTTTTCAAGTTCATTAGAATCAATAACAAAGAAATCATAACCATTAGTTACAATTCCTTTCTTAACTTCTAAATTTCCATTAACGATTCTTTCTCTTAGATAATAAGCAACTAGTTCTCTAAAAGCTTTAACATTTAGATGATGTTTGCTCATCATTTCAGACTCATTACCTAAAAGTCTTTTATATTCAACGATGACGCCAACCTTACTTTTACTGGTTTCACCATTATAAATAGCTAAATCAATTCTTTCGCTAGTATTAATAAATTTGTTAGGAATAACCTTTTCTAAGAAATCACGGAATATTCCTTTTTGAAATTCTTCTGTTTGTTTTTGGTTTTCTGCTATTTTTCTATAGTATTCCTCAAGCGCTTTGGTAAATTCTTCTTTTTGGTCATCTTGAGGCATAATCGCTTCAACATTACGATTAATGCTTTGCTTTAAATTCTGTATAGTTGACATAATCTATTCCTTAAATTGATACTAATATCAGTTATTAACATTTATCATTATTTCTATACTATTCATTTGATTTTCAGAAATAATCGTAGCATCTTTACTTATTCCATCAACAGTTACATTTTCCCCATTCTCTGGAAAATCTTTCTTATTTATTTTAACTATTCTGTATTCTCTTTGATACTTAAAGCTTTCTGGCTTGAAATAATAATACGGTTCATCCCCATCTTTGATCTCAAAAAATCTTGACAAATTATATGGATCATAATATTTTATTTTATTTGCTTCATAGCCTGAATTTCTTATCGAATTTAAAAAATTTGAAGGATTATAAACAATTAAACTACATTTATTGCCAGTAAATTTTTCTTTTTCTTGAATGTATTTTTTTATGTCATCTAAAGCTTTCGCTTTAAGTCTGAAATGCTTTTGATTATCAGAAGTACTGTATAATTCAAAATCTTCAAAAGTTATAAGTGAAAAACAAGCTACTCCTATTTTTTCTTTAATTTCATTGTTCAATTTAAATTCAATCTTTGGATCTTGAGTAAGGTCTTTGCCGGGTATGGTCCATTCTCGACCATTCTTTGGATCTTTTATAGTAATTGTAGTAATATCTTTTTTTGATTTACCAAATATCTTATCTTCAGAATCATCCCCAATACCTTCACCCTCAATTTTTGTGTAGTACATTAACTTTCCAAAATGAACAGTATCTTTTAGACTACTTTTCAAATACTTATTTTCAGTTACTCTGATCGGTATCACAATATTTCTAATATCACACACACAAATTCTCCATATTTCTTACATAACTAACCTTAATAATTTTAACCTACACTTACTTATCAAAAAAGACTCCTAGCAATAACTAAGAGTCTTTGGCAAACAATTGGCAAACAACCATATTGTTAAACGTAGTTTTTTATTTATTTCAGTTCCTACAAATGCCTTTATATAGCCCTTTCAATTTTAAGTAATATAGCTATATTATTCCCATTCAATAGTGGAAGGTGGCTTACTGGTTACATCGTAAACTACACGGTTAACGTTATCTACTTCGTTTACGATTCTATCTGAAATGTGACCAAGTACGTCCCATGGAATTTGTGCAAAGTCTGCAGTCATACCATCAATTGAAGTTACGGCACGAATACCAATGGTGTAGTCGTAAGTACGGCCATCACCCATAACACCAACTGAACGAATGCCTGGAAGAACTGTGAAGTATTGCCAAATCTTTTCTTGCAATCCTGCACGCTTGATTTCATCACGCAAAATTGCATCAGATTCACGCACGATTTTAAGCTTGTCTTCGGTAACTTCGCCAAGAACACGAATACCCAGACCTGGACCTGGGAATGGTTGACGCCATACCAAGTCATGTGGAATACCTAATTTTTCACCAAGTTCACGGACTTCATCCTTGAACAACTTGCGAAGTGGTTCAATAAGTTTAAAGTGCATGTCCTTAGGAAGACCACCTACGTTGTGGTGTGACTTGATAGTTTGAGCAGTATTAGTACCTGACTCAATGACGTCAGTGTACAAAGTACCTTGTGCTAAGAAGTCAACATCCTTAATCTTTTTAGCTTCTTCGTTGAAGACTTCGATAAATTCCTTACCGATGATCTTACGCTTCTTTTCAGGATCAGTTACGCCCTTAAGTTTGTCCAAGAATCTCTTTTGTGCGTTAACACGGATAATGTTAACACCGAGGTCCTTGTTCAAAGCCTTCATAACTTGGTCGCCTTCGTCCTTACGAAGCATCCCGTGATCAACGAAAATAGCAGTCAATTGATTACCAATTGCCTTGTGAAGCAAAGTGGCAGTAACACTTGAGTCAACACCACCAGAAAGACCTAAGATAACCTTCTTGTCACCGACTTCCTTACGGATTTCGCCAATCTTCATGTCGATGAAGTCATCCATCGTCCAGTTAGCTACGGCACCACAAACGTCAAAGGCAAAACGCTTCAAGATGTCCAAACCATATTCTGAGTTACGAACTTCAGCGTGGAATTGGATACCGTAGAACTTCTTGTCTGGGTTATCAATTGCAGCGATTGGGCAGTTCTTGCTTGAAGCAGTTACTTCAAAGCCCTTAGGTGCTTGGGTTACTAAGTCACCGTGGCTCATCCAAACGTATTGCTTGCTTGGTAAGCCCTTGAATAAAGCACTGTCTGGATCTTCGACAGTAATGTTTGCTCTACCGTATTCCTTGTTATCAGCAGGTTCAACCTTGCCGCCCAAGTCATAGCTCATCAGTTGCATCCCGTAACAAATACCCAAAATAGGAATACCTAATTTAAAGATTTCAGGATCAACCTTCAAAGCACCATCGTCATAAACACTGTTTGGACCACCTGAGAAAATAATTCCTTTAGGATTCATTTCCTTGATCCTGTCAATTGAAAGATCGTGGGGCAAAAGTTCTGAGTAGATGCCAAAATCACGAATGCGTCGAGTGATTAATTGATTGTATTGACTACCAAAGTCAAGAACAATAATCTTGTCAAAATCGTCTAGATTTTTAGCCACTTGATTCTCCCTCTTTTCAACTACACATTTTTAATCAACTTTACTAGGAATTTTCAAAAAGGTCAATCAATATTTATGAAACCGAAGTTAAATGTTCAGCTTTTAGGTAATGCAACTACCAGTTGCAACCGCTAGTTGCCTAAGACGCAAGCAAAAAGTTCTTGTTAGCAACTAATCTTTTTTATAAATTAAAATCATCACCAAAACAGAAAGGACGACCAATTATGAAACTAGGTCAAAAAATTGCAGAATTACGCAAAAAATCTGGTCTTTCTCAAGAAGCTTTGGCTGAAAAAATGAATGTCAGTCGCCAAGCCGTTTCTAAGTGGGAAAGTAATCAATCGATTCCTGATATTGAAAAGATTGTCGATTTATCAGAATTATTCGGTGTTACCACTGATTATTTATTAAAAAATGGTACACCTTCTTTTGAATTACCCGGGAAAACAACGGAAGAAGAAACTAAAAAAATACCCAAGATTAGTGATCATGAAATCACTCAATATTTGGAAGTTGCAAAAAATGCAGCTCATTTTGAAAGTTTAGCTCTTGCTCTAATTTTTCTATCAATTGCAGCATTTTGTCTATTTTCTTCTTTCACATTTATCTCTCCTAATATTTTAGGGACAGTATCTTATGTCTTACCTGTTATTATTATTGCCATTGCATTGGGCTGCTTTATTCATGGAAGATTAATAATGCGCGAATATAAAGCAATTACTCAAGAGCAATTCGATTTAACGACCGCGCAAAAAGATTTAATTAACCTTTCTGCTTACGACTTTAGAGAGGATAACAATCAACGAATTATTATCGGCGTAGTTCTCTGCGTCTTGGCTATTATTCCACTTATAGTGATCTGGACCTTAGCACTTTCAACCCTCTGGACTTGGGCAATATTAGTTATTACCTTTGTCTTACTCGGCATTACGTTCCGGATCCTAACATCGCTGATAACGTTTCAGGCTTTATTTTTGAAATATCATTAGTCGCTTATTTAATTTTTACTTTGCATTCTAAGCTCGGCTCCCCTTCTTGCGCTCATTAGCTTTGCCAAGCTTGGTTCATCTACACCATCAGTAGACACGATGACTGCATTAGGCGTCATCATTTTACTGATCATCGTCGCTACCGGTGCCGCATTCTTCATCGCATCTAATCGCTACATCAAAATCTATGAAAAACTAGAATACGAGAACTGCACTCTAGACGAGGAAACGACTAAACAAGTTGAAGCCGAAAAAGAACAATATGCTTCAACCTACACAGCAATGATGATCACCGCCACCGTTTTATGCATCATCTCCGCCATTCCAATTCTCTGCGGCACATTCTTCACCCAACATCTTTCCGGCAATCAAATCGATTCACTAATGACCGGTTCAGTTGCCATCACCCTGATTTTAATTGCTATCGGAGTTTTCTTCTTTGTCAAAACTAACACCATCGAAGATGGCTACGACATTCTTCTTCAAGTTAAAGACTACACGCCGCAAAATAAGCTGGGCCGTAAAAAGATGCGCAAATACGCTACTATCTACTGGCTAATCATGACCGCCATTTATCTTGGCTACAGCTTCTCTACTGAAAATTGGGAACACAGCTGGATCGTTTGGCCTATCTCCGGAATTACCTACGGCATTTTAGAAAAAATCTTCAGTATGAAAAGCGACGACGTCGCCTCCGATTAGAAATAATCGAACATTAATGCTTAATTTTTCACTTGTGTTCGGCAATGTATTTTGTTACTATTAAACCAACACAAGAATATCTATATATCGTCGAAATAAGGTCGACAGTTTCTACCCACTACCGTAAATGGTGGACTATAGGTGAATGAAAGTTAAGAAAAACATCTTAAGGACTTCTTTTACCTAAACGTAGGTAGAAGAGGTCCTTATTTCTTTAGGAGGATTAAGTAGTTGAAGTTATTAGAAGACAGAATTAAACGAGATGGGGAAGTTTTAGACGGCGATGTTCTTAAGATTAACTCATTCTTGAACCACCAAGTTGATCCCAAGTTAATGATACAAGTTGGTGAAGAATTCAAGCGACTTTTCGCCGATGAAAAAATCGACAAGATTTTGACCTGTGAAGCATCAGGTATCGCACCTGGCATCATGACCGCTTATCAATTGGGCGTGCCAATGGTCTTTGCCAGAAAGAAGAAGCCATCTACTCTTAACGACGCAGTTTACTGGGCAGATGTCTTCTCATACACCAAGAAAGTTACCAACAAGATCTGTGTTGAAGAAAAATTCTTACACAAAGGTGAACACCTTTTAATTGTTGATGACTTCGTTGCCCACGGTGAAGCCGTTAAAGGTATGGTTAACATTGCTAAACAAGCCGGCTGTGACATCGTTGGTGTCGGTGCCGTCGTTGCCAAAACCTTCCAAGGCGGAAGCGACTGGGTTAAAAACGAAGGCTTACGCTTTGAAGCTCTAGCAAGTATCGACAGTTTCAAAGACGGTAAAGTACACTTCGAAGGAGAAGAATAAATAAAAAATGGCACAAAAAGAAGTTAGTCACAAAAAAGCTGCTGTCTTAGGTTTGCAACACCTGCTCGCCATGTATTCCGGTGCTGTTGCCGTTCCTCTTTTGATCGGTACCGCACTTAAATTCAATAGCGAACAAATGACTTACCTTGTTTCCATTGATATCTTCATGTGTGGTCTTGCCACCATGATCCAATTATTCCGCAACAAATACTTTGGTATCGGCCTTCCCGTTGTTTTAGGCTGTGCCATACAAGCTGTTGCCCCACTTGAAATGATCGGACAAAAATTTTCGATCAACACGATGTACGGCGCAATCATCGTCGCCGGTATCTTCGTTTTCCTAGTCGCTGGTTGGTTCTCAAAAATTAAAAAGCTGTTCCCGCCAGTCGTCACAGGAACTTTAATTACAGTTATTGGGTTAACTTTGATTCCTGTTGCTGTCCAAAACATGGGCGGTGGCAATGCTCAAGCCAAAGACTTCGGTGATGCGAAAAATCTTATCGCTGCCTTTCTTACCATCCTCATCATCGTTGCCATCGAAGTCTGGACCAAAGGATTCCTTCGTTCAATTTCTGTTTTGATCGGATTAATCGCCGGAACCGTTATTGCAAGTTTCATGGGACTTGTTTCCTTAAAACCAGTTATGCAAGCTTCATGGTTCCACCTGCCACAGCTTTTCTACTTCGGAGTGCCTGAATTTGAATGGTCGTCTTGTTTAACAATGATCATCATTGCATTGGTTTCTATGGTTGAATCAACCGGTGTCTTCTTTGCAATCGGCGACCTGCTTCATAAAGATATTACCGAAGATGACCTTAAACGCGGTTATCGTGCCGAAGGACTGGCACAAGTCTTCGGTGGGCTTTTCAACACCTTCCCCTACACTACATTCTCACAAAACGTTGGCCTGCTTCAATTATCTGGTATTAAAACAAAACGCCCAATCTACTGGGCTGCCGGCTTATTGATGGCTATGGGTCTTCTTCCTAAAATCGGCGCTTTAGTAACCATTATTCCTGATTCTGTCTTAGGCGGCGCCATGTTAGTCATGTTCACCATGATCGCCGTTCAAGGGATCAGAATGTTAACCAAAGTTGACTTTGAAAACAACCGTAACATCTTGGTTGTAGCTATCTCTATCGGATTAGGTTTAGGCGTTACCGTTTACCCACAAATTTTCCAAGACCTTCCTCAAACTATTCAATTGTTCTTGGGTAACGGTATCGTAGTAGCCAGCATTTGTGCTACTTTGCTTAACCTTATACTTAATGGAAGAAGTGGTGCCAAATAAGCTGAATATCCCATTTCATAATTTATAAATCTCACATATTTTTTCTATAAATATTTCTTTAGACCCTACATAAAACGTCTGACAAAAAATCAGGCGTTTTATTTTTTATGATAATGTCTAAACTGTCTAGGTGCTCGATCAGGTGCAAAGAACGAAATGATGGGCAAAACTAAGTACATGATTAAGGTGATTTTAGGCAAAAGAATTAAAACTACAGCTAGCGGCATCCCGATCAACAGCGTTCTAACTAACGCGGTCTGCCCAACGGCTCCCTTATGAACGCGGACATAATTGCCAGCCACAAAGATCCAAAGCGCACACATTTGCCCCAACAGATAAACGCCGCCGTAGACTGCTAGCGCCATTTGCGAAGGATCAATGATAATCCACTTAGTCATCACGGGAATAAACGATAGTGTCGGTAGAAAAAATCTGCGATGACGACCTGTTTCGTCGCTCTTTTAAAGGTGATAAAAATGCGGTGCGCATCATACCAAAAGTCGCCGTCACTTCTAGGTGCAGGAATCGACAACACCATAATCGTAATAATAATCGCAATCACGCCATCGTTAAAAGTGAGTAGGTGTTCTTTTAGCGATGTCTGAAATCGTTCAAAAAATCTATCCTGCTTGTCTTTTTCCATACTCATTCTTCCCCTTAATCTTAATCATTCTCTATAATAGGAATAGAAGAAAAGTTTTTCAATAGCGAGGAAAATATGCCGAACCAATATCATAATTTCAACAATCAAAATCTCGAAAGCCATATTCTATTTTATGGTGAGCAAGCTTGTCAGCCTGATGAATACTTCGAAGGCAATAATTTGCGCAAAAACGATGTCCTCTATTACATCATGTCGGGTAAAGGCACTTTTACTTCAAGCGGCCACCACTCAGTCAAATTAAAAGAAGGCGACCTATTCTACATTCCACGTAGTCAAACCTGCTACTTTCAAGCAGATCATGATGAACCATGGCAGTATTTCTGGATTGGGTTAGCCGGTCCTGGCACTAACCAGATGATTAAGGCTTCTAATTTGCCTAATAAAAACTTTTTGCGACAGATTCAGAACACTAAGTTCTTCACGACTTTACATAAAATCTACGGCATTTTAAACAAGAAGACCTCGCTACTTAATAACATTCAAATCGCCTCTCTCACCTATCAGCTCTTCTATCACCTCGTCAACGAATTTCCTGATCACCCACCGGTTCGCAAGACACCTAAAGTCGATCAATACCAGATCGCTATTGATTATTTGAACAAAAACTACACCGACCCTACTTGCAACATCGTGGAGCTCTGCAACCGGCTTGGCGTTTCGCGTAGTTTTTTGTATGCCCTATTTAGAAAGAATACCAAGATTTCGCCGCAAAAATATCTGATGCAATTGCGGATGGAGGCCGCTAAGAAGGAGTTGCAAAATACTACGCATAATTTAAAGCAAATCGCGCATACGGTCGGCTACGGCGACGAATTCACCTTCTCCAAGGCATTTAAACGATATAGCGGCGTCAGTCCTAACGTATTTCGTGGAAATTAATGTCTTTTTTGCATACAATATTAATATGAAGTAAATCTTATCTAGTAAAGGAATGATCAAATGAAACAAACAGAATGTACTACTATCTTAGTTGGTAAAAAAGCAACTATTGATGGTTCAACTATGATCGCTCGTAGTGAAGACGGTGGTCGTGTTATTATCCCTGAAGGCTTCAAGGTAGTTAACCCAGAAGACCAACCTAAGCACTACACTAGCGTTATCAGCAAGCAAAAGATCGACGACGAAGATTTAGCTGCAACTCCTCTTCGTTACACCTCTGCACCTGATGTTTCAGGTAAAAACGGTATTTGGGGCGCAGCTGGTATCAACGCTGAAAACATTGCGATGACTGCTACTGAAACTATCACTACCAACTCACGCATCCAAGGCGTTGACCCACTTCTTGACCCATCAGAAGGCGGTTTAGGTGAAGAAGATTTTGTTACTTTAACTCTTCCATACTTACACTCAGCTTTTGACGGTGTTAAGCGTGTAGGTTACCTTGTTGAAAAATACGGTACCTACGAAATGAACGGTATGGCCTTCTCAGACAAGGACAACATTTGGTACCTTGAAACTATCGGTGGCCACCACTGGATCGCACGTCGCATCCCTGACGATGCTTACGTTATCGCACCAAATCGTTTGAACATCGATGAATTCGACTTCGATGACACTGACAACTTCGCTGCAGCAAGCGACTTGAAGGACTTAATCAGTGAATACCACTTGAACCCAGACCGTGAAGGCTACAACATGCGTCACATCTTTGGTTCATCAACTATCAAGGATGCTCACTACAACAACCCACGTGCTTGGTACATCCACAACTACTTCGACCCAGACTTCGGTGGCACTCCTGCTGACCAAGATCAACCATTTATTTGCCACGCAAATCGTTTGATCTCAATCGAAGACATCAAGTGGGCTGAAAGTTCACACTACCAAGACACTCCATACGATGCATATGGTGATCAAGGTACTCCTGAACAAAAGAAGACCTTCCGTCCAATCGGTATCAACAGAAACTTCGAAACTCACATTTTGCAAATCAGAAACGACGTTCCTGCAGAAATCGCTGGTGTTCAATGGTTGGCATTTGGTCCAAACACCTTCAATTCAATGGTGCCATTCTATACCAACGTAACTACTACTCCAGAAAGCTTCCAAACTACTCCTAAGTTCAACTTGAACAAGATCTTCTGGCTTAACAAGTTGACTGCACAACTTGGCGACACCAACTACCGTGTATACGGCGAACTTGAAGATACCTTTGAACAAAAGAGTTTGGCACAATGCCACAAGATCCAACACGACACTGACAAGGAAGTTAAGGATCTTTCAGGTAAGGAATTACAAGATAAACTTATTGCAGCTAACCAAAAGATGGCTGACACCGTTTACAACAACACTGTTGAACTTCTTGGTCAAATGGTTGACGAAGGTCACGGCTTGATGACTTTGAAGTACGACTTGCTCGATTAGTAAAAAAATAAATTTTAGATAATAAAAATCGCATGGCGAATGTCATGCGATTTTTTTGTACAAAAAAGACGAAACAGCCTACCCTGCTGTTCCGCCACAATATATGATTTTGCTAATCTAAAATAATTATGCAAGTCCTGCTTTAGATATTATCTAAAATGCCGGGAACGGAAGGGTCATCTTTGATACTCACATCAGCACCAAGTTGACGCAACTTCTCTTCGACACGGTCATATCCACGCAAGATATTACCTGCCTTGTCGATTATCGTTGTTCCTGCAGCCATTAAACCTGCAATCATTAAACATGCACCTGCTCTAATTTCACCGGCAGTTACTTCTGCACCGTGAAGTTGAGGGGTTGGATGAGCCAAGATAATATTATCTTCAACCTTAATGTTAGCACCCATCTTTTGCAATTGCGCAATATGACCAATTCGCTTTGGATAAATGTTATCGATCACTACGCCTTCACCAGACTTAGCGGTCAAAAGAAGTGGCGTAATTGGCTGTTGTAAATCTGTCGCAAAACCTGGATAAACATCAGTCTTAACTTGCACCATCTTCAAATCACCGGCTGGGTACACATAAAGTGAATCTTCATCCGCATCAATAACAACGCCCATTTCCTCTACCTTAGCTAGGTATGAATCAAGGTGTTCCTCAATAATATTATGAATACGAATGCCATTGCCGATGCATGCAGCAAGCGATACATAAGTACCTGCTTCAATTCGATCAGGAATAATTGTATGTGGAATTTGTGCCTTAAGCATGTCCACACCTTCAATTCTGATTGAGTCAGTACCTGCACCACGAATAACTGCCCCCATGTTGTTCAAGAAGGTAGCTAAATCAATGATTTCTGGTTCTTTGGCTGCATTTTCAATAATAGTTTGGCCTTGCGCAGTCACACTGGCCATAATAATATTCATCGTAGCACCAACGGATGGCATCTTAAGGTGAATCTTCGCACCATGCAAGCCATCTTCAGGAGCCGTAATTATAATTTGATCATTTTCATTTTTTACGCTGGCGCCTAAGGCTTCAAAGCCCTTAATATGTTGGTCAATAGGACGTGGTCCAATATCGTCACCACCAGGGAAGCCCACAACTGCTTTGCCAAATCGACCAAGAAGTGCACCCATAAAGTAATATGAAGCACGCAAACTCTTAATCTTACCAGTTGGCAAAGGACTCATCTTAATATCGGTTGGATCAATGCGCAAAGTTGTCTCTCCGAAGTCACAATGCACATCCATCTCACTCAACAAGTCCATCAAGTTAACAACATCAGCAATTCTTGGGACGCCTTCCAAAGTTACCGGTGTTCTAGACAAAATCGATGCCGGAATCAATGCAACAGTTGAGTTCTTAGCTCCACCAATCCAAACATCACCCTGCAGGGGCTTTCCACCATGAATAATCATCTGCTTCATTGGCGAAAACAAATCCTTTTCTACTTTCAATTAATCATAATAATGTTAAAGGATATTCGCAAAAAAAACAAGAGCTGAGGCCCTCAGTTCTTGTTTTCTTAAGATTTTGTATAATTCAAATCTATTATTCTAGAATTTTTCAGCTGGAAGACCACTAGCTGCACCAATAAATGACTTGAACAAGCCTTCTGGACGTTGTGGACGGCTCAAGAATTCTGGGTGGTATTGAGCTGCGATGAAGAACTTCTTCTTTGGCAATTCAATAATTTCAACTAAGCGGTTGTCTGGTGAAACACCTGAGAAGACCATACCGGCCTTTTCAAATGCGTCACGGTACTTGTTGTTAAATTCGAAACGATGACGGTGACGTTCTTGAATAACATCTTGGTCGTCGTAAGCTTCACGAGTCTTAGTACCCTTCTTAAGAGTAGCTGGGTAAAGACCTAAACGTAAAGTACCACCAATATTTTCTTCGTCACGCTTGTCAGCCATGATGTCGATAATGTTGTTCTTGCAGTCTGGTTCAGCTTCTGCAGAGTTGGCATCTTCAAGGTGCAATACGTCACGGGCAAATTCAACACTAGCCATTTGCATACCCAAGCAAATACCTAAGAATGGGATATCATTTTCACGAGCGTACTTGATAGCAGTGATCATACCTTCAAGACCACGAGTACCAAAACCACCAGGAACGATTAAACCATCTGAACTCTTCATGATTTCTGCAATGTTGTCTTCAGTTACATCTTCAGCTTGAACCTTATCAACTTCAATCTTAGTGTTGTAAAGGTAACCTGCGTGTTGCAAAGCGTCAGTAACTGAAATGTAGGCATCTTCAAGTTCTACATACTTACCTACTAAAGTAATCTTAGTCTTGTGCTTCAGGCTCTTAGCACGTTCGTCAAGCTTCTTCCAAGCTTCCATGTCAGCTTCTGGCTTTGGACTTTCAAGGTGCAAGAAGTCACAAACTTTTTGATCCATTCCTTGCTTTTGGAAAGCCAAAGGCACATCGAACAATGAAGGAGCATCAATTGATTCAATGATTCGGTCAACAGGAACATCGGTGAAGGTTGAGATCTTGTCCTTGTGTTCTTGGTCGATTGGCTCTTCCGCACGAAGAACAAGCATGTTTGGTTGAATACCGATGCTGCGAAGTTCTGCAACTGAATGTTGAGTTGGCTTAGTCTTCATTTCATGAGCTGCGTGAAGAAGTGGTACTAAAGTACAGTGAATGTACATTACGTTGTCTTCACCAACTTCACGACGCATTTGACGAATAGCTTCCATGAATGGAGTTGATTCGATATCACCCACAGTACCACCAATTTCTGAAATGATTACGTCAGAATCAGTAGTAAGAGCTGCACGCATGATCTTCTTCTTGATCATGTCAGTAATATGAGGAATTACTTGAACTGTTGCACCATGGTAGTCACCACGACGTTCTTTTTCCAAAACCTCTTGGTAAATCTTACCAGTAGTTACGTTAGAGTACTTGCTAGTTCTAACGTCTACGATTCTTTCATAGTGACCTAAATCAAGGTCTGCTTCTGTACCATCGTCGGTAACATAAACTTCACCGTGTTGGTATGGGTTCATTGTACCTGGGTCAATGTTGATGTATGGGTCAAACTTTTGCATGGTTACCTTTAAACCACGATTCTTGAGAAGTCGACCTAGACTTGATGCAGTAATACCCTTACCAAGTGAAGATACGACACCGCCAGTTACGAAGATGTATTTTGTCATTTTCTGCTCCTTTATTATTTATCCTTCAAACAAAAAAGCTCCCTCAAGTTAGGGAGCTAAACGCACATAGGGTGCCCAAGAAAAATACTATCTGCTTTTTCTTCTTAAGTCAAGCGTCAAGCAAATTAATTATCTTCTTCGTCATCATCGTCATCGTTTAATTGTGACAATTGACCTTCGATACCGTCTGGCAATACGTCATCAGTATCATCGTTATCTTCATCGTAATCAGAATCGTCGTCGTCGTAGTCGTCATCGCTATCATCAGCAGTGGCATCTAAGTCGTCTTCTGGGTCGTCATTGTCGTAGTCGATGATGTCATCGTCACCAGTTGCACTGGCTAAGAAGGCATTAACCTTCTTGTGGTGCTTACGTGCATCGTCTTCGTCTTCATCTTCTGGGTGGTTAACTTCTTCGTCAACTGATTCGTATGGGAACCATGAGCGAAGTGCCCAAACATTTTCACCCATGGAAATAAATTCACCATCGGTGTTCATGTCAGTATAGAATTGTGGCAAACGTTCACGAATTTCTTCGTCACTCTTGTTCAAGTATTTTTGTACGGCATTAACAATATCGGCAAATGCCATTCTCTTACCATTATCTTCCAAAATTGCACGAGCAACTTCGATCATTGATAATTCGTCGCGGTTTTTGTCTTTAAATTTGTCTAATCCCACAGCTGTACGTCCTCTCTTTTACAATCTTTACTATTCTACTAGGCGTTTAAGTAAAAATCAACGTGACTGCATAGTTACCTATTAAGTATAGTCCATTAAAGAGGTCATATTCAACCCGAAGTTTATGAGAACCTTCATCTTCTGTGTATTCGAGCAGGTTGGTCACGCTGACCATATCCATTTGTCTGCCTTCAACTACATAACGGCAGCTCTCCTTTTCACCGGGAACAAACTTCATGAACGAGTAGTTGTTGTGATCAACGCCTCGTCTGATCAACAATTTGTCGTCCTTTAAAAGCACTTTGACGGGAATTGCACCCTCTTCAGCGTAGGAAATGCGAATAATGTCCCCGTCTTCGGTCATATTTCCTGGTGCTGTTCTGGTAAAAGTTTCAGTATCGTTATCTTGAGTAATTTTGCTAGTTAAATTGATTGTAATATCAGTCACACTCTCATCCCTTCCGTTAAGCACTTCAGACACATCTTTGCTATAATTTATATAGGTATACTCTATTTTAATATATTTTTTCAAAAATTAAATTAACAAGCTTGGTGAATGTTTATGGCAAGATTTCAAAGTGAAAAACTAAAACAAGAAGTTGTACTCCGTGACCCGGTGCACGGCTACATCCATATTGAAGATAAAGTTATCTTCGATATCGTAAAATCAAAAGAATTCCAGCGGATGCGCAGAATTAAGCAGCTTGGACCTGTCAGCTATGTCTTTCCTGGGGCAACGCACACCAGATTTGAACATAACTTGGGCGTTTATGAATTAACGCGCCGCATCTGCGATATCTTCGCAAAGAAATATCCTTCGATAATACCAGGAGACGGCCTCTGGGACGATGATAACCGTCTGTTAGTAGAATGTGCTGGTCTGCTTCACGACATCGGCCACGGTCCTTATTCGCACACATTCGAGCACCTTTTTGGCACCAACCACGAAAAGATTGGGCAAAAGATCATCAAGGATCCTAATACTGAAATCAACAAGGCATTAAAACAAGTTGCGCCCAACTTTCCTGAACAAGTTGCTAGCGTAATTGCTAAAACTTACCCTAACCCTCAAGTAGTTAAGATAATTTCAAGTCAGGCTGATGCCGACAGAATGGACTACTTGCAACGTGATGCCTACTTCACTGGCGTTAACTACGGACGCTTTGATTTGTCCCACATTTTGCGCGTGATTCGCCCA
Organism: Lactobacillus amylovorus DSM 20531; assembly: GCF_002706375.1. Lineage (NCBI taxonomy): Bacteria > Bacillati > Bacillota > Bacilli > Lactobacillales > Lactobacillaceae > Lactobacillus > Lactobacillus amylovorus. Next base: position 884,518 of record NZ_CP017706.1, read on the forward strand.
TACCAAGGTGGCATTTGCTTTACCAATAACGGGATGCACGCGGTAGAAGACTATATCGTGTCACGTTACCAAATGTACCAACAAGTCTACTTCCACCGCGTTGGTCGTTCAATGGAAGTTATCTTGCACCACTTGCTTGAACGTGCTCAAGACATTTACAAAGAAGGCAATTTAAAAGTTACACCAAGTTTGGCCAAGTTTTTGGCTGGCAACTGGACGCTTGAAGACTACTTAAAGTTAGACGACGGCGTCATGGAAACTAACTTCTTGATGTGGACAGAAGCACAAGATCCCATTTTATCTGATTTAGCCAAGCGCTATTTATACAGAAAGCCACTCGCTAGCGTCAGAATCGATGAAGAAACTAAGAACTTGTTGCCAAAATTGAAGAATTTGATCAAGCAAGCCGGCTTCAACCCAGATTACTACACCGCTACTAACTCAGCTTTTGACGAACCCTACGATGCTTACAAGCCTACTGGTAAAAATGCCAACAGCCAAATTGAAATCATGCAAGATGATGGTAGCTTAATCGAATTATCGCAATTAAGTCCATTGGTTTGCGCCTTAAACGGTACCTTCCAAGGTGACGAGCGTTTCTTCTTCCCTAAGACAATGTTGTCTAACAACGAAGATCAACCTCAAATCTTTGAACCACTTTATGAACAATTTCAAAAATATATTAAAAATGGTGCATTAAGGTACTTAAGAAGACCTAGAAAAAAGTAGAATATAAGGTGAAAGTGAGGTATTTGTTATGAACAATGATGTAAGAACTCAAATCAACCCAGAGGATGAACCAAAACGTGCTGAAAAGAGTGGCTACACTCAAGTGAAAGACCTGATGAACACTATTCACGGCTACTGCATGGATTACACTAATGCATCTTTCAAATTTATCCATGAAAATAAGGATTTAGTCAAAGATATTGTCGACATTAGTTGTAAGACAGCAATGGTCGCTTGTGTTGCGGCAGCTAGCGTAAGCATTGCTAAGTTCATGTCAGACGTTAAAAAATAAGTAGATCAAAATAGCCTAGTTCAAACGAACTAGGCTGTTTTTTATTGCTTATTCAGTTCAAGCAAAAGCGAATACAAGGCACCATATAAGTTAGAATCGTTGCCATGCTTTGCGGCAACAATTTTTGGTGGGATCATCTGCTTGCCAATCATTGGGTTGATTTCCAGGATTTTAGCTAATTGATTATTGATTTCTTCAATCAAGATTGGCTGGTTGCTGATGCCGCCACCAATCACAAACTTCGAGGCATTTATCACAGTTTGAATATTAATAATCATAATCGCAACGTTGCGGCAGTAACGTTTAAAAATTGCCAATGCACGTAAATCACCATTATTGATCGCTTCAAAGGCAGTAAGTCCATCATCTAAATCTTTATTTCCAAGAGCTAGATTTACCTTTTTAACCATATTAACGGCAGAACAATTATCACCAGTATATGCAGCCTTGTTCTTTGTGCCGATACCAGAATTAGTAATCATCCAGCTAAGCTCACCGGCTTGGAAAGTCCAGCCATGCAAAAGATGATTATTAACAACGACACCGCCGCCAACGCCGGTGCCTAGAGTAATTGCAACACCAGTATCTACTCCACGCAATTCGCCAAGCCATTGCTCTGATAAAGCTGCTGCTTTGCCATCATTCTCCACACTGATTGGCACATTATATTTCTCCTCTAATGCGTCCTGAAGATTCAAACCATCAAGGAACTTTAACGCACCACCGAAATAAATGATCTTATTTTCAGTATCGATCTTACCTGGTGCACAGATTGCGATACCTTCAAATTGATCCTGATATGAATCGATCACCTCATACATGTTTTCCATAAATGCAGTAAGATTTTTTGCATCTGTTTTAACGCGGTCTTTTTCTAGAATATGTCCTTTTTCGTCGATTAAGGCATACTTCAGATTCGTTCCGCCAATGTCAATTGAGAGATATTTTTTCATTATTTTCCCCTATTAAAAATGAGCTTCTATCTACAAATTAAATGATAGAGATAAAAGCTCATTTTTTCTACTTTAAATTATTTTTCTTCTTTAGCTTTGGCAGCTTGTTCTTGTTTGTAAAGCATGTTGTCATAGCTACGTGCAAATGGCAAATATACAAAGAATGAAATGATTAAGATAATAGCCTGCCAAATAGCAACTTTCCAACCACCGATTAAGAAACCAGAAATTACAGGTGGAGTAGTCCATGGAACCTGGACCCCGTTAAGGTATGGCAAGATACCTGCTTTGATTAACAAGTAAGTTGAACCAGCTGAAAGTGGTGACATGATAAAGAATGGAAGTGCAAGCATTGGGTTCATAACAATAGGAACACCGAATAATACAGGTTCATTAATGTTAAAAATACCAGGAACCAATGCCAACTTACCAATACTTCTCATTTGAGCTGATCTAGCCATGAAACACATGAAGACAACCAAACCGATAGTCATACCTGCACCAGTTACAGTTGAGAATTGGTCAAACAAACCTTGAATAACGATGTGACCACCGTGTGCAGCGTCTACGTAACCGTATTTCTTAAAGATAGCTGCGTTTTGTAAAGCGTTGGCACTCAAAATTGGACCAGCAATACCACCAACCAAAGTTGAACCGTGAACACCAAAGAACCAGAAGAATGGTACTAGCAAAGTCAAAACTAAGATACCACCAAATGAGTCGGTTATACCTTGAAGTGGTGTTTGAATAGTTGCGTAAATCCATTGAGTTAAAGTAGTATGAGCTACCTTTTCAAAGAAGATATATACAAGAAGCCATAATGCAGTCAATACAGCTGCTGGGATCAAAGCAATAAATGAGTTAGCAACTGCAGGTGGAACTTGTTCAGGCAACTTAATAGTAATCTTACGCTTAACAAACCAACTATAAATCCAACCAGTAACTAAACCAACAATGATCGCAGCGATCATCCCTTGACCCCCAAGCCAAGTACGATCAATAAATCCTGTTAAAAGAGTTGGAGCCTGTTGAGCAGAAACAACGGTTTTAGTTCCGTTCATAACTGGAGTAGTAGAATTCATCAAAATTAGGAATCCTACGAAAGCAGTCATACCAGCAGGGAGTCCTTCAACCCCTTCATTCTTAGCCCATTGATAAGCAATACCAACAACGGCAAATACAGATACAATACCAAATGAAGCATTGTAAGCTTGATTCCAAAATGGAGTCAAACCTGTTTGATTCATCCAATTAGCAACTGCTGGAATTGGGAATGAAGCAAGCAGTAAGAATAAAGAACCGATCATAATGAATGGTAATGACAAAAGCATACCGTCCTTTAAGGCAATAATAGCTTTTGTATTAACAAACTTCATAATTGGCGGCAATATTTTATTGTTAATAAAATTCTTCATAAAAAAATTCCTCCAACTTTTTTATTAACGTGTTTTCATTTGACATCTTTAATTCTATGAAAGCGTTTGCTATTAGACAAGACTTTGGGAGGAGATAGGTATCATACTGTTTTTAAGCTCAATATTTCGTGATTGGAACACAGTGTTCCAATATAGTACAATTAGTTTAAAGTTTTCACATTAAGGAATAAGATTATGGAATTTTTTGGATTTAAAGATTTATCAAAACTATCTACCGTTGATATGACTATCTATCGTTATATCGAACAAAACAATGATAAGGTAATTTACATGCGCGTCAGAGACATTGCCCAAGGAGCGCACGTCTCTAGTTCTTCTGTTATGCGCTTTATTCATAAGATAGGTTTTAACAGCTTCCCTGAATTCAAAGCTTATTTAAAAAACAATCACCAAAGCCTGCACAACGTGAAAGTACATTACGTTACCGAAGATAACTTCCCTAGCGATACTTTGAGCAAGCTGAACATCGTTGCAGATAAAATCTATCAAGCAGACAACATTATTACTATCGGAATGGGTGATTCAGCCTTTTTAGCAGAATATGCCGCAAGAAAGATGGCAGCTCTAGGATTAAACACCTCTCCTGTCACGGATCCGTTCTATCCGCTCGTTTCCAAATTGGAAAATACTACCAATAACGTCATTATTTGCTTTTCTGTATCAGGCAATACCACTGAAATGGTGGAAATGATCAATCGATTTGTCAACAATGACGATATCCTTCTAATCAGCATCACCGGCGATGAAACTAGCGCTATCGCAAAAATGAGCCGTTATTCCCTTACCTACCATGAACAAATGGTTAGAAAAGAAGCTTACGACTTTTCTTCACAAGTACCTGTAATGTATTTGGTTGAAGGAATCGTCAATATTTTAATTGAAAAAGAAAAACAATAAATAGATGAAACACTCTGTTTCACTTTAGGTACAACCAGCCATTTTATCGAACCATTCCTAAAAGCCCCTTTTGTCTATCATTTATGAAATCGATTTCATATAATGCTTATAACAAGTTAGACAAAAGGAGTTTTTTATTATGACTGAATCTACTTTCCCTAAAAACTTTCTATGGGGTGGCGCCGTCGCCGCTCACCAACTCGAAGGTGGCTACAATGAAGGCGGCAAAGGCATCTCAATCGCCGACCTCATGACTCTCGGCGGACCAAATCACCCTCGTGAATTGACTGCCACCATCGAAAAGGATAAATACTACCCTAACCACAAAGCCATTGATTTTTATCATCACTATAAAGAAGACATCAAATTAATGGCCGAAATGGGTTTCAAGGCTTTTCGCACCTCAATTGCCTGGACCAGAATCTTCCCTAATGGCGACGAAACACAACCCAACGAAGCAGGATTAAAATTCTACGACGACGTCTTCGATGAATGCTTAAAATACGGCATTGAACCAGTCGTAACCCTTTCTCACTTCGAAATGCCATATCACCTTGTAACTGAATATGGCGGCTGGAGCAATAGAAAGTTGATCGACTTCTTCACTCGCTTTGCTCATATTTGCTTCGAACGCTATCACAACAAGGTCAAGTACTGGATGACCTTCAACGAAATTAACAATCAAGCTAACTATGAAAGTGATATCTCCGTTTACGAAAACTCAGGCATCAAATTCAAGGAAGGCGACGACAAGCAAAAGCTAATGTACCAAGCTGCTCACTATGAAATGGTCGCTAGTGCTGAAGCCGTACAAATTGGTCACGCAATCGATCCAGATATGCCAATCGGCTGTATGCTTGCCTTCTGCCCAATTTATCCTGCATCCCCTAAGCCAGAAGACATCCTCTTTGCCCAAAGAGCAATGGACTCTCGCCTCTACTTCGGCGACGTTCAAGTTAACGGTGAATATCCAAGATGGCTTACTCAATACTTCAAAAACAAAAACTACAACTTAGACATCACCGATAAAGATCTCGAAATCTTGAAACATGGTACAGTTGACTACATCGCCTTCTCCTACTACATGTCCTTTGCAGTTAAATACACTGACCACATGGATTATCGCGAATATAGTGATTTAGTTGAAAATCCATTCGTTAAGGCAAGCGATTGGGGCTGGCCTGTTGATCCAGTTGGTTTGCGCTACTCCTTAAACTGGATGACTACTCGCTGGCACAAGCCATTATTCATCGTTGAAAATGGTCTTGGCGCTTACGACAAACTAACAGACGATCACAAGGTTCATGATGATTACCGCATCGAATACTTGCGTAGTCATATCAAGGAGATGAAAAAAGCTGTCACAGAAGATGGCGTGGATTTATGGGGCTACTTGCCATGGGGATGCATCGACTTAGTAAGTGCATCAACCGGCGAAATGAACAAGCGTTACGGTTTTATCTATGTTGACGAAGATAACCATGGTGGCGGCTCTATGAAGCGCTACAAGAAGGATTCATTCTACTGGTACAAGAAGGTCATCGAATCTAACGGAGCCGATTTATAAAATATTCGTAAATTGCAATAATAAATTGAACATTTATACTGCTTGATAGATATGATCTAATTCTTTCTCAAAGATTTCATCTGGAGTATGATATGCCAAGATCTTTCTTGGTAGTGAATTGCACCAGGTTTCAATATTAATAATATCTTGAAGAGAATAGTTATTGATGTAATCACCTTTGGGAATAAATCTGCGAATAAGGCCATTGTGTCTTTCAACAGTGCCTTTATCACAAGAAGTATATGGATGAGCATAGTAAACCAGGGTTTTTGAAACTGTCTCCAGATTGGATAAATCCGCAAACTCTGATCCATTATCAGTTGTAATTGTCTTAAAGATGTCATTCCAGTGTTCACTATACTGTTTGCGCAGAGCCTGAAAAGCAGTCATCACACTGGCGGCTGTCTTATCAGGAATACGCAAGATTAAAAATTCACGGCTCATTCGTTCAGACAAAGTTAGCAGTACTTGATCATCCTTAGTTTTATGTCCTAAGACTAAATCGCATTCCCAGTGGCCAAATTCTTTACGATCATTGATCTCCTTGGGACGTTCTTAAATACTTCGGCCAAGCTTTTTCTTATTTTTACGAATGCGATGTATTTTAGTATTGCGCTTTAACTTTTCTGGCAAATCAGAATTTCTCATACCCATTAAGCATTGATCTACATAGTTGTACAAGGTTCTAGTGCAAACTACCTGATCACGAGAAAATTCTCCTAAAGCTAAGCAGCGATTGGCACATACATCAAGAGACCAGCCATCTTCGCAGAAATGCTTATTAACGTATTTGATAAAGTCAGATTTCTTTAAGAAATCTGATTTACGACCGCAATTCTTACGATGTATTTGGTAAGCTTTATCACCTTGTTGTGCCTTATAGCGTTTTTGCTTACCATGATAAAGCAAAACAGTACCACGTTTAACCTCATAACTGATAGTAGAAGGAGAGCAATCAAGCTCACGAGCAATAGCCCTAAGAGAGAAACCGTCTTTAATACGGGTTTGAATAACAACCCGTTGCTCAAATGATAAATGCTTTCCCTTTTGGTGCTTAGGCATGATAGAATGTAAAGAGTCCATTTGTGACCTCCAATAGATGTTTTTGTGATTATTAACATTCTATCAAACAGGTCCAAATGGACTTTTTATTTTTCTAAAGTGTTCAATTTGATTTTACAATCGGCGTTTATAAAATATTTACTTTTCATTACATTTATTTCAAAAACTCTCTCAAACATATGAAAAAACGGCTAGTCAACTAAACTAGTCGTTTTCTTTATCTTCAAATAATTTTTATTCGTTCTTGTCAGCTTCGTATCTGTTATCGAACAATGGGCTAAGTGCCTTGTGTCCTTGGATGCACTTAATAGCATCACCCATAAGTGGGCCAACAGATACTAAAAGCATCTTGTCCAACTTCTTTTCAGCTGGTTGGTTGATTGAGTCAGTAAGAACTAAGTTCTTAATTGGTGAATCATTCAATCTCTTGATGGCTGGGCCTGAAAGAACGGCGTGAGTTGCACTAGCGTAAACTTCAGTAGCACCTGCATCGATCAATGCTTGAGCTGCTAAAGTAATAGTACCAGCAGTATCGATCATATCGTCGATAATGATTGCACGCTTGCCCTTAACATCACCGATAATGTTCATAACTTCGGCAACGTTAGCCTTAGGACGACGCTTATCAACGATAGCGATAGGACAACCTAAGAATTCAGCAAGCTTTCTAGCACGGTTAACACCACCGTGGTCAGGTGAAACAACAACTGCGCCTTCTTCCAAGTGGTTACATAAGAAGTAATCAGCAAGAAGAGGAGCACCCATCAAGTTATCAACTGGAATATCGAAGAAGCCTTGGATTTGTGGTGCGTGCAAGTCAAGTGAAAGGATACGATCTGCACCTGCAGTTTGAAGCATATCAGCAACAAGCTTAGCAGTGATTGGTTCACGTGCACGAGTCTTACGGTCTTGACGAGCATAACCATAGTAAGGCATTACAATGTTAATTGTACGAGCACTAGCACGACGTACAGCGTCGATCATGATCAAAAGTTCCATCAAGTTATCGTTTACTGGATCACTTGTTGATTGAACAAGGTAGATGTCTTTACCACGTACAGTTTCATCAATATTAATTTGAATTTCACCATCACTAAAACGTTCAACGCTTGACTTAGAAAGTGGAACGCCAACACGGTCCGCAATCTTTTGAGCCAATGGCACGTTTGAGTTGAGGGCAAAAATCATCATATCGTCTTTATAGGACATAATTTCCTCCGTAAAAATAATTAACCAGCTCTATTTTAGCAAAAGTTGTTCCAAAAAGAACCATGTACTCCTTAATTATAACAAGATTTTTGCTTCTACAGTAAAAAACAAGCAAAAGGACTAACTATTGAGCACTAAAAAAGTTAGAATATATGTGTACTTTCGAGTACAACGAAAATATCCTAAAAAATAAGACGTAACATCTATTGGATGTACGCCTTATTTTTGTTTTCAGTACTATTAGTTGTTACTAGTAGTAGTACCTACTTGAGCATAGTCATTAATGTTCAAAGCTTGAGTGTAACCGTTAGTTACGATTGACAAAGTAGTGTTGTTGTTAGTAAATTGAACGCTGCTTTCTGGAACGTTGTTTACTGAAGCTACTAATTTAACAATTGCGGAAACTTCATCTGGAGTTAAGTTGCTTAAGTTAGCTACAGTAACCTTCTTACCGTCAAGCTTAGCCTTTGCACTAGTGATGTTAGCGATAGCTTCGTTAACTTGTGCAACAGTTGCGCTAGCGTTGTTGTTTACAGCAGTAGCGTCAGTAATTGCCTTGTCGTATGCACTCTTAGCACTTGATGAAGCAAGCTTGTAAGCATCTGTGTTCTTAATAGCGTTTGCTTCGTTGATGCTTGGAGTAAGCTTAGCCTTGTCAGCTGCAGTAGCTACAGTAACTTCAGTTAAAGCTTGTTCTGGAGTGTTAACTGGGATTAAAGTCTTGCCGCTGTAGGTAACATCAGTAGCCTTTAAGTAGCCTCTGCCACTAGCTAACTTGTAGAACAATTCTGGAGTGCTGTTAGCTGAGATAGCAATGTATCTTAATTCTGAAACTTGTTGCTTTTGGCCAGCACCGAATGATCTAGTTGAGTCTGCTTGACCCTTGATGTCGTAAAGTGGAGCAACCTTAGTAGTAGTTACGATTGATGCATTTAAATTAGTATAGTCTGATGAGTTGTCATCTACAGTTGCGCTGCCGTCTGGTTCGTTAACTGGATCAAGCTTGCTTGAAACCTTACCAACATTAGCAGCCTTTACGAATTGATTGTCACCGATCTTGTAGTAAAGCTTAGTACCAATGTATCTTGCTTCAGTAGCCTTTACCTTCTTGCCCTTCTTAACGGTCTTCTTTTTAGTATTACCGTTACCATCGTAGATGTAGGCATTCTTCTTCATGGTAATAGTTACGCTGCTAGTTGAGTCAACGTTGCTTGCCTTAACAAATGCAGTACCTGCAGCATTAAGTTGGTAGTAATCCTTACCATTGATAGTGTCAGTACCGTATGAGTTAACAGTAGTACCTTTAGTAAGCTTTGTCTTACCGTTGTACTTCTTGATACGCTTGCCGTTTTGGTCGTAAACGTATGCGTTGTGGATCAACTTAACCTTAATAGCATCCATGTCTGAAGCTTCTGAATCCTTCTTAGTTGAAGTGGTCTTCTTAGCGGTAGTCTTGCTTGATGATGAAGCATTTGCACCACCAACTACATTTGCGGCCTTAATGTAAGCATTGTTACCAAGGCTATAGTAAAGAACACCATTGATCTTAGTAGTGCCGTTTGACTTTACAGTTACACCCTTTGCAATAGTAGTGTATTTTGCACTGCCCATGTACTTATCAAGACGCTTACCATTCTTGTCGTAAACATATGCGTTACGAGCTAAGGTAATATTGTTTGAAGATGCCTTTGAAGTAGTCTTTGATGAAGTTGACTTCTTAGCAGTAATCTTAGTTGCTGCCTTCTTTGATGAAGTACTCTTTGAGTTTGACTTACTATCAGTAGTCTTCTTGGTTGAAGTAGTAGTCTTCTTTGCAGTGGTCTTGCTTGATGACTTAGTAGTTGTTGCAGCTTGAACTGAGTTTTGGATGTTAGCTACAAGTGGACTAACACTCATCAATGCGGCTGCTGATACCATAATCAACTTATGATTTAATTTCATCTATTATTTACCTCAAATCTAAACTAAAAATTAAATTCATTTATATATTGTAAATCCAAAACCGAATTTTGCCAATTTTAGTACAAAAAAAGACATCTTTTCTTAACGAAAAGGTATCTTTTATTGCAAATTATTGCTTAACAGTTACATCTGAAGCTTTAACGTAGTAACGGTTTGGTTGTAAAGCGTAGTACTTAACACCGTTGATAGTCTTAGTACCTAAGCCCTTAACAGTTACGCCCTTGCCAATGTACTTAGTATTTAAGTAATTGTTTACACGTTTACCATTCTTGTCGTAAACGTAAGCCTTGTTCTTCATAGTAATCTTTACAGGCTTAACGGCTGCCTTCTTGCTAGTAGTCTTCTTAGTTGAAGTTGACTTAGTAGTAGTCTTGGTAGTCTTAGTTGACTTCTTTGCAGTAGTCTTTGAGTTGCTGTTTGACTTAGTTGAAGTCTTAGTAGAGGGCTTCTCTGAAGAAGTGTTTGACTTAGTGGTCTTAGTTGACTTCTTAGTAGTCTTCTTTGAAGTGCTCTTCTTAGCAGTTGAAGTAGTAGTTGTTACCTTCTTGCCGTCTGACTTAAGAGTGTATGTAGTGTTGCCTGACTTGTAAGTTACTGTACCTTGAGTTGCTGAAGCTGGAATCCAGTACTTCAAATCAGTTTGGATACTGTAGTAAACTTGACCATTGATAGTCTTAACGTTCCAAATAGTGTACTTGCCACCCTTAGTAGCAGTCTTTGAAGTCTTCTTACCGTTTCTGTCAACGAACTTCATGGTCTTAGTCATTTCAACACGACTATTCTTGCCGTAGGTGTTATTAACGCCCTTTGCATGTGCAACTGGTGCAGCTTGTACGCTGTTTGATGCCATACCTAAAACTGGACTAACGCCCATTAAAACTGCTGCTGATACCATCATTAACTTATGACTTAACTTCATAAATATATACCTACCTCGTTAAAAATATTCTGTGTAAATATATTGTAGGGCTCTTATATAATTTTGCAAATAAATACTTTAGCCTTAATATTTTTTTATCAAAAGAACCCTAGTCCGTTTGAACTAGGGTTGCTGCTTTATTTTTTATTTAAAACTATTCCCAATCTTTGTCTTTTGAAAGAGGAAGTTTGTGCCAGTAGTCTGGCTTGTTGACTTGACGACCACGAGCAATTGCCATGTCGTACTTGTCTACGTCCTTAGTGATGGTTGAGTCAGCAGCAATAAATGTATGATCAGCAACATTAATTGGAGCGATCAAAGTTGAACCAGCACCGATGAATGAGTGATCACCAACATTAGTATGGAACTTCTTAACACCATCGTAGTTAGAGAAAATGGTACCACAACCGACGTTAATATCCTTACCCAAAGTAGCATCCCCAACATAAGTCAAGTGACCTACCTTACTGTTTTCGCCAATTTCAGCCTTCTTGATTTCAACAAAGTTACCAATGTGAGCACCCTTGCGAATAACTGCCTTTGGACGAAGGTGTGAGTTAGGACCAATATCAGTATTGTCATCCATTTCAGCTTCTTGAAGAGTTGAAGAAGTAATGGTTACGTGGTTGCCGATCTTAGAATCAACAATTCTTGAACCATTAGTGATGTAACAATCGCTACCGATTTCGGTGTTGCCCTTAATCACAACGTTGCCTTCAATTACAGTATCGTTGCCGATCTTTACGCCAGCATCAATATAAGCAGTATCAGGATCGATGAATGAAACACCGTTACGCATGTGTTCTTCGTTGATTCTTCTTTGCATGGTCTTAGTTGCTTGTGCTAAGGCAATACGGTCGTTTACACCAAGACTTTCACTGAAGTCTGGCATCTTGTAAGCACCAACGCGTTCGCCACTGTTACGCAAGATTTCGAGCACATCAGTCAAGTAGTATTCACCTTGTGCGTTGTTGTTGTCAACGTGCTTCAAAGCTTCGAAAAGCTTCTTGTTGTCAAAGCAGAATACACCAGTGTTAATTTCCTTAACCTTTAATTCTTCTGGCTTACCGTCTTTTTGTTCAACAATTCTTAAAACGTTGCCTTGGTCATCACGAATGATTCTGCCGTAGCCAAATGGGTTAGGTGCTTCAGCAGTCAAAACAGTAGCAGCGTTGCCCTTTTCTGCGTGGTACTTGAACAATTCGTCAAAAGTTTCGGTGGTAAATAAAGGAGTATCACCAGTAACTACCAAAGTAGCACCGTCTTTATCACCTAATTCTTCCTTAGCAGTCATTACCGCGTCACCAGTACCAAGTTGCTTTTCTTGGAAAGCAAAGTCAGACTTGCCGTCTAAAACCTTTTCAACTTCGCCAGCACCTGTACCAACAACAGTAACGATCTTGGCAGGGTTAACGCCACGAGCGGCATCAACTACGTGTTCAACCATAGTCTTGCCACAAACTTTGTGTAATACCTTATATAACTTTGATTTCATTCTGGTGCCCTTGCCTGCAGCAAGAACAACTACATATTTTTCCATTAGTAATTAACCTCTTAATAATTAAAACTTGGTTCTAGTATACCATTTTAAAAACGGTCGAAATCAGTTTCATCTAAGAAGTTGCCAGGTTCTGCTAAAATAAGCTTCTTTTCGGTATCAATCTTGCTGATCTTAACCAGTGATAGATAGTTGTTGATTAACTTTTCTTTATCAAAATCAGCTTCGCAAAGTACGCACACGCCGGCAATAGTTCCGTCAAATTCCTTAACTAGTTCCTCCATACCAGTTAAAGTGCCGCCGCCTTTCATAAAGTCGTCGACGATCAAAACTTTAGAACCCTTTTCAAGTGCGCGAGTAGGCAATTCCATCTTTGATACACGAGATAAAGATGAAGAAATGTAGTTTACTGAAACTGTTGCACCTTCGGTAACCTTTGAGCGTTTTCTTGCGGTCACGAATGGCATATTAAGGTATCGGGCTACGGCTTGAGCTAAAGCAATACCCTTAGTTTCAACTGTCATTACGGCATCGACATCTTCATATGCATAGCGAGTTGCGATCAATTCACCAATACGACGCAAGTCTTGCGTGTCGCCCAAGATATCTGACAGGTAAACAAAGCCCCCTGCCAAAATTCTGCTTGGATCTTCGATTCTTGATGACAAATCTGATAAATACTTTTCTGCGTGCTTTTGACCTAAAAATGGAATGTAGCGTACGCCACCGGCTGCGCCTGCTACGGTCTCCAACACGCCGTCTTGATTGCTTGCAAGCGTATGCTTCAAAATAGCTAAGTCTTCTGAAATAGATGATTTAGCTGCACCGTAACGCTTAGCAAAGAATGGTAGTGCAATTAGCGTATGAGGACGTTCCATTAAATATTTGGTCATATCCACCAATCTTTCTGAACGTTTCATGATATTTCCTTTCTAATGTTTGGTTTTATACTTAATAAATATACTCTAAAAGACAAAAAAAATCACTAACATTTCAAAAATGCTAGTGACTTTTTGTAAATTATAATTAAGCTTCGGCTTCTTCAGCCTCATCATCAAACTCTAATGTAATATTCTTAGTTAATAAATCTGTATAACTGTAAGAAACGTGTTTAAAGTTATTTTGATGTTGATCTAAATCAACCACAAACACTGCAGGGAATGTTTCTCTTAAAATTCCCCGTCTTTTTGTAACCTTCTTACGACCCGCTTGAGCTACTACTGTTATGGTATCACCTAAGTGAGAATCCAACTTCTGTTTAATTGTCATAATTGACGTTGGCACTAAGCAACAACTCCTTCTTAGGTATTTTACCATAATTATATAATAAAATCAATATTATACACTATTTAGCAGTAATATTGCTAGCTATTTTGATAAATTGTTCAATTGTTAAATCTTCAGGTCTAACTCTCGTATCAACGCCCAATTCTTTAATCAAAGCTGCACGCTGATCATTATCTGGAATCAAAGTCTTCAAGTTGTTGTTCAAAGTCTTTCTTCTTTGTGAGAAGCACATCTTCACTACCCAGATAAAGTGTTTTCTATCGTTAATCGCTGGCTTTTCAGCAAGTGGCGTCAAAACAACTACCGCAGAATCAACCTTAGGACGTGGCATGAATGATGAGCTCTTTACTTCAAGCGCCAGCTTAACGTTCATTTCAGTTTGAACGGAAATAGTGAGTGGCCCATACTCCTTGTTGCCTGACTTTGCTTCAAGTCGTTCAGCCACTTCTTTTTGCATCATCAAGGTTAAACTGGCAAAGTGCAAATCTGATTCAGCCAAAGCAAAAATGATTGGCGTTGTAATGTAGTAAGGCAAGTTAGCGACGACCTTAATTGGCTTACTCATATCGAAAAAGCCAGCCAAGTCTTCTTCAAAGTTAGCCTTCAATACATCCTTAAGTATCAACTTAAAGTGTTCATCTAATGGCGCATCCCCAATCTTTTTGGGTAATTCATTATGCAAAATTTCAGGCAAGCTGTCGTCGACTTCATAAGCAAACACCTTAGCTCCAGCTAAAAGCAATTGCTCAGTCAATGATCCAATCCCAGGACCAATTTCAATTACTTGATCGCCAGGTTGAATATCAGCTGACTCGACAATACCCAAGATAGCAGCTTGGTCAACCAAAAAGTTCTGTCCTAAATTTTTCTTAGCTTTAACAAAGTAACGGTTAATGATCGCTCTTGTTCTGACTGGTGAGCCAATTGGAATATTATTTGCCATTTTCAATCTCCTCTACAGCCTGCTTAAGTTCATCAAGTGAAACGCCAAAGGTATGCAGGCGATTGTAAAATTGCTTGGAATTGCCGTAGCCTACGCTTAACTTAATACCGACTTGTTCGCGTAATTTCCGTGAACCACTGCCGCCTGCTAAACCTAGCTTGCGATATTCAGTTTCAGTTAAATCACTCTTTTGCAGATCAACTTCATGCAAATCCTTCAGGGCCCGTTCAAGCGCTTCTTTTGAGGCATGCTCAACGCCAAGGCTACCCTTTTTATTAGGCTCGCCTTCCTTACGCGTAATAAAGGCCTGCTTAGCGTTCGGAACCGCATTAGTTACAATACGACGAATTCGTTCGCCATTAAAGTCAGGATCCGTAAAAACAATAATTTGTCTGGTCTGACTTAACTTTTTTATTTGCTTTAAAACAGCATCAGAAACAGCTGAACCGTTTGTTTCAACCGTCTCAATTCCTGGGAAAAATTGTTTTAAACGGATAGTATCGTCTTTCCCCTCAACAACGATTACTGCATCAAAATTCTTTTTATTTAAGACCATAAACTCTCACTGTATTTTTATAAGTAGCGTCTGCCACTTCTTCAAGTGGAATATTCTTCAACTTAGCGATGGCTTCGGCTACATAACGCACATAACCCGTCTCGTTTTGGTGACCGCGGTATGGCTTAGGTGTCAAATATGGCGCATCAGTTTCAACCAAGATTCGATCAAGTGGAGCTGCCTTGGCACTTTCATGCACTTCCGTTGCCTTAGTGAAAGAAACAACACCGGAATATGAGAAGTAGACGTTTAAATCTAAGAACTTGTTTAACCAATCAACGCCACCATTAAAGCTGTGCAAAATTGCCCCATATTCAAGATTGCTGTGTTTCAAAATGTCGTAGCAATCTTCAAAGGCATCCCTAGTATGAATATCAACCGGCATCTTCAAGTCATGTGCTACTTCAATTTGTCTTGCAAATACTTCACGTTGCACATCGCGAGGTGATTCGTCCCAATAATAATCAAGACCAATTTCACCCATCGCAACTACCTTAGGCATTTTCAATTGTTCAACCAGCTTATCTTCGGCCTTTTGATCATAGTCTTTAGCAACATCAGGACAATAACCGACCATCGCATAAACATTATCAAATTTTTGTGCCAAATCGACTGCACGCTGGTTAAAATCAGGATCTTGTCCTGCGCAAATCACCTTGGTTACACCCAAAGCTTTTGCGCGTTCAAGGTAATATTGTTCCTTGCCGCGAAACGGCTCATCGTTTAAATGAGTATGGTTATCAATGATTTCCATTAACCTAATTCAGCTCCGTTTGCGTGTTCGTCACCAACAATTGCCAACTTGATCTTGCCGTCTTTTTCACTAGACAAAAGCATACCTTCACTTAAGTGACCAAGCATCTTACGTGGCTTCAAGTTAGTAACTGCCAAGACCTTCTTATCAAGCAATTCGCTTGCGTCTGGGTAGAACTTGCGGATACCACTCAAAATTTGACGTTCCTTACCATCGCCAAAGTCGAGCTTGAACATCAACAACTTCTTTGAACCTTGAACTGGTTCTACTGACAAAACTTGACCTACTTGGATCTTAACCTTGTCGAAGTCATCAATGGTAATTTCGTTACCCTTCTTTTGTTCGCTTCTAGTGGTCTTCTTTGGCTTAGCCTTAGCCATTTCATCCTTGATGTACTTAACTTCTTCTTCAGCCTTAAGTCTCGGGAAGATTGGCTTTGGCTTTTCGATTACCTTAGTGTCCCAAGCAAAGTCGCCAAATGATAAGCCTCTTTGGTCTTCATCGTCCCAGTTCAAGCCAAGTTGTTCAAACATCTTAGGTGCAGTTTCAGTCATTACTGGTTCAATCATAATTGCGATCAAACGAAGACTTTCTGCCAAGTTAGACATTACGTGCGAAAGTGCTTCCTTCTTGCCTTCCTTGTTAAGAACCCAAGGAGTAGTTTCATCGATGTACTTGTTAGCACGAGCGATGAGCTTCCAAATACTGTCTAAAGCTTGTGAGAAGTGGAGTGAATCCATGTATTCTCTGTATTCGTCGATTACGCTAGCAGCAGTATCTTGCAATTCCTTGCCAAACTTGTCTTGTGCGACAGGAACTGGATCAACGTGACCATCTTGGTATTGGTTAATCATTGAAACAGTACGGTTCAATAAGTTACCCAAGTCATTTGCCAAGTCGTAGTTGATTCTTTCAACGAAGTCTTCTGGAGTAAAGATACCGTCAGCGCCAAATGGAAGTGCACGCATCAAGTAGTAACGAAGTGGGTCAACGCCGTAACGGCTAGTAAGTGATTCTGGGTAAACTGCGTTACCTTTAGACTTAGACATCTTACCGTTCTTCATTAATACCCAGCCATGACCAATAATGTGCTTTGGAAGTGGCAAATCAAGAGCCATGAGCATGATTGGCCAATAAATAGTGTGGAAACGAACGATTTCCTTACCTACCAAGTGAACATCTGCTGGCCAGTACTTCTTAAACAATGAATCATCGTCTGAGCCGTAACCTAAGGCAGTGATATAGTTTGAAAGAGCATCGATCCAAACGTAAACAACGTGCTTAGGATCGCTTGGTACAGGAATACCCCAGTCAACTGTAGTACGAGTAACTGAAAGGTCTTCAAGGCCTGGCTTAATAAAGTTGTTGATCATTTCCTTTTCACGAGAATGAGGCAAAATAAAGTCAGGGTGTTCCTTGTAGTATTCAACCAATCTGTCAGCGTATTTGCTCATCTTGAAAAAGTATGAAGGTTCCTTAACCAAACGTACTTCGTGACCACTTGGAGCCTTACCGCCGATTACGTTACCGTCATCATCCTTATAAACTTCGGCAAGTTGTGATTCAGTGAAGTATTCTTCGTCTTCAACTGAGTACCAACCAGTGTATTCGCCTAAGTAGATGTCGCCCTTCTTTAAAAGCTTTTCAAAGATCTTTTGAACAGCCTTAACGTGTTGTTCATCAGTAGTTCTAATGAACTTGTCGTAAGAAATATCAAGGCTCTTCCATAATTTCTTGTAAGAATCAGCCATCTTGTCAACGAATTGTTGTGGCTTGATTCCTTGTGCTTCAGCCTTTTGTTCGATCTTTAAGCCGTGTTCATCAGTACCTGTTAAGAAGAAGGTGTCATAGCCTTGTGCGCGCTTGTAGCGAGCCATAGTATCAGCTGCGATTGTAGTATAAGCATTACCAATAGTTAATCTACCGGATGGGTAGTAAATAGGGGTTGTAATGTAAAAAGTATCTTTATCAGCCATTAATATTCATGCTCCTTTATTGTCTAAAATATCTATTCTATCTTACCACGAAAACAATATTAAAAAGGAATTGGAAATAATCCAATTCCTTTTTTCTAAAATGTTACATTTTTTAAATATATTTTCTTCACGATCGTGTTAAGCAAAATATAAATTATTTCAAGAACCAACACAACCAGCATAAAGCTGAATGGCAAATTCGTCATCCCTAAGCTTGAAGCGATGCTGGAAGATGGCAATGCCGAACCCCAAATTGCTAGTGCAAAGGTAACCAAGAAGACGATTGGTGTTGCATGTTGACCAAAGAATGGAAATCTTTCGTCACGCAAAACGTGGATTGCCATTTCTCTTGTCCACAGTGATTCAATAAAAATCCCTGAGTAAAACAGTGAAATGAAGACCCAGTGATGGTAGTTTGAACCAACCAAATATGGACAAACCACGTAAAACATCATTGCCATCGCAATAAAGTCGATGATCGCAGGAATCGGGCCAAAGGCTAAAACAAACTTAGGCCATTTTCTGATCGACCATTTCTGTGGCTTTTTAACATAGCTCTTCGAAACACTATCGAATGGAATTACCAAACAGCTGATGCTGTAGATCAAATTAAGAATCAACAATTGCAGTGGCAATAATGGTAAGAATGGCAAAATCAGTGAAGCCACAACCATGGTGATGATACTGCCGAGGTTGGTTACAAGGAAGGTCTTGATGTACTTCATCGTATTGGAGAAGACCTTTCTCCCCGTAATCACCATTTCTTCAAGCAGCTGCAAATCTTTTTGTTTAAAAATGATATCTGCAGATTCTCTCGTAATATCAACTGAGTTTTCTGAGGTAACCGTCACGTTAGCCACATTCATGGCAAGAGCGTCTTTATTGCCATCGCCCATGTAGCCAACTGTATGACCATTTTTCTTTAACGCTTCAATGATCTTGGTTCTAAGTTCTGGCGTTAAATGAACAAAGATATCGCACTTTTCAACGATCTCAGCTAATTCTTCTGGACTCGCCTTTTCGATTTGTTCACCATCGTAAACAGTATCAACGTTTAAACCCACCTGCAAAGCAATCGCACGCGTTACCGCCTCATTGTCACCGGTAAAGATTTTGACATCGATATTGTCATTTCTAAGAGCTTGTAAGGCTTCCTTAGTACTTTCCTTTGGTGGATCTAGATATGCAAGATAGCCCACAATGGTTAAATCATTTTCATCCTTAGCTGAAAATTCTCCAACTGGAGCTGGATTTAACTTGTAGCCTACTAAAAGCACACGCAAGCCATCATCGTTTAATTCATCGATCTGCTTTAAGATCTTTTTGCGCCAGTCATCGGTCAACTCTTCACTTTTACCGTTAATTTCTACTTTATTAGAAATATTGAGCATCCCTTCAGCGGCGCCTTTTGTAACCAACATGTGCTGGCCGTGGTGTTCATCGTTATCAACCACCACGACGCTCATTCTTTTGCGTGTATAATCAAACGGAATTTCGTCGATCTTGTTGTAGTCACGCTGGATTTCATTGACGTCAAGCTCGTCACCCGCCGCATCGATTATGGCCTTATCAATCAAATCCTTCATTCCAGTTTGATAGTAGGCATTCAAATACGAGAACTTCAAAATTCGCGGCGTTTCTTGCATCTCCAAGTCATAGTGCCGCTCCAGCACTACCTTATTTTGCGTTAAAGTCCCCGTTTTATCGATACAAAAAGTATCAATTGAGCCCAGATTTTGAATGGCATTCATCTGCTTGACTACGGCACCTTTTTTGGACATTTCCAGTGCCCCTTTAGTCAAGTTGCTGTTAACGATAATTGGCAAAACTTCTGGCGTAATCCCTGCGGCGGCCGCCAAGGCGAAGATCAAACTTTCACCCCAGTCACCCTTAGTCAGGCCATTAATAATGAACAAAAGCGGAATTAAAATCGCAGCCGTGACGATCAAAATCTTGGCTAACTGTCTCATCTCACGATCAAATAAGGTCGTCTTTACCTTCTTGCGTGAAATTTCCTGCACCTTTTTACCAAAGACAGTATTGTTGCCGACCGCAAAAACAATGCCGCTACCCGAGCCAGAAACAATCGTCGTTCCCTCATATAAAATGTTAGGGTAGTTCAAATAGTCCTGCATACTCGGTTTAATGGTCACATTGGCCATTTTTTCTACTGGTTCCGAGTCGCTATCCAAATAACTGTATGAACAAAACAGGTCCTTACTCGTAAGGAGCTTCATGTCTGCAGGAATCATGTCGCCGGCAGACAAATTAATCACATCGCCCACAACTACTTCGTCGGTGGGCAGTTCCACGTTTTTACCATCCCGACGAATGTTAGTCGTTACCGAAACCATGTCCATCAATTTTTCAGTTACTTTGGCAATCCTAATCTTTTGGGCAAAATTTACTACCACAGAAATGATCAACATAATAATCATCACAATGACTGTATCTATATCACTATTATCTTGTGGCACCAATATATAACTAGTAAATAAAGTTAAAATAGTTAATCCAATTAAAGCAAGCGTGAACGGAGTAGCGATTGATTCCCACAGCAATCGCCAATTAGAAGCATTGGAGTTAGTCCTAATCCTATTTTCGCCATATTCTTTTCTATTTTCTTCAGCCTTATTCGTGGAAAGTCCTTCAGCGCTTGCCTGAAGTCGCGCTAGCGTCTCACTACGCGATTCGTGTGCAATCTGCTGAATTCTTTGAATGTCGACATTTGACTGCTTTTTGCCAGCTGCTTTTACCATTCTTTGCTCCTCTCATTTGATCGACAAGCAAAACAAAAAAGCCACCTACTGTTTCTGTAGGTGACCTAACAAGGCTTTGTCATACTCGTCGTTCAGTTTTAACACTACGTGACGTAAGCACATGCTAGCTATCTGGATCTCGCCTTAAGTCGACGACACCTATTTAACCCGTTGGCATCTCTGGATGTTTCTGGGCGATAGCGTGTGTTCACGTAGGAGTCTCACCTAACAGTTTAATTGCTAATTATATCCACAAGAAAGTGTAAGGACTAAATTTAAATAAGTCAAGCCACCTAATTGCGTGAATTGTAATTATTGCGGCCGAATCTTCTTAAAACATAAACGATTCCGACGATCAAGAATGCTAGTGCTAACGCAATCGGAAGCGCTACGCGATGTGGATGCGAAATTTTATCTTGCTCGCTGCTCGATAAATCATATTTGTCTAGTGCATATTGATACTGCTGATCCACCTTGGTAGCACAAGCTCTAAACACGAAGCGTAATCCTTCATTAAAGGTGGCATTATCTTGACTGCGCAACTTATCTACTTCAGCTCTAATAATGTTGGCCCGTGCGTCAGCCGTAAAGGCGCCGTGCAGGTCCTTAGTAGAAAAGATTTGCACGTTGCGCTTCTTGCCTTTTTGTCCAACCACGATAAATACCGATCGCTTAGTACGGTTAAACGCCTCAGGAGTGAGTTTATTCAGTCTCTTAACTGTAATCACAGAGATCTGCGGCTGCTCCTTAGTTTGAAAATAGCGATTATTCTTTTCAGTAATTAAAGTCTTAGTTTCTTTATTCAGAATATGAGCATGGTCTTCAATATTAGGCTGCACAAATCCCGTAGTCGTTAAAAAGACTAACAACAAACCTACTAAGCCAACTAAACTAATTCTCGTCTTCTTCAAGTTTATGGGCCAAACCTTCCACATATTTTCGATCGATCTTAATTTGCTCATATGGTACCCCGCAATCATGAAGCAACTTCAATGCTAGTGGATTATCACGATAGTCAAAATAATAATTTATCTTTTTAATGCCTGCTTGCACTAAAGCCTTGCAGCAGTTGTAACAAGGAAAATGGGTCACGTAAATTTCAGTATTTTCAGTAGAAACACCAAATTTCGCACATTGAATGATGGCATTCATCTCTGAGTGAATCGTTCTTACGCAGTGGCCGTCAACCATTTGGTGGCCAACGTCATCGCAATGCGGCTGTCCTGAAACCGAACCGTTATAGCCAGTACCGATAATGCGGTGATCTTTGACTAAAACGCTGCCGACTAGCGCTCTATTACAAGTAGAACGCTGAGCAATTACTAACGCCTGCATCATAAAATATTGTTTCCATGGAATTCGATCATGCATGACTTTGCCCCTTGCTTTTATTTATCTATTCTTAAAGTAGTTCAAGCCGATAGCATCACGAACTTGTTGCAAAGTTTCGTTAGCTACCTTGTTAGCCTTCTTTGAGCCTTCCAAAAGCATTTCGTAAACTGCATCTTCATCTTGAGCAAACTTTTCACGACGTTCACGGATAGGTGCAAGTTCTGCTTCAAGGACCTTGTTCAAGTAACGCTTAATCTTAACGTCGCCCAAACCACCCTTTTGATATTCTTCCTTAAGTTCCGCAACCTTATCCTTGTCTGGGTCAAAGACATCAAGGTAAGTAAAGACAGTGTTACCTTCGATCTTGCCTGGATCTTCCACGTGAATGTGGTTTGGATCAGTGTACATTGACATAACTTTCTTTTGGACGGTCTTGGCATCATCAGCTAAGTAAATAGCATTACCAAGTGACTTAGACATCTTAGCATTACCGTCAAGACCTGGAAGACGACCTTGACCCTTTGGTGGGAAGTAGCCCTTAGGTTCAACCAAAATATCGGTGTTGTAAACTCGGTTGAAAGTTCTAACGATTTCACGAGTTTGTTCAAGCATTGGTTCTTGGTCATCCCCTACAGGAATAACAGTTGCCTTAAATGCAGTAATATCTGCAGCTTGAGAAACTGGGTAGTTCAAGAAACCGACAGGAATGGAATCTTTGAAGTCCTTTTGCTTAATTTCAGTCTTCACAGTTGGGTTTCTTTCAAGACGAGCAACTGTTACTAAATCCATGTAGTAAGCAGTCAATTCAAACAAAGCTGGAATTTGTGATTGTACATAGATAGTAGACTTATTTGGATCAAGACCAACAGCTAAGTAGTCCAAAGCTACTTGGATCAAGCTTTTGCGGATCTTTTCTGGATTACGAGCATTGTCAGTTAAAGCTTGCGTATCGGCAATCATAATATAAGGATCATACTTGCCTGAATTTTGTAATTTTACTCTGTTCTTTAAAGAACCAATGTAGTGACCTATGTGAAGTTTACCAGTTGGACGGTCACCGGTTAATAAAATTTCTTTTGCCATGCTTCTTACTCTTTTCTATTATTAATGTTTATTTTTTATTTAAGTAATTACTTAATTTTAACAAATATTAGGCTATGATTAAACTAATCGTAGGTGATCAAAATGTGTAATCAATTTCGTATACCCAAACTCGCATTAATCAAACAATATCTAACTGAAGACCTAGATCTGCCTTTAGTTGAACCCAAAATAAATGATGAAGAAAAAGACGTCTTTCCTAACCAAATAGCGCCAGTTTTGCTTTATCAAAACAATCGGCTGCAATTAGTAAATAAAAACTGGGGCTATCCTAGTCCCGTCGATGCAAATAAGCCGCTATTTAATGCTAGAATCGAGCGTTTTTATGAACAAAAACCATCAATGTGGGATGAGTCCTTTGCCAAGCAGCGCTGCATTATCCTGGCTAGCGAATTCTTCGAATACGCCAAAAACACTTATCAAGCAGATAATGGTAAGAAATACCATGAACGCTATAGTTTTAAAAGCAAACAACCAATTACGATGATTGCTGGTATTTATGACCATAATAATTTTGCCATGGTGACGACCGACCCGAACTCAGATATGCGGCCCATTCATAACCGGATGCCGCTGATCATTGAACCAAGCGAACTGCGCCGCTGGCTCTTTCAAAACTTTACCAGCTTAATCAACAGAGATAGTATTTCACTTTCTGTCCAGAAGCAGCCCCACAAAAAATAATTGTTCTATTGCCTGAAAGCATGATAAAATAAAGACATATTGCGGGTATAGTTAAATGGTAGAACGACAGCTTCCCAAGCTGTAGATGCGGGTTCGATTCACGCTATCCGCTCTAACCAAAAAACAGGGATGAATTTTTCATCCCTGTTTTTGTTTTATCTTGTTTTCTTTTTAAACCATGATCACAGTTAGAACACTGCTTAAGATTGCCAGATAGATTGGCATATAAATCGTTTGTGAATATAAATAGCTCCCAGCAAAGAGCATGCCGTAAATTGCTTCAATAATGAAGTTAATGAGTGAACTTTGATAATTCAATACGCTGAAGATCAAACCGGAAACGATGATTCCCACAACGGCAACTTGAACGCTATCTCTACGGAAAGCATAGTTGAATAAAAAGCCCGTTGCTAGGAATTCCTGCAGAATCGGTAAGATGATTCCTTGAACGACGATCAAGAACCAGAACATCCCTGTTGACTGACTCTTAAGATAAATCGTCTGGAAATCATACAGAGGTATTTTGCCATACGCCTGCAAATATGAAATCGAAATTCGAGTAGCCGTCAGCACCAGCGTTAATAAAACTACCGCCGAGAAATTCCCCAGCCACGGCAATTTAAAATCACGCGCAAAAAAGCGATTCTCACGATTATAGCGATATACATAAAACAGTAAAATCATCGCAGCCACGACACCGAATAAAATCAGGTCCCAGACATGCAACGGCGACTTTCTAGTAACAAGCTTCACTACTGCAAAGACCATCAGGTAACAGATTAAATACACTGCATAGCGAATGACATTGCCCTCTCTCGATTCTGGCGTATTCAAGATTTTCACTCCTACTCTGGATTGTATCCTACAAATTCCATATTATACCAAAAAAATACAGTTAATTGAATACAGATTATTTTACTTCCACAATAGTTACCTTGATATTCTCCGGCCGGTGCTTCAACTGTTTAAGTCGTCCCTGCCTCTTTTTTCATAATTGCTTGCCCCAGTGGTGAATCAAAGGAAATATTGCCATCGGCTAAATCAGCCTCCATCCGGCCAACAATCTTATATTCTTCAGTATCTTCATCATCGTCAAACTTCAAGACAACGGTTTTGCCCAAATCAACCTTGCCATCGTCCTTAGTTTCAACGATTTCCGTATACTTTAATTGTTTGCCTAAGTAACGCTTAGCTTCAGTATATTCCGTATTTTCTGAAAGGTCGCCGAGCGCAGCACGTGCTGCCTGCAAAATTTTAATTCTGCGTGGACGATCCTTCTTTAAGCGGGCAATTTCATCTTCAATTTGTTTGTAGCCTTCTGGCGTCATCTTTTGAAAATATACCATAATAGTTATTTCTCCTTTTGCTTTTTAATTATGTAAGAGTTTTCCACAAGTGTTAATCCTTAATTTGATCAACTTTTTAATCAAAAATTAGCACTATATGTTTTTGAGTGCTAAATAGTTTAACTTTGTTTCAAAACGACTACAATAATCAGTGTAAGGAAAAAGAGATCAGATAAACAAATGATTCGCTCCTTACAAATTAACTTAGACAAAAAATGAAAGGAAGTTTTATTTATGGCAAACGATATGATGAATCGTCGTAATGATATGATGGATGCAATGAACGACTGGTTTGGTTTTCCAAGAAACTTCTTTGATGACAGTGAAATTGAAAACATCATGCAATCAGATGTTGCTGAAACTGATAAAGATTATGTAGTTAAGATTGATATGCCAGGCATGAACAAAGATGACATTAAGCTTAACTATAAAGATGGTGTTTTGAGTGTTGCCGGCACCAGACAAGCCTTTAAGGACACCAGCGACAAGAACAGAAACATCATTCACCAAGAGAGAAGCGAAGGCAGTATCTCAAGAAGCTACAGATTACCAAATGTAGTTGCAAGTGACATTCATGCAAAGTATGATAATGGTGTATTGACCATCACTTTGCCAAAGCAAACCGCTAGCGATGATGGCAATTCTATCCAAATTGATTAATTATTAGATAATTGCAAGAAATCTAATAAGTAACGGATAAATAGTTCTCTGAAGCGAGTTCATGATTGAACCCGCTTTTGTTTTGGCTTAAAATAGAGTTAATTTAAGAAAAAATTAAAAACGTAAATTGCAATAATAAATTGAACATTTATACTGCTTGATAGATATGATCTAATTCTTTCTCAAAGATTTCATCTGGAGTATGATATGCCAAGATCTTTCTTGGTAGTGAATTGCACCAGGTTTCAATATTAATGATATCTTGAAGAGAATAGTTATTGATGTAATCACCTTTGGGAATAAATCTGCGAATAAGGCCATTGTGTCTTTCAACAGTGCCTTTATCACAAGAAGTATATGGATGAGCATAGTAAACCAGGGTTTTTGAAACTGTCTCCAGATTGGATAAATCCGCAAACTCTGATCCATTATCAGTTGTAATTGTCTTAAAGATGTCATTCCAATGTTCACTATACTGTTTGCGCAGAGCCTGAAAAGCAGTCATCACACTGGCGGCTGTCTTATCAGGAATACGCAAGATTAAAAATTCACGGCTCATTCGTTCAGACAAAGTTAGCAGTACTTGATCATCCTTAGTTTTATGTCCTAAGACTAAATCGCATTCCCAGTGGCCAAATTCCTTACGATCATTGATCTCCTTGGGACGTTCTTCAATACTTCGGCCAAGCTTTTTCTTATTTTTACGAATGCGATGTATTTTAGTATTGCGCTTTAACTTTTCTGGCAAATCAGAATTTCTCATACCCATTAAGCATTGATCTACATAGTTGTACAAGGTTCTAGTGCAAACTACCTGATCACGAGAAAATTCTCCTAAAGCTAAGCAGCGATTGGCACATACATCAAGAGACCAGCCATCTTCGCAGAAATGCTTATTAACGTATTTGATAAAGTCAAATTTCTTTAAGAAATCTGATTTACGACCGCAATTCTTACGATGTATTTGGTAAGCTTTATCACCTTGTTGTGCCTTATAGCGTTTTTTCTTACCATGATAAAGCAAAACAGTACCACGTTTAACCTCATAACTGATAGTAGAAGGAGAGCAATCAAGCTCACGAGCAATAGCCCTAAGAGAGAAACCGTCTTTAATACGGGTTTGAATAACAACCCGTTGCTCAAATGATAAATGCTTTCCCTTTTGGTGCTTAGGCATGATAGAATGTAAAGAGTCCATTTGTGACCTCCAATAGATGTTTTTGTGATTATTAACATTCTATCAAACAGGTCCAAATGGACTTTTTATTTTTCTAAAGTGTTCAATTTGATTTTACAATCGGCGAAAAAATTAAAAATGAAAAAGGAGATTTTTTTATGGCTCATGAATTAACTGTACAAGAGCTGGAAAAGTTTTCTGCAGACTTTAACAAGAACCCAGAAAACAAAGTTATTGCTCGTGCTGCACAACGTAGTGGTGTGCTTGAAGCATCATACAATGATCGCGTTCAAAGTAAATTAACTCGTGTCTTCTCTACTGAACTTGACACTGACAACGTTACTAACCAAAAACACTCAGGTCGTTGCTGGGAATTCGCAACCTTAAACGTTTTGCGTCACGCTTTCGGCAAGAAGTACAAGGCTAAGAACTTCACCTTCTCACAAGCCTACAACTTCTTCTGGGACAAGATTGAACGTGCCAACATGTTCTACAACAGAATTTTGGACAGTGCTAACATGCCCCTTGATTCTCGTCAAGTTAAGACTGACTTAGACTTCGCCGGCTCAGATGGTGGTCAATTCCAAATGGCAGCCGCATTAGTTGAAAAGTATGGTGTCGTTCCTTCATACGCAATGCCTGAAACTTTCAACACTAATGACACTACTGGCTTCGCTACTGCACTTGGTGACAAGCTTAAGAAGGATGCTTTGGTTCTTCGTCACCTTAAGCAATACGGCAAGGACGACGAAATCGCAAAGACTCGTGAAAAGTTCTTGAGCGAAGTTTACCAAATGACTGCTATTGCCGTTGGTGAACCACCTAAGACTTTTGATCTTGAATACCGTGACGACGACAAGAAGTACCACTTGGACAAGAATTTAACTCCACTTGAATTCTTGCACAAGTACTTAGGCGACGTTGACTTTGACGACTACGTTGTTTTAACTAACGCACCTGACCACGAATACAACAAGTTGTACGGTCTTCCAGCAGAAGACAATATCGAAGGCTCAATCAGAATCAAGCTTTTGAACGTACCAATGGAATACTTATCTTCAGCCGCTATCGCTCAATTAAAGGATGGCGAAGCTGTTTGGTTCGGTAACGATGTTCTTCGTCAAATGGACCGTAAGACTGGTTACCTTGACACTAACCTTTACAAGTTAGATGACTTGTTTGGCGTTGACTTCAAGATGTCAAAGGCTGACAGATTAAGAACTGGTGTCGGCCAAGTTTCACACGCTATGACTTTAGTTGGTGTTGATGAAGACAACGGCGAAGTTCGTCAATGGAAAGTTGAAAACTCATGGGGTGACAAGTCAGGTTCAAAGGGCTTCTACGTAATGAACAACGAATGGTTCAACGACTACGTATACGAAGTTGTTGTTCACAAGAAGTACTTAACTGACAAGCAAAAGGAATTAGCTGAAGGCCCAATCACTGACTTACCAGCATGGGATTCATTAGCTTAATGAAGAAATTTGAGTATATTAAAAAGCCAGATCCACTAAGGACCTGGCTTTTTAATATCGATTCAATTTCTCAGAATTTACGATATTTATTTATAAATATAGCTTCCATCTGGATAAAAAGTTATAATTTTCGAATTTTTAAATAAAGAAAACATTTCGTGTATCGATTCTTTATTCTTAAATCCCATATTTTGGGCTGATTTATTTGCAAAATCATCCCCTAAGATTTCACACAAAGAATTCAAAATTCTTTCAAGATGTGTCAACTACCCTAGACTGAAGTCTAGGGCTTAGTGGCTCGTTAGCTTGCGCTAACCAGAACACCAACTTGCTTAGATACGGACTTGACTTACCAGCAATAGTCTTTTGACTATTGCCGATAGAGGTCGTCTAATTACCAAAGCCTTTTAAGTCCGCAAGTTGCTAACGGACTGCAGCCTTTCTAGGCTGCTTTTTTTATTTTAGGATTTTGCCACTTGCTTAATCCTTTTTCTAAGATATTCACTGCCGCATTCCAATCACGAATATGGGGCATTCGACAAATTGGACAAGTCCACTCCCGATCCTTAAGGGTTAATTTCTTATAACCATTTTGGCCCATAATACTGCCACAAGCATGACAGCGTTGAGTGGTATATTTAGGATCAATTGTTAGAAATTCTTTACCATATAGATCTGCCTTATAAGCCAGCATATTCAGGAAACTACGCCAGCCGACATCAGAAATTGATTGCGACAAGGCATGATTCTTTAACAGGTTTCTGTTTCTTAATTCCTCGGCAACTACTAAATCGTGGTTTTTGATTAGTGCAGTTGAGAGTACTTGTAAAAAGTCATTACGCTGTCTGCGAATCTTGTCGTGCAGTCTGGCAACTGATAAGCGTTGCTTTTGATAATTCTTAGCTGTCCGCAAATTACGCCCTTCTTTTTTAGCCCGGCGCTGCCTGCGAGACAAGACACGTTGGGCATGGGCCAGCTTCTTTTTGGTTTTGCGATAAAATCGTGGATTAGCGACCATTGCTCCGTTAGATGCTGTTAGGAAGTTATCTAAATTGAGGTCAATGCCAATTTGACTTTGTGTTTTAGATAATTCCTTAACAAAAGCAGTATCGCTGCCTAATTGCATAGACAGGTAGAACTGGTCATCAGCGGTCTTTTTTATCGTGACTGTGCCAATTCTAGTTGGTATCTGCTTAAGCAAGCGCTCTTTAATCAGTTTTCTAAAACCAGCAATGCGGACAATTCCCAGCTTAGGCAATTTAATATGTTTAGCATCAATAAATCTAGCTGTCCCGTTATCAAGATAGGCTTCTGACTGCTTAGGATATTGACAGTTGGTCTGATATGACCAGTCGCTGCGTTTTTTGTGAAAAGTCGGAATTCCATGACCAATCTTGCGATAGTTGTTCCAAGCTTTCTGATAGTTTTGAATCGCATTGGCAAGAGCGAGACTATCAATTTCTTTAACACGTAAAAAGCTATAAGCATCACGAATATTCTTAGGCTTAGCCAATAATTCATTATTGATGACTACTGTTTCTGCCAGTTGGACTTCATAGCTATTAAGAGCAGAAAAAGCAAAGGGCATTGCTCGATTTTGCCTATTAGCTAAATAACGTTTAGCATGGTAGCTAGTCCGATTGCGTCCTACATAAGAGTTGTAGACAAAGCGCTGCGCATCATAGTTTAGTTTAATGATTTTCTTTTGCTTAGAACTAGGATAAAAGCGAAGCTTAACGCCAAAATGATAGGCTAAACTGCTCATTCTTTTCATGTATTTCACCTCCTTGTATTATTGTAATTTGATTATATCCTATGTATATCTTATAATCAACAGTAAATAGATACATAATAGACGAAAGGATATTAGACTATGAATAATAAGAGAGACAAAATAAAAGACGCAGGCTATGAAAAACACTACGTCTATAATGCACACTATCATCTAACTTGGTGTACTAAATACCGCAATCAAATCTTTACTAACCAAGACCTGGCTCAAGAAATGCGAGACCTGCTCAAGCAAATAGCCGAAGATAATCAAATCAAAATTGAAAAAATGGAGGTAATGCCTGAACATATTCATTTGCTTATCAGCTTTAGACCATCAAAATCAGGTTCAAGCGTAGTCAAAGCACTCAAAGGAAGAAGTGCTTTTTTATTCTTCAAGAATCATCCCGAAATTAAGCAAAACAAGATGTGGGGCGGACATTTATGGTCACCCAGCTATTACTTTGGCACGGTAGGGAATATGTCTAAAGAAGTAGTAGAAAAGTACATTAATGACCAGATCTACAATGCCGTTAGAGACGGCAAGCCCTATCCATCCCCGCATTAAAATACGGGGATTTTCGGGCGTTTTTCTTTAAAAAGTAATAATTGTTCTTCATATGAAAGATGATGTTCCATATTATTCTATCCATAAAAAAACCTTCGCTGATAGAGGAAAATCCATCCGTCATTGCGAAGGTATGATCTACTTTCATTATACAGATTATTTTTAATAAATACTGTCTTAAGTTCTACAAAAATAAGCCTCAGAACTTCTGAGCAATGTCATTAAGTTAAGACATTGACAAATCTGACAATATTTTTTGAGACATTTATCGAATTACTTTTCTCGGTAAATGTCTTTTTTTGATAGCACAAATAAGCCATCCTAGGATAGCCACTTTTTAATTAATCTAAGCTACCAAACGATAAGGAAAACTGATAACTAATTTTGCTTTTAAATTACGTTTATCTTTTCTTCCCGGTCGAATTGGAGTTATATAAGATGCCATATCAAGCACTAATTGTGCAAAGCTTATATCTGAATTATCGCTTATCATAAAGTATCGTCGCCAAATACAGCAGGCCATTTTAAAATCTATTTGATATTGATATTTGCTTTTAACATATGGCTTTGAGCTGGCGGCTACTGATAAGCTCACTGCATCATACATTGCAAAATGGGCGTATATCTCCATATAAACAAATTGATCTTTTTTAGAATGAAACTGGACGCCGCTTAAGTCATATTTAAGCTCCCTAAAAGAAGTTTCTATTCCCCAGCGAAGATGATAGATCTCTTTCATTCTAGCTAGTGGGTATTTGTCCCGGTCTAAATTGGTGATCAGAACTTCCCACTCATCGTCTGAACCTGGTGGATTAATTCTAAACTTACAAATTCGAAATTTAACATTGCATATATCTTCATGGTCCCAGCGTGAATCTTTGGTATTTTTTGAGCGTACAGCCTTGTAATGATGTTTTTTATGGAATACCAGGTGAAGAAACTTTTCCGTATCTTTGTGAGTTATATAGTAGCGATGCGATGCAGTTACTTTACAGGAAAGCTCACTATCATATTCATGGCCTGACAATGTGGTAATTTCTTTAATAGCGCCATTCCCAGCTTTTGTTCGAATAACATAGTGACAATGCTTTAGCCGATTACAGGTTTCAATCAAATTAAAACTACTATAGCCACGATCCATTAAAACTAAAAAATCTTTTTCTTGTTTATCTAGATTCTTTAACATTGTTAGTGCCGCTTCACGCTCATCCATTTTTTGTCTGGGCTGAATGACCATATCCAAATATAATTTATTCAAAACATCATAAAGAGCATTTACATGGATCTGACAATATTTTCTACCATCTTTGCCTTGAAAAATATTCTTTGATTTTGGATTAAAAGGCTGATCAAAATCGGAACCATCAATCGCTACAACTAAGTATTTGTCATCTAGTAATTGTGGTGCATTGTTTGCCTGACTAAGCTCAGCCATGATTTCTTTAAAACATTCGGGTTTTAATTTAGCCTTTTGTTGTTCGAAAGCCGAAGCGGTCATTCTGGAATTTATGTTAGGAAAAGCATGAAAAATTTCCGAGTTCAAACTGCCGGCTCCCATGTTTAGAATCAGCCTAATCAAATCAACGACATTGAGCTTACGACAACGGGTAAAGGCCTGATCTGAAACAGAGAAAGCATGAATATTAGTGGCGATTTTATTGATAATATTATCCATCAGTTTTAGAATATTTGAGTGAAGGGATTTCATAAGAGTCACAGCTTTCTATGAAAGACCGGATAATATGACGAAAGTGAGCAGAAGAGTAAATTAGACTCTGCTCACTTTTTATTTTACGTAGAAAAAGAACCGAATCAAAATGATTCGGTTCTTAAGGTCCCATCTTCGTCAATGTTTTAACTTAATGACATTGAACTTCTGAGACTTATTTTTTATTTAGAGAGATTTATTATTTTGGCTTAGTCTTCGTAGCTTGCTGCTACTTCTTCATAATGCTTTATTTCGTCATCACTACAACGAACAAAGTGCCCTGGACGAATTTCGTGCATGCTACGCTCTTTTCCGTCCATTTCTTCTTTTTGAGCATCGTATGGAATTCTTGTACGACTGCGTTCAACTTCTGGGTCAGGAATTGGCACAGCTGAAATCAAACTCTTAGTATAGTCATGAAGCGGACGATCATAAACGTCGTCAGCTGGCCCTACTTCAAGCAATTTACCGTAGTGCATAACACCAATACGGTCAGAAATAAACTTAACCATTGATAAGTCGTGAGCAATAAAGAGGTAAGTTAAACCACGCTTTTTTTGCAATTCAATCATCAAGTTAACAACTTGGGCCTGAATTGATACGTCCAAGGCTGAGATAGGTTCGTCAGCAACGATAAATTTAGGTTCAACGGCTAATGCACGTGCAATTCCGATTCTTTGACGCTGACCACCTGAGAATTCGTGTGGGAAACGGCTGGCGTGACTTTCGTTCAAACCAACAGTTTCAAGCAATTCTTCTACACGCTTGCTTCTTTCGGCCTTATCCTTAACCAAGTGGTGAATATCAAGCCCTTCAGCGATAATATCTTCAACTGTCATTCTTGGGTTAAGTGAAGCATATGGATCCTGGAAGATCATTTGTGCATCCCTAGTAAAAGCTAGCTTATCTGCACGAGACTTCAGATTTTCGACGTTCTTGCCTTCGAAAATAACCTCACCACTGGTTGGCTTGTACAATTGCAAAATTGAACGACCAGTAGTAGTCTTACCAGATCCAGATTCACCTACCAAACCAAAAGTTTCGCCTTCGTAAATATCAAAACTTACATCATCAACAGCTTTGGTGACATTACGGCCATTTTTAAAGTATTGTTTTAGATGTTTTACTTCCAAAATTTTCTTTTTTTCTGGCATAAAATTCTCCTTTGCTGCGATTATTTAACTCCTGGTAGTTTGTTCTCTTTTTTCATCAAATCATATTTCTTCCAGCGTCTTTGAATTTCTGCTGGTGGTTCAACCTTTGGTGCACCTGGTGCAAGCAGCCAAGTTGCGGCATAGTGGGAGTCGCTAACTTTGAAAAATGGTGGCTTGCGTTCAACGTCGATCTTCATGGCGTATTTGTTTCTTGGTGCAAAAGGATCACCCTTAGGTGGATCAAGCAAGTTAGGTGGCGTACCTGGGATTGATTCCAAAGTATCACTATTAAGCGTAGGCATTGAGTTGATCAAGCCCCAAGTGTATGGGTGTTGTGGATCGTAGAAAATTTCGTCTACGCCGCCAAATTCAAGGAATTCTCCTGCGTACATTACGGCTACACGATCAGCCATGCCGGCAACAACACCCAAGTCGTGTGTAATAAAGATAATTGAAGTCTTTACTCTCTTTTGCAAATCCTTCATCAAGTCCAAAATTTCAGCTTGCACAGTTACATCCAAAGCAGTTGTCGGTTCGTCCGCAAGTAAAATTTCGGGTTCACAGATAAGTGCAATCGCAATTACGATTCTTTGTCTCATACCACCTGAGAATTGGTGTGGGTATTCGTTGATTCTTTCTTCTGCGTTAGGAATACCAACGGCCTTCATCATTTCAAGTGCCTTAGCCCATGCTTCCTTCTTTGAAGCACCCTTGTGCTTGATCAAAGGTTCAGCGATTTGTTGACCAATCTTCATCGTAGGGTCAAGCGAAGTCATTGGGTCCTGGAAAATCATTGAGATTTCATTACCACGAATCTTTTGCATTTCCTTTTCAGGCAACTTCAAAAGGTCCTTACCGTGGAAGTCAATCTCGCCGCCTTCGATCTTGGCGTTACGAGCAAGCAGGCCGATGATACTACGAGTAGTAACAGACTTACCTGAACCTGACTCACCTACGATTGCTAACGTTTCACCCTTATTCAAGTGAAAGGACACATTGCGGATAGCTTTAACCTCACCAGCATAAGTGTGAAAATCAATTTTTAAATTTTTAACATCTAAAACTCTTTCTTCTGGCATTTAGGTTAATCCTTTCTATCTTTGTCCTCTAGGGTCAAAGGCATCACGTAAACCATCACCTAGTAAGTTGAAGGCAATCATCAAGATACACAAAACAATTGCTGGGTACCACATTTGGTATGGCAAGAATTGGAAGTTCTTTTGACCTTCGTTTAAAAGCACACCAAGTGAAGTTTGTGGAGCTGAAATACCGATACCGATGAAACTCAGGAAGGCTTCGAAGAAGATAGCACTTGGAATGGTGTACATCGTTTGAATAATGATGATACTTGAAAGGTTTGGCACCAAGTGCTTCCACGCAATCTTCCAAGATGATTCACCAAGTGAACGAGCTGCTAAAACATATTCTTCGTTCTTCAGACTCAGCGTCTCGGCTCTGACCTGCCGTGCCATTGTTGTCCAGCTAGAAATGGCAATGGCTAAAATAATTGAAGTAATACCTGGTTTCAAAACAACCAGCATTAAAACTACGATGATCAAGTTAGGTACGGAGGAGATGATTTCGATAATACGCTGCATCACGTTATCGACTCCCCCGCCTTTCCATCCGGACACTATTCCATATATAACCCCGATAGTTAAGTCAAAGAAGGCGGCTACTAAAGCAACGATCAATGAAATCTTAGTACCATAAATAATTCTTTGACCAAGTGAACGACCTAAGTAGTCAGTACCTGCAAGGAAATACTTGTCCTTTGGCACATTGTTTTGAGCATATGCGTCAACCCATTTGCCGTTTTGCTTAATCTTACCGTTCAAGCCGTTAACTGCGCTCATGCCAGGAACCTTGGCAGGCAAGTTAGCGTATTGCGGATGTGACTTAACCAAAGTTGCGTTATTGATGAATGGTGTTGAACCAAAGGAAATGACAATCATGACGATAACAATGATTGCTGAAATTACTGCTGCTTTTCTTTGCTTAAAACGAATCCATACGTTTTGAGCAAATGACAATGATGGACCAGCAATATTTTCGTTGTCTTGCGCCTCATCTTTTGGTAAAGGTTCAAAGGCATCTGCAGGAAGGTTTAATTTTTCTTCAGCCATATTGTCTCCTAAGCCTCACTTTCATCTAATCTGATTCTTGGATCAATCAATCCGTAAATGATATCAGTAATTAACAGAATTACTACTAATCCGATACAGTAGACCATCGTGATTCCCATGATTGTTGGGTAGTCGTTAGTTAAAATTGACTTAACGAATTGTTCACCGATGCCTGGGATGTTAAAGATGTTTTCAATAACCATTGAACCAGTCATCAAAGCTACTGCGTAAGGACCAATCAAAGTAACAAGTGGAATCATTGAGTTACGCATTGCGTGTTTTCTAATAACTTCCATTCGGCTTAAACCTTTAGCCTTACCTAACTCAATGTAGTCACTACTCAAAGTATCAACCATGCTCGTTCTAATGAACCGGGCCGTCTCGGCGAATGGCCCTACCGCTAAAGCAATCGTCGGCATAATTGTTTGGGAGAATTGCCCCCAACCGGCCAGTGGGAAAAGCCCCAGTTTCAAACCGATGTAGTATTGAAGTAGTACCGCTAAAACGAAGTTAGGTACTGACTTACCGATAATAGAAATTACAGTTGCAGTTGAGTCAACCCAGGTTCCCTGGTTTACAGCAGCGATCGCACCAACGATAACGCCAAGCACAACACCAAGAATCAAAGCTTGAAGACCAAGTTGCATTGAGGCACCCAAACGTGAGCCAATCAATGTTGCCACAGGTTGATTACTGTATTGGAAGGATGTACCGAAGTCTCCGTGAAGCATCCCGCCGATGTAAATCAAATATTGTTGCCATACTGGTTTATTCAAACCGTATTGTTCATCCATAATGTGTCGCTGCGTTAGCGTCATCTTCGCTTCGTTAGCGTAAGGTGAACCAGGCATTAACTTCATTAAGAAGAAAGTTACCGTGGCTACGATAAACAAAGTGAGGATCATATAAAAAATACGTTTCAATAGGTATCTAGCCATATTAATTTCTCCCTCATTTTCTTTTTGCTTTATTACTTAATTTTTAATGTTGTTTTAATTATACCAGATGGATTTTAAATTACTAGAGAAAAGTAAATTAAAATTAAAAAAATAAGAGAAAAGTATGTGCTTTTATCTTATTTTTAAGCTGTTGTTATTATTTTGATTGTTTGTACTTTATTTGTAGTTAGGTGCTTCCTTAGTCATTTGCACATCGTGTGGGTGTGATTCACGCAAACCAGCATTAGTGATTTGAACAAATTGGGCCTTTTCGATTAATTCTGAAATGTTAGCTGCACCGCAGTAGCCCATACCTGAGCGAAGACCACCATCGATTTGGAAGACAACGTCAGAAACGTCACCCTTGTATTCAACACGAGCTTCGACACCTTCTGGAACAAGCTTGTTGGCTTCGTTAACACCACCTTGGAAGTAACGGTCGCTTGAGCCGTGAGCTTGAGCCATGGCACCGACAGAACCCATACCACGGTAACGCTTGTACTTCTTGCCATTATCTTCAAAGATGTCGCCAGGTGCTTCAGTGGTACCACTAAGCATGCTACCAAGCATAACTGCGTTACCACCGGCAGCTAAAGCCTTAACTACATCACCTGAGTACTTGATACCACCATCGGCAATGATTGGCTTGTGGTACTCACGTGCAGCTGAAGCAGCATCATAAATAGCAGTAATTTGTGGTACACCAACACCGGCAACTATTCTAGTAGTACAAATTGAACCAGGTCCAATACCTACCTTAACTACGTCAACGCCAGCGTCGAACAATGCACGAGTGGCATCCCCAGTTGCCACATTACCGGCAATTAAAGTTTGCTTTGGAAAATGTTCACGGAATTCTTTAATCTTACGCAAAACACCTGCTGAGTGACCATGAGCAGTATCAATAACGATTGCATCGGCACCAGCTTCAAGAAATGCTTCTGCTCTTTCAAAAGTATCACTAGTTACACCAACAGCTGCGGCACAAAGCAATCTGTTTTGGTCGTCAACTGCAGCCTTAGTGGCATTGCTTGGTACGACTACGCTCTTAACATTAGCAACTTCACTTGCTTGGGCTTGAATTGACATATTCTTGTGCACTACGCCAAGTCCACCTTGGAGAGCCATCGCAATTGCCATTGCTCCTTCAGTGACAGTATCCATGCCGGCACTGATTAATGGAATATTCAATTTAATATTATCAGCCAGTTGTGTGCTCAAATCGACTTCGTTTGGCAAAACATGGCTTTCTGCTGGAATCAATAAAACATCATCAAAAGTTAAACCTTTTTTGGCAAATTTTGTATCCCAATTAGACATTATGCTATCCTTTTCTCATACAAATAAAAATTATTAGCTCTACTTTACTAGGAGATCAACCAATTTTCAAGGGTAAAAATAAAAGCAGGCTGAATTTTTTCAGTCTGCTTTTCACTTAAGAGAGGAGTTTATTGGTTATTAAAAAGATTAGTTTGCAATGTATGCTTCCTTAAAGTTGTAAGGAGCACCGGCACCGTTGTAGACAACGCCCTTGACGGTTGAACGAACCATCCAAGCTTCTTCTGGGTGGTACAAAGGAGTAACACCCTGAGTGCTGATAATTCTTTGTTCAGCCTTAACCAAGTCGTTCCAACGAGTGGTTTCACTAGGAGTTACCTTAGATTCTGCGACAAGCTTATCATAAGTAGAATCTGAGTACTTTTCCCAGTTTTGAGAGTTCTCAGAAGTGTTCAAGTCCAAGAATGAAATTGGGTCTGAGAAGTCGGCAGTCCAACCCATCAAGAAGACATCGTAGTCACCGCTTCCGGCGTGGTCTAAGGCAGTCTTCTTAGGAATGCTTTGAACTCTGACGTTGACACCCTTCAAAGCGGATTCGATTGAACTTTGCAAGAATTCGCCACCCTTCTTTGAAGCATCGTCATCGTAAGTCAAGATTGAGAAGCTTACGCTCTTCTTGCCCAACTCTTTTTGAGCCTTCTTCCAGTAGGCTTGAGCTTGTTTCTTGTTGTAGGTATTAAATTGCTTAGTAGCAGTACCTCTAACAAGGTTGGTGTAGTCTTTACCCTTCACTTCGGTCATGTTTTCTGGAGAAAGCGTGTCGGCAGGTTCTGCGGCCCCACCAACAGAGTTAGCCAATTCTTTTCTATTGATTGCTAAAGAAAGAGCCTTTCTGAAGTTTTCGTTGTTAAATAGCGCTTTCTTTTGGTTCATTTCAAGGTAAATCGTAGATGCAGTCTTTCTCAAAGTGTAGCCCTTTTGATTCTTCAATTCCTTTGAAGCTTGAGGACCAAGCAAAGCTGCATCAAGCTTGCCTGATTGGTACAAGTTGTAGTCGGTTGATGGCGTCTTTTGCACGCTGTAGTTAATCGTATTCAGCTTGACGTTCTTCTTGTCCCAGTAGTTTTTGTTCTTAACTAACTTCCAGGAAAGGTTTGAACCAGTCCAGCCCTTTTGCACAAATGGACCGTTGTAGACAGTTGTCTTGGATGAAGTACCGTAACTCTTGCCGTATTGTTCAACTGCCTTTTGGCTTTGTGGGAAGAACAACGGGAAGCCCATCAACAGCTTGAAGTATGGAATTCGCTTGTCCAAAGTTACGACCAATTTGTCATCGCCGACAGCTTTAACACCCAAAGTATTTGGCTTCTTTTTACCGGCTACGATGGCATCGGCGTTTTCAATGCCGGAGAACAAGTATGAATATTGTGAACCGGTACTTGGGGTAACGGTTCTACGCCAGGAGTAGACGAAATCTTTCGCAGTTACTGGATCGCCGTTTGACCACTTATCGTCTTTACGCAAAGTGAAGGTCCAAATTTTGCCATCTTTACTGGTTGTGGTCTTTGTTGCCAAGGCATTTTCAACTTTAGAGTTTTTGCCTAAACGATAAAGACCTTCCATCGTGTTGTTCAATTGGGTAAAACTAGTGGCATCAGTAACTTTTGAGACATCCATGCCTTCAATTTCAGTTTTATCCATCCAGTTTAAAGTCTTTTTACTGCCGCCGGCTGATGAGGAACTACTGTTGTTGCCACAGGCTGCAAGTGCAGCTCCGGCCAAAGTTACAACACCGGCTGCCATTAATTTTCGGAATTTACTCATTTTCTTACCCTCCGAATGTGCAAAAAAGAGTAGCCGTCTAAAGCTACTCTTTTTCTGTCAATGTACTATTGATTAGTTGCCTGATACGTAAGCTTCCTTGAAGTTGTAGTTCAAACCAGCACCGTTGTAAACGATGCCCTTGATGTCTGGACGTACAAGCCAAGCTTCAGTCTTGTAGTAAAGTGGTGCAATACCTTCTTCATTAAGCAAGATCTTTTCTGCCTTTTCAAGGTCGTTCCAACGCTTAGCAGTGCTTGCTGTAGTCTTAGAATCAGCAATCAACTTGTCGTATTGAGCGTTGCTCCACTTACCGTTGTTGTTAGCGTTCTTGCTAGTGAACAAGTCAACGAATGAAATTGGATCGGCGAAGTCAGCTGACCAACCTGATACTACGAGGTCGAAGTTACCGTTAGTTGAACGGTTCAAACGAGTCTTAAATGGTACGTTTGCGACAGATACCTTCATGCCCTTCAAGTTTTCTTCTAATTGACTTTGAAGAGTTTCAGTAGTCTTTTGACCTGCATCAGTATCGTCTGAAAGGATTGAGAATGAAACGTTCTTTACGCCTAATTCCTTCAAAGCCTTCTTGTAAAGCTTCTTAGCTTCAGTTGGGTTGTAAGAAGCACTTTCCTTATCGCCAACTACTGAAGCCCAATCCTTACCGTCGTGGTTAACGACACCCTTAGAAGTTAAACTATCGGCTGGAGTGTTTGAACCACCTAAAGCGTTAGACAAAGCTTTTCTGTTGATTGACATTGAAATAGCTTTACGCAAGTTTTCGTTCTTGAAGATCTTTCTTCTTTGGTTAAATTGAACGTAGAATGTTGCAGCTGTGTCACGCAATGTGTAGCCTGCATTGTGTTTCAAGTTCTTAGTTTGTTGTGCGTCCAAAACAGTTGCATCAAGCTTGTTTGATTGGTACAAGTTGTAAGCTGTTGAAGGAGTCTTTTGAACACTGTAGTTAATGGTGTTCAACTTAACATTCTTCTTGTCCCAGTAGTTCTTGTTCTTAACTAACTTCCATGAAAGGTTTGAACCTGTCCAGCCCTTTTGTACGAATGGACCGTTGAAAGCAGTGGTGCCTGATGAAGTACCGTACTTAGAACCGTTAGCTTCGACAACCTTTTGGTTTTGTGGGAAGAATAGTGGGAAGCCCATCAAAAGCTTAAAGTATGGAATACGCTTATCCAATGTAACAACTAACTTGTTATCACCAACGGCCTTGATACCTAAGCTGTTAACTGGGGCTTTACCAGCTGAAATTTGAGTGGCATTATGAATTCCCTCAAATAAGTAGGCATATTGTGAAGCAGTCTTTGGGTTGACAGTTCTACGCCAAGAATATACGAAGTCCTTAGCAGTTAACTTGTCACCGTTTGACCATTTTGAAGGACGTAAAGTAAAAGTCCAAGTCTTGCCGTCTTTAGAAACCTTGGTGCTAGTTGCCAAAGCATTTTCAACCTTGGAGTTCTTGCCTAAACGGTAAAGACCTTCTTCAACGTTACCCAATTGGTTAAAACTAGTAACGTCGGTAGCCTTTGAAATATCCATAGTTGGAATTTCGGCTGAATCCATCCAGTTGATGCTTTTCTTTGCAGAAGAGTTGCCTGATGAACTGCTGTTACTGTTGCTACCACACGCTGCTAGTGTGGCACCAGCGATAAGAACTGTTGCCCCTGCAGCAAATAATTTTGTAAACTTCATATTATTGCCCCTCTCATTTATGAGAAAATTAATAAAATCTCTTAAGTTGTTTATAAGTATATATTATCAATTTTTAATTTGCAAGTTTTTTTAATCTTTAGTAAATATTTAAGTAAAGAAATAAGCCTCGATGCTACAGCATCAAGGCTTATTAATTATTAAACTTTTTTCAGACATTCCACTCATCCATGAACTCTTGAACGAAATTACGCATGTAATCGGTCCGTCTTTCAGCCTCTTTTTTAGCGGCTGAGGTGTTCATTAAATCGGTTAAATGAAAAAGTTTCTCATCAAAGTGGTTAATCGTTGTCTCGACATGACCACGATATTGGTCATGACTCACTAACTTGACTGGCTTAATCTCAGGATCATAGATTTTGTTACCATGCTTACCACCATAGGTAAAAGCACGAGCGATGCCGATGGCACCGAGACTTTCCAAGCGGTCCGCATCTTGAACATACTTGCCTGACAGAGGCAAATTATAGTGATGTTCAATATTGGCAGAAAAGGACATGTGCTGGATCGTAAACAAGATGTCCCAGATTTCCAAATCATTAAAGCCCACTTTAGGCAATAATTCTTTAATCTCGGCAACGACCTTTTCTGGATCGGCACAAATCTTTTCATCAATCGTGTCGTGCAAGTAGCCGCCAGTTTTAATAATGGCCACTACCCGGCTATCCTCATGAGCATCAGGATGATCTTCCAGATACATCTTGCTAGCCAAGTTAGCTACACGTTGACCGTGATAAAAATCATGGCCGGTTTTTTCGTCTTTTAAATGATCCTTGGTAAATTGAATGACTTGATCGATGTCCATTATGCCATTGAGTCCCATGCTTCTACTGGGGTAGCTTCGCCTTCCCAGATCTTAACCAATTTTTCTGGTACGTATTGCTTCTTTACGACCACCTTGAAGAGGTATTCGTTGAACCAATCATCGTCCATGACGAAGTAGCCTTTTTCGCCGACTTTTGTGCCCCATGAGTTTTCGATCTTCCATTGACGAGGCTTGCCGTCAACAACATCGACACCAACCAAAGTCATAGCGTGAGTTGAACCAGATGCCCCAGTTTGCAGGCGCTCTTTTTTATTCAACTTAGTTTCAATGTTGAAAATGGCATCAGTTTGGTAAAGGCCTTTAGATAAAATACCCTTTTGACGGTCGCTGTCTTTATCAACATCACAACCGAACCAAATAGTTTCACCGGCTTCAAGTTGCTTAATTGCAGCTTCCTTCAAGTTATCGATTTCGGTGTTCAAGAATTGAACAGGAGTGCCACCTTCGACGTTGTCTTCAAATGGCAGTGCGTAAAGCTTGTCGAATTCATGATCTGGAGCGTTGAACAAAACAACATAGTCATCGAGATCATCAGTGAAGTAATTGTGGAAGAAATCAAGTGGAGTCAAATCACCATCAAAGTGATATTTGCCATCGTCATCCTTGAATTCAAGGTCAAACTTTTGGACAGGTTCACCGAAGGCGATCACAGCCATGCGGTAAACTTCGCTCAAGAATTCTTGACGCTTAGTTTCAATTTCAGCGAATTTCTTTTCTTGATAAAATTTACGCAAAACCAAACCATCTTCACGCAGCTTCATGTTCAAAGTACGGTTAAACATGGCGGTGTTGTTGGCAGAAAAGCTTTCGTCTTGAGCATAGGTTGGTACTAAGCCGTATTTTCTAATTAAGGAAACGGCCATGGCCCATTGACCACCATCGGTGTCGGGACCTTGCATGTAAGTGTGCACTGTTCTGTCATCAAGTGGACGATCAGCAGTATTCAAAATATTATCGAAGAAAATATTTGCACGTTCTACTCTGTCCCAGAAAAAGAGGTAATTTTGAGAGAAGGTAAAATTCTTCACATTGTACTTTTTAGCAAAGCCATGACGCAAAGTATTGAGTGCCGCAAACAACCAGCAACGACCTGATTGCTTTTGATCAGTGACGTTGTCAGTTGGAATTTCAATTGAAAAAGTGCGATTTAATTTTCTTACGCCTTCGTTGTTAAAACTAGCCTTTTGCACACCGTTATTAACAACAGCAAGTTCAGCCACGCGGTTTTGTGGCTGCGCTTCATAATCTTTTTGGAATTTGGCAATTTCTGCCATTGTCAGCTCGTGTTTCATATGAGATCCTTTCTCGTTAAAATCAATCACTACATTGTCATCATTTTAGCATTATTTTGCCCACGAAAAAAAGCCGCTTCCCAGGTTTGAACTGGGAACCTCCTCCTTACCACGGCGGTGCTCTACCTATTGAGCTAAAGCGGCGTCTCTATTGTAACAAAAAAGACAAAGACAATCATTTCGAATGTCTTTGTCTCTTTTTTCATTTTCCTAATCCAAGAGTTTGAAAATAAGAAATAGTTTGAGATTATTAAATTGTAAAGTAGCTAGATTGAGTTAAATTTAGTTCTTAACAACGTCCTTGCTGTTCAACCATTGACTCTTGTTGATCTTAACAATCTTCTCCTTCTTAACTGCCTTAGCGGTGTAAGTTGAACCCATGGTAACCTTAGCACCG
Organism: Lactobacillus amylovorus DSM 20531; assembly: GCF_002706375.1. Taxonomy (NCBI): domain Bacteria; kingdom Bacillati; phylum Bacillota; class Bacilli; order Lactobacillales; family Lactobacillaceae; genus Lactobacillus; species Lactobacillus amylovorus. The sequence continues at coordinate 928,695 of NZ_CP017706.1, forward strand.
GTCTTCTTAGCGTTTTGGTTGTAAACAGCAACTTTTTGATTATTAGTATCTTTTACAACTACGAAGATCTTGTCGCCTTTCTTAATTGAAGGGTCAGTTGGAACAACTTCTGCAGTTCCTAACTTAGGAGCAGTGAATAAAGTAGCTTGTGCAACACCACTGCCGACACCGACAATACTTAAACCAATTATCAAACTTGAAATAACTTTTAAAGTTTTTCTTGATTCTAGCATTTTAATAACCTCTTTCTATTTACTCGTTTTCTCTTTACACTTTTACTATAACACCTTTTATGAAAAATAAAACAACATAGTTGTTGTTTTCACAAGGTTTAATAATAAGGATATATCTTTAAATATTGCTTTATAACGCTATTTTTAAATCGTATACATGTATATTTTCTACGGAGCATTATTTATGTTTCTATTATCGTATAGGCATCATGTGAATTTGTGAGCAAATTTCACGAAAGCTTTTGGAAATAAATAAAATAACAGGCAGATTTTCAGTAAATTATTCCACTTTTTAGGCAAAATTAGACCAATTTCAGCATAAAAAATCTTTTTTAAATATCGTATAGCACTAAAAAAGACAAAAAAATAGAGGGTTTTAACACTCTATTTTCGATACTATATTTTGCTTTAAAAATATATTTTTAATTATTTGATAGTTACCAAAGTGTACTTTCTCTTACCCTTACGGATAATTACGTACTTCCCATCAAAGGCGCTTGATGGATCAACGTCGAAGTCTACGCTTTGTTCACGGTCACCGTTAACGTAAATAGCACCGTTCTTGATGTCTTCACGAGCTTGACGCTTTGAAGGTTCGATCTTGGTATCAACTAAGAAGTCAACCAAGTTCTTCTTTTCGCTACCTGCTTCAGCACTTGGAGCATTCTTCAAACCTTGTTCGATTTGAGGTACTGATAAGTTCTTGATGTCACCTGAGAACAAAGCGTCGGTGATCATTTGAGCTTCCTTCAAACCAGCTTCACCGTGAACGAACTTAGTAACTTCTTCAGCAAGTTTCTTTTGAGCAGCACGCTTCCAAGGTTCCTTTTCAGTCTTTTCAGCCAAATCTTCGATTTCTTCATGGCTAAGGAAAGTGAAGTACTTAAGGTACTTAACAACGTCACGGTCGTCTTGGTTAATCCAGAATTGGTAGAATTCGTAAGGACTAGTCTTTTCTGGGTCAAGCCAGACAGCACCACCAGCTGACTTACCAAACTTAGTACCGTCAGCCTTAAGCATCAATGGAATGGTCAAACCAAATGCTGGACGATCTGCACCTTCAAGCTTGTGGATCAAGTCGATACCAGCGGTGATGTTACCCCATTGGTCACTACCACCAATTTGTAATTGAACGCCATCTTCCTTGTTCAAGTGGTAAAAGTCGATGGCTTGCAAAATTTGGTAAGTGAATTCAGTGAATGAAATACCATTTTCAAGACGGCTAGCAACAACATCCTTGTTGATCATGTTGTTAACTTGGAAGTACTTACCGTAGTCACGCAAGAAGTCGATCAAATTAAGCTTGCCAAGCCATTCTGCGTTATCACGAATTTCGAAGTTTTCAGTACCAAACAACTTCTTCATTTGGTTAGTCAAACTTTCTTCGTTGTGCTTAACTTGGTCAGCAGTTTGAAGAACACGTTCAGTCTTACGACCTGATGGATCACCGATTGCACCAGTACCACCACCGATTAAGATTACTGGGTGGTAACCTGCCATTTGGAATCTCTTCAAGATCATGAATGGAATAAGGTGACCGATGTGAAGTGAGTCACCAGTTGGATCAGTACCACAGTAAAGGGCCAAATCATCGTGTTCAGCCAAGTACTTTTTTAAGCCTTCTTCGTCAGTTTGTTGGTTAATGGCGCCGCGCCACTTTAAGTCTTCTAAAATATCAAATTTTGCCATATTTTTCCTCCAATAAAAAACGCCCCTCGAGAATAAATCTCAAGGGACGACTAATTATCATCTTTAGCCGTGGTACCACCCACGTTCATGCCTATTCGGCATCTCTATTGGTTGATAAAGAAACCACCCTATCAGTATTTCGTCAAAATCGACCTGTCTAGCTCACACCAACCGCTAGTTCTCTGAACGCTGAATCGATTTGCTACTTATCGTTAAGTACGATCTTAACTAGAAAAACGGTTTTAGTCAACCGTTTAATTTAATTTTTAGGTGCATGGTAGGTAAATTCATATGGATCTGACCATTCACCTACTGGTGTTTTGTCTGCATCGATTTGACCACGATAAGTGTCACTATTTATGCCACGTACACGCACTAAATATGTTTGTCCATCAACTGGCTTAAAAGTCATGCCGTATGAAGGATTATGAAAAACTGGATCAGTTACTATTGTTGTGCTTGTACCTAATGCTTGACCTACAAGTCTTTCATTTTGGAATGGAATACCAATAGTGGCATTACCGTTAGTTGCCTTTTGGGTGAACATTAATTCATATTTCTTGGCATTATCCGCTTGAGCTACATTAACTCGTACAGCATCCTTTTCATCGGTAACTGATTCAATCTTAGATGCACTTGGGACAGTATCACTACCATCTTCAATCTTGAAATCAAAGTTATACCGACCACGTAGATTAGACAATCTTACTGTATAAGTACCTTGAGGCAAATTGTAAACAATTTTTTGGCGCTTGTCCTTAGTAAAGATGTTCAATGGATAGCCGTTACTATTAAGTTCCCAGCGCAAACTGTAATATTGGTAATGGCCTGGGTAGATTGGCAAAGCATTAACGTCAAAAGTTACTTTGGAAGGCTCATCCAATTTAAACGTATAAGCATCAGTTTCATCGTAGTTGTAGAAGCCTAGCATCCCCTTGATATGATCACCACTCTTGATTTCCATTGGATGATTTACATCATTGACGTTCTTCTTAGTCTCAACTACTGTTTCAAAATCTTTGCGAATCTTAGTTAAATTCGTAAAGTTAGAGTTAACGCTAGCCGTATTAGTTGGGGTTAAATAATAGTTACCCTTGCGCAAATAAAATACTTGGTTCTTGCTTGAACCATAGTTGGCAATTTTATTGCGTGAACTATTGGTCATCGTAAACTTAGCATTACCGTTAATTCGGACACGACCAGCTGCATTAATGTAAAAATGATATTTTTGGCCTTTTTGTAAAGTTTGTCGTTGGCCAATTACCATGTTTGGTTTGCTTGCAGCATTAACTGGAGTAGTCATAAAAGCTAAACCAGCAGCACTAGCAAGTGCCATTGCTAAAATTCTCTTCATTGTTTTCACCTTTTAATCTTTATACTCATATCTATTATTTTATCATTACATAAACAAAAAGGACTAAAGCAGTGCTCTAGTCCTTTTCTTATTTATTTTAATTGTTCATCTTGTAGAAGCCCTTAGCCTTCAAACCATAAGCTTGACCAGCGGTCATATCATATTGAACCATTTCGTAATCGTTCAATATAGCTTGTTGTTCTGAAGTCAACTTCTTAGGATCTACAAAGTGACCCTTTTGGTCAACCAATTGGAAGCCCTTGTCACCATTGAAGTTAATGGTAATTGCAGGAAGCTTCTCGTGAACTTCAGTCAAAAGCGCTTGGTAAGGAGTTACCTTAGTGTTTGTTTGTTCAAGCATCATAGCAGTGAAGTCACTAGTGTTGACGAAGTTAGTGTTGTGGGTCAACTTGTTCTTAGCACCATGTTCTCTTGCGTACTTGTTTGAGTAAATGAAGTAGCGAGTTGAGTGCATTTGAACTGGATACTTGCCAGTGTAGTTTTGTGACAAGATGCTTGGGTAGTGGTCACCGTAGAAGACAATAGTAATTGGCTTCTTGATCTTATCGATTTGACCAATAAACTTCTTAACTGCCTTGTCGGTGTATTGCGTACCCTTGATGTAAGTTGCCATTTGTTCACGAACGGCAGCAGTGTTGAAGAGTTCACCAGATACCTTGCCCATGTATTCGTTGTTTGGATACCAGTTGTTGTAAGGCATGTGGTTTTGAATTGAGATCAAGTTAATGAATTGACCACCCTTCATGCTGTTGATTTGTTTCAAACCGTTAGCATAAGCAGTGAAGTCAGAGTTGTAAGTACTCTTACCAAGTTTCTTTTGATCAATGATCTTGTATTTAGAACCAAGGTAAACGAACTTGTTAAACTTAAATCTCTTGTAGTCTTCTATTCTTGAGTAGTAAGTACCAATGAATGGATGAACAGCTGACTTGTAGTTGAAGTCCATACCAATGGTTGGGTAGAAGTCGTAGTTTGGTACGATTTGTACATATGGAGTCAAGGTTGACTTGAACATACCCATGTTGAATCCGGTCAAAGTTTCCCATTCCATGTTGGCAGTACCACCACCGTAACCGGCACTAAGCATGCTACCGTATGTGGCACGTTTCTTCATTGATTGGATAAACTTAACTGGGTTTGGAGTTTTTGGATCAATCTTAATTGTTGGGAAAGTATATGGATCAACAAAACTTTCACTCAAGTTGTAGACAATAGTTTGATCCTTTAAAGTATTCTTTCTTGTCTTGTTAATTTTATCAGCAAGTTTGCTGTACTTTTGGTCCAAATGCTTGATTGTAGATTCTGAATAGTTGGCTGGCTTGTTCATAATTTGCAAGTCGAAGTAGTTCAAGAAGTTCAATAATGGACCGTTAATTTGAATATCACGTTCAGGGTTTCTGAATGATTGCTTGTTGTCAAAACCACGGTTGATGTGGTAGATCATACCGCCATCGTGGTTAAAGCGCATTGGTGTCATGAATAAGAGCAAGCTGAGTAATGCCCAAATACCACGACGTTTCCATGAACCCTTTTTCTTAATTGGAAACTTGATTTCAAGGAAGACACATAATGCAATGATAATGACCAATGCAACGGCAACCATAATGACTGTCTTTTGACCAACCATTGGAAGCAAGGTCTTCCAGTTTACGATTTCGTCAATTTCGGTTGGGTAAATTGGTTCACCACGAAGGTTCAATTTAATCTTGTTGGCAATAGCCCAACCAATAGTAATTACGCTGACTAAAACTGTTGAAGTCCAGTAACGCGTAGTAATGAAGTAGAAGATCGCAAACATTGCATCGAGGAAGATAGCCGTCAAAATGATGGCGAAGAATCTAGTCCCGAGCAAGAAGATAACTGCGTTGATGTCTGTAGCAGTAGTAATTTGAATACGTAAATTGTCTGATTCGATCAAGAATGAGACGAAACTCAAGATGTAGAACCAACCCCAAGTAAGAAGTCTTACTCTGTTTTCTACAACCCAAGCAGTAAACTTGCCCCAGAGATCTTCGACAATTTGCGCCAGATTATCATGTTTATTAAAGAATGTAATTGCATTTTTGACCGGCTTAAATTTGAACAGATATCGTTCATACAGATAGTCCAAAATAAAGGCCGCAATCGTCATGATGATAATCATCAAGAACTTGTTAAATCCGGCGCTGTTAGTGAAGCGGAATGATCTTACAAAGCCGCCGATAATTGGGGCATCCATAAAGATTACAACCGGAATAAAGAAGCGCATTTCCTTAGCAGAGAAACTAACGATTACTTTTCTAAAAATCAAAAATGCGGCAAGAACCATTAAGAATAGAAATGGTGATGTAACGTTGCTTAAGAATCTTGGATTCCAAGAATAAACACCACTACGACCAGATAAACGTTGGTACCAGTAAACACCGTTAAATCCGGGAACACCGATGAACATTACAAAGAATGATACGATGCCGGCACCAATCGTCCAGCCAAATACCTTCTTAGGGATTTTGACATTAGCTAAAAACATACCCCATGCGAAGTACAAGATTAGGTAAACACCATAGATGGAGTAGTTGAAAATCATTGTACCAGCGTTAGTGGCAAATCCTACCAAAGTCAATGCACTAAGCAAAAGCAAGTTTTGCTTAGTAGTAATGCGATGTTGCAGTTCATAGATGTATGGCTGAGCCAACATACTGAAGATTAATCCAGCAAGTAGTACTGATGTACTAGTTAGTACTGGGAAAAATACGCCCCACAACTTCCACATATTAAAGCTGCCTGGTCGCTTCATAAAGTTGACCAAATACAGCAACACTAGTGTGACAACTGCCATAATCCAGAATCTGAAAGCCTCAGTTGGATGGACCTTCTTCTTGCTGTAGACAGCCCCAAAGACCATTGGCACAAGCACCATCGTGCTGCAGTCTAGCAGTCCAGGGATGTATCTCATTAAAGTGCTGAGTGGAAGTCTACCAAACAGGCTACTCCATGAGAACATTTGCACTAGCATGAAAAATGCTGCCACAATTATACAGATAATTTGGACAACACCTAGTGATTTTTTTTTCTTAATCTCACTCATTTTCTTAGTCTATGTCCTTACTAAAAAATTCTTTTTTGCCATTACTTACTCTTGATCCCCAGCTTCTTCTTGATCGAGTATAAAATATCGACCTTCTTGCCGTGTCCGGTAAAGAAATCTACAATATCCTTCCAAAACTTGAAGACCATGATTAAAGTAATCACCATGAAGATAATTCCTGCCTCTTGGTTTTGCAGAAATTCATAAACACTGAATAAAAGCATAAACACTAAAGGCGGAATCGTCAAATTTTGCATGATTGCTGTCAGCACGAGGGCCACCAGCAATGTCGCAAAACCAGCCTTCCAATCATAGAACACTGTGATCTGAGCTGCAACCGCAACTCCCTTGCCGCCTTGGAAATGATTCCAGAATGGGAAGCAATGTCCTAAAATCAAGCCTAGTCCGGCAAAAGCAATATTAATGTGACCTGGAAAAGCAAAGTAAACAATAAATAAGGCAATTAAGCTTTTAAGCAAATCACCGAGACATGTTAAGATGCCCCATTTTTTACCAAAAACAGCACCCATATTGGCTGTTCCAGGATTATGTGAACCATATTGAGTAGGATTTATTTTCAAAAAGATTTTTCCGACAACCATCGCAGTCAGAAAATTACCAAAGAGATAACCGATCAGCGTCGCATAAATAGGCGTCATCAATTATCATCATCTCCCGTGTAGTCATAAATATGGTAGTCTTGCGTCTTACCGCTCTTGAAACTAAAGCCATGAGCAATATTGCGCTTATTTTGGTAAGTTTCGTTATTGCTGATGGTTTCTTTTTCAAGACCTAGTTCTGTGCGAACCTTATTAGAAATTCGTTGCAATTCACTGGTTGGCTGTACTTGATATGCGGCATCGTCGATCATCGCATTATAGCCGTGCAAGTAGTCACTAGTAGACGTCTTGGCACAGCCACGATAATTCGTCGCGATCTGTTGCAAAGCGCTGAATGGCAAGTTAGTCCGCACGTTACTTGAAACTGACGTTAAGATTGAATCCAAGTTTGAAAGCGAGCTGACAGAGATAGCCTTTTTAATCAAAGTCGTAATAACTTGACGCTGTCTTTCTTGTCTGCCGTAGTCGCCTCGTGGATCATCGTAACGCATTCTTGAATAGGCCAGTGCACCAGCACCACCCATGTGCGTTAACTTACCCTTCTTAAAGATATAACCGCCATATTCAAAACTGAGCGTTGGCCGAATGTTAATACCACCAACATAACGGATCATCTTCATGATTCCGCCCATGTTAACCACGGCATAATACTTAATCGGCACATTAATCAATTTCGAAACGCTGTCCATTGACATCTTGGCACCGCCGAATTCATACGCGGCATTGATCTTTTCAGTTTGGAAAGAATCGGCACCAATCATCTGTGCCATCGTATCACGCGGAATAGAAATCAGCGTGTAGCGCTTCTTTGCAGGGTTAACTACAGCTAAAATCATGGTATCGGTTCTACCCCGCTTCTCCGTTCTATCCAAGGCGCCGGTATCCGTACCCATCAGTAAAACGGCAAAATGTTTCTTTCCATTAAATTCACCTGTAGTTTTCACTGCAGTATGGGGATCATAGGTCTTATCAACTGCATTCTTCGTTTTAAAGTAAACAGAAGTAAAGTACGCAATTGCTGCGCCAACTGCAGCTAGCACAACTAAACCAACAATCCGCGGCCAAATGTGGTATTTTCGATATTTATGATTTTGCACTCGCGTGCTTTTCGGATGATATTGTCTTTTTTTCTCCATAAGTCATACCTATATGTAAATTCACATTGAGTGTATTATAACAAAAAAGGCAAATCATCGCTGACCTGCTTCCTATATCTTATTAAAATCGTTACTTATTTTTACTTCAAAGTCAAGTTTAAAGCAAAAGTCTTGCTACTTTCTGCTTCAAGCTTGATCTCATCAATAAATGCGGTAACATGATCTTCTTCTACATTTAATTTAAAATCAGTTGAAGCAACATCAATTTCATGTTTTCCATTATTTAAACTAATTTTGTTAATCCCCTCTTCAGTAGGCCAATTATTTGGTAGAACAAAACCTAATGAAAATGGCATTTCTTTATGCGAAGAGTTCTTTAGAAAAAAGGTTATCTCGACTTGATTGCCCTCTAAGGCATATGTAGTCATCACTTCAAAGTGATACGGGAATTTCTTATAGCTTTCCGGTGTATCAATTAAAGTCAAACTCACTCGAGTATCGCCTTTATCAACGACAGTCCAAGGCATTTTGCTGGCCCAGTCATTATCATGATTGATCACTGGAAAAGCAATTGCCGTACCCTCTTTAGTCCCTTCTTCGCCGAGATAATCATAATTATCAGTTACTGATATTAAGTGGGCCACCATGGCCCCATTCTCATCGACAGAGACTTGAAAGAGAGAATCATCAATTGTTTGCATATTTTTCTCCCAACTTTAATTCCAAAGACAAAAATAGCACTTGAAAGGGGTCACTGTCAATTTTTAGTCAGCTACTGCCACTTTAATGGAAGCGGTTAGCCCTTCTACCATATCACTTAAATTCATGGATGGACGACGACCATTTTTCGCTTGGCTAGGCAAAAATGGAATGTGAATGAAGCCGGCTTTTAGGTTAGGAAATTCGCGTGCGCGCATGTATTGCACCTCGTAGAAAAGGTGGTTGCAGACGTACGTGCCAGCGGAATTTGAAACTTCGGCAGGGATGCCTATTTTTCTCATGGCAGTGACCATCTTTTTAATTGGCAATTGGGTGAAGTAACCGTCGGCACCATCTGCTTCAATTTTGCCTTCTTTTGGACCCTTGCCTGAATTATCGGGAGTTGAGCCCGCTTGAAAATTAATGGCAATTCTTTCAGGTGTAATGGCAGCTCGGCCACCTGCTTGGCCGACGTTGATGACCATGTCTGGTTGATATTTTGTTATTGCTTCTTTAACTACCTTGGCGCTTTGATAAAAAATCGTCGGTACTTCTAGTTTAATGATTTGATTGCCGTCGATTTCATCTGGCAGCTTCTTTACGGCTTCGATAGCCGGATTAATTTTTTCACCGCCAAAAGGATCGAATCCAGTTACTAAGATTTTCATAATTTTTGCCTCTTTCTTAGAAAAAAATGGCAGTTTTTCTTTGTTTATAATATAATATACTTGTTTCAAAAAATATGAAATAGAATAATATATTAAAATTTTTGGAGCAAGTTGATGAAAATGGGCATCCCTTCCGGGGATGTCTTTTTTTACCCTAAAAAATAAAAGAACTCCGAAAATTCGAAGTCCTTTTTGTGTGAATAACCACTATTTAATTAGTCGTCCAACTTTTCCTTGTTAACAACATCAAGGTTTTCGTCGAATGTGTAAACAACTGGTTCACCAGTCTTCATTTCGAGGTTCATGATGTCGTCGTCAGAAATGTTTTCGATGTACTTAGTCAAAGCACGAAGTGAGTTACCGTGAGCTGCGATAATTACATTCTTGCCGTCAAGTAAGTCTGGAGCAATGTGATCTTCCCAGAATGGCATTACACGGTCAAGACATACGTGTAAGTTTTCTGCCTTAGGCACGATGTGTGGGTCCAAGTTTGCGTAACGACGGTCGTGAGCTTGGCTGTACTTGTTGTCGTCATCAATAGCTGGTGGCAAAACATCGTATGAACGACGCCAAATGTGAACTTGTTCATCGCCGTACTTTTCAGCAGTCTTCTTCTTGTTCAAACCTTGAAGAGCACCGTAGTGACGTTCGTTAAGTCTCCAGGTCTTAGTTTCTGGAATCCAAAGTTGGCCACTTTCTTCAAGTGCGTAGTGCAAAGTCTTGATAGCACGAGTTAATAATGAAGTGTAAGCTTGGTCAAATTCAAGACCGTGTTCCTTGATTAAACGACCAGCCTTCTTAGCTTCTTCAACACCTTTTTCTGAAAGGTTAACGTCAACCCAACCAGTAAATTGGTTTGAAAGGTTCCATTCACTTTGACCGTGACGGATTAAAACTAATTTTGACATGAAATATCTCCTTTTAAATTCAATGTTTCACCCATATTTTACACATTTCGCAGTTTTTTTCATAGAGATATGACAAAAAAACATTAATTTTTAGACATTGTTTCAAATATTTACCCTTTTGTGCTAACTTAGAACAGAAAATATTAATCAAAAAAGAAGTGCGGAATTATGGTATTCAAAAATAAAAAAATTATCATCGGCCTCATTGGCATTTTTGTCTTGCTGTTAGCAGGCTGTTCAAATAATAAATCTACTACTAAAAAAGAAAATACTTTGCCAAGTGCCAAAACGATTTTGACTAAGGCGCAAAAGACCAAGTTCGATTCGATGCATACTACTTGGAACGAAACTGAAAATGGGCAAACGATTCAAAAAGCAGAAGCTCAATACGTTAAGGATCCAACAGTCATCTACGCTAATGTGGCCACAGCTTCCAACCACTATAAGATGTGGATTGAAGGTAAAAACAACTACATCCAAATGAAAGGCACCAGTTCTAGTCACTGGTTTAAGACCAAACTAGGCAAAAGCAGTTCATATGCTGTATTAACAGACAGTTTAGACAACATGCTTGATCCATTCGTTGCTACCAGCAAGAGTTTTAAAGTTAAACCAAATGGCAACGATTATGTCCTCTCTTATAAAGGAAACAATAAGAAAATTTGGAATGCCATCGTCTCCGATTCTGCGATCACGGCTTTGATCGGCATCGATTTAGACAACGTGAAACCAATCAACAACGAAATTTTGATCGACGTTGATAAGAGCTACCACATCACTGATGTGAAGGTGGTTTCTACCTATAAAGATGAAGGCACAAAGAGAACCTTTACCATGAATGCTGATCAAATTGACCAGATCAAGAACTTAGAGGTTCCTGCCAATGTTAAAAAAGGCGCAGTCGATTTAGGAAAAATGAGCACGAACAATTAATACTAAGTCCGAATCCGAAGAGATTCGGGCTTTTTTCGTATATAATAATAGGTGTAACTATAGGAGAAAAATCATGAATACAAAACTTAAAAAAGCATTTATTGGTATTTCACGCGCTACCCTATTCTTACTGGGTGGCTGCAGTCAGCAAAAGAAAAACACTGCCGACCCAGTTTTAACTAAAAGTCAGGTAGTGCAAAAGGCTAAAAAGAGCTTCAGAAGTGGCCAAGTCATCCAATCTGTTACCTTGGGCACTGACACTTCTAGCCAAGTAGCCTTGGCAAGCACTACCTTTGGTGGCGAATCAACTGTCTACCATATTACTAACCAAACAACCAGCAAGGGCAAGACTCGTTCAAGCGAAGAATGGGTCAACCTGAACAACGTCTACATCAATGGTCGTGATACTTGGTACAAGGCTGATCTTGAAAAATTAACGGGTCACTCATACGCAGATTTGACTGACGCGATTATGAATAATCGTTTGATCCATAATCCAAGCGACACTTTGGTTAACGCCTACAAGATGAAGCGTAATAAGAAGGAAAAGACTTACACTTTGACTGCTAATATCAAAGACAAGGACTTAATGAAAAAAGCAGCAGCGCCAGTCTTCAATACTGTGCCTCAAAGCACTAACCAAGCTAGAGTTTTCAAGCAAATTCAAAAGTATGGCAAGTACAAGGACATGACAGTTAAGGCTGTAGTAAGAGACAACAAATTGGCTGGCTTCAACGTCTTCGTGAACATGAAGCTGGGCAAGATGATGACGGTTAAGGTTGGTCAAAGTTACGGCAACTTTGGCAGCCACGACTTCTTAAAAGTACCAACTTCCGCAACTAATGCTAAGCCATTGCCAACAACTGATAATAATAGTAAGAAAAAGTAGAGGTTGAATTATGAAATTAGGAATTATCGGAAGTGGAATGATCGTCCACGATTTTTTGAAGACTGCTGATAAGATCAACAATCTAGAACTCACAGCAATTTCATCAACTGTCCGTAGCAAAGATATTGCCCGGGAATTAGCTAACCAATATGGCATTAAGAAAACCTACACTGATAACGAAAAAATGATGGTAGATCCAGATGTCGATACGGTTTACGTGGCTGTGCCAAACTTCTTGCACTATGAGATTGCCAAAGAAGCATTAGAGCATGGTAAAAACGTAATCTGCGAAAAGCCATTTGTCGAAAGCACGGCGCAAGCAAAAGAATTAAAGCAACTTGCCGACGAAAAAGATTTGATCATCCTTGAAGCAATCACCAACCTTTATGTAGAAAACTTCAAGGCAATTCAAAAAGAGATCAAGAATATTGCACCAATTCATATCGTGAACATGAACTACACGCAATACTCAAGCCGTTATGATGCTTTCCTTAAAGGCAAGATTGCACCAGTCTTTGATCCAAATAAAGATGGTGGTGCTTTGATGGACTTAAACATTTACAACATTCATCTTGTAGCGGCCTTGTTCGGCTTGCCTGATAAGGTGCAATATTACGCTAATATGCAAAAAGGCGTTGATACATCAGGCATCTTGCACTTGTCCTACCCTGACAAGCAAGCATCCCTCACCGCATCAAAGGATAGTTACGTAACGCCACGTTCATTCATTGAAGGTGAAAAAGGCAGTATCTGTATCGATGGTTCAACTGGCGAACTTAACAACTTTACAGTACAAATGCGAGGCAAAGAACCTAAGCGTTACAACTTGAATAAATACGACCACCGTATGACGAGCGAGTTTAATGCGTTTAGTGAGATCATCGATAATCATGATACGGTGAAAGCTGATGAAGCATTTGTGAATACGCTTGAGTCAATGCAAATTTTGACTGCTGCAAGAAATTCTGAGGAATAAAAAATCAAACTAAAAAAGATTGATTGTCTTCGTTACAAAAAAACGTTGATAATCAATCTTTTTATTTTTGTCTTACTTTTGTTTGGAATATACTCCAATAAAACCTGATTTTTAGTATTTATTTGGAATACTTTCCAAATAAATACCATTTTTGTCTCTCATTTGGAATACATTCCAAACAAAAAGGAACCATCTTATGATAGTTCCTTCTTATCTTGATCATGACTACTTAACAAATTCCGTACCTGATCAGCATCCTTGAATTCACCAGAGAAGACCAAAACATCCCCCGGCTCAATCACAGTCCAGCCGTGCGGAGCCAGCCACTGATCTCCACGCCAAATTCGACTGACCGTAATCTTGTCGATAAAGTCCAAATCGGCCAAAGGACGCCCAGTGTAATGCGTATTCGTAACCTTAACTGAGTAAAGAATATTCTTCGTATCCGTAATAATCCGGTAAACGGTTGGCGATTCAATCAACGCACGCATCAAGGCAGAACGAATATTGGTAAAGTTAAAAATTTCAATATCTCTTTGGTTAAATTCGTCAACAATATCGCTATCAACCTGACTGAGTCGTGCAATTACACGCTCTACTCCAGCTTCTCTAGCATCCCTTGCCAAGTCGGCATTGTTCTCATCCGTGTGACTGGCAGCCACAAAGATATCACAATCATATGCGCCGGCCTTCTCCAAGGTCTCCTTATTCAAATCAGGCAACAAGGTAATATTATCAACGCGGCTATCATAAGTTTCGTAGCCGACTTTGTTAGCAGTATAAATCTTGACTGAGTACCAATTATCGTGCAAGTCGTGGGCAACCGGCACCGTGAAGGCGTTGGCCCCAATAAAGGTAACGGTCTTCTTGATTCTGTCTTCCGGTGACAAAACGAAACTCGAGTTAAAGACGATCGGACTCAAAATACATACGATAACTGCGGCCAAAATAAAGGCATCGGATTGTGTTGAAGTAATGGCGTGCAATCTTCTCGCAACTTGCAAGGTTGGCAAAACAATCGTAATGGTTGTAGCAGTTAAGAAGCCGCCGGCAAAAGCATTGCGCTTTTCAAAGAATCTCATGTAGGTTAAAACAACCGGCAACTTGGCGAGCAATAAGAAAATAACCAAGACTGGCAAAAGCATTAAGGCTGAGGGATGGGTCAAGAATGAACGCAAATTCAATCTTACCCCTGTCATAATGAAGAAAATAGGAATAAAAAAGCCATAACCAATTGAGGTCAACTTATCCTTAGTTGCTTCACTTGGTTCAAGCAGCTTCATGACCATCCCAGCCAAAAAGGCACCTAAGATGTTCTCAGCCCCAACAGTTTCGGCAACAGTAACTAGTGCAAAAATTAAGAAAAATGCCAAACGAATATCTAGTTGCGTCGTTGACTTCGTCACCTTGGCAAACCACAAATATGGTTGCTTAAATCGACGCAAAAGAATAATTGCGGCCAAGAACAACAAGATGATCAACCATAATTGTCCTGCGTTACCACCGTTGATTGATGCATAAATGGTAAGCAAAAGCAATGGAATAACTTCACCAAGCACAGCTGTTAACAAAATCGTCTGGCCAATTGGCCGACCCAAAATGTCCTTTTCCTTCAAGGTGGCAATCACCACGCCGAGAGCAACGGTCATCAAGATAATCGCAGCCAGCATAACTTCGCTGAACAAACCGATCCATTTCAAAACAAAGGCCAGGGCCACAGCCATGACGACGATTCCACTAAAGGCAATCACGGCTGTCTTCAGCGGATCAACCATTTTTCCGGCTTGTGATCTACCCTTCGGATTATTCTTTCTTTGCAATAAATCGAAGTCGATTTCCATCCCTGATAAAAACATCAGTAAGATCACGCCCAGATTAGACAAAAAAGTCAGATCGTGCGTCGAAGAAATCAGGTTGAAACCACTCGATCCCATGATAATCCCCACGATAATTTCGGCTACCGCGGTTGGGACATTGCTAATTTGAAAACGAGCCATAAATATTGGAATAATTAATGCCAATAATACGACTAAGAATAGCGATAATTGTGCCATACTCTTCCCCTTTTTTCATTCAATCAACATGCATTATACAAAAAAATATGCCTCATTCCCATCGTTTTAGGAATAAGACATATTTTTCTCTTAATTTACGTCACTTGCTAAAACATATTGTGTAGCATTCAGTGCATAGTACTTTTGACCTTTAATAGTAATCTTGCTGCCGTAGACTAATACTCGGCTGCCCTTCTTGACCTTGTTTTGCTTTTCGATCTCACCAGTGCGAGTACGTAAGTAAGTATCCTTGTTCACGGTTTTAGGCGTTGCGTCGATGTTTGAAGCAACTACGTATTGGTCCTTGCCAATCTGGTAGTACTTCTTGCCATTGATCATCTTGTAACCCATGACCACAACAGGACTGCCGGCGTACTTGAGCTTCTTGGTGTTCTTGCCCTTAGCATCATAGATGTAGGCATCGTGACCTAAAGTTACAGCACCTTGAACAACTGGAATTTCTTCCTTAGTCTTGTTTGGATCCTTATCCTTGTCCTTCAAGTTAGATTGAGATTGAGTATTCTTCTTTTGCAAGTCGTAGTAATACTTAATCAATGAATAAAATTGATCCATGCTGTAGCCCCATTTTTCAAAATAGCCATCGGGGTCAACGTGGTCAGTGCCACCAAGGAAGTTGCTGACGGCGTGGTGCGACCAAATCGTACCTTGACCATCATCGCAGGCATTGTCCGGCTGCAAATCGTAACGGTGTAAAAGCTTAGCAATGTAGATCGCATCATTATTAATTGACTTAATAAATGCATCCCTACTATCTTCTTCACACAATTCAACTTGAATAAATCGGTTGTTCGCCTGCTGACCCGCACCCCAGGTACCCATGTCGGGTGAGCGCATCTGAATTACTTGCTTACTGTCGACGAAAGCATGAACATAGGCCTGGATGTTCTGCCATTCACGGTTGAAGTAAATTGCTTCATCGTGGGCAGTGGCACCAGGGTCATCGGTTTCGTGAACGACAATTCCCTCTGGTTTACCATTTTGGTATTCAACGCCAGGGAATTTGTTGTACTTGATACCCTCAAGTTTGAGCATCTTGTATAAATAAGTAACACCGCTGTACTTATATTTCTTAGCTTCAGTGTTAATCGATGCCGCTTGAGTTTCTTCATTATTAAAACTAAACGTATCGATTAAACTGATGGCCGCAATAAATGCGATCGTTAATTTCTTTAGCTTCACTAAACCATCCTTTATTACATGAAGTTAGATTTCTTGATGTATTGACGGATACCAACTCTGTAGTACTTGGCACCGTTAATAGTTACGGCGCTACCGTAGGTAGCAACTTGTTCGTTCTTCTTGCGCTTCAAGTTGTTGTCGCGGTTGCCATATTGGTTGTAAACGTAAGAATTACGCTTCAAGAACTTAAGGGTACCGTCGATGTTGCCGGCTGCGATGTATTCATTTTCGCCAATACGGTAGTAGCTCTTGCCCTTGATGGTCTTGGTGCCGTAAGTGTTGATTAACTTAGCGCCTTCTTCGTCGTTAACCTTGAACATCTTGCCAGCGAGCTTCTTGCCGTTCTTGTCATATACGTAGGCATTGTGCATCAAGTTCTTTTGGATCTTGGTTACACCCTTTGGAGCTTGAGTGATTGGTTCACTGCTACTGCTCTTCTTGCCCTTGCCAAGAGCACTGCCGTTGATCCAGCCCTTGCCGTCGATATACATTCTGGATGAGCCATTATTATAGGTAATGGTCTTGGTCACAGTAACCTTTTCGCCTTGCTTAACTGAGCCGACTGGACTAGCAACTGAGTGGTCGGTTGGCCAGTTGTAGACTGAGCCGCCCTTTTCGACGGTGTAAACCTTAGCAGTCTTAGTGACAACTGGATCATACTTGCTCAAATTGTGAGCGGTGATTCTTGAGTTAAGTGCGGAATCATATTGGGTATCGGTTGCGTAAGTACCGGTCAAAGCCTTGGTAGCTTGAGCATAGTTATCGGCGTTTTCGATCCAGGCACCCTTGTAGCGAAGTGGTTGCCAGGACACACCTTCACGCAACTTTTGTCCGTTGTCTTCGAATGATTCTTCCAATGTATTGTATTTTCTAAATTTAGCGGTGACGTAGTAACTCTTGCCGTTCTTATCTTCTTCACGCGTCTTAGAGGTATAAGTGGCACCAGTCCAACTATCATCAGCCTTCATACCAAAAAGATTGTTCGCATTAACTGCCAATCCTGATTGGCCCCAGCCGCTTTCAACGATGGCTTGAGCAATCATGACTGATGGATAAGTACCGTACTTCTTAGCAGCTCTTACTGCTTGCTTGGCGGCCTTATTCAAAAATTCTGCTTGTTCATCGGTTGTTGCTGCGGAAACTTTTTGGCTATGAACAATATTTATAGCATTGCTTACAACTGGCGTAGCTACTGAAGTCAACATAACTGCGCTAGCAATGCTGGTCAAAAGTCTCTTCTTCATAAGTTGGTTCCTCCTATTATTAACAGTTCTATTGTATCTAGCAAGTTATTTTAAAACAAGGGATTCGGCTGATTTGTATGATAAAAGTAATATTTCAATTATGTTATTTTAATAGAAATAAAACATGCATATTTGCACTTTAATTTTGAGGACGATGTTATTGTTGGAAACCTTTTTTGTTTTTGCTGTGCTCTATTCACAGCTAGCGAAAAGCCGCGGCGGAAAGAACCCACTCAACCTCCCCTTAGCAAATAAGAGGAAGGATCACTCCCACACCACACCTACTCTAGTATCGCGTACTCAATATACGTGCTTCAGGCGTGCAGCCTGTTGATCCTTCAGCAAGATTACTACCTCGCGAGAGTTATAAACTCGTGGATCTTGCTTTGAATGATTTTGTACATTATAGGCTCCTATCACCATGCTGAACCTATGGCCTATTACATTTTTTTATATTTCAAGGAGGAAAAGACCACATGAAGAAAAATTTAAGAATTGTTAGCGTTACTGCTTTATTAGCTGTTGCTCCAGTTGCTGCTTCTGCCGTATCTACTGTTTCAGCTGCTGACGCTGCTACAACTACTACTGCTACTCAAGTAAAAGATCTTGGTACTTTAAAGGGTACTATTGTGCTTGACCGTGGCTCAAACACTCAATTTAGCGTTAAGTTAAGCGATGCTCAAAAAGATGCTATCTTGCAATTAGGTGGTGCTGATTTAAGCAATGCTAAGCCTGAAGACATGAAGGACATTGCTGTTAAGTCAGCAACTGGTCAAAATGCAAATGGTGTATTCCAACAAACTATTACATTTACTGTAAACAACAAACCTTACCAAGTTACTGTAAATGCTAAGTTTGCTAGCCAACAAGGTACTCCTTACTTCTACAACAAAGATACCAACACTGTTGTAAATGATGGTAGCACTGTTTCATTAAATGAAATTGCTAACGGCTTTACACCAGATTCACTTTTGACTGCTATTAAGAAACACTACGCTTGGAAGACTAGTGATCAATCAAACGATAACATTGAAATGACTACTACTGCTTCAGATGTTGAAAGCCAATTAGTAGCTCAAGACTTGAAGCGTGCTTCAAACGGTAGCTTTGATTACCCAGCAAACGGCTTCAACCTTAAGTTAACTGCTAAGACAGAAAATGGTAACACTGCTTCAATCACTGTAAGAATTAACGCTTCAGTAAACTACAACGCACCAGCATTTGTATTTGATGGAAATGTTTACTACAATGACAACGTTATGTCAAACGGTAAGACTTCTGGCAATTTAGTACTTAAGGATACTGATAAGACAAAGGTTATTGTAAACGGTAAGTTTAACGATGCTATTGTAACTGATTCTGTCAAAACTTACGTACAAAGCGCTTTTGGTACTACTTTTGACAAGACTGCAGCAGACTTAGCTGCTCACCAACAATTAATTAACCCAAGCAACATCAAGATTGATTCAAGCAAGGTTAATGCAAGTGTTGCAGGTTTGTACCCAGTAACTATTACTGCTACTAACCCAGCTGGCTTCACTTCAAAGCTTGTTGTTTACGCAATTGTAATGGGTCCTACTGAAAAGGCTCCACAAGAATACGTAAAGGCTGATAACACTAAGGTTTACAACATTAACGGTAACGTTGTTTCAGAAGCTGCTAATATTTCAACACTTTCAAAGGGTGCAACTGTTTACACCTTCGGCAAGGTAACTGTTAACGGTGTTGAATACACTCGTATCAACAAGGAAGGCTCAAACGAATTCGTAAAGAGCTCAGACTTAACTGCAACTAAGCCAGACACTACTGTTCCAAGCCAAAGCAAGACTATTATGCACAACGCATACGTTTACAAGTCTTCAAAGAAGCGTGCTAACAAGGTTACCTTGAAGAAGGGTACTGTAGTAACTACTTACGGTGGTACTGACACATTCAAGATCGGTAACAACACTGAAAAGACTTACGTAAAGGCTTCAAACTTTTAATTAAGTCTTGTAGGACACACTGATAAATAAGAAAGGCAGGGCGAAAGCTCTGTCTTTTTTTGGAGAAAATTATAATGAAAAAACGTTTTAAATTTACCAGGATTATTCGCTACAGCTCCAGTGTTTTCATTGAAAACTAGTGTTCCCAACACTACTCAAGCTGCATCGACTATAACTAAAAAGAATGTTATAACTCATCTTCTTGGTGAACGAAATGTATATATTAATAGCACTAAAATTAACGGCTCTGCTTCAATTAATAATATTAGTTTAGTCAATAATTCTGGAACTGAGATTGAAACAAATGATACTGTTTTAACCGATGGTAAATATACTTTGAAAGCTCAGGCAACAGTAATAGGCTTGACACCCACTTCAACTGATCGATCAATTATTATTGCGAATAATAATGGCGAAATTCTGGGATCAGCGAATGTTAGTGCACACGGTGCCATTGCACAAGGCGGAATTGAATTTGATTTTACTATTAAAAATGGTAAGTTAAGTTGTACAAGTTTAGGAAATGTTGCTAAAAATACCAAGAAAACCACTAAGAAAAAAGCCAAAAAGAGAAATAAAAAAGTAACACATAAGAGAAGTCACAAAAAAGCTCATAAGAAAGTTGCCAAACATACTAGAAAAAGAAGATAGGATTTTATAGTACAACTAATAAAATCCATTACTCAACCGGAATTCGAGTAATGGCCTTTGTTTGCACTTTTTTGAATAAAATGCAGTTTTCTTAATATAACCTACACCTAATAACGTAATTTTTTCTGTATAGTCTAGCACCTAGTTCATTGTTTACTATTTTTCCATTACATTACGCAGCTTCTGCAATAACTGCTTCTTCAATCGTTTCAACGCAATGCGTGGCACGCCACATTCTTCGACTAATTGCGTGATCGTCTTCTTCTCAAGCAAATGTTCAAACAGAATTACCTGTTCAAGCTGACTAAGCTTCTTAGCTTCATTCTTTAATGCAACAAGGTTATCCCAAGCTGCGGCTTCACCGAGATCATAGACGAGATACTGCGCTAGTTGTGAGTCGTTCTCAATTTTCCACTTAGTAAGGTCCTTGGACCAATTACGATATTCTATGTCAGTGGGCAAGCTGATAACCCCCATGTTACGACGCTTGTAGGCTGACATATTCATCACACTCCCTTATGTCTAAATATATCTATATTTATTATATTTCTAATAATTATATACATATTTTATAAGATATATGTTATTAAACTAGAAGAAAAAAGTATAAAACATTGGCTTTTGTCATCTATAAGGTGTACCGTGATGATAGAAGGCATGGCAGAGTAAAATGATTTAACCTAAAAAATACCGTAGCCAAATTAAGCTACGGTATTTTTAGTACTATTTATTAGAGCAAAAGGAAAACGAGGCATTTGCCTCGTTTTCCTTATATACTACTTAGACTTAATTAAAAGTTTGAAGCCTTTACGTAAGTCTTGTCAGTGTTGTTACCGATCTTGTAGTATTGCTTACCGTTCTTGAAGGTGTATGAACCACCGTAAGTAGTTACTTCAGTACCCTTCTTAAGAACAACCTTGTTAGCACGCTTCTTTGAAGTCTTGTAAACGTATGCGTTGTGCTTCAAAGTACGCTTAGTACCATCGATGTTGTCTGCGTTGATGTACTTGCCAGTTGCCTTGCCGTTTTCGATTACTTCGTAGTATGAAATACCGTTAGCAAGCTTAGTAGTGTTCATAGCAACAGTTACAGTGTTGTAACGAGTTACCTTGTCAGTACCAACACGCTTAGCGTCCTTGTCGTAGAAGTATGCGTTGTGCATAACAGTCTTGCTTTGACTTGGAACAACAGGTTCTGCAACGTTAGGAACAGTTACAGTTACTGGTAAAGTAGCTGACTTACCGTTAATTTTTGAAGTTGCCTTAACATTAACAGTGAAAGTATGTGGAGCCTTGAAGTAACCTACTGGGCTTACTTCAATCTTTTGAGCCTTTAAAGCATCCTTGACAGCAGTTTCAGTGTTAAATGTAACATTATCCTCAGTCAACTTCTTATCAGCATATTGTGCTGCAAAGTACTTAGAATTAATTGCAGCTACAACAGATGCAGTGTTAAGTTGACCTTGGTTGTCAGCGTCAATAGAAACAGCACCAGTTGTTACAATAGCACCAGTTGTTACATCGTAGAAGTTTACATTGCTGTTGTAAGTAGTGTCAATTGCGTAAACATTCTTAATTTGTACACTTGAAAGCTTAGCAACACCATCTTGGTCTAACGTAACCTTTACAGTTGAAGCAGGTTGGTCACCTTTATCTTTAGTAAAGGTTACATTTGGGTTAGCTGAACCAATAGTAATATCCTTACCTGCATTTTCTGAACCAAAGTTAAATGAAACACCAGGAACAGTTACTGTGTAAGGCTTGCCAGCTTCTAATGCAGCTGGCTTAACAGTCGTATTATTACTATCGGTAATAGTAGCATTTTCTGAATCCGTTGGTAAGTTAGCAGTGTATGACTTACCATTGTAACTTGCTGAAATACTACCAGTAAGGCTACCTGAGATAGCTGGCATAGTATCGCTCTTAGCAACTGCAGCAACAGCAGATATGCTTGGAGTTACGTCAACATCGTACTTAGCATTAGTATTAGTATTGATAGCTGAACCAGCGTTAATAGTAGTAGCAGCGTTAACTGGCATAGCAGTTGCAACAACAGGTGCAACAGCTAATAAAGCAGCAGCAGCAAAGCTAACAATTCTTGAATTTTTCTTCATGTGGTCTTTCCTCCTTGAAATATAAAAAATGTAATAGGCCATAGGTCAGCATGAGAAAGGAGCCTATAATGTACAAAACTCTTCAAAACAAGATCCATGAGTCTATAACTCTCACGAGGTAGTAGTCATTGCTGAAGAATCAGCATGCGTACAGGCGTCATGCCTGAAGTACGTCCTATTACTTACCACGGTTCCTATTTTACTAACCTGAGCAAAAAATAGCAAGTTAAATAAACTGAAATCTTTCTTTTGTAATATTTTTCACCTTTTCCGTCACATCAACGTTTAACCGACCTCTTTTTTAATAAATAGCCAAATCCTAGCTATAACAAGAAAAAGGCGGACTCCAGTCCGCTTTTTTCTTTAAGAATCTTTACCTTTTTTTACAAAAGTATAACAAACTTCAGCAAAAAAGTAATATTTGTATTAATGTTTCTACAAAGATTTCGTATTTAAACTAGTGTGATACTTCACTTTTTAACAAGTTTGTTTTTCAGTAAATCTATGACCTCAAATAACAACTCAAGATTAGTCTTGCTCGTCTGCAGATTCTGCTTGATCAGCATCCCCATCGTTAAAGATGTCGCTAACAGTACGTTCAATATATGAAGCATATTGAGGAGTAACGTAATTCTTAACACCGTCTTTCTCAAATACGTTAGCTGACGCAATAGTAGTCATCGCACCGCGAACTTGTTCTGCAGTAAAATTATCCATTGCATCCCCCAACGTAACACTTGTCTTCTTGTTCTTACCATTCAAAAAAGTTAACTTCAAAGTCTTAGTAGTCTTAGCCATTTAAATTTTCCTTGTTTTCCTTATTATGTTAACTAACTTATCTTGCCTAATTATTCAGCTGCTTCGACAATACGTCTTCTCTGAATTAAGATCGCATCATCAAGTGAATCGTCTTGAAGACTTGCAATTGCCTTACCCACATTTTGAAGGGCATCAGCTTGCGCATCCTTAGACACATTCTTGAAGCTACGGTTCTTAAGTCCGCTCTTGTATTCCTTGTTACCGAAAGTAAATTGGATTGATTGTTCAGTTAATTCAAAATTCATGTTTAATTTCTCCCCATCTTAATATTTGTTAAATTTTGAGCTTTTTGTAATCAACCTGCCGGCCAGATGTCTTACACTATTACTAACAATTTGAAACCTAAAAATGGGCCAAATTTGTTGAAATAATTTTTCTAATCAAGGGAGAGGAAGTAAAGAATAATAATTCAATATAATAAAGGAATGAAGTGAAACTAAAATATAAATACTACCAAGTCTATTCAGAAAGATAAAACATAGAAGTAGACTTGTGGCCTACTAAAGATTTAATATTTTGTTCGCTTGTTGACACATCTCTCCTTTGCTAAACTTATGTTTGCATTGGAGGTGAGACAATTGATTAAGACTCAAGTAGTTGAATTAAGACCAAATAAAACGATGAGAAAGCAATTGGATAATCTTTGCGATTATCGTAGATATTGTTGGAATCTAGCTTTGGCTACCTGGCAGACAATGTATGATGCTCATACTTTAAATAAGACTGATAATCCCAGTCCTAATGAGCGACGAGTTCGAGATGAACTTGTTGCAAATAAAGCAGATTGGCAATTTTCTTTGTCTGCTAGATGTCTGCAACTAACTGTTAAGGATCTAGCAAATGCTTGGAAGGCCTTCTTTGATAAAGCTCAAACTGATTGGAGTAAGCCACAGTTTAAATCAAAGAAAAATATTAGACAAGGCTTTAAAACCGATCGAGCTAAGGTAATTAATGGCAAGCTTCGATTAGACAAACCGAAAAATATTTCGTCTTGGTATAATATTTCAAC
Organism: Lactobacillus amylovorus DSM 20531; assembly: GCF_002706375.1. NCBI lineage: Bacteria > Bacillati > Bacillota > Bacilli > Lactobacillales > Lactobacillaceae > Lactobacillus > Lactobacillus amylovorus. Next base: position 952,924 of record NZ_CP017706.1, read on the forward strand.
CTATGAGAAGCTTAAAATGACGCAGATAAAAATTGCTAGTATCTTCAGAGAAAGACACCATTATTATGCAGCCCTTTCTTACGAAGAAGACATTCCAGCTAAAACAAAGACTGGCACAAAAACAGCTATAGATGTTAATGTTGGTCATTTTAACTATACCGAAGGTCAAATCAGTGTTTTACCAACTAAATTGCAGAAAATATACAAACGAATCAAGCATTATCAAAAAGTGCTAGCAAGAAAAAGAAAGATCAATGGTAAATTAGCTACTCAAAGCAATAATTATGTACAAGTGAGAACCAAACTTCAACGTGATTATCGCAAGGCGGCAAATATTCAAAACGATCTTTTGCAAAAATTTACTACTTATTTGGTAAATAACTACGATCAAATTGTTATTGAGGATCTACAAGTTAAGAAAATGATGATGTCGCATGTTGCTTCAAAAGGAATGCAAAGATCGTTATTTGGTAAATTTAGGCAGGTTCTAACATATAAATGTGAGTGGTATAAAAAAGGGTTAATTTTAGCTGATAAAACATATCCTTCAACACAAAGATGTGCTAAATGTGGTTATGTTAAAACAGGTGACGAAAAGATCACTTTATCTGGTAATAAAAAATATGGTACCAAGCACAACGAATATGTATGCTATAAATGTGGTTATCAAAATGATCGCGATGATAATGCAGTATTAAATCTTTTAGTTTTAGCAAAATAAGAATTATTTGGGGATGGCTAAGCCCTTAAGCTGCAAGAACTAGTCAATGCGGCTACTCCTTAATTGGAATGTTGGAATACTAGTGTAGACGGCAGTAAATAAAACGTGGAAAGGAAAATATATTTCTTTCTGGTATGTAAGAAATATAATTATCTCTTACATATTTCTGTGTTTTATATAGCAGAGTTACTTTTACAATGAAGAAATTAATCTTTTGGGGTGTTATTTTTGCGCTATTCGTCTTAGGTGGAGGCGGCGCCGGTGCTTACATTCACCACACCAACGCTGTGCAACACGAGAACACTACCAACACATCCGGCTCCAGCAAGGGTCAGAATCCTAAGTCCGGCCCTGCCGATAATAATGGTAAGAACAATAATAAGGAAGATAATTCTTCTAGCGATTCTAATGCAAGCAAGTCATCTGATAGCAGCAATTTTTCCAGCTCCAGCAGCGACAAGAAGCAAGACAAGGATAAGAACAGTTCTGCGCAATCATCTTCAAGCGATGACGACAAGCAACAATCTAGCACCACGCAATCTTCTACTCAGTCATCAACCCAATCTTCAGCCGCTCAATCTAACACCCAAAGTGGCAAGACTGGAAAATAAGCACCATTCTTCATCTTCGGATGAGAAATGGTGTTTTTTATTACATTTTAGTACAGAATCACATTTTTATGTGATCTTAGTACAAATGATGCTAAAATTTAAGTAACTACATGAGGTGAAGACAATGCTAATAGAATTCAGACTAAAGAACTATGCTTCCTTTAAGAACGAAGCAATTTTATCCGCTCAAACCGGCGAAAGATTATATAAGTACAAGGACACCAACACATTCCAAGGCAAGGATGTTTCTCTGCTCAAGAATCTCCTGATCTTCGGGCCTAACGGTGCCGGAAAATCTAGATTGCTCCGCGGACTAGATGTAATGAAGCATCTTGTTCTCAATGGTGGCGCTAAGGCTGTGACCGATCCCCTAATATACACCCCATTTATTTTTAACGAGAGGAATCAACATGAAGACACAACCTTTGGTATTGTCATTCAATTCAACAAGCAGATCTATGACTATTCTTTCAGCTATAATAATGAACAGATTTCCACTGAAAAGCTTGTACTCATCAACGGCGACAAGGAAGAAACATACTTTGAAAGAACTGGGCAAGATTTTTCAATTATTCCTGATAATCTGAAAGATCTCATCCCTCGCCTAAGGAAGAATGCCCTCTTCTTGTTCTTAGCCCAGCAAAACAACGATAGCCCTGCAAGTGATATTTACAAGTGGTTCGCCGAAGATTTATCTATCATCCTGTCTGGCAACCACGTAATCATCGACAAGGAATTCGCAGAGCTATTGAAAAATAAGCAAATAAAAGATGAACTACTCTCCTTCTTGCAAGCTGCTGACTTTAACATTTCTGACATCACAGTAAGAAACATTCCATATTCAACTGGTAGTGATCCTTTAGACACCAGTCCTAGAACCGTCCCTATGCTTTTCACCAGTCACAAGGTCTACAACGATGACGGTGACTTGCTAGGGCAAGCCGAACTTCCATTAACTGAAGAATCCGACGGAACCAAACGCATTTTGTACATTGCCTTGGTAATTCTGGATGCTCAAATGCATGGTAATCACAGAACTATCTTGTTTGACGAATTTGATTCTTCATTGCATCCCGAACTCGCCAGAACATTAATCCAAATCTTCAACTCAAAAGAGAATTTGAATCAGTTCATTTTGACTACTCAAGATGTGCAACTACTAGATAATCCAATCCGAATCGACCAAATCTATCTCGTCGACAAGAACTTCCAAGGCGTCAGTGATTTGAAATCAGTCTTTGACTTTAGCAATCCCCGAACCAGTGGCAGACTCGATGTCAACTTGGCCAAGAAGTACATCGAGGGCAAATTCGGCAGTATGCCTGTAGTTGATACAGAAGGATTGATGGATATTTTGCAAGAGATTCATAAAGGAACCGACAATGAGAAAACGAAAGAGTAAAAAGTTAGACCTACGTCCAACAATTAGAATTTACTGCGAAGGCAAAACTGAAGAGAATTACTTCAACATGCTCAAGCAGAAATATCATCAAAGCAATGTATCCGTAAATTCACGCTACTCTATCAAAGTAAAATCAATGGCTCGTTCAGGAATGGCTTTGTTGCACGATGTGCTAGAAGACCCTAAATTAAATAAGCAAGACAAGATATTTTTAGTTTTTGACCACGATGAACACACTCCACAAGAATTATCGGAATGCTTTGATCAAGCCAAAAAATCTAGATATGATATTACGATTCTATTCTCAAACATTTGCTTCGAAGTTTGGATCTTAATGCACTTTGAACCAGTAACTGCTGCTTACACTAGAAAACAACTTTTTGCTAAATTATCAGGCGAGAAATATTTCAATGAAGAATACTCTAGAAACAAAGGACAAAAGATAAACATCCTTCGTGATAGAATATCAACCGCAGTTAAGAATGCTAATCGAATTTCTTCACCTAGTGATGAATCTACTAAGATCATCAAGAAAGATCCTTACACCAACGTAAATTTATATCTAAAAGATATTTTCCAAACGGAACAATATTAATTCTCACATCATTGCCCCAATTTTCATCCCATACATACGGTAGTTTGCTTTAAAGTTCAATATCTATTAGAATTATAGAAAGATCAATCCCCTTGCTCTAATGGATACGTCCTATCGCAAGGTTTTTTTATTGCTTTAGAAAGTTCCTACTTTATATAATCCAATATTTCCCCACATCATCCTAACAAGTGTAGTAAAATAGATTAGTTGCTTTTATTTGCAAAAGTAGATAGAATTATTATTGACTTTGTACTACTTATTTTCTAAATAAAGGGGTAACAACTTTGACTGAAGAAGAAAAAAACGCACAAGCTCAAGCAAATAAAGAAAATGAAGAAGAAAACGACGAACTTAAAGTCGTAATGCCAAAAGCTAACAAGACTACCATGCCAGCTGAAGAATTCAAGGAACAACCTGACTACTTGAAGGTTTTCGCTAACTTTTACATCGCTGAATTCGATGAAGACGATCTTGAAGTAATCAACCTTTACGATACTAACCACAACATGGTTGATATCAACGGCTACCTTTTGAACAACATTCACTTCCCACGCAAGAAGTTGGTTGACCACGTATTGCAATACCACGACTACAACTTCAAGAACTTGCTTAAGGTGATGGCTGAAAAGACTGGTGTTAAGCCAGAAGAAATGCTCACTTACGAAGCATGGGAAAAATGGGATGAAGATCAACGTAGACAAATTCCTTCATCACTTTCATAATTTGCTATTGAAAAAGCTCCCGATTGGGAGCTTTTTTTTGTTACTTTTCAGTCTCACGCATTAACTCTTCAAATTATTCTGGAGTTAACGCCCTTTCTTTTTTTACTTGATGAATTGATTCCATTAGGTTTTCTCTATTTGCCTTATTACCTAACAAGTAGTTCGTTTCCTGAATGGATTTAAGTTCTTTCTCTGAGATTGCCATAGTATCACTTCACCTATCTTTCAAAGCATCAAAAGCTTCTTTATGCTCTGCTATAAACTTCTTTGCAAAATCGCTGGCTGCTTGATCGTCTTCTAGTTCTTTCATAAGATCACTATGCTCATTGTAAAATTCATTCATAAACTCTTTCACTTCGGGATCTACTGCATCCCCTTTTTTATTTTTATCTTCTTTCATAGTTTTTAACCTTCACCTTATATCAAAAAAGCCCTGCTTTCGCAGAGCCTTAATTCGAATGAATTTCCAATTCACTCTATCAATAAATGCTAGAAGGAGTTCCTTCCATGATCCATTTTTAGTTTCTTATTCGTTTATCATATCATAGCACATTTCGACAAATATTTTTGGGTAACGAAAAAGGCTGGTTCAACAACCACCCTCAAGACGTCTTTCGGTAAGTAATCAGCTCACCTTTGTTGCGCACCCGCTCAACATACTTTAATTGCCACTAATTATTTTACTATGCTATTTCTCCAGGGTGTTCGATATACCGCTGAACTACACTGATACTAAAATATCGGGTTTCTGGGAACACTAAGTAGTGTTTAGGATTTTACTAGCCTTAATGCTATACCTAACCCACAGAACTCAGCTATTTACCAAGGCCAGTTCCTGACCAGTTGGCTCTTCTATGTCTATGCTATATAAACTAAATTTTTATAACGTAGACATTGCTCTATTCAAGATATTAACTGCCGCATTAATATCTCTATCGTGATGAACTTGACATTTAGAACATGTCCACTCACGAATATCCAGTGTTTTTTCACCGCTATTATGACCACAGCTAGAACAAATTCTAGAAGTATTTCTAGGATCAACGATAATTAATTTTTTACCATACCATTCACATTTATATTTCAACATCTGACGAAACATACTCCAAGAAGCATTGGCAATTCCTTTAGCCAAGCGGTGATTTTTTTGAAGATTTTTGACTTTCAAATTTTCAATTGCAATCACATCATATTGCTTAACTAAGTGTGTTGTCAGCTTATGGAGATAGTCTTTTCTCTGTGCAGCTACTTTAGCTTGATAAGTAGCCTTAGTCTTTTGAGCTTTTTTCCAGTTAGAAAAACTGTTCAAATTTCTAGGGCAAAGAGCCTGGCGATATTTATCTTGCAAACAAAGCATCTGAGCTAAATGCCTTCTACGCGAATACTTTTTCTGCCAGCTAATTACTTTCTTTTCATAGTAAGCACTTTTAAAAGAAGGGTACTTAAGACCATTAGATAAAATAGCTAAATCAGCTAACCCAACATCAATTCCCACTTTTTTACCAGACTGTTCGAAACACCCAACTGGTTTAGTTTCCACTTGCAAGCCTAGATAATATTTTCCAGTTGGTTCAAGCACAATAGTATAACGCTTAATCCTAGTCTCCTTTAAGATATCTGTCTTACTGGTTTTAATATATCCTAGTTTAGGTATTTTTAGATATCTTTTACCGGTTACATGGACGACTGCTTTGCCTGTATAAGAGAACCTTAAAAAGATAAAAACGGTAAGTCTTTATTGTTTTTATAGCGCTCCTTCATCATGCCAAGCATTTGATTCCAAACGAAACGATCATTACTAAATATTTGCCAGAGTTGATCTTGTTGATTGTGGTTGGGATATAGTCGTAATTTTATTCCTTTTAGCACGTTTGTTCCCCTCCTTTTGATAAAAATTATATCAGAGGGATAAATAGAACACCAGTTTTTTAAAAGTAATCAATAAAGTTTATTACTAATAATGTGCCTTAAAATTTGATAATCCATAGTAAAATTTCTTTTTTCCTTTACACATTTTACTGAACTGTCGAGTAACATTAAAACATAATTATTTTCCTTGCAATGTGACCTCAAATGGAAGAAAATGGGTTTATCAAGAAAATGTCAGCGTGGCATTTTCTTTTTTTATATTAATGCTACAAATTATTTTGTGGGAGATATTTGATAATGAATAATACGTCCAAACGCATGAGTGCGGCTGGCTTACTTATCGCCATTGGTATCGTCTATGGTGATATCGGAACAAGTCCGTTATATGTAATGAAATCAATTGTGACTGAAAATGGTGGGATTGCCAACGTTAATCGAGAATTGATCGTTGGTTCAATCTCGTTAATTCTTTGGACAGTAACTTTGTTGACTACTGTCAAATATGTCATGATTGCTTTGAAGGCAACTAATCATGGCGAAGGAGGAATCTTCTCTCTTTATGCTTTAGTTAGAAAAAGAGCCAAATGGCTGGTCATCCCGGCTCTGATTGGTGGTGCAGCTCTGCTTGCCGATGGTACTTTGACACCAGCAGTGACCGTTACCACTTCGATTGAAGGGTTAAAGAATATGCGCTTTGGTGATGTGATTCCGGTTCCTTCTCAAGAAGTTGTAATTATGATTACTATCATCATTTTGGTAATTTTATTCTCAATTCAGAGGATGGGAACCAGCGTTATTGGTAAAGCATTTGGTCCAATTATGTTGGTATGGTTTACCTTTTTAGGAGTAGTTGGCATTGCTAACTTGAGCCATGATTGGAGTCTTTTGGAAGCGATTAATCCCATTCATGCTATTCGAATTTTGTTTAGTCCAGCTAATAAAGTCGGGATCCTAATTTTGGGTTCTGTCTTCTTGGCTACTACTGGTGCTGAAGCGTTATATTCGGATGTTGGACACGTAGGTAAAGCGAATATTATAGGCTCTTGGCCATATGTATTTGTTTGTCTTTCATTAAACTACCTAGGCCAAGGCGCTTGGATTTTGCATAATGCTAGCTATCATACTGGTAATGGTGACTTCAATCCATTCTTTGAAGTTGTTCCTAGCAATTTGCGTCTTTTTGCCATCGCCTTGGCTACGATCGCAGCTATCATTGCTTCCCAGGCATTGATTACTGGATCGTTTACTTTGGTCGCTGAGGCCAGCAGTTTAAAGTTTTTACCAAGAATGAATATTATTTATCCTTCAACTGAAAAAGGACAAATTTATATTCCATCAATTAACAAAATGATCTGTGTGGTAACTGTAGCAATTGTGTTCTTATTCAGAACTTCACACCACATGGAAGCAGCATATGGTTTGGCAATTACTGTCACTATGTTGATGACTACAATATTATTGTTTGAATACTTGGGTAAAAAAGGCAAACCACTTTACTTACGCTTGATCTTTTTGATTGCATTCGCTTTTATTGAAGGGATGTTCTTAATCTCCAGTTTGACTAAATTCTTACACGGCGGTTACGTAACTGTTTTAATTGCTGGCTTTATCTTGGCAATCATGTACGTTTGGTACTACGGTAACAAGGTTCGTGACAAGCGTGAATCACGCAATGCCTACGTTCGTCTTGACGAATACACCGACATGTTGACTAACTTGAGTCACGATGAAGATTACCCTACCTACGCAACTAACTTGGTTTACATGGCCAACGTTAAGTACAACAAGTTCATTAAACGTGAAATCTTGTACTCAATTTTGGATAAACATCCCAAGCGTGCGAAGGCTTACTGGTTCGTCACTGTTAACGTAACTAACGAACCATTTACCGCCGAATACGCAGTAAATACGTACGGTACTAAGAACGTAATCAACGTTCAGCTTTACTTAGGGTTCAAGAAGCAGACTAGCGTTAACGTCTACTTACGGCAAATTGTTCATGAATTGATTGCAGATGGTACGATTGAGGCTCAACCACAAAGATTCACTACTACTCCTGGTAGAGATGTAGGTGACTTCTCATTCGTTATTGTTAACGACGTCATCAGTCCACAAACCCAATTGGTTGGTTATGAAAAGTGGTTGGTTGAAGCACGTGTTCGTTTGCAGAACTTGTCATCCAACCCTGCCTCATGGTTCGGCTTGGAATATGCGGACACTGTGATCGAACGTGTTCCATTGATCTTAGGTCGTCCAAATCCATCTTACATTAAGAGAATTAAGCCTAAGGATTATTCCAACGCTAAAAGTAAATAATAGATAAATCAAAAAGGCACCCGTGATGGGCGCCTTTTTTAGTGCAATAAACTTATTATATGGGTAGTAAGTAAGTTATAAAGACTTCAGCGTAGTAGCGGCACTGCAATCAACTCTATTATAGTGTTGAAAATGTAAAATGGCTAACATTTGTGCTTTTTAATATTAATAAAGAGTAAATATTATAGTTGTATTCAATTTTCTAACGACAGAAAAAAGCGGTCTTTCGACCGCCCACAATTCTTTCGAGTCGATAGCTAGTCGACTCTCAACACACGTTATAGTGTATCATCTCTTCATACTATTACTATTATAACATGATGAAAAAAGCTCTGCACAACGGCAGAGCCACTTGCAAGTTATCGTCTTGCATGCATGCATCCATGATCAATGAGATCACAACACTTATTCTACAATATTTTACCATGACAAAATAAAAGCACGAAGTTCTAAATCAAAAGAACCTCGTGCTTATTTTTATCTAAACTACCAAATCACTACACGTTTTTCAGGATCAAGCCACATACCGTCGCCTTCCTTAACGTCAAATGCCTTGTAGAATTCTTCTTGGCATTGTGATTGGACGTTAGCACGTTCTGGACCAGGTGCGTGAACGTCAACTGAAACTTGCGTCTTAATAGACTCAGTAAGTTGCTTATTAGCCCAAATACGAGCAAAGTTTTCAAACAACTTCTTCATATCGCCGTTTTCACCCTTGTTAGCTTGAACAGCAGCAGTCAAACCACCTTGGTCAGCAATGTTTTCTGAAACAATTTGCTTACCGTTCAAAGTTACAGGACCATACTTGATGCCGTCGAACAAGTCGATTTCAGCTTGCGTACGCTTCTTGAATTCTGCGTAGTCAGCGTCAGTCCACCAGTTCTTCATGTTACCGTATTCGTCGAATTGCGCACCGTTGTTGTCGAATGCGTGTGAAACTTCGTGGGCGATAACAGTACCGATACCACCGAAGTTTTCAGCACGATCTTGCTTCAAGTCGTAGAATGGTGCTTGCAAAATTGCGGCTGGGAAAGTTAAGTCGTTTCTTTGTGGGTCGTAACAAGCGTTAACCAAGTTACCTGGCATGAGCCATACACTACGGTCAACTGGCTTGTGCAGCTTCTCTACGTTGTACTTAACTTGTTCAATTTCAGCAGCTCTAGCGTTTGAGTAAAGGCTACCACCTTCGCTAGCTGGGGTTACGTGCAAACGATCGTAGATTTCTTCAATCTTGTCTGGATAACCGATCTTCAAGATCAAGGCACGTAACTTAACGATTGCCTTGTGCTTAGTTTCTTCAGAAAGCCAGTCATTGTTCTTGATACGTTCTTCGTAAACATCAAGCATCTTGTGAATCATTGATAAAACGTCTTTTTTAGCGTCTTCGCCAAAGTAAGTCTTACCGTAGTAAACACCAACAACTTCACTAAAGATGCCGTTAGCAAGGTGGTATGCTTGCTTTTCTTGGCTTTGAAGTTCTGGTTGACCTGACAAAGCTTGGCTAAATGGGAATGATGCTTCACGGAAGTCTTGTGACAAGTAGCTAGCAACACCATTGATGAACTTAACGATCATCCAACCCTTGATTTCATCGAAGTTGTCCTCGTTAATCAATTCATCGAAGTGATCCAAGTAGCGAGGTTCTGCGACGATTACGCGGTCTGGAACTTCACCCAAAGCTTCCTTCAAGAAGTAGTCCATCTTGAAGTTAGTAATCTTCTTTTCAAAGTCTGAGATTGGCATTGGGTTGTACATTGCTGGGTAGTCTGCCCATTCTTCAGATGACTTAACTACCTTAGATACCTTGTCATCGAACTTCATGGCATCGTCAACGTATTCTTCAGCTTGACCTGCTGAAAGACCTGCCATCTTAAGAAGCTCAATTGATTGCTTCTTCAAAACGTCGAGCAATTTTTGTGCCGCATCAGTCTTATAAGTAGTTGTATCTGGCAAGAAAATTGATGAACCGAAGAATTGCAATACATTGATCTTAGTGTTCTTCATATCGGCATCAACGTCGAAGCTGAATGGCAATGCAAAAGCCGCCTTGAACAAGTCTGGAGCCTTCAAGTTGAAGTCAGCAAAGTCACGAATACCTTCAAGCAAGGCTAAATCAGCTTGGATAGGCTTAGCACCATCTTCATCACGACGCTTAAAGTCACGCGCTAACTTGTAAAGTTCAACTGCCTTCTTCAAGTTAGGTACATCAGCAACTTCTTTTTTACCATCGGCAAAATCTGCGAAGTCCTTCATCAACTTCTTTTCAACATCAAGGTCAATGTTGTCGAAGCTGGCAATTCTTGAACGGTCTGATGGAATCTTGACGTTTTCAAGCCATTCAGAGTTAACTGCTAAGTATAAATTATCTTGTGGACGAGTACCTACTTTTGGTTCGAGGATGTCGCCGGCACCGCCGCGAACGGCCATTTTATTATTCATTCAGGAAAATCCTCCTTTTTTGGTGTCTAAAAAATTAAATCAAGCTAATTATATCATTTTAATTTAATTTTGTATGCTTTTTACTTACTTATAAATAGTTAATTCTTTGTGCACTCTCATGTAAGTTGGAATCATGACTACGATCATCAAGGCAATCACGATAGCGGCTACCCAGAAGAATGGAATATAACCAGCATGGTCGATGATTAAACCACCAAAGAGCGGTCCAAACGCACGCCCGATCCCGGAAGCCACCATGTTGGCACCTTGGTACTTGCCTTTACTGGTGAGTGGTGACAAGTCGTTGACGTAAGCAGGAATAGCTGGGAACGCGGTTGATTCACCCAAGGTCAAGATGAACATTGATAAAGCGAAGTGCGCGAAGTCTTTGGCAAAAACTAATGTGATAAACGATAGTGAGAACATGCAGATCCCAAAGATGATCTGATGGAAGAGATTTTTAAAAATATTAGGAAAACGAGCCAGGATCCCTTGCATGATGACGATAACGCCGGCATTAAGGGTCCAAAGCAAGCTGTACAAGTGGAATGGAATTCCAAGTGAAACCATGTAAACGGACAAGTTGGATTCCCAGTTCATGTACATCAACCACGTTACGCCCAGGGTGGTGAAGAAGACCATCGTCATAATGAAGTTGCGCTTTGGCATTGGTTCTGCCTTGTGCTTTTCGCCCTTCTTATGCTTGGCCATTCTTTCCTTGTGGAAGGCGATAATTGGCTTGTAGTTGAAGACTGCATTGATGAAGGCAATTACAAAGAGTAGTGCCGCAATCACGAATAGAAGCGTAATTGAGAAGTCGTAGAGGTATCCTACGATCAAAGTACCGGTTACCACACCCAAGTTTTGTGAGAAGTACAAAACGTTGAAAACGTAGCGGCCCGGATATTTTTTCAAACTAGTGGCAACGGAGTTGATCAAAGTTCCGTTCCAGCCGCCCAAGAAGCCGGTCAAAGTCAGCCAGACCCAATATTCTGGCCAGCCATGAAATGCGGCCATCAAAAATAAGACTGCGGCATCTAGACCTAAGCCCCAGAGCATCAATGGGTACGGATTGTATTTATCATAAAGACGTCCTGAAATAATTGAGCCGAGGATGTTGCCAGCACAGTTACAGAACAGGACCACACCAATGATTGACAGACTGATGTGCAGCTGTTTGTTTAAGTAAACAGAAGTTAATGGCCAAATGAAACTAGCACCGATCCAAGTAGCTAATACACCTACGATCAGCCAAATTAACTTAATTTCATCAGTTTTAATTTTTCCATGTGCATTTTTCATATTTGCCTCCCTAATGTTCTTTTTCTCCATTGTCTAGCTTATCAAGAAGTACAAAAAAAGAACAGTGCCAAGCTGACACTGTTCGTAAACTATTTAACTTATTCTGTTTTCTTTTGTCCCGTCAATTTTTCAATGTCGGTGATATCTTGCGCCACCTCGAGGCATCCCAGATACTGATCATCGTCATCATGGACGGCGTAGTAACGCAAATAGAGCTTTCTACCCATCTTTCTTGGCGTGAACCAATATGAGATCTCGTTCTTCTTACCTTCATGAAATTCCTTGAAGATCTTCTCGATGATTGGCTTGCTGGCCGGTGTGTGGCAGGAGAAGACGGAGTTGCCGATCGCGTTTTTAGAATGAGGGAAAATATTCGCACCGCCGCCAAAGTAGGCAACTTTGTCGTTGGCATCGACGAAAGTTAAAGCAAATGGCAACATATCTAAAATTGCGGACAGTTGTTTTAGATTCAATGATCCTTCCTTGAAGTTAATGAACAAGCTGGAAAGATTATCAACCGAAATTGGGCCGGCAGCCTTTGGTTCTGCTTTTGGCTTCCAATTCATTGGTGGGTTGATCAAGGTGTAACCGATTTGCTTTTCTTCTTGCTTAACGTTTTCCCAATCTTCGGGGGATGCCACTTCATCGATCATTGGAATCATGATGTCTTCTTCTTTGAAGATCATCTCGAGTACTTCGTGGCTAGTTTCCTTGATTGCCTTATCTAATTTTTTTGCATCAATTGGATCAGTATTAGCAATCTCATTTGCTTGTTTAATTAAACGTCTAATCTTGTCATCCACGCCCCACATTACTTGTGGCGGAGCAGTGATGCCGTACTTGGTCATTAGTGGAAAAAGCGAGGTCTCTTTTCTCGCATAGTGCTTATCGATCGTGGCTAAATCAGACAATGCTTGTTTAATTTTATCTAAGGTTTCATCAGATTTGTTATCTTTCCACTTTTTCAAGTTAGGCAATAAAAAGTCATTGACCAGCGACTTGATAACCACGTTTTCCTGCTTGATTGTGTTCACCGGATGACCTGGCATGGAAAAATCAGGATTCTCCTTGTTTTCCTTGATATTGCCCCTAAACACATCAGCGTGAACGTTACACAAATATTGAATCTTGCGTGGATCCAAACCTTGTGCGATTAATTCCCGCTCTGCTGCCGTAATTTCAGATACGTCGACCTTATCGAACGCCTCCTGAAACATCTTCTTCGCTGTCGCAAAATCGCCGCCATCTTGGATATAATGCAAGATCTTGAGCAGTGCCTCTTGTCTTTCTTTACTTAAATTCGCCATTATTCAATCACCTTGTAGCCCTTTTCTTCAAAAGCCTGTTTAATCTTGTTTAAATCGATCTTCATTGCTTGTGCACCAAGCGGAATCGTCATTACTCTACCTACTGTGCTGAGCAAGCCTGGAATCTTAATTCTGGTAAAACCGCAGTCATACATAATCTGGATAAAATCAGGATATTCATCAGCCAGCTTTTTAATTGGCACAGAAAAGTCGATGACTTTTTGTTCTCTTTCAGTATCTTCGATCTCTTCTTTTTCACTTTGATCATCAAGCATCCCCAGCTGCTTCTTAGCGGCCTCAGTCATCCTCTCAGGCGACCAAACAGGATACCAGACTAATTGTACCTGACATGAATCAATGCCGTTAACGGTCAATACAGCCTGTTTAATGTGATCTTGCAAATAAGTAGAAAGTGGACAGCCACTGATCGTCAAAGTCATCTTTACCGTGGCCTTCGTACCATCAATATCAATGCCGTAGATCAAACCCAAGTTAACAATGTCAACCTGCAATTCTGGATCGATGACCTCTTGCAAGGCCGTCATAATCTGATCAACTAACTCTATTTTTTCTTCTTTCATCATTTTTCTCCACAAAATAAGGGTAACTGTAAATCTAATTTTACAATTACCCCTTGTTTTTATCTATTATCTATCTTTGCAATTTGTCCCAAATAACAACTTTGCCAGTCTTCAATGACTTAGGCACGTCGATAATTCGTTGGTTGCTTGAACCTCTAAACTGCAAGGTCAAATCCTTCTTTGCTTCAAGGAATCGTCCATCAACTAAGATATCGATCTTTGACAGCATCTCTTTTTTATCAGGAGTTTCCTTTTGCAGTTCATCCCAAGTGTAGCCGGACCAAGACCAGATGTCCTTGGTATGACCGAATTCTTTTCTCACCCGATTGATAATTTTTAAACAAACCCAGGTGTTCAAGAATGGTTCGCCGCCCAAAAGGGTTAAACCTTGGACATAAGGTTGTGACATATCTTCGATGATTTTGTCTTCAAGATCTTGCGTATAAGGCTGACCATAGTTGAAGTTCTGCGCAGCCAAGTTGTAGCAGCCCGGACAATCAAACAAACATCCCGATACATAAAGACTGCATCTTACGCCTTCACCATCAACGAAGTTGAATGGCTTGTAGTCCGCAATCTTGTGCAAACTATGTTCTTCGCTCTTCCATTCTTGCGGCTTAGGGTTCTTTGGCATTGCCCTTTGCTTAAGCAACTTCTTTGCATGATCGACCTGAGGCTTATATTGATTTGAGTCAACAAATACCGTATCGCCATCAATATTAACCTTGATCAAACTGCTTCGAATGTCAGGGCCTTCTTGATCGTTTTTATCTTTCTTTGGCATTTTCTTCGATTTCCTCTTCAGCTTCTTCGCGTACCAAGCCCATGGTCATGTGCTTTACTCTGTGAGCAATTTCTTCATGACGACCGTGAACCATAGGTCTCTTCAAAGGATTACCAAGGTAGCCGCAGGTTCTCTTTACACAGTCACAGGTACGTGGATCGTGGTTGCCGCAGACTGGGCATTGGAAGCCTTTAGCAGTAGCCTTGAATTCACCGGCGAAACCACACTTGTAGCACTTGTCGATTGGGGTGTTGGTACCAAGGTAGCCTACCTTGTCGTAAGCCCAGTCCCAAACGGCTTCAAGAGCTGCTGGGTTTTGCTTCAAGTTAGGGTATTCGCAGTAGTGGATGAAACCACCGGCAGCGTATTTTGGATAATCCATTTCGAAACTCAACTTTTCAAATGGAGTTGGGTGCTTTCTAACATCGTAGTGGAATGAGTTAGTGTAGTATTCCTTGTCAGTGATGTCCTTGACCTTGCCGAACTTAGCAGTATCAAGTCTGCAGAAGCGGTCGGTCAAACTTTCACTTGGAGTTGAGTACAAGCTGTAGTGGTAGTGGTTAGGATCGTCCTTTTCCCACTTAGCACATAAGTCATGCATCTTCTTAACGATCTCAACAGTGAAGTCGTGAGCTTCATTGTTGTGTTCCCAATCGGAACCGTAGAAGACAGTACCTACTTCGTAAAGGCCGATGTAGCCCAAGGAAATAGTGGCACGCCCGTTCTTGAAGAGGTCGTTAACGTTGCCATCTTCTGAAAGACGCTTGCCAAATGCACCGTATTGGTAAAGGATTGGTGCGTTGACTGGCTTAGCTTCGGTTACGCGGTGAGCCTTGAATTGTAAGGCTTCGTGGCAAGTTTGCATTCTAACGTCGAAGATCTTCCAGAACAAGTCCATATCGCCGTGACTTTCCATAGCGATTCTTGGCAAGTTAACAGTGACAACACCTAAGTTCATTCTGCCTGAGTTAACTTCCTTGCCGTTCTTGTCCTTCCAACCTTGTAAGAATGAACGACAACCCATTGGACACTTGAATGAGCCGGTGATTTCTTTAATCTTGTCGTAGCTCAAAACGTCTGGGTACATCCTCTTGGTTGAACATTCGATGGCAAGCTTCTTAACATCGTAGTTAGGATCGCCTGGGTGCAAGTTAAGCCCTCTCTTAAGAGTGAAGAGCAGCTTTGGGAAGATAGCAGTTCTGTGTTCTTTACCCAAACCAGCAATTCTGATTCTTAAGATGTCTTTTTGGATTTCTTTTTCAATCCAAGAAGTACCAAGACCGAAGCCCAAGCTAGTAAATGGTGTTTGACCTTGGCTTGAGAACATAGTGTTGATCTCGTATTCAAGGCTTTGCATAGCGTCGTAGATGTCTTTCTTGGTACGCTTCTTAGCAAAAGCATCTGCTTTTTCTTCATCGTCAATTAATTCTTTAGCATCCTTTAAGTGCTTTTCGTAGTTCTTTTGAGCAAAAGGAGCTAAAACTTCATCGGCACGGTCGAATGAACAACCACCGTATTGGCTTGAAGCAACGTTAGTAATGATTTGGGCAACTTGACTAGTAGCAACGCCGATTGAGTTAGGACTTTCCATGTAGGCATTACCAATCTTGAAGCCGTTGGTAAGCATTTCTTTGAAGTCGATCAAGCAGCAGTTAGACATTGGTGAAAGTGGCGTGTAGTCTAAGTCGTGCCAGTGAATGTCGCCGCGAAGGTGGGCTTTAGCGATGTGTTCAGGCATCATGGTCAAACCAACGGTCTTACCTACTGTACCAGCGGTCAAATCACGTTGGGTACTGAAGACATCACTATCTTTATTTGCGTTTTCGTTAACGATGGTTGGGTCTTTATGAACTAAGCGTTCCAAACGGCTCTTAGTATCAATTTGTTTTTCCCATTCGGCGACGTCGTGCTTGCGGTAAGCAACATACTTTTTGGCAGCTTCAATATAGCCCAGTTCATTCAAGCTTTGTCTAAATGCGGTCGCAACATCTTGTGCCGTTACGGTGTCATCATCAAGCTTGTCCATAATCTTGCTTAAAATAATTGTCTTAACATCATCTAAGCCGAGAGCGTGAATAACCATTTCCAATTTGAATAATTCGAACGGATATTTAGAGCCGTCACGCTTAACGAACATTGTTGGTGTTTCTAGCTTTTGCTCCAATTCTTGCTTTAACATAAAGATCAACCTCTCTAAATCTATGAATCAATCTTACCATAAAACACAATATCTTGTATTCTATACGTATAAAGACATCTATACCTTGTATTTAGCAAAAGGCTGCTGTTAAGAGATTTTGAGCACGAAAAAAAGTTGGGAGAAATTTTTCCCAACTTTTTTAGCACCTGTTTGTGGCAAAGTCTTTTGATTTTGTTTCTTGTTAGCTGACACTACATCTTGTGGTTTAGCTGTTGCTTGAGGATGTTGTTTGGTTTGTGTGTTATTCAATACGGTACCTTGTGGCTTAGTAGTGTTCTTTACTGCAGCTGCTGGAGCGTACTTTCTACCATGTCTGTTGGTTGCATTTTCTGCGTGTGGCTTGACGGTCTTACCGTTGTCCTTAGTCTTGTTAGGCTTGTTTTCTGGTTTGACTGGAGCCGTGGTTGGTTGAGCCGGAGTCACAGGAGTTTCTGCTAGTAGCAATTTCACCCAAATGCTTTTGAATTTCGTTTACAGCTTCTTCAGCAGAGTTAAATGCTTTAACTGGAAGTGTTTCAACAACTTGGCCGTTGATTTCTACTTTGTATAAGTAGTGTTGGGCATTATCTTTGCCAAAAACATCAGTACCTCTATGAGCATTATCTTGAATTTCCCAGTTACTTAAGTTAACCAAACATTGAATCTTATAATCACTTAAGAAATTAGAAGTAAAATTAGTTACTTTAGAAACATCCCAATTTTCCAAACCATCGATTTCAACCAAATTATGATCCATCGCAAAAGTTTGAGCTATCCTATCGACGCCAGTTGTATCCAAAGCACCAACATCAAGCTTCTGCAAGGTACCTGAACTAGCAAAGGCATAAGATAAATCAGCAGTGTTTGGAATGACTACATCGCCAACATAGGTAACGCCAGTCTTTGTCTTTACTTCAACATTGCCATCGCTTAAATTACCATAGTCTCAGTCATTAATATTTACTGCTCTTCCGGCTAAATAACCATTAAAAGAACCCCAAAAGGCATCTGAATATGGGCTAGCTTGTACATTAGTAGCTGGTGCCGCAACAGAAATCCCCATAATAGCTGCTGTCGCAATAATACCTAACTTTTTAATTTTCATCCTTTTTTCCTCCTTGAAAAAATTCATTGTCATTATATAACCAATTATTTATTCCAAAGATAGAAACAAAAATAAAAAAGCTTGGAAATAACTTCCAAGCTTTCTTAAATATTCAATTACTTATTTTTCTTGAAGTATTGACCCTTGTTTACTTCGTAGTACTTCTTGTAACGAGCGTAGTAGTTGTGGAACATGTACTTCATCAAAAGCCAACGCTTAAAGTTGCGGTCTTTGTCGTAAAAGACAGTAGTACCATAACGACCTTCGTGAATTAATTCTTCTGCAGTGTCCTTAGCTTCGTTTTCAAAGGCGTATTCCTTAAAGATCTTAACTGGTACACCCATCCATAAAACGTGCTTAGACTTCAACTTATTGCCGTATACGGTGTCCTTATCCTTCAAGCTGTCTTCAACGTAATCGTCGATGTACCACTTAGCCAAGTTGTAACCGTTCAAAGTTACGTAGAAGCTTGAACGACCTTGACGCAAGTTGATTTCGAAGAACTTGTATTGGCCGTCACGAGTATCGTACTTGATATCGAAGTTAGCCATACCAGTGTAGTTCAACTTTTCAAGGAAGGCTTGAACTTGTTCGTATAACTTTTCGTCGTATGCTGGCAAGATAGTCATGTAGTTACCGATTGATTGTGGGGTTGGGTCTTCCAATAATGGGTGACCTAAGCACATCATCTTAACTTGGTGGTTCTTGTCAACGTAAGCATTCAAGGTTCTCATGTTTGAGTCATCACCAGGGATGAAGTCTTGCAAAATAAGGTCTTCAGTATAACCATTGGTGTAGATCTTGCCTACGATATCCTTGAATTCATTTTCATCGTGGATGGTGAAAGTCTTCTTACGACCTTCGAATTGGCAGTTAAGCCATGAAACTGGGTCTTCTGGCTTAAGTTCTACTGGGAATTGGAATGGCACATCAGTGTACTTGCCTGACTTGTAATCATCCATAGTGATGATCTTAGTCTTCGGATACGGCAAACCATATTCTTCGGCAACTTCGTAGAAGCCTTCCTTAGAAATTAACTTTTCAAGCAAGTCGTAATCGATGTAAGGTACGATAAATACCTTGCTCAATTCTTCCTTGTGCTTTGAAAGAAGTTCCGCATAACCATCACCACAAGCAATCAAAATTACTGGTTCCTTGTGATCCTTGTAGATTTCCATCTTTTTACGCATAACATCCATAAAAGTTGGATCTGCGCTAAAACCATGGTGAAGTTCTACGTCAACAATCTTTGAATAACGGGTTGCGGCAAGTTGGGCATCAGCCATTGCCTTAACCTTGATGCCATATGCTTCGTTGAATGAACGAGCCATACCATAAACGTTAATGTCACTACCAAGTAAAATTGGTGTAAATTTCTTAGTCATTATCTTCAATAATCCCCTAAATTAAAGTAACTTACCTTGCTTAATCAAATTAGCAACTTCAGGTTGAACATGTTGGTACTTCTTAACAGTGTTTTCGTAATCTACGAAGAACAACTTGTACCAAACAAGGAAGGTGTAGATAACCCAGATTTGTCTTCTGTGTGAGCCATCGCCTTCGTAGTTGTCATCAAGAAGCTTAATGATCTTCTTTTGATCGAAGATATCATTTACGAATTCTTCTTCGAACAAGCTGCGTACTTGCTTGTAGAAGCGTGGTTCCTTAAGCCATTGTTTGATTGGCGTTGGGAAACCAAGCTTTGGACGCTTAGCCCATTCGTCAGGCAATACCTTTTCTGAAGCCTTACGAAGTGCGTACTTGGTATCATGACGGTTTACCAAGTACTTAGTTGGGATTGAGTTAGCTAATTCTGCGATCTTCTTATCAAGATATGGCACACGAACTTCAAGTGAGTGAGCCATTGAGATCTTGTCGGCCTTTTGTTCAATATCGTTAAGCATGAAGTGGTGCAAATCGATGTATTGCATTTGCTTAACGTTGTCGATGCCCTTAACCTTCTTGAAGTCCTTTTGGTAAATGCCGTTAACAGTCAACTTGTTGCGGTAAGTTGGCTGCAAAATGCTGTTGGCATCCTTTGAGGTAAAGATAGTTGGGTAATCCATGTCGTAAATTACTGATTGACCAACGTAGAATTCACTTGGTTCAGCCAAATTGGTGTACATGTGAACTTTACCTGGGAAGTTAGGCATTTTCTTAATCTTGTGAGCCAACTTAACTTGCTTATTCTTAGGCAACTTCTTAAGTTCGCTAGTGAAGACCTTGATCAAATCATTATGGGTGTGCATCCCGTAGTTAACATAACCGGCAAACAATTCGTCGGCACCTTCACCAGAAAGCGCAACAGTAACGTGCTTACGAGCCAACTTACACAAGTACCAAAGTGGGATGATTGATGGGTTGGCATCAGGTTCATCCATGTGGTATTGCATTTCTGGGAAATCACGCATAGCTTCATCGGCGTCAACCTTGTCACTGAAGAACTTCCAGTGGTTGATGTCAGCTAAAGCCTTAGCCTTTGAAGCTTCATCGTAAGTTGAGTCGTCAAAACTTACTGAGAAAACGTCGTCTGGGTTAAGCAAAGTGGTCAAGTATGAAGAGTCGATACCTTCTGACAAGAAGGCACCAACCTTAACGTCGGCGTTTCTGTACAAGTCAACAGTTTCCTTCAAGTCATCGTTGATGCGCTTCAAAGTTTCTTCAAAGCTTAAGCTGTTTTCCTTGTATTCAGCATCCCAGTATTGGTGGGTCTTCATTTCGCCATCTTTGTATTCGAACCAGTGACCTGCTGGGAATCTGTAAACACCCTTAAAGAAAGTTTCTTCAAGGTCGTTGTATTGGTTCATGAGGTATGGCTTAACAGCTTCAACGTTCAATTCACGCTTGAACTTTGGATATTCCAAGAAACTCTTAAGTTCTGAACCAACAAGCAAGTGGCCATCTTGGTTGCTGTAGTACATTGGCTTGATACCAAAGAAGTCACGTGCACCATAAAGGGTCTTGTTGTTGTCATCCCAGATAAGGAAGGCAAACATACCACGTACCTTCTTAAGTAAACCATCCATGCCCCATTCTTCATAACCGTGAAGCAATACTTCAGTATCGGCCTTGGTAGTGAAAGTGTGGCCTGCTTTAATTAATTGTTCTCTTAATGGCTTAAAGTTGTAAATCTCACCATTAAAGATAATTGCTCTAGTTTTATCTTCATTATAAATAGGTTGCGTACCCCCACGAAGATCGATAATTGACAATCTTCTGAAACCAAGGGCAACCTCATCGTTAGTGTAGTAACCGTCGGAACTAGGTCCACGGTGCTTGATCGTAGCCATCATTTTGCCAATAACGGCTTGTTTTTCGTTTATTTTTGGATCATAAAATGCGACAATTCCGCACATATTTAAACTTCCCCTAAGCTAAATTCTCTCTACTTTATCTATACATATTTTTCTACGTTAACTTTTTTATTATAAGCTAAACACTTGTAATAGCCAAATAGCTTTACTCTTCTTTAACTAAATAAAATATACTCGCCGTCTTGCGGCAGCGCCATAGCCAAAGACTTGAATGCGGTGGCGTTTCAAATCAACGTTAACGATATAACCGGCCGCTTCATTGCTGTGGTCGATCTGCCGCTTCAAGTTCTTATTGAATTTGGTTGTTAAAGAATGTTTTGGCCCCATTAAGGCTGAGCAATTAAACAGAATATATTGGATACCATTGATGCGATATTGATCTTCGCGGTGACGGTGACCGCAGAAGTAGGCAATGATGCGCGCATTCTTTACGTGCGTGAAGTCGAAGTCATTGGACAAACGGAATTCTGCTGGTTCACCATCGCTAGCATGCATGCGGCCCTTTTCTCTTTGATTAAAGGCAACGAGCAATTCATGCAAAGATCTACCGTTATATTTAAGGGCGTTACTGCCCTTGCGGTTAATTGGGTTGGCATGGCTCATGAAGATAATCTTCTTGTTTGATGATCTAGTCAGAATTTCGATGATCTCTTCAATTTGGTCTTCACGCACGGCCAAAGTAATCTTGGCATCGTATTTCTTTTGTCCCTTATTATTCAAAACATAAGGCAAATCCGACGTATTAACGGAAATGACGCGGATATCATCGAAGTCAAAATATGCTACACCATGTTGGCGTGAAATATAATGGATATTCTTTTGCCGGTACATGTCAGGCCACATGATATTTTCAAACTCATTTTCTGGGAATGAAGCCTTCAAATCATGTTGCTCGTCAAACTTATCATTTTCATCGTGGTTGCCCTTAATATTTAAGTAAGGAAGCGTAGCAGACTTAAACGAATTGTTTAACTTGATCAGTTCGCTTTCACCAAGTATACCAGCATCAGAGCCATCGATCCAATCACCTAGGTGGGCCTTCATGTTAAGCAAACCTGATTTTTCAAGGTAAGAAAATTCTTGTACGTGCTGCAAACCATTCCAGCCGTAAAAATCGATACTATCCTTGTCTTTAAAGTGGGTATCGGTAATCACGCCGATATTCACTGAGTTTCTACCCTCACGAATATGCTTTTTTACTTCATTGGTAAAATCATCAAGATAATCTTCTACTAAATAGCGACGGCCCGTCTTTTTATTTCGGAAAGCACGAAAACGCCCCAGCTTTTCATTATATTTACGCACGTATTCTGGTGCGAGTTCTGCTGTATTCTCAGAGCTTAAGCCTTGATGCAAAACACCATCCTTGTCTTGATAAACGGTCAAGACAAACTTCTTGCCATCAGGCGTACCATCTTCTGGTCCCACATGGTATTCGCCAATGGTCGTGTATTTTTGCATCGGATCGAGCAAGCCCCCTCCTTTCTCGATTGCGGAACGCTTTTTTGCTCCGATGATCCTATCAACTATCCCTTTTGTTTGTTTAAAAAGATTCATTCTTTTCGCCTCAAAGACAAAAAAAGCCGGCCCAATACGAACCGACTCAAATAAATTATGCGTTGTGTGCTAAAGCGTAAGCAGCAAGTCCTATTGATAATACAGCGTCTTTAGATAATACTTCTTGTAAATCCTTGGCAGCGATTGCTTGGACTGCGCCAATAACCTTCAAGCTGTACACAATAACCCGGTAATCAGTTGCTGGGTCGTATAAATCATCTTCATATGGATCTTCATGGTTGTAAGTTAAATTGATTTCGTCCTTATCAACGTAGCCGTCAACGTGGTTCGTTAAAATACGATCATGCAAATCAGTTAACTTGTTTGCCATCTTAATCAAAGTTAATTTATGATCGCTTTCTGCTTCGTAGTATTGTTCTTCGGTCATATCGAAATAATCCTTGATCGGATTATTTAAAACGCCTAAGTTGTCGATCACCTTGTAAACAGCTTCGGCATCAAAGTCTTGTTCACCATTCAAAATCTTGTCTTGTGATAAGGCTAAATCGTCAGCCAACATCATGGTATCTAATTTTTCCATATGATCCTCCTTAAAATTCAACCCTAATTATAACAAAAAAAGCTATTTAGGCCCCTATTTCATGCATAAAAATAAAATTTCTTAGAAAAAAATTGGTATTTTTTGCGTAATAAATAATGTAGGGTAAAAATATAGATTGAGGAGAAAAATATGAACGATCAAATTATTAGCCGCTGTCCATGGGGCGACGTTAAAGACAAGGCAATGCAAGAATACCATGACCACGAATGGGGCAAGCTTAATTTAGATGAGAAATATCTCTATGAGATGCTGGTGCTTGAACTTTTCCAATCAGGTTTGAGCTGGAGCACGATTTTGCATAAACGCGAGAATTTTAGAAAAGCATTCAAAGACTTCAATGTGGAAAAAGTGGCGCAGATGACCGATTACGATGCGGGGATGCTCATGCAGGACAAGGGCATCATTCGTAACCATTTGAAAATAAACGCCGCAATTAAAAATGCGCGAGCAATTTTAGCAGTAAGAGAAGAACATGGCAGTTTTGCCAAATACCTGCAAAATTTCATCCCTAGCCAAATCATGCATCATCCCGAAACCGTTGATGATGTCCCTGCTTCAAACGATCTTTCCAAGAAGATTTCTAAGCAAATGAAAAAAGACGGCTTCTTCTTTGTGGGGCCAGTTATCGTTTATTCATACCTGCAAGCGATCGGCTTAATCAACGATCATTTAGAGCGCTGCAATTTCAAATACCTGGCATAGAAAAAAGAGCGAAGAATTATCTTCGCTCTTTTTGAGTTCATTAACAATTAAACTAACTTCTTACGGATCCAACCTGAAATCCAGTCAATAATGACAACCATAATGATGATACCAAGTAAGATGATACCTACACGGTCCCATTGACGATATTGAAGTGCAATGATCAATGGGTAACCGATACCACCGGCACCTACCAAACCAAGGATAGATGCAGAACGAATTGAAACATCAAAACGGTACAAGGTGTTAGAAATCAAAGCTGGCATCAAGTTAGGCATCGTTGAAAACATGATTACGTGGAACTTAGAACCACCGGCTGCGATCACAGCTTCGTTTGGTCCCTCTTCCAAGTTTTCAATGGCTTCTGAGAACAACTTGGCAAGCATACCAACTGAGTGGAAACCTAATGCCAAAACACCGGCTGCAGAACCAGGGCCCACGGCCTTGATGAACATCAAAGCAAGAACAATTTCAGGGAATGAACGGATAATTGCTAAAACAATTTTACCGATTCTCGAAGTGTACCAATGCTTGTGTCTAGTGTGAGCTGCCCAGAAGGCAAATGGCAATGAAATGATTGCGGAAATAAATGTACCTAAGAAAGCGATACAAATGGTTTGCCATAATTGTGAGATCAAGTCTTCACCTGAGCCATTGTAAACATAGCTCCAGTCCGGATGGAAAATGCCGGCGAAGATCGCACCAGCAATTTGACCAGCAGTAGCTTTAATACCACCGAAGTTAATGCCGGTACATGACCAAACGATAATTACAACAGTCGCAATCGCAATCAGCCAATGCGCTGCTTGTTTCTTACGGTCAACGGGTTTAGCGGGTAATTTTTTCATTGTAGTATCCATTATTTCATTAACGCCTCCCGTGACTTAGATGATACATAGTCGATCAAAACAACAACTACGATGATAACGATGATAATCGTACCAGTTTGAGCGTAATTGAAGACTTGCAAAGTTTGTTGCAAGTTAAGACCAATACCACCGGCACCGATATAACCAAGGACTGTTGATGCTCTGACGTTGATTTCAAATGCGTATAAAACATATGAGATGAAGTAAGTGATGATTTGTGGCATAACTGCGTAATGGATAATTTGCAGCTTGTTTGCACCTACAGCAGTCAAAGCTTCAATTGGACCTGGATCAATGGTTTCGATTGCTTCGTAGAACAACTTAACAACCACACCAAAGGTGAAGACTGCCAAAGCCAAGATACCGGCAACTGGGCCGATACCTACGATAGCTACGAAGATCGCACCAAGAAGCAAGTCAGGAATAGTTCTGACGATATTCATAATGACACGAAGTACGCCAGTTACAGCCTTATTCTTAACAATATTACGGGCAATCAATAATGAGTAGATAAATGCAACAACAGATCCAATTACCGTACCCAAAACAGCCATCTTGATGGTTTCAATCAACTTAGGCCAAACAACGTTCAAGTAGCTCCAGTCTGGGTGAGACATTTGCACGAAGATATCAGCAAATTGGTCCCAGTTTTCAAACAAGACGCTAATGTGCGTGTTAGTGACGTTGATTGAAATAAATAGTCCTGCAATCATGATGATTGTCCAAACCAAGTTCATGACTTTGAACTTGCGCTTAGGCAATTGATTTATTTGTTCAGGCATTATTCTTCCTCCTCGCTGCCGTTACCACCATTGTAAATATTAGTGAAGACAGACTTAGGAGTATCTTTCATCTTGCCATCGTAAACCACTTGACCGGCACGAATACCGATTACTCGTTCACCAAATTGTTGTGCAAGTTCGATACTGTGCAAGTTAGCAACTACGGTCATGCCATATTTTTCATTAAGCATCTTCAAGTCGTTCATGACTCTCACTGAAGTCTGTGGGTCAAGTGATGCAGTTGGTTCATCGGCCAAGATGATCTTTGGATTTTGCATAAGTACACGCGCAATCGCTACACGTTGTTGTTGACCACCTGATAACTCGTCAGCACGTGCATAAACTTTATTGGCCAAATCAACTTGTTGCAAAGCTTCATAAGCCTTTTGTTTATCTTCTTTACTGAATAAGTTAAAAGTAGTCTTCCAAGTTGGGTAGTAAGCTACGCGGCCTACCAAAACATTGCGCAAAACGCTAGAACGTTTAACCAAGTTAAAGTTCTGGAAAATCATACCAATATCGCGACGTAATTCACGCAAATTTTTGTCCTTGGCACTTGTAATTGATTTGCCGTCAATCAAAATATCGCCTGAGGTAACATCGTGCAAACGGTTGATTGAACGCAGCAAAGTTGACTTACCAGCACCAGACAAACCAACAACTACTACGAATTCGCCTTTATTAATAGTTAGGTTGATGTCCTTTAAACCGACAGTACCGTTGTCGTAGATCTTGGAAACATCTTTTAATTGGATCATTGGCTTATCTGCCATTTAATCGTTAACTCCCTTAATTTGAATTATTATTTCTTAGTTGATTCAACAATCTTGTCGTATTTACGAATAATGTTGAAGTCGCTATCCTTTGCGTATGCGTAACCTTCGTGGCTATATACGCTTTCGATAACCTTCTTACCTTCCTTTGACTTACCTACAGCGATGAATGCCTTAGCAAGCTTCTTACGGAATGACTTAGACATACTTGGAATTACTGAGATAGTGTCGTTAGGAATTGGCCTAGTAAAGTAAATTGGAACAACTTGACTCATGATCTTTGGATTGTCCTTCTTAACGATGTTACGTGCATCTTCAAAGACGAAAGCTGCATCAGTATCGCCGTTTAAGACGTTCAAAACAGCTTGGTCGTGACCAGTTACAGTAACCAACTTACAATCCTTAGTTACGTCCAAACCCTTTTGCTTAAGTTCAGCAACTGGGAATACGTAGCCAGCAGTTGAAGTTGGGTTTTGAACTGAGATTGACTTACCCTTTAAGTCTTTCCAGTTCTTGATCTTTGAACCCTTCTTAACAAGGATTTCTGCACGGTAGCTCTTTACTAATTGGTTAGTTGCTTTACCACCTGGTTGCTTAACGCCGTAACGTTCAGCTTGCAAAAGCAAATCAGCTGCACCTTGCTTGTGAGCTAAAACATAACCATCTGGTGGAAGGAAACCTACATCAACTTTTTTTGATTTCATAGCTTCCACAACAGTGTTGTAGTCAGTTGACATAGAAACGTGAACAGGAATACCCAATCTCTTTGAAAGCATCTTTTCAAGAGGCTTTGCACGAGCTTGCAACTTAGTTGCGGCTTGACTTGGCACAAATTGAATAGTCAATGACTTTGGGGTATAGCCGCCCTTAGAACTATTGCTCTTGTTTGAGCAGGCAGTTGCGACTACTGCTACAAGAAGAGCAACTACTGCTACCAAGATTCTTCTAAATCTCTTCATCTTAATTTATGTCCTCCATAAACATAAAAAATAGTGATAAAACAAACTACCAACGTCACAAAAAAAGACTTAATTACGGGTCGCCAAAGACGATCAATAATTAAGTCTAATTGATAACGTTTCTAATAACTAAACGAACAGAAAAAACGTCTTTTCGAGCAAAAGACACATCATTCATTACGATAAATTGTTCTGATTGCATAAACACTGTCTTTCACTCCCCCTTAATACATTTCCACGTTCATTTTATAAAATAATACCAGAAACATTCGTGTTCTATCAAGGTGTTTTGCAACTTTTTTCAAAAAAATAATCGCCAATGACTTTAGGATCATTTGACGATTATTCTTATATTAGTTCTTTTTAATAGTTGGCTTAACTGGATTGTTGGCCATATCGGTTTTAACAATCAAAACATCAGCCAAAGCGTGTTGGTTTACGTATTCAGTAACTGAACCCATCAACATTCTTTCAACGGCGTTCAAACCTGTAGCACCCATTACGATTAAAGTATCGTGGTGGTCCTTGATGAAGTCGTAAGAAATAATTCGTTTAGGACTACCATAACGAATGTGGTAATCAACATCATCAAAGTTGAAGTTGTCATGTGCCCATTTCTTCAAGCTCTTCAAGTATTCTTCAGAGTCTTGGGTCATTTGATAAATGGTGTCGCCAGAAATCAAGGTATCTTGCATTTCACCCATAAATTGACGTGTATCGATTACGTTTAATACATCAACATGAGCGCCATCTCTTTGGCCGATTCTAACAGCCTTATCAAAAGCTCTTTCAGCTGATTCTGAACCATCTACTGGAACTAAAATGCTTTCTTTTGCCATAATTTTCATCTCCTAAAAATGCATTAATACTTAATTCTTATTTTAGCATAATTTTGTAAGCCGTTACTTTCTAAATAATTGTTTAGTGTGAGTTTTGTTGATAAAATATTGTTCATGAATAGATTAAGGAAAGGGGAGCAATTTTTGACTAAAAAATTAACTAATCAATTAATCGGCGTCACCAGTGGCCGTAACTTTCGCGAACTTGGAGGCTACGAAACCATGTCTGGCAAGAAAATCAAGATGCACAAATTACTAAGAACTGGTAACTTAGCCGATTTATCACCATTCGACAAGCAATTCTTAACTGATTACGGTGTTAAATACGATGTCGACTTCCGTAGTAAACAAGAAGTTGATAACCAACCAGACCGTGTGCTAGATGGCGTAGAATACATCTACGATCCCGTCTTTAGCGAAGACTTGACCAATTCATCCAAGAGTTTAAACGACTTAAACAAGCAAGCTCATGATGATGCAGACTTCGGTTTCAACCATATGCACTACGCATACGAAGACATGATTGAAAGTGAATCTGCCCAAAATGCTTACCGCAAGTTCTTCGACGTTTTGCTTAAAAATACTGTCGATGGCGAAAGTGTAATCTTCCACTGTACTGCTGGTAAAGACAGAACCGGTTTTGGTGCTTTACTTGCTCTTAGTGCACTTGGCGTACCATTTAGCACTATCAAGAAAGACTACCTTTTAACCAACATCACGACTAAGGACTTCGTTGACAGCATGATCGAACATGCCCGTCAAAATGGTCGTAACGAAAATGTTTTGCAATCTATTCGTGATATCCAAAGCGTTCGTGCAGAATACCTTGACCACGCAGTCAAAGTTTTAAACGACGAATACGGCAGTATCAACGACTACTTGCGTGATGTCATGAAGCTTTCAAGTGCCGACATCATGGAATTACGTGATATTTACTTAGAAGACTAATTTTTAGTCTTCTTTTTCTCTGTCCTCAAATTTTTGCTTCAAAAAAGCATAGATTGCATGCGGATCGGTGAAGTTAAAAACTTCGCGCAATTCATTGGCTGGCGTGTCGGCCAAAAAGTCCATAACACTGGCCAACAATTCGGCTTGACCATCAGGATCATTGTCTAGCAGCATGAATAAAAATTTTACTTCAAGCGGTTGTTCTGGATTAATCATATTGTGAAAAACAACTGGGGTAGTCAATGAAACTGGAACAATCAGTCTGGTATTGACGAACTCCCCTTCCGTGTGCGGAATTGCGATATTAGGAATATTTTTACCCAAGGTTGAAGTGTCTAAACCTGTAGGAAAATTGTGCTCCCGTTCAACAATGTGGGATAAAAAGTTGCCCTTTACGTAGCCTTGTTCAAGCAAGTTGTCGTAGACTTCTTTTAACACTAAATCTTGCTTAGGCTGGTCTGACACGAAGACGGCGTTAGGTGCGAAAAGTTTTTTTGAATTAGTCATTGAAATTTCCTCTCTAAATGTGGAATTAACATTTTCACCATAAGTTAACAAGACGTTTTTTTCAACCAAAAAGATGATAAAGTTAACTTATATAGTTGTTTATTTTTTAGGGAGAATATCATGACAAAAACAAAGACTTTATATTTCGGTGCTGGTTGGTTCAACGAAAAGCAAAACAAGGCTTACAAAGAAGCCATGGAGGCTTTACAGAAGAACCCTACTGTTGACTTAGAAAACAGTTACGTACCACTTGATAACCAATACAAAGGCATCCGCGTTGATGAACACCCAGAATATTTACACGATATTGAATGGGCATCTGCTACCTACCACAATGACTTAGTTGGTATTAAGTCTTCAGACGTAATGCTCGGTGTTTATTTACCTGAAGAAGAAGATGTTGGCCTTGGGATGGAACTTGGCTACGCATTGTCTCAAGGTAAATACATCTTGCTTGTCATCCCTGACGAAGACTATGGTAAGCCAATCAACTTGATGAGTTGGGGCGTTTGCGACAACGTAATCAAGATCAGCGAATTGAAAGACTTCGACTTTAACAGACCTCGCTTCAACTTTTACGATGGCGCTGTCTATTAATTGAAAAAATAAAAAAGACAAAATAAATGACCCCTCGCAATTTCACTTGTATTACGAGAGGTCATTTTTTATTAGAATTTGTCATGTATCTTTTGTCTTTCTACTACAGATTACATACATTCTTCAAGCGACTGCCAAATTATCATTACTCTATGTCCACCTTACAAGGTCCGGACCACTTATATTAATTATTCGTCACTTGGTGAGAAATTATTACTGTTCAATTTACAATGCCCATCGGTATCACAAACCTTTCAACTAGTAATTATTTTTCTCTTCACCAACACTATACCACCTTTTCCCAAAATTAAAAACGCTTACATAAAAATAATTATAAAAAAATGACGTTAGCTTTCTAACGCCATTTTTCTATATCTTTTATCACTAATTAAGCCCTGTATCTTGATTCACCATTCATGTAGGTTTCACTCAAAGTCATATCAGGGTTCAAGATCAAGAAGTCGGCATCTTTATCTGGAGCAATAGTACCGCACTTGTCTAAGATGTGAGCACTCTTAGCTGGAACGTAGCTGGCCATCATTACTGCTTCTTCTGGAGTTACGATGTTCCAATCAACGACATTCTTGATAGCTTGCTTCAATTGCAAAATTGAACCAGCCAAGTTGTCGCCGTCCTTAAGACGAGCCATACCGTCTTTTACGTAAACTGGAAGTTCACCCAACATGTAGTCACCATCTGGCATCATACCAGCTTCCATACAGTCGGTGATTAAAGCAATGTGTTCTGGACCTACTGCATTGATCAAGGCCTTAGCCATTGATGGTTGAACGTGGTGACCATCACAGATCAATTCGTCAGTTACGTTGTTCAAAGCCATTGCAGCGTTTGAAATTGATGGAGTGTGGTGGCTTGGATCTGGCATCCCGTTAAAGGTGTGAGTAAACATAGTTGCACCAGCTTCAACGCCTTCAACTGCTTCTTCAAAGGTTGCGCTTGAGTGACCTAATGAAATAACTACGCCTTCCTTAACAGCTTCGCGGATAAATTCCTTTGAACCCTTTCTTTCAGGAGCCATTGAGATCTTGCAAAGCATGCTGTCTGAAGCATCGCGCCACTTGTTAAATTCGTTGATGTCTGGATCCATCATGTACTTAGGGTTTTCAGCACCAGCGTGTTCTTCAGTAAAGAAAGGTCCTTCAAAGTGAATACCTTGAATCTTGGCACCAGTTTCTTGACCCTTGTGGTCTGCGAACATCTTGCAGATTCTAGTCAAAGTATCGCTACCGGCAGTGATTGTAGTTGGCAGCCATGAGGTTACACCTGCGCTAAGAAGACCATTAGAAATCTTGTTGATGCCTTCCCAGTCACTCTTCATAACATCTTCACGAAGTGAACCATGGATGTGAGTATCAACTAAACCTGGAGCAACCCACTTGCCCTTGTAGTCAACGATCTTACCTTCTGGCTTTTTAGACTCAGGATAGAAAAAGCCAAACTTGCCGTTGTCTTGAACTTCAAGATAACCGCCATTTTCTGTTCTGTTTTCTAAGAAAAACTTGTCTGCATGAATGTAATAAGTCATATGTATCTTCTCTCTTCAAAAAAATAATAATCGCTTTCAATACCTTTATTATATCCGATAAAATTGGTCAATACCAGTTTTAATATAATTGAACAAAAAGTTTTCTATTTTTTCGTTATAATATAAGGTAACAAGTAAAATTAGGAAGAAAGCAATATGACACAAAATACTCAAATAGAAAGACACCAATTAGGTCAGCTTATCGGTGCTAATAAACGTGATCATTATTATGAACTCCATTATTCCACTGGAGAAGTTGCTCGTCTTTATATTTTAGCTGAGGGAATATTCCGTTATTTCCTTGATCCTGCTAAAAATTTTGACGAGAATCACTCCTCTTTTGTTGACCTGGCTCAATTTGATAATAGTTACTTTGAAAAATCTAAGCCTAAGGCTACTAGCGATTCATTAATTATTCAATCTGGCAATTACCAGCTTATTTTTCAGCAAAAACCAGCCGTGATGAATATTTTTGATGAGACTTTGCACCGCAACCGCGTAATGCAGCTTAGTCCGCTTGAGCTCGATCAAAATCAAACAACTGAGATTTTGAAGCAACATAAGAATGAATTTTACTTTGGTGGCGGTATGCAAAATGGCTACTTCAGTCATAAAGGCAAGGTCATCGAAATTAAGCGTGACAAGATTACGGGTAAAGGCGGCGTACTAAGCCAAATCCCATTTTTCTGGGCTAACTCAGGTTTTGGTGAATTGCGCAACACTGAATCAACTGGTAGCTATGACTTCGGTAAAACTGAAGCTGATGCCACGATCTTGAAGCACAACACTAACGTGTTTGATACCTTCTATCTTTTGGGCAATTCTCCTAAAGATATTTTGGCTAAATACTACACTTTGACTGGCAAGCCATTGATGCCACCTAAGTACGCATTAGGTTTGGGCCACATCGGCAACTTTTTGACCACGCTTTGGCAACCTGGCGAAGCCAAGGAAAGAAACGCCACCGTCTTTGAAGATGGCAACTACTACACTAGAACCGATAATCCGGAAGATTCTAACGGTAAGGCTTCTTTAAATGGCGAAGAAGAATATCAATTCTCTGCTCGTGCGATGGTTGATCGTTATGAGAAGCAACACTTCAAGTTAAGTTGGATTGTGCCTAACTACGAAATTCAAGACGTTAACCCAGAAGCAATGACCAGCTTTAGCGATTATGCTTCTAGCCGCGACGTTAATGCCGGTGTTTGGAGTGGCGACGAAACGCCTAAGACAGCTCCAGATACTCCCTTTATTCAAACAACCAGCAGCAATCCTAAGACTTTAAAAGATGATGCGATTATTTTGCGTGATAACTTAAAGCGCAAGCGTCCGCTTATTTTCTCAAATACGGGAATTGCTGGTAGCCAAAGCAGAACTATTTTAGCCTTTGGCGATATTGGCGGCAATTGGGAAAATATCCCAACTCAAGTTGCCGGTTTCTTAGGTTCTAGTCTTTCAGGCCAGCCTCTAATCGGTAGTGCAGTTGACGGTACCGCTGGTGGCGGCAATGCCCAAATCAGTATCCGTGACTTTGAATGGAAGGCATTCACTCCACTACTCTTTAATTTGGATGACCAAGGCAAATTCAGTAAGACGCCATTTACTTATAACAGCAAGATGACTCAAATTAATCGTGCTTACTTGAAATTGCGTGAACAACTTCGCACTTACATGTACACGTTGATTTACTGCGCACAAGTGGGTGAACCAATTATGAGACCACTCTTCTTGGAATTCCCACATGAACAAATCAACTACACGCCTCAAGTAGGTCATGAATTCATGCTTGGACCTAACTTACTGATTTCACCAATCGTTAATGGTCGTGAAGATGGCAACGGCAATTCTAGAAAAGATAACCTCTACTTGCCAAACCACCGCACAATGTGGGTTGACTTGTTCGACGGTAAGAAATACTTGGGTGGCCGAGTTTACAACAAGCAATCTTACCCATCTTGGCACTTACCTGTCTTTGTTCGTGGCGGTTCAATCTTTGACTTAGGTGAACGCAACTACGTCCTTTACCCACAAGGCCACAGCAAAATGGTTACTTACGATGATAATGGCTACAACGATTACTCAAGAAACCATGTTTCTACCCAAATCAGCAGTGATCTTGAAGCAAGCAAGTTAACTATTACGATTGATCCAACTCAAGGTGATTTCAGTACTTTCCAAACGGAAAATACAACTAACTTGAACATCATGTGTGACGGCTATCCTGATGGTTTAACCGTTAAGATCAATGATCAAGTCATCAACATGCAAGAATATGGCACAGTTGATACTTTTGCCCACGCAAAGGAAGGTTTCTTCTTCAACACCAACTACAGCTGGATGCCTGAATTTGATCAATACCAAGAAAAGAAGCAAACGGCTTTGCAAATTAAGTTGGCTAAGCGTGACATCACTGATTCTAAGATTGAAATTACCATCCGCAACTTTAGATATGGTAACGAAACTTTGGTGCACGCAATTACTGACTCTTTGCTTCGTTCACCAAAACAACCAGCAGTTGATCCTGATAAGATCAGCTCACACTCATTGACGGTTGTTTGGCCACAATTGACTGATAAAGTTCAAATCGAAGTCAATGGTATTTTGCATGATGGCATTGATGGCAGTTCATTCACCTTCCATGAATTGGTACCAAATACTCGCTACACATTGCGTTTGCGTTACGTTGCAGGTAATAAGGTTTCTGAATGGTCAGATCCATTTGGCGCAATTACTAAGCCGGACCCAATGAATTATGCGATTAACAATATCAAGGTCACTAGCAATTTAACCAGTCAAAAAGACCACCCACTTGAATATTTGACCGATTTGAAATTAGCTAGCGAATGGAAAACAGTTAATGGCGTAAGTGAAGATGAACCACTTGAATTGAACTTCAAGTTTAACCAATTAGAGCATTTAAGTCGCATGGTTTGGGTACCTCGCAAGATTGATCATCAAGGTGACCCGGTTGAGGTTAGCGTTGAAACTTCAACGGATGGTGTCAACTTTAAGCCTTATGGCGAACGTCTCACTTGGAAGTCCGACAGCAAGAATAAAGTTGTGGGCTTACGTGATGTGGCTGCTAAGGCAATCAGATTGAAGGTCTATAAGTCATCTGGTCCATTTGTAGCTTCTAAGGAAGTTATCTTCTTCAGAGAAAAGAAGGATTAATAAGAAATCAAATAGGCTCTCATGATGAGAGCCTATTTTTACTTAAAAATACATTATGAAAATATCAGAAGCATTACGAAACTACAGACAAGAAATTGGATTATCACAAAAAGAATTTATTGGAGATATTATTTCTGCAGCACAATATTCTCGAATAGAAAAAGGAACACAAGAAATTAATTTATCAACTACTCTTCTTTTACTCACCTCTAATCACATTAATGTAAGTGATTTTATCATCAAGATTTTACCAGATTACAATAATGATGACGAAGGAAATTTACAAACTATACTGTCACAACAAGTAATGGCAGCATACTATGATAACAATATAGACGAATTAAAAAAGCTGCTTAACAAAATAAACAAATTACACGATGCCACAGATCTTAAGTTAAGAACGAATCTTGCATTAATTTATTTAGAAAAGAAAGAAAATCAGCTTGATCCCAAATTCAAAAAACAAATTATAAATGAATTTATAAAACGTGATAATTGGACAGAAAGTCCGACTACTCTCCATCTTTTAGAACAATCAATGTTAGTATTTGACTTTGATCAAATTTCTTTACTAACAAATTCGATATTTAAACGATATCAAGATATTCGAGATCAAGATTTCTTAACTCAAGATAGAGTTGCCGGTATTTGTATCAACTATTTATATATTTGTTATCAAAATAAAAACAAGTCAGCGGCTCAAAAAGCATTTAATCTTTTAGATAAATTACCAAAAATACCTGAATTATTTACATACCAGTTTTTGATCAAATATTATAAATATTTATTCAAATCTGACTTTAACCAAGCCGAAGAAATAAAAAATATTTTAGCTACATACGGTTTAACTAACTTAGCTCAAAGATTGCCCAATTAATTTCATATATGAAATTACATTTCTTTTATAAAAAAAGAAAGATAAAATAATTAAATCGATTAATAATTACATAGTAATCTACGTTACAAATTGAGGTTTTTTACATGATTTATACATTACCGGTAATTTTAAATTAGTTTTAAAAGGAGACCAAGATTATGTCTATGAATAAAAAGAACATAATTTTGGTCCTAATATTGTCCTAATAAAGTAGATGAATTTTATGCATAATCATGATATTTATCACGCAATTCTAAAAAATCGGAAAATCAATCGCATAATTTTGTCAATCGAAGCAATTTACTGCGTTTGGTTGGCTATGACTTTAGTTTTTAATTTTAAATGGTTCGCCTATTCTATTGATACACAATTTGTGTTGATCAGCCTTTTCTTTTTTATTGGATGGATATTTAATCTAATTAAGAAAAGAAAATCGCATAAATCAAAACTAAAATAAAAAATTTTTCCTCAGTTGATTATTAATCAGCTGAGGATTTTTTAGCTTCTCTTATTTTCTTTTCATGTATCTCTTGCTAGTATCTTTCAAATAGAAAAGCGCCTGTAAAGGCGCTTTAGCAAATTATCATAACTTAAATTATTCTCCCCACTCACTTTTCAGCCATTCCATTGCTAAATTAAACCAATGAGCTGCGTGCGGATTTTCTTGCCATTCACGGCCCTTAGTCTGCACATTGTGTCGTGCCAAAGAAAAGCCATGATAACCATGATTAAATAAATGCGCCTCAGTTGGTACCTTATTTTTGTTTAAAGCACCAAGATATTCGATCGAATTACCGATCAAAACAACCGGATCATCCCATGCCTGGAAGATAAATGTATCTGGTGTTTCACGTGTAACACCTAATGCACTATCCAAAAGATCCTTCTCTTCTGGCATCTTATTCTTTTGATCTTCTGGAATAGGAAAACCAATCTTTTCAATATTGATTAGTGGATATCCCAAAATCGTCTTATTAGGTAATACATCATCTTTTTCAAAACCGTATTTTTTTTGATACAAAGGACTAGTTGCCATATTGTTGGCTACACTGACAACATGTCCACCAGCTGAAAAACCAATTGTCAAAATGCGTTCAGGATCTAAATTATATTCTTCCGCATGATCTCTAAAGAACTTTACAGTTGATAAAACATCAAGACCCGCATCAGGATAAATCTTGCCCTCATCGTGCACTAAGTTATATTCCATTACCACGCTATTAAAACCTTCATTGTTAAACGCTAAAGCAACTGGCTCACCTTCTCTTTGAGACAAGTGTTCAAAGCTGCCGCCCGGAACCACAATTGCCAAAGGACGTTTTTGTTCCACCAGCTCCGGATTTTGATCCAGCACGTAAGTATGAATTTTGAATTCACGCTGATTAAAATTAGTTAGCGTCAGATTTTCTATCTTCATGTTTCAGTCCTTTCTTACCCATTCCTCTAGATAACATAAATGATGAAAGAGGTACAGTTAATATAACCCCAATTAAAGAATACATGATAATTAATGCTTCATTAACAAAAAGTTTTTCATTAACGACTTCACCTGGTGTATAACCTAAGCGGAAATACCATAAGAACAAGGATAAGAAACTACCAAACATTCCGAATAAAATAGTGTTCATGGCTGTACCTAAAACGTCGTTACCGATCGCCGTACCACTATTCATTAACTCTTCTTTGCCAATATCAGGATTGTGCTTCTTAATTTCAAGCAAACCTGAACTCATCGCTACGGCTGCTTCCGCAATCGCACCTAGAGTTGAGAAGATGGCTACAGTTACCGCGATCATTGGGTAACTCAAGCCTGGCATCTGTGACAAACCTACCAGCAGTTCTCCTGCCTCTGGTCCAAGTCCTGCAGC
Source organism: Lactobacillus amylovorus DSM 20531 (assembly GCF_002706375.1). NCBI lineage: Bacteria > Bacillati > Bacillota > Bacilli > Lactobacillales > Lactobacillaceae > Lactobacillus > Lactobacillus amylovorus. The sequence goes on from NZ_CP017706.1 coordinate 990,725, forward strand.
TTGTGCCAAATATTGGCAGCCCCAGATAAACAAGCTCACGATCAAGCAGACCAAGAAGGCAGAATAGAATGAATTTTTCGCTACAGTATAATCGTGCGTTCCTAGGAAAATGATCGTCACTAGTTTTAGCGGAATGAAGATCAACGTCAAAATTGCAATATTGATTCCCCATGAAATCAGCATCGCTACCAAGATCAGTAGCAAGGTGTTAATCAAAACACTAAAGAAACTACGAATTCCAGTTTCACCGCCGACAATCATCATCAAAATTGCTAAAACGATGATTAACGCCATTAGCGTACTCATTTATTCTCACCTTCTTTTTTAAACAAACTCTTCCAATCTCTATTCTTCAAGAAGAATAAACTACATCCCGTCGCAAAAATGACCGTCAAGACAATCCCAATCGCAGAAATTACACTCTGTGTGGCTCCTAGCGACAACGTAAAGCCGAAAGTAGATGCAAACGTGTTATTGTCCCGCAAGTACAAAATCGTCTCAGGCAAGGCTCCAGCGATGAAAATCAAAACCAAAACATTGATCAATGGCCCCATGATTTCTTGTCCCATGGTACGACCACTCTGGATCAATTGCTTCGTTGTGATATCCTTCTTCGTTTGAATCAATTCGTACAAACTAGAAATGATATCCGTTGCTTCATCCATTACCGCACCCAAAATTCCGATCAAGGTTTGGGCTAAAAACAATCCACGTGGATCCTGCGTTGCGTAGTCCCCAGTTTCATACTTCATTTCAGATTCGCCGGTTAACTTCATAATGACATAGCACAAGGCAAAGGAGACGAATACTCCGAGCAGTGTGGCCAGCCACGTAGCCAGCATCTTTTTATTAAAGCCTTGCACAATTAATAGACTCACGAATGAGAAGATAATGTCGGCTAGGCCAAACAATAAAATGATGTGTGCACCATTTAAATGAACGTCCCAAACAATGATCAAGTAAAAGGTAATCCAACTGAGGATCATCGAAACCACCAGTGAGATTGAATGCTTACCTGATACAGCCACCATCAAGGTCAAAGTAATCGTAACTACTAACACCAATACCCAATCACGTTTAGGATTTACGATTGCCGGATCACCTTTTTTGATGTTCACGAAAATTCGTTGCCGCGGCCGGAACTTCTGAGTCGTCAGCTGTGAAGGATAGTACACGTTTTTCGTGGTGTACGTCTCCCCTTTATTCTTACCTGACAAAATCTTCAAGTGCAAAATTTGCTGTCTGGTTTGATCCTGATTCTTATAAACGTCTTCGTTCTTTTCGATCAGCGTATCTTTGATTTGGGTATCTGTAATAAGTGCTACTTCATCCTTATGATAGATGTCTGTTGCAAAGTAGGTCAAAACCGTAAAAATTGCTCCCACTACTGCAACGATAATCGCTGCAGTATAGCGTTTTTTCCATTTATGCTTCATTATTACAACTTCCTATTTCTTTGATACTTTTACTGTAAAACAAAAGGCGGCCTAATGTTAGGTCGCCTTTCAATTCTTTAGATTTTCAATAAAATCTTTAGACTTTCGTTTAAAATTTAAAAATTCTTTGCCACCAATGTTCCTTTCTTTCTGGAAGTTGCATATCTTCTAGAGTTCTGTGAACATTTGCAGTTGCACGCTTTTTAGCATTTTCTTTGGCCTTAGAAATAATTTCGTCATGCATCTCTTCTTGACTCTTATGCATGTCTTCTTTTACTTCTTCGCGCTTTTGCTCTGCATCCTTCTTAGGTTCAGCGTCATCGTCGCTAACGACACCAGAAATATCCGGCAATGCGGCGATCTTATCAGAATTATCCTTAGGTGCAGCAAGCTGCTTTTGGGCCTCAATTAAATCTTGATTCTGCTTTTGAATCACGTTCAATTGCCTTTGCAAAGAACTAATAGCCTCATTTTGGTTAGAGATAGTTTGTTGAAGAGTGTTGAGTAATTTTACTACTTCTTTAGTATCCATTACATCACTATTGGTGTATGGAGCTACCTTCTTTGGCTCTTCTTTTGGTCTTTCGTCTTTTTTATCACTAACTGCATAAATTTGACGAGCAGCTTCTTGCAAAGTCAAACCGCTATTCTTAGATAAACGGTGGAAGGCCTTCAAGTCATCAATATCTTTTTGATGGTATAAACGAGCCTTTTGCTTAGTACGAGCAAAGTAGTTAGTATTGCCCGTTACCTTTTCCACGATTAAAGAATATTTCCTTAATGTGGCTACACTAATACCTAATTCTTCTGCGGCTGTTTTAGGTGCAGCTAACTCCTCAAAATCACGCGTGTTAGTCATTACAATCTACCTCTGTACTTTTCGGCATTAATCGTGCTTGTGAAGCAAAGTCTTCTTGTGGTCGAATCTTTCCATACCTGCTTCGATCAAGCGAGTAATCAATTCAGTGTAAGGGATGCCAGCTTCTTCGAACAGCTTAGGATACATACTGATGTTGGTAAAGCCAGGAAGAGCATTAACTTCAGTTAAAACAACCTTGCCACCTGGGGTAAGCATTGAGTCGATTCTAGCCATACCGCTACATTCAGTAACTTCGTAAACCTTACGAGCGTTCTTTCTAACTGTATCGATAATTTCATCTGGCAAGTCTGCTGGAATTTGCAACTTAGAAGTTGAGTTGTCATCGTACTTGTTTTCGTAAGTGTAGAATGAGCCTTTTGCATTGGTGATTTGACCAACACCTGCTACAATTGGCTTGTCGTTACCCAAAACGGCTGTTTCAACTTCAGTACCTGGTACAGTTTCTTCGACTAAAACTTTATCATCGTACTTGAAGGCTTCTTCTAATGCTGCAGCGTATTCATCAGCGTTAGTAACGTGGTTTACACCAACTGATGAACCTTGGTTGGATGGCTTAACGAACATGTCACGGCCAAGCTTTTCAGCAACCTTTTCATAATCAAGTTTATCATTATTCTTGTCATCGTATTCAAAGCGCTTGATTGAAATCCAATCAGCAACTGGAACACCAACTTTTTGAGCCAAGATCTTGGTAAATTCCTTGTCCATAGTTACGGCAGCGGCTAAGACGTCGTCACCAACGAATGGCTTGTTCATTAAACGGAATAAACCTTGCAATACACCGTCTTCACCTAAGTTACCGTGAACAATTGGGAAGAAGACATCAATTTCTGGTAAGTTTTCTAATTCGATTAAGTTAGAAAGGTTGTGAACCTTGTGTGGATTCTTAACTTGGTATGAAGGATCTTCCAATACTTTGAAGCTTTCTTCTTCGTTTGCAAAGTAGCCTTCATTAGTGATCCAGATTGGGTGCACATCAAACTTATCCTTGTCAATCGCTTTATAAATGTTGTGCCCCGAAACAATTGATACTTCATATTCTGATGAGTTACCACCAAAAATTAATCCGACTTGTATTTTTTTAGTCATTGTTTTATACCTCTTTTAAATGTTCCAAACCTTTATTATACGCAAAGAATACCAGAAAAACTCAAAATAGTGGAATATTTTTCATTAAAGCCTTTTCACAATAGTTTATAATTAATAATATATTAAGAAAGCCCCAGAAGGGAGTTAAACATGCTTTTACGAAAATTCTCTATCACGGCTATCGTAGCATTGTTATTCGTGCCGCTTGTGAGTCAAGATGCGCAAGCCGCCACTTTTACTACTCAAGAAATTAACGAAATCCATAATTTTCAAAAAGAGTACACTAGTTTAGATAAAACTAATTATAGCGCTTCAAACATTTATGCCGTTAAGCCTCATTTAAGCAAAAAATTTAAAGCTGGTCGCTTACGTTCTAAATACATCAATACGCAAGTCGACTACATCAACTACTATCGCTCATTATTCGGCCTGTCGCCTGTTACTACTAGTGACTCTTCAAATAGTGGTGCGCAAAAAACAGCAGCCGTTATGGCCGCAATCAATGCCAATCCTTTTATCAATCAACACGGTTTGCCTAGTGAAAAAAGACCAAGCTTTATCTCTAAAGCAACTTGGAAATTAGCAAAAGAAACCTCTGAAAGTTCCAACTTAAACTTTAATGTATCACGTCAATCGGCCGGCGAAGTAATTACCGACTTGGTTACCGATCACTATAACTTAAGCGGAACAGACACCGGTCACCGGGCATGGCTGCTTTCTACTCGTTTGACTACGACCGGAATCGGTGCCGCCTATGGCAATAACGGTTATCGCTACTCCGTGCAGAAAGTGCTCAACGCTAACGATATGTTCCGCGCAGCTAGTCAGCCAGTGGTTACCTACCCTAGCGTCCGGCTCTTTCCTTCAGAATTGGCCCAAGGCAAGAACATCGTTTGGTCAATTTATCTATCTAACAGAGTCGTCAGAACTACGCCAACGATCACCATCAGGGATTTAGATACAGATATCGTTACGAATGGTACGCACGTAAGAAATTATAGTTCTGGTGGCTATGGCAACTTCAAGACGATCATTACCTACTCACCTGGTAAAACGGTTATTAGATCAGGCCATGAATACGAAATTAACATCAACGGTGTCTACAGATACAGATTTAAACTCTTCAAACAAGATGCCACTAATGACACTACTATCTATGCCACTCAAGAAGAGCAGCAAGCTAACCAAACTAATCAGACTAACACTTCTTTAGATAGACAAACTGAAGTACAGTCACCGATTTTATTGCAAAATAAAATCTTGAATGCGGCAATTGATACCAAAACCGTATCACTGCCAACTAATTCAAATAATTTATTTGATCAATTAACTAAAAAAGGCAAATGGAAACAAAACTTCTTTGTCAAAACCATTCGCCTTCAAAAGCATTAAAAAAAGGCCAAACATTGTTTGGTCTTTTTTCGTTTATAAAACTTTGGATAAGAAGTCTTTTGCTCTTTCACTTGTAGGATGTTCAAATACTTCTTTAGGCGTACCTTTTTCCTGCAAGTAGCCGTCAGCCATAAACCAGACTTCGTCGGCCACTTCACGTGCAAAGCCCATTTCGTGGGTTACGATTACCATCGTCATCCCTGAGCTAGCCAGATCCTTCATGGTCTTCAAAACTTCGCCAACCATTTCAGGGTCAAGTGCACTAGTTGGTTCGTCAAACAGCATCACTTCTGGGTCCATTGCTAAAGCTCTAGCAATCGCCACACGTTGCTGTTGACCACCTGAAAGACTAGTTGGGAATTGCTTTGCTCGATCAGCCAAACCTACTTTTTCTAAAAGAGCTAGGCCAGTTTTTTCGGCTTGCGCTTCGCTAATTCCTTTAACCTTCATTGGTGCCAACTTAACATTTTCAATGACATTCATATTTGGAAACAGGTTAAAGTTTTGGAAAACCATGCCCATTTTCTCACGCAATTGATCTAGTTCCTTGCCATCCTTTAAGCTAGCTAGGTCTGTGCCATCAAAAAGGATTTTTCCGGCTGTAGGATGTTCAAGCACGTTGAGGCAGCGCAAAAAGGTACTCTTACCAGATCCTGAAGGACCAATAATACAAATTACTTGACCCTTTTCGACAGAAGCTGAAATATCCTTTAACACTTCGTTTTTGCCAAAAGTCTTTTTAAGATGTTGAATATCGATCATTTTAGTCATTGTGCTTCATCCTCTTTTCGAAGTAGTTAAGTAATCTAGTTAAAGTAAAGGTCATGATGAAGTAGATGATCATCGCAATAAATAATGGCAAGACGCCACGGTAAGTTGAAGTTTGAATAAGTTCAGTTTGGTACATCAATTCGGTTACCCCGATAACTGAAACTAATGAACTGTCCTTCAATAAGGTAATAAATTCGTTCCCCAAAGCTGGCCAAATATTCTTTAAGGCCTGAGGAATAATGACGTAGCGGTATGCCTTGGCCTGACTAAGTCCAAGTGATCTTGCGGCTTCAGTTTGACCCTTAGCAACAGAAGCAATACCCGATCTAATGTCTTCGGCAACATAGGCACCTGAGTTAAGCCCGATCGCAATAATACCTGCAACTACGGCTGATAAATTAGAAATTAATGCACCAACACCGAAGTAAACAAAAAGAATTTGAACCATTTGCGGTGTACCACGAATGAATTCGATGTAGCAAACAGCAATCCAGTGGAGCAACTTGTTTCTGGACAAACGCATAAGAGCAAGTAACATCCCCAGCACAATACCGATTAATACTGAGAAAACAGTAATCACGATCGTGTAGCCGACACCTTTAACAAAGTATGGTGCATATTTAGCCATCGTGTTGGTCTTTTGCGCCGTCTTCATGTACTTGGCAGCTTCTGGCAAGTATTGCTTGTCGATCAAGATTTTCTTTTCTACACGGTTAATCGTCTTGTTAACTGCCTTAACCAAGTCGCCTTGACCCTTTGCCACAGCAACTGCGTTACCAGCTTGTTGTTCACGCAAGTCGCTTCTTATGGCCAGCAAGCTATTGTCGTTTTGCGCATAAGCTTTAGCAGTCAATTCTTCCATGACTACACCAGACATTTTGCCTGACTTTAAGGCAAAAACTAAATTGTTGATCTTGCCTAAACCTTTAACCTTGGACTTCTTCATTTGTGATTGGATCAATTGGTATTGGATACTCCCTGTTTGAGCACCAACGGTTTGACCAGCGAAGTCCTTGATCTTTCTGTATCTAGATTGATCACGTTTATTAATTAAAAAGTATTCGCCGCTTGGCTTGTAGTAAATCTTAGAAAAATCGACGCTCTTTTTTCTTTCAGGGTTTGGCGTCATGGCTGAAATAACCATGTCGACCTTGCCAGTTTCAAGGGCAACAAGAAGTGAGTCAAAGCTCATGTTCTTGATGACCAACTTGGCGTGCAAGTCCTTTGCGATATCTTTAGCTAATTCAATATCGATCCCAACATATTTAGTATTTCCCTTCACACTAGTAGTAAATTCAAGTGGCGGATAGTCAGCAGAGGTACCCACGACGAGCTCTTTTGATTGCTTAATCTTCTTCATGACTGTGCCGCTTTCGACCTTTTTAGTGGCCGCAAAAGTTGGTTGATTAAACAAAAAAAGAGTTGAAATTAGTGTAATGAAAGCAAGAAACAAATGGATTATCTTTGCTTTTTTCATATCAATTCGCCTAACTCTTTCGTTAAATACATATAAAGATTATTAATTATTTTTTAATTGTAAAGAAAGAATAAGCTTTGTGCAAGAGAAAAAACGTAACCACACTGCGTAATTACGTTTTTCACATTACTATTTAGCTGATGTTGCTTGCCAAGGAATGGCACAGATCACGTACATAACTACCCCCGTAATTACGTACTCTAAGAAGACGCTGCTGCCAATTTCTAGCAAGAAACCCAACTCAATATTATCAACGTCAAAAATAACTGGCACTACTGCTAACAATCCTGAAATCAAAATCACCCAGAAACCAGCCCACATGCCAGCTGCCGCGATGTCGTGAATCAACATGCGTGTTGCCGACTTAGTTCTCATATCATTGAGCAGTGAGAACAAAGTAATGATAGTGACAATGATGATAATGATATTAACAATCACTAGCAGACAAGCAATATTGGCACCTAACGTTACTACGCTTAGATTAAATGCCTTAGCTACCGCATATGGTGCGTTAGTCCCTTGCTTTTTCAATTTACTGTCGATTGTTTGGGCTCCACTAGATGAACCCTTATCAATTCCCTTATGAATATCTGTCAGAATCTGATTAGCCAGATCTAGATTATTAACCTTAAATCCATGAATGCCTAGCGAGTAGTCAATAACATGGTCGGCAATGGGTTGAGTTTGCGCATTAGCAAGCAAATTTGCATCATCTTCGCTTCTTGCCCCTACCAAATCAGCAAGATTATCAAAATTTTTATTAATTTGTCTGACAACAACAGCTTGATTGGAGCTAGTTCTAATCTGACCTTTCATAAAAATTGGATTCAGAAAAGTAGCTGTGATTAGGGCTAATGCCGCAATCAAAAAGATTACGAAAGCAAGCGTTCGTTTATACTGATTGTTTTGCTCATGTCCCATTCGTCGCAAATCAGCTCTTTTGCCTTCAACCATGACGATTCCCCTTTAGCTGAAAATTTCTTTACCTTCGTCAAACATCGTATCAATCGCACGGTGAACGACTTCCATATCAGCTGATTCAATAATTTCGTGTCCTTCTTTTAAGGCATGATCGATTTCATCAGAAGAACAATGCAAGAAACTGAACATCAATGCACTAGTTGCGTAGTCAGCCAATGCTTCAGCTGTTAAGTGATGCTTCTTACGGTCATGGTACAAGCGACCAATACCGCTGGTAACAAAAGCAATCCCAGTTTCAAGCTCTTTTTCATCAACATCGATGTCATCAAACAAATGATTAGATTGAATCCAGTTGTTGAGCATTACGCCCCAGTTATCCAAGGTAGCATTGCTTACGAAAGCTTCTGAGATGATTCTGTCTAACCCTTCATCGTGCATCCCCAAAATAGCAATTGTGTAAATAAAGGCCTTGGTTCTAGCGTATGGAGCGCTACTGTTTGCCATGTCGTAATTATTTACTTGTTGACCTAACGTATTAAAAAGATTGCGGATGATATCATTAGTCAACTTGGCTTTATGCGGATAATATGATTGCAACAGGGATTTGGAAATGCCTGATTTTTCTGCAATCATTTGCAAAGAAACATTATCCATTCCATTTTCTCTGATCAGATGGAAAGTATTGCCAAGAATAATTCTCCGTCTCTTCATGTTTTTCCGTCGTGCCATGTCTATTCCTCTAACTTTCTCTTTCTATACAACTTACATCAATTATATCAATCATTGCTATTTATGAATAGTTTTATGGTTTATCTACTCAACTTTTTAACACAAAAAATAATCCTCAATGTTGATGAGGATTATTATATATCAACTTTGGATTATATTTTACTTTAAGCGATTTTGTTCATCAAAAATTTGGTGAATTGAACGGTCATTGTAAACATAATCAATACCACGAGCCAAAAGTTGATCAACAGAGATACGAACCATTCTGTCTGGGTAACGAGTGTGCTTGATAGTATCAGTTACAACGATTTGTTCAATTGGCAATTCGTTAAGTACTTCGGTTGCATTCTTTGAAAGAAGTGCGTGAGTTGCTGCAACGTAAACCTTCTTAGCACCTGCAGCTAAAACTGACTTGGTTGAAGATGAAATGCGTGAACCAGTATCGATCAAATCATCAACAATGATACACTTCTTGTCCTTTACATCCCCAATAATATCGTGAACTTTGGTGTCGTAGCGTGCACCACGTTGGTCAACAATAGCAATTGGAGCATTGAAGTATTGACCAAAGTTACGAGCAAGCTTAGCACCTGAGTGGTCTGGTGAAACAACTACGATATCATCGTCTTCCTTGGTAGCAATACCGTTGTCTAAGAAGTATTGACCAAGAAGTGGAATAGCGTGTAAGTGATCTACAGGAATGTTGTAGAAACCTTGAATTTGTGAAGCATGCAAATCAACGGTGATCAAACGATCCATACCAGTTAATTGAAGCAAGTTAGCAACAAGCTTAGCAGTAATAGGTTCACGTGAACGAGTCTTGGTGTCTGAACGTGAGTATGCCAAGTATGGAACTACTACGTTAATGGTATGAGCTGAAGCACGGTGAAGTGCATCCAACACAATTTCAAGTTCCATGAAGTTTTCGTTAACTGGATCTTGAACAGATTGAATAACGAAAACGTCACAACCTCTGACAGATTCACCGATGTTAACTTGGATTTCACCATCGCTAAAGTGATGAACTGCAGTTTCGATTAGTGGTTGATGCAAAATTGAAGCAATCTTTTCATTTAATGCGGGATTACCACCTAACCCGATCACCTTCATTGGGTGTAATAATTGATGGAGTTCTTCCTTGTTCATAACGACCTCTTCTGAATTCTAAAAATTATATACAGGTCTATTATATACAAAAAAACACCTCTTAGAAATAAAAGAGGTGTTTATTTCTACTTTGATCTACGATACTTAGTGCCACGACCATTGCCAATCTTTACTACATAGCCCTTTTGGATTAATTCTTCTAAGAGATTCAGAACCTTATTTTTACTAAAAGAAGTCTCTTGACTAATGCGAGAACTTGATAACGGTGCACTTTGTAAAATTGAGTATACTTCATTGGCATCTTCTGAAACACCCTGAAGTTCCATTTTAACCACTGGCCAAACAATCTTAATTGAGTTTTCGAAAATCGAAAATTGTGGTTGAGTCTTGCTATCAGCATAAGCAGCAAGAATTCTCTGAATTCCTGTACTAAATCGTTCAATTAAACCTAGTCTAAAGAAAATATTCGCAATAATTGGATTACGTAAAATAGATAATTGACCAGCTAAATATTCTTCTTTACTTAGGCCCTTGGGCAAACCACCAGGAGATGTTACTTCAATTCGATCATCAAACATTGCGACCTTGATTTGAGCATTAACATCCCAAGTTCGATGAACAATCGCATTAGCAATCGCTTCTCTAAAGGCATCTTCAGGAATTTGCTCATTTTTTCTGCGGTATGCCCCATCGATTACCTCATTTTGATAATATTGTCGATACTTTTGCAATGCATCTTGATAAAGTTTCAATACTGACACCTTTTCTATCTGAGCGCGATCAAGCATTACATTAATGTTGTCACCGAATTTAACTAAGTCAATGCCTCGATAATCATTTTCATCTGCAAATAATGCACCAGCGTTAGTATATTTTCCATTTTTCTCTCTCAAGCCAAGCGTAATCAATAAATCTGGCGTAAGTTTTTCAATACCAATCTTTTTTTGTAAAGCTTTTTCCAAAATAGAAAAGTGTAGATTTGATGCATGAGATGGCAAACTATCGTATGAACAATTTTGTCCTTCTAGAATAAGACGTGATAATTCTAAAGAATCTACTGGTACAGATGCACTATCATTTCTTTTGTAGGCTTTTTCTTTATAGAAATATGGAGGATATAATCCTTGAAAAATTTTCAATGTAATTACATTAGTTTGTTCATCAATATGTAAACGATAATCAACTTGTGGTCTAATTGAATCATTGATTTTATTCTCAATATTCAAACATGTTTGAACTGGATCTTTTACTCCAACTACAGTTCCATCATCTTTAAAACGTAAATTTCAGATTTTACGTCCAAAAAAGGACGTAAAAAAGGACGCATTTTTTTGCGTCCCTTTTTACGTTTAAAATGAAACGTAAATTCACTTAATACCAGCTTGGTTTGTCGCCTTCAGTACCTGGTTTACCTAAACCGATTGACTTACCAATATCTTCCTTAGGATACTTGATCAAATGGTAAACGTAAGCTGCGACAGATTTACGTGAAACTTCGGTGTCCTTGATTGGCTCGCCTTTTTCACTCTTTTCGTAGTCAACTTCGTTTTTATCGGTCATCCAAGTTGGACGAATAATCGTGTAATCCAAACCCGATTCTTCAATTCTCTTAGCAGCCTTAGCATATTCAGTAATGTAATCGCCTAAAGTTTCCTTATTCCATTCACCGAACTTGCCAGGAACTTCGTCATAAATGCCTAAAGTTGAAATCCAGATCAGTCTCTTTACGTGGGCATTCTGCATTGCTTCAACCGTAGCTTCAGCTTCAAGATCAATATCATCCTTGCCGCCTAAGTTAGCATAAACAATATCTTGACCCTTCATTGCCTTTTCAAGTTGAGCAGCATCTGTTGCACTACCTTCAAAAATCGTAGCTTGATTCTTCTTGTCTGCCATACGAGAAGCGTTACGTAAAAACAATGATGTTTGAACGTCTTTATCCGCAAATAAAAACTTTTCTACAATTTGGGCTACTCGTCCGTGAGCACCAAGTACTACAACTTTAACCATAATTTTCTCCTTTTTAATCTAGTCAAAATTCATTATGCATTATTCTATCTACATACTAGACCAAAACGAAAAAATAAGCTAATTTACTTACAAAAATCCTTAATTAAATCAAGCATTTTTAGGCTTCTAACCGCATAACTATTATGTGTTTGGCGGGGCATAATTACTAAGCGCGCATTTGGCATTAATTGACTATACCAACGAACGTGTTCAACTTTTATCCAGTCTTTTTCACCGACCACGCACAAAGTTGGTGTCTTGATTTTCTTCAAATCGTCTTCTGAAATAAATGATTCAGTCAATTCAACGCGGCTATCACGATCTAGCTTCAAGAAACGATGAAATCCTTCAGTGAGGTAGTGATATGGGCGAATTCCTGCACCATTTACAAAAACGCCGGCCACAATCATTTTCTTAAAGATATTAGGATGCTGCTTGGCAAGCATCATGGCTACTAAGCCGCCTGCATCAAAGCCAAAGCAGTAACATCCCTCAATGCCGACTTGCTTAATAAAAGCATAAACGTCTTCGACTTCGGTCTGATAGTGTTCCGCAATATCACCTTCACTCAGTCCATGACCACGCATATCCAAAACATAAACTGAGTAGTATAGCGATAATGGAGCCACGATCTTATCGAACATGCCGCCATCTAAATGATGTCCATGAAGAAGAAGCAAAGGTGCACCTTTGCCTAATTTATGGTAATAAAATTCAACACCGTTGACTTTTTCTTTCATAAAACCCTCTCTTATTGAGCGTCGCTGTCGCGCAAAGCCGGATTATCATCCATCTTCTTACGCAGCTTCTCATCTTCACGATCTTTAAGCATGGTCTTGATAATCTTATGCCATACTCGATAATTGCCACGGAAATTATCTGCTACCTTCTTGATGTTAGGTTGGTGAATAATACTGCCTTTTCTTTGCCAGTAGTGGTAGTAAGGCTTTTGCGTGTAATATACACCCTTGCAGACTGAGATGTACTTTACGTTAAAAATTTGATCTTCAAGCAGTGAAATATCACAATCAAATCTTAAGTGGTACTTCTTAATAATTGCCATCTTATAAGCTTTGTTCCAGCTGTAGCCCTTCATTGGCGAGCCGAAAACATTGGTCAATTTAAGGTAAGTTTCACCGCGTGTTAAAAGACCACCTTCAGGATGACCAACAACATGAGATTTTTTGTCAGGATAATCCATCCAGTAGCCACAAGATACCAGACTGACATCTGGATGTTCTTCAAAAGCTCTGATAAAGAATGCTGTGTAACCTGGATCTACCCAATCATCACCATCATGAAAGGTGACATATGGCGTATCGATATATTTCATACCGACATTACGTGCGTCGGATGGGCCACCATTTTTCTTTTTGATTAATTTGAAGTATGGAAAACGTTTGGCGTAGCTCTGTGCTACCTCAGCCGAATTATCTGTTGAGCCATCATCTACCACGATTAACTTAAAACTCTTGTCGACTTGCTTGAGCAGAGCTTCAAAAGCACGTGGCAGGTATTGTGCCGTATTATAGACCGGCATAATGATAGTTAACTTAGGCACTTGTAACATATTGTCCCCCTTTATTGCTCTTAATTATACCATCTTCGAGTTTTAGGTTGAAATTAAGAAAGTTTTAGGAGAAGATTTACATTCCGTTCAAAATTATCTAGTATAATATTTCGTATCAAACAGAATAAACATTCGATAAGAGGAAAAAACATGAAAAAAACTATTAAAATTTTAACAGCCATTTTTTTTAGTGCTGTCGCGACAATCGTAGTTGGTCAAAACAATCGTGTTTTAGCTGACGATGAAACTCCCGTGGTAACACTTGGTACCTCATTAACCGACTCACAAAAAGATGGTACATTAAAGATTTTGACTGCCCCATTAAATGGCGGCAACTACCAAACCATCACTGTTACCGGTTCTGACTTGGTTAGATATTTGAATCCATCTGGTGACAACTTCACTACTTCTTCTGGCGTTTGGTCCAGTGCCATGATTCAAAAGACCAGCAGCGGTAGCGGAATTAACGTTAAGATTTTGGACTATAACGGCAAAAACAACATTACAACCATCACTGCCAACCAATACAAAAACGCGGCTTTAACTGCCGGTATCACAGACGCTAACATTTACGTTACTAGTGCTATTCCAATCGACGGTTCAGGTGCCTTGGCTGGTGTTTATGCTGCATACGCTAAAAACGGCAATGCTTTGAACCAAAAGCAAGTTAATGCAGCTCAAGACGAAATGAATACTTTGAGTGGCATTACTCAAGACAACAAAGATAAAAAAGGCTACTCTGACGCTCAATTGAACAACGCGGTTGCTGGTGCCAAGAGTGAAATGGCTAAGCAAGGTCAAAACATTTCTGACAGCCAAATTCGTGATATTGTAAATAACCAAATCAATATCAATCACTTGGGCAACACCATTAACAACAATCAAAAGAACCAAATTGTTAACCTGTTGATTGAAATCCGTGATTCTGGCGCCCTTAAGAGCAGCAGTTTCAAGGGTCAAGCTTCTAAGCTTTCTAGTCAAATCGAAAATAGTGCTAAGAACATCTTTAACAAGTTCAACACGCCAGAAAATCGCAGCTGGCTACAACAATTGTGGGACAGTATCGTGAACTTCTTCAGCCACATGTTTGGCGGAGTTATTTTAGGCTAAAAAATTAAGGCCATGATTATCAATGATAGTCATGACCTTTTTTAATTACATATGCTCATCCATGTAGCGATTCAATGCGTGATCGACATATTCGTTGCCGCGGTTATTGGCGTGGCCTTTAGTCCATTCAAAGGTGCTGTCAGGGAAGGATTGCAACAAGCGGTCTAGTTCTTTCCATTCAGGCACATTCTTTAATGAACCTGATGAGCGTTTCCAGCCGCGTTTCTTCCAACCTTGGAGCCAGTGCTGATTAATAGCATTTAAAACGTATTTTGAATCAAGCACAAACAACAAATGCTTTTCGTTAAAGCCAAGCTCAATTAGCTTTTTCAATGCATTGATCAAAGCAGTCTGCTCCATCTTGTTGTTGGTTGCGCCGTATTCGCCACCAGAACCATCTTCAGAGCCGCCATCCCACTCAATTAAGTAGGCCCAGGCAGCCTTATCTGTCTTTTTAACGTGGCCGCCCTTATAAACACCGGTATTTCGGGTACCGCCATCAGTATAAGTAGTCGCAAAATACTCACTAGATTGGGTATTTTGCTTTTTTGTTTTCTTATTTTTGGTTGCCTTAACCGGCTTTTTACTGTTATGCTTTATTTTTTCGATGGCATTTTCTAGCGTGTCATCTTTGCGGTTGATTGTTTCTTCATGTGACTTTTCTTGCCAGCCCAAATAATCAATTGCATCGGTGATATTCTCAAAGGATTTATATTCAGCGCCGGAAAAACCATCCACTTGTTTTTTGGCCTCATCCCAATTGCGATAAACGCCTGGAACGCGACCTTTTTTTACTGCATAAATTTTCATAGCTACCTCAAAATCAAAAAACTTCCACTAAATGTTAAAATGTACTTGCTACTATTCACATTATATAGAAAAGAAATGAAGGTGAGCAAAAGTTGTTTTTCAATACTAAAAAATACGCTGAAGAAGCGGAAAAGAACCATAAACATGATCTAAAACAAGAACCAACCATGTTTAACATGATTTCATTGGGACTACTGGCAACTTTTGCCCCAACCCGTATTTTCTTGCGCATGCATAAGCGCCATATTACCGATAATGTGGTCGTTGAAGAAAGCGACGTCGAGCAAGTGCCGATCATTTATTTCCACGGTTTCCGCGGCGGTGACTACACCACCAATGTCATGGTGCATCAGGCAACTAAAGACAAAGGAAACGAGAAATTTTTAAAGGTTACTGTCGATTTACTCGGTAATTTTAAACTTGAAGGTACCTGGACAGGTGACGAGCATCCCATCGTGCAAATTGCCTTCCGGCAAAGAATCATCGGCATCTATGGCATCGACTATTACCTGAGTTTTGTCCTGCCATTTTTATCTAAAAGATACCACTTCAAAAACTACATCGCAGTGGCCCACTCACTTGCTTGTCCTTGCATCATTAGAACCGAGATGAAGCATTCTTCAAGTAAAGCTTTTCCGCATTTAACTAAATGCGCTCTTATTGCTGGTCCATTTGACGGGGTAACTTATCTTGGCGACATCCCTAACGTTAATGTTTTAAACGAAAACGGACGTCCAAGCATGATGAACCCACATTATCTCTATCTTTTATTCAACCGCAGAAAATTCAATCCTAACATTTCCGTCTTAAATATCTACGGCAACGTCTTGGACAATACTAATACAGATAAATTTATTTCCGTCGTCTCAGCTAAAAGCATTCGCTACATTTTGGCTCCTAAAGCTCATTTCTACCAAGAAGTCGAGGTCCGTGGCAAAAACGATGCGGAACACAGCTGGATGCACGATAATCCTTTCGTAATTGACATTATTAATAAATTTCTTAACTTAAAAAAATAGTTTCTATGGAGGAAGAAAATGATTTGGTGGCATGATTTTATCAGAATTATCTTTATAACTAATACGATCTTAGCCTTCTACATCGTTTTCCACCGGAAGCGTTCAGTTTCTACAACTTGGGCTTGGCTGATTATTTTGCTTATTCTGCCAGTAATCGGTATTACCCTTTATGCCTTTTTTGGTCGAGGTATTTCCCAGGAAAACATTTTTGCCATCAATAAACAGAAACACATCGGCCTGCACAATGTTCAGGAGTCAATTACTGAGGCCCCTAAGCATGTCAGCCCTTCTGATACGTCAAGTGCCGGTGAGATAGCCATCCGCTTTTTTAACCAGGATGATGAATCTCCTTTGACCAAAAACAATAATGTTGAGCTTTACACGGAAGGCGAAACCTTCTTCCACGACATGCTCAAAGACATTGTTCGCGCTAAAGAAACTATTAATATCGAATTCTACACTTTTTACAGTGACAACATTGGTAACCGTGTTTTGCAACTGTTGATTAAAAAGGCCCAACAAGGCGTTAAGGTGCGCGTAATCTACGATGCCTGGGGCTCAATGGGTGCCACTAAAGCCTGGTTTGATCAATTGCGGGATGCGGGCGGCGAAGTTTTGCCCTTTATTACTTCTAAAAATATGATCACCAGATACCGTATCAATTACCACTTGCACCGCAAAATCGTGGTCATTGACGGTAATATTTCTTGGACTGGCGGTTTCAACATTGGTGATCAATATTTAGGTAAGAAAAAGAAATTCGGTCATTGGCGCGACAGTCAGGTACGCATTGTGGGTTCTGCCTCTCTGCTTTTACAAGAACGTTTCGTGATGGACTGGAACGCTTCAGTTAAAGAAGCAGATCAGATCATTCGCTTTAACTCCACTCTTTTTCCAGATCTTGATGAAACCAACATTCATCAGGGCGACATCGCTACGCAAATCGTCTCAGATGGTCCCGACCGTTACACGCCATACATGCGCAATGGCATGATGCGACTCATGCTACTGGCTCGAAAGAGATTATGGATTCAAACACCTTATCTGATACCAGATGACGCCGTTTTTGCGGCATGGCAAACGATCGCTGCATCGGGTGTCGACGTGCGCATCATGATTCCTTGCAAACCGGACCACCCATTCATTTATCGCGCTACGCAATGGTACGCTAATGAGTTAACTCGTTGCGGTGTCAAAATTTATATTTACGAAGATGGCTTTTTACATGCGAAAACGACTATCATCGATGACAAATTTTCTAGCGTCGGTTCAATGAACCAAGACTATCGTTCATACGATTTGAACTTTGAAGACAACGCTATTTTTTACGATAAAGATTTCAACGAAAAAATGGCTCAGGTCTTTGAAGAAGATATGAAGAAATCTCATTTGCTCACACCTGAGGAAATAAAAAAGCAAGGTCGTTTATTACGAACCTTGCAGAGTTTTTCTAGTATGCTATCACCAATTTTATAATTATTGGATTTCGACTGAGACATTTTTGCCCATATATTTTTGAAGGGCTGGTACAACTTCATTCACTTGATTGCGGAAACGCATCATGTATGACTTGTTGTCCTTCGTTCTAAAAATAGCCACAATCAATGGCTTTCTTTGATTTGGCATATTGATCAAAGTGATGTCAGCAATATCTTCATATTTGACAGTGCGTTTGAAATAGCCGGAAACGACTAATCTCTTAGGACTGAAACCTGAGAAACCATCAACGATACTGATTAATAGGAATAAAGCTAGGAAGACGTTTAAGCCTGGATCACCTTTTTCAATGTAGTTCCAGGTGAAGCCTAGCCAGATAAAAATGACGGCCCAAACAATTGAGGAAGCACGGTAGTGACCACGGAATTCGACCTTTGCTTGCCAGTACCAACTGTAACAAGCATAAGCCAACATTAAGATGTTAATTACTATATAAAAGTAGGACATGTATGTCATAAGAATTCTCCTCAACGTTTTATTTGTTCTATTATAACAAAAAGTCGATATATAATTATACATAGTAATTCTTTCAGAGGTAAAATAATGAATCATGATGATTTAACTGAATTGCAGCAAGATTTAGATAATGCAAAACATGTTGTCTTCTTAACGGGAGCCGGTGTTTCTACACACTCAGGCATCCCCGATTACCGCTCCAAAAACGGTATCTACAATGGCGTACAGGAAAGTCCCGAGACGATTTTAAGTGAAAGTACACTCTATAATCGCCCCGAATTTTTCTATCATTTCGTGATGGACAATATGTACTTTCCCGATGCCAAGCCAAATCTAATTCATGAAAAAATTGCGCAAATTTGCAATAAAAAAGGCGATTTGATCACGCAAAATATTGATAGATTGGATACGAAAGCTGGCAATGAACACGTAACAGAATTCCACGGCAATTTGTATAATATATACTGTACTAAATGTCATCAGCCAGTTTCCTATGATGAATACGCCAAGTGCTACATTCATCAAAACTGCGGCGGAATTATTCGTCCAGGAATTGTGCTTTACGGGGAAGCAATCAATCCCGAAACGCTAAACAATTCGGTCAATGTTATGCAAAAATCCGACTTAATTATCATCAGCGGTACTAGTTTTGTGGTTTATCCATTTGCCCAACTATTGGCCTACCGCAAAGAAAACACAAAAATTTATTCGATTAACAAAACTGAAATTCCGGCTCCTGGCGTAAAACAAATCATTGGAGACGCGCTTGATGCATTTAAACAATTGAATTAGAATTTTTGTTTTATTATTCTTATAAACAATAACTATATGGGTGTTGAAAACATGGCAAATGTTTTTTATTATGATTACGTCACGATTGAGCCGAGAACTTATTTTTTAACGGCTTCAGAGTTCGGTTTAACATATGTAGGGCTTAAACTATTTCTCCTATCTTCAGTTTCTATCCTCACCGGATGCTCGTGCGTGATCCTAAAAGATTGGCACCATATGTTCAGCAGCTAAAAGAGTATTTCGCTGGAACAAGAAGAGTATTCGACGTTCCGATTGATATTTCAGAATTTGGAACCGAATTTCAGCGAAGAGTTTTGCAAGCGGTGCAACGAATTCCTTATGGAATGACTATCAGTTACGGAGGTGTAGCAACCAGTATGCCTGATGCAAGTTCTTATCGCTCAGTTGAACACGCTGTTGCTCTTAATCCGGTATTATTTTTCATTCCAGACCACAGAGTTGTTTTATCTAACAACCAAGTGGGCACCTATCGTTTAGGACAACAAGAAAAAATCAGATTAATTAAACTAGAAAAGAGTCATTTGCATGGCAATTCTTAAATTGTACGCACCCTTTTTCGATGGCAATAACTGGTTGCACGTTTTAACCAGTGGCAAGGACTGGATGATTATTCTTACTTTAATCATCATGGAATGTCTGCTCTCAGTTGATAACGCAGTAGTGTTAGCGGCTCAAACTCAAGTATTACCTACTAAAGCTGAAAAGGAAAAGTCCCTGATCTATGGTCTTTGGGGCGCATACCTTTTTAGATTCATCGTTATTGGGATTGGTACTTATTTGATCAACTTTTGGGAAATCAAATTAGCCGGTAGTATTTATTTGTTCTACCTATCATTCAAGTTCTTCTATGATCAGCGCCACCCTAAGCAAGCAGCTGAACACGAAAAAGAAAAGGAAGAGCGTGAAGAAGCACGTCATAAAGGAAAGAAAAAGAAGAAAAAACACGTCCTTTCTCTTTTCTGGCGGACAGTTATTTCGATTGAATCAATGGACATCGTCTTTTCAATTGACTCCGTTCTTGCAGCTTTGGCTATTTCAGACAACCCAGTAGTTGTTTTAATTGGTGGTATGATCGGTATCCTCTGCATGAGAGGTGTGGCCGAAATTATCATTAAGTTGATGGACATTATTCCGGAATTGCAGCCAATGGCTTATGTTTTGATCGGAATTATTGCACTTAAGTTGTTATTGGCTTTGCCACCACTAAGATGGGAAATGCCTAATACAGCATTCGCAATTCTCGTCTTTGCAATTTTAGGTATAACCATTATTTTCCACTTCTGGCGCATCAGAAAGCATGGACATAAACATTTATAGAAAGCAAAAAGCTTATCTCAATTGACAATGTCATTAAGTTAAGACATTGACTAATCTGATGACACTTTTTGAGACATTTATCGAATTATTTTATTCGATAAATGTCTTTTTTTGATAGCACAAATAAGCCATCTTAAGATAGCCGTTTAAATTAGTTCAAGCTGCTAGACGATAAGGAAAGCCAACTACTAATTTAACTTTTAGATTTCGTTTATCTTTTCTTCCTGGTCGAATGGGCGTTAAATAAAATGCCACATCCAGCAGTAATTGTGTGAAGTTTTTATCTGAATTATCACTTATACTAAAATATCGTCGCCAGATACAACAGGCCATTTTAAAATCTATTTGATATTGATATTTTCCCTGAGTATACGGTTTGGAGCTCGCAATTATTGATAAACTCACGGCATTATACATTGCAAAATGGGCGTATATTTCCATATAAACAAATTGATCTTTTTTAGAATGAAACTGTATGCCGCTTAAGTCATATTTAAGCTCCCTAAAAGAAGTTTCTATTCCCCAGCGAAGATGATAGATCTCTTTCATTCTAGCTAAAGGATATTCATTTCGATCTAAATTGGTGATGAGGACTTCCCACTCATCGTCTGAACCTGGTGGATTGATTCTAAACTTACAAACTCTAAATCTAACATCACACATATCCTAAAAATCCCAGCGTTGATCTCTGGTATTTTTAGAACGAACAGCTTTATAGTGATGCTTTTTGTGAAGAATCAGGTGAAGAAACTTTTCTGTATCTTTATGGGTGACATAATAATGTGACGAAGTTACTCTGCATGATAAGTCAATATCGTATTCATGATTCGACATAGCTACAATTTCTTTAAAAGCACCATCTCCGGATTTTGATCGCATAACATAGTGGCAATGTTTTAATCGATTGCAATTTTCAATTAAATTAAAGCTAATGTAGCCACGATCCATCAGGACTAGAAAATCTTTTTCTTGCTGGGCTAATTTTTTTATCATGGTTAAAGCTGCCTCACGTTCATCCATTTTTTGTCTAGGTTGGATAACCATGTCTAAATATAATTTATTCAAGACATCATAAAGAGCGTTTACATGGATCTGGCAATATATCTGATCATTTTTGCCTTTAAAAATATTCTCTGATTTAGGATTAAACGGCTGATCAAAATCAGATCCATCAATCGCGACAACTAAGTATTGATTATCTAATAATTGCAGTGCATTATTTGCCCGGCTAAGTTCTAACATAATTTCTTTAAAGCATTCAGGCTTTAATTTAGCCTTTTGTTGTTCAAAAGCCGAAGCAGTCATTCTAGAATTTATGTCAGGAAAAGCATGAAAAATTTCCGAATTCAGGCTGCCAGCTCCCATGTTAAGAATTAACTTAATCAAATCAGTGGAATTGAGCTTACGACAGCGAGTAAAAGCTTGATCAGATACAGAGAAATCGTGAATGTTGTCAGCGATTTTATTGATAATACTATCCATCAGTTTTAAAATATTTGAGTGAAGGGATTTCATAAGAGGCACAGCTTTCTATGAAAGACCAGATAATATGACGAAAGTGAGCAGAAGGGCAAATAAACTTTGCTCACTTTTTATTTTAAAAAGAAAAAGACCGAATCAAAATGATTCGATCTTTAAAGACTGTCGATATAATGTCAATGTCTTAACTTAATGACATTGCTCAATTGAGGTAAGCTTTTTTAGTTACATTTTACTTTCAACATATTCCTTAAGCACAACTGCTTGATTATGTTCCCTATTTTTAGCACCATAAAGAAACAGAACATCACCAGACTTTAACTTATCCTTTACTGTCTCAATAAATTCAGGCGTAAAGTCATTTTCATCCAATTCCTTGATGTACTTTTCTTTAAATTCGGGAAATTTTTCATCTTCATGGTTAAACCATTTTCTTAATTCGTTTGTTGGGCCAATCTGCTTATCCCATTCACCCAAGTCTGCCTTAACTTTACTCATACCACGTGGCCACATCCGATCAACTAAAATTCGGTAGCCTTCGGGTTGTTCATGATCATAAATTCGTACTAATTTAATTTCTGTCATTTGAAATTCCTCGCTTCTTTGTTTTAGTGTATTACTAAAAGCAAAAATTAGAAACAACGAGGCACTTTATGGATTACGTAGAATATTTTACTAACCGTCCCACTGACGAAATCACCCGCGATTTAATTGGACGACCACTCACTTTTAATAATGGAACAGAAAAACTTGGCGGCTATATCGTAGAGGCCGAAGCTTACATAGGAAAACTCGACCGTGCTGCCCACTCTTACGGTGGTCGCCGCAGTCCCTCTAACGAAGGCCTTTATCGCACTGGCGGCACCATTTATATTTATGCTCAACGGCAATACTTTTTCTTCGATGTTGCCTGCCAAGAAGAAAATGAACCACAAGGAGTTTTGATTCGCGCAATTGATCCTGTTTGGGGCATTGATACTATGGTTAAAAACAGAAATGGTAAAAGCGGAGTTCTCCTCACCAACGGTCCTGCTAAAATGATGCAAGCTTTTGGTATCCACGATAAAAACTGGAATCTACATTTTCTTTCAGATTCGCCATTTATCATCGATTTAGACGATAATCATAAACGTATTGCCCAGAAAATAATCGCAGATAAACGCGTCGGGATTAATCAATCTGATCCTGTCTGGGCTAACAAAAAATTACGTTTTTACGTTGCTGGTAATCCTTACGTTTCAGATATGAAAAAAAGAGATTGTGCTTACAGCAACGTTTGGACTTGACAAAACTTCATTTTTCTTTTAATCTTTCTATCAGTTAAATAATTTTCCAATGCAATAGAGGTTGCGACAACCACAAGATAATTCAGAGTCCGCGAAGACAATGAAGGTTATCTTAGGGCTACCGCCGAAATAGATTTAACATTCGCGTGTTGATCTGTTGGGCTATAGAACAATATTCTATAGACTGTCCTGGTTAGTCCCCAGGGAGCGCTATAAGATTTGGTTTAAATACTGATGATTATGACCCTCGTTTGTTTTGGCAAACGAGGTTTTTATTTACGCTTTATTGTATTGGCTTTATGTTAAAACTATTTTTTCGGAGGTTTTACAATTGAAGTCAAGATTTAGATGGATCGCTGCATTACTTACAGTGCTCCTCAGTATATTTATCGGTTTCAGCTTTAGTAGTAATTCGACTCAAGCTGCTAAAAAAGATTCCGGCACATTAAAGATCGGTATGGAAGCTAACTACCCACCATATAACTGGACTCAACCAACCAAAACTAATGGTGCGGTTCATATCGATGGTTCTAACTCATACGCTAACGGTTATGATGTTCAAATTGCCAAGATCATTGGTAAGAGACTTCATAAAAAGGTTATCGTTGAAAAGACCCAATGGGATGGACTTTTACCAGCTTTAACTTCAGGCAAAATTGACTTGATCATTGCTGGTATGTCACCTACTCCTGAAAGACGTAAGGCCATCAACTTCTCAGAACCTTACCGTAAGAGTACTTTCGTTGTTATCACTAACAAGGCAAGCAAGTACTCAAATGCTAAGAAATTAACTGACTTTAAAGGTGCTAAGTTAACCGCTCAACAAGGTACTTTGCACTACAACTTAATCAAGCAATTAAAGGGTGCTAAGCGTCAACCTGCGATGCGTGACTTCTCAGCTATGCGTCAAAGTTTAGCTTCAGGCACTATCGACGGTTACGTTGCCGAAGACATCGAATTTGAAAGTTACCACAACGTTAACCCTAACATCGTTGCCATTAACTTGAACAAGATGGCCGGCTTCAAGGTTGACCACGACGATTCCGTTACTAGTATCGGTGTCAAGAAAGGCAACACTAAACTTTTAAACGAAGTTAACGCTACTTTGAGAACTATTTCTAACAAAAAGCGTGATCAATTAATGTCACAAGCCGTTAAGGAACAACCTAAGGCTGGTAACCAAACTAAGAAGGAAAACTGGCTTGCTACTACCTGGAAGCAATACGGTGGCATGATCATGTCAGGTATCGGCATGACTTTGCTCTTAGCTTTAGTTGGTACTATCGTTGGTTTCTTCATCGGTTTGCTCGTTGGTATCGTTCGTACTATTCCAACACCTACTACTCGCGGCAAGCGCTGGGCATTAAACTTTGTTAAGTGGTTATTATCAGTTTATGTTGAAATCTTCCGTGGTACTCCAATGATGGTTCAGGCAGCCGTAATTTACTACGGTATCGCTCAATTCTGGCACTTGAACTTGAACAGAACCGTTGCCGCTTTGATCATTGTTTCAATCAACACTGGTGCCTACCTTGCCGAAGTTATCCGTGGTGGTATTATTTCTACACCAAAAGGACAATTTGAAGCGGCTAGTGCACTTGGTATGACCCACAACCAAAAAATGTGGCACATTATCTTGCCTCAAGCTATTAAGAACTGTTTACCATCAATTACTAACGAATTTATCGTTAACATCAAGGATACTTCAGTATTGAGTATCATCTCAGTTTCTGAATTGTTCTTCGTTGGTACAACTATTGCCAGTCAATCATTTAAGTTCTTCCCAACTTACTTAATGATTTCAGCAATCTACTTAATTTTGACATTTACTATTACCAGAATCTTCAACTTTATCGAAAAGAAGCTTGAAGGTAAAAAGAACTACAACTTGATGGCTAACCAAGTTCAAGTTAGTACTCCAAAAGATGCGGAGGCAAATAATTAATGACTGAATCAAACGAAGTAATTTTAAGTTTAAAGCATATGCAAAAGGCATATGGCAATCACCAAGTATTAAAAGATATTTCATGCGATATCAATAAAGGCGAAATCGTTACTATCATCGGGCCATCTGGTGGTGGTAAGTCTACTACTCTTCGCTGCATCAATTTGCTTGAAGAACCAACTGGCGGCGAGATTGATTTCCACGGTGAAAATATTTTATCTCCTGGCTACAACCGTAATACTTTCAGATCAAAGGTTGGTATGGTTTTCCAGCAATTCGACTTATTTGAAAACAAAAATGTTTTGGAAAACTGCATGATTGGTCAAGAATTAGTGCTTAAACGTTCTAAAGATGAAGCACGCAAGATCGCTATGGAAAACCTTAGAGAAGTTGGTATGGAACCTTTCATCAAGGCTAAGCCACAACAATTATCAGGTGGTCAACAACAACGTGTTGCCATTGCTCGTGCTATTTCAATGAATCCCGAAGTATTACTCTTCGATGAACCTACTAGTGCCCTTGATCCAGAAATGGTTGGCGAAGTACTAGACGTTATGCGAAAATTAGCTACTACTGGTTTAACAATGGTCATTGTTACCCACGAAATGGGTTTTGCTAAGAGCATTTCAGACCGTGTATTGTTCATCAGTGACGGTATCATTACTGAACAAGGTTCACCTGCTCAAATCTTTGATCATCCAAAGAACGAAAAGACACAAAAGTTCCTGAGTAACTTCAGAAAAATGGACTTTTAAAATTTTAAAAGCAGAGAAGTTTGATTACTTCTCTGCTTTTTTAGTTTATAATTAATTAAAAATTAATTGGAGGGATATTTATGAATGAAAGAGTGTATTACTTCGTCAAATCGTATGATGAAGATTTACCAAAACCACCCGCAGAAAGTTTTGGTCAAATTTTAAACGAAACCTACTTGCATCCCTTCGATTGGAGCGCAAGAACCACTCGTAAATCCTACTGGTGGAGCGTCTTAACCAACTTCATTATTGCCATTTTAGCTATTGTAGTTGGCTTCTATGCTTTCAATGAAGGCCTTAATCCAGGTATCAGAGTAATCGACGCTGTGGTTGCGATTGCTATCTATGTCTGGGTATTTCTAGCTGGCCTTGGTCAAATGATCCGTCGTTTGCATGACGTTGGCTACAGCGGCTACTGGTACTGGGCTACCTTCACTGGTTATGGCACAATGTTTATGTTTTACTTAGCACTTCAACCATCTGTCCAACACAAGGTTAAATGGGGCAAGTACTTGTTCAGCGATCAAGATTATCCTGAGAGCGGCGCAAAAAGTAATGTTCCTGTACCAACTATTGGTCAAATCTTGAAGGAACACTTCTTTGACTGCTTCAAGTGGGATGCTAGATCTACTAGAACCTCATTCTGGGTAGGTACTGCAATTAGCCAAGTTATCATGACAATCGGCGTACTTGCTTGTTACCTACTTGTTTTCATGCTTTTAGCTCCTTTCAGCGTTACTGAATTTGATTCTGGCGATGCCAAGGTAATCGGTGTAATCTTCATCATTTTTATTATTTTCTTTATTGCAGTAGCTATTTGGGCCTTTTTAGCACAATTGGGTCACACTGTTCGTCGTCTGCACGACGCAGGCTTTAACGGTGGTTGGTGGTGGCTGGGCGTAATTCCTTACGTTGGTCAACTGTTGCTAGCATTCTTGCTCTTCCACCCTACTGTTCAAAATGAAGTTAAATGGGACAAATATTTATTTGATCCAGAATATCGAATTAGATAGATCAAAATTAAAAAGATCATTGCCTATATGGGGATGATCTTTTTAAAACTAATTTTCTATTTTGAATTGAGTTTACAAAAAATAGCGCTTTTTACGTTTTAAATAATATCCTTATTTTCCTTAATGCGAGCTAATTTCCAGCCCGTATCAAAATACGTCTTGCGCGTTTGACGCAAATCATCATAATCACTTTGTAAACTATCAATAGCATCCTGTAAGCTCTTATTTTGCTTTCTAATCGCATTTAGCTCAGGATCATTGATCACACCCTTAAGGTGTACTTGAGCCGCTAAATAGCGCCGACGATGCTCAAATTCTTCTCTCAAAGTACTCAGCGCATCTTCATACTTAACTAGCTTTTTATTGATCTCAGAAATTTGATCATTCAGTTGAATAAACAACTTATAAGGCATATCCGACTTAATTCGGTTGCATTCCGCACAAGCTAAAGTTAAATTATCTAAACTGTTGTTGTGACTAAGAGAAACAGGATCCTTATGATCTACGCTGTGGCCACGTCTGCCGCAATATTGGCAGTGGTATTTATACTTGGCCCGAATGCGTTCACGATCAATAAAATCAACTTCGTTTAACTGGAAATTGATCTCCAAACCCATTCCCTTTAAATTTTGCTCAAAAGTTACGCCTTGGTTAGGCACATAATTAAGCTTGCCATCTTCGCTTTTAATTACCGCCAAATTCAAATCAGACCTTTTAATCTGTTGGCGGGCGATTTCATTACCATCATAATCTTGTAAAAAGGCTTCGTATTTTTTACGGTCCTTTTTATTTTTCACAATAAAACCTGATTGATCTTGTTTCTTTGCACCGACAAACGTGTAAAGCAAGCTTTGAGCAAAAGTTGCGACCGCATCATTTGCGTAATCTTCCGGATTCAGGTTGCGCGTGATACAAATGTCGCAAATACTGGTCAACTTAGGATTCATTAACCCCTCTTGCTTAAAATGCAAAGAGTCCATGCGCAGCCCGCATGAACTACATTGAAATTTCACCTAATCATCCCCTAACAATAGAATGCTAAAAGCTATTCGTTGCATCTTATCCTTTCCCGCGAAATCACCTTTAAAAAGATCTGGCAAAATTTTCTTAATAAAGTATTGTACGCAAACTAAATCGTCGAATTTCTTGATCGTTTCAAGACTTTCCTTGAACATTTGCATATAAACCGGGTTAGGATTACCTAATTCGATTTCTCCATAAGCTTCATATAACAAATCTAATTTATCACAGATTGATAAAATTTTACCCTCTAAAGTATCATCTTTGCCTTCTGAGAGACGTTTAGTATAAATTTCTTGAAATTCTTCTGGAATCTCATCCTTAATGAACTTAGTGGTCATTGTTTCTTCAACATCACCAATCATCTTTCTAAGTTGAGGAGTAGCGTATTTAACTGGTGTCTTAATATCACCGATGAAACGTTCAGTATAATCATGATTCAAACTCTTTTCGTAAAGGGCCTTCCAATTGATCTTCTTATTGCCGTGAACTTCTTCGATATCAACCATCATTTGTGCGAGTTCAGCTGTTCTGAAGCAGTGATCAGCTACTGAGTGGTAGTGGTACTTGAAGTAACCTGGTGCACGATCGATTGACTCTAAACTGTTAAAACCGTGAATGTATGCATTTAATCCCATTTTTTGTCCTCCTCTTAAAAATTTATTGCTAAAAATGTTTAAAAATTTTTACTATGTTATCAAAAATCAAAATGAGATGCAAATATAGCTGGATTTTGGCAGCATTGTTCGTGTTTTATATAAAGTGTTTCTCTTGACTAGATAATAACTAATAATTTATCTTTTAGATGACTAATAAATTATTTAGTTTCATCAATATTTGTTCATGTTTTGTGGAGAGAATCAATGATAAAAACTAGAAATAGGTACGTTATCGCCTCAGCCGGGATCACACTGCATTTAATGATCGGCTGCGTCTATGCCTGGAGCGTTTTTACCGGTCCGATTGTTAAACAAACCGGTTGGGCAGAAACCTCCGTTTCTTTTGCCTTTAGTTTAGCTATTTTCTTTTTAGGGATGTCAGCAGCCTTTATGGGACGTTTAGTTGAAAAGTTCAGACCCACAATCACTGGTACAATTTCTAGTGTTTGTTACGGTTGGGGTATCTTTTTAACTGGGATTGCAATTAGCAACCAACAACTATGGCTACTTTACTTAGCTTATGGTGTAATCGGCGGATTAGGCCTTGGAGCAAGTTACGTAACTCCTGTTTCTACAATCATCCGCTGGTTTCCGGACAAGCGTGGCCTAGCTACCGGTTTAGCCATCATGGGCTTTGGCTTTGCGGCTTTATTGACAGGTCCGATTGCTCAAACTCTAATGGCAAGTTTTGG
This sequence comes from Lactobacillus amylovorus DSM 20531, assembly GCF_002706375.1. Taxonomy (NCBI): domain Bacteria; kingdom Bacillati; phylum Bacillota; class Bacilli; order Lactobacillales; family Lactobacillaceae; genus Lactobacillus; species Lactobacillus amylovorus. Next base: position 1,019,978 of record NZ_CP017706.1, read on the forward strand.
TGTTTCCAGCACCTTTTATATTTTGGGTATCTTTTATTTTCTGGTCATGATTATAGCTGCCCAATTTATTAAAAAGCCGCGTCAAATTGAATTGCCAAAAGCAGTGATCAAAAAAGCAAGTCATTTCAGCCTAACTGGTCAAAACATGACAGCAAATACCGCTGCCATAATGGTCGGTATCCTAGGTTTATTCAACGGTTTTGGTCGTTTAATTTGGGCAACTTTATCAGACTATATTGGTAGGCCTAGAACTTACAGCGCCATCTTTATTTTGGATATCGTCATGTTAATCACCTTAATCTTGTGCAAAGTACCCGTGATTTTTGCTCTTGCCCTTTGCCTACTCTTATCATGTTACGGTGCTGGCTTTTCAGTAATTCCAGTATATTTAGGCGACGTTTTTGGTACTCGTGAATTAGGAGCAATTCATGGATATGTCTTAACGGCATGGGCCGCAGCGGGAATGGTAGGTCCAATTTTGTTATCCTACACTCACCAAATACTGCACAACTACTTTGTGACCCTAGTCGTCTTCATCGTCATCGATCTTTTAGCTCTAATTGTTTCCCTAGCTTTGCAACGAGCATTTGCCGGGATGCAAGAACAAGTGAATAAATAAAAACAAAAATAAAAAAAGTCCCACTTTTGTGGGATTTTTTTATAGCTTATCAGCATCTAAAGCAGCCATTGTCGTCAATGCGGCATCATAATAATTATTTCGCGGTAAATGACGCGTAAAAATATACTGCTGAGACATGAACAAATCGTCATAGCCTTCATTTCGATTGAACGATACGGCATCGAAAATCGGTGCACTGAAGCTGGCAGACTGGTACTTGTTTAATGGCTTGCCTTTTAGAGTATAGCCTGCTGTTATGGTGTTTTGCTTACTAAAGAATTTAAGCATCCTCTTTAAAGTGTTCTGTGCTGAGCGATCATTGCATCCCGCCAGCATCATCGGAACACGACAAGCATTAGCATAATAGTAGCCATCATTTTCCGTTGAAATAGTCTTAGGCTTAACCGGTTGGGCGTCATTTTTGCTTACCCAAGCAAAATCAGGCACTAAGCCAGTTTTATTTTGATGACTGAGCTGGTTAAGTCGCTTAAGCATCGTATTTTTGATCACGAGCCAGCGCTTATCATCTGTTTCTTGATAAAAGTTGTCGAAGAATTCCGGCATCACATCAGAAGTCCGCATTAAATTGTAGTACTTGGACTTCGAATCAGCCCAGTCTCCGACAGTCAGCGTTTCAGTATCAAGATTGTACTCATAGCGCAAAATATCTTGCAAAATGGCATGCGCTTCTTTTTGATACTTATCATCATGCCACTGCTTGCTGGCTAGTAATAATGCCTGGGCAATAAATAAGTCACCGTCTGTGGCACTATTTTTATTAATCGTCCAGTGACCATTATTTTCAACGGCACGCCAAGACATTAATGCTGTCTTGTCTTTATTAATCGTTTCGCGGTGCTTGAGATAAAAATTATTCAGTTGATCAAAATATTCTTTCTTGCTCCACTTTCTTTTAGCAGACAAAACAGCAATATACATGCCGTAGCCTTGCCCTTCAGATAGCGCGGTTCTGGTTTCTGTTTTTGGCGTCGTATCAATAAAACTCTCTTGTTTATTAACTTTAACAACGTAATCTTTGTGCCATTGTCTATAAAAATTGTGGCGCAATTGGCTACTGTTTTGCAATCGTACATATGCCATAATCCCTGAAAAAATAGCGATAATCACTATAAAATACAGGGATAAATGATGATTATGATTTAGTCTCTTCATTTTTCTTCCTTAATCGGCAAATCTCTTCGTCTTAACCCACTTAGTACTATCACGGTGGAACAATCTATCGGCCGTAACTGAACATACTGCATGAACGGAAACTACGATAAACAATTGCGAATATGAGAAATATGAGGCCAAGGCTAGCCAAATTTGCCCAGTAGTTGCCTGACCAAACTGCGTACACATGGCCGCATAAATTTGCAAAATATAAAGCAAAATCATCAGTAGCCAATTAAACAACAAAATCTGTGCCAGCAAGATGTTGCTTGAAGTAATTGTGAATGGTAATTGCACTCCTGGCTGCCAAATGTGGACGATCATTGCAATCACATTGGCTAAGAAAATAATGTCAGACAAAATAATTGCGGCATTAAACCAGAAGAAAGTACATGAGTAATAAAACGTTTCTAGTTTTACGCGCCAATTGCTTCGATCAAACAAATGCTTGAAGTTGTTGATGACCACTTCGTAGTTGCCTTTAGCCCAGCGCAAACGCTGGAAGTAATAGTCCTTCAATCTTTCTGGTTCTTGCTGGAAAGCTTCAGAGTTATAAGCCAGTGCAATCAATTTGCCTGAGCCCATAATCTTAAAGGAAATATCGGTATCTTCGGTCAAGGCACCATTACGCCAGCCACCGATTGATTCTACATATTCTTTATTAATAATGAAATTAGTACCTGGAATTCGGCCAATTTTGAATAATTGCCAAATACCGCAGTGTTGAACTCGCTGCGTTACAACGATCTCTTGGTTGATACATCTAGTTAAAAAGTTCTGCTTAGCGTTACGCGTTTTATTTCTACCAAAAGCCGCCATATAACGCTTAGGATTTTCCAACACTTTTCGAACTAAAAAGTACAGTGCATTGCTTTCAGGCATGGCATCCGCATCATAAACGCCTAGGTATTCACCGTGAGCAATTTTCAAGGCATCGTTTAAAACTCCGGCCTTACCACCGGTACCAGTTCGTCTAATTACTTTAGCGTTACGATTTTTAAACCTTTCTTCTGCTAAAACACTGTCTAGAACATCAGCAGTATGGTCCTCACAGTTATCCGCGTAAAATAAGACTTCTAATTTATCCTTAGGATAATTAAGATTCAAAATTGCTGTCGCCGTATTTTTAATTACCAATTCTTCGTTATGGGCTGGGACAACGATCGTCACTTTAGGATAACGAGGAAGCGGTGTAATTTTAACTAAAACCTTGCTGTGCTTTAGCCAAAATGCAATTGCCCCACTTAGAGTAACCATCGACATGAGCTGCTATAGCCAAATCGAAATCAACGTAATTATCTGCATTACATCACTCATTGTCATTCTTCCTCTTCGATGTCATTCTTCCTCTTCGATTTAATCAAAGTCTGTTCCACATTACTTAAAATTTTTAATGTACAAAAGAAAATGATGAAAAAGCAGATGATAAAAATCAACGTAATACCAACTGCCAAAAAGTAAAACCAATTAGTCATTTTAATCATCCTTCAAATATTCCACAATGATATCTGTTTCTAGGCCTCGTTCCAAATGCTTAAGGAGCTTGTCCAGATCAGAAAACTTTTCACAGTTTTGCAAGTCTACACTCTGAGTTGCTACCTTAAGCATCAACGGAATTCCGGTATCCAATTTTTGCAAAGCAATGTAATCTTGCTCATCTAATTCCTTATACATCTCATCTGTAACTCTAGGTGAAAGGATCAAGAATTTACCATCGCCAGTGTAATAGATAAACTCGCTTTTTAGGCGTGTCTTCTTTAAAATCTTGGCAATCTCACGTAATAACTTGGCATGATATTGTGGATGGTGCTCTTCGACTTGTTGGTGATGTTCCCAACTGATCAATTCCGCATTAACCCACATATTCATGTCAGGGTAACGTTTAATCTTTCTCAGACCATCTTCATAGAATTTACTTGCATTGTAATAAGTCTGCAGCTTCACGTTTAAATTATAGTGGCCTATCAAGCGCTTAGCATCGCTTTCACGACCAGAGACAATACTCCAGTCCAAAATATGGTGTCGCACTACACTTAATAAACTTGCTTCAACCGGAAAGGCAATAATCAAGAATGTCTTTTCAGTACTTGTCATTACCACATACCCCAGCAGCAAAAAAGCAACTGCGACTGTAGTCAAAATAATAATCAGCCAACTAACTAAGTATCTAGCTGAAAATAGGCCAACGAAGATTGCTAATACAAAAATCATTAACAAACCGTTAATCACGTTAATTTGGAAAGAATCCGCTAGCCAAAATGTAATAATTGGAAAAAGCAGTGCTGCCAGCAGTGCAAAATATACTAGTCTAATATATTTTTTATTCATAACCTAACCTTCTCAAAACTCCCATTGCATGAAAAAAAGGCTACTAACAAATCTAACGATCTCTTAGTAGCCCTCCTCTGTTTCTTAATTTTAAAAAACAAAATTACTTGTTTTCGTCTTTTTCGGCCTTGTTAAGAAATGCAACAACTGCTGCTACGTGAGCAACACGCTTCTTTGCGTTTCTCTTGTTCTTAGGTCTTTGGTTTGGTTCACAACCAGTGTTGTAGTTTTCACCTTTACGCATAGTACTATACTTCCTTTCAGATTTTCGAAAATCTAGTATAGTTTACCATGATCAAACGCGTTAATCAAGTATAGGAAAGGCAGTCATGTAATTTAAGAGTCGTTCCGCATAACTTTTACGCCCTTCAAAGTCTTCAATCGTAGTATTTAACTTAGCCACATCATAGGTAATAAAGCCATCGACGTGTTCATACATCATCTTTTTCATTTCGGCAGTATTATTGACTGTCCAAGCATATACCACGTGATTTTGTAAATGAGCTTGCCAAATGAAATCAGAACTTAAAGTGGAATATTCCATGGAATAGCCATCGGCCGCACTGCGCGGATAAGTTAGGTTGTAAGGCTGAATATATAAAACTGGGATTTTTGAATTAAGCTGGTGCATTTTTTTGACAGCAGTGTAATCAAGCGACTGCACTTGGTACTTATTCTTCAAAATTGTTTGACCGTACTTTTTATTAAAGTTCACCACAAAGTTCTTGGAATCATGCTGTGTAGTCTTAATCTCTATCAGCAATTTTTGCTTTAACTTTTTAGCGGCTTTTATATATTGATCTAGACTAACAACCTTGCCACGATGGCCATCTTCTTTAGCAGTTAACTGAGTTAATTGTTTTACGGTTAAATACTTCGGCTCTTTGTCTACCCCAGTCAGCTTTTTCAGATTTTCATCGTGCATAATGATAAATTGATTATCTTTAGTTTCATGGACATCAATTTCTACATAGTCCGGCTTAAATTTGGCTGTCTTCTTTAAAGCCTCGATCGTGTTTTGCACACCATTTTTATCATTTACTCCCCTATGGGAAATGGTGACTGGCGCATGGTCGTCTATCCCCGTCAGATAAAAAACATTCTCGACTCCGTTGACGATTATGGCAAAGATCCAGATGATCATGATTGGTGTCACGATTGCTTTATTGTGGGATGCATTAGGTAATTTTTCTTCTTTTGTGGTAATTTTAATTAAAAATAATAGTGAAATAGCACTAGTCCAGATCAGCAGTAGTTCACTGATCACTTGAAAGAGCGATAGATTTATCGTAGCTAGTATTAAGGCTAATTTCCTGGGAAATATGTCCCATAATAGCTGCAGTAAATATGCCAGCACGCTGTTAATTACCATGGCCAAAATAGCGATTATTTCCAAGGTAATAAAGAAGCCCAATACCTTGCGCCAACTCTTTTTCATTAAACTGGCGCTTTTCTTCATTGCCTCTCTAGTGGTCGTTTTATCCAGCACCATAATGGGCAAAGTGAATAAAAAGCGAAGTGCCAAAATAAAAATCACGACATAAAAGACAACTAAAGCCGTCAGTAAAATCCAATCTCGCGTCATGTAGTCCACAATAAACTGTGGAATTTTTAGCTTGGCTAAAAGTGGCGTTCTAAAGACAATATTGGCAAAAGGTATAATTAACAAAAAATAAATTGCCAATAAAAGTAGTGAGCCTAATCGAAAGTGTTTCAAGCATTGCCCGTACTCACTGAGGCTCTCTTTTAAATCAAATTGATTTTTGATCACCAAAATAAGCAGCGCAAATTGACTGTAAATGACAAATAGCAATGCAGCTAACTCAATTAGCAATGCTAAAGCCACAAAGGGATGCTTAGTTAAAATGATTTCTAAATTAGAAAGCGAAACAAACGGAATGGCACCCTTTTGCAGTACAAATGTAGTGATATAACGAAAAAACGGAATAAAAACAAACTGGTTTAATACACTAATGCCCGTAAAAAGGACTAAGTATTGTAACCAATTTTGTTTAAATTCCGCTGAAAAATTCTTTATTTCATTAATTGCTTTCATTACCTAATGATTAGCAAGTTTTACCCTCTTGCATTTCCTTCTTAGTTAATTCTTGCGGTGTGTATTTATCAATTGATACCGCTCCATCAAGAATGCCACTATCATCGGATAAACTCAATGTATAATTTCTTGCGTTGACTACTAGGCCGCCTTCAAAGAAGCTAACTTCGTCTGGTGAAGTCCATAAATCAAAACCGGCATTGTTTTCTACTTTAATAGTATATTTAGGATCCTTTTCATCAAGAATCACGAATTGAAAGTTGGCACCAATTGTACAAGTACCGCCAAGTCTTGAATACTTGTTTGAACCATCATTTAAAGCTAATAAAAGTGGCTTGTTTTCTGGATTTTTCTTTTCAATAATTTCTTTTGCTTCTGGTTTGATGTTAATTGAAATAGTTTCTTGTGTCATAGTTGTGTCCTCGCTCTAATCTGTTACGTTTACTCATTTTCTTAAGTATAGTATTTTTAAGCAAAATCCCCTATTAAAATGCTCAAAAGTGCCTAAATCTTTAGTTTTTTCAAATTTATCATTGCAAGCTATCCTAAAAAAGCTCAAAATGATACATAGGGTTTTTAGACGATTGTAATACGTAAGGGGGACCTTTTATGACCGCCTTAAAGAATATTGCTAAAGATAGAATTTTACAGATTACAGTTTTAATTACAGTAGTAAGTCTTTTTTTCGCTAGGCCGCGGTTAGCAGATATTAACTTTCACACTTTATGGTCTGTTGCCGCAATGCTGACGCTGATCCAGATCTATGCTTATTTGCACGTTCTGGATGTTTTAGCGTACAAACTTACGAGTATCGCAGATAATACGCGTAAGTTGAACATGCTGTTCACGGTTTTGGCCGTTATCGCCGGTATGTTCTTAGGTAATGACATTACTGTATTAACTTTAATTCCACTTTATTTAAATATCGCTAAGCGCTACAAGCTGCCACAAATTTTGCCTGTTACTTTAATCGGTATGGGCGCAAACATTGGGGCCGCATTTACACCTTGGGGTAATCCCCACAACATCTTTTTAGTTAGTCGCTTCGATGTTAAGCCACTAGTTTTCTTCAAATGGTCAGTACCTTACTTGATCATTTCAATGGCGATCATGATTTTGGTCTTCATGTTTATTCCGAAGAAAGAAATTCCGGTTCAAAAGACTGAACCAATTCGAATCAGCTGGCGTCCTATTATTATCACGACCGCTGTCTTTATCTTCTTCTTCTTTGGAGTTTTCAGAATCGTGAATATTGTTTGGCCAATGTTGATCGCAATTATCTTGGCACTAGCAATTAATCCAAGAATCATGTTTAAGATCGACTATGCGTTGCTCTTAACCTTCACTGGTTTCTTTATCTTTATCAGTGATATCCAACAGATTCCAGCAATCGTGAACTTGATTCATATAACTGTTCACTCTGAGAGCTCAACTTACTTCGCATCAATTCTTACTAGTCAAATTATGAGCAACGTTCCATCAACTATTTTGGTTGGTAAGTTCACTAATTATGCGCAAGCGTTGTTCCTTGGATCCAACATCGGTGGTTTTGGTTCCGCAATCGGTTCAATGGCCAACATGCTGGTAATGAAGACGTTCAACCAACACGCTACAGTCAGCCGCAAGAAGTTCTTTATTCAATGGACAATCATGCAATTTGCTGGCTTGATCATTTTGACAATCGTTGGTTTAGGATTGTTGATTTTCAGAATTTAAGAAATGAAAAAGAATGCTTTCAAAGCATTCTTTTTTATTGTCCAAAAGTATACAATCGGCTAAAATTTAAATAATATAGTGTGGAGGAGGATACAAAAATGTCACCACTTTTATGGATAATTTTAGCCATCATCGTATTAATTGTGGCTATTTACATTACTGCCTACAACGGCTTGCAAAGAGCCAAAGTTTATACAGAAGAATCTTGGAGTCAAATCGACGTTCAATTGAAGCGCCGTAATGACTTGATTCCTAATTTGGTAGAAACTGTTAAGGGCTACGCTAAGCACGAAAGTGAAACGCTTGAAAAGGTTGTGCAATTACGCAACCAATTAAATGAAATCCCTGCTGGCGATCACGAAGAAACTTTGAAGGTTTCTAACCAAATTACTGACTCATTAAAGACAATTTTTGCCTTATCAGAAAATTACCCTGACTTAAAGGCCAACCAAAACTTCTTAAGCTTGCAAGAAGAATTGACCAACACTGAAAACAAGATTGCCTACTCACGTCAACTTTACAACTCAAGTGCTGCTCAATACGACCAAAAGCTTTTGACCTTCCCATCAAATATTGTAGCTAAGATTCACCACTTCACTAAGGTTGACTACTTAGAAACACCAAAGGAAGAAAAAGAAGCACCAAAGGTTAAGTTTTAAAGGATACGAAAATGCTATACCAACAAATTGCACGTAATAAACGCAAAACTGTAGTGGTTATGGCTGCCTTCGTTATCATCTTAACTTTAGTCGGAGCAGGTTTTGGCTATTTATTCAGCAATACGCCATGGACGGGAATTTTTATTGCTTTAATCGGTAGTTTGATCTATCTCTTTTTAGTAATGCGCGATCCTGCCAACATGGTGATGAGTTTAAACCATGCTAAAGAAATTCACGAACAAGACAATCCGCAGCTTTGGCATATCGTAGAAGATATGGCAATGGTGGGTCGCGTGCCTATGCCCCGCGTTTTTATCATTAATGATCCTAGTCCTAATGCCTTTGCGACGGGCCGAGATCCCGATCACAGCGCTGTAGCGGTTACGCAAGGTTTATTAGACATGATGGATCGTGAAGAGCTGGAAGGCGTATTAGGACACGAGATTTCCCACATTAGAAATTACGACATCCGTTTATCAACGATTGCTGTTGTCCTGGTTGGGGTAATTTCATTTCTTTCAGGTCTTGCTAGTCGCTTCATTTGGTTTGGCGGCGGCAGTGATGACGACGATGACAATAACAATGCTTTTGAAATGATCTTTAAAGTTGTTGCGATTGTCTTTGTTTTGATCTTAGGTCCATTATCTGCATCCCTAGCCCAAATGGCACTTTCCAGAAACCGTGAATTTTTAGCAGATGCTAGTTCCGTCGAATTAACCAGAAATCCGCAAGGACTCATTTCTGCTTTAGAAAAAATTGAAGGCAGTCAGCCAATGAAACAAGCCGATCGCTCAAGTAGCGGCATGTATATCGAAAACCCATTTAAACATAGTGGCAGTCTTTTTGATACGCACCCACCTACAGCTGAGCGAATTAAACGTCTACAACAAATGTAATAAAAAAAGAATCCGGAATTTCCGGATTCTTTTTTTAGTTTTAGCTACTTCAAATTGATATTTGCTTGTCTAAACAATTCTTCTCGCATGGCAGCAGGTGTCATGTGATAATATTGATTAAATTTCTTGTAGAAGAATGACTTGCTTGAATATCCAACTCGTCCAATAATTTCCTTAAGTGAAATATCAGGTTGAGCAAGGAGTTCGCGTGCCTCTTGCATTCTTCTTTCATCAACATGATCGACAAAACTCTTGCCTGTTTTTGCCTTAACCATGTTTGAGAAATAATTTGGATTGAAGCCAAAATACTTAGCAGCATCAGCTAGCGATACATCTGCAAAATGTGCATCAATATAATTATCTAATGACTTCTTTTCGAATTTAGTCTTGTCTAAATTAGTTGGAGTAGCCATTCGCTGGGTTCTAATCGAAATGATTAGCATTACGGTCAATTCGGCCTGAATTAAGGCCTTAGCGAATAAATCATTGTTCAAATAACCGCCGATAATGTGTTGCATTACTTGGGATGCACGAGTTATTTGATTGTTCTTTAGCCACAATACGTGTTCATTGCCAAGGCTATCAATAATTTGTTCAATAACCTTGTTTTCACGCTTTCCTTTGTAACTAAAGTACTTGAAGTATTCACGATAGACAAAACCTGGCTTAAACTTTAACTTAACAAGGACTGAGTCTTCTTTTTGACTCTTGACCTCATACTTCCATCCCTCTGTTAACAGAAGCACGTTACCAGACTTCATGGTAATGATCTTTTCACCACTCTTAATTGTCACAGTACCTTTAGCAACATAGAGTATTGTTGATACATCCATCTGATAACGGTGGATTCCAGTATTATGATTTTCAAGGTAGATAGTAAACAGATCAAAATCTGGATTTCCTGCTTCTAGCTTTATTTCATTCCTGTCTGTTGAATTCGACTTTAATATGCTAGCCAGATATTGGTCCAAAGCAACAGCTGCCATATCCATGTCCACCTTCCTTACAATAAATCAAATTATAGTACTATTATAACTATATTATAATGCATTATTATAAGCTATTTGATTACAAATTCGACCATCTTTATAGTGAAAAAATTTCTTTTACAAATTAGACAGTCAAAAAATCATCTTGTACAATCAGAATTATGATAGTAACACTAAATAATATTACTTTTTCCTATGAAAAAGAACCTATAATCCAAAATTTATCATTAAAAATTCCAGCAGGCTTCTCACTGCTGATGGGACCTACGGGCTGCGGCAAATCCACGCTGCTTAAAATTATTGCGGGCCTCTACCCTAAATATGCGGGCAAATTGACTGGCACCGTGGAATTAAATGGGCAAAAAACAGCCATGATGTTTCAGAATGCGGCTGAGCAGTTTACGATGGCGACCCCACGTGAAGAGATCGTTTTTGCCTTGGAAAATTTGCAAGTTGAGCAAAAGGACTACGAAAAAAGATTAGCTAAAGCAGTAGAATTTACACAAATTTCGGACCTACTTGATCAGAAGATCAATACCATGTCGGGTGGCCAGCAACAACGTGTAGCTTTAGCTGTTTTACTCGCTATGAACGTGGACGTGCTTTTGCTTGATGAGCCTTTTGCCAGCTGCGATCCAGATGCACGGAGCTTTTTGATCAGCAAATTGGCTTTACTGGCTAAAAATGGCAAGACTATCATCTTGAGTGACCACGTTTTAGATGATTATGAGCAGGTCTGTGATCACTTATTTGAGTTTAAAGCTAAAACTGTGCAGGAATTGTCAGCTGATGAGAAGGAAAAAATATTTATACAAAATAAGCAAATGCATGCACACGAATATTCATTTTCTTTGCCAACCGGTCAGCCAATTTTCACCTTAAAAAGCGTGCAGATTACGCAAAATAAATTGTTGCTTAAGCAAGCTGATCTAAATCTTTATTCAAAGAGCACTTTGATCACTGGACCTAACGGCGTGGGCAAAACATCCCTGTTTAAGGCGATGACGAAGATGATTCCTTATAGTGGGAGTTTTACTTACCATGATCATGAAATAGCTAAATTGCATCAACGTAAGTATTTAGCTCAAGTTGCGCAAGTCTTTCAAAAGGCAACGGATCAGTTTTTGACCGTGACTGTAAAAGATGAACTCAAGCTCAGTAAGAAAGATCGCAATAGCTTTTTTACGGACCAAAAAATAGAGGAATGGTTGGATAAATTGGGACTAGCTAATCACTTGGATCAGGTCGTTTATACCTTGTCAGGCGGTCAACAAAAAAAGTTGCAAATTTTACTACTACTCATGACCAAACATGATGTACTTTTAATCGATGAACCACTCAGTGGTCTAGATCATAAGTCTGTAAAGCTGGTGTTGAACCTAATGCGAGAAAGCCAAGAGAGGCTCCAGCAGACGTTTTTAATCATCAGCCATCAGATAGACGAGTTAGCTGATTTCTGCTCTTATCGCCTTGTTTTTGACCAGCAGCAGCTTAAATACGTGGAGAAGTAACTATGAATCCCAGTTTAAAATTTATCTTAGCTTTTATTGTTTCGCTGGAAATATCGTTAAAAGCTAGTTTAACTACCAACATTTTAGTAATCGCGTTTGCGTTAGTTTATTTACTGGTCACTAAGACTAAACTCAAAGAATTGCTTTTACTGATCATTTTGCCCTTCATCGCGGCCTTTACGATCTTTGCGACGCTTTATTGGTTCTCGCCTACGCCAGACCCCTATTATGCCTGGAATTTATCAACGCGTGTCTACGTTTATACGTTGACGATTGCCTGCGTGACTCGTAAAGTCACTGCGACGGATTTTGCTCGTTCGCTGGAACGAAATTTGCACCTGCCGAGCAAGTTTGCGTACGGCGTTTTGGCAGCGATCAATATCATTCCGAAGATGCGTATGGCGGTCAATCAAATTCGCATCTCGGCGATGATGCGCGGGATGTACCTTAGCTTTTGGTCACCAGCTCTTTATTTTAAAGCGATCTTAGTTGCGCTAAATTCAGCCGATAATCTGGCCCAAGGCATGGAATCGCACGGCTATGTTGAGAATCAAAAAAGATCTACAATAGTGGCAATTCCACTGACTAAAAAAGATTGGTTGATCTTTTTTACATTGTTAATTTTGGTAAATATCTCATTATTTTGTTTTAAGTAGGTGAAGAAATGGAAATTATCGAAGGAAAAATGCCCTTCATGGGCTATGAAACTTACTACCGCATTGTTGGTAAACGAAGCGAGAAGCCGCCACTAATTCTGCTTCATGGTGGCCCTGGTTCAACGCATAATTATTTTGAAGTTTTTGATAAACTCGCAGAAATCGACGATCGTCGCATCATCATGTATGACCAATTAGGCTGTGGCAACAGCAGCATCCCTGACGATCATCCAGAACTTTATAACAAAGAAACTTGGGTTAAAGAATTAAAAGCTCTACGTGAACACTTGGCCTTGCGCAAGATCCACTTATTGGGCCAAAGCTGGGGCGGGATGCTTGCCATCATCTACATGTGTGATTACCACCCAGAAGGCATTCAAAGTGTGATCTTATCAAGTACCCTTTCATCAGCTTCATTATGGTCAAAAGAACTCCACCGTATGATCAAGTACTTGCCAATTGAAGAACAGGCTGCGATTCACCGCGCCGAATTAACGGATACATTTACCGAACCTGACTACTTGAAAGCCAACGAACACTTTATGAACCAACACGCCATCGACATGACAAAGAAGTGGCCAGAGTGCGTGATGCGTGAGAAAAAAGGTGGTACGGTTGCTTATGAGACTGCTTGGGGTCCTAACGAGTATACCCCTGAAGGTAACTTGCACGACTATGAATACACCGATCAATTGGGCAAAATAAAAGTTCCAACTCTGATTACGAGTGGAACCGACGATTTGTGTACTCCATATGTTGCTAAGATGATGCAGGACAACATCCCTGGCAGTAAATGGAAGTTATTTGAAAATTGTGGTCATATGTCATTTGTCCAAAAGACGGATGAATATATTGCTATGCTTAAAAAATGGCTTGATGCCAATGATTAACAAAAACGCCTCTGATTTTCTCAGAGACGTTTTTTAATAAGGAAAATCTTTAAGACGATCTTTTTCAGTGATCTTTCTAATTACCTTACCAGGTACACCTACTACTAAAGAATTATCTGGAACATCCTTAGTCACTACTGCCCCTGCTCCGATCACACAGCCATTGCCAATCGTTACCCCTGGACACACAGTAACATTACTTGCTAGCCAGCAATTATCGCCAATGGTTATTGGGGCACCATATTCAATATCATCAACTTCACCATCAGCTTGTTTTCTAGGGTTACGTTGTTCATACATTAAAGGATGAAGCGGCGTGATTAAAGAGACATTAGGACCACACATTACATTTTTACCAATTGTAATTGGACAAGTATCAAGAACCGTTAAATTAAAGTTAGCATAAAAATTATCTCCTAAATGAGTAAAGCAGCCATAATCAAACTGAATTGGACCTTGGAGAAAAACGCCTTTGCCATGATCAGGCAATAGCTGGTCTATAACTTTATTTCTTTCTTCCGCATTATCTTCTGGAATTTGATTATATTTTTGACTTAATAAATGAGCTTTTCTTCTCATTTCAGATAAATTACCTTTTCCAGGGCGATACGGTTTACCAGCCAGCATTCTTTTAGTATTTTCTTCCATAAAACCTCTTCCTTTACTTAAGCAATTAACTTAATCTTATCATGAAAGCGGTTTAAGTACCTCTGATTTCTCAGAGACGCTTTTTTAGATTAATATTTATGTTCAAAACGATTATCGGGTAAATCAATAAAATATTTATGACCACCTAAATCATTCTCAACTCGGCGATAAAGCTCAATCAAAAAGTAATAAGCAAGACAGTAAATTATCCCTATCACACAAAAGTAAATGTAATATGCTAGTACATTACAACTCACCAAAATTGCCGCAACCATAATTAACAAAATGGTTCCTACAGATACTATTTCATAAAACCTTTTCCAGTTATTCAACTGGATATGAAAAATCACCAAACAATTTTCAACTGCTCTACTGCCAAAATAGCAAATACTAATAAAGCAAAGACCAGCGGCAAAATGTAAAAAGCTTTGCATTCTTAACCAAGCAAGTAGAATAGTTGCTACCAAAGCTAAAATGATAAAAAGCCACTTTGTTAATCGAACAATATTATCCCTTTGATGAGTGAGAACTTTCTTTTGTGGATCATATAATAATCGATCGGCTAGCCAATTGTAGCTATCAATCCAATAATAAAAGTTTGCAATAAAGCCTAATTCGGTTAGAAACAAAAGAAGACCATACATTATCAATGAAAAAACAAGCAATAACATCCCTAAAATTCCAAACCAGGGAAGAATTGCACCAATTCTACGAGAACGAATGAATCTTTGAGTTCTACTGTCAACTGAAGGAATAGAAGAATGTCTCTCCATATGGTGCCCTCCTTTGGCGAAATTAAAGCACACTATTCCCTCAATTAATTCAACTGTAGTCAATAAACTACAAATTCCAATTTTTCACCATTTCCGCATATCCCAGTTCAAGCAGTTCATCTTTTATCGCGATTCTTTCATCATATTTTTCTGATTTATTTTCTACATTTTTCGCTCTAGCCAACAACATATGCATAAAATACGTTAGTTGCTCATAAGAAAAGACAGGCATTGCATTTGTAAACAATCTAATTGCATTAACATTGCTACTAAATTCGTCATTTTTATCCAATTCATCGTAAATTTGATCCACAACTTCATGTGGTAATTTTTTAATTTTATCTTCTAAGTATGCAATTCCAACAATTACACGTAATTTGAGAATAGGATCATTTAACTTAGATACTTGCTTTAAACAACCATGCATTGTAGCAATATCATGGCTATTAAAAGCAGTTCGAATTTTTTCTTCCAAGTACGCTTTTTTAGTTGTTTCACTTGGAGCATACGTATCTTTTATTTTATTGAAAAATTCATCAATATTGATCTCATGAGCAAACAAGATTCTCACTAGGGCTTCAGATCCAATGTTACGATTCTCTTGTTCTACTCGTGAATAAAATGTAGGATCGATTATTCCTTCCGCCATCTTTCTAATCGATAGCCCTAATTTAAGTCGCTCTTCTTTTAATGCTTCGCCAATTTTCATGTTTTACCTCATTCACAAAAACGCCTCTGATTTCTCAGAGACGCTTTTTTCTACTTAAAATTAGTTACTCTAACATAACGTTTTTGTGTTTTCGTTGCACCTTCAATACGATAATATCGTTTACCATTCTTGAACTTATAAGAACTGCCATACGTTGTAATTTTAGTACCCTTGCGTAAAACATTCTTATTCACACGACGATTACTTGTAGCGTAAATATAAGCATTTTTCTTTAAAGTACGCTTAGTTCCATCAACATTAGCAGCCTTAATGTAATCTGGTGCATTGATCACCTTGTAATATTTAGCATTCTTAATTACATATATTTTCTTTTCAAAAGTCACCAATTTGAAAGCCGAAATTTTTCTCAGCTTACTACCACCAATACTATCGTAAATTAATGCTTTGTGCATCACTCGTTTTGTAATTGCGTCGACACTTTCATGTACTAGATCGCTAGTTTTAATCCAAGTATTATTACTTAAACTGTTGGCATCTACTTGGCTCTTAGTCGATATTCTAGTGTAGCTTACTTTATTAATAATCTGAGTATCATTACCAACATATATAGCATCCCCACGGTTCAGTTGCTCACTCTTCCAAACTCTTCCGTCAGAAATGCGATAACTATCAGTCCAAATATCTACGCCCAATCTTTGCATCCCTTGAGGCACTACATAAACTTCAAAACTAGACGTAGACTTCTGACCTTGGCTATTAGTTGCGGTAACTTTAACTTGACCCCAACTTCCTGGTTGAGATGGATCAACAGTATTAGAATCTACGGTCAATGTGCCTTTATTGGTAGCTGTCAATTTATATTGTTCTTTATTACTTCCCCCAAAATTTAATGGATCAAATTTTGAACCTGAAGCAATCTGAAAGATCAAATTATTGACGTTCAATCTCTGATTCACATTGTTTTGATTGAATGTCACCTGAACTTCGGGTGCATTTTGCGTAACTGTATATGCATTACCGAATGGTACTCTTACGTTTACTACTTGCCCATTATTTCTAGCAGTCAATGTGACATAAAATCCAGTAGTTGGTATTTGAGCAATATTATTTGAATTATCAAGTAACACATTTTGTGATTGTACTTGTCCTCGTAATTCAGATACGTTGGTTGTAATTTGAACACCAGATACACTAAGAGAAACTAAACTTTTAGCCGTATTTAGAACTTTCTCTAAACTATCTCCATTATTTACGGCAATACCTTTTTCCATAGGTAAAATGGCATTATTAGCTAATTTTTGACCATTATATAAAAAATATAAATTATCACTATTTAAAGAACTAGTCGTTGATACATTACTTGCTGCTTTGACATTTGTAGGAGTGCCAAGCAACATACTGCTTGCAGATAATAAACTAACTGCAGTAAGCATAATTTTGGATACTTGTTTCATATTTATTCTCCATTGTCATTTGAATATAATCTGACTTTATATCTTACAGTGTAATTCTATCAAAATTTACAATACTAAAAACCCCCTAATAAGGGATTTTTGACTACTAAATTATATTGAAGTGCTCAAATTGTATATATCTTTGACCTGTTGAAACGCAAACGTCCAACTTTCTTTTAGTTGCTCACTTTCTAAAGAATTTAAGAATTGCTTGATCTGATATTCTTTGCCTGAATCTATATAATTCAATAAAATTTTCAGAAATTTAATTCTTACTCTAGTTAATAAATCATTAGCCGAGAAGTTCAACTGACATGTCGCATTCAACACTTTTCTTGCTTTATCCGGTACTTTTCTTTTTATCAAAACAAACACCGCATTAAGCAAAGTTATGCTGACATTCATTGCTACCAAATCTTTGCCAGACATCTTACTGGCTAACTCTCTAGCTAAACTATAGACAGTAGCACTATCCAGCAACAATTGAATATTCCCGAATAAAACTATTTCTTTTTCAAACCAATAATTAATATTCTTAAAGCACTTAGCCAATTCAGCTTTAAACTCTTTGTTGGTCAAATCTATTTCAGTTAAGTCCAAAAGTAATAATTGGCGGCAGTTGCTGCTCTAATTAAGTATTCTGATCGCAAATAATTATCATTTTCTCGATAATATGTATCAAGCAACTTATTGGTATAATCCTTTAATTCTTGTATCTTATTTTCTTGATACAAAAATTCAACTTTCATGATTACTTGCTTTATTTCTATTTCACTAGTAATTATCTCGTTGTAAGAAATATTCAGACTAGTAAGCAATTTATCGAAAATTTCTACAGGTAGCCCTTCTTCGCCTCTTTCCCAGCGAGATAATGCAGAAGTAGAAGTTACTCCCGTTTTCTGAGCTAATTCTTTAAGAGATACATGCTTTTTCTTTCTAATTTCTTTGAATTTTGGACCAACTAATTTATTAACTTTTGCATTTCTTTTCAATGAAAGGACCTCATTCACAAAAACGCCTCTGATTTCTCAGAGACGCTTTTTTCTACTTATGATATGGACTACCCGAGTTAATCATGAACGCACGATAAATCTGCTCAATCAATACCACCCGCATCAACTGGTGTGGCATGGTCAACTTACCAAAACTGATCAGATCATCCCCGCGCTTATTCACTGCATCGCTTGTTCCCAAGCTACCACCAATGACAAAGGTAATATCCGAATGGCCATACGTTGCCAAATCCTGAATTTCTTTAGCAAATTCCTCACTGCTACGCTGCTTTCCCTTAATCGCAGTAACGTACACGTACTCCTTATCCTTGATCTTGCTTAAAATTCGCTGGCCTTCAATTTCCTTAACCTTTTCGTCTTCAGCCGCACTGAATTTTTCCGGTGCTTTTTCGTCAGGCACCTGCACAATCGATACTTTTGCAAAACGACTTAGTCGCTTTTTATATTCCGCAATCGCATCTTTAAAATATTTCTCTTTTAATTTTCCAACACAAACAATCTTAATATTCATACCCACTAGTTTACTACAAAACTACTCAATAGTTTTCCACATTTATCATGAAACACAATCCATATTTTGTGGTATGATTTTAACTATACTCTATAACTTGTGGCTAAATAAATTCCAAAACTTTTTTGAAAAATACTTTCCCACATTTTTATTTTGAAAGCATTTTTTCACAAACTTTATTTGTTCTTTCCCGATATAACAGCATGAACATTTGTTTTAACAAAATATTTTTACTAACTTTATGAACATTTTACAATATTTTCCCACAGGTGAATAAAACTATAATTCCTTAGTTATGCACAATCCACAAAGTTATCCACACTTATCAACAGGTGTATATCTATTTGACAAATATTAAAGCCGAACTTTTCGGTGTTACACATTTAAATAGTTAGCAAAAAGACTATATCCGCGTTCAAAGCGCATGATATAGCCTTTTATTCTTGTAAACTTTTTACTTTACTTATTAATTGCCTTCAAGTTTAACCTTTAAGCTGACATTTTTACCATTTCTGTTCACGGTTACATTTACGGTATCACCGACTTTGTGACTGTACAGAATGCTGTGTAACGATGCCACATCGTCGACCTTCTTGCCGTCAACTGCAGTAATCACATCGCCGCTCTTCATGCCAGCACGGGCAGCTGAACCGCTCTTGTTAACAGAAGCAACGTAAATACCATTCTTAAGGTTGGACTTAATCTTCAAACGACTTCTGTATGCCTCAGGAATACCGTTAAGTGCAACTACTCTTACACCAAGTTGTGGACGAGTAATTTTACCCTTCTTAACCAACTCATTTACGATAGTAACAACTTCATTTGATGGAATCGCAAATCCCATACCTTCGACAGAAGTACCATCGCTTGATTGAGCAAGCTTCATAGAGTTGATCCCGATAACTTGACCAGCTGAGTTAACCAAAGCACCACCTGAGTTACCAGGGTTAATAGCTGCATCGGTTTGGATAACTGTTTGTTGGTTGCCGGATGAAGTTTCAATTGTTCTAGCAGGAGCTGAGACAATACCTTGCGTTACCGTAGAAGCATATTCACTACCAAGTGGGGAACCTACGGCAATTACAGTTTGACCAGCTTGCAAGCTCTTAGAATCACCAAATTCAGCTGTTTGAGTTACATACTTAGCATCGATTGATAAAACAGCCAAGTCGGTTGTGCTATCTTTACCAACAACCTTAGCACTTACAGTTTTACCATTAGCAAGTTGAACTTGAACGGCATCACTACCTGAAATAACGTGGTTGTTAGTTACGATGTAGCCTTTACCGTTTGATTTCATGTAGACAACACCTGAACCTTCACTGTAGGTTTCAAGCTTGCCGTTCTTTTTGGATGAACCGCCCTCATCATCGCCAAACAAGCTGTTATAGAGCGAATCCGTGCTGCTTGCTGATGATTGGCGCTTTAAATTAATTACGGACACTACAGCGCCTTTAACGTCGTTATAAGCAGTAGTCATGGTGCCACTTGTCTTGGCACTCTTTTGCGAGACTTTGCTGCTGCTCGATGAGACGCTGGTTTGAGCTGCACTATTATTAACTGATGCACTGTTCATTTGATCAGCTGCGTAATATGAAACTCCACCACCGATAAGTCCACCAACTACACCAACAATAGCTGCAGTGGCAATAATTTTACCATTGCCGCTTCTTCTTTTTGGCATTTGACTATTATTGTTTTGATTCTCTGTCATACTTGTCTCCCCTTAATTTTACTTTTTAATATCATACCGATTAAATTTGAACTTTGTATGAAAAAAAGGTGCTAAATTTGAATCAATTTCGTTGGCTTAGCAGGCTCTGTATCAATTATCTTAGCATCATCGCTTAAATCTGCATCCCCTTCAATCAACATTTCCTTCGCCGTCTCATGAGCGAGGTACTCCGTATTATTATGCTGGCTGCGGTGTGCTAAAAAGATGTGCTTGGTCTTCGACGTCACCACGTCCACCAAGGCTTGAGCAGCTTGATCATTAGATAAGTGCCCTACATCTGACAAGATTCTCTGCTTCAATGGCCAAGAATACGGTCCATCCCGCAACATCATCGTATCATAATTAAATTCCATCATGTATGCATCTGCGTCTTCGATCGTGCCTTCAACTTCTTCAGAGACATAACCGGTGTCGGTTAAAAATGCGACACGTTTGCCACCACTAGTGAAAACGTAGTATTGGGGTTCAGCTGCATCGTGGCTAGTCGCAAACGCCGTAACATCTAAATCGCAAAAAGTTTTTGTCTGTCCCGGCTCAATCGTGTTCATCTGCTCAGCCGGCAATTTGCCAATTTTTTGTGTATCAAGCAAGTACTGCCACGTGCCGCTGTTGGCAAAAGCATCAATTCTAGGATAGCGTCGCATTAACACACCAAGGCCGCCACTATGGTCCGTATGATCGTGGCTTAAAAAGGCCATGTCGATGTCATTGATGTCTACTCCGACATCTGCTAGCAAATCTTTAGTCTTTTTACCAGACAGGCCAGCATCCATAAGGATTTTATGCTGGCCTGTCACTATCAAACTGGTATTTCCGGTTGAACCACTTGCCAAAACGGAAACTTTCATTATTTACTTCTACCTTTCTACGTTATAGGTACTCGATTGCAGCATTTGTGCTGTATAAGCATTCACACGCTTTAAAGTAATATTCTTAGTCGTCTTGTTTTCTACCCAAACTAACCAAGTTGGTAATAGAATCGTGCTGCCGCGAACTTCAGTTAACTTAGAATAGCCTAACTTAATGCGGGCAACGCGAGAATTGTTGGTCAATTCACGGTCGGTGTACATGGCACGAATCGCACGCCAAGCACTGATGGTTGACTGCAATTCACGCACAGGACTAGCTGGCCCCATGTAAGTTTCGGTGTAGTTAGTAATCTGATTGTCCTTGACACTGATTGTCAATTGAGCCACATTGGCATAAATTTCACCATAGTCAGAAGTTTGAACAAACATGTAGTTGTCGGCACTCGACATATCCGGTTCATACTTGAACTGCTTGCCATAAGGCACGTTTTTCGGATCATTTTTAAACTCATTAACCTGCTTCAACGCGGTCTTTTCATTCTTAGACAAAATTGTAGCTAGCTTTGGTGTAGCGTAAAGCGTATTGTCAGTCTTTGAGTAGCGTGCAGTAACATTAGTTAAATCACTTACCTTAGAAGACAAGTAATCTCTATTTTTAGTGGCTAAATAGTAGCCTGAATCCGGCGTATTCGAAATTGATTCGGGTAGATCGATATTGTCCGACTTCATCTCTGAGCGAATGCTGGCCACACTTTGCATTGTGGTATCCGCATTGCTCAAGTTAACAGGTGAATGCAGAATTTCGATTCCTAAATAAATATCAATTAGTAAGAAGACAATGAAAAACAGCCATTCAATTCGTTTATAGTCCATTGAATTACTTCGCCTCCCCGCTAGTTACGGATTCGCTAAATTTACGGTAAGTGGTCAAATCTTGCTTTTCCCACTCGCTAACGCTCTTCCATTCATCATAGGCCTTCACATAATAAGTTGGCACTAGGTTAATCAAACCATGACGACTAGAATCTTTTTCAGTCGTAAAGCCAATCACGATTCTTTGAATATTGTCTTGCTTCAAGCCGTGTGATGCCAATTCATCAACTACGTCTTGCGTCGGCTTAATCGTTTTGGTCTGTCCATCAAATGGAATTGGAATCTGAAAGTTGACGCTGTTAAAAGCTACATTGATTGAATCCGTTGAGAAAGTAGTTTTAACTTGTAAATCATGCTTATTCAAGAAGACTGGAATTCCTTCGATGTAGTTCAAATAGCTGACGTTTGAACCATCTGCGTCAAAGAAACGCAAATCTTGTTCGGTCAAACCAAGTTGGTGCACATAGTAGACACTATCGAGCAAACGACTCGTTGCGGAAGGAATCTTATTCTTTTCGTAATGAGTGTAAAGATAGTTATGCTCGCCGGACTTAGGAGCCGGCACCTTCAATCTGGTGTAGTAGCTAAGTGAATAAATTGTTTGACCGTTTTTATTCGTCTTACTGGTAACACCAGAAGTACCTAACAAACGTGAGACAAAGTAAGAATATGATTGATGGTTAGTCAAATAGCTATAAACCTTACCATCGATTTCTCGACTATAAAATGGTGAGTAACCTTCTCTTAAACGTACCAGACGTACTGGTGACTTGCTTTTGGCATTTTGCGCATATTTACGCAAACGATCAAAGTTAGCGCCCTTGATTTTAATCTGGTAAATTTCGTTGTTTTGGTCATTGCCCAGATAAATCCAGTGATTGGATTTGGAAACGAAGAAACGGTTGAATTCACGATCATCATTAGCAGATTTGTTCAATTGGTTAAATAAAGAAAAGGTAATCTCATCTGGATAAACCAATTGCACGTATTCTGGGCTATTCAAGTACTCTTGATATCTGGCTTGTGAATGAACGATTTTCTTGATCTTGTTAACAGCCTTAGCCTTCTTGATTTCTTTAGTAAACTCCAAAGTTAAGTTGTTCTTGGAATCATAAAGCTGACACAAGTTGCCGTTAGAAAAACCATAGGAAGTCGTTGGAATATACAGATCATAAAGAGATTTTACGCTGCGGTTGCGTACCTGCTCCTTAGTCGTTGTATTTTCTTGATTCTGTTGACCGATGTTACTGAAGCGTTGGTCACTGGTCATAATGAAGATCCACAACACAATGGACAAAGCTATGACGATAAATGTGCCTAAGCCCAATAAAAAGTCGCCTAGCTTGAATCTAAACTTCATCCCAGTCGTCCTCCTCTGTCATTGGTTCATAAGGTAAGGAAATGTAGAAGGTAGAACCTTTGCTTTCGCTACTGTCAGCCCAGATACGACCATGGTGGGCTTCAACGATTTCTTTAGCAATCGCCAAACCCAAACCGGTACCACCTTGAGCACGTGAACGAGCCTTATCGACTCTGTAGAAACGATCGAAGATCTTGCCCAAGTCTTTACGTGGAATACCCAAACCTTGGTCGGAAATACTCAAGATGACGTGGTTTTTGTTTTGCGTCAAACGAACCGTAATTACACCACCATCTGGTGAATATTTAATTGCATTGTTCATGATATTGTCGATTACCTGCATCATCTTGTCGGTATCGATTTCTACCCAAAGAGCTTGATTGCCTAATTCACGCTTGATCGTGTATTTCTTCTTTTTATCCTTGTTTTTGTCAGTCTTAACGATCATGTCGAATCTATTCAAGATGTGGTTAACAAAATCGTTCAGGTTAACAAATTCAAGGTCCATCTTTGAAACGCCACGGTCCATTCTGGAAAGACTGAGCAAGTCGTTGATCATACGAATCATTCGACTAGTTTCTTGTTGCGTTACTTCCAAGAATTTTGGCGCGATGTTTGGATCCTTCCAAGCCCCTTCGTTTAAGGCTTCAATGTAGGCTTGCAAACTAGTAAGTGGCGTTCTAAGTTCGTGCGAAACGTTAGAAACGAATTGCTTTTGTGAATCTTCGTTCTTTTGTTGTTCCGTTACATCGTGCAAAACGCATACACTACCGGAAACAAAGCCCGTTACTCGCTTAATCAAAGAGAAGCTAGCATGCAGGATCATTTCGTCACGCGTATTTGGATCGATTGTAACGACAATTTCTTTTTGACTAGAAATTAAATCTTGTGAGGAAGTATCCTTCAAGCCAAGGACTTCCGCGATTGGTTTGTTAATGACGTCTTCTTCTTTAACATTTAAGAAGTTCAAAGCCATCTGGTTAACAACGCTGACGTTGCCGTGACGATCGGTAGCCAGCACCCCATCGCTCATGTGCGAAAGCACGCTGTCCAACCTGCGTCGTTCACTATCGGACTCTTCTTGCGAGCTTTCGATTCGAACAGACAAAGTATTAAAGGCACGACCTAATTGACCCAATTCATCGTTTGAATAGATCTTTACCTGGCTAGAATAATCACCATCGGCAATATGCAAGGCCTGCTTCTGCATTTCTTCGATAGGCTGCGTAATTGCCCGGGAAATGACTAACGCCAGGAATGCGCCAAGCAGTGCCGCAATTAAGGATGCAATCAAGAATGTTAATGAAATCTGCCGCAGGTTGTTAAAGACATCCTGCATGCTGGCTTTCACATAGATCGCTCCGACGTTGTTGTTAGATCCATTTCCACTAGTTAGTGGAGAAATCTGGATCATGTAATTGCCGTGGTCATCGATTACCTTGTTAATCTGATGCCCGGTTGAAATTACTCGCTTAACATCGGTGTTGTTGATTCTTTGACCGATCTTGCTTTTATCATTCAAATTAGAAACGGCACGAATCGTATCCTTGTTGTCAACAACGATAATTTCACTGATCGCATCATTATTGTAGTCATTAACGATCTGGTTCAAACGGTCGTTGGCATTTTTACTGTCACTGTTCAGTTGATTAGCTAATTGATTACTTACAACCGTCTGAATTTGAATTGACGATTGAAAGTTCTCAATACTAGTTTGTTCAAGCTGTCTGGTAAAATAAGCTCCAATAACTTCGATTGTTGCCAGCAGCATCAGCATGAACACGATCGCTAATTTCATATTGATGGAATTAAACGTATCATTTAACTTTTTTCTGAGTCTTTTCATTTCTCACTCAACATCTAAAAAAAGAAAGCCACTTACTTCTTCAGTTCTGTGGCTTTCTTTAACTATCCCTCACTTGGCTGTTTTACGTAATAACCTACACCACGGCGAGTAACTAAAACTTGAGGTTGAATTGGATTATTCTCAATCTTTTCTCTTAAACGGTGAACGGTTACGTCAACAGTCCGCACATCACCAAAATAATCATAGCCCCAAACAGTTTGCAATAAGTGTTCACGGGTCATAACTTGTCCCATATGTTGTGCTAAGTAGTAAAGAAGTTCAAATTCACGGTGAGTAAGTTCGATCTTCTTGCCATTCTTTTCAACAATATAGGCATCTGGCATGATTACTAGATTGCCGATCTTAATATTCTTATCGGGCTCTTCTTGGTTAGCAGCCTCAGCCTTCTTAACGATATCACGGCGACGTAAGTTAGCCTTAACACGAGCAACTAATTCGCGGTTAGAAAATGGCTTAGTTACGTAATCGTCTGCACCCATTTCAAGTCCTAAAACTTTATCAATTTCAGTATCTTTAGCAGTTACCATGATAATTGGCATATCGTGCGTTTGACGAACTTCACGAGCAACCTCGAGTCCGTCTTTCTTTGGTAACATCAGGTCCAGAATCATTAAATCTGGATCATATTCGTCAACTTTTTGAACAGCTTCTTCGCCATCATAGGCAGTGTCGACGTCAAAGCCCTCCTTAGTTAGGTTAAATTTGATAATATCAGATATAGGCTTTTCATCGTCGACAACGAGAATTTTTTTTGGCATCGGGAATGCCTCCTTTGCTCTTACATTATACTGAATTTTGTAACATTAGCCAAAAAATTTGAGTTTTTTTCAAAAAAGTCTTGCATTTTTTTACGTTTCAGAGCATAATAATATCTGTTGGTTGATTCAACACATGGGTGGCTAGCTCAGCTGGCAGAGCAACGGACTCTTAATCCGTGGGTCCAGGGTTCGATCCCCTGGCCACCCATAACTGTAAGAGATATGACCGAAGTCATATCTCTTTTTTTGTTCATTCATTTGATTAGCGCTTGTAAGCTCTTTCTTGGTAAAATAGAAGAAAAGAACTTATTCAAGGGGGGCTTTACTATGAACGAAGCTGTATTTTTCAATCCGGGGGATGCCATTGCATCTTCACACGACTTCAAGGAAGCACGGCGCAGTGCACAGATTATTAAGGCAAAACGTCCGACTGGCCGTCAGATTGTCATTGCCGAGAATGATAAAAATGGCGTGTACGCTGTCTACTATGCCGATAGTGCAAACAAAGATCAAAGCGGAATCGCCCACCACATTAAGGATCAAATTTAAGAAGAAAGTCACTTTTTGTGACTTTTTTTATTTTCGCCGATTGTAAAATCAAATTGAACACTTTAGAAAAATAAAAAGTCCATTTGGACCTGTTTGATAGAATGTTAATAATCACAAAAACATCTATTGGAGGTCACAAATGGACTCTTTACATTCTATCATGCCTAAGCACCAAAAGAGAAAGCATTTATCATTTGAGCAACGGGTTGTTATTCAAACCCGTATTAAAGACGGTTTCTCTCTTAGGGCTATTGCTCGTGAGCTTGATTGCTCTCCTTCTACTATCAGTTATGAGGTTAAACGTGGTACTGTTTTGCTTTATCATGGTAAGCAAAAACGCTATAAGGCACAACAAGGTGATAAAGCTTACCAAATACATCGTAAGAATTGCGGTCGTAAATCAGATTTCTTAAAGAAATCTGACTTTATCAAATACGTTAATAAGCATTTCTGCGAAGATGGCTGGTCTCTTGATGTATGTGCCAATCGCTGCTTAGCTTTAGGAGAATTTTCTCGTGATCAGGTAGTTTGCACTAGAACCTTGTACAACTATGTAGATCAATGCTTAATGGGTATGAGATATTCTGATTTGCCAGAAAAGTTAAAGCGCAATACTAAAATACATCGCAATTCGTAAAAATAAGAAAAAGCTTGGCCGAAGTATTGAAGAACGTCCCAAGGAGATCAATGATCGTAAGGAATTTGGCCACTGGGAATGCGATTTAGTCTTAGGACATAAAACTAAGGATGATCAAGTACTGCTAACTTTGTCTGAACGAATGAGCCGTGAATTTTTAATCTTGCGTATTCCTGATAAGACAGCCGCCAGTGTGATGACTGCTTTTCAGGCTCTGCGCAAACAGTATAGTGAACACTGGAATGACATCTTTAAGACAATTACAACTGATAATGGATCAGAGTTTGCGGATTTATCCAATCTGGAGACAGTTTCAAAAACCCTGGTTTACTATGCTCATCCATATACTTCTTGTGATAAAGGCACTGTTGAAAGACACAATGGCCTTATTCGCAGATTTATTCCCAAAGGTGATTACATCAATAACTATTCTCTTCAAGATATCATTAATATTGAAACCTGGTGCAATTCGCTACCAAGAAAGATCTTGGCATATCATACTCCAGATTAAATCTTTGAGAAAGAATTAGATCATATCTATCAAGCAGTATAAATGTTCAATTTATTATTGCAATTTACGCTTTTTTTATTTTTTCAAAAAAAGGGTTGTCAAAACCTATTTCAACTGGTAATATATTTAACTGTCAGCACGAGAGCTGATGAAACAAATATGGGTGGCTAGCTCAGCTGGCAGAGCAACGGACTCTTAATCCGTGGGTCCAGGGTTCGATCCCCTGGCCACCCATAATATGAAAAGGGCACTGCGAGGAGTCGGTGCCTTTTTTGTGCTTAAAATTTGATATGTGAAAAAGGCGGCTTAATAGCCGTCCTTTTTGGATCAGTGTGAATTATTGTACCCCCCAATTTATGTGCTTTAATATGGTTAACATTCGAATATTAATGAGGTGTTAACACATGAAAAAGAATAAAACAATATTTACTATTTTCATCGCTATCTTTTTAGGCATCGTTTCACTAAGCATAAATTCCAGCCCAGTTAAGGCAGCCAATACTGTGAAGTTGTATTTAAACAGTAACTCCTATGTATACAACAACAAAGGTCAACGTTTACATGGTAAAAGTAACTACCTTAAGAAGAATAAAGTTGTTACTGCTCCAGGAAAATTGCAAAAAACAAATTCCGTGAAGAGATATTACATAATGAAAGATAATAGTTCAACAGGTGTAATGAATTCTAAAGAGAATTTGTTTAATTATTTATATTGGCTTCCATATAAAACAATTAAAAAGCAAGAATACTACAAAATAGGCTACAACAGATATATCAAGTGTATAAACGTTAAATCTATTTACAGTAAAGATCCATATGCAAATAAGGCGAATGAACTAATAACTAATCAAGCAACTGTTGTAACAAAAGATCCTAAGACAATTAACCAAAAACATATTTATGCACTAAAAGAAGTTTCTAAAAATAAAGCAGAAAATGCATATGTATTACCCAAAAATAAGAAATTAGTCGTAGATGATACTGCGGGATTTGATAATATGTACTCTGAAGCATACCATATTAAGAATACGAAATATTATATTTATGCTGGTGATATAGTTAAAAGACCTAAGCATACGGTATATTCTCATCCTTACAAGTCCATCATCAATGGAGTCAAAACTTTATACTAAAAGTTATTACAATACGAAAAATCCTGCCCTAATGGACAGGATTTTATTTATATATCTTACTTTTTCGCAGCAGCTTCTGCTTCAGCGGCTGTGTTTGATGGAGTCAGCTTTACGCTTCCATCAATAAATTTAACATCGCTAGCTTTTACATAAGCATTATGCCCAACATTAATTGTGCTCCAATGAACGGTTGGCGTTGTACTTGCATAAAAGCTTGTACCTACCAAGTGATAGAATAATTCCGCCTTATTTTCACTTGGTACCCAAATATATACTAACTTGTCTACTTTCAATTAGCCTTTTTGTTTACTTATTTTTTGACCGTTATGATCTTGGATAGTTCCGTCTGCATTATACACATCAGTATCCTTAGGGAATGTAATGTATGAGAAGTTTTCAAAGAAATAGTCATGTAGTGGAATACTCTTAGCAGCTTTCACATCAGAAGCATTAATCCACTGATTAGTACCTTTGATGTGATAAAAATGGTCGTCGTTTTCACTTCTCTTAGAAAGTTCATTAAATTCCAAACGATCAACTGTAAATTTTGTTCCTACAGGAGTAATATGAGCCGTTCCTTTATAACCACTACTGGTTTGAGTAATTAAATGAGTTGGAGTGGTTACAGTGACTGTTGTTTCTTCCAAATTAGTAGATGTTGATGATGAACTAGATCCATTCACTGAAGTATTAATTTTAATAACTGGTCCTAAATTTGCTGATTTAATGTATTGTTTGCTGGGACCACCAATTCTGAAGTAGAGCTTGCCATTTTTGAATTTGTAAGAACCACCATAAGTAGTGACTGTTTCACCTTTATAAAGCTTCCATCTGCCGTTATACGAAGTACGACCATTGGAAGACTTATAAACATAAGTGTTATGCGTTACTTTACGCGTTACACCATCAATGTTAGTAGCTCTTAAATAGTGATTTAATCCATTTACTTTGTAATACAAATTGTCATTTATTTTTACAGGCTTAGTCATTACATCAACGGTCTTGTATGCATAATATTTGGTACCTGTGCTCTTACCATCTCTGTTATATGCTATTGAAGTATGCATGATCGTTTTAGTAATAGTAGTATCTGCAGCTTAAACCGTATGAGTTTGTGAGCCAAATGAAAGCATTGGACTTACAGCCATCAAAGCTGCAACCGAAGTTAAGATAAATTTATTTTTCTTCATTTTAATCATCCTTCTGTTAATATCTCGCTGATACTTCTATTATCTCCCCCCAATTTTTAAGTCAATCAACACAATCTGAATTTTTCCAGCAAAAAATCCTGCCCCTACGGACAGGATCTTTGTTAATTATTTAATTTATCTAAATCTACATAGTATGGTAAAAGATTCGATATTTTAGTTGTTGATCCCTTTATATTTGAAGCGCTGATAAATGTATGAGTACCTTTGATTTGATACTTATATTGTGGTCCAGCAGTCTTAGCATTAACAGTTACGGTTGTACCGCTAGGAATACGTTGGCCTAAAATCATACCTCCAGCTCCAACATTAACGGTCTTACCATCAACAATAACTCTATGAGCATTAACGCCATTAACTTTAACGACTCCAGGCAACACCTTCCCTGTTTTTGCATCTGAAGAATCATTCACAACATAAACTGGTACTGTTTGACGACCAGGGGCTGTTACCGTAATCTTTTCGCTATTAGAGCAATTCTGCAAACCATTAATTGTGGCAACGTTTCTAACGTTGATATATCTACCTTTACCCAATGAGTAATAGTAACTATTCTTTATTTTCTTATAAGGCAAATAATATTTTTCAGTACTAGTTGTATAAGCTTGAGAGTCTATGTTACTCTCAAGCACATAATATCTTTTATCTTGGCTAGTTTTTCTTAAACTGCCTGAAAAATAAACTGGATATCTATAAGATCAATGTCATTAAGTTAAGACATTGACAAATCTGACAATATTTTTTGAGACATTTATCGAATTACTTTTCTCGGTAAATGTCTTTTTTTGATAGCACAAATAAGCCATCCTAGGATAGCCACTTTTTAATTAATCTAAGCTACCAAACGATAAGGAAAACTGATAACTAATTTTGCTTTTAAATTACGTTTATCTTTTCTTCCCGGTCGAATTGGAGTTATATAAGATGCCATATCAAGCACTAATTGTGCAAAGCTTATATCTGAATTATCGCTTATCATAAAGTATCGTCGCCAAATACAGCAGGCCATTTTAAAATCTATTTGATATTGATATTTGCTTTTAACATATGGCTTTGAGCTGGCGGCTACTGATAAGCTCACTGCATCATACATTGCAAAATGGGCGTATATCTCCATATAAACAAATTGATCTTTTTTAGAATGAAACTGGACGCCGCTTAAGTCATATTTAAGCTCCCTAAAAGAAGTTTATATTCCCCAGCGAAGATGATAGATCTCTTTCATTCTAGCTAGTGGGTATTTGTCCCGGTCTAAATTGGTGATCAGAACTTCCCACTCATCGTCTGAACCTGGTGGATTAATTCTAAACTTACAAATTCGAAATTTAACATTGCATATATCTTCATGGTCCCAGCGTGAATCTTTGGTATTTTTTGAGCGTACAGCCTTGTAATGATGTTTTTTATGGAATACCAGGTGAAGAAACTTTTCCGTATCTTTGTGAGTTATATAGTAGCGATGCGATGCAGTTACTTTACAGGAAAGCTCACTATCATATTCATGGCCTGACAATGTGGTAATTTCTTTAATAGCGCCATTCCCAGCTTTTGTTCGAATAACATAGTGACAATGCTTTAGCCGATTACAGGTTTCAATCAAATTAAAACTACTATAGCCACGATCCATTAAAACTAAAAAATCTTTTTCTTGTTTATCTAGATTCTTTAACATTGTTAGTGCCGCTTCACGCTCATCCATTTTTTGTCTGGGCTGAATGACCATATCCAAATATAATTTATTCAAAACATCATAAAGAGCATTTACATGGATCTGACAATATTTTCTACCATCTTTGCCTTGAAAAATATTCTTTGATTTTGGATTAAAAGGCTGATCAAAATCGGAACCATCAATCGCTACAACTAAGTATTTGTCATCTAGTAATTGTGGTGCATTGTTTGCCTGACTAAGCTCAGCCATGATTTCTTTAAAACATTCGGGTTTTAATTTAGCCTTTTGTTGTTCGAAAGCCGAAGCGGTCATTCTGGAATTTATGTTAGGAAAAGCATGAAAAATTTCCGAGTTCAAACTGCCGGCTCCCATGTTTAGAATCAGCCTAATCAAATCAACGACATTGAGCTTACGACAACGGGTAAAGGCCTGATCTGAAACAGAGAAAGCATGAATATTAGTGGCGATTTTATTGATAATATTATCCATCAGTTTTAGAATATTTGAGTGAAGGGATTTCATAAGAGTCACAGCTTTCTATGAAAGACCGGATAATATGACGAAAGTGAGCAGAAGAGTAAATTAGACTCTGCTCACTTTTTATTTTACGTAGAAAAAGAACCGAATCAAAATGATTCGGTTCTTAAGGTCCCATCTTCGTCAATGTTTTAACTTAATGACATTGATCTATAAGATAAGCTACCTATCTTTTTACCACTAGCATTGTAAATATAGCTATTATTTAACAAACGGAAAGTATTTCTTCCATTTACTTTGCCAATAGAATCCAATGGAACATATTTGCCTTTACCAACATTGTAGCAGACATATTTTTGCCCCTTAATAAGCCGTGGACTACCGTAATATTTCATAGTAGCGTTGGTCTTAATTCCACTCGATAAGCTTTTCCCGTTTACGTTATAACTTAAAGCTGTACTTTTGATACCAGCATAATAATTAGTATGTATCGTCTTTTGCGCAGCTTGAACTGTGTGAGCTTGTGAGCCAAATGAAAGCACTGAGCCAATAGCCATCAAAGCTGCAACTGAAGCTAAAATAAATTTGTTTTTCTTCATTTTAATCATCCTTCTATTAATATCTCACTTATACATCTATTATCTCCCCCCAATTTTTAAGTCAATCAAGGCAGTCTGAATTTTCTCAGCAAAAAATCCTGTCGATAATGACAGGATTTTCCTACTTTTTCTTAATTTTTATTCTCTGCAGCCGCTTTAGCTTCTGCCTGAGTGTTACTTGGCTTAAGTTTCAAACCATCAAAGTATTTCATATCACTGGCCTTAACATAAGCATCAGAAACTTTAAGCTTATCGCTTGTTGACGAAGTTGTATAAAAGCTTTTAGCA
Organism: Lactobacillus amylovorus DSM 20531; assembly: GCF_002706375.1. Lineage (NCBI taxonomy): Bacteria > Bacillati > Bacillota > Bacilli > Lactobacillales > Lactobacillaceae > Lactobacillus > Lactobacillus amylovorus. Next base: position 1,053,016 of record NZ_CP017706.1, read on the forward strand.
ATCAGATGGTAGAACAACTCAGCCTTATTTTCACTCGGAAGCCAAATGTATAATAGGTTATCAGCTCTGAACCAATTTGCTTGCTTTCTCACTTTTACTCCATCAGCGTTCAGCTTTTCACCTTGACGATTATATACATCTGCGTTGTTCTTAAATCTTACCAAAGAATAATTGGTACGGGCATTTTCAAATTCTGGATCAAACAAAGGAATCTTTTTATTAACTTTAACAGCAGAGCCCATTATCCATTGATTGCTGCCTTTAATATGATAAAATCCATCGTCGTTAATCATTCCTGCTGGGAAGTTATCACTAAATGAAGTTACCTCATGGCGATCAACTGTCAATTTTGTTCCTGGCTTTAAATTCTTACGGACAGTATTGCCTTTATTATTAAAAGTTCTAGCAAGCCAATCAGCGTGTGGCTTTATTACAGCAGTAGCAGTCTTGACAACAGGTCTAGCTTTGAAGTTAGCTACTTTGACGTACTTATTTGATGTTGGACTAATTTTATAAAATTTTTGACCATTTTTAAGTGTCTGTCCATCACCATATGTAGTTACTGATTGCCCCTTGTATAATTTCTTTTTATTTTTATATGAAGTTCTCTTATTGGTTGAATTATAGATATATGCGTTTCTTGTGACTTTTCTAGTTGCAACAACAGAATATGCTGCTTTTACTTGTTGAGTAGAAAATACTCCAATAGCCATCAAAGCTGCAACTGAAGCTAAAAAGTATTTCTTATGATTCATTTCATTTTCTCCTTTATTAACTCTTAACGTTATTATACTCGGATAGAAAAAAAGCGCTTGAAAATTTTTCAAGCACTTTAAAATATTAATCCCATTCAATTTCATAAATTCTATTTAAAATTGTGAGATTCTTATTATTAACAAGCTTATGATACGCAACTGTTAAATAACCATGATTTTCACCAATAATCTGAATTGATTCTACCTCTGAGTGCATTCCTTTTCCGCTAATATTAACAGCAGATAATCCGACTTCTTCCCATTGTGAGGTCTCTTCATGCGCATAATAAGGAATCTTTTTAATCATTTTTGGATAATACTTATGATCTTCCATATTCGGTTTATGTTGACTAGTAATATAAATATTCCCTGCGTTATCTAAATCATAACCCTGTACAGAATTATTCATTAAATCATCAAAATTAGAAATAGTAAAACTATCTTCACATGGATATTTTTGCTTATCGCGTAAATCCACATAATCAATACTTGTATCATCTAAAGCTTGATTAATCATTTTTGCATTATAGATAACAAAATGTCCAGTTCCATCATTTTCCATTGTAGCAATTAACATTTTTGTATAGTCTGGAGATAGTGCTGCTTCTGCCCTCTTAAAGTTTTCAGGACTTTGACAGTAATCTTTAGGTTCTCTAGCTTGATCTAAGTATGCAATTCGTGGAAAAGCAGTATTACTATCGTACGTTTTACTTGCCTTTAAAGATCTAATATCTACACGAGCAATTTGCTTAGCCCAATGTTCCTTAGTAGGTTTCACGCCCACAAACCATTTACCCGATTCGCCTGAAAACTCCCAGGTTTGTGTATGCCCTGCAGCTTGTCCCACTAACTTTAAAACCAAATTAGTTAAATTGCCACGAGTCCCTCTAAATACATATGTATCTAACTGATCACGCCATAATTGCAAACCATAATCATAAGTTTCACCAACATTACCTTTTTGTATAACTGACTTATGTCCTGTACTTACATCAAATTGATTCAAAATTCTAGCATCAACCATAATAAAACCTCCGAAAAAATCTACTTATCCTGAGTCTCATGCAAGTCATTCATTTGCTTTGCAACTTCCGCAAAAATGTCCTGCACTTCTTGTTCACTCAACTTAAAGCCCTTAGCTTGCAAGCCATCAACTACTGCATTGCCAACTCGATTGATCTTCTTTTCATCAGATAAATTCTCTTGGTCATACATGTTGATGTAGCTTTTCATTAGATTGCTTGTAACAATACGCAATCTTTCTAGCCTTTTGTTCTTAAAGTGAACATGACTCAAGATACCAACACTTACAACACTAATAACCCAAAACGCTAGAGCTATTAGTTCAACGTAATCATGAATATCCATGATTTCTTCTTCACCTCTCTTTTTACTTATTGCACAGTCATTGGCACCACCTCTTTGAATAAAATTCATCAACTAGATACTAATATTTATTGACTTATATTAGTATTTATACTAATATAACGGTATAAGAAATAACCTTAAGCACATGATTCCTTTCTTACTTACACACGTGTTTCTAGGCTTTTTCTTATTTCTTTCATATCTCGTTGACAGTTCTTATACTACGTCTAAAGACTAATGCTGTCAATGCATTTTAGTAAAAATGCTTATTTAATAATTTAAAATATTCGGAGAATGCTTGCCATGATTGAATTAGAGCGTACTAAAGAATTAGCGAAAAAATATAAAATGAACTTACGTGAAGTGAATGATAAGGCTGGGTTAGGTACTAATTCTATCTATAATTGGAAGAATAAAAGACCTGGTGGTGATGCCTTAGAAGCCGTTGCCGAAGTACTAAATACTTCAATCGACTATCTAAAAGGCAAAACCGATGATCCTACTCCTATACCTACCAAAGGACAACCAACTTCTATCCCATTAGATGAGGAGAAGCCTTATTCATATCACGGCTATAATGTTCCTGAGAGATATCTCAATATGATTCGAGGACTAATGGAAGATGACATTAAGGAAGGTCGTGCAGACAAGAAATGAGAAACTTAGGCAAAGAAGAGTTAATTGAGTACTTACTCAATTATGCTTTTAAGCACGGTCTTTCATACATCTTGGTTAAAGGAGAGCCATACGACCCAGCACTTTCATTTAAGAATGCTCATAAAATGGTAATCAATACTAATTGGCATAATCCTAATGAATTGCCTTTTATCATTGGCCACGAAATTGGTCACTTAATGCTAGGTGATTCAGGCATCGCCTATTGGCCTAGTTTTTCAGGGCAAAACTCAGAAGAAGAGGAAGCAGATCTATTTTCTCTTAAGATTATTTACGACTATTCCTGCAAAAATGGTGACTACATTCAAGAACCAAGAACCTTTATGCAGAACTATGGCATCCCCGAAAGAATGACCGCTGCAACCAAGCAACTTTTTAAAGACAATGACGACCTAATATAACAAAAAACTGATGCTTCTAGCTTCATAGCTTAGATGCATCAGTTTTTCTATATTCTTTTAACGTATTTTTTTCACTTTAAAAACCAAACAAAAGCAAGTTGTCGCCTTCAACGCCAATATTGTTATCTTTCTTAAGTTGCTTCAAAGAATTTACAACAAACTTCTTCTGACTACCCTTAAGCTTATTAGCAGCCTTCATCGCTGCATTAAAGTCACGTTTATTTTGTTTATTCTTTAGACTAATAATGTTCTTATCAGCGCTTCTATTAGCAATTCTCTTCAATGGATTCACTACTCCGCGCATCCCCTTACTGTTGAAGTAATAATATTGAAGCATTGCTTGTGTAGTCCAGCAGCTGTACTTCTTATCCTTAGAAACCACCAAGTATAATGGAGCACCACTAATCTTGCCGTGGAATCTGACTACCTTTTCAACTCTAAATTTAACGTTTTGGACCTTAGCTGGACTAATCGTCTTGCCCTTAAAGGTTTCATAATGTGTTAAAGCATACTTGTAGTTGTTTTTGCCCACATAAATAGGATCTGCATCTTTTGAATTCTTAATTCTTAAAACGTAGCCTTGTTTAGTTAACTTAGAGCTATTTTCAATTACGGCCTTAGGATTAACATTCGTGGTCTTAGGTGCACTGCTAGCAGTACTTGCAGCTTGAACAGTAGCAGGTGCAACGCTTAAGAGAAGTCCTGCAATAACAGCAGAAGAAAACAACATTTTTTTGTTAAGGTTCATTGAAATTTTTTAGGGCTGATTAAGCAAGGATACCTCATGATTTTAATCTGGGGAAGAATTGCACTTTCAGCCCCTTTTTTGCTTTTTATTATTTATTCACTAGACCACTTATGATATTATTGCTAGTGAATTAGTTTAAAAAGAGGTGAATTAAATGGATCAGACAGTGACCGTTAAGGCAAAACTGCTCAATATTGATGAAGAAACCGCACATTCCTTTATGCAAACGATGGTTAAATATAAGGATGCCTGCAATTTTATCTCGCAATATGTTTTTAACCATGCTTTTGAATTAAAGCAATCTAAGCTGAACAAGGCTCTTTACCGTGATCTTAGAAATAAATTCGGTTTAAAAAGCCAAATGGCGCAGTCTGCTATTAAAACTGTTATTGCTCGCTATAAGACTGTTAAAACACAGCTAAAGCAAAAGCCATACCGCTACGATACTGGGAAAAAGGACGGCAAGGGTCACGCTATTTGGGCACAGACTTTTCGTAACCTTAGCTGGCTCTGGTACCCGATCCAATTCAAGCGTCCGCAATTAGATTTACAGCGCAATCGGGACTGGTCTTACCTAAGCGCTACCAAGCAAATATCTTTAAACACTTTGCAAGGAAGAAAAAAGGTTGATTTTGTGTGCAAGAGCTTCGATCAGTACCTTGATTCAGATAAATGGAAATTCGGCACGATTAAATTACTTAAATTTAGGAACCAATGGTACATGCACCTAAGCGCTACCGTCTCTTTGCCGGAATATCAGCCGGAAGAAGCTGAGCATGTTGTCGGGATTGACCTTGGCTTGCGCTTTTTGGCTTCCTGCTACGATGAAAAAGGCAAAACCTTGCTTTTCAACGGTCAAAAGGCATTAAGAACCAGACGCAAATACAAAAAACTGCGTGCCCAGCTTCAAGCCAAAGGCACCAAGTCCGCCAAACGAAGACTTAAGCAGATCGGTCAAAGAGAGAACCGCTGGATGAGCGATGTCAACCATCGCTTGACTAAGACACTCGTTGACCATTATGGCGCTAATACCCTTTTCGTTTTGGAAGACTTGACCGATGTCCGCTTTGCTACTGAAAAGACAGCTAAAGACAAACGCTATGAAATGGTTTCTTGGGCTTTCTATCAGTTTGAGCAGTTCCTTACCTACAAGGCTAATCTGAACTCGTCAGCGATAGTAAAAGTCCCTGCCAAATATACCAGCCAGCGCTGTCCCAAATGCGGACGGATTCGTAAGGAAAACCGTGATCATCAACTGCACTTGTATGTTTGCGATAGATGTGGCTACAAGTCAAACGATGACCGGCTTGCGTCAATGAACATCCAGTTCTTAGGGACACTCTATCGAAGCGGTGAGGAAGCACCGCAGTTTAACAAACAAGCATCTGCCGAGTAAATCTTGGCAGGTAAACGGGCATTGTCAACTGTCCGATGATGTAGTCTCGAAGGTGAGAGCCGAAAGGCGTTAAGATTACTATTCCACGTGGAATGAGAACTACAAACCCCAGAATTGATTCTGGGGTAGTTGATAACTATCTTGAAGGAACACGAATGAAACGAATCTACTATTATCACAAAACTACCGATGACGTGGTCGACAGCCACGATCAAAATTTTAGCTTACCAGATGATTACGTAATTTTGCCCAATTCTCGCGGGGCCAAAATCTGGTCCGCCATTGCTCGTCGCCTCGCTGCAGGCTTTGGCTGGCTCGTCTTCCGCTTTTTCGACAACGTTAAGGTAATTGGCAAAGAAAAACTAAAGCAAGTCGACGGCGGCTATTTCATCTATGGTAATCACACCAGACCAATGGGTGACGTTTTTACATCCCTCACGATTTTTCCCATTAAGAATTTCTACGCCATCGCAGGTCAAGCCAACTGGGGCATCCCTTTCATTGGCAAATATCTAGTGCGCTACGGTGGCCTTCCCGTTGGTAAAGACTTAAAACAGTCGGTCAAGCTGATCAAGGCTATCAAAACCGTGATCAAGGATAAAAAAGGTGAAGTTCTAATCTACCCAGAAGCCCACGTTTGGCCCTACTACACTAAAATTCGTCCCTTTGACGCAACCAGCATGCACTTTCCTGTTCAACTGAACGCACCAAGTTTCGTTATGACTAAAACTTACCATAAAAGACGCTTTAGCAGCCGTCCTCGCGCCGTTGTTTATATTGACGGACCATTTTACCCAGATCAAGCTTTAAGCCGTAAGGAAGCGCAAAATAAGCTCCACTATGAAATTCAAAAGACATTAATCGACCGAGCTAAGCTTAGTGATTATGAATATTGCCAATATATCAAAAAATAAGGTTAAGAAACGTTTTTGCTTCTTAACCTTATTAGTTTGTCTTTAAGAGTTTTAGTTACCTAATTAACATCATTACTAAAGGTGTGACATCATTTAGATTGTCTTTTCGAATAGAATTACTCAAAAGTACAATCGCATTTTCATCATTCATCCATTCTTGATGCTTAAAAAAGTCATGCATAGCTTGTTTAACTGCTGCAGTATCTGTTTTATCATCTTTTGAATTTAGTGCAGCTATGATCAAGTTTGCCCTATCTCTTAATTCTGTTGACATATGTTTAGTATTCAAAATTTTCAGCTTTAACTCTTTGGCTTTTTTTACATCATTATCATAAAAAGCTTGATTTAATTCTTGAGATATTTGGGAGTAATCTATGTTATCATTTGATGGAAAATACTTTTTAAAAAATTGAGTAATTGATATTCCACGTAACTGTAAAATTAAAATCAAATCATCAATAAAAATTCTATTTTGTCCATTTCCATTTTAGAATAATGGGTAACAGATATTTTGCTTTCCTTAATCATTTGACCTTGTGTTAATCCTAATGATTTCCGTTCTTTTCTCAAAGCTTCTGAAATTTTCATTGACTTCATCCCTTCACTCAGAAAAATGCATTCTACATGGTATCATATAAAATATACAGATTAGTAAATTCGAATACTACTAAACAGGAGCAATTATGAATATACTTTTTTGCGGGGACGAAAACGCAGAAGACGGCGTTTTAATCTCCACACTATCTTTATTAAAGAACTCTGGTGCAAAGGAACTGCACCTCTACATTTTAACCATGGAAGCTCACAGCGATAAACGCAAGTATCATCCTTTCTCTAAGCATGCCGCAGATTTTATTCGTTCTTTATTAGTTAAAGCAAACCCTAAAAATACGCTGGAGCTGATCGACTGTACCGATCTATTTATCAAGCAGCCACCTACAGCCAACATGAATACGCGTTTTACGCCTTATGCCATGTTGCGTCTTTTTGCGGATGAATTGCCACAGATCCCTGATCGTATTCTTTACCTGGACGACGATATCGTTATTCGCGGCGACATTACTGCTTTTTATAAGCAAAACATCAAGGGTATCGAACTCGTCGGTGTACTCGACTACTGGGGCAGATTCTTCTTCCACAATGTCAAAACTAAGCGCGTCTTTGATTACCTAAACTCTGGTGTCTTACTTTTGAATATGGTTAAGATCAAGCAAACTGGTCTTTTTGCCAAAGTCAGAGACATGATGCAAACCAAGAAGATGTTCTTACCTGACCAGTCAGCAATTAACAAACTTGCCGTTGCAAAACGTGTCGTACCTCGTCGCTACAACGAACAATATCGCCTGCAAAAAGATACCAAGATTCAACACTTTACCACTAGTTTTCGTTTCTGGCCCTACTTCCATACCCAAACAGTTAAGCCATGGGACGTAGCTCGTGTGCACAGCGTACTGCATCTACACGAATACGATGGTTTACTCAACGAATATCTCAAAATTCGCGATAACTTGAAAGAATAATACTTGGAGGAACTATTTTGAAAACCATCCCTGTTTTTTACACTATCAGTGATAACTACACACCATATGCATTTGTTTCAATTCAATCATTAATTGATCATGCCGATCCTAAGAAGGACTACACCATCACTCTTTTGGTTCAAGAAATTTCTGATGAACATAAAAAAAGCCTAGAAGGCATGTCTACTGACAACATTCATGTTCACGTCTTCCATATTGATGATGACATGGTTAAGCCAATTCACAAGGGCAAGGAAAACTACCTGCGTGCCCAATTCTTTACCATGTCCATCTTCTACCGCCTGTTCATCCCTGAATTATTCCCACAATATGACAAGGCAGTTTACCTAGATGCTGATACCATCATTTGTACGGATATTGCAGATTTATACGACACCGAAATCGGCGATAACATGTTTGCCAGCTGTCCTGACTTGTCTATCCGCTACATGCCACTTTTACAAAAATACATCAAGGAATGCCAAGGCATCTTACCTGCCGAAAAGTACATTAACAACGGCGTCATTTTGTTCAACATGAAGGCCTTCCGCGATAAGCACTTCGTCGACAAGTTCTACTACTTGATGGGCAAGTACCATTTCGACAACGTCGACCCAGACCAAGCCTACATGAACGAAATCTGTGAAGACAAGATCTACCACTTGCCTAAGGAATGGGACGCTATGCCTAACGAAAGCATCCCCGAAATCGAAAATCCTAAGATCGTGCACTACAACCTGTTCTTCAAGCCATGGCACTTCGAAGACGTGCAATACGCTCACTACTTCTGGGACGTTGCCAAGACCACGCCTTACTATGACGAATTAAAGCAGCAACTTGCTGACTTTACTGACGAAGATCGTAAAAAGGCCCGTGCCGATCTTGAATGGATGGCCAAGAAAGTTGACATGATCGTTGACGAACCTAACACCTGGGCTAAGGTCAAAAAGCACGAATCCGTTAAGATTGACTAAGAAAGGAAAATTTATGACAGTACCAGTTTTTTACAGCATTAGTGATGACTTCACTAAATATGCGGCAGTATCACTCAATTCTTTGGTTAAACATGCCAGCCCTGATACAGACTACACCGTGTATTTCTTAAGCCAAGATTTGTCTGATGAGCATAAAAAAGATTTAAGCGATCTCGGCAATGAAAATGTACACGTAAAGTTTTTCCATATTGACGACAAGTTGGTGAAGCCGATTCAAAACCGAAAGGAAAACTTCTTGCGGGCCGACTTCTTCACCATGTCAATTTTCTACCGCTTGTTTATTCCTGAATTGTTCACGCAATACGACAAGGCAATCTACATCGACAGCGACACCGTTGTTAACGACGATATTGCTAAGCTTTACAATGTAGAGCTTGGCGACAACTTATTTGGTGCCTGCACCGACTCTTCAATTCAATTTGTGCCTAAGATGGTGAAATACATCAAGGATGTTTTAGCACTCGATCCTAAGAAGTACATCAATTCAGGAATGTTGGTCATGAACGCTAAGCAATTCCGTGACAATCTTTTTATCGATCACTTCATGGAACTGCTTGAAACTTACCACTTCGACTGTATTGCACCCGATCAAGATTACTTAAACGAAATGGGCGAAGGCAACATTCTTCACCTTGATCCACGCTGGGATGCTATGCCTAATGAAAATACCGAACCGATCAAAAATCCTGGTTTGATCCACTACAATCTTTTCTTCAAACCATGGCATTTCAAAGGCGTGCAATATGAAGATTATTTCTGGCAAAGCGCTAAGGAAACCAAGTTTTACGACGAACTAAAGGCTGAACTCGATAACTACACCGATGAACAACGTGCGGCCGATCGTCAAAAGCTGAACCACATGCTTTTAAAGGAAGACAAAACAGAAAAAGACCCTAACAATTGGGCCAAAGTTAAGGAACGTGAGGCAGTTAAATTATGATTTTTGGTGATAATCGAGAAGCAGTAATTAAAAATATCAAAAAAGCTGCCAACGACCGTGATTTTACGGCTAAGGTTGAAATCGGTGACCCACAAATGTCGCTTGATGAAAGATTGAAGCTAGTTAATGACTACTGGGAAAACCGTAAAACTTTTTCCAGCAAGATCAACAACCGCATCGGTCATGTGATTTTTAATACTTTGGCTAAGACAATCGCTGGCTCAACCGAATTCGAAGGCCTAGAAAAATTAAACAATTTACCTATTGGTGGCGCGATTGTTACTTCCAACCACTACAATCAAGTCGATTCGCTTCCAATTAAGCTCCTCGCTGACAAAATGCACTGTCAACTTTCAATTGTTATTGAAGATACCAACCTGATGTTGCCCGGCTTTTTCCGCTACTTGATGAACTATGTCGGCACCATTCCTTTGGTTCAAAGCCCTAGTTACATTGCCAACGAATTTCCAAAGCATTTGAGCCAAGCATTGGATCAAAACAACTGGGTTTTGATTTATCCTGAACAAGAAATGTGGTGGAACTACCGCAAACCTCGTAAGTTGCAACGCGGTGCCTACTATTTTGCCGCTAAGCAAAACGTGCCAGTTATTTCCACTTTTGTTGAAATCAAGGATTTGCCTAAGGTCGAAAAAAAGGACGCCAACTTCTACGAAACTAAGTACATTGTGCACGTTTTAGACCCCATTTATCCCGATGTTTCCCTAAGTGCTAATGAAAACGCCCACCATATGATGGAACAAGATTACAAGCAAAAAGTAGCTGCTTACGAAAAGATCTACGGTAAGAAATTAAACTACGATTTCTTAGATTGGGATATTGCCGGCTGGCGTGGCCACCTTTCATAAAAAAGATATAAGAAAAGATAGACCGCTTCTATTAAAAGTGACACTATGTTACTATTAACCTATAGTAGTTTTATTTTAGAAAGGAGCTTCTCGATATGAAAGAATTCACTAAAGAAACTCTGTCAAACACCCTAAAGTATAAAGGTAGATAGAAACATGACGATGTTTTTATCTACCTTTTTTCTTATACTTAGATTGAGGTTGAGGTCGACAACAGAATGGAATATTAAATTCGACTGTCAAACGGGCCCATAAATGTTTATTTTCAATCAAACTAGATTAAGGGTGTGGATCTCAGAGATCGTATAATCAAGAAATGGAGCTGAAAATAAATATTTGCCTCAATTGATTTAAAACGGGGTGATTAGGTGAATATTATTGGTATTGATGTTAGTTAAGGTGAAAGTCATGCCACTTTGATAACAAAAGAAGCGGAAGAAATAGCTTTTAAATTTAAGCATAATAAGAGCGGTTTCCAAATATTAAATTCTTATATTAAACCCGGTACAATAATAATATTTGAAACTACAGGTGTTTATTCGGCTCAGCTTACTACTTATTTAAAAAATAAAAAGGTCAAATTTTATGAGCTAAATCCCCTAGAAGCAAAATTAAGAATGGCTTCTTTGAGAAGAAATAAAACTGACAAGAATGATTCATTTAAATTAGCTTTATTGGGTAAAACTCAATTAGCGGAAATAAAGAATCACTGTAATAAACAATCTAATTCGTTGTATGAATCTTTACGGATTTTATCTTTGAGATATAAGCAGTTAATTAAATGTAGAACCAGAATACTTAATTTCCTTCGTTCTAGCTTAGAGCTTACTTTCCCAGAACTAAATCAGATCTTTAAAAAGGCTTATGCAGTTTTAGCTCTTCAAGTATTTAGAATGTATTGTCATCCTGACTTTTTGGTAGGATTAACTCTTAAAGAAATGACCACTAGAGTTTACCAATCTGTTAGCAGGCGAATACATAAAGATGTAATTCAAAGTTATTGTGCTCAAGTTTGGTTAGCAGCTAAAGACTCTTATCCTGCTGTCCCAGCAGATTCTTTAGAAATTGAAATTATTTCAGAATACTGCGACGAAATAGAAAGTTACAATAAAGAAATAGCCTATATTCAGAGCAAATTAATTAAGACAGCTGTTGGATTAGATGATTTCAAAGTTATTTCCAGTATTCCTGGAGCAGGTCAATTAAATAGCGCTTTATTACTGGGCTTTACTGGTGATATTGCTCGCTTTGATAATTATAAACAACTCAATGCTTTCCTAGGACTAGATCTAAACAGATATCAGTCTGGTAAATACGGTAAGGGTGATACTATTAACCGCAGAGGCAGTAGTCAGGGCAGAGCTGTTGAAACAGATATGATTCGAAGCATGTTAAGAAATCAGGGTAAAATTCAAAATCATTTAGTTGACTACTATTACAAATTAAAAAAGCCACCTTTCAATAAGCATGACAAGGTAGCTTTAATAGCGTGTGCCAATCATTTGAATCGCACTATTATAAATTTGGTCCACACACATCAACTTTATAATTATTCTAAGGCAATTCATTAATAAATGCTTAGCACGCAATAAGTGAAAAACTGCCAAAAGACTAGTCTTTTGGGGTTATGTTTAGTATACTCTTTTTTCTCTATAATAATGATTGACATTCTATAAGAAATTATGATGGCAAAAACGGTCGTCCAGCTTATATTGCCGTAAACGGCGTAGTCTATGACGTAACCAATAACTCTCACTGGGTTAACGGTGAACATCATGGCATGCGTGCAGGACGAGACGTAAGTTTTGATTTAACCAATACATCCCCACATGGGGCAAAAGTTTTAGTTCACGCCAACAAAGTTGGTACTTTTAACTAAATAAAAACTTTGATCCGAAAAATGAATCCACCAAAAAAGTGTCTAGGAATTGTTCCTAGACACTTTTTGTTTTTAGTAGTTAATTATTTTTTTCCGCAAAAGCAGTGTTAGCTGCGATTCTACCAAAAGTAAAGATATCAGCAAGGGAATTACCGCCAAGACGGTTGCCGGCATGAATACCACCTGCAACTTCACCTGCAGCGTAAAGTCCCTTAATTACAGCACCGTCTTTATTGATCACGCTGGCCTTGGTATCGATCCTAAGACCACCCATTGTGTGGTGAATAGCTGGTTTACGAGGGGTAGCATAGAATGGGGCAACTTCACACTTCAAGTTGAAGGCACTCTTGCCAAATTCTGGATCTTCACCGGCATCAACGTAAGAATTATATTTCTTAATTGTATCTTCAAGCACCTCTGGCTTCATACCAATTTGCTTGGCAAGGTCGGCTAAATTATTTGCCCTGAAAAGCGTTCCTGCCTTCACCTGAGCGTCGATTGACTCTTGGGTAGTGTTATAGGCAGTGGCCTTAATTTTATCGTCAGCGATCAAATAGAAGAGTCCTCCGTTGGCAATTGCAGCTTTGGCCAGCGTATCACGTTCCGCAAATTCATTTACGAAACGTTTACCTTCTTTATTTACCATAATGTAGTTCTCAGGTGGCGTCTGCAAACCAGTGAATAATTCACCAGTCTTTGGATCAGACACAGGCATCAATTGAATAAAGCCCATGCCGACCAAGTCTGCACCAACTTCTTTTCCTAAACCGATCCCATCACCAGTTATCGCTGGAGAGTTAGTCGTTGGCATGTCGCTATCGATGTGTTTCCAATAAGTGTTGTACTTTTGGACCATCTTCATGTTGGCGCCAAAACCACCTGAAGTTAAGATAACTGATTTAGCGTGAACGGTAACCTTGGAGCCGTCGCTCTTTTCAGCAACAACGCCAACTACTTTATCGCCATTCACAAGCAAGTGCTTAGCGCGAGTTTCAGTCAAAACAGTTGCGCCATGGTCCTTAACCCAGTCGCCCAAAACATGAATATAAGCATAACCCATTGGTTCAACTGGCTTGTGACCTCTACGCCAAAGAGCACCAACTGGCATTGTTACTTGGCTATCGTAAAATTTCACGCCAAGTTCTTTAAGCCAGTTAACTGAATCGAGTGCATTATCAACTAATTCCTTAACTAAAGCGTAAGTGCCGTGAATCTCGTGTCCATTCAAATCGGTTCGCTTACCACCAACATAGGTTTGAATTTCATGCAGTAATTTTGAATCAAATAAATAATTTGCGCCTGAATCAACGTATTCCTTAATTTGTTTTTGCAATGCCTCAAAGTCGGAACGATATTCTGGATCAATCTTTTCAATTGGTGTAGCGGCTAATTTTTCCAAGTCCTCTTTTTCACCAGCTAAAGCCTTAAACTTCTTTTGCCATTCAGGCTCGGCCGCATTCATTGGACCACCAGCACGAGTCGTATTGCCGCCAATTTGTGGGAATTTTTCAAGTACGACAACTTTTCTACCATGTTGGATACTGCGCGCAGCTGCAGCCAGCCCAGCACCACCGGCACCGATAACTACTACATCAGTAGTATATTCTTCATCCTTTGTCGCATGTGCCTTGCTAGGCTTAGCACGCTTTTTCCATTCTTCGGCGTCTCCGCCGGCTTCAGTGATTGCTTCCGCAACCCCATCGATTACACCGTGGCTAGAGATAGTGGCACCACTGACTGCATCAACGTTTAAAGTTTGATTGTCGACAATTAATTTTGGCAAACGGTTGAACACCTCATCAGCAACGCCCCTAGTTTCACCGCTTGCATCGACATTAATATTTTCAATTTTGTCTTCAGATAATTTAACTTGCATTGGCATGTAGCTTGAGCCATGCCCTTTTGCTTTTACATCGTATGTACCTGGTTTCATAGCCATAAAAATCTCCCTCTTTTTGTATGTAAAGGCTTTCTTTTTATTTTAATGGGGAATCTGGCTTAGGGGAAATAGTTTTCTAGCTAATGAGTTATAATAATTTTATTATTGGAGGTATATTTTATGAACGATCCCGAAGCATTATTGCATTATCTCGACGTATTACTAAAAGAAAACAATTTTACCAAAGCCGCTCGCGAGTTATATATTTCCCAGCCTTATTTAACTCAACTCATTAAAAGAATTGAAAAGCGCCTTGGTACGCAAATTATCAACCGCGATCACGTGCCTTTTTCGCTGACTGAAGCTGGAATGATTTACTACAAATATTTAGAAAACATTTCCTACAACGATCAGCAGCTCGAGCGTGAACTTGCACCCTTTACCCAACCTAATAAAGAGATTATTAAGGTGGGCATTTTAGAGAGCTTAGGTACTTTTTTATTACCTCGACTTCTTCCAAATTTCTTAAAAGAAAATCCTACAGTTGAAATTCAATTATTTGAAAATTCACCTCGTACAAATGAAACTAAATTGCTTAATGGTGAAATTGATTGTTACATCGGTCAAACACCTAAAACCATTTCTCGTGATTTAACTTATTCTGTTAAAGATGGTGAACAGTACTATGTAGTCATTCCTCAGAGCTCGTCATTTTTCCAATCTGGCAAGTTTATTTTGGAACCAAGTAGTCTGGACCTGAAAGAAGTTTTACAGGATCCTATGGTCTTAAGCTCCTCTGAGTCGGCCATTCGCCATCAAGTTAACGGGCTTTTTCAAAAGTTCCATATTAAGCCTAATATTGTATTAGAAAGTAAAAGTATCATCACAACTACCGAATTAGCATTGCGTGGTGTAGGCTTAACTATCTCTTCAGCTAGCATTTTAACCAAAATGCGGCAAACACCGATCAACTTACTACCTATTGATGAAAATCTGATCTACATTCAATTCTTCATTGCCACTCAAACAAATAAAGATTTGTCTCCTGCACTACAAAGATTAATCACTTGCTTTAAAAAACTTAATCTTAAATCAAGCATCTAAAAAAAGACCGAGGATAATTCCTTGGCCTTTTACTTACTACTTATTTAGATACCCAAAAAGAGGCCCGGCGGCCTCCTTCTTCCGTGCTCCGGCTGTCAGACTCGAACTGACGACATCTTGATTAACAGTCAAGCGCTCTACCAACTGAGCTAAGCCGGAATATTAAAAAAGAGCACGGCAGCTTCCTTTCCTCGCAGGCAGTTGCCCACCAACTACTTTCGGCGTTAAGAAGCTTAACTTCTGTGTTCGGCATGGGAACAGGTGTATCCTTCTTGCTTTCGCCACCGTACTCTTTTGAGCTACTACGCTCAAAACTAAACATAATCTTTCGCAAAAAAACTTTTCAGATCGCTTCGCTTTGGTCAAGTCCTCGACTGATTAGTACTGGTCCGCTCCATTCTTCACAGAACTTCCACTCCCAGCCTATCTACCTCATCGTCTCTGAGGTGTCTTACTGCTTACGCAAAGGAAATCTCATCTTGAGGGGGGCTTCGCACTTAGATGCTTTCAGCGCTTATCCCTTCCGCACATAGCTACCCAGCGATGCTCCTGGCGGAACAACTGGTACACCAGCGGTGCGTCCATCCCGGTCCTCTCGTACTAAGGACAGCTCCTCTCAAATTTCCTACGCCCACGACGGATAGGGACCGAACTGTCTCACGACGTTCTGAACCCAGCTCGCGTGCCGCTTTAATGGGCGAACAGCCCAACCCTTGGGACCGACTTCAGCCCCAGGATGCGACGAGCCGACATCGAGGTGCCAAACCTCCCCGTCGATGTGAACTCTTGGGGGAGATAAGCCTGTTATCCCCAGGGTAGCTTTTATCCGTTGAGTGATGGCCCTTCCATACGGTACCACCAGATCACTAAGCCCGACTTTCGTCCCTGCTCGAGTTGTCTCTCTCACAGTCAAGCTCCCTTATACCTTTACACTCTGCGAATGATTTCCAACCATTCTGAGGGAACCTTTGGGCGCCTCCGTTACACTTTAGGAGGCGACCGCCCCAGTCAAACTGCCCACCTGACACTGTCCCTGGCCTGGCTTACAGGTCGAGGTTAGAGCATCCTTCAAACAAGGGTAGTATCCCAACATTGCCTCCTGCAAGACTAGCGTCCTGCATTCCTTGGCTCCTACCTATCCTGTACATGTTTAAAAGATACTCAATATCAAGCTACAGTGAAGCTCCATGGGGTCTTTCCGTCCTGTCGCGGGTAACCCGCATCTTCACGGGTATTATAATTTCACCGAGTCTCTCGTTGAGACAGTGCCCAAATCATTACACCTTTCGTGCAGGTCGGAACTTACCCGACAAGGAATTTCGCTACCTTAGGACCGTTATAGTTACGGCCGCCGTTTACTGGGGCTTCAATTCAAACCTTCGCTTGCGCTAAGCTCTCCTCTTAACCTTCCAGCACCGGGCAGGTGTCAGCCTCTATACGTCATCTTACGATTTTGCAGAGACCTGTGTTTTTGATAAACAGTTGTTTGGGCCTATTCACTGCGGCTAACCACTCTCATGGCCAGCACCCCTTCTTCCGAAGTTACGGGGTCATTTTGCCGAGTTCCTTAACGAGAGTTCTCTCGCTCACCTTAGTGTTCTCCACTCGACTACCTGTGTCGGTTTGCGGTACGGGTATGTTCTCTCTGGCTAGAAGCTTTTCTTGGCAGTGTGACTACATCACCTTCGCTACTTTTACTTCGCTACTCATCACAGCTCATGTTGCTGGTTAGAAGCATTTGACTCTTAACCGCACTCGCTGCTTGAACATCGATCCAGCTCGATGCGTGTTTCGCCTCCTGCGTCCCTCCATTGCTCATAACGATTGAACACAGTACAGGAATCTCTACCTGTTATCCATCGACTACGCCTCTCGGCCTTGCCTTAGGTCCCGACTTACCCTGGGCGGACGAGCCTGCCCCAGGAAACCTTAGTCTTTCGGCGGATAGGATTCTCACCTATCTTTCGCTACTCATACCGGCATTCTCACTTCTAAGCGCTCCAACTATCCTCTCGATTAGCCTTCGCCGCACTTAGAACGCTCTCCTACCACGTGCTCTTTAAAACACATCCACAGTTTCGGTACTATGCTTAGCCCCGGTAAATTTTCGGCGCAGCGCCACTCGACTAGTGAGCTATTACGCACTCTTTGAATGATGGCTGCTTCTGAGCCAACGTCCTAGTTGTCTACGCAACTCCACATCCTTTTCCACTTAGCATAGATTTGGGGACCTTAACTGGTGATCTGGGCTGTTTCCCTTTCGACTACGGATCTTATCACTCGCAGTCTGACTCCCGTGTATGGATATATGGAATTCGCAGTTTATCTGGATTCAGTAACCCCTGACGGGCCCCTAGTCCAAACAGAGCTCTACCTCCATTATCCTCTCCACGAGGCTAGCCCTAAAGCTATTTCGGAGAGAACCAGCTATCTCCAAGTTCGTTTGGAATTTCACCGCTACCCACAACTCATCCCCGCAATTTTTAACTTACGTGGGTTCGGCCCTCCAGTGCGTTTTACCACACCTTCAGCCTGGTCATGGGTAGGTCACTTGGTTTCGGGTCTACGTCAACTAACTTCTCGCCCTATTCAGACTCGCTTTCGCTCCGGCTCCGTCTTTTCTGACTTAACCTCGCTAGTTAACGTAACTCGCCGGTTCATTCTACAAAAGGCACGCCATTGCACTTTAATGTGCTTTGACTACTTGTAGACACACGGTTTCAGGTTCTCTTTCACTCCCCTTCCGGGGTTCTTTTCACCTTTCCCTCACGGTACTGGTTCACTATCGGTCACTAATTAGTATTTAGCCTTGCGAGATGGTCCTCGCGGTTTCAACCGGGATTCCTCGTGTCCCGGCCTACTCAGGATTCTGCTAGGCGCGCTTGCAATTTCGCTTACGGGGCTCTCACCCTCTCTGGCTTACCTTCCCAGATAATTCTGCTATCACTTACGCTGCCACGTCGCAGTCCTACAACCCCAAATGATAAATCACTTGGTTTGGGCTCTTTCCTCTTCGCTCGCCGCTACTAAGGAAATCGATTTTTCTTTCTCTTCCTGCAGCTACTTAGATGTTTCAGTTCACTGCGTATTCCTTTGAATGACTATCTATTCATCATTCAATAATGCATCGCTGCATTGGGTTCCCCCATTCGGACATCTCCGGATCTTAGCGTACTTACCGCTCCCCGAAGCTTTTCGTAGTTCGTCACGTCCTTCATCGGCTTTTAGTGCCTAGGCATTCACCGTGCGCCCTTTTCTACTTGACCTTACTCAAGAATTCTCTTCTCGGTCGCTCTACAATCTGTTCTCTTTGATTGTCTCGGTTTTTTGCTTGGATTATATTCAGTTTTCAATGTACTAACTCCTGACTTCTTTCGAAGCCAATGGAGGCTAACGGGTTCGAACCGATGACCTCCTGCGTGCAAAGCAGGTGCTCTCCCAACTGAGCTAAGCCCCCAAGCATTTTTTAAGCCAGACATAACTGTAACTCTTTTTGCTCGTTATGTCAATGGGCCTAAATGGACTTGAACCATCGACCTCACGCTTATCAGGCGTGCGCTCTAAACCAGCTGAGCTATAGGCCCGACTAACGCTTGGCGTTTATTCTTTTTCTGAGGTACTACCCTCAAAACTAAACAAAGTTTCTCAGTGTGCTTCCGCTTGCTCTGGATACTTCTCTTAGTATTTCTACTCTCCATATCCTTCGCTTCCTTAGAAAGGAGGTGATCCAGCCGCAGGTTCTCCTACGGCTACCTTGTTACGACTTCACCCCAGTCATCTGCCCTGCCTTAGACGGCTCCTTCCCGAAGGTTAGGCCACCGGCTTTGGGCATTGCAGACTCCCATGGTGTGACGGGCGGTGTGTACAAGGCCCGGGAACGTATTCACCGCGGCGTGCTGATCCGCGATTACTAGCGATTCCAGCTTCGTGCAGTCGAGTTGCAGACTGCAGTCCGAACTGAGAACAGCTTTCAGAGATTCGCTTGCCTTCGCAGGCTTGCTTCTCGTTGTACTGCCCATTGTAGCACGTGTGTAGCCCAGGTCATAAGGGGCATGATGACTTGACGTCATC
This sequence comes from Lactobacillus amylovorus DSM 20531, assembly GCF_002706375.1. Classification (NCBI taxonomy): domain Bacteria; kingdom Bacillati; phylum Bacillota; class Bacilli; order Lactobacillales; family Lactobacillaceae; genus Lactobacillus; species Lactobacillus amylovorus. Next base: position 1,072,527 of record NZ_CP017706.1, read on the forward strand.
CCCACCTTCCTCCGGTTTGTCACCGGCAGTCTCATTAGAGTGCCCAACTTAATGCTGGCAACTAATAACAAGGGTTGCGCTCGTTGCGGGACTTAACCCAACATCTCACGACACGAGCTGACGACAGCCATGCACCACCTGTCTTAGCGTCCCCGAAGGGAACTCCATATCTCTACAGATTGCACTAGATGTCAAGACCTGGTAAGGTTCTTCGCGTTGCTTCGAATTAAACCACATGCTCCACCGCTTGTGCGGGCCCCCGTCAATTCCTTTGAGTTTCAACCTTGCGGTCGTACTCCCCAGGCGGAGTGCTTAATGCGTTAGCTGCAGCACTGAGAGGCGGAAACCTCCCAACACTTAGCACTCATCGTTTACGGCATGGACTACCAGGGTATCTAATCCTGTTCGCTACCCATGCTTTCGAGCCTCAGCGTCAGTTGCAGACCAGAGAGCCGCCTTCGCCACTGGTGTTCTTCCATATATCTACGCATTCCACCGCTACACATGGAGTTCCACTCTCCTCTTCTGCACTCAAGAAAAACAGTTTCCGATGCAGTTCCTCGGTTAAGCCGAGGGCTTTCACATTAGACTTATTTTTCCGCCTGCGCTCGCTTTACGCCCAATAAATCCGGACAACGCTTGCCACCTACGTATTACCGCGGCTGCTGGCACGTAGTTAGCCGTGACTTTCTGGTTGATTACCGTCAAATAAAGGCCAGTTACTACCTCTATCCTTCTTCACCAACAACAGAGCTTTACGATCCGAAAACCTTCTTCACTCACGCGGCGTTGCTCCATCAGACTTGCGTCCATTGTGGAAGATTCCCTACTGCTGCCTCCCGTAGGAGTTTGGGCCGTGTCTCAGTCCCAATGTGGCCGATCAGTCTCTCAACTCGGCTATGCATCGTCGCCTTGGTAAGCCGTTACCTTACCAACTAGCTAATGCACCGCGGGGCCATCCCTTAGCGACAGCTTACGCCGCCTTTCAAAAGCTGATCATGCGATCTGCTTTATTATCCGGTATTAGCACCTGTTTCCAAATGGTATCCCAGACTTAGGGGCAGGTTCCCCACGTGTTACTCACCCATCCGCCGCTCGCTTTCCCAACGTCATTACCGAAGTAAATCTGTTGGTTCCGCTCGCTCGACTTGCATGTATTAGGCACGCCGCCAGCGTTCGTCCTGAGCCAGGATCAAACTCTCATTTTAAAAAGTTTGAAATGACTTCATTTCGATTATTTAAGATCTTTGTCTCAAATTTATTGCTTGCGAATTGACTTCGCTTTTTGTTTGGGTTTTTACACCCGCACACTTTTAGCGAAACTTTGTTCAGTTTTCAAAGTACTACCTCCGTCCGGTTCAACCAGACGGCTTTTATATTTTATCAAACCCTCAAGCCCTTGTCAAGAACTTTTTTGAATTTGTTTTTCGTCATCCGCTCGAGTTATTCATCTCTTGCCTGACGACATTTAAATATATTACCAGCTTCTTCTCCCCTTTGCAAGTACTTTTTTCATTTTATCGATTTTTCCTTTGCTCAGGCTTCTTATTCAAGCTGTGCCGCTTCTCTCGAAACGACTTTATTAAGTTACCCTATTTCTGCTCTTTTTGCAAGTTTGCCCCTTCGTTCGCGTTAATCTGGATACACTAGGATGTGTTGTAACTATTCTTATTCTTCTTCTTTCGGATTTTACTAATTTAATTCCCTTATTCAGAATTTTTAAAATATACTGTTCGGATTTTGCTCATTTTTTGATCAAAATAACACTAAAATTTTCTCAAATTTTTTCAAAAAAATACAAAAAACACCTAATTTTCACTTTTATCTGTGAAAACAGTGTACTTTTTTATTGCTTTTTATCTATTTTCCTTTTTAATTTGTTTTATCATTCAAATCTATCAACACAATATAATTATTTATACTTTATATTTATTATTTCTAAAAGAGGGCAATCAAGAGTAGATAACGACGAATACTCGTCTCAGCATTTTTCTACTGAGACCATTCAATATAATCTAATTTAAAATTCCTAATACCTTTTTAGCCTAAATCATTTTACTTAAACAACTTCATGCATGTTTAAAATTCTTCTTTTCAAATTGGCCTTCAAGTATTTTACTTTACCCCCACTGTTTTTATGCCTCTGGGATCAAAGTGATTGGAATACATAGTCAATTTCGATCAATCCATTAATTCATAAAATTGATCGACCAATCATATCCTCATTATTAATTAAACTTGCCTGGTTTATAGTAACCGTGTCTTGTTAATTATTGGTCTGCAAAAATCTATATAAGTATTAATACTTAGATGCGAGCCTCGCCACAGATTAACTTTATTTGAAAACAAAAAAAGAGGCCCGGCGGCCTCCTTCTTCCGTGCTCCGGCTGTCAGACTCGAACTGACGACATCTTGATTAACAGTCAAGCGCTCTACCAACTGAGCTAAGCCGGAATATTAAAAAAGAGCACGGCAGCTTCCTTTCCTCGCAGGCAGTTGCCCACCAACTACTTTCGGCGTTAAGAAGCTTAACTTCTGTGTTCGGCATGGGAACAGGTGTATCCTTCTTGCTTTCGCCACCGTACTCTTTTGAGCTACTACGCTCAAAACTAAACATAATCTTTCGCAAAAAAACTTTTCAGATCGCTTCGCTTTGGTCAAGTCCTCGACTGATTAGTACTGGTCCGCTCCATTCTTCACAGAACTTCCACTCCCAGCCTATCTACCTCATCGTCTCTGAGGTGTCTTACTGCTTACGCAAAGGAAATCTCATCTTGAGGGGGGCTTCGCACTTAGATGCTTTCAGCGCTTATCCCTTCCGCACATAGCTACCCAGCGATGCTCCTGGCGGAACAACTGGTACACCAGCGGTGCGTCCATCCCGGTCCTCTCGTACTAAGGACAGCTCCTCTCAAATTTCCTACGCCCACGACGGATAGGGACCGAACTGTCTCACGACGTTCTGAACCCAGCTCGCGTGCCGCTTTAATGGGCGAACAGCCCAACCCTTGGGACCGACTTCAGCCCCAGGATGCGACGAGCCGACATCGAGGTGCCAAACCTCCCCGTCGATGTGAACTCTTGGGGGAGATAAGCCTGTTATCCCCAGGGTAGCTTTTATCCGTTGAGTGATGGCCCTTCCATACGGTACCACCAGATCACTAAGCCCGACTTTCGTCCCTGCTCGAGTTGTCTCTCTCACAGTCAAGCTCCCTTATACCTTTACACTCTGCGAATGATTTCCAACCATTCTGAGGGAACCTTTGGGCGCCTCCGTTACACTTTAGGAGGCGACCGCCCCAGTCAAACTGCCCACCTGACACTGTCCCTGGCCTGGCTTACAGGTCGAGGTTAGAGCATCCTTCAAACAAGGGTAGTATCCCAACATTGCCTCCTGCAAGACTAGCGTCCTGCATTCCTTGGCTCCTACCTATCCTGTACATGTTTAAAAGATACTCAATATCAAGCTACAGTGAAGCTCCATGGGGTCTTTCCGTCCTGTCGCGGGTAACCCGCATCTTCACGGGTATTATAATTTCACCGAGTATCTCGTTGAGACAGTGCCCAAATCATTACACCTTTCGTGCAGGTCGGAACTTACCCGACAAGGAATTTCGCTACCTTAGGACCGTTATAGTTACGGCCGCCGTTTACTGGGGCTTCAATTCAAACCTTCGCTTGCGCTAAGCTCTCCTCTTAACCTTCCAGCACCGGGCAGGTGTCAGCCTCTATACGTCATCTTACGATTTTGCAGAGACCTGTGTTTTTGATAAACAGTTGTTTGGGCCTATTCACTGCGGCTAACCACTCTCATGGCCAGCACCCCTTCTTCCGAAGTTACGGGGTCATTTTGCCGAGTTCCTTAACGAGAGTTCTCTCGCTCACCTTAGTGTTCTCCACTCGACTACCTGTGTCGGTTTGCGGTACGGGTATGTTCTCTCTGGCTAGAAGCTTTTCTTGGCAGTGTGACTACATCACCTTCGCTACTTTTACTTCGCTACTCATCACAGCTCATGTTGCTGGTTAGAAGCATTTGACTCTTAACCGCACTCGCTGCTTGAACATCGATCCAGCTCGATGCGTGTTTCGCCTCCTGCGTCCCTCCATTGCTCATAACGATTGAACACAGTACAGGAATCTCTACCTGTTATCCATCGACTACGCCTCTCGGCCTTGCCTTAGGTCCCGACTTACCCTGGGCGGACGAGCCTGCCCCAGGAAACCTTAGTCTTTCGGCGGATAGGATTCTCACCTATCTTTCGCTACTCATACCGGCATTCTCACTTCTAAGCGCTCCAACTATCCTCTCGATTAGCCTTCGCCGCACTTAGAACGCTCTCCTACCACGTGCTCTTTAAAACACATCCACAGTTTCGGTACTATGCTTAGCCCCGGTAAATTTTCGGCGCAGCGCCACTCGACTAGTGAGCTATTACGCACTCTTTGAATGATGGCTGCTTCTGAGCCAACGTCCTAGTTGTCTACGCAACTCCACATCCTTTTCCACTTAGCATAGATTTGGGGACCTTAACTGGTGATCTGGGCTGTTTCCCTTTCGACTACGGATCTTATCACTCGCAGTCTGACTCCCGTGTATGGATATATGGAATTCGCAGTTTATCTGGATTCAGTAACCCCTGACGGGCCCCTAGTCCAAACAGAGCTCTACCTCCATTATCCTCTCCACGAGGCTAGCCCTAAAGCTATTTCGGAGAGAACCAGCTATCTCCAAGTTCGTTTGGAATTTCACCGCTACCCACAACTCATCCCCGCAATTTTTAACTTACGTGGGTTCGGCCCTCCAGTGCGTTTTACCACACCTTCAGCCTGGTCATGGGTAGGTCACTTGGTTTCGGGTCTACGTCAACTAACTTCTCGCCCTATTCAGACTCGCTTTCGCTCCGGCTCCGTCTTTTCTGACTTAACCTCGCTAGTTAACGTAACTCGCCGGTTCATTCTACAAAAGGCACGCCATTGCACTTTAATGTGCTTTGACTACTTGTAGACACACGGTTTCAGGTTCTCTTTCACTCCCCTTCCGGGGTTCTTTTCACCTTTCCCTCACGGTACTGGTTCACTATCGGTCACTAATTAGTATTTAGCCTTGCGAGATGGTCCTCGCGGTTTCAACCGGGATTCCTCGTGTCCCGGCCTACTCAGGATTCTGCTAGGCGCGCTTGCAATTTCGCTTACGGGGCTCTCACCCTCTCTGGCTTACCTTCCCAGATAATTCTGCTATCACTTACGCTGCCACGTCGCAGTCCTACAACCCCAAATGATAAATCACTTGGTTTGGGCTCTTTCCTCTTCGCTCGCCGCTACTAAGGAAATCGATTTTTCTTTCTCTTCCTGCAGCTACTTAGATGTTTCAGTTCACTGCGTATTCCTTTGAATGACTATCTATTCATCATTCAATAATGCATCGCTGCATTGGGTTCCCCCATTCGGACATCTCCGGATCTTAGCGTACTTACCGCTCCCCGAAGCTTTTCGTAGTTCGTCACGTCCTTCATCGGCTTTTAGTGCCTAGGCATTCACCGTGCGCCCTTTTCTACTTGACCTTACTCAAGAATTCTCTTCTCGGTCGCTCTACAATCTGTTCTCTTTGATTGTCTCGGTTTTTTGCTTGGATTATATTCAGTTTTCAATGTACTAACTCCTGACTTCTTTCGAAGCCAATGGAGGCTAACGGGTTCGAACCGATGACCTCCTGCGTGCAAAGCAGGTGCTCTCCCAACTGAGCTAAGCCCCCAAGCATTTTTTAAGCCAGACATAACTGTAACTCTTTTTGCTCGTTATGTCAATGGGCCTAAATGGACTTGAACCATCGACCTCACGCTTATCAGGCGTGCGCTCTAAACCAGCTGAGCTATAGGCCCGACTAACGCTTGGCGTTTATTCTTTTTCTGAGGTACTACCCTCAAAACTAAACAAAGTTTCTCAGTGTGCTTCCGCTTGCTCTGGATACTTCTCTTAGTATTTCTACTCTCCATATCCTTCGCTTCCTTAGAAAGGAGGTGATCCAGCCGCAGGTTCTCCTACGGCTACCTTGTTACGACTTCACCCCAGTCATCTGCCCTGCCTTAGACGGCTCCTTCCCGAAGGTTAGGCCACCGGCTTTGGGCATTGCAGACTCCCATGGTGTGACGGGCGGTGTGTACAAGGCCCGGGAACGTATTCACCGCGGCGTGCTGATCCGCGATTACTAGCGATTCCAGCTTCGTGCAGTCGAGTTGCAGACTGCAGTCCGAACTGAGAACAGCTTTCAGAGATTCGCTTGCCTTCGCAGGCTTGCTTCTCGTTGTACTGCCCATTGTAGCACGTGTGTAGCCCAGGTCATAAGGGGCATGATGACTTGACGTCATCCCCACCTTCCTCCGGTTTGTCACCGGCAGTCTCATTAGAGTGCCCAACTTAATGCTGGCAACTAATAACAAGGGTTGCGCTCGTTGCGGGACTTAACCCAACATCTCACGACACGAGCTGACGACAGCCATGCACCACCTGTCTTAGCGTCCCCGAAGGGAACTCCATATCTCTACAGATTGCACTAGATGTCAAGACCTGGTAAGGTTCTTCGCGTTGCTTCGAATTAAACCACATGCTCCACCGCTTGTGCGGGCCCCCGTCAATTCCTTTGAGTTTCAACCTTGCGGTCGTACTCCCCAGGCGGAGTGCTTAATGCGTTAGCTGCAGCACTGAGAGGCGGAAACCTCCCAACACTTAGCACTCATCGTTTACGGCATGGACTACCAGGGTATCTAATCCTGTTCGCTACCCATGCTTTCGAGCCTCAGCGTCAGTTGCAGACCAGAGAGCCGCCTTCGCCACTGGTGTTCTTCCATATATCTACGCATTCCACCGCTACACATGGAGTTCCACTCTCCTCTTCTGCACTCAAGAAAAACAGTTTCCGATGCAGTTCCTCGGTTAAGCCGAGGGCTTTCACATTAGACTTATTTTTCCGCCTGCGCTCGCTTTACGCCCAATAAATCCGGACAACGCTTGCCACCTACGTATTACCGCGGCTGCTGGCACGTAGTTAGCCGTGACTTTCTGGTTGATTACCGTCAAATAAAGGCCAGTTACTACCTCTATCCTTCTTCACCAACAACAGAGCTTTACGATCCGAAAACCTTCTTCACTCACGCGGCGTTGCTCCATCAGACTTGCGTCCATTGTGGAAGATTCCCTACTGCTGCCTCCCGTAGGAGTTTGGGCCGTGTCTCAGTCCCAATGTGGCCGATCAGTCTCTCAACTCGGCTATGCATCGTCGCCTTGGTAAGCCGTTACCTTACCAACTAGCTAATGCACCGCGGGGCCATCCCTTAGCGACAGCTTACGCCGCCTTTCAAAAGCTGATCATGCGATCTGCTTTATTATCCGGTATTAGCACCTGTTTCCAAATGGTATCCCAGACTTAGGGGCAGGTTCCCCACGTGTTACTCACCCATCCGCCGCTCGCTTTCCCAACGTCATTACCGAAGTAAATCTGTTGGTTCCGCTCGCTCGACTTGCATGTATTAGGCACGCCGCCAGCGTTCGTCCTGAGCCAGGATCAAACTCTCATTTTAAAAAGTTTGAAATGACTTCATTTCGATTATTTAAGATCTTTGTCTCAAATTTATTGCTTGCGAATTGACTTCGCTTTTTGTTTGGGTTTTTACACCCGCACACTTTTAGCGAAACTTTGTTCAGTTTTCAAAGTACTACCTCCGTCCGGTTCAACCAGACGGCTTTTATATTTTATCAAACCCTCAAGCCCTTGTCAAGAACTTTTTTGAATTTGTTTTTCGTCATCCGCTCGAGTTATTCATCTCTTGCCTGACGACATTTAAATATATTACCAGCTTCTTCTCCCCTTTGCAAGTACTTTTTTCATTTTATCGATTTTTCCTTTGCTCAGGCTTCTTATTCAAGCTGTGCCGCTTCTCTCGAAACGACTTTATTAAGTTACCCTATTTCTGCTCTTTTTGCAAGTTTGCCCCTTCGTTCGCGTTGTCATTAGTTCAGATAACTTTTTATCGTTTCATCCTCTTCAGCATAGCAAAAATGCTACCATTAAAATTAATGATAGTATTTTTATTAGCTATAATCCGAACCATCTATTCAAAATATTTTTTCAAAAACTTTATTTTAAATCAAAATTCCTTCGCAATGATCTACTTCATGCTGAATTACCTCCGCAATAAAATCCGTAAACTCTTGCGTCTTTGTACTAAGATTCATGTCTTGATACGTTACGGTAATCGTTCTATAGCGTTTAGTCTTTCGTTCGCCACTCAATGAAAGGCATCCCTCTTCAGTCAAATACTCACCACTCTTTTTTGTAATTTGCGGATTAAGCATAACTAATGGAAGAGGTCCTACATAAAAAGCAATGATTCTTTTATTTTTACCAATCATATTGGCTGCTAGTCCGACGGCCTTATCTCTATTCGCCAAAAGAGTATCTCGCAAATCTTCCGCAACTTTCAAATCTGCACGATTTGCACTCGTCGACTTTTGACTCAAAAAGAGTTGGTCATGAATAATATTTTGCGCTGTCATAAAATCACCTTGTGTCGTTAATATTTTTACTAATTATAATAGATATTTTGGAAGTGAATAAACAGTGAACAACCAAGCATTTCAAAAATTATCGCCTAATCATCCATTAACTAATGAACAAAATAGTTTGATTAACCGAATTATCAAGTTTGCGGCTGCGCATTTACAAAACAAAAACATCCCGGCTGTTTTTACTATCTATGGTGATGCTGGTACTGGCAAAAGTGTGATTCTCTCATCGCTATTTGATCGGATTCAAAAACTAAGCCGCAACAATACTGCACCATTTTCGGGTACGCAAAATTATTTTTTAGTAAATCACCCTGAACTGCTTAAAGTCTATAAACAAATCGCGGGGCCACTACAAGAACTTTATAAAAAAGACTACATGCGGCCTACTTCATTTATTAACCAATTAGATAAAAAGCAAAAGACAGCGGACATCGTAGTAATTGATGAAGCGCATCTGCTTTTATCGCAGCCAGATCATTACAATAACTTCTATCATAATAATCAGCTTGAAGAGATTATTAAACTAGCCAAAGTTGTCGTTCTTGTTTTTGATGAATATCAGGTGCTGCGCATGAAGAGTTTTTGGACTAAAGAGCGTTTGAAACAAATTACGCATCGCTACGCCCACGAAGAATATGTTTTACATCATCAATTTAGGATGACGGCTCCGGATAATCTGATCAACTGGTTTGATGCTTTTACTCAAGGAACTTTGCGGCCACTAGATAAAACCATGTGGCAAAATTATGATTTCCGTATTTTTACCGATGCCGAAAAAATGCGCCAGGAAATCATTAAACGAAATAATGAAGAAGGTCTAGCGAGGGTTCTTTCTACATCCGGCTATCCTTCCACCTTAGACGGCGGCAAACATTACATTAAAGAAGGTAACTTCAAAATGCCGTGGGATCAGTACAATTACACGTCAACGCCATGGGCCGAGATTCCTGAAACCATCAATGAGGTTGGTTCTATTTATACTTGTCAGGGTTTTGATTTAAATTATGCCGGCATCATTATTGGACCGCCAATTAGCCAGGTTCCTCATACTAACAAGCTGCAGGTTAATTTAGACAAAATCACCGATACAGAGATGTTTAAAAAGCGTAACGATCTGACCGATTCTCGAGCTAAGCTTAAATATGAAGAAAAAATGGTACTAAATTCGCTAAATGTTCTTTTCAAACGTGGTATCAAAGGCACTTACCTCTATGCCCATGATCCATATCTGCGACAAACTTTAAATAGCTTGTTCATTCAAGCAAATTGTATGTAAGCCTTTTTGTTTACATTTTCTTAATAATTTTGAACTTGTATGGACCAAGTATCGCGCTAAAATGGAGATTAGGCATGTTTAAGGGAGGCCCTCAAAATTTTTAAGAAAACAATTATCGGGATGGCTGCTGTCACTTTGCTAGGCGTTACAGCACCTACAGTTAAAACAGCAACTCCTGTTCAAGCGAGCACATATCCCAAAACAGAAATGCGCAGTTTTGTACGCAATGTTTTTGCTCAAAACAATAGTCGCGGCAGTGCTGTAATTATCAAAAATGGTCGTCCGCAGCAAATTAGCTACGGCTGGGCTTGGTACGGCAAAAAGATCGGTAACGGAAACGAACAAGTAGTTTATCCAACTGGTTCTCTGCAAAAGATAATTACTGCAGCCATGGTTATTCAATTAATGAATGAAAAATGGCACACCAGCGAGCGTTTTACTCAAAACACCAAAATATCACGTTGGTTCCCTAACCTTAAAAACGCCGACAACATTACAGTCGGTGAATTAATGACCCATACTTCCGGCATTACTGCAACAGGTACCGAAACTGACCGCGGCAGCGATAGTTCCGAAGAAGAAGCCATTAATTGGGCTATCAATAATGCAAATTCCACTGATCCCGGCACTCCCGGAACTTATTCTTACAATAATACAAACTATATTTTGCTTGCCGGCATTATCAGAAAAGTCAGCGGCCAATCTTATGAAGAAAACTTCAACAGACGCATCATTAATAAATTAGGTTTAACCAATACTTATCTTTACCAAAACATCCCTAGCGGAAAAACAGATCCAATTTCTTACACTTGGGACAACGGCAACAACTATCAAGATCCACAATATATAAAAAGATCTTTAGCATCTCAACTTCCAGGTGCAGGTAACATGTTTACCACTCCAATGGATTATTACGAGATTCAAGTTGGTTTAACCAATGGAACCATTTTAAGTAAGTCAGATTTCCATTACCTTACTCACTTAGACAGTAAGGTTAATGATTATTCTGGCGGTGTACATATTGAAAACAACGATACTATTAAATCTGCTTACGGCAATTTAACTGGTACTCACTTCGGTATGTGGTTCGAAATGACAACTGATAATCGCAACGGTTTGATTATGTTCTTAAATCAAACTTCAGGCGATGAAGATGCGCAAAAAGCAATGGGCTTGCAAATTTTGAATCATATTAGGGCTAACACTTTTACAGATGATTAAAACAAAAACAGCTTTCTACAACAGAAAGCTGTTTTTCTTATGCAAATAAATATGTGTACATCTCACTAGTGAGCGGCGTTTCGAATAATAAATTCATCCCTACGGCTGGCTTTTTCTTAGCACCAATCAATTCTTCCTTAACCGACTTAGGATCAATTTTTGCCTCACCTAAATAGAAGAACTGCTTGCCTTCCGCATCACTTCTTTTAACAAACAAGTGAATGTGCATCCCTTCAGTATGTAGCAAGCGCTGCACTTCTTCCGAATTTAAATGACGTGGCACTCTTGTATACCAACGCAAACTTCGACCATTTTCTAACGTATTATTGTAGATTGCGTTGCGCTTTTGATCATCATTCTTCTCATAAGTGATAAACATTGGCGTATCGTGTTCACCAACGCGATAGCCATACATTGGAGCAGAAACATCTTTGGGCCAGTTTAATAAACGGCAAGCATCTTTACGATCATATTGTTGATACAGAGTAAATTGATGCAGATTGTCATACGACTCATTTAATTCCAGCCCCGTTTTAATTACGTCTTCTGCCAATCGTTTAAACCAGTTATTTTGTTTAAGTACGGCGGCTAATTTTTCATTCAGTTCATAATCAAGCAGATTGCTATGCTCAATTAGCGGCAGATCGCCATATTGAGCTTTTTTCGTTGTCTTGCCCTGCTTAACGTCGAAAAATGACAAAGATAAAATGTCTTCAACTGACTGCAACACTGCTTCATTCACATAACCACATTTTTGCAAAAGACTGACGTAGTCTTCTTGCTTTACTTTGCCGTTTTTGAAAAGCAAATCTAGCAAAAGCAATTCATGTATTCTTTTACCATTTAATAATTCCTTGGTCAGAAAAGTTAATACCTGATTTTCATATTTGCTTAGCTCAACAGATTCACCCATTTTTTGTAAAAAGGTCGCATAGTCGTCCAAGCCATGATTATTCGCAAAAACAAGTGGTGATACTGAACCATATTGGTAAAAGTCATACAAAAGCGGAATACGACCAATTTTATTTTTCAATTCTTGATAGCTCTGCCGCAATTCACGCAGGCCATCGAGTTTTACCTGATCTAGCGATGCCAAAATCTTTTCAGAGGCCACTTTACTGAAGTTAATCGTTGAAACATCGATCAGATTTGGCAAGCGAGTCTCTCTTTTAGCTCGGTCTTTGTCACGCGAAGTATCCTGATTTAAGGCGATCGGGATCAAATAATTATTTTTATAGTTACCGATAAAATCAAGCGCCGTCACGAAGTTTTTACCAGGATATTTCCTAAGCCCTCTCCCTAATTGCTGCGTAAAAACAATACTCGACTGCGTGTTGCGCAACATAATAATCTGATTCAAAGACGGAATATCAATCCCTTCATTGAACAAATCAACGGCAATAATATATTCGATTTTTCCGTTAACCAGTTTGGCAATAACTTCGCTCCGGCGTTTTTCACTATCTTCATTAGTCAAAGCAATTGCTGGATGACCTTTTTTAGAAAACAAGTCAGCTAATTCTTTGGCCTCATCCTGTCTGCTGCAAAATACCAATCCTTTGGCTTGCTTGCCGCAATAGCCATAATAATCAATCTCTCTTAAGACATAATCCACACGCTGTTCAGAAACTAAGTAGCGTAAGCCCGTCGTTTCATCAATCGTCTCGCCATCTGCTTCATAATCCTGCACGCCAACATAATGAAACGGCGCTAGCATCTTTTCCTCTAGTGCATCCCGCAAACGAATCTCATAGGCCAAATTATAATCAAAAATTTGGTACACATTTTGTTCATCCATTCGCTCAGGAGTGGCCGTCATCCCTAGTAAAAATTGTGGCTTAAAGTGCGCCAATATCTTTTGATAGCTTGGCGCCGCTGCTCTGTGCGCTTCATCAATCAAAATATAGTCAAATTCATCTTCAGCTAAACTAGCTAACACATCTGGCTGACTTAAAGTCTGTACTGTCGCAAAAATATATTTTCTGTTTAATTCATGATGACTGCCGCTAAGCAAACCAAAATCTTTTTTCGAACCACCAATTACCTTGTAAAAACTTTCAAGCGACTTCTTCGCAATCTGTTGACGGTGGACAACATACAAAAACTTTTTCGGCTTAAAGTCTTTTACAGCAAAAGCACCTAAATAAGTTTTACCCGTTCCTGTTGCGGAAACTACTAACCCGCGCTTTTCGCCGTTAGCAACTAGTACATTCAAATTCTTTAACGCTGCTTGCTGCATCTTATTCGGCGTAATCTTTTCAACGCTTTTACGGACAACATTTGCTTTAGGCTTTACCCAATTTGCTTTGTATTCTTCCAGCCATTCGCTAGTGATATCAAAACTATTTTGCTCAAGCAAAGCAATCTTTTGTGCAAACTGCTTGGTTAAATTCGCTTGTTTATTCGAACTAACTTTTAGCGCCCACTCATAATTATTAAGCAAAGCTGACCGAGTAAAGTTGGCACTGCCTACAACGACAGTTTGGTAATTTTCATGTTCAAATAAATAGCCCTTAGCATGAAAGCCTGCTTTTGTCGCAATTTTAATTTTTAAATTCGGTATCTTCTGCAGCTCTTCAAAAACACGGGGATTATTGAAGTTAAGATAATCGCCTGTAATAATCGTGCCTGAAACGCCCTTATCAGCTAAATCGGCTAGCACCACTTTAAGTGGTACGAGCATATCCTGTGTGATAAAAGCTACTGCCCAAGTAAAACTCCGGCAGCTAGATAATTCTTCGCGTAAAGTAAACCAGATTTTTTCCTGTGCATCATTACCTAAAACTCTCGGTCCAAATAATTCACTGCCAGGATATCGCTCATCCTCAAAACCGTTTAAAATTGCATCCCGCATCACCGTCATGTTTTTCACCTCGTTAATTGATTCTACTAAAAAAGCACTCGCTTTTTAAAAACGAATGCTTCAAGTTTATTGATTTTGCCATTTTTCATGCCAGCGATACAAAATCAGTGGCAAAACTGATACGATCGCACACATGCCAATCAAAGTCCAAACATAAACACCATGTAAGTAACTTGGAGTTCCTTATGCTGGAACGAAGGTAACGAAGAATGCAATTACGGTAATAATTAATGCCAAAATTGCAATCGCAATACTGGTGTTAGGATTCTTCGACATGTAATACATGCGGTGATAGTCTTCGTGTCTTATCTTTAAAATAATGTAAGCGATCAACATGATCATATAAACTATCAAGTACTGAGCAGTAGTTGCGGCCAAAGAAACATTAAAGGCAAAGTCCACATTGGCACCACTAGTAAATGTAATCAAAAGCGCAGAAATAGTAACAATGCTTGATTGCAAGATCATGATTCTAATTGGCACACCATGCTTAGTGGTCTTGGCAAAGAATTTAGGCATGTAGCTTTCCCTTGCGGCTTCATACATCCCTTGGTTAGGACCAGCGATCCAGTTACCAAGTTCACCGATGATTCCGCAGGCGAGCATGATTCCCACAATCTTTTGCAATATATCACCAGGAAGACCAATTGAAGTAAGCAATTTACCATATGTGTAAACAAAGCCAGTACTATTTTGGGATCCTTAGGTACAGTCATTCCAATTGCATACTACCTAACAGGTCAAAGCAGATAGCTGTAATGAAAGCAGATAGCTATAATGGCCAAAGCAAGCATAACTTTTGAATAAGAACGAGGATGGTCCAGGTTTTTAACGTGAGGAACTGAAGCTTCCCCACCGCAGAATGCCAACATAAATGGAACAAAGGCAACAATGTTGAACCATTCAACTTTGGTATAAACCAGGCAATACCAGTAATCAATAAATAAAACAGCGCTGTAGCACCAGTCTTACCAAATGAAGCTAGTTCATCAACAGAAATAACCATTGAGCTAGTCATCGCAAACAGCTTGAATGCAGTCAGACGATTGTATTTCAAGTCCTGCTCCAGGGCCCAATCTTCTTTTTTCTCGTTATTCAAAAAATTAACCTCTACTTTTCGAAAAAAATATTTTTTTCGAAAGTAATTATACTAGTGTTTTGATTATTTTACAGGTTAATTTCGAGCAAAATTGGACAGTGGTCTGCTCTTTTTCCGGTATCCATCATTTCTGACCGAACCACCTTATCGGCTATCCGATTAGATACTAGCCAGTAGTCGATTCTCCAGCCAGAGTTGTTGGCCTTGGCGGTTCTAACGCGTTGAGCCCACCAAGAATAAACATCTGTAATATCGCCGTGAACTTTTCTAAATGTGTCTGTAAAACCTGCATTTAATAAATTGGTAAAGTCCACTCTTTCTTCATCAGTAAAGCCGGCTGAATGGTGATTATTTTCGGGATGCTTCAAATCGATTTCAGTGTGAGCACAATTGTAATCGCCACTTGCCAAAACTGGCTTTTCTTGATCTAGCTTGTGTAAGTATTCAGTATATTTCTCATCCCAAACTTGGCGATCAGCTAAACGCTTTAAGCCACTACCTGAATTGGGCGTATAAACTTGTGTGACAAAGAACTTATCAAAATCAAGCGTAATAATTCGGCCTTCCGCGTCCATCGTATCTGGTGCACCAATAGTTGGATATGAAGCTTTTGGCGTTAATTCTTTTTTATAAAGATACATTGTTCCGGCATAACCTTTTCTGGCCGGTTCTTCTGAAGAACGCCAAACGTAATCATATTCAGGAAACTTTTCTGCAAGTACTGTTTGGTGCTTCTTAGTTGGACCCGTTGCACGCAACTTGGTTTCTTGAATTGCAATAATATCAGGATTTGCGTCATGAATTTTATCTAACACCTGACGGGTTTCTTCAGCTCTAGCTGATCTTCCAGTCAAAGCCGCATTAAGTGAATCAATATTCCATGAAATTAAAATCATTGCTCTTTCTCCTTTTTTCTATTCATGCTAATTATAGCCGAAAAAGAAAAGGACTGGCTTAGATGACTAATCTAAACCAGCCCCTTTAAGGGAGTTGTGTTGAATGAGAATAACGAGATTTTTTTACATTAGCCTACTCATCACTAATGCTGCTAAAACGAATCATCAAGGTTAACAAAAAGGTTCAACGCTTGAGATATGCAGGGGACTTGATTCTTCACTTTCGCAAAAAGGGGATGGGCTTTTTATCAACATTCGCTCTTGCGACCACATAGTCGCTTGAGCTCCCAATGTATGAGTTAATAAAACGTCCAATAGGATGTATTAATAAGGAATTAGAAGATTTGTTACCTTCTTGCAATCTATCTCTATTTGTTGCGTTGTATTTTTGTTATGAGTATATAATACCAGTTGCATGACATGATGTCACTATATTCTCTATGTCTTTATAATTCCTTAAACAATTGCCGTATATAGGAATAATTTATTCTGCTTATTTAGCTTGTTTTATTTTAAATTTTTAAAATTCTCTGCAAAAAATAAGCTTTTTTGTGTTTTGTTGAACAAGTGGAAGTGTATAATGAGGACTGGTCATACTAATAAATTTTACGGAGGTTTAAATTTATGACAAAGATTTTTGCTTACGCTATTCGTAAAGATGAAGAACCATTCTTGAACGAATGGAAGGAAGCTCACAAGGATATCGATGTTGATTACACTGATAAGCTTTTGACTCCTGAAACTGCAAAGCTTGCTAAAGGTTCAGATGGTGTTGTTGTTTACCAACAACTAGACTACACCGCTGATACTCTTCAAGCATTGGCAGATGCTGGCGTAACTAAGATGTCATTACGTAACGTTGGTGTCGACAACATTGACATGGACAAGGCTAAGGAATTAGGCTTCGAAATTACTAATGTTCCAGTTTACTCACCAGACGCTATTGCTGAACATGCTGCTATTCAAGCTGCACGTATATTACGTCAAGACAAGCGCATGGACGAAAAGATGGCTAAACGTGATTTACGTTGGGCACCAACTATCGGCCGTGAAGTTCGTGACCAAGTTGTCGGTGTTGTTGGTACTGGTCACATTGGTCAAGTATTTATGAAAATTATGGAAGGTTTCGGCGCAAAGGTTATTGCTTACGATATCTTCAAGAACCCAGAACTTGAAAAGAAGGGTTACTACGTTGACTCACTTGACGATTTGTACAAGCAAGCTGATGTAATTTCACTTCACGTACCAGATGTACCAGCTAACGTACACATGATCAACGACAAGTCAATCGCAGAAATGAAAGACGGCGTTGTAATTGTAAACTGCTCACGTGGTCCACTTGTTGACACTGACGCAGTTATCCGTGGTTTGGACTCAGGCAAGATCTTCGGCTTCGTTATGGATACTTACGAAGGCGAAGTTGGTGTATTTAACAAGGATTGGGAAGGTAAAGAATTCCCAGACAAGCGTTTGGCAGACTTAATTGATCGTCCAAACGTATTGGTAACTCCACACACCGCCTTCTACACCACTCACGCTGTACGCAACATGGTTGTTAAGGCATTTGACAACAACTTGAAGTTAATCAACGGCGAAAAGCCAGATTCTCCAGTTGCATTGGACAAGAACAAGTTCTAAAAATAAATTAGAATTAATAAAAAATCTCAGCTCAATTGGGCTGAGATTTTTTGTTTGGTTTATAAATTATCGTTATAGCTATCAGACACGTCGTCCGCAGGATTGGCTACTGACTTTAAAGTGAAGTTCTTACCATCATAGTTTAAAACAACGATGCCACAATTGTGATAATGCAGTTTTCCTAGGGGATGTAAACTGTTCAGCGCTTTTCTTAAGAAGTTCATTAAGGCACCACCATGTGAGACAATTAACACGTTTTTACCATTTGGAATATCCTTAAGCAATCTACGAATCGTTTTATCCATCCGCTCTTCTACTTCGACCTGGCTTTCTCCACCAAATTGTTTGAAGAAGTCATTATAAGGTGGCTTAGGATTCAAACTTTCATCGTGGGCTTCATAGCCACCAAAGGCAAACTCCTTCAATCCCTTATCACGCTTGAATGGCATCTTATGTTCCGTTATAATTTCCAACGTATCACTCGCTCTTTCAGAGCTTGAAGAAAAGGCATAATTAAAGTGTACGTGTTTTTCTTTTAAATAATCACGTGTAGCTTCTGCTTGCGCAATTCCTAATGGAGTTAATGGAGAATCGCATCTGCCTTGGATCTTATGGAAATAATTAAAAAAGGTTTGTCCGTGACGAACTAAATATACTGTAATCATTGTCTTCTCCCATATCGAGGTTAAAAATGAAAATACTAAAACGAATTGGGATTAGTTTGCTCAGCTTAATCGGTATTTTGCTTATGGTGATTATCGTTTATGTTGGCTACATGCAAATGCACTATTACCGCATCCCTGACAACCGCAAATTAACAGTAAAAAACAATCAGGCTAAAAAGCTAAGTTTGTATCATCTATATTCTATTATCACTCATAATGTCGGCTTTGGTGCATATAATCATAATTTTGATTTTTCATGGACAAAGGTGAACTTAAGAACGGCAAAAAAATGCAAGGTACCCGCGGTACCGCGTTTTCTAAGCAATCTGTTCTTGATTCGACTGATGGCGTTATTAAGACCATGAAAAAACAGAATCCTGACTTTATGCTCTTTCAAGAAATCGATACTCACTCAACACGTAGTCACTACGTCAATCAAGTCAATTTAGTTGAACATGCTTTTAAAAATTATGATCATGTTTTTGCCCACAACTTTCATTCAGCTTATCTTGCCTGGCCACTTTATGACCCACACGGCAGCGTTCAATCAGGTTTGCTTAGTATGAGTAAATACCACATGCAAAGCGCAGTTAGAAAAAAATATCCTGTTTCTTCCGCATTTATCTCCAAATTTACAGATCTTGATCGCTGCTTCACGGTTATGCACTACCCAATCAAAGGCGGAAAAGAATTAATCGTCATCAATAGCCATATGTCAGCCTATGATAAAGGCGGCAAAATGCGTAAAGCGCAAATGAAGATTCTTTCTAAAGTAATCGAAGCTGAATATAAAGCGGGCAATTACGTCATTGTCGGTGGTGACTTCAACCACGCATTAGGCCGCGACATGCTCACCCACTTTGACCATCAAGAAAAGATTCCTAGTTGGGTATCTGTTTTAGATCAAAAGATGTTGCCTAAGGATTTCATCATGGTTAAAGCAACTAACCGTGAGCGTGTAGCTACAGTTAGATCAACGAATATGAAATATCGGCCTAAGGTTAACTACTAAACAGTTGGCGATGGCTTTATCATTTCAAAAAATATTAAAGCCAAGGCTACCGATATCAACACCGATTATCGTTATGCCGATCACAATCCAGTCAGATTAGGATTTAGCTTAAAATAAAAAAGCCGTAAAACGGCTTTTTTATTTTTATTCAATATCTAAATATTTAGCTAAAACTTTTAAGACACCATTCTCATCATTCGATGGTGCTTCGTATTTGGCAACCGCCTTCGTTTTAGCGTTAGCATTTTCCATGGCATAGCTATAACCACATGCCTCAAGCATGCCGATATCATTTTCACCATCACCAAAAGCAATCAAATCTTTTTGTTCAATGCCATAGTACTTAAGCATATCAGCTACACCTTTGGCTTTATTAATGCCCTTGTGCACCAGATCGATCGTCATATTACCGCTACTAGTACCGCGAACGTAATCACCGTATTTTTCATTGAAACGATCTTGAATAATCGTAGCCAATTCATCATCGGCAGTCAGACAAACCTTCAAAATAGCATCGCTTGGATCGATATCAGTAAATTTATCGATTTCTTCTACCTTACGATAATAAATTCGAATATCGTCTTTAGTTACCTTATCCATGCTCTTCAAGATGTAACAATGATGTTCTGCACTAACCATGATAATTGCTTCTGGATATTCGTTTTGAATAAAGTTGAGTAGTTTTTGAGCAATATCATAGTCAAGCGCAGTTCTTTTGATTACTTTGCCATCGGCTTCTAGAATTGCACCATTTTCAGATACGTAATCAATTCCACTAGTGAATTCTTGAAAGTATTCATGTGAACGAATTAATTGATTACCTGTTGCTGAAATGAAGGGGATGTTATTTGCTTGTAGCTTTTTCAAAATTTTACCAAATAGCTCATGATCAAAGGTCTTTTTTTCTGTTAAAAAAGTACCATCCATATCAACAGCTACGGCTTTAAAGGGTATTGTAGTCATGTGTATCACCTTTCCAATACCTTTATGTTACTATGTAAGCGCTTTTGTTTCATTATTTTTCAGTAAAAATGAAATTTCTTTCACAGGTAATCATATATTTCACTTCATGCAAGAAGTTTTATTTTAAGGGATACGTATATGGAAAATGCGCTGTCTCTGGCACTTTATCCCAAGTTACAGTATGACCTGCACCATGTGAACAAAAGACCGAGTTTGGCGTGTTATCCAAATCTGAAACAGGATCATAATCATATTGTGCAATAATTTCTGCCGCATTGTGACATGGCAAATAGCCTTTGACTACACATTCAAAAATCCCGTCACCATGCGTGTAACTACGTACTTGCGCCGCATAATCCTGCATTTCACTAACAGGAGCTGAACCTTCGATAATAGTGCGGTCACCTTTATTTTCTGGTGTGTTAAATTCGCCATTCATTCTTTGAATATCATTTAGAGCACGACCAACATGTTCTTGACTAACTTCAAGCCGAAAATCATACCATGGTTCAAGTAAAATCAATTGATTCCTCTCTTTTAATTCCATCAAGCCTTGGCGCACTGCACGATAAGTTGCTTCTCTAAAGTCACCACCAACTGAGTGGACGATACTCCCCTTACCACCAAGCAAAGTGATTTTTACGTCTGTAATTGGTGTACCTATTAAAACGCCAAGATGCTCTTTTGATTTAAGAGCAGTCATGATTTGGTGTTGCCAATTTTTAGTCAAAACTTCTAAACTGCATTTATTTTCGAAAACTACACCACTATTTCTTTCACCCGGTTCAAGCAAAAGGTGCACCTCAGCGTAGTGGCGCAACGGTTCAAAGTGGCCTGCGCCTTCTACTGGTTGAGCAATAGTTTCTTTGTATAAAATGCTGCCTTGTTCAAAATCAACGGTTAAAGTAAAACGTTCCTGCAACAATTGTTTTAAAATCTCGAGTTGAATTTTCCCCATCACCTGAACGCGCAATTCTTGCAAATGTTCTGACCAAGTTACATGAAGTTGTGGATTTTCATCTTCTAGCTTTTTTAAGGCCGTTAAACAAGCATGAATATCTTCATCAAGTGGATTAAGCCTGTAAGTTAAAACTGGCTTTAGACTGGCTTCATTTGCATCTTTTGCACCAAAGCCTTGCCCTGGATAAGTTTTAGTTAGTCCAGTAGCAGCTACAATGTCACCAGCTTTTGCTTCAACGACTGTCGTAAATTTTTCACCGTTGTATTCACGCAGCTGATTAATTTTTTCATCTGCTAATTCAGTTTTAGCCTTTAAACTGCCGCCTAAAATTTTTATCCAGCTGAGCCGTTCCCTATTTTTATCGTGAGAAATCTTAAAGCATCTAGCAGAAAAATCGGAAGCATATTCTTTTTCCTTAGTCCACTTATCAAAGCATGTTAAAAATTCTGTGATTCCAGTTAATTTCAATGCAGAGCCAAAATAAACAGGATAAATTTTTCTTTGTGCAATTAAATCTTGAATATCAGAATCTGCGATTTTTTCACCATTCAGATATTTTTCCAACAACTTATCATCAGCTGAAGCTACATTTTCATAGAAATCTTGATTTTCTTGGCTAAAGTCTAAGCAATTTTCACTTAAATTCTTTTGAATATCAGCTAACGCCTGATCTTTATCTGTACCCGCAATATCGATTTTATTTA
Source organism: Lactobacillus amylovorus DSM 20531 (assembly GCF_002706375.1). Taxonomy (NCBI): domain Bacteria; kingdom Bacillati; phylum Bacillota; class Bacilli; order Lactobacillales; family Lactobacillaceae; genus Lactobacillus; species Lactobacillus amylovorus. Next base: position 1,094,387 of record NZ_CP017706.1, read on the forward strand.
TAAAAATAAAAACTGGCACATTATTTTTCTCAAGCAAATTCCACAACGTTTTGGCATAGCTGGTCACACCATCAGTTGCCGAAATAACCAAAATCGCATAATCTAAAACGCTTAGCACTTCTTCGGTTTGAAAAGCAAAATCGACGTGTCCTGGCGTATCCAATAAAGTAACTTCCGCAACATCCGTAGTCAATTTGGCTTCATGAGAAAAAATAGTAATACCGCGTTTTTTCTCAAGTTGTTGGGTATCTAAAAACGCATCCCCATTATCAACTCTCCCCAAATTTCTAATGTTGCCTGCCCGATACAGCAAAGCTTCAGAAAGAGTTGTCTTGCCCGCGTCAACGTGAGCAATAATTCCTGTTGTAATTTTCTTCATATTTCACCTTAAAATAAAAAAATATCTTATCTCAAAGATAAGATACCTATCGCTTTAATTCAATTAATACTTCTTTTGAAAATCATTCTGCATTAATTTAACAAATTCGGGATAATTCTCTACTTCAAAAATTGGATGCAAATGCAGGGTATTTTTACGGTGGCGGTGATTGTACCAGATACTGTCAAAGCCATATTCTTCCGCACCTAAAATATCAGATTGCAGACCATCACCAAAGAAGACAGTTTCATCGGGGCCAATCTCAGTTCGACTGAAGAAATAGTCAAAAGCATGAGGATTTGGCTTGGAATAATGCGCTTCTTCTGAAGTAACAATTAAATCGAAATATTGTTTTACGCCAGCTAATTCCAAACGGTGATTTTGCATAAATTTTTCACCGTTACTCAAAATAGTTAATTTATAGCCCTGCTTCTTGGCAAACTTCAAAGTATCTTTTGCACCTGGCAAAAGCTTATGCGCTTCACCAAAGTATGAGCGATATTCGTCCATGGCTTTTTTACCATCAATTTCAATCCCAAAATGCTCCTTGATAAAATCGTGGAAAGTCATTTCACTCAACTGTTCATAAGTTAATTCGCCTTGTTCAAGTCTGCGCCATAATCCCTGATTGTAAGCATGGTACTGGCGCTGAAGTTCTTGCGATAGTGGCCAATGATGTGCATTAAAAAGACTATGCAAAGCAAAATTTTCAGTTGCCGCAAAATCAATAATAGTATCATCAACGTCAAAAATAATTTGTTTATAGCGCAATGTAGTTAGTCCTTTCCTTGTTTTCTCGAAAACCAATTATATCAGTTTTAAAAAATTAAATGAAAAAAGTGATTGACATCTTTTTAATAACTCTTTAAAATTTGTGACAACAAGTAATTTGAATGAAAGGAAGATTTAACCATGTTTAAGAATGTAGTAATCAATCGTTGGCAATTCCAGCACTAGAGTTGTTTCTGCACGCTTATTAAGAGCACAGATGCGACTCAGATACTTTTCGCATCTGTGCTGGTATAAATCTTCATGAAAAAAAGTAGCCCGCACGGATTTAATAAACGTGCGGGTTTTGTTTTGGACATTTCCCGTAAAACGGAAATGTCCTTTTTGTTTATGGGAGTCGGAAAAATGAAAAGATTAATCGGAACAATTATTGCTCTCTTCACCTTTTTAATTGCCGCATTTGTAGTGGAATTAAATAAGCAAACCGCAGCTCAAAAAGAAAGAGTCGTGGGTATTTTACAAACAATGAGCCACCCAGCTTTAGATCAAATCCACCGCGGTATCATCAAGGGGCTTGAGGATGAAGGCTATCGTGAAGGTAAAAATATTCAAATTGATTTTCAAAATGCCCAAGGCGATCAAAGTAATTTGAAATCAATGAGTGATCGTTTCAACCAAAGAAATGCGGCAGTGACAATCGGAATTGCGACACCAGCTGTTCAATCTTTGGCTAACGAATCAGGCGACACGCCAGTAATCATGGGTGCAGTCAGTGATCCACTAGGAACGCACTTAGTTAAAAGTTTGAACCATCCTGATGGCAAAGTTACCGGGGTGCAAGATCGTCAGCCTATTCCAGCTCAATTAAAATTGTTGCGGACGATTTTACCTAAAGCTAAACGGATCGGGGTTGTCTACACCTCAAGTGATGATTCATCTGCATCTGAATATCGTGAATTTAGAAAATTAGCTGAAAAAGAAGGCCTCACAGTTCGTCCATACACGATCACTTCTACCAATGATATTGAACAAGTTGCCCAAACCATGGCGGGCAAAGTTCAAGCAGTGTATGTACCTACCGACAACACCGTTGCTTCAGGAATTGCCACCTTGCTTAAGGCAACTAACGAAGCAAAGATTCCTGTTTTCCCAGCTGCCGATACCATGGTTAAGTCAGGTGGTCTTGCCACTAGATGTGTGAGCCAGTTCGACATGGGAGTTTTAACTGGTCACATGGCCGGACAAATTTTGAAAGGTAAAAATCCAGCAGATACACCGGTTAGAAAAGTGACCAGCTATGAAACTATGATTAACCAAAAAGCCGCAAACGAATTAAACATTCATATTCCAGACAGCGTCATCAAGGCTGCACAAAAGAAAGGACGGATCATCAAATGAGCCTTATTACATCAACTATCGGGCAAGGTCTCTTATGGGGAGTCTTAGCCTTAGGCCTATTTCTGACTTTTAGAATTTTAAATTTCCCAGATATGACTGTTGAAGGAACATTTCCCTTCGGTGCAGCGATTTGCGTCAGTGCTTTAGTACACGGCGTTGATCCGGTGCTGGCTACCATCCTTTCATTTTTAGGCGGGATGCTTACAGGATTAGTAACTGGTCTCCTTTACACCAAAGGTAAAATTCCAGTTTTACTTGCCGGCATTTTAACTATGACCGGTGTCTACTCAGTTAACTTGCGAATTTTAGGTAAAGCAAACGTCGGTTTACTCAACAAAGCTACTTTGCTTAACGAGAAGTTTTTACAAAAGTTGCCTACTAACTTCCCTACTATTGTGGTTGGTCTCTTCTTTGCAGTATTGATTATCCTTTTGTTAGCTTTTTTTCTAAATACCGACCTTGGTCAAAGTTTCATCGCAACTGGTGATAATGAAAAAATGGCTCGCTCGCTGGGTATCAACACCGATAACATGAAGATCCTAGGCTTGATGCTTTCAAACGGCTTAATTGGTTTAGCTGGTGGTTTGATCGCCCAAAACGGTGGTTATGCCGACGTTAACATGGGGATCGGAACAATGGTTATCAGCCTTGCCGCAATCATTATCGGCGAAGTCGTTTACGGCAACAATTTAACTTTAACTGCTCGTTTAATTGCCATCATCATCGGCAGTATCATCTACCGTTTGATTTTGTTATTAGTTTTGCAACTAGGCTTCAGCACCAACGACTTCAGATTGATCTCCGCAATCATCTTAGCTATCTGCATGATGTTGCCATTGTTTGAGAAAAAGTTCCATGTACGTAAATTATTGAAAAAAGGAGTTCAAAAACCATGAGCACAATTTTAGATTTACAAAACATTACCACCACAGTTAATGAAGGTACAAACGAAGAAAAGCAAATTCTCAAAAACATCAACTTAAAACTGGAAGATGGCGACTTTGTGACCTTGCTGGGAACCAACGGTGCAGGTAAATCTACCCTGCTAAATATCATCAACGGCTCCATTTTTCCCATTACTGGGAAAGTCCTCTTAAAAGACCGTGATTTAACTCCTTTATCTGAAGTAAAACGTGCCAAGTATATTGCCCAAGTTTTCCAGGATCCTAAGATGGGAACTGCTCCAAGAATGACGGTTGCCGAGAACTTACTTTTAGCTACTAAGCGTGGTCAACATCGTGGCCTGCGCCTTAGAGGGCTCGATAAACACATGAAAGAATTTGAAAAAGAGACTGCTCAGCTGCCTAATGGATTAAATGAGCACTTAAATACTTTCGTGGGCAATCTCTCAGGTGGTCAGCGCCAAACACTCAGTTTCTTAATGGCTACCATCAAAAAGCCAGAATTATTGTTGCTAGATGAGCATACAGCTGCCCTTGATCCTAATACCAGCCGCGATTTGCTCGAATTAACTGATCAAGTTGTACGCGAAGAAAAATTAACCTGCATTATGATCACCCACCAATTAAAAGATGCCATTAAGTATGGCAATCGGATGGTAATTCTGAATAGCGGGCAAATTGTATTAGATGTTAAAGGTGAAGAAAAGAAAGAATTAACTGAAGAAGATATTTTGCAATATTTCACTGATTAGTTATTTTTACTCATATGTTCCGTAAAATAAGCACTATGAAATGGCTTTAATTCTGACTAAAATAAGAATTGAGATCATAATAAAGGGACTTATACTAAGAAAACAGTTATCTAAAATAGATAGCTATTTTTATTTATTTTGCCAATTTTTAACTAAAAATAATTGAAAACGTTATTCTAGCAACATTTGTGAGACTTAAATTATTTTCAAAAAAATTCAAATTATCCCTTGAATTTAATAATATATGTTAGACGCAAAGAAATTAGCTAAAGTTGTTTCAGTCGCAGTTGCTTCAATGAGTTTATTAGGTGTCAGTGCTTCAGTTACCGAAGCTGCTAGTTTCACTGCCCCAAAGTGGGGTGTGGCAGAAGTTGCTCCTACTAACCCAGCTATCAAGAAAGGCGACAAGATCTTCGTTACTGTTAAAGATACCAAGAATCAAAAAGTTGCTGTTTTAAACGCAAACGGTGGAAAGCCCGCTAAGACAGTTTCAATGGGTTCAACTTTCACTGCTAAGAATGTTAAGAAGACTAACGGCAAGAAGCTTGTTAAGATCAGTGGCAATCAATGGTTAGATACTAAGGATGTTGTTAAGGATTAATAAAAATATTCAGATCTAACAAAATGAATAACTAAAAAAATGCACGAAGCCAAATTCTGACTTCATGCATTTTTATTTTGGTCTAAATTATTTTACGTAGGTTTCTTTAATGCTGATAACTGATAAAGCAGCTAAGAATCCTGAAATACCAGTGATTAACATCATAGCTGGCATTGAGTTGCCTACCATTGGGAAGATGATAAAGCTGAGTAATGAAGCGACAATCTGTGGCAAACAAATTGAACAGTTGAATAAGCCAAGGTAGGTTCCCATGTGTTTACCTGATAAAGCGTTAGATACCATAGTCAATGGATAAGTGTTCATCCCTGCCCAGCTGATTCCGATTAAAATGAATGAAAGAATCAGCAGCATTTGTGAATGAACCAAGAAAATTGAAGTGTAGCCAATTGCACCTAATGCCAAACTTAAGCCGTAGCCTAACTTATGACGATTGTTTGGTACTTTAGCCAAAACATATGACCAAATTACAGCCGCAATTGATTGAACAGCAGTCAATACGCCGAACCAGTTACCTGCAATTTGGTAGCCTGCTGAAGAAGCGGAAGTGGTGTTCCATACGTTTTGCGCAATCGCACCAGTTGCATAAGTTGAAAGGTATTGGAATGAAATCCAGCTGAAAAATTGGACTAATGAAACTTGCCAAAATACTTTTGGCGCTTTCTTTAGCAATTCAATCCAACCGCCACCTTCTTTGTTATCTGATTCCTTGATACCGTGGTAACGAGCATAAGTTTCTGGATCATATTCATGAACTCTGAAGATGGTGAACAATGAAGTAATTACCAAAACAGCTGCACCAACATAGAATGAAATGACAACTGATTGTGGCACTACACCCTTCTTAGCGGTGTTGGCAACACCCAAGCTGGTTAGCAAAAATGGGAAGAATGCAGCAATTACGGCACCAAAGTTGGAAAGCATACTCTGAATTCCATAAGCATATGACTTTTGATCGTCGTTGACCATATCACCGATCATCATCTTAAATGGTTGCATCGCCATGTTAGAAGCGACATCCAAAACAGCGATTGCGACAGCACCAAAGATAAGTGCTTCTAAGGATCCATATCCTAAACCGAAACTACCGACGTTGGGCAAAATGACCATCGTGATAACGGCAAAAATCATCCCGATCAATAAATATGGCAATCTTCTCCCGATTTTAGGAATCCAAGTACGATCTGATAAGGATCCGATTCCTGGTTGCACCACCAGACCAGCAAGTGGTGGCAAAATGAAGAACCAACCTAATTTTGTTGGGTCAGCCCCTAAAGTTTGGAAAATTCTACTCATTTGTGAAGTTTCCAAAGTAAATGCAATTTGTACGCCTAAATAACCTAAGCTAATCATCCAAATAGTGGAAGCGGCTAGCGTTGGTAAACCTGATTTTTCTTGCTTCAAGTTCCCTTTCTCCTTCCATCTAAATCGCTTTCATGTTTTAAATGATATCGATTTCAGAAAGAGCTTTCAATATGATTTGCTCTGTTAACGGTAACTTAATTGCATAAACATTGCTTGATTTTTTCTAAAATCGGCATACTTAATCTACGCTCTCTCCATCTATTGGTAGTAAAATATTCTCATAGATTATGGAGGTATGAAACTATGCTTTCACTTTTGTTAACAATTTTCTTGATTTGGCTTTTCTTCAAGTTGGGGGTTGGCTTAATCAAGATTTTCGGCTTCTTACTCATTGCCGGATTGATTTTCGTATTTTGCGCATACTTGCTCATCCCATTCCTGGCTCTGGTAGCCGTGGGTGGATTGTTGTTTGCGGCAATAAGATAATTTAATTGAATAAAAATAAAGAGGCCTTTCGGCCTCTTTTTTACATGCTCTTCAAATTTTTAACAATCAATTTAGCTAATATCTCATAGCCTGCATCCCCAAAGTGCAAACCATCATTTTTCATTCCTTGGGCAGTCTTCTTGATGTCCCCTGCATCTAGCATCGCCTGACATAAATTCGCATATCTAAAACGATATTCCTGAGCTACTTCTTCGACTGCTTTGGCATATTTTTCTACTAAAGCATTATCGCGCACAAGCTGCTTTTCCTCATCAACGGCGGGTGGCGAAACAAGCAAAACATGTGGCGGATAATATGCACAAATTATCGCTGAACAAATCAATTCCATATTTTGCTTAAATTGCGTTAACGGTACCTGCTTATGCGTTGCCAGATCATTAGTCCCAAGTAAAATTACCAAGTTATCGCACTTTTTCACGCTCAAAACTAATTCATTAAGTCTTGCAAAAAACGCACCTGAATTGATCCCCGACACTGCAGTATTTTCAATTTCTACGTCAGGTAACATCTTTTTTAAATTCCAGTTAATATGCGGCTCTTCTTTGCCTTCATTGCGTGCGATGATGCTATCGCCTGTCAGTAATAATCTCATTTTAGAACTGCCTTCTTCTTACTCTTTTTAGTTGGCTTAATGCCTAAAACATCCAAGAAGAAAGTAAAGATTGGCACACCTACGATCAAGCCCCAGGTGCCCCAGAAATGTTCTGCCACAAGCAAAACCAAGAATGTGTAGAAAATTGGTAATTCAGTCTTGCTGGCCATGAACTTAGGATTTAAGACATAGGCTTCAACGGCGTGAATAATCATGATCATAATGAAAATGTAAATCACGTAGCGAATGCCGCCTACTGAGTAGCCCACAATACTTAGCGGAATCAGTGAAATGATTACACCAGCAACTGGAACCAAACTCAAAATGAAGACCATCAAACCTAAGGCGACAATCTGTGGCATTCTCATTATAGCCAAACCGATCATTGTCAAAGCTGTGTTACAAATCGCAATAAAGAATTGGGCCTCAAGCACTACACCAAAGGTATTGGTAAATTTTTTACCGAAGCAACGAATATCTTCAAAGAGCCACTTCAAGTAGCCGCTTTTAACGAATAAACTAGAGAATTCTCTCATCTTCTTTAATTCAATCGTGTAAAAGAAACTTAAGATCAGTGACATAAATGTCGCGATGGTCAGCGTGCCAATATTAGTAGCAGTGTGAAAGGCAAAAGTCATAGCGTGCTTTGCCTGTTCAATCAACTCACCTTTACTAATGTAACGCGTTACGTACGACATCAAACGCGACGATTCATCGCTTTCATAAAATGCCATAACGGACTTCACCATCTTACTGATTTGCACCACCAGCATGGGCAAGTAAACCGTTATAACGAAATACAATAGCGCCAGAATTATCAGATACGTGACTACAACTATTATCCCTGTCGGCATCTTAGGAATGTAGCGCTGTACTAAACGAATCAGGTGCACGATTACGTAAGTAAAAATAAATGTTAACAGAATCGTATTCATCATTGCCCGCATCTCGTACAAACAAGCTACGATTAACAAAAATACGACAACTCTACGCAATGGCACATTGTCTTTAAATTTTTGCCAAGCTGTATTCATGAATCAAACCTCGCTTTTTCCATTATTTTTGATTGTAACATGATAATTTTCTATATTTTTTGCTTTCTAAAGCTATACCACATTTTATCTAAAATTTTTTCTAATTTATTAGCCCTATTCTGATGGGATTTGCAGTTTACAAATCAATGCTATCCGCGATAATTTTCTACAAACCACAAGATATTGTGGTACATTTAGATATGTGCTTATACATAATGTGTTTTGTGAAACAATAATAATCTTTTAGGAGTGAAAAACATGACATCTACTAGAATTGAACTAGATCAAAACTTTATTGATCAAGTGAAACATGAAATCAAACCTCACTGGGGTGAACTTGGCTGGGTAACCTATAAGAGAACTTATGCCCGTTGGCTTCCTGATCAAGATCGTTCAGAAAACTGGGATGAGACAGTTAAGCGTGTGATCGAAGGTAACATCAACCTTGATCCACGTCTAAAAGACTCTCCCTCTAAAGAAGTTATCAGCGAATTGACCAATGAAGCTAAACGATTATTCCGTTTAGTTTATGGCTTATCAGCTACCCCTTCAGGTCGTAACCTTTGGATTTCAGGAACCGATTATCAAAAACGGACTGGCGATTCATTAAACAACTGCTGGTTCATCGCTATTCGTCCTCAAGAATATGGCGACAGTCACATCGTGCCTTCTTACGTTGATAAGAGAGAAAAAGCTGTCTCCATGCCTTTCTCCTTCCTATTCGATCAATTGATGAAAGGCGGCGGCGTTGGTTTTTCAGTTGTTAACGACAACATCAAGCAAATTCCTAAGGTTGATAACAAAATCGATTTAACTGTTGTAATCGATAAAAGCAGCAAGTCACACGATGCCTCAATCAAGGTTGGCGCCGTTGATAAAGTCGAATGGGAAAAGCAAAATCCAGATCAAGACGACGTGATTTACTACAGATTGCCTGATACTCGTGAAGGCTGGGTTCTTGCCAATGCCCGTTTAATTGATATGCACTTTAACCAAACCAATCCTGATCGAAAGACCAAATTAGTTTTGGACATTACTGACATTCGTCCATACGGTGCCAAGATCCATGGCTTCGGCGGTACTGCTTCAGGTCCAATGCCTTTAGTTGAAATGTTTATCGATATCAACAACGTCATTAATGCCCGCGCAGGTAAAAACTTGACTGCTGTTGATGCGACTGACATTTGTAACTTGATTGGTAAAACAGTTGTTGCCGGCAACGTTCGTCGTTCAGCTGAGCTTGCACTTGGTTCTAGCGACGACCAAGACTTTATCAAGATGAAGCAGGATAAGAAAAAGCTTTATCACCACCGTTGGGCTTCTAACAACAGTGTGGCCATTAATTCTAAGTTTAATAATTATGGTCCAATTGCTGACGGCATTTTGCATAATGGCGAGCCTGGTATCGTTAACTTAGATTTGTCACGCAACTATGGTCGTATTGTTGATGGCTATCAACCAGGAATTGACGATGACGTTGAAGGTACTAATCCTTGTGGCGAAATTTCTTTGGCAAATGGTGAGCCATGCAACTTGTTTGAGGTCTTCCCATACATCGCTGAAATGCAAGGCTGGGACTTAAAAGAGGCCTTCGCCTTAGCTACTCGTTTTGCTAAGAGAGTTACCTTTAGTCACTACGACTGGGAAATTTCACGTAAGATTATTCAAAAGAACCGCAGAATCGGTATTTCAATGTCTGGTATTCAAGACTGGCTGCTTAATGACTTGGGCCACAGAGTAGTCACTGGCTTTGAAGATGCCGTTGATGCAGAAACTGGTGAAAAGATTAAGAAACCAATCTATGATTCACAGGCAGTTGAAAGAGTGGATGGCTTATACAAGGCTGTAGTTGACGCAGATAAGGCCTACAGCAAGGAATTAGGCACCCACCCATCAATTAAGCACACCACAGTTAAACCATCTGGTACGGTGGCTAAATTGGCTGGTGTGTCAGAAGGGATGCACTTCCACTATGCTGGTTATTTGATTCAGAGAATTCGTTTCCAGGCTAGTGATCCATTGCTTCCAGCCTTAAGAGAATGCGGCTATCATACTGAACCAGATATTTACACTAAGAACACTATTTGCGTCGAATTTCCATTACGGGCTGCTCACGCCGATAGTAAAAACTTTGCTTCTGCCGGAACGGTTTCAATCGCGGAACAATTCGCGACCCAAGCATTCTTGCAAACATACTGGTCTGACAATGCCGTCAGCTGCACCATCACCTTCCAATCAGATGAAAGTGACGAAATTGCTCCACTTCTTCACCAATACAGACACACTATCAAATCAACTTCACTTCTTCCTTACTACGGTGGTTCACTCAAGCAAGCTCCAAAAGAGCCAATTGACAAGAAAACCTATAAAGAAAGAGCTGCTTTGATTACTGATGATGTTGAAGAAGTATTTGCAAAGCAAAATGATGATCAAAAGGGATTAGAAATTGTAGGACAAACCGACTGTGAAGGTGGAGCTTGCCCAATCAAGTAATTTATTAGGAGATAAAAATGAAGAACAAACACAAATTTAGTTTATTATTTACAATCGTTGCATTTTTAACTTTATTTTTGACGGGATGCTCAAATAATAGTTCAGCCACTGCCAAAAAGAGCTCTAACAATCAAATTACGGTTAACTACACCTTGAAACAAGGCAAGAAAACCGTAAGTGATAAATCCGTTAAGATTCCTAAGAAAAAGGCCAAGGTAATTACCGGTCTTAAGAAAGCATGGAAAGTGCAAGAAACTAAGGGCTTTATTACTTCAATCGATGGTAAAAAGCAAAACCCTAAGAAAAAGATTTATTGGACTTACACAATTAACGGCAAATGGGCAACCAAAGGTGCCGACAAACAAGCTGTTGCTAACAAGGATAAAGTTAAATTTACTCTAGACAAGGTGAAGTAATTTATGGTTACTGAGCGGCTGCAAATCAGACAAATCGCATTACTGGCCATGCTTACAGCAATGTGCGTGGTCTTGCGTATCTTCAAAATTATTCCTATTCCAAACGTACAACCAGTAACTGATATCTTGATGATTGTTACTCTTTATTTGGGTACCGGCTCAGGTATCATTTTAGCTGCTTTGACAATGTTGATTTCTAATATTTATTTGGGATTCGGCATTTGGACTATTCCCCAAATCTTAGCTTATGCTGGTTGTGTATTAACTGTAGCCTTTTTAAACAAAGTTACGCCACTGCAAAATCACTTTTGGTTACAGGTAGCTTTGGCCACCTTTTTAGGTTGGGAATACGGCTTTTTAGTCGACCTGGGGATGACTATTTTCGGTGGTTTGCCTGCTTTCATCGCTTACCTTGTTTCTAGCTTCGCCTTTGATACCTACCATGCAATTGGCAACTTTGCCTTCTACTTTGTTTTATATAAACCAATCACCAAAGCACTTGAAGCCTATCAACGGAGGATAATCTAATGACAATCAAAATCTACACTAAAGTTGGCGACAAAGGGTTAACCAAGCAGGTTACTGGTAAAATGGTGCCCAAATATGACCTGCAAATTGAAGCATTGGGCAATGTGGATGAGCTTCAATCATACCTTGGTGTGGTGATCGCCAACTTATCAAAGAATTGCCGGGAATTACGTGAAGAGCTGGAAAACGTTCAGCGTAATTTATACCAACTGCAAGCCGATATTGTCGTTAAGCACCATCATGAAATTAGTGAGAAAAATGTCACACAGTTAGAAGACCGCATTAATGAATTAACTCCTAAAATACCCACTATTCCTGAATTTATCTTGCCTGGTGGCAAGGTTACGGGTGCTAACTTACAATATGCTAGAACCGTTGCTAGACGTGCCGAAAGGTCTTTAGTCAAGTTGAGTTTAAATGAACAAAAATTAGACGATTGCGATTTGGAGTACATGAATCGCCTTTCCGATTACCTTTTCATCTTAGGACGCTACGCAAATGTACTTGATGGTTATACCGAAATAAAAAGCAAAGTGCGAGAAAAGAACCGTATTAATGGCTAAAAAAACACCGTTGCCGGATTAGGCAGCGGTGTTTTTGTTTGAGCGATTTTCTTTTTCAAGAATTGCTTTCTTTATTTCCATAAACTTAGGTGCATCCAAAACTCTTAATTTAGGGAAGCTCTTAAGCATACGTTTTTGGTTCCAACTTAAACGATTTGGTTTTAATTCGTCGTAGTGCTGAATAACTGAGTGATGCCAGTCGCCAACTTTAAGTCTGCCTTTCTCAGCCATTCTGCTTTCTACTCTGGATCTAACGCGTTCAATAAATTGGTTGATGTGATTGTCCCACATCTTGGTTGTAATATGGAATCTTTCGACACTGATTACAGTTAAGATTGTATCGATTCCCATAACTATCGTGATCCCTACGGCTAACCAACCATGCGTATCTCTTTCCTCAATATTGATAATCTTTTGTACAAATGGCTGGATAAATTTTACTAGTAGGATTACGCCGAAGCCCCAGAATAAGGAAATAACTGGCGCTACACGACCTTGGATGTTACCCCACAATTTTGAGTAATCCCATAATTTAAGATGGAAGAATTTTTCAAGGAATAAACTCGCGACATATTCGAAGACTGTCGCGACAATGATTCCGACGATAAATAGCAAGAAGATATTGTCTTGGACATCTTTAGTACAGATTAAGACTGTAGTAACTGCGAATCCATAGACTGGACAATACGGGCCAAACAAAAAGCCACGATATTCATAATGATGATCTTTGATCGAACAATATATTGTTTCCCATAACCAGCCAATAAAAGAATATGTAAAAAATAAAACAATAATTTCAGAAATAGTGTATGGCATCTTTATATTTCTCTTTCAATATACAAGCTTATATATCCATAATAAGTGAAAGAGAGTAATTTGGCTATCGAAAATATAGATTTTATTAACTATCTACTTTTCCTTTTTTAAGCCCAATGTAAGGGCACCCACAATTAGAGCAAATAAACCGATGATAGACAAGAAAAGTGATGCAGATTCGCCTGCTTTAGGAAGGCTAGCTGAAGAAGTTCTATTTCTGTGTCGATTATGCTTTTTGAAACTAACTTCTTTTAGATCATCATCGTCTAAAATTTTATCTGCGACAGTTTTGAAGTCTTTATCGCTATGTCTAACCCTAGTTGCTTTAGGTGTACTAATTGTAGTTGGCTGATTATCCAAGCCTGTTAAACCCGTTACTGGGAGCTTTAATTCTTTATTTCCTGATTCAGTGTCTGCTTTTTCTTCTCTTCTTCCATCAGCATTTCGAGCCACCAGCATCTCACTTCCGTCTGTCCTTCTAATTCGCGTAGCTTTTTCCCAATATCTATACCTCTTTGTATTCTTCTTTCCAGTCTCTTGCGTCTCGAGAAGTTTGCCAAAAATGCTTGTAATCTCTTCATCTTGAATTTTTCCTCCATAAATATTTTGATTAGTTGTTTCGTCAGTTAATTTGTAGCTAACAGCTACCTGATTCACAGCGCCAAGTGCAGCATAATCCTTAACTTGAGTGGCATAGCTGATACTAATCGGACCACGATATTTTTTACCATCTAAAGTTAGCGTTAAATTATTTTGATTAATCTTTGGATTTTCTTTATCAAACTTAATTTCATGGTTTGCGACTTGGACCTTTAAAGATTTTTCATTCAAAATTAAACCTTCAGGTATAGCATTTTCCACTACAACTTGATCATATTCTGCCTTTTTTGGATCAATCTTGATTTCCCAGGAAATATTGTCTTGATCAAAAATTCCGTTAATATCAACAGAGCTAATTTCTTCTACAGGATTATTTTGTCCTACTACATGAAGAAACTTAGTTACATCACCCGCTTGGATAAACAAGGTCTGACCTCTTTCAGATTTGTTTTTAACTTGCAGATCAAAATCAATTTGAGCAGTTACATTTTCAAAATCCTCTATATTGTCATTGAATAAGACAACTACGCCATCTTGATCAACAACATATTGACCTACTTCATGATCTCTACCTGCTTCATCCTGAATTACGAGTCTATTATTTTCTTTAATCCCTTGAAGCGATGCACCACCTACATTTTCCCACGTAATTTTCATCAGACTGTTAGCAGTAAAAGCCTGTCTTCTATCACTAAACTTGGCCTGCACATGCACAAAATCATCGTTAAACTTGGCTCTCTTTTTATCAACCTTGAGTGAGACAAAATTATCGCTCACATCCATCACGGCTGCCTGAACGGTTCTTACTCCTTGGGCAAAGGATAAAAAACAAAAGAAAGCAATGCCTACAAGAATCTTTCTCATTTTTCCCTCCGTACAACTTTTTTGTTATTTGAAATTATACGGGGATAAACTTGTAGAACAATGCTTTCTTCAATGGAAAAATACACTTTTACAGTTTTGTCGCAATTTAGCAAACAAAACTGCTTTTTTGTTTATTCAATAAACAAAGACTTATCAAAAAAAGCCCACCTTTTGGGTGGACCTTCAAAATTAATAATTTAATCTGATTTGTAATGAACCTGTTTCTACACAGTCGCCCAAGCACTTCATTGCAGCATCGTATGTGGACTTAGCTGTCTTATCGTTAGCCTCTTGAAGTTTCTTTTGCAATTTTTCACCGTCAAGATCTTGGACTTCTTGATCAGTTTCAAGTAAAACATGACGACCAGCAGCTAAAGTACTTTGTTTCATCTCTTCAATTGAAGCACTGTAGCGGAATGGGTGCTCGTCAGCAATTGTTGTAATTGCATGAGTAAGCCAGTACATATCTTGAATATCGAAATGTTCCTTAGTATCGCGATAAGTACTTGGAGTATCAAGAATATTGGTGTAGTAAGGAGCAATACCATTGAAGGCATTTGGACCAAAGGCTACCCATTGAACACCAGCGATTTTTTCTGGAACGTTGTTTCTAATTTGCAAGATTGATAATTCTTGGTTACGTTGAAAACCAATTGGACGGAAGGCATGACGGTCTGCGTCTGTACCCTCTAAGCCATATGGATCGTACTTAGTGTGTTGATAACGTGAAGACAATGCATACTTAAAGTCTTCAATAGTAAGCAAGTGTTCAGGCTTTTTTGCAAATGGTAATTCTGGATCGTCTGGTTCACGAACATCACTTGGGTTAAACAACTTTTGAATATACCATTCACGTGGAATGTTGTATTCATAGTCTGAATCGTCATGGCTACCAAAAATATGACGCAAATTGTATGGATTGCCTTGATGATCGATGTCTAAATAATTATCTTTGATCATCTTTTCCAAATCGGCAGAAGCCATTGTGTCGTCGCTATTAAAGTCAAAGTCGGTAATACTGAACCAGTTAGGTGCAGCAACGTAGCAGTCATCAGGCACACGTTTTGCGGCCCAGTGGTGGCCACCGATTGTTTCCATGTACCAAACTTCGTCCTTATCTGAAAAGGCAACACCGTTTGATTCATAGGTACCATACTTTTCAAGGTATTTACCTAAAAGCTTTACCCCTTCACGAGCTGAATAAATATATGGCAAAACGATGGTAACAAAATCTTCTTCACCGATACCCTTTTTATTCATTGGATCCACGCCCAAAACACGTGAATTAGTGGTGCTAGTTTCAGTAGCTGACATAGCAACGTTTGCGGCATTGATGCCGGCTTCACCCCACCAGCCCATCTTCTTCATGGTTGATTCAAGTTCAGGCACAGCGGTGTAACGCATTGGATCACTTGGCAGATCTACCTTGCATTTTGAAGTTACGGATTGATATTCCTTAGGTTGCTTATCTGGCGTTACAACGATGAAACGCTTAGGGTTAAAAGCGTGACCGTAGTCTTCATTTCTAGCAACTAGAGTTGAACCGTCGGTAGTAGCTTTTTTACCGGCTAAAATTGTTGTACATGGCATAATTGATTCCTCCTATAATTTGTTTCTTATCCTTATTGTAAAACTTTTATAGGTTAAATTATTTTAGTTTTATTTAGTCAAAGCTAAAAGATTACAAAATAATGCTGCTAAAATATCTTTAAGATCAAACAACAGAGGATAAAGTCATGCTATACGTCGGACAAACATATTCAACATCAATCCAAGCTAAGAAATACGCAGAAAAAACTTCTAATAATATTTTAGAAATTAATGATTCCGCACAAAATAATTATTATAACCAAACTCACTTAGGCAGCAGTCCTAAAAACTATAATAATCAGCGCGGTATTACACAATATGGTGATCAAGAATGCATCATAATATCTAGCACTAATCACATTAGAAGTGACGCTTATAATCCATGGGAAGATGAATTTAATGAAGATATCGGCTACATATATTATTACAGCGATAACAAAACAGCAGATAAAGATCCAGCAACTACAACTGGCAATAAACGACTACTCGAACAGTTCAAATTAAGTCACAGTAATGATCCTAAAGAAAGAGCCAAAGCTATTCCAATTTTATTTTTTGAAAGTAAAAAACAAGGCGAACGAACTTTTCACGGATATGGCACAGTTGAATCAAGTCAACTACCCTAGACTGAAGTCTAGGGCTTAGTGGCTCGTTAGCTTGCGCTAACTAGAACACCAACTTGCTTAGATACGGACTTGACTTACCAGCAATAGTCTTTTGACTATTGCCGATAGAGGTCGTCTAATTACCAAAGCCTTTTAAGTCCGCGAGTTGCTAACGGACTGCAGCCTTTCTAGGCTGCTTTTTTTATTTTAGGATTTTGCCACTTGCTTAATCCTTTTTCTAAGATGTTCACTGCCGCATTCCAATCACGAATATGGAGCATTCGACAAATTGGACAAGTCCACTCCCGATCCTTAAGGGTTAATTTCTTATAACCATTTTGGCCCATAATACTGCCACAAGCATGACAGCGTTGAGTAGTATATTTAGGATCAATTGTTAGAAATTCTTTACCATATAGATCTGCCTTATAAGCCAGCATATTCAGGAAACTACGCCAGCCGACATCAGAAATTGATTGCGACAAGGCATGATTCTTTAACAGGTTTCTGTTTCTTAATTCCTCGGCAACTACTAAATCGTGGTTTTTGATTAGTGCAGTTGAGAGTACTTGTAAAAAGTCATTACGCTGTCTTCTGATCTTATCGTGCAGTTTAGCGACTATTAGACGCTGTTTTTGATAGTTTTTTGCTAGCCGCAAATTGCGTCCTTCTTTTTTAGCCCGGCGCTGCCTGCGAGACAAGACACGTTGGGCATGGGCCAGCTTCTTTTTGGTTTTGCGATAAAATCGTGGATTAGCGACCATTGCTCCGTTAGATGCTGTTAGGAAGTTATCTAAATTGAGGTCAATGCCAATTTGACTTTGTGTTTTAGGTAATTCCTTAACAAAAGCAGTATCGCTGCCTAATTGCATAGACAGGTAGAATTGGTCATCAGCGGTCTTTTTTATCGTGACTGTGCCAATTCTAGTTGGAATCTGCTTAAGCAAGCGCTCTTTAATCAGTTTTCTAAAACCAGCAATGCGGACAATTCCCAGCTTAGGCAATTTAATATGTTTAGCATCAATAAATCTAGCTGTCCCGTTATCAAGATAGGCTTCTGACTGCTTAGGATATTGACAGTTGGTCTGATATGACCAGTCGCTGCGTTTTTTGTGAAAAGTCGGAATTCCATAACCAATCTTGCGATAGTTGTTCCAAGCTTTCTGATAATTTTGAATGGCGTTGGCAATAGCGAGGCTATCAATTTCTTTAACACGCAAAAAGCTATAATTATCACGAATATTCCTTGGCTTATCCAATAGTTCGCTATTAGTGACTACTTCTTCTGCCAACCTAGTCTCATAATTATTAAGAATAGAAAAGGCAAAAGGCATTGCTTGATATTGTCTAACAGCTAAGTAGTGCTTAGCATGATAATTGCTTCGATTGCGTCCTACATAAGAGTTGTAAACAAAGCGCTGCGCATCATAGTTTAGCTTGATGATTTTCTTTTGCTTAGAACTAGGATAAAAGCGAAGCTTAACACCAAAATGATAGGCTAAACTGCTCATTCTTTTCATGTATTTCACCTCCTCATAGATTAGATATTTATATTTTACAGGATAAGCGAACATATGTCTCTATTTTTAGAATAAAAAAAGCTGACTGCTAGGTCAGCTTGGCCCTATCCATCCCCGCATTAAAATACGGGGATTTTCGGGCGTTTTTCATTAAATTAGTCACTCAGTATAGCGGCTCCAATAAGAATAAAACTTATTTTTCAAACTATCTTTTTACATTCTGTGTTTTTTCTCTTAAAAAGGAACAAGAAGGCTTCAATTGGGATTGGATCGATGCCAGAAGAGAAAAAGATAAATTCGCTCCTTGTTTAGCACCAAAAGAATGGCAAGAGTGGATTAAAGATGGCGATTTTAATAAAATTAGACGTCACGTTTACGGTCGAAGTACTGCCAACAAAAAGGAACAACTACCTACACCTGGTAGTAAGTTAGATATAATTCTCCAAAAAATATATTCTCACTATCAAAATAATCCTTTTGGTTTTGAATACTTAGCTAAAGATGTAACTCGCCTGTTAATCGAGGACTCTGGCACTATCTGCCACGATGGTTGGGTTACTAAGGCATCTGGAGATGGCGGATATGATTACGTACTAAGAATTGATATTGGAAATCATGGCTTAAGCCAAGTTAGACAGGTAGTTCTCGGACAAGCTAAATGCTACGAAAGAAATAATGGAGTTAGTGGCAAAGATGTTGATCGAATTATTGCAAGATTAAAGAGAGGATGGCTTGCAGCATTTGTAACAACTTCTTATTTTACTAATGCCACTCAACAAGAGATTCTAGAAGATAACTATCCTATCTTGCTAATCACAGGTAAGCAAGTTGCTGAAATTGTTAATAAAGAACTCTATCGTAAAAATATTAGTTTAGACAAATATCTTAAATCCTTAAATATGGAACAAGAATATAAAAATCCAGAAGATATTTTAAAAGAAGAATAATATCAAAACACCTCATAATTACCAAACGTCAATCTAGTAGCTATGAGGTGTTTTATTAGTTTTTCTTTTTCCTATTCTTTATAAAAATCGAGGATCGTTAGGATCAAAGCCGGTTTTATCCTTCTCAGTAATTGGACGAATAACTTTAGCAGGTACACCTGCCGCAATCACATTTGCTGGAATATCATGAGTCACAACACTGCCGGCACCAATAATTGTATTGTCGCCAATCGTTACACCGTGGGTTATTGATACGCATGCACCTATCCAGCAGCGATTACCAATCCTGATCGGCTTAGCAATGCATCCCCCAAGCTTTCTCTCCTTAGCATCAAAAAGGTGATTGCTAGTGTACATACCAACTTTTGGTGCAAGCAAAACATCGTCACCAATCGTTACTGGTGCACCGTCCAAGATTACGCAGTCATAATTGGCATAAAAATTATCACCAACATGAATATTTTGCCCAAATTCACAACGGAAATTTGGATTAACAAATAGTGTTTTACCAGCACTACCAAAAAGTTTTCTGATCAGTTCTTCTTTTTTAGCCGAATTATTTTCAGCATTCAACTTATTAGTATCTTCGGTAGCCTTGTTTCTTGCTTCAATTAACAATGGATCCAAGTCATTGTAAGGCTTGCCTGTTGCCATATATGCGAATTTTTCTTTTAAAGTCATCTTTTTTCTCCTTGAGGATAAATTGTGTATATTTATTATAAAATCATTCTCTATAATATTAGTTAATACGTATTTATTACGAGGAGAAAAAATGAGTAACAAACAAACTATGATTAACAAGCGTGAAATTAAAGCAAGAGTAAGATTTTTCAGACCAAGTCAATAAACTATTTTAGAAAAGGAAACACACTATGTCTGAAAAATTAATCGAAACTATTATCACAAAAAATGATTTTAAGGCTGCTTTTGACAATTTAGGTGTCAAAAGTACAGATGCTTGCATGGTTCATACTGCCATGAGTAAGTTTCAATATTTACCCGGTGGGCCTAAAACAATTGTTAGAGCACTTGAAGAAACTTTATCCGTTGGCACACTAATGATGCCGTCACAGGTTTCAACGAATTGTGATCCAGCAACTTGGGAGTATCCACCCGTTCGTCAAGATTTAATTCAGGTGGTTAGAGATAATATGCCACCATATGATCCAAGGACCTCAGCTACAGAAGGTCTGGGCATAACGCCAGAATACTTTAGGAATTTACCTGATGTAGTTCGCAGCACGCATCCCTATTTGCCAGTTGCTATCTGGGGTAAAAATGCGGCTGAAATTGCCGCACGTCAGCCTTTAAACCTGCCATATGGGATCAACAGTCCACTTGATTATTTGTACAAGAACGATGGCAAAATTATTTTCTTAGGTACCGATTACGAAACCTGCACAATGCTTCACTACGCAGAATCTACGATTCATCGCAAAACTGAAACCTGTTCTGCAGCAACCAGTATCGACCAAGATGGAAAAACGATTTGGACAAATTATCAAAACATAGATTTAGATTCTTATGACGATTTCAACGAATTAGGTGAAGCTTTTGAAAAAGAATTTCCTAATGAAGTTAAAGCACAAAAATTAGGTCAAGGAATTATCAAAGTAATCAACAGCAAATCCTTGATCGATTTTGCCCGTCAATGGTTTAATAAAAAAGATCATCAATTTGGTAATGCAGTAGATTAACGAAGATCAAAAAGAGCAACACGAGATTCTTTCTCATGTTGCTCTTCTTTATTTTCTATTCTTTTTGCGCAGCTCCACTTTCCGCATCTGGCTTGACTTCATCAGTTTTTGAATAATCAAAATCGTCAAGAGTTACCGCACCATCTTCATAGTGCTTTCCATGACGCTCTTCAACCGGTATCCCTAAAGCAATTGACCATTCCTTTGTTTCTCTTAGTTTATATTTTCTTGCTTTCTTTTTAAAACAATAAGCCAAATTAGATAGCCAATAATGACAGGAATTGCAAAAATTAGCCAGATCAGCAAAGTTATTTCTTTTAATTGAGCCGTCTGAGCTACTCCTGCTCCGTCAACATTCCTAAACCAGATAATTGCTGCAATTGCTATCCAGACCAGCAATACAATTAATCCGCTAGTTTTCCATGCTTTCATAATTCTCCTCCAAGAAAATTGTGCTATTAATAAATGTTTTAGTTATAATACAAAAAAGATCTGATTTTTGGCTCTATAATTTTTCCTGTTGATGACTTATCTATATGATAAGCTGTTAACAGGATTTTTTATTGCAAAAAAGAGGACATAGTCCTCTTCAATAAAAATCGTTTCCACACAAATTCTTATAAATAAAGGTGATCTCTATGTCCTCTCTTAATCATTGTATTAAATTCGAGCTTGATGTTAAAGACGAAAATATCGTTTTTAAAGATTATTTCTATAAATCGATCAAACTGCAAAAGCATAAAATCTATGAAGCTGAATTGCTTCAACCTGTTTGTCCTTTCTGCGGCTCCCTAGATCTCTTACACAATGGCCATTTGATTACCAACATTCACTATCCGACAGCTAATGCAAGTTTACCGGTCATTATCAGATTAGCTAAGCAACGAGTTAAATGTCGCGCTTGTGAGCGCTGGTCTATGGCTCAGTCTGAATTGGTAAATAAATACTGTTCTATTTCTAATGCCTCTAAGCTTAAAGTATTGTCAGCTTTAACTGAAGATCGATCTATGACCAGCATTGCCAGAGAAAACAATATTTCAATTAATACTGTTCAAAGAGTACTGGGTAACTGTTCACACCGGTTTATTGACAGCTACGAATATTTGCCAGCTCATTTAGCTTTTGATGAGTTTAAAGGAGTCGACCGCCAGCTGCACTTTATCTGCCTGGATGGTGATAATCATCAAGTCGTTCAGATTCTTAGAACTCGCTACAAGAAGACGCTGCTTAAGTATTTTGGTCGTTTCTCGCCCCAAGCTAGAGCTAACGTTAAAACGGTCACGATGGATCTTAATTTTTACTATCAAGATATCGTTAGAGCTTGTTTTCCTAATGCACAGATTGTCATTGATCGTTTTCACATGATTCAAATGCTTACGCGCTCATTCAACTCGCTGAGGGTCCAAGTCATGAAGACCTTTGATAAAAGATCGCGGCAATATCAGCTGCTTAAGTCTCCTTGGAAATTATACTTGAAGAAGTTTGATGAACTTGAAAAAGTTCATCCTCACTATAACTGGCACTACAAAGACTGCTTAACTCAAGCCCAAGTAGTTACAGAAGGCATCAATACCAGCACTACCTTAGAGAATTCATATAACCTGATGCAAAGCTTTATTCAAGCCGTTGAAACGGGCAATACTCATGAGCTCAAATTATTAATCAACTGCCAAGATCAAATTGGGACTTTAATGCACAAAACACTATTGACCTTTAAACATAACCTAAAAGCTGTGCTTAATGGAGCAAAACTGCCTTATTCTAACGGCTGCCTTGAAGGGTTCAACCGCAAGATCAAACAAATTGAACGAACAGCTTTTGGCTATTCTAATTTTACTAATCTCTTAACCAGAATTCGTTTGGAAGAAAATCTGTACAAAGAAAACATACTAATCTAGTGTTGGATTATGAATCGACGGATTCATGATCTGGCACTTTTTATTTTGTCTAAAATAGAAAGTGAAGATAAAGCAAATAAAGTCTTGGTTCTTTTGGACGTGTAACGTCGCAAAGAAAACGGACTGCTTTACCGCCTATTTATAAGTCTCTTCGAAGTCTGTGGGCACTTGATGCCGAGTTCAGAAAATGAGAATTCATAGGTTGATAAAACTGTTTGTCTTCACTTGGAGGTTAGAATGATGAAACAAAATATTATCTTTGGCATTGATGTTAGCAGTAAATCGTCTACAGTTTGTGTAGTAATTGATCGAATTAAGCAAGGTGAAACCTTTAAGATTACTAATGATTCCTTTGGCTATCAAGATCTATTGGATCGTTTAAATCAATACTTGATCACGCCTTTAGTAGTTTTTGAAGCTACGGGAGTTTATTCATTGAGTTTACAGGCTTTTTTAGAAGATTATCATATCAAGTATTTAAAGCTTAATCCCTTAAAGGCTAAGAAGCTGATGGACAATAATCTAAGGCATAATAAAACCGATAAAGTTGATGCTTATCGGTTAGCTTTAATTCAATTCAATGCGCCACAAAAATTGCGTGCTCCTCAACCTAAGGAATATCATGAACTGCAAAATGCGAGTCGTTATTACGAAGAGCTTACTCAAGCCCTGATAATCAATAAAAATCAGCTCCATCGTAATTTGCAGTCTACTTTTCCTCAGATAGAGAGTATCCTTTCAACTTCATCTGGCAGAGTTTATTGGACGATTGTCAGCTTATTCCCGCATGCCCAATATGTTTTAAATCACAATGAAAACCAGGTCTTTCAAAGTTTGTTGGCCATTTCAGGAATTGGCAGACAAAGAGCTCATTATTTAACAACTAGGCTCTATGCCTTAGCCAGACAAGCTTATCCATATGACAATGAAAGCAGTATTACTATTCGAGCAATTCAGCGTAATATTGCCAATTTGCTTTCTCTAAGTGCCGAAAGAGATAATGTGATCAATTATATGGAAAAGCTTGCTATGCAAGCAAATGCACGGTCTTTGAATATCTATGAGAGTATTCCTGGCATTGCCAAAACTACTGCTGTTAGGTTGGTAGCTGAATTAGGTGATTTAAGACGGTTTGATACTTCAGCCCAAATTGATGCCTTTGTTGGCATTGATCCAGGCCGCTATCAATCAGGTGAGAATAACCAAACATGGCAATCACTTAGCTAGAAAGATTCTTTATCGAACAATTACTCAAATGGAAACTGTCAAAGCTACTCAGCCTTGTCATATCACTGATTATTATGATAAGAAAAAACGATCTTCAAATAGCCGGGGCTATAAGAAAATCGCCATTGCATCAGTTCATAAACTGATACGTACAATGTTTGCTCTTATCAAACATGATCAATTATATGATTACAACGTAGCCACACATAACCAAAGACTTTAGTTGAAATCAAATGATCAACTTCAGTATAACAACCTATGAAAAAACTACAAGTACTCATAGGCTTATTTGTGTTACATATAATTATTAATAAATTTAGTTTTCTAACTTAATTAGCTTCATTCGTACCAATAATTCTAATAAAATAATCTATTAAATTATTGATATTACTTGACTTAAGGTAGAAAAAGAACCAAACAGCCTTTTAATGGTTGCTTGATTCTATTCATTTACTCATTATCAACAGGGTTTGACAAAGAGCCTGATTTTTCAATCAGATCTTTTAAACGTATTTATTAATGCTGACTAGAAGCATAGAAAGCCCAACTTCCTAAGCCTACAATGTCGGCTTCTTTATTGTTTTTCTAAAAACTGTGTGGCAGATATTGTGGGGTAGATGCCTATATATCTGAGAACCTATATTAATTACTCTTTTTTAAATTTTTTATTGCGTTTACTTATTTGATTTTTCTTAGTATCAGGTATTCTTTCATACATCTCATGCGATTTTGCCAATAAACCCATTTGATCACAAATCAAATTTACAAAAGTAAATAACTCTATTACTTGTTCCTTATTTTCAGTTTCATTAATTTGTCTATATCTATCCAATTCATTTTCATGAGCATGTGCATTAGAATTTCCAAAAACTCTAATGTTATCCATCATTTCTGTAATAAATGATGGCATTGTACGACTTAATTGACCTATCATAATGTTTAATGAACTGTTTGCATCTGCTTCCGTATGATTTTTCAATAAAGTTTCTAAAGTGATTCGAATTAATGTGCCAGAGGCTCTCAGTGATTTATTAAATACACTGGCTGCTTCGTTATAAATCTTTTTAACATCTTCTGGCATAGATTCTGAAGGGACTGGCAATATATCAGGTATAGGTGATTCTGGATATATGCATTTCTGCAATAATATCACATTTCTAGCAGTATTAACAGATATACCAGCCTGTGTAGGAGTCGGCACATCCTCTACCATCATTTTATTTTCTACATATATACTCTCACTACCACAATTATTACAAGTAGCTGAATAAAATTCTACACTTCTATTAAGTATTTGTTGATTATTTGAGTCTCCTTTAAAATTATTCTTTTTTGACCAATCGGTTAAAGACACCTTTTTAATACCTTGAGAAGAAGTGTTAAAAATTCTTTTCATATAATGAGATGTGGTTGAACCAGGCTTACAACAAAAAGGGCATCGTAAGCTTCGTTCTCTTCCATCAACAAAAGGTTCAATCTCTTCCATAATCCAATCTTCCCTACTACATCAATTAAGTACATTTACAACTTTTCAGCATATAACATATAGCACATCTATTTATATAAATCCATACGCGTGGTGCTAGTTAAATCGTTCTAGACAATAAGCCAAATTATAAGCTAAAATTGCAATTTCCAACCGGCTTTGAAAGCCTATCAGACTACGTGCTCGATTGTTCTCGGCATTGTAATAGGTCAGAAGCGAAAAGTCGCTTTCAATTGTTCTGCGAATAGCCATCAATTGATGATCATTGTGCTTTTTAGCTCCTGTCATATTTTTACGATATGGTGTCCAAAGTTCGTAACCCATTTGTTTTAGCTGTTGATGCAGTTCTTTGCCTAAATAGCCTTCGTCGCCAAGAAGATAGTAATTAGATGGATGGGTATTTCCCATCAGTTCAACTGTCTCCCTGGCATCATGAACTGATGCCTTTGTTACGACATAATCAAGAATGTAACCGTCATCGCTAACAATGGCATGAACTTTGAAACCATAGAAGTAAATTTTCTTGGTGTCCTTATAACCAATGTTGGCATAACCGCGAAAAATTTTAGCACGATAGTTGCGAATTGGTTGGCAAACAGGTACCGAAAAGCTGTCAATGATCAAGAACTGTCCATTCAGGTCAACCTTTTTATTCATTTCTTGCCGTATCTGATAAATCAATTGCAATAGCTGACGTGAACGCCGATTAAAACGTGAGTGTGATAAACAATTGAAACATTCACAGAATCTTCTTTGTGATTCAATTCCTGTCTTAGCTTGCCAGATAAGTAAAGCCAAAATCAGACTGTCCGTAGTTTTAATTTGATCAATATTTCGCCGATGAGTAAACTCAGCCGGTGCATACAAACGATACCAGTGCCGACAAATTACCACTAAATCTTTAAAACTAACTTGTAAATGGTGGCTAAAACGCTTAAGCTTAAGGCAGTTCAATCAGATCAGACTCTTTTTTTGATACTACAACTTGAGTCTAGTCCGATTGGACTTTTTTATTAACTAAAACGATTTAACTAGCACCATGCGTATTCAATATAACAATTTTACTTTCATCAAGAAGAGAATCTAATCTTTTACGATCAATGTCATTAAGTTAAGACATTGACAAATTATCGACTCAATTTTTAAGATCATTCATTTGCGATTTATCGCATTTGAATGATCTTTTTTTATGTCAAACAAGCCCAAATCTTGTTTAGAAATTAGGCTACACGATATAAATAATATACAGCTGATTTTGGTTTGAAATTTCTTTTGTCTTTTCGTCCTGGTCTGATTGGAATTGTGTAATGACCAATTTGAATAAGAATCTTTTTAAAGATTTTAGTTGAAGAAGAAATTATATACATAGCTTGGATGATAAAGCATGACTGTTTGAAATTAAGCGCATATTGATACTTGCAGTTTTTTTGTGGTATATATGCTTGAGCATCAATTTGACTGACTGCGTTAAACATAATCATGTGGGCATAGATTTCCATTTCGATAAATTTATCCTGCTTGGAGTGAAACTGTACGCTTCCCAAAGCATATTTCAATTTTTTGAATGAAGTTTCAATACCCCAGCGCAAATGGTAGATTTCTTTGATCCTTTTTAAGGGATAATCGGCTCTATTTAGATTGGTTAGAACAACTTCCCATTCTTCTTTGCCTGATTTAGGATCATTAATTCTAAATTTACAAGTGCGAAATTTTATTGTACATAACTCTCCAAAGTCCCAGCTGCCATCTTTGGTATTTTTAGACCGATATTTGATATATTGACGATAATGATGGTTAACAAGATGAACGTTTTCTGTGGCTTTATGGATTTCATAATAATAATTAGAGGTAGTCACCCAGCAAGCTATATCCTTATCACACTCTTGATTAGGCAACTCAGCTATTTCCTTAAATGCGCCATATCCCGTTTTAGTACGTATGACATAATAACAGTTAGGCAGGCGATTACAATTTTCAATCATGTTAAAGCCGGTATAACCTCGATCCATAGTAACTATATATGGTCCGCAATTTAGCTTTTTAAGCATTTGAACGGCGGCTTTACGTTCATCCATCTTTGACTTAGGCTGAAAGATGCAGTCTTGATAAGTATTATTTAACAGGTCATAGAGTGCATTAACATGAATTTGGCAATATGGCTTTCCTTTATGATTGAGATTTCCAACAATATTCTCTGATTTAGGATTCCAGATTTGATTAAAATCAGACCCATCGATGGCAAATATACGATATTTATGATCAAATAACTGGATATTAAACAAATTCTGATTAAATACGGTTAGAATATGCTTAAAACATGCGGGTGAAAGCTGACCTTTGCGTTGGACATAAGCGGAAGTACTGACTACTTTATCGTTATTTTTAATAGCTTTTTGGCCAAAAGCTCTAAACAACTCACTGGTCAAATCTTTTCCTTGCATATTAATAGTAGTTTTAATGACTGTAGCTGCATCTAAAGACCGCTTCCTAGTGAAGGCATGAGGATCATCGATAAAATCATGAATATGCTTTCCAGTATCATTGATAATTTGATCAAGACGATCTAAAATATTTTTATGAAGGGCTTTCATAATTAACACCAGCTTTCTGGCAATAGTTTTGAAGGTTTAATAATTTAATCAGAGGGCGAAAAGGTAGGGTTCTTTTCGCCTTTATTTTATGCAAAAAAAGAACCAAATCATAATGATTCGGTTCTACAGAGATTAGATTCAATTTGTCAATGTCTTAACTTAATGACATTGCTTTTACGATGGTTTCTCTTTTTTTGTTTATGTCTCACTATTATTTTTTTACAGTAGACGTTACCCATTAAAAAATTTAATAAAATTAACCTTGGTTTATACTGATAAACCAAGGTTAATTATGCTTAATAATCCGGCTTTATTAATTTAAAAACTTTATGTTAATCTTCTAGTTAGAGTTTTTTAATATTACTTTATTTTTTAATTCATTTATAGTAATAGCTAACGTTAGAATTCCCATACACAAAGGACATAAAAAATTAGAAGTAGCAGATTCCCCAAATATCATTGGTCCTACAATATTCTGTAATTGTCCTCCCAAATTTATAGCACTTAAATCCAAAGTCAAATATTGAGATCTACTAAATTCAACCATATAAACAGCTAGAGCTGCAGAACTAAATAACTCAGCTATTATTTGAACAATAACTAACAATATTAGTAATATTAAATAAAACTTTTTTGTATTATTAATGTTAGAAATAACTATTCCAAAAAATGATATCCCTAAACAGAATCCAGAAATAATCCAAAAAATATCATAAACTTTCTTTTGAACGGCAATTTTATTTACAAAACCTTGAAAAAGAGCAATAACAATAGTATTACATACAAACGCAGTAGGTGCCATCCATGTTAAGTTAGTAAAATTTTTTACAACTAACAAAGGAATATAAACGTTTAGTAAAGTCCTATGAAATGAAAAAATAAAGTTTTCAATAATCAAATTAAATCTTTTTTTATTTATTAAGGAACTTTCAATTGCTTTAAAAGATGTTAATGGTGAACGCTTAATATTAGCTGACGTTACATCAACATCTTTTAAAGCATAGTTATAAATTAAAACAACTAATATAAAAGAAAAAGCATTAATAATCAAAGCTATAAATAAATTTAATTTAAAAAAACTTATTATTCCACTTATACCAGCACCGATACCATATCCCAGATTAGTTGGTAAAGCCATATTTCCCATTAAAATCGAAGCTTTTTCTTTACTCAACGGTGCAACTATTAAACTTCTAGTTAAAGAGGCTGCGGATCGATCAATTATTCCAAACAAAGTCATAAAAATTAAGAAACTAATATTTCCTTTTATCCCTTGCCATAACAACATTCCAAATGCTCTTAATATATAAGATACCGAAAATATTCTTAATTTTCCTAATCGATCAGCAAGGTATGCAACAGGTACGGAAGCAACCATGCCAGATATTGCTGATAAAGTCAGCCCTATTCCTATCAAAGTTGCACTGACATGACTATTATTCAAAAAGAAAATAGTTGAAATACTAACGAACGAGCCTGTTCCTAAAGAATCTACGCCAGAAGCTAGTAAGGCAGCTCGCTCAATTAATCTTTCTTTATTTATAGCGATCATTTTATTTTGCCACAGGTTGGACAATCTGAAAGTTTAGGGATTGGAATTTTATAATAATCATTTGAAAAACTGGATGCGCAAAGCAGATATCCACGAGCTAAATCTCCTTTTTCCAAGATAATCTTCAAAACTTCATTAGCACCCATTACACCAGCAATACCAGTTCCTATACCCCAAACTGCTACTGGTCCTCTACGACTTTCAGCTAAATCTGGAAATGCACATTGTAAACACGGATCTACTTTAGCATCAAGCATAGTCAGTACATAACCATAGCCATACTGTGCAGAAACATGTACCATAGGGATATTATTATCTACACAATATTTATTGACCATTAAACGTTGTTCTGGACCATCTCCACCTTCTAAAACAATATCATAATTAGATAATAAAGTATTGATATTTTGAGGTGTAACTTTTTCTTCTGAGTCAATTATTTGAATTTCTGGATTTAAATGCCTCAATCTATTCGCAGCAACTTTAGCTTTATATTTTCCAATATCATCAGTGGTATACAATATTTGTCTATTCAAATTACTTAATTCAATTTTATCAAAATCAATGATCTTAATTTTTCCCACTCCAGCAGCTGCTAAATAATAAAGCAACGGTGACTTAACTCCACCAGCACCTACGCTAACTACACTAGCATTACTTAAGCGTTTTTGACCCTCTTCACCTATTTCTGGCATTTGAATTTGTCGATTATATCTAGAATTTTCAAATATCATTTTCTATTCCTTTCTTAAGCAAAAGAGCCTGGATATTTCCAGACCCCCAAAAAAAGCTCTTAAATTAACCGTCACAAGTAACCACACCTACTAATGCAACATTATCAGTCGCATTAATTGTTTGGTTAAACTTGGCTAATTTTCCATTTACTAAAACTCTACATAACTTTCTAGGCTCATTTAACGTGGTATTAAAAATATTATGTTTCAAGTCTTCATCTAAAGATACAACTCTTTGAATCATATCTTTTACTTTTGAACCTAAACGTAAATCATAATCAATATGATTTACTCCCAATCTACCTTCAGCAATACCTCTTAATTGAACAGTAATCATTTGACCTTATCTCTTTTCATTAAAATCAGATTCTAATACTAGACAATGATTATTAATACCGTTTATCCTTACAAATCTGTTTTAAGGATCACAGTATGTGACTTTCTTTATCTTCTTACTAATTTTCAGTTTACTTTAAATAGTGTTTAAAAAGTTTTAACGCTATTTAATAAGCCTCAAATTAACCTAAAAGTACTGGTAATTCCCACCAAATCATTTTTGATGCCCCCCTTTATCTTTATTTGTATTAATAATAAATCAATTAATTAAGATCAAATATTCTTAGTATCATATTTGTTACACATTCTTATTACATACACAATCTATTTAAAATTAATAATCTAAAGAGATACAATTTAAATATTCAAATACGCGTGGTGCTAGTTAAATCGTTTTAGTTAATAAAAAAGTCCAATTAGACTAGACTCAAGTTGTAAGTAATTTAAATAGAAAAGAGTCTGATCTAATTGAACTGTCTCAAGCTTAAGCGTTTTTCTCACCATTTACAAGTTAGTTTTAATCGGTTAAATGTGATTTGTCGCTCGCTATATAAGCTTTATGCGCCTGATGGACTTAAACATCGTAAAAATGTTGATCAGACCATGCTTCCTGATAGTTCTATCTTAGCGATGCTCATTTGGCAAACTGAAATTGGAATTGAATCTCAACGAAGATTCTGTAAATTCTTCGTTGGCTTATCTCATTCTCGTTTTAACCGTCGAGCTCGAATGCTCTTGCCTCTAATTCGTTGTATCCGTCAGGCTTGGAATCAAGAAGTAAAGACAGCTGGAGAATTTTTGATTATTGATAGTTTCCCAGTGCCAGTTTGCCAGCCTGTTCGCAATTATCGTGTCAAGATCTTTCGGGGCGTAGCTGATATTGGTTATAAAGCAACCAAGAAAGTCTATTATTATGGCTTCAAGGTCCACGCAATAGTAAGCGATGATGGCTATCTGCTTGACTATGCAGTTACTAAAGCGTCAGTACATGATGCCAAAGAGACAGTAGAATTGATGATCAATGCTCATCCAGCCAACCATTATCTTTTAGGAGATGAAGGTTATTTAGGCAAAAATCTAGCTACTAATCTAAAGCGCATGGGATATGTGCTTTGGACGCCATATCGTAAAAACATGCAAGGAGCTAGAAGGCATAATGATCATCAATTGATGGCAATTAGAAGAAGCATTGAAAGCGACTTTTCTTTGCTTAGTTATTACAACGCTGAGAATAATCGAGCAAGAAGTCCAGTAGGCTTTCAACAGCGGCTAGAAATAGCTATTTTAGCCTATAATATGGCATATTGTCTAGAACGATTTAACTAGCACCACGCGTACTCAAATTACTAAAAATATAAAAAGCTCTAATTAATCATGTTCATTCTTACCCAACATAATCAATTAGAGTTTTACACATTTACCAAATTTTTATTTAACAATATTTCAATTAGGCCAATTAATAGTTAGCTTTCCATATCCATAATCATTCATATCTGCCTTGATTTTAGTAACTTTTTCTTTATCATTCTTAAATAATGATTTCATATAAATAGCATTTATTCTATATATCATCAAGTGAACATTTGATGATGTTGCATTCGTAATATAGTCAATTATTTCTTCTATATGATTACTATTTTTTCTCATTGGTATCTTTCTTTCATAACAGGTAGCTAAATAATTTTCAAATATTCTTAAATACCTTTCTAACATTAATTCAGTAATATTCTCATTTTTGACTGTAGCCAATAATCGTCCTATAAAAAAATTTAATTCATCTTGCGACCATAATGGCATCGTATTAGCAAAAAGCCTTAATGATTCTGGTCTTTTTGTCCATTTCTGTCCTTCATTAAATTCTATTTTTATTTTCTTTTTAATCCCGTTATCTATCTCATTTAGTTCATTTCTAAAATAAGCAATAGCTACCAATGTTCGTAATTTTATAATCCTATCTCCAGGAACATTCATAATTTTTTTACAGTTTAGTATTAAAGAATCAATATCTTTAGTACTAAATGCATAATCCATTCTTTCTTGCAACTTATTTATAACCCTTCTATTTTTAGTAATATAGGTATCTTGTATAAGTTGACAAAAGTCATCAATTTCAATCTGATGTTTAAATAAGATTTGAAATAAACTTTCTGCATTAATCTTATTTTTCCCACTTTCAACTTTAGCATAAAAAGGTCTGCTAATAATCCCTTCACACATTTGTTGTTGTGTTAATCCGAGTTTTAGACGCTCTACACGTAATGCTTTTCCAATTTTCATAGAATTCCTCAGTAATATACTTAATATAAGATTTCTTCAAAAATATATAATAACTAACAATAATATTCTACTTCAAAAAAGATCTAATTTATAAATATTAATACGCGTGGTGCTAGTTAAATCGTTCTAGACAATATGCCATATTATAAGCTAAAATGGCAACTTCGAGTCTCTCTTGAAAACCTGCTAAACTTCTAGCTCGATTATTTTCAGCGTTGTAGTAAGACAAAAGCGAAAAATCACTCTCGATGGTCCTTCTGAGTGCCATTAAATAGTGCTTATTGTGCTTTTGAGCATTCTTCATGTTTTTACGATATGGTGTCCAAAGCGTATAACCCATTTGCTCTAAGCGTTGATGCAGGTTTTTGCCCAAATATCCTTCATCGCCCAAAAGGTAACGATTGTCAGGATGAGCATTAGTAATCAGTTCTACTGTTTCCTTAGCATCATGAACTGAGGCCTTGGTTACGATATAATCTAGCAAGTAGCCGTCGTCGCTAACAATAGCGTGAACCTTAAAACCATAATAATAGATTTTTCTGGTTGCCTTATAGCCAATATCGGCATAGCCGCGAAAGATCTTTGCTCGACGATTGCGAATTGGCTGACAGACTGGCACAGGAAAGCTATCAATAATCAAAATGTCGCCTGACAGATCTACTTCCTCATTAAGGCCATGTCGAATTAAATAGATCAATGGCAAAAGCATGCGTGCTCTGCGATTAAAGCGAGAGTGAGATAAATTAACAAGCTTTTCACAAAATCTTCTTTGAGATTCAACGCCCAATGAAGCCTGCCAAATAAGCAAGGCCAGAATAGAACTGTCAGATATTTTACATCGATTGATATTCCGTCTTTGCTTTAATGCATCTGGGGCATAAAGTTTGTACAAACAGCGACAAATTATATTTAAACGACTAAAACTAACTTGTGTTAGGATGAGAAAAACGCTTAAGCTTAGGGTAGTTCAATCTAGTCAGACTCTTTTCTATTAATATGTTTACAAGTCGAGTCTAACAAGATTGGACTTTTTTTGTTAACTAAAACGATTTAACTAGCACCACGCGTAAATCCATCAATTGAGATATCAAGCCATAAAATTCATCTGCCCATTTCTTATTATGATCTTCTGTATCAGCTATTTTTTCAAACTGTGATTTAATTTTCTGTTCGTTTACACCTTTTTCATCAAAAAGCTTAAAAAATTTAACCCACCATTTTGCTTCAATTCCTGCAAGCTTATTTTTCATCGTGTCAGAAACCCAATCGTCCATTAATCCGTGTACTCTAGCAACTATACCAAAATTACCACTACTATCATCCTTTGCTATATCAGAATATTTACTTCCTGGATTTGGATATGGATGAGTATCTGGATGAACAACTTTTTTAGCATTAGGATTTCTATGTTCCCAGTAATATGTTCTATAATCAGCGGCGTACTTAGCTTGTTCAATATATGGAATTTCAAGTTTTGGTGTTCCTGAAAGCACGTCAGATAAACTCCAAGGATATACTACTAAAAGATCCCATTCGGTTACTGCATCTGCAGATGCTCTAAATCTAAAAGAAGGCATTTCTTCCTTAGATAATAAATACCATCCTTTTAATTCTATTCCTATTAAAGGAGATTGATCTACGCCTTTCTCTAATCGAACATCCGGAAAACTTTCAGAATATCTTTTAAAAAAATACTCACTATACTTGCCATCTGGATCCCAAATATTTCTCGTATCATTCAAAGCCTGTGTAGTCTGATCTTCAATAGCTCCCCCAAGTAACGTATTCATTGAAAACAAATCAGTTACTGCTACGCCTTTAATATTGACAGGAGACTTAAAATAAATAGGCACCGCATTTAACGCTTTAATTATTCTTTCCCTTAAAATGGTTCTCTCATCACCATCTGGTAATTCATATCTTTCGGGTTTTAAGTCTTTATTCATCAATCACTAAATATTCCTTTTTCATTAAACTCAATACTTGCTTCTGACAGCCTTTCTTCTGCTAATTGTACAAAATTATCATCAATTTCTGCAACATAAGGATATCTACCTAATAAAACAGATGCTACGGATGCTGACGCCAGCCCACCAAAGGGTTCCCAAACTATATCTCCCGGATTTGTAGTTGATCTTACCTGTTCTATCATTAAATCGAGTGGTTTTTGATTTAAATGTGCCGCTGAATATTTAGTCGGTTTATATACCCTAGGCGCGCTTCGTCTCATAGTACCCTTAAGCCGTTCCGCATTTGCTAGCGGAGGTCTACTCCATACATTTGTTATTCCATTCTTATGATGCCAAACCGCTCTTAATTTATCCCAAGATTTAGCATTAACTTTATTTTTACCATCCAATGAAAAATAAGGAATATTTGTTGATTTACCATACTTATTACAATAGTTTGCCATTTTTTCAACTGACTCTCCAGATGGCCAATACCAATGCCAATCTTTAGTTAAATATTTCCTTGTAGCAGCATTTTTTAATCCTGTCGCTTCATTAGCTTTATATAAAGGTAATCCACTCCTACACCATTCATGTCTAAGCCATTCTTTTACACCTAAAGTTTCACCATCACCTGAATTTAAAAATATTTTTCTTCTATATAGTGCTGAAACTTCTGTTACTACTGGTAATTGTCTTATTGTCTTTCCGTTAACATTACCAGCTATATGAGCTAAACCTTTATTCCATATAGCTAATTGAACGAATTCCCAACCTGTTGCTTCTAAATATGGATGCATCGTAGCCCAGCCTATTTCAGTATTCCAAAACCATAAACTAGTGGAAGGTTTAGCTTTTTTAGACCATTCCAAAAGATGGGGCTTATACCATTCATTTAGATCTGAAACATCAGTTACGTCACCATTAAATCCTCTTACGCCATAAGCTCCATCAGATATTATTAGATCAGGAGAAGCCCATTCAGAATATTTTTCTGAAACATTTCCATGAAATAAATTATATAATTTTTTTCCATTTTTCTTAGTCATTCCCATACTTATCAAATCTAAATTACTTATATTCTATTTTACCAATTATTTACTAAATTTAGCATTTCTTCATTTCTATCTTCATCTACATGGACATAAGTCCGCATAAACATCTTTAAAGAATGTCCCAATCTACTTGCCGCCCAAGGATAAGACATACCTGGAGTATTACCTAATTTTGTTGCTACAGTATGCCTACACGTATACATGCTGATATTCAATTCTTGATTATTAATTTCCACTTTCTTACTTAACTGTTTCAACATATCGTTCATGCTTTTTTGAGTAATTGGATAACCTAATGAACACAAATTATAGTCCGTTGTATTCAACATTAACCAATCATTTGAATTAACTAAACTATTTTCTTTTAGAAGTTCTAACTGATGGTGATGAAACTTCTTCAATAACTGCAAAAGTGGTTCAGAAAGAGGGAGGGTTAGTCTAGATTCTCCACGAGGTCTACTCTTCAAATGACCGTTAAGATGTTTTTCTTTTTCATTCCAGGAATCATTTATTTGAAACACTTTAAATTTTCCATCATTAATAATTTGATTCCACTTTAGCGCTTGAATTTCTTGCGGTCTCATACCCGTATCCAATGCTATTAAAATAGCAATCCGTGTAGTCCAATAATTTACTCTACATATTCCTAGTTCTTTATAAATCTCTGCTTTAAGAGCTTCAATTTCACTACTAGTAAAAACATACTTTTTTGTAGCTAAGCTCATTTCATCACGTCTAAAAAATTTAGACAGTGGTTTCATTGGAACGGGGTTTCTCGTAATTCCCACATCATTCAAAGTTGAAAAATATCCCCTCAAATTCTGTAACTGCCTGTCTATCGTGGTATGAGGGGCTACAGTTGTTTTATGCGTCTTAACATAATTTCTAGCGAAATTGCGCATATCTTTTTCCTTAATGTCTTTAACTTTTTTCCTACCGAAATATTGAGAAACAAGTTTAACAGTATATTTCCAATTATCATAAGTAGTAATAGATGACCAGCGTCCCGAAGCTCTCTCTTCTTCAACATAATTATTCAATGCTATCGAAAGTGGCTGATTTAACACATCTAAATTAACTTCTTGACGCGCGCGATATTCAACCCACATTTGTTCTTCCAGTTGCTTTGCTTCACGCTTACTACTTGTCTTAGTTACTCTACTAGGTACGGGTATTGTTTTTCCAGTTTCATTATCAGTCGGCTGAATTCTAACTCTATACTTACCCTCATTTTTTCCTGATTTAATTTGTGTAATTGCCATATTCTTTCTCCAAAAAAGGGGCGTAGCATTTGCCACGCCCTATATTTAACGTTGACTACTTACTAAGAGCCAATCTTGCACTTCTTTCAAAACATAATATTTTCGCCCTTGATTTCCTAATTGATGATATGGACAGCCATTTCTTCTCAACTTAAAAAAGTAAGTATAGCTGATACCCAATTTTTGGGCCACCTGTCTTGCATTGAGTAGTTCCGTACCAAACATACTAATCTCTGCCTTTCTGCTTATCTTGTTCAATTAATTCTTTCCTTAAACCTTTTAAATATTCTTTGAAATCTAAATTTTGTGTAGCATCTGCAATAGTTTTAGTATCTGCATTTATCTTATCCGAATGATAATAATGTCCCCATGTATCAGGATCAGAAACAAAATAATCTAAAAATTGATAAAACTCTTTTAATGCTCTATCACCATAGACTTCTTTAATCATCGAAATAACTCCACTAGCGCCACCGTACAAGAACCAATTAATTTTTCTATTCAGAGAAGCGTCAATTTGAACTTGCTTTAGTTCTTCGAGTCCTTGCCCTTTCGACAATTCTTTTAAAACCTTCCATTCTTTAGAATATTGGATTTTCTCATATACCATTACTCTTCCTTATCGACTAATGACCAGCGTTCTAGTACACAGCCAAGTAAATAAGGATAAATATTGTCTATTGTTAATGTCGCAATATATCTTCCTAAATCTTTGGCTAAACGATGTTTAAATTCTGCTTCTACTCTTACCCAATCGTTACAATTTCTAGCTAGATTCCTATAAAGTCCACTAGCTCGATCCTGTTCAATTTTTTTATTATAAATTCTCAAAAAGGCATCGCTTTTTCTACTTCCAACATATAGAGTCTGGGCTTCTTCATAATTTCCAATTATTTTAAAGCGATTAGAATTAATCTTATTTCCTTGAGTATTCAAGAAAAATGATTCTTCATTCTTTAACCTTTGAATAATCCTATTAACTGAAAATCCGTAATTAATAAGGTCAGTGGCTATATCAATTCTAGATATGTGCCCCATTTTCTCATATAGTTCTTCAATTATTCTCTTCCAGTTAATAGGAATTCCATGTAATTCCGCAAGGCTCTCATATAACGCTTTGCCTGTCGCAGTAAAGTCAACAAGTATTCCCATATCTTTTCTTGTTTCATTCCACATTACGGAAATATTTCCGCCTTGTTCTCCAGATCCAAAATTATATGAAGAAGTATAGCCGTTATGTCCATGACTCACTGTATTAGACTTGAACAACCATGCTAGATGTAACAGGTTATCAGCAACTATAACTTCTTTAGGTAAACCTTGACTATCTTCTACTTGATTGGTCTCATCATAGGGAATATTTAAACGAATTTGGTCGATTTTTATATTATTCATCGTTTTCATGATTAATAATCTTTCCGTTACACCCATATTATTAGGTGGGTGTTGCCAGCCCGCTCACGCTTGAACATTCCATTCGGGCGACTCCGTCACCCGTCAGCTGGCAACTAAATTAACTATAATTGCCAATAATCAGACTCATCATTATACTTGGATGAATCATAATTATTTTCCAACCTAGTAATTACCTTAGGTACATCAATATTAGACATATCAGGTGACACAAACGGAGTAGGATTGCTAATCTTTTGACCATCAGAATAGATAAGACCATACCCCGGTTTATTTGGAACTAATGGTAATGCCTTAATATCATTAACCATGGGATATGCCATGCGATAAGTTTCCGAGTCTGCTTGTCCCATAACGATCCGCGTGCCTAATTGCAATGTGATATCTCTATCTAATATAGTTGCGTCTATCCTTTGACCCGAAATAAGAGTAAAAATACCCGCTTGACGCCCACGGAGAATAATTTGACGTAGTTCACCCATGATCTCTTTTTTATTCTTGCCAGCTTCAGCAAGCATTGCAGATACTTCATCAATAACTAATAGATATGGTCGATATCCATATTCTGAAAAGTCCTGTCCCCATTTACCATCTTTAAAGTGTTCATACCTCGCACTCATATTCTCGTTTAAAACGCGTAATAGTCGTGCTATTTGATTAGTATTACTTGCTACCACTTTCTTACCACTATTAAGATAATTATGTAGACCGTACATATCAGCTCTTTTTGCATCAACAATATAAAGTCCACAATCACACTGAGAAACGGCTTTAAGCATAATATACGTAGTCGTATTAGTTTTACCTGACCCACTACGTCCTACAATGAGAAGTCCTCCTGAACCCTTAAGGCTAAAGTTAGTATTCTTATCTAGCTGAATCTTAAAATTAGAATGCATTATCAGTTACTCCCATTTGTTGCTTATCAACATCTCTTAACAAGTATCTTGTATAAGATAGCTGATGATCTACCGATAAAACATTCATGTTGAATGTTTCTTCTAGCCTATTATTTAGAGTCTGAGTGGCATCACTATTCTTAATGCCATTAGGGTACACAGTAATGTACGCGTGGTGCTAGTTAAATCGTTCTAGACAATATGCCATATTATAGGCTAAAATAGCTATTTCTAGCCGCTGTTGAAAGCCTACTGGACTTCTTGCTCGATTATTCTCAGCGTTGTAATAACTAAGCAAAGAAAAGTCGCTTTCAATGCTTCTTCTAATTGCCATCAATTGATGATCATTATGCCTTCTAGCTCCTTGCATGTTTTTACGATATGGCGTCCAAAGCACATATCCCATGCGCTTTAGATTAGTAGCTAGATTTTTGCCTAAATAACCTTCATCTCCTAAAAGATAATGGTTGGCTGGATGAGCATTGATCATCAATTCTACTGTCTCTTTGGCATCATGTACTGACGCTTTAGTAACTGCATAGTCAAGCAGATAGCCATCATCGCTTACTATTGCGTGGACCTTGAAGCCATAATAATAGACTTTCTTGGTTGCTTTATAACCAATATCAGCTACGCCCCGAAAGATCTTGACACGATAATTGCGAACAGGCTGGCAAACTGGCACTGGGAAACTATCAATAATCAAAAATTCTCCAGCTGTCTTTACTTCTTGATTCCAAGCCTGACGGATACAACGAATTAGAGGCAAGAGCATTCGAGCTCGACGGTTAAAACGAGAATGAGATAAGCCAACGAAGAATTTACAGAATCTTCGTTGAGATTCAATTCCAATTTCAGTTTGCCAAATGAGCATCGCTAAGATAGAACTATCAGGAAGCATGGTCTGATCAACATTTTTACGATGTTTAAGTCCATCAGGCGCATAAAGCTTATATAGCGAGCGACAAATCACATTTAACCGATTAAAACTAACTTGTAAATGGTGAGAAAAACGCTTAAGCTTGAGACAGTTCAATTAGATCAGACTCTTTTCTATTTAAATTACTTACAACTTGAGTCTAGTCTAATTGGACTTTTTTATTAACTAAAACGATTTAACTAGCACCACGCGTAGTAATGTAAATACCCTCTGAAGTTTCTTCATAGATGATCTTGACGCCATATTCAACTTTTTTTTCATTGAAAATGGTAGTTTCTTTTTTCTCTACATAATCTATAAGTTGCTCAGAATGGACAATACTCATCAATCTCTTATAGATTTTATAGTCAATAACATGTAATTTAATCCATTTCCAAGCTGGATACCCTAGAGGTATAATATTTAATAAAAGTGGATATACAAGAGCAGTATAATTACCACTGCTCAACAAGTGCGGTGCGACCTTATATTCAACGCCAATTGATAATGCTAAGGTTGACATCGTTACCATTTTTAAACTGTTAGGATTTCCTAGCGGTTTTTTTGTGTCTAAGACTAATTTCTTAGTTTTCATATATAAGCACCTCAATTCTATAAGTTCATAGCCTCTTGAGGACTCACTTCTAATACTCGCATACCTGAAGCTGATAGTCCTTCATTACCATTGAAATTCCAATGGCTAAGATCATCGAATGCTACTACCTTATTCTTCTCTAACCCTAAGAGAAGTTTTTTATTCTCTTCATCAGCAATTACACTCTCACTACCTTTAATTTTCACCGTTAACACAGTTCCAATTGGTAATCTTGTATTAGAACTAATAACTCGAACCTCATATACAGCGCGTGGAATAGTTTTAGTTTCATCAGTAGAATCTTGAACCTCTTCCGTCGTTCCACTTAATAGTAGGAAACATTTACCAATTGCTTCCACCAATGGTCGAGTTAAAGCAGACTGAATTGGAGTCCTCTTACTGTTGCTTTCATTGAAGGTAGAAAGCAATTCACCTTGTTTGGTTACATTATTAGACATTGTTAATGTCCTCTCTTTCTTTTTACGTTCCAAATATGGTTATTCATGTATTGATGTACCACTTTTGGATACATATAATATACAACTACCTACACTTCAGGTCAACAACTTTGTATCCAATTTTGGTACTTTTTGCTAATTTCGTACCAATTGTATAAAATTAATCTTAGTGAGGTAATAATATGACGCCCAACAGAATTAAAGAATTAAGAGAAAAAAACAACTTTACGCAACAAGATCTATCTGATCTTTTAAAAAATAAAAATATATCAGCTACAAGAGTAACGATAGCAAGATATGAAGCAGGAAGCAGAGTTCCAAATGAAGAAGTATGGAAAGCTTTAGCAGAAATTTTTAAAGTTCCCGTACCTTATGTAAAGGGTGAAGGAATTAGAGGTGAAGAAGTAGAAAGTAAATTAATTAATCTTCTTTTTTCAGCATATTATGATAACAATGAAGAATTGAGTAATATGAAAGCTGATATTTCCCATTTTCTTTCTATAAATGAAGATAAAGAAACTGCTGATTCTTTTGCTAAAAGTGATGAAAATTATAAAAATAAATCATACGTAATAAATTTCTGGAAAGATAAATTTAAATTTCTATTCGATAAAAACTTTGAAGAAGCATTGGAAGGTGCTAATGATCTTAAATTTATTCATGATGTAAGTTTAGTTATTCGTATGCAGTTAGAAGAAATTATTATGAATCAAAATGATAGTGATTTTATTAAAGACTACAAAGAATCAAATACTAGACTAATGAACGAATTCTACAATAGAAATAATGCATATACATTAGTCCCTGCCATGGATCATCAAATAAAAATATTAAAAAAATATCGAAATTTATTCTTAAATCATGGATACTTTGAAAGTAAAAAAAATGACAAGCAATAAAGCAATGTCATTAAGTTAAGGCATTGATATTACTGCTTACTTTTAAAGATCGAATCATTTTGATTTGATCTTTTTTCTTTCTAAAATAAAAAGAGAAAGGCTTGACCTTTCTCTCCCTGCAATAATATAGTTCTGGAACATCATTAATACTACACTACACGAAAAGAGGCAGTATTGCTATGAATATCCATATTAATATTTTAAAGTGCTTAGATAATATAATCAATGATACTGCTATGCACATTCATGATTATATTAAAAATCCTCATGCTTTTACTCGTAAACGTAAACTTGATGCTTTTACTACGATTAAAACGACTATTAATATGCAAAATAATTGCTTAACTAAAGAAATAGATGATGCTTTTGATGATGGTAGTTTTGCTGGCAATAACAATATATCCGTTTCAGCTTATATCCAACAAAAATCCAAGCTTTCACCTAAATGCTTTGAACATATATTTCACGCTTTTACCCGTCAGTTGCCTACTAAAGCTCAACTTGATCATAAATATCGTCTTTTTGCTTTTGACGGCTCCGATTTTAATCAGGTTTGGAATTCTAAAAGTAAAAATATTGTCGATTCTTCTAAAGGCAAATCATATTGTCAAATACATGTTAATGCAATGTATGATCTTTTAAATAATACGTATCAAGACTGTGTTTTCCAGCCAAAGTCGCAAATAGACGAGCGTGGTGCTGCATTAGATATGCTTAGACAGTTAGATTACTCGCAGCCGTATATTGTCATGATGGATCGTGGCTATGAAAGCTTCAATATGATAGAAAACTGCAATCGACTAAAAAATTGTTATTATGTAATTCGCACTAAGATTGGTCAAGGTGGTATCAAAGAAATCAAGAATCTGCCAGACGAGTTTTGTGATAAGAATATATCTTGTCGAATAACTATCTCGAATCATTATTATACTTTGCATCATAAAACTGAAAATCTTCATATAGTTTTCCATCCTAAGCATCATTACAAAAAGAAGTTCGCCAAGGGTACTCAAGATGCTCGTTGGGATTTTGAAGACTTTTGCAATGTAAATTTTAGAGCCTGCAAGATTAGAATAAATGATCCTGATACTAATAAAGAGGAATGGGAGGTTTTGGTGACCAATCTTGATCGTCAGGAATTCCCACTAGAACGGATGAAGGAACTCTATCATTTACGTTGGGGTATTGAAAGTTCTTTTAGGAAATTAAAATATGATTTAGGCAGTGTGCAATTTCACTCTAAACAGGATCATTTTATTGAGATGGAGCTATATGCTCATATGATTATGTTTAATGCAGTCAGTCAGACTACTGTACAAGCATATGTACCACAGCGTCACTGTAAATATCATTACATAATTAATTTCAAAATAGCATGTTTAATTGTTCAAAAAAGATATAAAGTTTCTTCAAATGATCAAAACTTTGCAGGAATATTAGTTAGAATAAGCCGACACACAATTCCTATAAGACCAGGTCGCAAAGACAAACGAAACTTAAAGGTCAAATCTTCGGTTTCATTTATGTATCGTGTAGCCTAATTTTGAGATAGAATTAAGGTTTATTTGGCATGAAAAAAGATCATTCAAATGCAAAAAGATCGCAAATGAATGATCTAAAAAAATACAGTTGTTAATTTGTCAATGCCTTAACTTAATGACATTGAGCAATAAAGCCTGTCATTTTTTAATAAAATATTTTTTACTATAATTAATTTATATTACAAAATCATTCAGGTAAAAATATGAATCAACTCAAATATAATTTTTCAGATTACAACTTAAATATTGCAACATTCATCTCTAAAGAGCAATTTAAAATATATTCTCAGTTCATTAATAAATTAAGTCCGTTAAAAAATATTATTCAAACATATAAGATGACACAAAATCAATATATTGAATTGCAGGCAGTACCCCGTATTATAGAAAATCTTCCAATTTTAAGCGAACAAGGATATGATTTAGCCATTCAAAAAACAACTATTTATATAATACTAAATCGTATGTTTATAGATAATTGTAAAAATTTAGCAATTCAATTAAATGACTTAAATCTTAATGATCCAATTAACTCATGTGATAAAACTAAATGTGAAGAAAATCTACATGTACTACGCAATTATGCAAATCATGCAACTATTCCAATATCTGGATTAACTACAGAATCATCATCTAATGGTGAAGCAAAGATAAGACCTACAATAAAAAGACAAGATTTAAAAGGCAAATTCAATAAACATGATAGATTAATAATTAACACTTGGCCTAAAAATGGAATCGAAATCATGCCAGAAATCACCAAATCTAATACAATCATTCAAAAACTGCTTAAAGCAATTATCCAAAAATTTATTAAAACACGAATAAACGAGGAAGAAATAGAACAAATAAAAGCAGACAAAGAAATATGGAAAAACATTTTAATTCCTCAAAAAACTAGAGGCGTTTTTCCTCTTCCACTATCCAATGAACTAAAAGTTGCATATACAGATTCTTTATTATTAAAGATGGTCGTCTCTCTTATAATCGATAA
Organism: Lactobacillus amylovorus DSM 20531; assembly: GCF_002706375.1. Lineage (NCBI taxonomy): Bacteria > Bacillati > Bacillota > Bacilli > Lactobacillales > Lactobacillaceae > Lactobacillus > Lactobacillus amylovorus. The sequence goes on from NZ_CP017706.1 coordinate 1,139,328, forward strand.
TGTAGAATATAATTAACTACTCTTATTTCAATACTTTATAAACCTTTGCCACACAGATGCCACACGAAAATTTTGTGTGGCAATTTTTGTGGTCAAAATAATTATTCATAACTGTTTTTTAAATATTAACAAATATTCAAAAGTAATAAAAAAAGCCTGTCATCATAAGCTTTTTAAAGCTTCAATAACAGACTTGAAAACTATTAAGTTGTTCGTCTAATGCTGACTAGAGGATTCGAACCTCCGACCTCATCATTACTAGTGACGTGCTCTGCCAACTGAGCTAAGTCAGCAACTCATTTGTTATCTCATCGACAACAGTATTTATTAAACCATATAGATGGGAGTTGCGCAACCCTTTTTTGAAAAAAATTCAAAAAAATCTTCAAAACTATCAAATAAGGCTATTTACGTTAGAATGGAACTAAAAGTGTTAGTCATTCAAGAGGTGATTTTATGGAGACATTCGCTCCCATTACAACTGAACTAGATTGGCTGCTCAGGATTCTCGTCGCCGCCTTTTGTGGTGCCCTAATCGGCTATGAACGAGCTATCCAAAGAAAAACTGCAGGTGTCAGAACGCACATTGTAGTTGCTATTGCTTCTGCCTTGTTCATGATCGTATCTAAATACGGCTTCACCGATCTGCTCAACATGCACGATCTTTCACTCGACCCTTCAAGAATTGCCGCCCAAATTGTCACCGGTATTTCCTTCATCGGCGCTGGTACAATTTTAGTAAGAAAAGAACAAATTTCTGGTCTAACAACAGCCGCTGGTGTCTGGGCAACTGCCGCCATCGGAATGGCCGCTGGTGCAGGCATGTACTTCATCGGTATCTTATCAACCGCCTTGCTTTTCATCATTCAACTATTCTTTCATGATGACGAAATCGTTGATAAACTTACACCACACATTCGTTTCGACATTTTGATAGATGCTATCAATAAACCAGATGTTTTGCCACAAATAAAGCAAGAGCTAGAAAATAATAAAGTTGAAAATATTTCAATCAAGATTCTCGATGTCAGCGATAAAAAGATCGTTCTTTATGTCGATGGCGTTATCAACAATAAAATTGACGAAAATCAAATCATCATGACTTTACGCAAATATCCTGATATTCGAAAAATCAGTTACACACGCGGTGGCTTATAACATTTATTTTTAGAGTAATAATTAGTAAAATGTCATTATTAACCATGAAAGGATGACTTTATGGCAGGAACTCTTGACTATTTACGTTGGCGAGGAGATTTATCATTTAAAGAGAAGCCATTCAATAGTGTAGATGCATCACTCTTCGCCTCATTTATCTATCTCCCTGTAGATAAATCAGCTAAAGGACATACCCTAAGCGAAGTAGCGGAAAAACTTCGCGTTCTCCCCTCTTTCCAAGTACAAATGCACGATGAAAACGGTACCCAGATCTGGCTCCTTCCTAAAAGTCCACGACTAGGAAATGTAGAAATTTTAAACTGGACTAACCGAATGGAGAAAGACCCATATCCATTACAATTTACAGCGGCTACTTTTCAACTAGATAAGAAAACTATTTTAATCGTTTACCGCGGCACCGACAGTTCAATTATCGGCTGGAATGAAGATATGAATATGAACTACATGCCTAAGGTTTATGGTCAAGATGTGGCGGCAAATTATCTTAAAGAAATTGCGGCCAAATATCCTGACGACAAGATCTACTTAGCTGGACACTCAAAAGGCGGCAATTACGCAGAATATGCTTTAAGTGTGGCAGAACCCACCTTGCAAAAACGCATTATCAGAGCACTCAGTTTTGACGGCCCAGGATTTTTCCATCAAGTATGGCGTTCACCCGGCTTTGTTAGAGCACTTCCTAAGATGAAGACTTATCTACCAGAAGCTTCAATCATTGGCACTATGTTAGACCACCCAGAACGAGTATTAATTGTTAAAAGTACTGCACCAATGATCCAACAACACGATCCTCGTCGCTGGAGTGTTGGGCGAGATAGTTTTGTTTTAGCTAAAGGTCTTACATCAGGTGCAAGATCGCTGCGACATTCCCTTATTGACTTTAATCACACTATTCCCGATGAACAACGTGGTGAATTATGGGACGCATTGTTTCAAGCATTCGACGAATTAAATATTACCGATATGTTCCAAATTACTGCTAACAAATTGCTGGGAACTGTAAGATTTAGCCGCGTAATTATGGCTTTAACTCCTGAAACACGTAAATATGTTTTACACATGGTCGGAGAAATTCTTAATGCGATTCGCGGTAATATCAGCTTGCCATTCAACGAAACTGATTTTGCTTTATATCCTAAGAGCAATGATTCTAACAAGGCTCCTATCTTCTTTGAATTTTATGATAAAACTGTGCCAAGCATCTTACCAGAAAAAATTAAACAGCGCTTCAAAGATGATAAAGAACGTGAACAAAAGAATGAGAATAAATAGTTTCACATGAAACAAAAACGCATGCCTATAGGCATGCGTTTTATTATTTATTATGCATGTTTTCGATTAAACATTCCCGTAACAAGGGTTTGCGGCTCTTTTTGGGCATATTCACCGCGTAAATAAACGTCCGTTGATTGCATATCTAGTTCGGCTAGGTAAAGTCGATTGGGTTCATTTTCCCCTGTTTTGGGATTAAAATGCATGGCTTTTTGATAAAGCAAGCCAGCTTTTTCTAGTTCTTTCTTAACGGTGGCTAATTTTCCCTTTGAACAATTGAACAGATCCATTAATTCTTGATTGGTAAAAATAAAGTAGACGTGACCTTCCTCATCAACCCAGTGATTGCGTAAGGAATACTCGAGCCGATCTTTCAGTACCATGTAGACCAATTTGGCTTCACTACTTAAATACCGATATTGTTCGCCGTACATCAATACTTTGGGAAACTGAAAGAACAAGGCCCCATAAACGTTGTCAGCTTGATAAAACTTGAAATTTGTTTGATCCATTATAAAAACTCCCTTTCTTGACTGACACATGCTGTCTCAAAAGAGAGTTGCTAAAACATTTGATTTGCTTTAAAATACAAATCTGATATGCTCTAACTGAATTACAAAGCTTTCATTGGTCTGGTGGCTTTGTAATTCATCAGCATGTGTCTGTTTGTGAGTTGCCCAGTCGGCAACTTTTTTAATTTCTAACAACAAAAAATGGACTAGGTAGCTTCTGTTGGCTACTTAGTCCATTGGATTTAATTTGTTTTTTAACTATCCTTAACTTGTCCTCGGGGACTGGTTTGCGGTATAATTAACCTACAAATTAAGAACAATGTTCAGTCGATTTTTTCCGCCAAGTCAAAGTCGACTGAATCTAAGTAGCTGTATGGTAGCTACTTGCTAAACCTAAAATCCCTGATTCCTCGTGAATCGGGGATTTTTCTGTTTAGCTTGATCTCTTTATTCGGTTGTTAAATTAATCTTAGTCTAGCATAGCGCTTACCTAGCGGCAACTTTATTTGGTTTTGTATATTTTGCCAGCTTTTTTCTAAATATCATCTGAAAAGGCATTAAATCCTCCTTGCAACCGTTCTTTGGAACTAGAAGGCTTTTCTACGCCATTTTTAGGGGCTTCTGGAGTTTTTAATTCATCTTTAACGTAAAAGGATCACCTTGAGCCTTTAACCGTTCAATTTCGTGAATTAAAGCGGTTTTAACAAGCGTGGTTTTAGGAATTAATGATTTATCAAAGTAATCAAGGATTTCTTTGTCGACAATTTTCTCGGGATTTAGTCGGACGTTCAAGGTTTTAACTTTTCCCATGATTACTTGCTCCCTTCGTTTTGAGCTTGTTGACTTAATCCGTACTTATAAAATCCGTTAACATTAGCAACTTCTGTATTTTTAACAATAACTGCGTTAGTGAAAGTAGTATTCAAGATTTTTTGGTTAAGCAAATTGGCTCCACCACCGGTAAAGAACAAAGTATCAATACTATTAAGGTTCTTTAACGTTGAAGTTACATTAGCAACTAAGCGCCGGGTAAACCGCTCAATTTCCTTGCAAACCAAATCAGTAATATCATCTTGACGATTTTTAGAAAATCGGTAGCTCCAATGATGTTGCTGGTTTCCCTTTCGTAAATCTTTTTCTAATTGATAAAGACTAATATCACCATTAATACCGTTGGCAATGGCTTCGTATAGATCATTTACGCCGGTATTAAATTGATGGCGGTTTTTGCCACTAAGTTCAAAGTTTAAAATCGTATCAATTAAAATTGTGCCACCACCTACATCAACAATGCCAACTTTTTCGTCTAGTAAATCTTTGTTCTTGATAAAGCCCTCACCGTCTAATAGCTCGTTATATAAGGTGCCGATTGGTTGAGGCAAAATATAGACTTTACGAACTCTTACCGTCACGATTTTATCGTCAATAGTAACTTGGTGTTGGCCCTCTAAGACTTTTAATAAAGCTTTTAATTGTCCTTGGTCAGCATAATCTCCAGTTGGAAGCCCAGCAGTGACGACTACTTCTAAAACTTGATCTTTAGCCGCTTTGAAATCACTTGCTAGTAATCCCAGCGCAAAATTGGCTAGTAATTTAAATGCTTCACTATCGTATCGAGCACCATACATGATTGTATCCGCTAAATATTCGTCAAGGTGAAGTCGGTCAATATCTCGACCCCATACGTACTTATCGTCGCTAAAAGGGACTGAATAAGTGTGTAGGTCATTATTCATTGTAGAATTGCCAACTGACATCGGCATGTCTGCTTGGTTTAAATATCTTGAAGGCTTTTCAAAATAAACCTTTTTTGATGTGCTGCTTGAATCAGAAGTTCTTACGACACCATTTTGATCATAAGTGGCATCAGCCGTAAAGGTAAAACCAGCCTCATTAGCTGCTGGTGTTTGCTTTGTCCCATCGGTAAAGATAACAGCTAAATCAGAGTCATCTTCATCAGTGTCGAGATCCAATTCATATTCGTCGTTACCTAAAGCGGTCATTTTTTTGCCAGGCCAAGCTGAAGTTATAGCTTTATTCGTATTTTTATTATAAACATAGGCATAAACTCTACTACCCCAACTTGAAGGCAGTACATATTCAGCTTTACTGCTTTTTAATTTGGTCTGTTTGTTTCCTAAATCTAAGCTAAAAATATCCATAAGGCACTCTCCTTTAGTTGCATTACAAAAAGTACCGCTTTGTTAGTCATTTTCGTTTAATCTTGTATTTCTTTCGATACCTGATAAAGGTCGTTCGTTTAATGCCGGTATTGCGGGCAACATCTACATCACTCATACCACCTTGATAGAGCTTAAAAGCATGTTGCAAGTGGAGATCGTCTTGGGTGTATTGGGGTTTACGGCCATGATATTTACCTTGCTGTTTGGCAAGCGCAATGCCTTGTTGCTGACGTTCGATGATCCGCTTACGTTCGCTTTCAGCTTGATACTTATACAATTCAATGATGAGATTAGTCATCAGTTGACGTAAGTTCGGATCAGCGATTCCTGTCATGGACGGCAAATTTAACACATCTAGGGTGGCACCCTTATTTTGAATGGAGTTCATGATCTTAGTCAAATCATGGTTGTTTCTGCCTAAGCGATCTAATTCAGTGACCATTACAATATCACCCTCACGAATATAGGCCAGCATTTTTTGCAGTTCTGGCCGATTAGTGTTAGCCCCACTTAATTTATCCGTAAATAATTTATCAACGTCTTTTAAAGCCGCTAACTGTCGATCTAAATGTTGCTCCTTGGAACTCACACGCGCATAACCGATTTTAGCCATTTCCAGTTCCCCTTTTGGACAGTTCTAATGAACACTTTTAATGCCTAGTATAGCACAGAAATAAAAAAGACCATTAGGGTATACCCTAGTGGCCGTTTCAACAGCAATTGCCTTGAAGACATAATTATCACGTAATACAAAAAATTTAACTGCCAATTGATGTTTAGTAGGTTGGCTAACGCTAGAACTAGAGGAACTAGTGTTACCTCTGGTTTCTGTAGCAGTTACAGCCGAGCTGCTTGATGAACTGCTGGTATCGGCTTACGAATTGCTTGATGTGCTGCTTGAATCAGAAGTTCTTACGACACCATTTTGATCATAAGTGGCATCAGCCGTAAAGGTAAAACCAGCCTCATTAGCTGCTGGTGTTTGCTTTGTCCCATCGGTAAAGATAACAGCTAAATCAGAGTCATCTTCATCAGTGTCGAGATCCAATTCATATTTGTCGTTACCTAAAGCGGTCATTTTTTTGCCAGGCCAAGCTGAAGTTATAGCTTTATTCGTATTTTTATTATAAACATAGGCATAAACTCTACTACCCCAACTTGAAGGCTTTTCAAAATAAACCTTTTTTACGACACCATTTTGATCATAAGTGGCATCAGCCGTAAAGGTAAAACCAGCCTCATTAGCTGCTGGTGTTTGCTTTGTCCCATCGGTAAAGATAACAGCTAAATCAGAGTCATCTTCATCAGTGTCGAGATCCAATTCATATTCGTCGTTACCTAAAGCGGTCATTTTTTTGCCAGGCCAAGCTGAAGTTATAGCTTTATTCGTATTTTTATTATAAACATAGGCATAAACTCTACTACCCCAACTTGAAGGCTTTTCAAAATAAACCTTTTTTGATGTGCTGCTTGAATCAGAAGTTCTTACGACACCATTTTGATCATAAGTGGCATCAGCCGTAAAGGTAAAACCAGCCTCATTAGCTGCTGGTGTTTGCTTTGTCCCATCGGTAAAGATAACAGCTAAATCAGAGTCATCTTCATCAGTGTCGAGATCCAATTCATATTTGTCGTTACCTAAAGCGGTCATTTTTTTGCCAGGCCAAGCTGAAGTTATAGCTTTATTCGTATTTTTATTATAAACATAGGCATAAACTCTACTACCCCAACTTGAAGGCTTTTCAAAATAAACCTTTTTTACGACACCATTTTGATCATAAGTGGCATCAGCCGTAAAGGTAAAACCAGCCTCATTAGCTGCTGGTGTTTGCTTTGTCCCATCGGTAAAGATAACAGCTAAATCAGAGTCATCTTCATCAGTGTCGAGATCCAATTCATATTCGTCGTTACCTAAAGCGGTCATTTTTTTGCCAGGCCAAGCTGAAGTTATAGCTTTATTCGTATTTTTATTATAAACATAGGCATAAACTCTACTACCCCAACTTGAAGGCTTTTCAAAATAAACCTTTTTTGATGTGCTGCTTGAATCAGAAGTTCTTACGACACCATTTTGATCATAAGTGGCATCAGCCGTAAAGGTAAAACCAGCCTCATTAGCTGCTGGTGTTTGCTTTGTCCCATCGGTAAAGATAACAGCTAAATCAGAGTCATCTTCATCAGTGTCGAGATCCAATTCATATTCGTCGTTACCTAAAGCGGTCATTTTTTTGCCAGGCCAAGCTGAAGTTATAGCTTTATTCGTATTTTTATTATAAACATAGGCATAAACTCTACTACCCCAACTTGAAGGCTTTTCAAAATAAACCTTTTTAGTTTCTGTTGTTGTACTGCTGCTGCTTGTTGGATCCCCGTAAAGAACAACAACTTCACGTCCTTGAATTGTACCGGTTAAATAACCATTTTTAACGGTAAATTCATCTGAACCAGCCTTGTTTTCATAAGTCCCATCAGCTAAACTAGTTTTAACATTCAAACTATATGAACTGTCGGAAGCGTTTGCAAAAACAACCCCTTTGCTGCCACGTTCATTTTCAAAAATCTTGGTATTGCCATTTGGATTAGAAATATATTCAGATTGACCAGCCATTGCATTATGGAATTTATTAACAGCTACAACTGCTTTATCATAATACAAACTGCTGCCAGCATCACCAATTTCTGAACTGCCAGGGAACCGAGTACCATTACCACCATCAACTGGACGGTCAAAGAACAGCGGAACACTACCAGAACGCGAAGCAACAACAGCCCAGCCTAATTTAATATCACTATTATTCATCCAAGTCGAAACTTGATCATCGTTAGCATAATTATCATGCGATTCGACCCAAGTTACTAATTTAGAAGCTGGAACACTGATGTTGAAATTCTGCAAAGTACTTGCGGTAAAATCACGATTCTTTAACGCATTGCGAATCGTATTGCCGTAATTTGAAGCTGTAACACTCATGTAATTAGCATAATCTGATTCTTTTGAAATCGAGTCCTGCAAAACTTCACCATACTGAAATTCAGACCCATTATCAGTAATATTTGGCCAGAAATTGCTGCCATAGCTGCCATCATATTGACTTGGAAGTTCAATATGCTTAGCTGCATCATAACGAAAGCCTGAAGCTCCGTCAGAAATCAAGCGTTCCAAATAATTCTTCAAATACGTCTGAACTTGAGAATTTTGAGTATTCCAATCATATAAACCTAACAACGAATTTTGAGTAACATCTTCACGATCACTCCAATTCGAAATTTGTTTGTTACCATGTGTCCAATTTGGAATACTTTTAATTTCATCCGAAATTGCACTATAATCACTTGTTGTATCATTCAGAGTTGCATCGACAATGATCCTGATATTATATTCTTTAGCAGCAGCGCACATTGACTTAAATTCAGCTTCCGTTCCTAAATAATAGTTACCAATACTATATTTAGTTGGCTGATATAGCCAATACCAGTTATTTAATGACTTAGACCCGCTATTTCCAACTTTAACTTCATTAACAGGTGAAGTTTGAACCGCTGTGTAGCCGGCGTCATGAATCTGTTTCAAGTTGTTTTTAATCGTGTTGAACGACCAGCACCATGCATGCAAAATAACACCGTCGCTAACAGAATCAGCTGTATCATTGCTTGAGTGATCAGTTGATGTCGTATCACTAGCCGCTTGAGCAACTTGTTTAGAATGATTGCTAAATCCAAAAGATATAAAGAAAACACTAGCTACTATAACTAAAAAAGAAACAAGCCAGAAACTTTTCTTTTTTTTCACTTTTTACTGCCCCCTTTATTAAAATATTGAAACTGCAGCTTGGCCAAGTGAACAATTTCAAAAGAAATTATATATTTTTGCTAACTTCTTTGCAACCGTTTTCATAAAAATCGAAAATTTTTTTGCTTCTGTTTTATAGTCAGTATTAGTTTTAGTAACTGAAACTTGAAAGCTGATAATCACGCCAAAGGCGTGTGGTTATTGGCTTTTTTAGAAGCTGTTTAGTATCTTTGATTTTGACCAAGTAATTTGATAAACTACTGTCAAAAAAGTTGGTGATCATATGCAACATTTTAGTCATCATTACCAAAGCGATATTTCTCGGCAACAATTCGATTTGATCCGCCAGGATCTGGAAGCTTCAAGAAAACGAACTCATCCAAAACACATTGATCCTTATGATATCTTCTGTGCCATGCTCTATGTCCTTAAAAATGGTTGTACTTGGCGTGATTTGCCGGCTGATTTTCCAAAGTGGTCCACTGTTTACTACTATTGGATGAATTGGTCGAAAGCCCCCACCCCTGATAAACCAGCTTTATTAACTCAGGTTTTAAAAAAATTGTCGCTGATCGAAGATTAAGGCAAGGGCGATCAGCACGAACTTCGTTCGTCATTTTAGACGCCCAAAGTATCAAGAACACCGCTACCGCTGAAAATAAGGGTTACGATGGTGGTAAGAAGATCTCGGGAATTAAACGGCATTTAGCCGTCGACATCAATGGCTTCCCGCAAGCAATCCATATTACCCGGGCTAACATCACTGATCGTGACGGGGCGATTGCACTCGTTACCCTTAATTTAGAGCAGTTTAAATTGGTTCGAACCATGATGGTTGATAGTGGTTATACCGGCCAAAATTTTGTGACTGCTTTTGCACCTTTTCTGGATAAGTAATATTTTGGTTTATCCAAGGAAAATTCCTCAATATATATTGGGGTTTATCTATCAACGGACAAAGTCCTTTCGCTTAATAACCTCATCTTGCCTTTTATCTAAAAAGTAGGTATATAAAGCGTCATATACTTTGCGCTTTTCTGGGTCTGGCTCATGTAATGACTTATCAAGTAAATCTTTTAAATCAGTTTCTTTGGCAATTTCAAAAAAGTCATTAATTGTGATTGTATCTTTCATGTTCATCACACTTCCAAGTTATTAATTTATTTAATCTGATAAGTCATTAGTCCTCATCTGGATCATTGAGCCAATCAGCGACCTCTTTAGCGTCTTTAAACTCGGTGACTGGTGTCTCTTTGGTAGCCTTTAAAAAGCGTAAATTAGCTCGTTCTTCTTCGCTTAAAGACACATTAAAAGGTAAGGCACCATTAGCAACAATCCGCTTATAAAACATATTGATCGCGGTAGTTGGGTTTAGACCTAACTGGCTTAAAACGGCTTCGGTATTATCTGCCAATTCTTTGTCAATCTGGACTTGTACGCGTTTCTTTTCCTTAACTGCCATGATTTTCTCGCCCCCTTTATTGCTACTCACATTATACTAATCTTTGAGTACCATCTCAATTATATAAGTCTTTTAAAAGCTGTGAATTTGAGTTTGCTGCCCCTTTAGCAACAGCAATCAATATAAGGCTTCTAAAACGTCCATAGGAACATTTTAAGACCAGCTTAGTATAATATGCTCTATCTGTTTAAAACAGCTTAAATGGCCTTATATAGCTTTTTAGTTTTAAGCACGCTCATCGTTAGGGTGTTTGGCCGCATATTCTCTAGCCGCTTGTTTATTCCACCAAACGCCAAATAGGTTTTGCATGGTGCCATACAAGTAGTTCTCAACGTTCTTGATGTGCTTCTCATTGCTTCTTAGGGCGTTAAAGTAGCGTCTTAGTGCTTTAGTCATCAAAGGTTTAAGTTCTTCATCATCAAGTGGGATTAGAACGCCAATATCTTTGTGATCCTTCTCAACTCGATACTTAGCATTTAAGATAATGCCAATGAAGCGCCGCATTTGTTGTGGGGTACGGCACAAAAAGCTAAGTAGTTGAACAGCTTCGGGTTCTAAGAAAACTGGTAAGCCACTATCTTCATCAGTTAGGAAGTCATTAGCATGGTTCACCAAATCCTTGTTTTGCTTTTCTAGTTCTGCTGGTGAGAATTGGGCTGTGGAAAAGTCCAACTTTTGAGTATCTATATTGTATCTATTAGTATCTATGTTTTTAAAGTCTTTATATAGATCGTGTCTATTTTTTAGACTTCCGCTCGTAGCAAGGGTTTGCGGGGTGTCGTCAACGGTCTCCCGCGAAGGTCTATTTTTTAGACTTTCGCTCGTAGCAAACGAAATTGCTAATACCAAGATAACTGCCCCTAGTACCGACGGCACTATTGCCATCCCAGCCATTTGCGGTCCCCAGGAGCCAAAGATTGCTTGGCCTAGCGTTGAGCCAACAAGTCCTGCTATGATATTAGCAAGAAAGCCCATTGAACCACCCCTACCAGTTATAACACCGGCAAGCAGTCCTATTATAGCTCCGACAATTAAAACCCAAATCCAATAAATCATAGGATCACCATGTTTCTAACTAAATTAATTTTTTCAAGGATAATCCTATTAGCAGTCTTCATCGATTTGATGGTCTGCCTCTATATCATCTTTTACCTTTTTGGCCTTAGCTTTTACTTTACCTTTTGTCTTTTGCGCCTTGCCTTCTACTTCGCGCAACTTGTCTCCGGTTAATTTACCTTCAACTTCTTTAGCCTTGCCAATTATTTTGTCTTTTAAGCCACTATCCATATTACTCATAAGCGGCTCCTTTCGTTAATAACGTGATACGTTCTATAGTTAATACTACGCTGATTTATCCCTAATTACGTCAAAAAAGACCCAGCTTACGTCTTTCTTAACGTGCTGAGCCTTTTTATTGCTTATTCAAGTAAATCGTGTGTTTTTATTTGAGTAAATTCTTTGCCAATTCAAAGTCGCCAAGAGTTGCGGAACCGTTGTTGGCAACGGCTGGACGAACGATTAACTTGTCCAAATCTGGAGTTGCGACATAGTTGTTGTTAAATTCATTGAAGAACTTTCTAACCTTAACAAGGTCATCTTCATTTAATACAGAACCACCAACAACCATTACATCTGGACGAGCAGTCATGTAAACATTGAAGAGCATTTGTGCGATGTAGTATACAGAATAAGTGAAGACCTTGTTATCACGTGAAAGCTTTTCACCAGGGATACCGGTTCTGCCTTCAAGACTTGGACCAGCTGCCATACCTTCAACACAAGCGTCGTTGTGGAATGGACAGTGACCCTTGTAGTCATCACCAGGATAACGACGAACGAGCATGTGACCCATTTCTGGGTGGTTGTTCAAACCAAGAAGCTTACCTGCTTGAACAATACCTGCACCAACACCAGTACCAACAGTTGCGTAGAAGTAACTCTTTGAATCATCGCGGCCACGGGCAACGTACTCACCGTAACAAGATGCGTTAACGTCAGTCGTCATTGCAACTGGAATGCCAAGTTCTTTTTCAAAGAAGCCCTTAACGTTAGTGCCTGACCAGCCTGGCTTAGGAGTGTCCAAAATGTAACCATAAGTGCGTGACTTAGGGTTGATGTCGATTGGACCAAAAATACCGATACCCAATGCATCAACTGGGTGCTTCTTAAAGAAATCAGCTGTCTTTTGTAAAGTTTCTTTATTAGTTGTAGTAGGAATTCTGTCGCGAGCAACTTCCTTGCCTGTTTCAACGTCTTGAACTGCTACGATAAATTTTGTACCACCGGCTTCGATACTACCGACATATTTCTTTTCTGCCATTTTCTTATCCTTTTCTTGTATGTTTTTATCTCCGAATAGTTTTTGTGCTGATAATATTATAAAGAAAAAAGCCTTTATATGTAAAGGCTTTCATATGTATGTAATTAATTTTGTTTACTTACGCTTTATCTACAACTTCTTCAGAATTGATTTCTTCAATTGGCTTACCATTTTTATCAAAGTAGTCATCAAGATCACGACACCAAATCATTGCCATTGTTCCCTGTCCTACATGGACACCAACTACCGGCCCAATAATACTTTCATCGAACTTATATCTAGGGAACTTAGCACGATAATCTTCAATCCATTCTTCTTTCTTATCAGGATCAAGTGAATCAAAAATTGTGCATTGAATATTGTATGGCATGTTCTTAGTTAGATTGTCAAAATCATTTTGCACATGCTTATATGCACGTTTAGTTTGTCTTTCCTTAGCAATTGCAGAGATCTTACCTTCATCTTGCACATCCATTGAAAGAATTGGCTTAATTTTGAACAATGTTCCCACAAAGCTGGCAGCGTTAGAAAGTCGACCTGTTCTCTTCAAGTGGCTCAAATTGTCCACCATAAAGCGCACATCCATCGTTTTTTGCAAATCAGATAAATCATGCATAATTAAATCAACGTCGGCTCCAGCCTCGACTAGGCTGCCCGCCAGCATAGCATAATCGGCCTCACCAGCACAGGTGATTTTGCTATCGAATGGATGAATCTTGATTCTAGTTTCGCTATTCGCAATACTTTTAACAGTTGAATAATAACCAGAAATACCACTAGACAAGGTAATTACAATCACATCAGTGTAGCCTTGCTCTACATATTCATCTATTCTTTTTTGCAAGTCACCTGGGGAAGGCTGTGAAGTTGAAGGCAATTCACTTTCATCAGCCAATTTTTTATAAAATTCTCCATAGCCAATATCGATCATATCGCGGTAAGTCTTATCGCCCCAGATAATTGGAATTGGCAAAACATCAATATGATATTTTTCTTGTTGCTCTTTAGTTAAATAAGCTGAGCTATCGGTTAAAACAGCAATTTTCATAATTTTTCTCCTTTGATTGTTACTTATATTTTAACCGATTTCAGATAGCTTTTAGCAAAAAATAACCTGCTTTTAAAAAAGCAGGTCTTTTTAATAATCAACTTTAGTTATTATTACTGCTGCCGCCAGTAGCTTTGTTAACGATCTTTTGGTATTGACGCAAAACATCAAAGTCTGAATCTTTTGCATCTACATAGCCGTAGTGGTTGTAGATACTTTCAATGATTTTTCTACCCTTCTTAGACTTGGCAATGTTCTTGAAGGCTTTAGAAAGCTTGGCTCTAAATTTCTTAGGCATATCCTTTCTAACTGCAATGGTATCGTTAGAAATCCACTTAGTGAAGTAGATTGGCACAACGTCAGTCATGGCCTTCTTATCATCTTGAGCTGCGATATTACGTGCATCTGAGAAGACAAATGCAGCATCAACGTCGCCGTTCAATACTGAAAGAACTTCTTGGTCGTCACCCTTGATGTTAACAAGTTTACATTCCTTAGTAACGTTTAAGCCTTTCTTGTAAAGTTCCGCAACTGGATAAACGTAACCGGATGCAGAACTTGGGTCACCAATGGCAATCTTTTTACCTTTAAGGTCTTTCCATGACTTGATCTTAGAACCCTTCTTAACCACGATCATACCACGGTACTTGTGCATTAAAGTGTGATTCATCTTACCAGATGGTTCATCATAGCCGTAACGTTCAGCTTGTAAAAGTACGTCCGCAATTCCACGTTTATGAGCAAGAATGTAAGAATATGGTGGCATAAAACCAACGTCAACTTTCTTAGATGACATAGCTTCAACCAAACCACTGTAGTCTGTAGAAACTGTTACGTGAACTGGAATGTGCAATTGCTTTTGTAAAAGCGTTCCAAGTGGCTTGGCCTTAGCTTCCATCTTGTTAGCTTGAGTACTTGGTACGAATTCGACATTCAATTCTTTTGGTTCATTTGATGAAGATGAACTACTCTTTTGATTGTTCGAACATGCCGCAAGTGAAACAGTAGCTAAAACTGCTAAAGCTCCAACTAATACTTTTTTAAACTTCATAAACCTGAAATTCCTCCAAAAAATTAATTAATAAGTTTCATCACATAAATAGGTATAACAGAATAAATGCTAGATTTCAATATAAAATGCGAATTATATTATTTATATTTATGACTATTGTTCTGATATTTATTTTATATTTACTGTGATATCAACGCTCATCACTTAATATTCGGATTTTGAATACTCTTAATAAATAAAAAAGCACATGCTTTTAACATGTGCTTAATTGCCATCAGGATCATCATGAGCATAATCAAGGTTCGAGAAGCGGTTATATGGCTTCGAGAACATTAATTTAACAGTCCCACGACTACCTGAACGGTTCTTTTCAATAATTACTTCAACTTCACCGTTATCGTCTTCTGCTCCGACTTCACTACTGCTACCGCTATTTTCACCATCTTCGGATTCATCACGATAGTAGTCGTCACGATAAAGGAACGAAACAATATCGGCATCCTGTTCAATTGACCCAGATTCACGAATATCGGACAATACAGGCCGTTTATCTTGACGCTGCTCAACTGACCGTGACAACTGTGAAAGGGCAATGACAGGCACGTGAAGCTCCTTAGCAAGCTTCTTAAGTTGTCTAGAAATTGCGGAAACTTCTTGTTGCCGTGATTCACTACGTGGACCTTCAATCAGCTGCAAGTAGTCGACAACAACTAAACCTAAATTACCTTTTTCTTTAGCCAGTCGCCGTGACTTGGCACGAATTTCACTCATTTTGATACCTGGCGTATCGTCAATGAAAATGTCGGTGCCAGCTAGTGATCCAGCTGCCATAACCAAATTGTGCCATTCTTCCTGATCTAATTGACCAGTTCTAAGATGCTGTGAATCAATCAGCCCTTCAGAAGCTAACATTCTTTGTACAAGCTGTTCACCACTCATTTCTAGTGAGAACATCGCCACAGATTTATCAGTGTGTAAACCGACATATTGGGCCACATTTAATGCAAAAGAAGTTTTACCAACACCAGGACGAGCGGCAATAATGATCAATTCGTCATCGTGAAAACCAGTAGTCATTTTATCCAGCTCATAGAAACCGGTTGGCAACCCCGTAACCATATTATTATCTTCAGGCAAGTTGTTAATATCATTAATCGTTGAGTTAACAACTTCCTTAATTGATCTAAAGCCACCGGTGTTGTTCTCAGACGAAACATTCATGATCTCGCTTTCCGCGTCATCAAGAATATCTGTTACATCGTCTGAACCATTGATGGCATTAGTAATAATATTTTGGCTGGCTGAAATCAGTCTTCTGAGCAAGGCCTTTCTGTGCACAATTTGTGCATAAAAGTTAACGTGTGCCGCAGTTGGCGTGGACATTGCTAATTCTGAAACATAGCCAATGCCACCTATATCATCAAGCTGATTACGTTTATTCAGCTCATCCTGAAGAGTCAGTGGATCAATTGCATCCCTACGATCAGACAAGTCCAGCATTGCCTGGAAAATAATCTGATTCGCGCGTTCATAAAAATCTTCAGGCTGGACGACCGCACTAGCATCCGCAATCGCTTCTGGATCAATGAAAATCGCACCTAGAACGGCTTTTTCAGCGTCGGAGTCATGCGGAATTTGTTGAGAAACAATATTATCCATCAATCACAACCACTTTTTTATAAAAATAATTAGTCTTGTTCAGTAACGTGAACGCGAATAGTTCCTTCAACGCCCTTGAATAACTTAACGTGAACGTTAGTGTAACCCAAAGTCTTGATTGGTTCTGGAAGGTTCAACTTACGCTTATCGATCTTGATACCGTATTGCTTTTCAAGGCCTTCAACAATCCTCTTGCTTGAGATTGAACCGAACAAACGAGAATCGTTACCAGCCTTTGACTTGAAGTTAACAATAGTGCTGTCTTTTTCAAGTTCTGCCTTAATCTTTTCGGCTTCAGCCTTTTCTGCTTCATAAGCAGCCTTTTCGTTAGCTTCAACACGCTTCAAAGTGTTCATGTTACCCTTAGTAGCTGCCTTGGCAAGACCACGCTTGATTAAATAGTTTTGTGCATAGCCATCTGGAACTTCCTTAACTTGTCCACGCTTGCCTCGACCTCTAACGTCTTGTGTAAAAATAACTTTCATTCTTGGGTCCCCCTTTAATCATTTTCTTCTTCATATTCATCAATTGCTTTAAGAAATTTTTGTTTTGCCTCTTCAATAGTAACACCCTTGATCTGAGTTGCCGCATTTGAAAGGTGTCCACCACCGCCGAGTTTTTCCATAATAATTTGAACATTGATCTTGCCCATTGAACGAGCAGAAATACCAATCGTATCTGAGCTACGTCTAGTAATGGCAAAGCTTGCACCTACATTTTCCAAATCAAGCGCAGTATCGGCCGCTTGAGCGGTGATGATCGGATCAATAATCTTATCATCAGGACCACAAAGTACGGCCATATGTGGCTTAACCATCTTGAGCGTTGCGACCAAGTGAGTTCGTTCAAGGAAGCTATCAATGTCTTCTTTTAACAACATGCTTACTACGGCTGAATCGGCACCGATTGAACGCAAGTAACTTGCGGCATCGAAGGTTCTCGTACCAGTTCTAAGTGAGAATTCCTTTGAGTCAACAACGATACCAGCAAGCATGGCTGTTGCTTCAAGGTCAGTCAATACTCGCTTGCCATTAGCTGGCTGTTGATATTCAATCATTTCGGTAACCAATTCACAGGCAGACGATGCATATGGTTCAACATATGTAAGCATTGGATTCTCTGGAAATTCCTCGCCACGTCTGTGGTGGTCAATTACGATAATTCTGTTTTTCAACCGGTCATATAACGGTTGTGAATAAGTAATTGAATACTTAGAATGGTCCACCATTACCAACATTGACTTGTCGGTAACCTTGGACAAAGCCTCTTCAGGACTGATAAAGATATCTTTATCCTGATTCTTTTGTTGCATCCGAGTAACCAAACGACCAACGTCATAATTGGTCTTATTGGTATCAAGGACGAAATTGGCTTTAACGCCGTGAAGACGAGCCAATTTTACTACACCAATACCACTACCGACAGAGTCCATGTCAGGACGTTGATGTCCTACTACGAAGACACGATCTGCATCTTTGAACAATTCACTAATTGCTTGAGAAACCATTCTCGCTCTAACACGAGTACGTTTCTCCATTGGGTTGGATTTACCACCGTAGAAACGGGCATCCTTACCTGGCTGACGCAAAACAACCTGATCCCCGCCTCGGCCCAGTGCTAAGTCTAGGTTGGATTGAGCCTGGTTAGCAATTTCGGATAATGAATCACTGCCAAAGGCAATCCCCATCGATAAGGTCAATGGAGTATTGTTACGGCTAGTTTCTTGGCGCACCTTATCCAAAACGGAGAACTTGTCCTTTTCCATTTCTGCCAAATCCTGCATATGAACCAGCAACAGGAAATGATCTTCATCAATCCGCTTTAAATAGGCCTTAAACTTCTTAGCATAATTGCTCAATGTGTTTTGCACATAGGAACTCATGCTGGTCAATTCCTGATCATGCATGGTTTCGCTCAATTCATCGTAGTTATCGATGAAGATTTGACCAATAGCTAGACGCTCAGCCTTATACTTATCTTCAATTTTTGCATAGCGCGTAATATCCAATAGATAAATTACGCCCAAGTTATCTTGAACCACCATCTCAAAGCGATGTCCATCCCAATCGACGATATGATTCTCTGAGGTTTTAGCTTCAATTGCTTCATTAAGCAGCTTATTTAAGTCCGGATCAACAGCCTCAATAGTATGCCCTACCAAATCCGTATCCTTCAAATACAATTGCAAGTATGGATTGACCCATTGAATTTGGTGATCAGAATCATACAGCAAAATACCCAAAGGCATCTTGATCATTGCTTCTTGCTCACTACGCTTTATGCGGTAAGACAAGTTGACTGCGAAGTTATTCGCATTGCCTGCCAAAATATAGGTTCCATAAATTGCAAAAGCAACGGTAAGGATAAAAATCAATACCATTGCCAACCCGAATAACGGATTCATAATCATTGTAATTACGCTTCCCAGTAAGGAAAGCGACAAAATGATTATCATGGAAGCTGTTAATCTTGAATCCTTAATAAACTCAGGCAATTCAAGCTTATGTAAAAAATCTTTCATGAAGATCCTTCCTATAAGAGTAAACTATATCAGTGTCAATTATACCTTATTAAGTACCTGTATTGAAAAGGTTGAAACTAAAAAATCAAATCCAAGTATTCACTCAGATTTGATATGAAAAAAGGCTAGGAGAATATCTCCTAACCTCTGGTTTTTATTCGATCTAAATTAGTCTTCAGCAACGAATGGCAATAAGCCCATGATACGAGCTCTCTTAATTGCATTAGCTACTTTACGTTGGTTCTTAGCACTAGTGCCAGTAACACGACGTGGTAAAATCTTACCTCTTTCTGAGATAAAACGTTTCAACAGATCGACATCTTTGTAGTCAACGTAATCGATGTGGTTAGCTGCGATGTAGTCAACCTTACGACGACGACGGCCACCTCTTCTTTGTTGAGCCATGTTCTAGAATCCTTTCTTAAATTTATTTTTAGAATGGAAGATCATCATCAGAAATATCAATCGTATCACCTGATCCAGCGAATGGATCTTGTGCATTATTTTGATTGTTATTATTCTGTGGATTATTGTTTTGTGATCCGCCATTATTTTGGAAATTGTTAGTACTTGGTGTACTATTATTTCCATTATTTGGTGTATAACCACCATTTTGACCGCGGGCTTCACGATCCTTGCGTGATTCGAGTAATGCGAAGTTATCAACAACAACTTCAGTTACATATACTCTTTGCCCGTCTTTATTATCATAACTTCTGGTTTGAATTCGGCCATCTACACCAACTAATGAACCTTTAGAAGTAAAGTTGCAGAAGTTTTCTGCTGACTTTCTCCAGATTACACAGCTAATGAAGTCTGCGCCTCTCTCACCTTGACTATTTGTAAATTGACGGTCAACAGCAAGAGTAAACGTAGCAACCGAGATTCCGCTCCCAGTAGTACGCAATTCAGGATCACGTGTTAAACGGCCAACAAGTACAACTCTATTAATCATACTTATGTCCTTCCTTTCCTAAATCACATCGATAATAAATTAAAATTATTTGTCTAACTTAACGGTCATTGAACGTAAGATAGCGTTGTCAATCTTTGACAAACGGCTAAATTCGTTAACTGCGTCAGCGTTGTCAGCAGTGAAAGTCATAATGTGGTAAGTACCTTCACGATACTTATCAATTTCATATGCGAAACGACGCTTGCCCCAGTCTTTGGATTCTACCATAGTACCACCGTTATCAGCGATAACCTTGTCGTAGTTTTCTACGAGAGCCTTCTTGTTGTCTTCGTCAACATCTGGCTTGATGATGTAAGTTACTTCGTACTTTGTAGTTGCCATGACTATTGCACCTCCTTTTGGACTATATGGTTCTTGCTAAAATCAAGAACAAGGAGTAATTGGAATATTACTCGCAATTTCTAATTCTAGCATATAAACAAAAAATTACCAAACAGTTTTTCACGTGATCCTGGCAGTTTTTTTACTGCTCACTATTTATTACGCAAAAAAGTTTGATAATTTTTTTAAAAGTTGAAATTTTTTGTTTTTTTAATTATTTATTCATCGTCATCGGTTTGATTTTGTTCAGCTTCAGTTGGAACAATGGTCAAACTTGCAACCTTGCTGTCATCATTAACCTTAATCAAACGAACACCCATTGTGCTACGTCCAGTTTGAGAAACGTCCTTGGTCTTGAAACGAATCATAATTCCGTTCGTAGTAATTACCATGATGTCCTTGCCTTTGTCCACAACGATTACACCGGCAAGAGGACCATTCTTTTCAGTGATGTTGGCAGTTTTAATACCTTTACCACCACGACCCTTAACTGGGTATTCAGCGGCAGGAGTACGTTTACCGTAACCCTTTTCTGAAATGACTAAGACCTGATCGTCCTTGCCTAAAACGCCTGAGCCGACAACGTAGTCGTTTTCACGCAAGTTGATACCACGAACACCGGCAGCGGTTCTACCCATAGCACGAACGTCGCTTTCCTTGAAGGTAACGGCATAACCCAAGTGAGTACCGATCAAAATGTTTTGGTTGCCATCAGTGGTCAAAACGTTGCTCAATTCATCCCCATCGCGGAGAGTAAGGGCAATCAAACCACTGTTTCTAATGTTAGAAAATTCGCTAACGTGGGTACGCTTAACTGTTCCCATCTTGGTGATAAAGAACAAGTAGTTATCATCCGCATTTTCAGGAATGTTGATAACTGTTTGAACCTTTTCGCCCTTCTCTAATTGGAGCAAGTTAACTACTGGCAAACCTTTAGCCATTCGACCATATTCAGGAATTTCGTAGGCCTTCTTTGAGTAAACCTTACCTGCATTGGTAAAGAACAAAAGCATGTCATGCGTACTTGAGTAAATCAAGTGTTCAATAAAGTCGCCGTCTTGAACACCCATACCTTTAATACCCTTACCACCACGGTTTTGGGTCTTAAATTCTTGGATAGGCATTCTCTTGATGTAGCCGTTATGCGTTACAGTCAAAAGAATGTTTTGCTTTTCAATCAAATCTTCGTCTTCGATTGAAACAACTTCACTGGCACCAATTTCGGTTCTACGCTTATCACCAAAACGCTTTTGGATATCGAGCAATTCATCGTAAATGATTTGGTCGATTCTTTCTGGCTTAGCAAGAATATCCTTGTAGTCTGCAATCTTAGCTTGCAAATCTTTGTATTCAGCTTCAACCTTGTCACGTTCCAAGCCGGTCAAACGAACTAAACGCATGTCTAAAATGGCTTGTGATTGTTTATCATCAAGGCCGAAACGACTGATCAAAGTTGCCTTAGCGATATCGCTTGAATGACTGCTACGGATGATGTGGACAATTTCATCGATGTTGTCCAAAGCAATTCTCAAACCTTCGAGAATGTGTGCTCTTGCTTCAGCCTTAGCTAATTCGAACTTAGTTCTGCGAGTTACAACATCTTCTTGGTGATCCAAGTAGTATTGGAGCATTTGCTTCAAGGTGAGGTAATGTGGTGCACCATCAACAATGGCAACCATATTCATCCCGAAGTTGGCCTGCATTTGAGTTTGCTTGAACAAGTTGTTTAAAACAACGCTCGCACTTGCATCCCTACGGATATCAATTGTGATCCGCATACCAGTCTGGTCGGATTCATCACGAACACCGGTAATTCCATCGATGATCTTTTCACGAGCCAAGTCAGCAATCTTTTTAACTAATTCAGCCTTGTTAACCATGAATGGAATTTCGCTGACGATAATTCTTTCACGGCCACTCTTTTCGGTTTCGATATTCGTTTTGGCACGAACAACGATGTTGCCCTTACCAGTTTCATAAGCATGGTAAATACCGCCACGGCCCATGATAATTCCGCCTGTTGGGAAGTCCGGACCTGGAATAACTTTCATCAAATCCTTGGTAGTAGCGTCAGGATTTTTCATCAACATGTGCAAACCACTAATAACTTCACTCAAGTTATGAGGTGGAATGTTAGTGGTCATACCAACGGCAATACCGTTAGCACCGTTGACAAGCAAGTTAGGAATTCTAGCTGGCAAAACTACTGGTTCATTTTCGGTATCATCGTAGTTTCTTTGCCAGTCGATCGTGTTCTTGTTAATATCACGAAGCATTTCCACAGCGATCTTGCTCATTCTTGCTTCGGTATAACGCATTGCGGCTGGTTCATCACCGTCGACAGAACCGAAGTTTCCGTGTCCGTCAACCAACATGTAACGGTATGAGAAGTCTTGTGCCATGTGAGCCATAGCCAAATAAATTGATGAGTCACCGTGTGGGTGGAACTTACCCATAACTTCACCAACAATTCTGGCACTCTTCTTGTATGGCTTGTCAGGCGTTACGCCCAATTCGCTCATTCCGTAAAGAATACGACGCTGTACTGGTTTTAAACCATCACGAACATCAGGTAAAGCACGTGCCACAATAACTGACATCGCATAGTCCAAGAAGGAACTACGCATCATGCTGGTCAGATCAACGTTTCTAATTCTATGATCTTGAGTTTGATTCTCGTCCATTTAAAACCTCCTACGCATCTAGGTTTTCTACATACTTGGCGTTCTTTTCAATAAAGCTACGTCTAGGTGCAACTTCATTACCCATCAAAAGTTCAAAGACCGCATCGGCATCTCTAGCATATTCAGGACTTACACGATCTAATCGTCTGTTTTCAGGATTCATGGTTGTTTCCCAAAGTTGTTCTGGGTCCATTTCACCTAACCCCTTGTAACGTTGAACTACTGGCTTTGGACTTGGTTGCAAGCTGCCTAAGTAGTCGTGCAATTCTTCGTCAGTATCAAGATATTTAACAACCTTGCCTTGACGAACTTGGTACAGAGGTGGACGAGCGATATAAACATATCCCTTGTCGATCATTGGACGCATGTAGTTGTAGAACAGTGTTAAAAGAAGAGTTCTAATGTGGGCACCATCGACATCGGCATCAGTCATGATAATCAACTTGTGATAACGTGCCTTTGAAACATCGAAGTCTGCGCCGAAGCCTGTGCCTAAAGCTGTGAATAAAGATCTAATTTCTTGGTTAGCCAAAATTCGATCCATTGCAGCTTTTTCCACATTCAAGATCTTACCTCTGATTGGCAAAATAGCTTGAGTCAAACGAGATCTACCTTGCTTTGCGGAACCACCGGCTGAGTTACCTTCGACGATGAACAATTCTGAAATGCTTGGATCGTTACTGGTGTTGTCAGCCAGCTTACCTGGCAAGTTGGCAATTTCCAAACCAGACTTTTTACGCGTTACTTCACGCGCACGCTTAGCAGCAGTTCTAGCACGTTCTGCTAGTTGACCTTTTTCTACAATCTTACGCCCAACTGATGGGTTTTCCATTAAAAAGCGGCTAAAGGTTTCAGAGAATGACTTGTCAACAGCAGTTCTAGCATCTGAGTTACCCAGCTTGGTCTTAGTCTGACCTTCGAATTGTGGATTAGGGTGCTTAACTGAAACAACTGCAGTCATCCCTTCACGAATATCTTCACCAGAAAGATTATCATCTTTGTCCTTTAAGATCTTAGCCTTGTGGGCATAGTCGTTAACCACACGCGTTAAAGCGGTCTTAAATCCAGCTTCGTGCATCCCGCCTTCATAGGTGTGAATGTTGTTAGCGAAGGTCATTAACGTTGTCTTATAGCCATTTGTATATTGCAAAGCTACTTCAACGTCGATACCGTTATAAGTGCTTTCCACATAGATAGGATCATCAAACAATACTTTTTGGTCCTTGTTCAAAAAGGCAACGTATTCTTTGATACCACCTTCAAACTTGTAAACATCGGTTTCTGCACTATCTTTACGCTTATCAGTAAAGGTAAGTGTTAATCCTTTGTTCAAAAAGGCTAATTCACGAATTCTGTTCTTTAAAATCTTGTCGTCAAAGACAGTAGTTTCGGTAAAGATATCAGGATCTGGGTAAAAGTGAACGATAGTACCGTGTTCACTAAGTGGAACCGTACCGATTTGTTTCATCTCATCCTTTACACGACCGTGATCAAAGTCAATGAAGTACTTCTTGCCATCACGCATAACAGTAACATCAAGCTTTGTGGATAAGGCGTTAACAACTGAAGCACCTACACCGTGCAAACCACCTGAAACTTTATATCCGCCACCGCCAAATTTACCGCCGGCGTGAAGAACAGTGAAGACAGTTTCAAGTGCTGGACGACCAGTTTTTTCTTGGATATCCACAGGAATACCACGACCATCATCTTGAACAGTAACGCTGCCATCTTCGTTGATAGTAACCTCGATCTTGGTGGCAAAACCAGCAAGTCGTTCGTCAATACTGTTATCAATAATTTCCCACACTAAATGGTGCAATCCTTGAGAACTAGTCGAACCGATATACATACCAGGACGCTTGCGGACAGCCTCAAGACCACCTAAGACTTGGATTTGACTGGCATTATACTTGTCGGCCTCTTTTTCATATTTTTTGACCTTATCAAGATTTTCTTTTGATTTATCAGCCATTTAATTCTCCTTCTCCAAACTAATTTTGCCTGATTGAATGTGGTACACGCGTGGCTTCTTGATTATTTCCCAAGAGATTCCCTCTAAGTCCGTTGTGGTAATAAACGTTTGGGTCTTTCCATGAATGTAATTAAGAAGTGCACTCTGACGACCATGATCCAATTCGCTCATGACATCATCTAACAGCAATAACGGATATTCATCGGTCAACTGGTGAACCAACTGAATTTCCGCTAGTTTTACGCTAAGAGCAATGGAGCGCTGCTGCCCTTGCGAAGCATACAAATGAGCATTTTTACCATCAAGCTTAAACTCAATATCATCGCGATGCGGACCAGATGTAGTAGTTCCTTTGCGGATTTCGGTTGCTTTATTGCGTTCAAAACTTGCTAGGATCTTTTGGTAGATCGTTTCGGTATTATCGTCTGCTTCAATATCTGAAACAGATGGATGATACGCAATTGCGAGTTTTTCACCGCCTAAACTAATATGTGCATAAGCATCACTAGCGTAATGACTCAAATATCTTAGAAATTTAAAGCGGCGAGAAATTACTTCTGCCGCGATACCAGCTAACTGATCTGACAAAACGTCTAGAAAAACCTGATCTTTTGCCTTGCCTTTAGACAGTTGCTTTAAATAATTATTCTTTTGCGTCAGTACCTGGCGATACTTGCTGGCAAAATATAGATATTCCGGATTAATTTGACCAAATTCTTGATCCATGAATCGACGTCGCAAAGCTGGCGCACCCTTTATCAACTCCAAATCTTCTGGAGAAAATAAAATTGCATTCAGCTGCCCCACATATTTGGAGAGCTTGCTTTGCTCAACCCGGTTTATCCACACTTTTTTACCCTTTTTTGTGATTAACACTCGCAAAGTCAGATCAACTTGACTCTTTTGCACATGACCTAATAAATTTGCGTATTCTCCATCAAAACCAATTAATTCTTTATCATTATTTGTTCTATGGGAACGTGTTAATGCCAAAAAATAAATTGCCTCTAGCAAATTAGTCTTGCCTTGTGCATTCTTGCCAATAAAAATATTGACGTTAGGGTCAAAGTCCACATCCAACTTTTTCAAATTGCGAAAGTTTTGCACAGTGAAATGATCAAGATACATTAATCTTCCTGCCGAAACTCGTACTCTTGTCCATTTACGAGCAAACGATCGTTAGCAAAGATTTTTTTGCCGCGTCGCTGCTCGAGTTCTCCATTTAAAGTTACGGGATTATCTTGCAGATAAAACTTCGCTTGTCCACCGGATGAAATAAAGCTTTCCTCCTTCAGGAATTGTCCCAAAGTTATGTACTCGCCTGTAATTGTAAAAAACTTGATAATACTCACCTTCAATGCCCTTTATACCTATATAATTATATTAGTTTTCGACAAAAATAACAAACCTAAAACGCTATTTAAAGCGATATAAGCGTTTTTTTAAAAAATAAACTAATCACACTAGGCCGAAGAAAAAATAACAGAGACCGATTTTGGACGCTTTAAACAAAAATGCAAAAATAAAAGCCACCTTTTGTGGTGGCTTTTTAAGAAACTTAATCTTAATATTGTGTACTTGATTAATAAGTTCTAACAGGAGTAATCAATTGAACAAAGTCAACGTCTTCTTTATCAGGATTGATGATAAATGGACGAAGTGGTTTAGTAAAGTTCATAATTACTGAATCAGTAACAGAAGCTCTGAGGGCATCGCGCATGTAATCTGGGTTAAATGAAATTTCCAAATTATTACCTTCCAAGTTTCTGAAGCTAACATCTTCTTCTACGTTACCAATTTCAGCTGATTTACCTGATAACTTAGCAGTTTGGTTTTCCACATCCAAAGTTAACGTTACAACGTTGTTGCGACCAGCGTGCGTTAACAAACTTGCACGTTCAAGCGCACTAGATAATTCAGGAATATCAAATTCAATGCTGGTAGTCTTTTCGGTTGGAATCAAACGATCGGTATCAGGGTAATTACCGTCAAGCAAACGTGAGTAGAATGAAAGATTGCCAATTACAAAGAGCGCTTGATTGTCCCCTGGGCAAACTTTTACTTCTGGGTCTGCTTCGGCAATAATTCTTGCCAATTCTTGCAAGCTCTTCCCTGGAATAATTAAATCAGTTTCTGATTGAGGTCCGTTTTCTAAAGCAATAGTTCTTTGTGAAAGACGGTGTGAATCAGTGGCAACCGCCTTAATGCTATCAGGATTAAAGAAGAAACGTACACCAGTTAAAATTGCTCTTGTTTGATCATTTGAAGTAGCAAATTGTGTTTCATTGATAATTTCTCTGAAAGCTTTACCTGAAATAGTAAATGATGCAGCATCAGAAATTTCTGGTAAACGAGGATAATTATTTGCATCCAAACCATTAATCGTAAATTCACTATTTTCAGATACGATTTGAGTTTGGAAACTTTCTTTTACTTCAAAAGAGAAATCTTTACCTGGCAACTTTTTAACAATTTCACTGAAAAATCTCGCAGGCAAAACAATTGATCCTGTAGATTCTACGTTCAAGTCCTCATTTACAGGAATCTTGATTTCAATAGAAATATCTGTATCGCTACCTGTTAAAGTTAATTCATCTTCTGTTAAATCCAATTTGATCCCACTAAGAATTGGAATAGTAGCTCTTGATGAAATGGCACGCATAACATTGTTTAAGTTCTCGATAAACAGGTTGCGATTGATCGTAAATTTCATTTTAATCCTCCTAAACGAAAGTGATTTTTCTTTTTTATTTAATTATATATTTAATTAGTAGTAGTAGGGCCTGTGAATTCTGTTGAAAACTCATAAGAAGCCTGAAAATAACGGAATTGTAACGGTTAAAAAAGATGTGTAAAACTCGCAAAGTTGTCCACAGTGGATAACTTTGATTAACGCTCAAGCATTTGTTTCAAATCGAAAACAGCCGTTTTGATGTCAGCATCAGTTTTCATTTGCTTATCGATTTTATCATAAGCGTGCATAACTGTCGTGTGATCTTTTCCGCCAAATTCTTGTCCTATCTTAGGTAAACTTGCATCAGTTAATTCCCGAGAAAGATACATCGCGATCTGTCGTGGTACCACAATCTGCCGTACACGCTTTTTACCCTTCAATTCGGCTGTCGAAGTTTGGAAGTAATTTGCGACAACTTCCTGTATTTTTGAAATTTGTAGTCCACGATTTTTTTGTACGAGTTTCAGATCAACTAAGGCTTCTCGAGCTAAGTTAACGTCGATGTCAGCCTTTTCGATAGTAGCATATGCTTGAACTTTGACTAAAGCCCCTTCGAGTTCTCTAATATTAGTATCTACTTGAGAAGCAATGTAATCGAGAGTGTTGTCATCAATAGTTAAGCCTTCAGATTCAGCCTTTCTTCGTAAAATTGCGATTCGGGTTTCCAAATCTGGAGGAGTAATTTCAACTTGTAAGCCCCATGTAAATCGAGAAACTAAACGTTCAGACAGATCAGGAATTTCTGTAGGTAAACGATCACTGGTCATCACGATTTGCTTTTGATCATTATATAGGGTTTCAAAAGTATGGAAGAATTCTTCTTGAATTCCTTCTTTTTTAGCAAAGAATTGAATATCGTCAACTAGTAATAAATCACAGGTTCTGTATTTTTCGCGAAATTGGTCCTGTGTTTTATTTTTTATTGAATTAATAAAGTCGTTGACGAAGGTCTCACTCTGTATATAAACTACTTTAGCGTTGGGTCTTTCAAGCAGCATTTGATGGCCAATTGCTTGCATCAAGTGAGTTTTTCCGAGACCTACTCCCCCGAAGATAAATAAAGGATTATAAAAACTACCGGGACTGTCTGCGACAGCTAATGCAGCACCGGCAGCTAATTTGTTTCCTTCACCTTGAACGAAATTATCAAACGTATATTTTTCGTTTAACTTCAAATCTTTAGTGAATTCTTGTTGTTCCCTATTTCTTGGCTGCACTCGAATATCGTGTTGTGGCTCAGGAGTTACGATTCTTTCAGGTGTGTCACTGTCTTCAGATATCTTAAATACAGGTAGTATTTCGATACCAGCATAGCCGTATGCTGATTGGATTAATTGTGACGAAAGATTTTTCTCCCAGTAACCTTTTGCAACAGGATTTTGAACTAAAATTTGTAGTTCATGAGTTTTTTTATCATAAGAAATAGGTTTAGTATTTTTAAACCATGCATTATAGGCAACTTCATTAAAACGAGCGCGCATTTCGTCGTTAAAGTGTTGCCAAAATTTTTCAATGTCGAACAATTTGCATTCCTCCATGTTGATAAAAAGCATATTTATTTTAGCATGTTGATAAAAAGTTTTCCACAAGCAAAATAAATATTAACAGTATAAACATCCTGTGGATATTTTAGAATTTAATATGCACAATTTGACATGATAGAGGCGAAACAATTACTTTATGCACAGTTACAGTGTGGATAGCAAAAGCTATTGTACCAAGACTTTAATTCAAAATCTATATGCGTTATCCACATAGTGTGAATTAAGTTTTTAACACGATGTGAGTTGTGGAAAAACTAGGGATTAATTTGTGAATTTTGCTTTGTGGAAAAATAAAAATATTTTTTATCCACACAAAAATAGCCAAAAAATCGAAAAATGTGTAGTAAAGAGTGCAGCATTATTTTCAAGAAATACTTGGTTTTTATTGCTATTCGTGCTATCCTTAATAAGAAATTGTGCAGTTGGCACAAAGAATTTATGGAGGTGCAGTTTATAATGACAACTAAAAGAACTTACCAACCTAAGAAGCGTCACCGTTCACGTGTTCACGGTTTTATGAAGCGCATGAGCACATCAAATGGCCGTAAGGTTTTAGCAAGACGCCGTGCAAAAGGTAGAAAAGTCTTATCTGCTTAAACCACTGAATCCCAGTGGTTTTTTTAGTCTACTAGAGTGGAATGAAACGTTTTGAGAAAGTCTTATCGAGTAAAATCTGAAAAAGATTTCCAGCAAGTTTTCGAATCTGGCGACTCCGTCGCTAACCGTGCTTTTGTCATATATGTAGTAGAAAAACCTGAAAATAAACATTTTCGGGTAGGTATTTCTGTAGGCAAGAAGGTTGGTCATACCGCTGTCGCACGTAATCGACTCAAGCGTTATATTCGGGCCGTAATTGATGAAGAAAAATTGCAAATTAATCCAAATGTTGATTTTTTAATCATTACGCGGCCTTATGCTCGTGATTTTGATATTGTTAAGGTACGCAAGAACTTGCTACATGCGTTAGCTTTGGCACATATCATTGAAGAAATGCCAGATGAAGTTGAGGAAAATTAGATTGAAGGACATTCTGACTAAAAGAAATGTCAAACGTCTTCTTGCAGTCCTAGCTGTAATCACCTTGGCTGTTGTTTTGACAGGGTGTGCAAGTCAGGGTGCAAACGGTCAAGTGGCACCAGTATCACACACAAGTGGTAACTGGTGGGACCGCTGGATTGTTTATTACATGTCAGCTTTCATTTTGTGGCTAGCTAAGTTAATGGGCAATAGCTATGGTTGGGCAATCATTGTCTTCACTGTTATTGTTCGTGTCATCTTGTTGCCTTTGAATGCTATTTCAATTCGAAGCACAACTAAGATGCAAAGCATCCAACCACAAATCAATGAGCTGCGTAAGAAGTATCCAGGACGTGACACTGAATCAAGATCGTTATTACAACAAGAAACTAACAAACTGTATAAGGAAGCAGGAGTAAATCCATATGCTGGATGCTTGCCTCTGATCATTCAGTTGCCAGTTATGTATGCTTTGTATGGTGCGATTTTACGTACACCACAATTGCAAACTGGACGCTTTTTATGGATGGATTTGAGTAAACCAGACCCATATTTCATTATGCCTATCTTGGCAATGGCGTTTACTTTCTTGTCTACATATATTAGTCAATTATCAACACCTGCGTCATCTCAAAACGGAATGACCAAGATAATGACCTACGGAATGTCCATTATGGTTGGTGTAATGGCCTTGCAATTCCAATCAGCCATCACACTTTACTGGGTAATTTCTAACTTATTCCAGGCAGTTCAAACCTTTATTTTGCAAAACCCTCTTAAATACAAGAGAGAACAAGAAGCAAAGGCTGAGGCAGAACGCGAACGTAAACGTAAGCTAAGAAGAACCTACAAGCGTTTAGGACGCAAACAAAAATAAAAGAATATTTAATCTAAAAATGATTTTAGATAAAGTAGTCAAAGTGCTTTATCCATCATGTTTATTCGTGGTGGGATAATGCACTTTTTTATTGAGAAAAGGGAAAATTATGGCTCAAACTTTAACAGAATTTGATACAATTGCAGCGATTTCTACCCCTATTGGTGAAGGTGGAATTTCCATAGTACGAATGTCCGGTGAAGATGCAGTTAAAATTGCTAATGAGGTTTTTAAAGGTGCTAATTTAGCTAAAGTTCCAACTCATACGATCCACTACGGTCATATTATTGACCCTGATACTGGTGAAACTATTGATGAAGCAATGGTTACTGTGTTGCGTGCGCCTAAGACTTTTACCCGTGAAGATATCGTTGAAATCAATTGTCACGGTGGTATCGTTGTTACTAACCGTATTTTGCAGCTTCTTTTAAGCCACGGTGCTCGAATGGCAGACCCTGGCGAATTCACCAAGCGTGCCTTTGTAAATGGACGAATCGATTTGACCCAGGCCGAAAGTGTGATGGATATCGTTCGTGCTAAGACTGACAAGGCACGAAAAGTTGCGGAAAAACAACTTGAAGGTGGACTTTTGCACAAGATACGTGCAATGCGTCAAGAAATTTTAGATACGCTTGCCAATGTGGAAGTTAATATTGACTACCCAGAGTATGATGCCGATACTGTAACTGCTAAGCAAATGGCTGACACAGCTAACTCAGTAATTAAGAAAATCGATCGCCTTTTGAGTACTGCCCAAGAAGGTAAAATCTTGCGTAATGGCCTTGCAACGGCGATTGTAGGGCAGCCAAATGTTGGTAAATCTTCATTGTTGAACTACTTAACTCAAAGTGATAAAGCCATTGTAACGGATGTAGCTGGTACTACTCGTGACACTCTTGAAGAATACGTATCTGTAAAAGGTGTACCTCTAGAATTAATTGATACTGCGGGTATTCACCATACTGATGATAAAGTGGAAAAAATTGGTGTGGAAAGATCTAAAAAAGCTCTTGAACGAGCAGATCTTGTTCTCTTGTTAATCGATGCTAGTCAAGAATTAACAGATGAAGATAAAGCACTTATTGACGAAACTAAAGACAAGAAGCGGATTATCATTTTAAACAAATCTGATCTGGGTCAAAAGCTGACAGTTGATCAGATGAAGCAAATGACTGGCAGCGAAGTTATTTCAACTTCAATTTTGAAGGAAAAGAATCTAGATCAGCTTGAAGAAGTGATCAGCAAGTTATTCTTCTCAGGGATTGAAAACTCAAATGATCAGGTTATGGTTACCAACCAACGACAAACTTCACTTTTGCAAAAGGCGAAAAAGGAATTGCAGGATGTTGTGCAAGCTGTGAATGACGGCGTGCCTGTGGATATTGCACAGATTGATTTCACTGGTGCGTGGGATACACTAGGTGAGATTACAGGGGAAAGTGCACCGGATGAATTGATCACAACTTTGTTCAGTCAATTCTGTTTAGGAAAGTAGGGGAAATAATGATTAAGACATATGATTCAAATGAATATGATGTAATCGTTGTAGGAGCGGGTCACGCAGGCTGTGAAGCTGCTCTTGCTAGTGCCCACATGGGACAAAAGACATTACTGTTAACTATTGGGCTTGATATGGTAGCTTTCATGCCATGTAACCCATCTGTAGGTGGTCCAGCCAAGGGTACCGTTGTTAGAGAAATTGATGCTTTAGGTGGTCAAATGGGTAAAAACATTGATGCTACCTACATTCAAATGCGGATGCTTAATACTGGTAAGGGTCCTGCAGTGCGTGCACTTCGTGCTCAAGCTGATAAGTGGCAATATCATGAACACATGAAGGATACCATTGAAAATACACCTAACTTGACTTTGCGTCAGGCAATTGTAGATGAAGTTGTCGTTGAAGATGGCGTCTGCAAAGGAGTAATTACCAATACTGGTGCTAAATACCATGCTAAAAGTGTTGTATTGACTACTGGTACTGCTGCCCGCGGTAAAATCATTATTGGTGAACTTACTTATTCGTCAGGACCTAACAACACTACTCCTTCAATTAAGTTGTCTGAGAATTTGGAAAAGCTTGGTTTTAAGCTTCGTCGTTTCAAGACCGGTACGCCTCCACGTGTTAACGGCAATACTATTGATTATTCCAAGACCGAAGAAGAACCTGGCGACAAGACTCCACGTCACTTCTCATTTGAAACCAAGGATGCCGATTATTTACAACACCAAATTTCTTGCTGGATGACTTATACTAACCCAACCACGCATGAGATTATCCGCAACAATCTTGATCGTGCACCTATGTTTACTGGTGTAATTAAGGGTGTAGGACCTCGTTATTGTCCATCTATTGAAGACAAGGTTGTACGTTTTGCTGATAAGGATCGTCACCAAATTTTCCTTGAACCAGAAGGTGAGACTACCAAGGAAGTTTATGTAGGTGACTTTTCAACTTCAATGCCAGAAGAAGTTCAATTAAAGATGGTTCACTCTGTTGCCGGACTTGAACATGCTGAAATGATGCGTCCAGGCTACGCAATTGAATATGACGTAGTTGAACCATGGCAATTGAAGCATACCTTGGAAACTAAGAATGTAAAGCACTTATTTACTGCAGGTCAAATGAACGGTACTTCCGGTTATGAAGAAGCTGCAGGTCAAGGCTTGATCGCCGGTATTAACGCTGCGCTTTCTGCTCAAAACAAGCCTGGCTTTACTTTGGGTAGAAACGATGCTTACATCGGTGTTTTGATTGATGACTTGGTAACTAAGGGCACTAACGAACCATATCGTTTGCTTACTAGCCGTGCAGAATACCGTTTGATTTTACGTACTGATAACGCCGACTTGCGTTTGACTGAATACGGTCATGAATTAGGTCTTATTTCTGATGAGCGTTACAAGAGATTCGAAGAAAAGAAGCAAGCCATTAGGGAAGCTAAAGAAAGATTGCATGAAATTACAGTTCACTTGACTGATGAGGTGCAAGACTTTTTGAAGAGCATTGACCAAGAACCAATGAAGTCTGGGGTTAAGGCAGACGTCTTCTTGCGTCGTCCAAATGTAAAGATTGCTGACATCGAAAGATTAACTGGTGAAAAGATTCCAGGAGACCGTTACGTAAAGGAACAGGTAGAAATTGGCATTAAATATGCTGGTTATATCAAGAAAGAGGAAGCTCGTATCGCTCGTTTGAAGCGCCAAGAAGCTAAGAAGATTCCTGCAGATATTGATTATGAAGCAATTGAAGGCTTGGCAACTGAAGCACGTCAAAAGTTTGAAAAGATTCGTCCAGAGACTTTGGCCCAAGCAGAGCGTATTTCCGGGGTAAACCCAGCTGATTTGGCTATTTTGAGTGTTTACATTCAAAACGGACGCTATTCAAGAGTTAAAAAATAATTTTTGCTAAAAGATAAAGAGGGGCATGATTCAAAAATAATCATGTCCCTCTTTTTTTACTGGAAATAAGATAACCCAGGAAATAATTAGGGCCAAGGAAAAAATAATTGAAAAATTTTTCTTAAATTTTAGCTATAAGTAAATAAAAAAATATATAAAATGAAAAAGTTTTAGTATAATAATGTTCATTAAATCACAATGTAAAACGCTATCATTTAGCAAGGCGTAAGTAATAATTTATCTGAGCTTGTGAAATGATTATTATCACAAAAGCGTTTTCATCCGCATAATAACAATACTTTTGGCGTTTTGCAAATGTGAAAAAATGTGTTTTAATACATTATGAAAGAAATGAAACTAAGGAGATGCACTTATATGACTAAAATTAATGGTTCTGATGCAATGCTTAAAGTTATTTATGACTGGGGAATTGATCATATCTATGGTTTCCCAGGTGGATCATTCGACTCCAGCATGAATGCTATTTACGACTTCAGAGATAAGATGAAATTTATCGAAGTTCGTCACGAAGAGGCTGGCGCACTTGCTGCTTCATCTGAATACAAAGTTACTGGTAAATTGGGTGTATGTTTTGGCTCAGCTGGTCCTGGTGCTGCCCACTTGTTCAACGGCTTGTACGACGCTAAGTTTGACAAGACTCCAATGCTTGCCATCGTAGCTAATGTTCCAACTAGCAAACAAGACATCGACTTCTTCCAAGCCTTTGATGAAGATAAATGGTTCTTAGACGCTAGCGTTTGGTGCGCTTCAGCTAAGACTCCAGAGCTTATTCCAGTATTGACTGACGAAGCTATCCGTCAAGCCTACGCAAGAAAAGGTCCTGCAGTTTTAATCATTCCTAAGGACTACGGTTGGCAAAAGATTGAGGACAACTTCCGTGTAAACAAGGATGCTCATCCAGAGCCAAACTACCCAGCACCAACTAAGACTTCAGTTGATGAAGCTGTCAAGCTTTTGAGGGAAGCCAAGAACCCAACAATGTACATTGGTTTAGGTGCTAAGGATGCTGGTGAAGAAGTTAAGGAATTCGCTGAAAAGTTCAAGACACCTATTATGTCATCATACTTAGGCAAGGGTGTTGTTGAAGACAAGTTCCCAGCATACATGGGTACTACCGGCCGTATCGGACCTAAGGCAGCTCGAGAAGTTCAAATGGCAACTGACTTAGTTGTTTGGGTCGGCAATAACTCACCATTCTCAGTATTATGGTTCCCTAAGAACGCTAAGGTTATCCAAATTGATGTTGACCCTGCTAAGTTTGGTAAGCGTCACTCAACTGATGTATCAATGCTTGCAGATGCTAAGAAGGCACTTCGCGCTATCATTGATGCTGGTGAAGAAAGAAATGAATCACCACTTTACAAGGCTGCTATTGCAGACCGTGAAAACTGGGATGCATGGGAAGACAGCTTCAAGAACTCAGATGAGATGCCAGTTCGTCAAGAACCAATCTGGGATGTTATTAACAAGAAGGCTGACGACAACGCTGTCTTTGCTATCGATGTAGGTAACGTAAACGTTGACTCTTGTCGTCTTTTGAACTTACACGATGATCAAAAGTGGACAACTTCTGGCCTTCACGCAACTATGGGTTACGGTGCTCCTGCCGCATTGATGGCAGCTACAGTTTACCCAGACCGTGAAGTTTGGAACTTAGCTGGTGATGGTGGCTTTGCCATGATGAACCAAGAACTTTTGACTATGTCACGCTACAACATGCATATCTTGAACGTAGTATTTACTAATGAAACTTTAGGCTTCATCGAAGCTGAACAAGTAGATGAATCTCACCAACCATTATCAGGTGTAAAACTTCCAGACAACGACTGGGCTAAGGTTGCTGAAGGTATGAATGTTAAGGGTGTAGTGGTTCGCACCAAGAAAGAATTCGAAGAAGCAGTTGACGAATTCAAGAAGATGGATGGCCCAATGTTGATTGATGTTAAATACACTCACAACATGCCTTACTCAACTGAGTTGAATTCACTGGATGATCCAGCATTCGTTAAGAAGTATGAAGCAGAAGACTTGAAGCCATTCAGCTACTTTGCTGAAAAGTATGGCTTGGAAGCTGACGCTGCAACAGGTGCATCTCAACATGAAGAATCAGAACCAGAAGAAGATACTGCTCCTGATACAGTTTCCGGTGCTTCACAACACTAATTCATTTGAGTAATAACCATAAAAAGACGAGATGAAAATCTCGCCTTTTTTGTTTCCTCAAGAAATATTTCCTGGGAAATTATAGAAATGCGCGTGAAATATTTTTGCTCAATAATAAATTAGTTATTAACTATCCAAAAATTTTCGAACTTTTCGTTTCGCTTTTTTTATACTAAAACGTATAATAATAATTGATGAATTTTGATTAAATGGAGGACGTTAAAAGATATGCAACAATTCGGCGTTATCGGTTTGTCTGTTATGGGCAAAAATCTTGCTTTAAATGTTAGAAATCACGGTTTCTCAGTTTCAGGTTATTCAATTGATAAACCTGAAATCGATGCTTTAGCAAAGTATGAAGATGGCAAACTGAAGCCATGTTATACATTGGAAGATTTTGTTAACTCACTTGAAAAGCCACGTAAAATTTTGATCCAAATTATGGCTGGTGCTCCAGTTGATGAAACTTTACAAAAATTGCTTCCACTTTTGGATAAAGGAGACATCGTTATTGATGGTGGTAACTCAAATTATCACGACACTAACCGCCGTTACCACGAAATGGAAAAGCATGGCATCCACTTCATCGGTATGGGTGTTTCCGGTGGTGAAGAAGGTGCCTTAAATGGTCCTGCTCTTATGCCAGGTGGTGACGAAGAAGCTTACAAAGAAGTTGCTCCTATTCTTGAAGCTATTGCTGCTAAGAACAAGGAAGGCAAGCCTTGTGTAAGTTACATGGGACCTGAAGGTGCAGGTCACTACGTAAAGATGGTTCACAATGGTATTGAATATGCCATCATGCAAGAATTCTCAGAAGTTTACAGCTTGCTTCGTGATGTTGCTCATAAGAGTGATGATGAAATGTCAGAAATCTTTGACAAGTGGAACCACAACGTAGTACAAGCATACTTAAGTGAAATCACTTCAAAGGTTTTGAAGCAAAAAGACGATCTTACTTCAGACAACATTATTGATCACATTTTGAACGTTGCTTCATACAAGGGTACTGGTAACTGGACTCTTGAAGATGGTGTAGCTCTTGGCGCACCTGTAACTGTTATTGCCGAAGCCGTTATGGCACGTTTCATGAGTAAACAAACTCACTTGGCACTTGAAAGCGGCATTAAGCCAACTGAATTTAAGTACGATGGTGAAATTCCTGATGACTTAGTTGATGAATTTGGTAAGACTTTGCAATTAGCTCAAGCTGTCGCATATGCTCAAGGTTTCCAAGAATTAACTATGGCTGCTAAGGCTTACAACTGGGATCTTAGATACAAGTCAATTGCCCAAGGCTGGGAAGCAGGCTGTATCATTCGTTCTGCAATGCTTAAGGATATTGAAGATGATTACTCAGACAAGAAGGAACTTACTAACTTGTTTGAAGATGGCTACTTCAGAAAGTTGATGGAAGACAACCTTCCAGCTTTAAGAAAGTCAGTTGAATTTGCTACCAAGGCTGGCGTTCCAACTCCAACTTTGAGTGCAGCACTCAACTACTTGGAATCAATCTTTACCCCTAAGTTGCCAGCTAACATGATCCAAGGTCAACGTGACTACTTCGGTGCGCACACCTACCTTAGAAATGACCGTAAAGGTACATTCCACACTGAATGGTACGAAGAAAAATAATTAGGTTTCATGTGAAACTAAAAAAGCCAGTTAGAACATATTCCAATGTCATTAAGTTAAGACATTGACAATTAATATTAGACTTTTAAAGCACTGATTTAACATTTAATTGGTTAAATTGGTGCTTTTTTCGTACAACAAATAAGGCATAGCACAGATTCTGCTTTTTTAAGCTACGCGATATAAATAATATACAGCTGATTTGGGCTTAATATTTCTCTTGTCCTTGCGGCCTGGTCTAATTGGAATGGTATAATAGCTGATCTGAATAAGGATCCGTTCAAAATCTTGCGTTAAAGAAGAAGCCAAATACATGCTCTGAATAATCAAGCATGATTGCTTGAAATTGATGGCATATTGATACTTGCAATGCTTTTGCGGAATATAGGCCTGTGCATCAATTTGACTGATTGCATTAAACATAATCATATGGGCATAAATTTCCATTTCAATAAATTTATCTTGTTTGGAATGGAACTGTACGCTGCCTAAAGAATACTTCAATTTCTTGAAGGAGGTCTCAATACCCCAACGCAGATGATAAAGCTCTTTAATTCTTTTTAGCGGATAATTTTTTCGATCAAGATTGGTTAGCACAACTTCCCATTCTTCTTTGCCTGATTTGGCATCATTAATTCTAAATTTGCAGGCTCGAAATTTTATTGTGCATAACTCGCCAAAATCCCAGCTTAGATCCTGGGTATTTTTAGAGCGATACTTAATATATTGGCGATAATGATGCTGGACATGGTGAATATTCTCACTGGCTTTATGCGTGATGTAGTAATAGTTAGAAGTAGTTACCAGGCAGGAAATCTCACGATCACATTCTTGATCAGGCAATGTCGTTATTTCTTTAACTCCGCCTTGTCCAGCCTTAGTTCGTATTATGTAATGACAGTTAGGCAGGCGATTGCAGTTTTCAATCATATTGAAACTAGTGTAGCCACGATCCATTGTTACAATATATGGACCACAATTCAAAGCTTTAAGCATTTGAACAGCCGCTTTGCGTTCATCCATTTCTGATTTAGGCTGAAAAATACAATCCTGGTAGGTATTATTCAATAGATCATATAAGGCATTAACGTGAATTTGACAATAGGGTTTCTTTTTATGAGAAGAAGCTTGTACAATGTTATTCGATTTCGGATTCCAGATTTGATTAAAGTCAGAGCCATCAATAGCAAACAAACGGTAGTGATGATCAAAAAGTTGAATATTAAATAGATTTTGATTAAAAACAGTCAGAATATGTTTAAAACAAGCAGGAGAAAGCTGGCTTTTGCGTTGAACATAGGCAGAAGTACTAACTACTTTATCGTTCTTTTTAGTTGCATCTTCGCCAAAAGCTCTAAAGAGTTCACTGTTTAAATTCTGACCTTGCATGTTAATTGTAGTTTTAAGGACTGTCGCTGCATCTAAAGTGCGTTTCCTGGTAAAAGCATGAGGATTATTAATAAAATCGTGAATATGATCCCCAGTATTATTGATAATTTGATCAAGACGTTCTAGAATATTCTTATGAAGGGCTTTCATAATTAACACCAGCTTTCTGGCAATAATTTTGAAGGTTTAAAATATATAAGATAGGCGAAAAGGCAGGTCTTTTCGCCTTTATTTTATACAAAAAAAGAGATCGGATCCAAATGATTCGATCTCTAAAAAAGCACCCTTAATTGTCAATGTCTTAACTTAATGACATTGGAACATATTCTAGCTGGCTTTTTAGTGTACAATAAATATCGGCATATTTTTCGATTTAAAGAGGGGATTCTATGAAAGACGAGGGAAATAAAACTAATATAAATCTGCTACTCCAAGCGTTGATCGTCGGCATTTGTACTGGAATAGTAGTTGGCCTGTTTAGATTCGGCATTGAAACCACTTCGGCCTTTTGGCTTCATTTGTTCCAACTGGCTCATCAAAATCCGCTTTGGTTCATCGCAATCATTGTGGGCTTTATTGCAGTGGCGGTAATTGCCGGCTACTTTGTTAAACAATATCCGCATGTTGGTGGATCTGGTATTCCAGAAGTAAAATTGCAGTTGCAAGGGAAGTTAACTTTGCAATGGTTCCCAATTTTATGGCGCAAGCTAATTGGCGGCATTTTAGTTATAGGAACAGGTCTATTCTTAGGGCCAGAAGGACCCTCCTTGCAACTAGGTTCAACAATCGGTCAAGGTGTAGGTGAAGGCTTTAAGCAAAACAAGCTTAATACAAGAGTATTGCTGGCTACTGGTGCTTCTAGTGGTTTAGCTGCCGCTTTTGGTGCTCCTCTTAGTGGTGCACTCTTTGTCTTAGAAGAAGTCTTTCATAACTTTTCCCCTCTTGTGTGGATGAACGCTTTAGCCGGTGCGATTGCTTCTAACTTCGTTGTTTCCAACTTATTTGGACTTCATCATGCACTGGCAATTCCATATAATTATTCTTTTCCAATTAATCTTTATTGGCATTTAATTATTTTGGGCGTTTTATTGGGACTATTGGGTCACCTCTACAAGGTGGGCTTATTTAGCCTAAAAAAGGTCTATGCTAAAATAACCTTTTTACCACGTTGGTTACATGGTCTTATTCCTTTAGCACTTTTGATTCCAATCGCTTATTTCTGGCCTTTAATTACTGGTCCAGGTAATCGCTTGATTTTGTCACTTCCTAACATGATTACCAAAACAGGTTGGGGCTTAGTGGGACTTTTGGCCTTTTACTACGTAATGAGAATCGTCTTTTCAATCGTAGCTTATGATTCAGGTTTACCAAGTGGTATCTTCTTACCAATTCTGACGATGGGTGCCTTGATTGGTGCTACTTACGGTGTGTTTATGGTTCAACTTGGATTATTACCACAACGCTTGGTAGTTAACCTGGTCATCTTTTCAATGGCAGGCTATTTTGCTGCAATTATCCGGGCACCATTTACTGCAATTATTTTGATTACCGAAATGGTTGGTTCGTTGCTTCACTTAATGCCATTAGCAGTTGTTGCGTTTATTGCACTTTTGGTTGATGAACTACTTGGTGGCAAGCCAATTTACGGTCTTCTCGCAGCCGCTATGGACACTAGCAGCGATAGCAAGGCTAACTATACTGGCGAGGCCGATCAAATGGTTCTGCCGGTCTATGAGAGCAGTAAATTAGTTGATAAAAAGGTCGCAGATATTAAGTGGCCTGATGATACTAGAGTTAGAACTATTCGCCGTGATGGGGGTGAAATTATCCCAACGGGTCAGACGATTATTCGTGGCGGCGATATGCTTGTTTTGGAGTTTGATTCAAGTCAACGAGGTCGTGTTTATAGTAAAATGAAAGACCTGCAAGGCGTTGAACTTGATGGATAATTGAAATAAGGGCGGCAGACGTACATGCCGTCTTTTTTCTTGCACAAAAATAGGTTATATTAGATACTTAAACTTATGTAGGAAAGAGGGATGAAGGTGAATAATTTAGTACAGATCACGTTAAATGCGGATCAGGAAAAATATAATCTGGATGGAGATGAAAGCATCACTTTTATTGATGCGAATTCTTATTATATTGGTCAAATTATTGATCGGCATCATGGCTGGATAACGTTAGAATCAGTTGACCAAGATGGTAACCGTGGTGGTGTCGTTTTTATTAAAGAAGATCAAGTAGCCAAGATCGAAGATAATACGCCAACACTGCATTACTACGCGTTAGCTGATATTAAGGATCCGTTTCACATGAAACAATTGAATACAAAAGTACTTAATTGGGACTTTACCAATATTTATGATCTTTTGCTGAATGTGGCCGATTCTCAGCTATTTATCACGTTTGAAACCAAGACAGGGATTAATTATACTGGCCTGATCACGCAGCTGGATAAAGACGAAATACGCATCCTTGAAAAGAATGAACAGACACTAGAACAATACGCTACCGTCATCCCATTAGCTGATATTGTCTGTGTCGACATTAACAGCATAGATAATCGCTTGTTTATCCATTATCTGAAGCAACATAAAGATTATGGCAATGATCTAGAACTAGCAGAAATTTATTTTGATTATACTTTTGATGACCAATTTGGCAGTTTTGCAATTGGCAGAATC
This sequence comes from Lactobacillus amylovorus DSM 20531, assembly GCF_002706375.1. Classification (NCBI taxonomy): domain Bacteria; kingdom Bacillati; phylum Bacillota; class Bacilli; order Lactobacillales; family Lactobacillaceae; genus Lactobacillus; species Lactobacillus amylovorus. Next base: position 1,181,708 of record NZ_CP017706.1, read on the forward strand.
GTTAAGTATGATGATGAAAATATGATTCTTGAAAGCTTGAATGATTTGGGTCAAGTCGAATCCATTGCAGTAATTGCACGTAATCACATTGCCCATTTAACTGAGGAATCTGAGAGACTTAATTACTTTAACTACCTAGTTAATTGGCAAAAAGAAAATGGCAGTTTTGATCCGGATCATTTGGAGCATTCTGTTAATCTGCAGGGGGAGATTAGGTCAATACCTGAAGTAATTGAAGAATGGCCAGAAGACAAAATAATCAAGGTTAGCGATTCAATTTATCATTATCCTGACCGTTTGGGACTCATTTCATCTTATAATGATGATGGCTTTGATTTAAAAATTGCAACTGAATACGCTGTAGGTGATGTCAGCGATCATGATTATGAGGACGTGATTAGCGTTGATTTGGCCGGCTCAGAGATGATTAGGATGCAAAAATTCCTCGATAATCGTGGATAAATAAGTTGGCAGTGAATAAAAGTTTTTTATATAATTAAGCAAACGAAAGGAAGATGTTCTATGGGATTAACATTTGACAACCCTAACAATTTACAAAAGATGCTTGATCGCTTTGCGACGGTTCCAGATCCAAAGAAGACACCAAAGCACAAGGATCCAGAAGAATTGCTTAATAAAGATTCAAAAGACAAAAAGAAGAAAAAAGATAAGTAAATTAAAAGCAGGTTGCAAACGCAATCTGCTTTTTCTCTAGGAGTAAGAAATATGAAAAAACATTCGGCAGTAGCTTGTATCAGTAGGACAGATTTATTTTCATCCTTATCATCTGATGCCCTAAAGAAAATTGCAGCAATCTCAACTCATCAGGAATATTTCCCAAGAAATACAATTATTCGTCAGCCAGGCGACGGTAAGGAAGGCATGATCTTCATGGATGAGGGTAGTGCCAAGATTTATAGCCTGAATGAAGACGGCAAAGAAACTGTGTTGGGCGTAATCAATAAGGGTGATTATGCTGGACAGCAGAGTCTTTTTAAAGAACCAAATCATGAAAATTATATTCAGGCGTTGCAAGATACGTATGTCTGCTCAATTAATCGTGATGATTTTCAAAACTTGCTTAAAAAGACGCCAGATTTAGTCATCAATTTGCTTAATACATTTGGTGAAAAGCTAGTAGCGGCAGAAACGAATTCAATTCGAAGAAATTCGATGAATGCCAAAGACCGCTTGATGGATTATCTGGTTGAACAAAGTCAAAAGTTGGGCTCAGCTAGATTTTCTCTCCCTTTGAAAAAGAAAGATTTAGCCAGTTATTTAGGAACCAGTCCTGAAACTTTGAGCAGACAATTGAAGCTATTAGAAAAGGAAAATAAGATCAGGGTCAATCGCCGAGAGATTACTATTGTTAAAAATTAATAGCTTATAATGGGCGAATGACGTAATACACAAATGCCAAGCCGATATTGATCAAGGCAAAGAAGCCAATGATAGTGCATTGCATTCTTTTAGTAATAACTAGGTAGGCAATAAATTCGCGAATAAAGGCGTTTAAGGTGAAATACCACTTGGTCTTGGCACCATAGCCAATACACTTTAAGCCTTGACGCTTAGCCAAAACAAGCGCTCTATAAACGTGATACGAATTAGTAACGATACAAAATGTGCTGTCAGGCTGCATCAGTTGATGTGAAAACTTAAGGTTTTGATTAGTTGTCTTGGAACGATCTTCAATGATGATGTCGGACTTGGGCACGCCATGTTCTTCCGCATAAGCGGCCATAGCGTGGCTTTCAGGAATTTCTTCATCGGGACCTTGGCCACCAGACATGATCAATTTTGAGCCAGGATTTTTGTGATAAATTTCAATTCCGCGATCGATTCGGCTGGCAAGAAGTGGCGTAACTTTTTTGCCAATTAATCCTGCACCTAGAACGACAACGTAGTTTAGCTTCTTGATATTGAAATTAATGAGGTTCAACCAAGCAGTCAGGGTATACATCATCATGATGAAGATTAAATAAAGAATGCTCATTGATAAAAATAGATAAATAAATCTGAACCAAGGAGCAGAATTGAAACGACCAAAAGCAGGGTAGGCGAAAATTAGTAAAATGATGACGATACCTGTTCCTAGAGACAGGAAGTTAGTCCATCTAGTGCCTTCTTTGATTAAGATCTTGATGCCGTTATAGAGAAAAATGGCGATTAAAAGAAAGACGAAGGCAAAGATGAATAAAGCGATGCCTACGGCTACTAAGAGTAAAAAGTCGGAAATTAAGTGATGTTGTTCAGGGTGCCTAATGTCGACGACAATTAGAAAATCGACGGCTAGAAAAGCCAGAAACATTAAGGTAGAAGTTAGGGTCAATCCAGCCCACATTGAACGCCGTTCATGCGTTAGTACAAAGATAAAGAGCCCAAGATTGATTAGAAACAATGCTAAAAGCCAATAGAAAAAGGTTAACATATTAAAAAACTCCTTTAGATAGCTAATTTAATTATACGTAGTTTATTAACTAAAAGAAAAATAAAAACGCATCCCGCAGGATGCGTTTTTTGATATTTTAGGCTGTTTCACCAGCAATTTTTGTTTTATTCAAAAGTAGTGAACTAGTTACAACTGATACGGAACTGAAGGCCATCGCCAAACCTGCAAGTTCAGGGCTCAAGGTCAAACCTAATCCCATGAAGAGGCCGGCGGCAATAGGGACGCCGATAGTGTTGTAAATGAGGGCCCAGAACAAGTTTAATTTGATTCTATTGAAAGTCTTCTTAGAGATGCTCCAAGCTCTTACAACGCCCATTAAATCGTTTTGAACAAGGACGATACCAGCAGATTCGATCGCAACATCTGTACCAGCCCCCATTGCAATACCTACATCTGCAGTAGACAATGCAGGAGCGTCGTTGATACCGTCACCTACAAAAGCCACCTTTCTGCCTTCATCTTGTAACTTCTTAATTTCAGCAGCTTTTTCAGTTGGTAAAATACCAGCGATAACTTGGTCAATGCCAACTTCCTTACCAATAGCGTTAGCGACGTTTGGATTATCACCAGTAAGCATGATAGTCTTTAAACCACGCTTATTAAGCTCTGCAATAGCCGCCTTTGAACTCGGCTTAGGAACGTCTTGAATAGCGATTAAACCGATGATTTCTTGACCTAAACCAACATAAACAACAGTTTTAGCTTCTTTTTGCAACTTAATGGCTTGATCTTTCATTTCCTGGGAAATGGAAATATCTTCAAGCAATCTGTCGCTACCTACAAAAGCAGTTTGACCATCATAACTGGCTCTAACTCCTTTACCTTCAATTGCAGCAAAGTTTTTAACTTGAGCTAAAGCAATTTTGTCTTCCTTAGCTTTCTTAACTACAGCTGTCGCAAGTGGGTGTTCAGAGTTTTCTTCCAAACTTGCGGCAATAGTCAAAACCTTGTTTTGATCACCAACAACATCGGTTACTTGAGGCTTACCAACGGTAATAGTACCGGTCTTGTCGAAGACAACAGTATCAAGGTCGCTAACTTCTTCAAGAACTTCACCGTTTTTGATTAAAACGCCCATCTTAGCGCTACGTGCAGTACCAACCATCAATGCAGTAGGAGTAGCAAGTCCAAGGGCACAAGGACAAGCAATAACTACAACAGAAACTGCAAATAGCAATGCAGTAACTAATGGAGCGTTCAAGAATACGTACCAAATAACGAAGGTAATAATCGCAATAATTAAAACAGCAGGTACGAAGATATTGGAGATTTTATCAGTCAAGTTTTGGATAGGGGCGTGACTAGTTTGCGCCTTCTTAACTAAATCAACGATTTGTGAAAGCATCGTGTCGCTACCAACTTTGGTTGCTTTAAAATTAAATGTACCGTTAGTGTTGATAGTTGAACCTACAACGTCATCGCCTTTTTTCTTAGTTACTGGCATACTTTCACCGGTAACCATTGATTCATCAATAGTAGTTGAACCGTCGACGATAACACCATCAACTGGAATCTTTTCACCAGGCTTAACGCGGATAATGTCGCCAACCTTAACTTGATCAAGTGGCACCTTAACGAATTCACCGTTACGTTCAACTTCGGCGTCCTTAGCTTGCAAGTCAATCAACTTAGCTAAAGTGTTAGATGCGTTATTGTGCATCTGCTCTTCCATAGCGTCGCCCAAAAGAACGAAGACCGTTACAAATGCGGCACTTTCAAAGTAAACTTCATGTCCGGTGAACATAGCGAAGATACTGTAGAAATAGGCAACAGCAGTACCAACAGCAACCAGCGTATTCATATTAGCGCTATGATGCTTGAAAGCGGCCCAGGCACTACTCCAGTATGGAGCGGCTGAAATAGCCATGATAATCGTTGTCGTTATAAATGCGATCCAATTGTAGCCAGGCATCATCCAATGGAATGGCATGGCAAACATTTGGATAAGCATTGGAATTGATAAGATAAATGAAATCCAAAACCGTTTAATGTTTGAAAGTTTCATTACTTAACGACGACCTTCCCATGGAACATGTCCATTCCGCAAGCGTAGTTGTAAGTACCTGGTTTGTCGGTTGGAACATCAATAGTAACTTCTTTTTTATCGTCTAATTTTTCGTCAAAGTTTAAGTCCTTTGAAACGACTTCGTTCATACATCCCATATTGTCTGAAGAAATAAACTTCAATTGAGCAGGCTTGCCTTGCTTGAAAGTAACAATATCAGGCTTGTAACCATGATTTTCTGCGTTTACGACAACTTTTTTAGTTTGATTCTTTGAAAAAATACTCATTATTTAACAACAACCTTTCCATGAAACATATCCATACCACAAGCAAAGTTATAAGTGCCTTTCTTGTCAGTGGGAATATCAATAGTAGTAATTTTTTGCTTAGTTAAATCTTTATCAACACCGAGTTGTTCAAAAACAACGTGAGACAAACATGCTGTTGAATCATTCATATCGAAGTTTACCTTGGCAGGTACGCCTTGCTTAAGCACAACGGTTGAAGGAGAGTAGCCACCTTTAACGACGATGTTTGCTTCTTGCGTACCTTGGTCAACTGTGGCTGTGCCGACGGCTTCTTGGTGTTTACCGAAGAACCACCAAAGAATGAAGCCGATCAGCAAGATGGCCACGATCAACGTGATAATTTGTGAAATACCCATATCTTTTCCTCCTAGCAGACGTGCTCTTTATCTGGCAAACAGTTGCAAGGAACCATGTCAGGGGCACTTTTTTCTTTTTCAGAAATTACTTGCTGCATTTTTGCTAAATCACTTTTTGAAATAGGAGAATCGGTTAATAGCTGCAAGAGAACTTCACCTTTATGCATATCGCACATGCGGTTTAACAGCTCCTGTGCGGCTTCCGCCATTACCTGCGTCTGATTGACCTTAGCAGTATAAACGAAGCGTCTACCTTCCTTTTTCGTGCTCAGCAGGTTCTTTTTAACCAAACGTCGCAATAAAGTTTTGATTGTCGATTCGGACCAATCTTTTTTGGCTTGCAGTTTTTCAATGATCTTGGTTGAGCTGACAGGCTCAAGGGTCCAAATGATACGCATGGCTTCCCACTCGCTGTCGGAAATCGTGCTTTCTTTTTCTTGAAGTTTAACCATTTCTTTCCCCCCTATAGTTTACAAATGTAACTATACAATTAAAATCTACATTTGTAAACACTGAAACTATAAAAAAAGAAAGACGTGTGTCTTTCTTAAGATTATTAGCCTAAATAAACGTTCTTAAAGTCGTATGGTACACCGGTTGGATTAAAGGATACATTCTTAACATCAGTTTTAAGAAGTTGAGGGTGGGCTACTTGAACTAATGGAATGGTACCTTGATCTTTCATTAAGATCTTTTCAGCGGCTACTAATCTGCTCCAACGTTTAACAGGATTATTACCGTAGACATTTTCAGATTGATCTAACAATTTGTTGAATTGATTGTTGTTCCAACCGTTGTTAAGGTAGCTTGATCCTTTTTGGAAAACATCTAAGAAGTTAATTGGGTCACCAAAAACGGCTTGCCAATTCTTTAGTGTAATTTCATAGTTTCCTGCAGTTTGACGAGAAATTAATTGAGTAAATGGAATATTTTGAATTGAGATATTTACGTTAGGTAAACGATCTAATTGACTTTGTAAGAACTCAGCAGTTTGCTTTGAAGAGTCATCATCACTAGCTAGCAAAGTAACTTTAATAGATTTGATGCCAGTTTCTTTATAGCCTTGTTGAAGCAATGACTTTGCTTTCTTCAAGTCGTAGCTGACACCACTTTTTACGTAAGCGTCATTTTCAAATTGAGCTCCAGTTTTTGGATTTGTACCCATGCCTGATGGAACGAAGCCTTTAGCTGGAATAGAACCATCCTTTAAAATGTTGTTAGCCAATTGCTGACGGTTGATTGCATATGAGAATGCTTGCCTAATTTTCAGATTCTTAAATGCCTTAACCTTGTTTTGGTTTAATTCAAGACGGCGAATAGCTGAAGAAAGTCTAGCGTGGTAGCCGGCCTTATTCTTGTTGGAAGCTACTTGTTGACCGGTTAAGCCTGTTTCGTCAGCTTTTCCGGCTTGGAAGAGGTTGTAGCTAGTGGTAGTTGATTCACTAACTTGTTCGTTAACTTTACTTAATTTAACGTCTTTTGCATCCCAGTAATTCTTATTTTTGACTAAAGTCCAAGTCTTATTATTGCCGGTCCATTTAGTTAAAATGAAGGGACCAGAAGAAACGGTGTAATTAGCTTGCGTGCCGTAAAGTTTGCCGTACTTTTGAACTACTTTTTGGTTTTGTGGGAAGAATAGTGGCCAAGCAAGTAAATTCTTAAAGTAACTCAATGGACGAGTAAGTTCGATATGTAAATGGTATTTTGAAGGTGCGGTTACACCAATAGTAGATGGCTTCTTCTTTCCGCTGTTGATTGCTTGAGCATTCTTAATTTGGTAGAGGTAGAAAGCCATTTGCGATTTGGTAGCTGGGTTGACAGTTCTTTGGTAGGAATAAACGAAATCTTTAGCAGTAAGAGGATCGCCGTTTGACCACTTAGCATTTTTACGTAAAACGAAATCATAAACTCTGCCGCCTTTAGAGGTCTTAACAGATTTGGCTAAAGATAGTTTAGGCTTGTTGTTTTTATCTAAACGGTAAAGGCCATCACCAGTGTTTAATAGGGCTTGAAAACTAGTAGTGTCAGTAGCTAAAGATGGATCCTGAGTTGATAACTGGGTGGTTTCTGACCAATTTAAAACTTGCTTTTTCTTTTGTGAAGCTGATTGATTACCACAAGCTGCAAGAGCTAATGCTGAAACGATAATTGTACCTGTTGCTAAAATCTTCTTTGATATTTTCATTGCTAAACTCCTTTACGATAGACGAAAATTAAGCAATGAAAAAGAAAAAGCGCCTTACTAGATCATGTCGATCTAATAGGGCGTTTATCACGCGGTACCACCTATTCTTTATGGAAGTTCCACCTCGGTTCATGTACGGCCCAAAGGGCGATATATTACCGCAATAGAGGGCGGACCCTGAATCTGCTAAATATCGCAGGTTCATGCTCGAAGGCCATTTTCAAAAATAAAAACAGACATTTCTTCTCACCAAACTAGAAACTCTCTGTAGAAAGTTTTATTTTTTACTTTCCTTGTCATTGCTTAATTTGTTTTTAATGTTGTTATCATAATATAGCCTAGGAAATAATTTGTCAACAAAAAATTTAAAAAAGGCAAACCAAAAGAGACCCATACGGATCTCTTTTGGTTTATAAGTTAGTGACCAGGAAAAAGATGACGAATACCACGAATAAGATATACATCATTGGAGTAACTTCCTTGGCACGCTTTGAAGCGATCATAGTGATAGGGTAGGCAATAAGTCCTAATGCCAAACCATCTGAAATACTGTAAGTTAATGGCATCCCTACAACAGTTAAAAATGCTGGAAAGGCAATTTCAAACTTGTCCCAATCGATCTGTCTTAAGTTACTTGCCATAAGCACACCAACAATAATCAAAGCTGGAGCCGTTACAGTAGTAGGAATAACGGAAAGAAGTGGACTGAAAATCATACTGATGATGAAGAAGATACCAACAAAGATTGCAGTTAAACCAGTTCTACCGCCCATTGCGATACCCGCACTTGATTCTACTGAAGTACCAAGTGGGGCAGTACCCAAGACAGCACCTTCAACCATAGCAGTTGAATCAGCTAAAAAGGCACGACCGATCCGTGGAATCTTACCATCTTTATCAACCATGCCGGCTTGTTCAGTCATACCGATCAAAGTACCAGCAGTATCAAAGAAAGTAACAAGTAAGAAGGTCAAAACAACCATCCAAAGTTGTGCGGTATTAATATCCTTTAAGTGGAAAACGGCTTGACCCAAGGTTGGTGCAATGCTTGGCGCACCTGAAACGATGCCGTGAGGCAATGGAATTTGACCAATGATCATACCGAAGATAGCAGTAACGATCATCCCGATGAAAATTGAACCAGGTACGTTCAAACACATCAAGATAACAGTTAAAATTAAACCGAACAAAGTAATCCAAACGGCAGGATTACTAAACTTGCCCAAGGTAACTAAAGTTGAATCGCTGTTAACGATTAATTGACCATTTTTTAACCCAATAAAGGCAATGAATAAACCAATACCAGCCGAAATTGCATACTTCATATCTTGTGGAATTGCATTAACCACCATTTCACGCAATTTGAAAATAGTGATTAAAATGAATAAGATTGATGCAACAAGCACAGCAGCTAAGGCTGTTTCCCAGGAAATATGCATTCCAACACATACGTTGTATGCGAAAAAGGCACCACTACCCAAGGTTGGAGCAAGCGCAATAGGATAGTTTGCGATGAATCCCATCAAGAAACAACCAATGGCAGTTGCTACTGCGGTAACCGTAAATGCTGCACCTTTTGGAATACCAGCTGCGTGCAAAATGTTAGGGTTAACAAATAGGATGTAGGAGAGACTAACAAACGTAGTTAATGCAGCGATTAACTCGCGTTTAACAGTGGTATGAGCATCCTGTAAATGAAAGACTTTATCTAATGTCTGCATTTTTCCTCCAAAACAAATGAAAAAAGGACACAGTTACCCACCAACTATGGGTAAAAGATGTCCTTTAAACGATTTGTGACGTCTAATACCTATAGTCCTGAATTTATGGTTCAGGGTAGACACTGTCGAACTTATCTCGACGATATATAGATATATTGATTGTTAAGTATTCTAGCAGAAATCTAGTAGATAAGCAAATTAGGGTTGGGAGGATATGTATTATAGTTATTTCCTGAGAAATAAAAAACAAGTAGCTGTTAACTACTTGTTTTTGAAAGAGGTATTTTACTAGTGAAATTAGCTAGACATTTAAAACGATGTAATAGATAACGAATACTACAAATAGAATCCACATCATTGGCGTAATCTCTTTGAAACGCTTTGCTGCGATCATTGAGATTGGATAAACGATAATTCCCCAACCTAAACCGTCTGAGATAGAGTATGTAAGAGGCATTCCGATGGCAATAAGGAAACATGGAATGGCGATTTCGAGGTTGGTCCAATGTACGTTAGCCAAGTTTTCGGCCATCAGTACACCAACAATGATTAAGGCAGGAGCAGTTACTTGAGTGGTAAAGACACTTAAGATTGGACTAAAGATTGTAGAAATGAGGAAGAAGATACCTACCCAAACTGCGGTTAAACCGGTTCTACCACCAACGGCAATACCAGAACTTGATTCCACAAATGCACCAACTGGTGAAGTACCAAGAACTGAACCAACAAGCATACCAGATGAGTCGGCAGCTAAAGCTTCACCGGCACGTGGCATCTTGTTGTCTTTCATCAAACCAGCTTGTTGAACCAAACCGATCAAGGTACCAGTGGTATCGAAGAAGGTAACAAGCAAGAAGGTGAAGACAACTACCCACATTTGAACGGTGTTGATGTCACCGATATGGAAGATTGCTTGACCAAACGTTGGAGCGATGCTTGGAACAGATGAGATAATACTCTTAGGCATTGGAATTTGACCAATAACGACACCGAAGACAGCAGATATAATCATACCGATGAAGATGGCACCCGGTACACGGGCAATCATCAAGAAGATAGTAATGAATAAACCGAAAATAGTGATCCAAACAGTTGGATTGTTAAGGCTACCGATAGTAACCAAAGTTGAGTCACTGTTTTGAATTAACTTACCACCTTGAAGACCGATGAAGGCGATGAATAAACCGATACCGGCAGAAATAGCATATTTAATGTCTGCAGGTATCGCATCAATGATCATCTCACGAACTTTAAAGACAGTTAGTAAAATGAAAAGAATTGATGCAACAAAAACGGCAGCTAAAGCTGTTTGCCATTTAACGTGCATGCCAAGACAAACTGTGTAAGTGAAGAATGCGTTCAAACCTAACGTTGGAGCTGAAGCGATTGGATAGTTGGCAACAAGTCCCATCACGATACAGGTAAATGCAGCAGATAATGCGGTAACGGTGAACAAAGCACCTTTATCCATACCACTAGCGCCCAAAACATTGGGGTTGACGAACAGAATGTAAGACATACTTACAAAAGTAGTTAGGCCGGCTAAAAGCTCGGTCTTAAAGGAGGTATTGTTCTCCTTTAAATGAAAGAAATTACTGATTGCGTTCATTTAGTCCTCCAAAATTTGTATAAAGTGAACATTCAATTAAGATTATACATATAATGTTAATAATTTCAATAGAAAAATAGTGAAATATTTGCTTTTTGAAGTTTTTTCGGGAATATTTAGCTTATTCTTGACTTTAACGCAGCGTAAACCCGTATATTTAAGTTGTGAGGTGAGAAAGTAATGTCAGAAGAATACACAATCGGAGATCTAGCCAAACAGTTGAATATAACCACCAGGACAATTCGCTATTATGATCAAAAAGGCCTGGTTAAACCAAGCAGAGTGAGTGAAAGTGGCTATCGTTTATATTCAAATGAGCAGATAAAACAATTAAAACTGATTATCTTTTTAAAAGAACTAGGCTTTTCACTAAAGGATATTCAAAAGATACTGGAGGATCCAAATAGTGAAAAAACGATTGGTCTTTTACTTAAAGATCAAATGGAAAGAAATAGCCAGGAAGTACAAAAACTAGAAAAGCAAAATAAGAAAATAGTGCAATTGCAGAAGGTATTAAATAAACCTAAAGGTATTGCTGAAGTTACTGACATTACGAAGATTATGAATAATGAAACTAGGTATAAAGAATTAACACGTTCAATGTGGAAGCTGTCAGCAGTGGAAATTGCTGTTGAGCTGATTGGTATGACATTTATCGCGTACTGTATCATCAATAAGATGAACACTACGGCGTATATTTCGGTAGCTGTTTTAGTAGCAATCTTGGTTGCAATGTCTGTTGTGTTACTTAAAAATTATTATCAAAAAGTGGCATATATTTGTCCTAATTGCGATTACAAATTTGTTCCAGAACTTAAAAGCTTTATGTTTGCGGCACATACGCCGCATACTAGAAGATTACGTTGCCCAAACTGTCATAAAAAATCATATTGTTTGGAAACTGTACGCTAGTATTTCCAGGGAAATACACATTTTTAAGAAGCTGTTATCGAGTATATTCGATAAAAGGCTCCTTTTTTGCAATCTTATCGATTATACTAGATAAGATTAATAATTTTAGTGTTTTCATCGATTATAATCGATATAAATAGGAAAAAGTGTAAACAAAAAGGACTAAGCTCAAATTCAAACTTAGTCCTTTCTTTATTTATTGTTTTTCATCTAAAAGTTCAGTACCCACAGGAAGATGATGAATACGAAGAATAGTACCCACATCATCGGGCTGATTTCCTTACCACGCTTAGCTGCAAGCATGCAGATTGGGTAAGTGATCATACCCCATGACAAACCATCAGAAATTGAGTAAGTAAGTGGCATACCCAAAATGATGAGGAATGCAGGAACCGCAATTTCTAACTTGTTCCAGTGGATGTGAGCAGTGTTTTGGGCCATCAATACACCAACGATAATCAAGGCTGGTGCAGTAACTTGACTAGTGAACACACCCAAAAGTGGACTGAAGATCATTGAGATCAAGAAGAAGATAGCAACGAAAACTGCAGTCAAACCAGTTCTACCACCAACGGCGATACCGGCACTTGATTCAACGAACGCACCAACTGGTGAAGTACCCAAAATTGAACCAACGGCCATCGCACTTGAGTCGGCAGCCAAAGCCTTACCAACACGTGGCATCTTGTTGTTCTTCATGAAACCGGCTTGTTGAGCAAGACCAATCAAAGTACCGGCAGTATCGAAGAAGGTAACAAGCAAGAAGGTTAAAACCACAACCCACATTTGAACGGTATTAATGTCCTTAACGTGGAAGATAGCTTGACCAAAAGTTGGAGCCAAACTTGGAGCAGTTGAGATTACCTTGTGTGGCAATGCAATTTGACCAGTACAAATACCGAAGATAGCTGCCAAAACCATACCGATGAAGATGGCACCAGGAACGTTCAAGATCATCAAAATAACGGTTACAAGCAAACCAAAAATGGTGATCCAAACAAGTGGATCGTGAAGTGAGCCTAAGCCAACCAAAGTTGATTTATTTGCGACAATTAACTTACCGTTTTGCAAACCTAAGAAGGCGATGAATAAACCAATACCTGATGAAATAGCAAACTTCAGGTCAGCTGGAATTGAATCAATAATCTTTTCACGCAATTTAAATAAAGTGATCAAAATGAAGATAATTGATGCAACGAAAACACTGGCTAAAGCAGTTTGCCATGAAACGTGCATCCCCACACAAACGGTGTAAGCAAAGAATGCATTAATACCAAGGGCTGGTGCTTCACCAATTGGGTAGTTTGCAACAATACCCATGATGGCACTACCAAGCGCACTGGCCAAAGCAGTAGCAGTAAACACAGCACCTGTGTTCATACCACTAGCACCTAAAACGCTAGGGTTAACAAACAAAATGTATGACATACTAATGAAAGTAGTCAAACCAGCAATAAATTCGACTTTAATACTGGTGTTGTATTTATCTAATTGAAAATATTTCCTAATAAAATTCATAAATCTCTCTCCAAAGAATTGTTCGTGTTTTTACTTCATAAAAGCAACTCTTATACTGTAGCATTGATATTTAGATTTGTAAACACGAATTATTATTAAGAGATCACACTGATTCATCATAAATTGCTGTATAAAAGTAGCTTTAGGGCCGTAAATTACTTTCATTCTCAGTTTTTTAGCATTATTCTTAATTACAAAGATTAAACAGATTAAGGGTGAAAAAATGTCCGCAAAACTTATTTTTTCAGATATCGATGGCACGCTAATTAACAATGAATTAAAGGTAACGCCTAAAACGCGTGATGCAATTAGACATCAGATTATCAATGGCAATATCTTTATTCCAACTTCAGCTCGTCTTCCTAAAGGGATTATGACGGCTGTAGGACAGATTCTTAAGGTCTTTCCGATGATTGCCTATAATGGTGCCTTAGCGCTAGATGAGATAGGTAGAGCGCTAATTACGCGCTTTTTTAACGCAAAAGAAGCTGCAGAGATCTGTCGTTACGTTGAAGAGCAAAATAGCGGTGCAGCTTGGAACATTTATAGCGGCTATGTGTGGTATAGCTCAGAAAAAGAGAGCGATTGGGTCAAAAAAGAAGAAAGCATCGTCGGTGTGAAATCTACCAAGACAAGTATCGATCAAATTGCAAAACTTCAAGGTGTACATAAAGGTTTAATCATGGGTAAATCCGAAGAAATTGACCGTATGCAAAAAGAATTGGCAAAGAAGTACACTGACCTTGATTTTGTAAAATCTTCGCCTATATTACTTGAAATTGTCTTAAAGGGTGTAAGCAAAAAGAGTGCACTTGAGATCGTAGCCCAAGAATATGGCGTAGATTTAAAAGATTGTATTGCCTTTGGTGACAACTACAACGATGAGGCAATGTTAAAAGCAGTAGGTCATCCATTCTTGATGGGTAATGCTCCAGAAGATTTGAAGAAGCAATTTAAATCAGAAGATATTACCTTAGATAATAATCATGATGGTATTGCTAAGGCGCTAGAAAATATTAAATAAACAAAATAGAATGCATACAAAAAGAGCTAGGATTTTATATCCTAGCTCTTTTCATTTATTACCTGGGAAATTAAGCTTCAATTTGAATATCAGTTGACTTATCCCAGTCCATTGGCAATTTGCCAACTTCTTTCAATTTATCAACGATTTGATCAAGTACGATTTCACGATCTTCTTCAGAAGACATGAAGTCATATTTGTCACCATCAATTTCCATCTTTGGTGAGTAATCGTACTTGTCATACCATGGCTTGTAGTAGCGAAGCAATCTCTTGTAGTAGTCTTCAAGAGTTGAATCGTAGCTCAATTGTTCGTATGGACGGCCACGTTTTTGAATACGTTTAATCATTGTGTCGTAAGAAACGTTGATGTGAACAAGCAAGTCAGGGTTCTTCTTAGGCATTCTGTCTAATTCACCCATCATATTGTGTAAAAGTTCATAGTAAGTGTCGACTTCCTCAGGAGTGGCACGACCAATGTCAGCGTTCATTTGGAAGAAGAGCGCATCTTCATAGATAGAGCGGTCCAACACGTTATTATCTTGAGTCAATGCGTCTTTAATACTGTGAAAGCGTGTATTCAAGAAATATACTTGCAATAAGAATGCGTACTTTTTAGGATCAGCGTAGAAAAGTGGCAAAACTGGGTTGTCATCAACACTTTCGTAGAATGGCTTAGTTCCTAAATATTTGGATAAAATACCTGTTAAACTGGATTTACCGGCTCCAATTGGCCCGCTTAAAACAATAACTGTCATCACGTTCCTTCTTTTTTATTAAGACTATAAGTTGCCGATTTGGTGCAACTTATCATCAATTTCAGACAATACTTCTCTTTGAGCATCCATGTTAGTAACGAAATCAAGCTTATTGCCATCGATTTTCATCTTAGGGGATGCATTGTAGTGTTCATACCATGGTTCGTAGTATTTCAAAAGGCGAGCATAGTAATCCTTTAAACCTGGATCAGTGCTGATTTGTTCAAAGGATCTGCCGCGTTTCTTAATTCTAGCAAGCATAGTATCAAGGGAAACATGGATGTAGATAAGCAAATCTGGCTTCTTACTTGGATTGCCAGGGGTATCTTCCATCATGTTTTCAAGCAAATCGTCATAGATCTTGAATTCTGTAGGATCAGCGACCTTGCTGTCAGCGTTCATCTTAAAGAACAATGCATCTTCATAGATAGAACGGTCAGAAACACTGTTTTTCTCCTTAATAGCTTGGTTAATTTGTGCTAAACGGTGGTTAAGTAAGTATGTATTGAGCAAAAAGGTGTAACGCTTCATGTCCTTGTAGTACAAAGGAAGTACTCGGTTGCTGTCGACGCCTTCGTAAAAGGCTTGCGTACCTAAATGTTCAGCTAAAATACTGGTTAAACTGGATTTACCGGCTCCAATTGGCCCACTTAAAACAATAACTTGAATCACATTCTTTCTACTATATATTGGGTTGCTTTAATAGTTTAGTCAATATCTGGTAGTGGTGCAAGGATTTTTTTAATTAGGTAAAAATCAGAATTGTCAATATGTTAGGGATAAAAAACGGATAGGATTGAAAAAAACGGCTAGGCAAGTTTGCCTACCCGTTTTTCTATTGGTATTGTTTTTAGTTCTTGTATTTGTCATCCAATTCTTGAGCAGCTGCTTCGTCAACGATAACAGTTACATCTGGGTGCTTTTGTAAAATTGATGCAGGAACTTCTTCAGTAATAGGTCCTTCGATCATTTCTTTGATAGCTTTAGCTTTCTTTTCACCAAAAGCCATCAAAATGATCTTCTTGGATTGCATAATGTTAGCAGTACCCATGCAGATAGCGCTCTTTGGTACTTCATCTTCATTGTCGAAGAAACGAGAGTTGGCCTTAATTGTGTTTTCAGTTAATTTAACTTCGTGAGTACCGATGTCAAATGGAGTACCTGGTTCATTGAAGGCAATGTGACCATTACGGCCGATACCTAATAATTGAATGTCGATAGGATTTTCTTTAATGATTTGATCGTATTCTTTGCAAACTGCAGGAATATCTTTTGCCATACCATTAGGAATGTAAGATTTCTTAAATGGCTTCTTATCAAATAAGTGTTTTTGCATGAAATAATGGTAACTTTGAGGATTGTCTGGTGTTAAGCCAACATATTCATCAAGGTTGATACTAGTAAGATTTTCACAGTTAAGGTCGCTCTTTACCCAGTTTTGGTAAAGAGTTTCAGGGGTAGAACCAGTTGCTAAGCCTAAGACCTTAGCACCGTTCTTAATACCTTTTTCAAAAATTTCGAATGCTTTTGCTCCGCCTTGAATTTTGTTTTCTGTAACAATAACTTTCATAATAAATCCTCCTCATTTACTGGTCTAGTCCATTATAAAATGGAATAGACCAGTTTGTCAATTAAATAAAAAGAAATATTCTTAACTATGTTAGAATTTGAGTAAAGGAAGTGAATAAGGATGGATTTTGAAAAATTAACGGGATTAGGTATAGGTACATGGAAGATTGGTGAAGAACCCAGAAAAAAAGATGAAGAAATAGCCGCAATCCGTTATGGACTGGATCATGGGATAAACATTATTGATACAGCCGAGATGTACGGTGAAGGTAAAAGCGAGAAGTTGGTAGGTGAAGCCATTAAAGGCTATGATAGAAGCAAATTATTTTTGATTTCAAAATTCTATCCCTATCATGCAACGCCAGAATTAGAATGCCATAGTTTGGAAGCTAGTTTGGAAAGACTAGGCACAGATTATTTGGATCTCTATTTACTTCACTGGCGTGGCAATCATCGCTTATCTGATACAATTCGTGGCCTTGAAGCTTTGCAAAAAGAAGGTTTGATTCGTCATTGGGGCGTTTCAAACTTCGATACTAGCGATATGAAGGAACTTTTCACGGTACCTGGTGGAGATAAATGTTTTGCCAATGAAGACCTGTACAATTTAAATGAGCGAGGAACCGAGTATGACTTACAAGATTGGCAAAAAAAGCATGGTGTAAGTTTTATCGGCTATTCACCGTTTAATTCGGGTGCTGGCGATACGATTCGCATTACGCGTAATTTGAAAATTGTTGCGCGTGATCATGGCGTTACGCCACATCAGATTATGCTTGCTTGGACAATGCGCAATGGCAATGTTTTAGCTATTCCTAAGGCTGCCAAGATCAAGCATATGAAGGAAAACATTGAAGCCCAGAATATCAAATTAACTGAGGATGAGCTTCGTTTGATTAATAGTGATTTTCCTGTTCCTACTGAAAAAACTCCGCTAGCAGTGATCTAATTACAAGATATAGTATTTGAAAAAGATACTATTCACTATATCTTGTGGATAACTTTGTGCATATGTGTAAAAAATATCTGTTTCATGTGAAACAGATATTTTCTTTTATTTAGATTTGATGTAGTTAACCCCGTCAGCTGCAGGTGCAACGGATTTTCCTAAGAAGAGGACTAAGACAATAATAGTAAGTACATAAGGTGCAATCTGCATGTAGACAGCTGGAATATTTGAGATAACTGGTAGTTGATTTCCAATAATACTTAAACTTTGTGCGAAACCGAAGAATAATGAGGAAAGCATTGCGCCAATTGGATTCCATTTACCAAAGATTACAGCAGCTAAGGCCATGAAGCCTTGACCAACAATGGTTGAAATAGAGAAGTTACCTGCAATAGCTTCCGCAAAGATCGCACCACCAAGTCCGCCCATGAAGCCAGAAGTTAAAACGCCGATATAGCGCATCTTGTAAACATTGATCCCCATAGTGTCGGCTGCTTGAGGATTTTCACCACAAGAGCGAAGGCGTAAACCAAAACGCGTCTTATATAAAAGCCACCACATAAAAATTGCAAGAATAATGGCGATCCAGGCAGGAGCTGAAGTGTTCTTGAAGAAGATAGGCCCGATTACAGGAATACTGCTTAAACCAGGAAAGCTGAAGTAACCGAAGTTGGCAGTAATATTTTTGGTTTGACCTTTATCATAAAGAGCTTTAATTAAGAATACGCCAATAGGTGGTGCCATGATGTTTAGCACTGTTCCTGAAATGATGTGGTCGGCGTGAAAGTTAATAGTTGCTACAGCATGAAGAATTGAAAAGATCAAGCCAGCAATACCACCGACTAAAGCACCGACCCACGGGGTTAAACTACTCATGGATGGAGCAAAGGTTAGGTTAAATACTATAGCGGCAAAAGCTCCTATAGTC